>CAWELY010000001.1:0-185163 GCA_963810005.1 uncultured Acidobacteriota bacterium
GGAGCTTCTTGTCACCCACTGGGAAGCGTGATTGCCAGTTTTCCATCCGGTCCCTCTTTTGGGGCCCATGCAAGTAAATGAAGTTGTCCCAATAGAACGAAGTCAGCAGGAAGGTGGTAGGGACGGCACGGTCGGTGAAGAGATGGTCTGCTTCGCCCTTGGCATCGAAATGTGGCACTTTGTACTTGCCCATGAGGGTGGGCATGCGGTCGTCACCGCGAGGAACCCACCGGCGGGTGTCTTCGAGTGTCGACCAGATAACATGTTGCAGGCCGGCGTGCTTCGCCGCCTCGGCCATGGCGGCGGCATTAGCTAGTTCCTTCTCGGGCGAAAAATGTGCCCAGAAGAAGGTTACGCAATATGCCGCGTAGGCCCCTTGGAAGGCGCGCTTCAGGCTCTCGATGTCGTCGACGTCCGCCGCCACCACCTCAGCGCCCTGCCTGGCCAATTCTTTCGCCTTATCGGAGTTGGGATCGCGGGCGAGCACGCGCGCGGTAAAATCTCCAGCCGGATCGCTCAGGATGGCGCGGGCCAAACCACCACCCTGCGCTCCGGTGGCTCCTACAACAGCGATGATTTTCTTCTGTGTCATGTGATTTTCCTTGGTGCGTTGGTGGGCGCGATGCTGTGTCGCCCACAGTTTTGCCTTGGTAACTCTCTGTGCCTGGACCCGATATTATCACTTAGCTGGTCTTAAGGTTCCGGCTCGATGAGCCCCAGGTGGCCGTCGGGGCGATGGTAGATGACGTTGACGCGTTCGCTGTCGGGGTTGCGGAAGACGACGGCGCCCGCGTGCGAGCGGTCGAGCGCCTCGATGGCTTCCTCGACGCTCATGGGTTTTAGCGGAACGCGCTCGGAGTGGACGATGCGGTGCTCCTCGTGCTCCACGCGTCCCGTTCCCAGAACATTCAGAAGGACGGCGGCAGTCGGTTTGGGGCGGCGCTTGCTGGTGCGGCGGCGCTCGAGCAGACGCACGGCTTGGCGGGCCAGCTTGTCGATCGCGCCGTTAATCGAGATTCGGATGTCGCCGGTCTCTTCCACGCCGACCACCGTATGGTCATGAAATTTCAGGGTGAGTTCGGCGATCCGCCGATGCTTTTCGGCGGTCAGGATGACGTGCAGACCAAACTGTTCGCCCAGCAGGCGAACGATTTTTCTAAGACGTTCCTGCGTGTAGCGGCGCAGGTCAGGACTGATTTCCACTTGCCGGCCCGTAAAATCAATGTGCATGAAGCCACCTCCTAAAAGCAGTGACGAGTGACAGAGTGACGAGTGACAAGCAAACGCCCCCGGCACTCGCCGGGATAAGTCCGCTTTTGCTCGTCACTCGTCACTCGTCACTCGTCACTCTTCTTTCACGCTTTGACCCGACGTTGGTGGGTACTCGGTATTCGCATATCCTCGCGATATTTGGCCACGGTGCGACGCGTCACACAATAGCCCACATCGCGCAGACGATGCGTAATCTGTTCGTCGGTCAGGGGATGCACGGGTTCTTCTTCCTCGATCATTTTCTTCACCAGCCGTTTCAGATTGATCAAAGAAGTGAGGCCGCCCGCCGGTCCCTGGACGGCCTCGGAAAAGAAATAGCGAAGCTCGTAAACGCCCTGCGGGGTGTGCGCGTATTTGTTGGCGACGGCGCGGCTGACGGTGGAAGGATGCACGCCCACTTCTTCCGCCACTTCCTTGATCATCATGGGCCGCAGTTGATCGATGCCCTTGTCGAGGAATTCCTTCTGGCGGCGGATGATCGCCTCGCAAACCCGGATGATGGTCTGCTTGCGCTGCTCGATGTTCTTGATGAGCTGAATCGCGGAGGTGAAGCGTTCCTTCACATAATTGCGCACCTCGCGCGTGGTGCCGTCTTCACCCAACATGCGCCGGTAATGGTGGCTGAGGCGAAGCTGGGGAAGGCCATCCTCGTTCAGAACCACCTGGTACCCGTCGCCGGTGCGGACGAAAGCCACGTCGGGCTCAATCAAGCGCGCTTGCGAGTTGTTATAGCGCTGCCCGGGGCGCGGGTCGAGCTTGCGGATCATTTCCACGCAGCGCTCCACCGCCTTCACCGGCCGGTCAAGGGCGCGAGCGATCTCGCGGTATTGCTTGTTCTGAAGCTGCTTGAGATGGTCGGAAACAATCTGCTGCGCCAAAGCATTTTCGGGGGCCAGGGTGCGCAACTGGATCAGCAGGCATTCGCGCACGTCCCGAGCCGCCACGCCCAGCGGGTCAAACATCTGGACCAGAGCCAGCGCTTCTTCCACGTGCGCAAGCTGGTGGTCGCCCGACTGGGCGATCTCTTCCAACGTCGCGGGGAGATAGCCATCCTCGTTCAGGTTGCCGATAATGGAATGGCCGGCCTCGCGCACTTCCTCTGAGCAAATGGACAGGCTCAATTGCCATTCCAAATGGTCGGAGAGGGAGGTGGGCTGCGAAAGGAAATTCTCAAAGGAGGGCTTCTCGATCACTTCGGCGGCGGGAGACTTGTAACCCGGGTCGAGATAATCATCGAAGAAGGACCCAAAGTCAATCTCTTCAAACGAGTCCTGCCGGTCGCCGTTGTGGGTGGTGACATGTTCCGGGGGGGTAGGCGGGTTTTTCCGCCTCGGTCTTCTTGGCCACTTCTTCCAGGGAGGGCACGTCCTCGGGAACTTCTTCCAGGACGGGATTGGCGACCATCTCCTGATTGATCATCTCGCGCAGCTCAAGCTTGTTGAGCGCGAGCACGCTGACCATCTGAACCAGGCCGGGCGTCAGAATCTGCTTCTGCGCCACCTTGAGATTCAGACCGATTCTGGGAGAAGGACCACCCATAGATCCTCAAACATGCCTGTACGCAGTCTGGCGTCCGAATGATCCGACGTCGGTGCTTGAACTCGCGCCTTCGGACTTCGGACCTCAGGCCTCGGACCTACTCTTACATGGCCAGGCGAAAAGAGTCGCCCAAGTAAACACGCTTGACTTCCGCGTCGTTGCCGAGTTCCTTCGGCGAGCCGGCACGGAAAATCCTACCGTTATTGATGATATAGGCGCGGTCCGTGACTTGCAACGTTTCCCGCACGTTGTGATCCGTTACCAGCACTCCGATGCCCGACTCCTTCAGTCGTACTATGATCTGCTGAATATCCAGAACCGTCAATGGGTCAATGCCGGAAAACGGTTCGTCCAGCAGCATAAAGGAAGGCGAAATCACCAGAGACCGGGCAATTTCCACCCGCCGCCTCTCTCCCACCAAAAAAACTTCTACTGTGTTTTCTCTTATGTTTAGTATGCCGGTTCGCCGGAGTTACGGCTATTTGCTTTCCGGAGGGGAGCGGCGGCGCGTGGAAATTGCCCGCTCGCTGGTGATTTCCCCCTCCTTTATTCTCCTCGACGAACCATTCTCCGGTATTGACCCATTGACCGTACTCGATATTCAGAAGATCATTGTTCGTTTGAAGGAGTCCGGAATCGGCGTGTTGGTGACGGACCATAACGTGCGCGAGACGTTGCAAGTTACTGACCGCGCCTACATAATCAATAACGGACGGATATTCCGCGCCGGTTCGCCGGAGGAACTCGGCAACGACGCGGAAGTCAAGCGGGTTTACCTAGGCGACTCCTTTCGCCTGGCAGTTTAAGAGCAGTGGCTAGAGCTTAGTGGTTAGTGGCTAGTGACGGGAAATCGGAAGGCGAAAATCGAAACTCGAAATTCGCCCTGATTTTCGAGTTTCCAGTTTCGAGTTTCCGCTCTTTTGGCTAGCAACTAACCACTAGCCACTAGTCACTGCGTTCGAGGAACTATGGGTGGCCCTTCTCCCAGAATCGGCCTGAACCTCAAGGTGGCGCAGAAGCAAATCCTGACGCCCGGCCTGGTTCAGATGGTCAGCGTGCTCGCGCTCAACAAGCTCGAACTGCGCGAGATGATCAACCAGGAGATGATTGCCAACCCGGTGCTGGAAGAAGTCCCCGAGGACGTACCTACCCTCGAGGATGTGGCCAAGAAGACCGAAGCGGAGAAACCTGCCACCCCTTCTCTTGAGCACGTCACGCACAATGGTGACCATCAGGACTCATTTGAAGAAATCGACTTTGGGTCGTTCTTCGACGAATACCTCGACCCGGGTTACAAGTCGCCCGCCGCTGAGGTGATCGAGAAGCCCTCGTTTGAGAATTTCCTTTCCCAGCCCACCTCCCTTTCCGACCACTTGGAATGGCAATTGAGCCTGTCCATTTGCGCTGACGAAGTGCGCGAGGCCGGCCATTCCATCATCGGCAACCTGAATGAGGACGGGTACCTCACCGCGACGCTGGAGGAGCTCGCCCAATCCGGCGGCCACCAGCCTGCGGACGTGGAAGCAGCGCTGGCTCACGTCCAGTTGTTTGACCCGTTGGGGGTAGCGGCTCGGGATGTGCGCGAATGCCTGCTGATCCAATTGCGCACCCTGGCCCCGGAAAACACCTTGGCCCAGCAGATTGTTTCCGACCATCTGAAGCAGCTTCAGAACAAGCAATACCGCGAGATTGCCCGCGCCCTTGACCGGCCGGTAAAGGCGGTGGAGCGCTGCGTGGAAATAATCCGCAAGCTCGACCCGCGCCCCGGCCAGCGCTTTAACAACGCCCAAACGCGCTTGATTGAGCCCGATGTGGCTTTTGTCCGCACCGGCGACGGGTACCAAGTGGTTCTGAATGAAGATGGACTTCCGCAGCTTCGCCTCAGCCACCACTATCGGCGCATGTTGGGTGAAGACGGCACCACGCGCGAGGTGCGCAACTATGTGAAGGAACGCTTCACCTCCGCGATTCAGCTCATCAAGAACATCGAACAGCGCAAGCAGACCATCATCCGGGTATGCGAGGCGATTATCCGCCGCCAGAAGGAATTCCTCGACAAGGGCATCGATCAACTGCGGCCCATGATGATCAAGGAAGTGGCGGAAGAAGTGGGCGTGCATCCCTCCACCGTCAGCCGCGCCGTGGCCAACAAATACGCTCACACCCCCCAGGGTGTTTACGAGCTTCGCTATTTCTTTTCCGAGGCGGTCCAGGGGCCGGCGGGAAGCCTTACATCTTTGATCAATCTGAAGCGCCTGGTGAAGAAGATGATCGAGGAAGAAGAATCCGTGCATCCCCTGACCGACGAGCAGATTACGCATCGTCTGCGCGATGTGGGTTATTGTGTGACGCGCCGCACCGTGGCCAAATATCGCGAGGATATGCGCATACCGAGTACCCACCAACGCAGGGTCAAAGCATGAAAAAAGAGTGACGAGTGAAGAGTGACGAGTGACGAGCAAAAGGGATTATCCCGGCGAGTGCCGGGGGCGTTTGCTTGTCACTCGTCACTCTTCACTCGTCACTGCTTTTAGGAGGTGGCTTCATGCCCATTGAGTTTACCGGCCGGCAAGTGGAAATCAGTCCTGACCTGCGCCGTTATGCGCAGGATCGTCTTAGAAAAATCGTTCGCCTACTGGGCGAAGAGTTTGATCTGCACGTCATCCTGACCGCGGAAAAGCACCGGCGGATTGCCGAACTCACCCTGAAATTCCATGACCGTACGGTGGTCGGCGTGGAAGAGACCGGCGACATTCGAACCTCCATAAATGGGGCGATTGATAAGTTGGCCCGCCAATCCGTGCGTCTGCTCGATCGCCGCCGCACCAGCAAACGCCGCCCCAAACCCACCGCCGCTGTCCTGCTGAACGTTTTGGGAACGGGAATCGTGGACCAGGAGGAGCACCGCATCGTCCACTCGGAGCGCGTGCCGCTGAAACCCATGAGCGTGGAGGAAGCCATCGAGTCGCTCGACCGCTCGCACGCGGGCGCCGTCGTCTTCCGCAACCCCGACAGCGAGCGCGTCAACGTCATCTACCATCGGCCTGACGGCCACCTGGGGCTCATTGAGCCGGAACCCTAAGACCAGCTAAGTGATAATATTGGGTCCAGTGCCGAGAGTTACCAAGGCAAAACTGTGGGCGACACAGCATCGCGCCCACCAACGCACCAAGGAAAATCACATGGCAGAGAAGAAGATCATCGCGGTTGTAGGAGCCACCGGCGCGCAGGGTGGCGGTTTGGCCCGCGCCATCCTGAGCGATCCGAATGGCGATTTTGCCGCGCGCGTGCTCACCCGCGATCCCAACTCCGATAAGGCGAAAGAGTTCGCCAGGCTGGGCGCGGAAGTGGTCGCGGCGGACGTGGACGACGTCGAGAGCCTGAAGCGCGCCTTTCAAGGGGCCTACGGGGCATATTGCGTAACCTTCTTCTGGGCGCACTTTTCTCCCGAGAAGGAATTGGCGAATGCCGCCGCCATGGCCGAGGCGGCAAAGCACGCCGGCCTGCAAGCACGTTATCTGGTCCACCCTGGAAGATACCCGCCGGTGGGTGCCGCTCAGCGACAATCGCATGCCGACCCTCATGGGCAAATACAAGGTGCCGCATTTCGATGCCAAGGGCGAAGCCGACCACCTCTTCACCGACCTCGGCGTTCCCACCACGATCCTGCTGACTTCGTTCTATTGGGACAACTTCATTTACTTCGGCATGGGGCCCAAAAAGGGACCGGATGGAAAGCTGGCGATCACGCTTCCCATGGGCGACAAGAAGCTTCCGGGCATCGCCGCGGAGGACATCGGGCGATGCGCTTACGGCATTTTCAAGAGGGGTCCGAGTTTATCGGCAAGACCGTCGGCATCGCCGGCGAGCATTTGACCGGTTCCCAAATGGCTGCGGCGTTCAGCACGGCGCTGGGCAAGGAAGTTGGCTACAACGCTGTTCCCCCGGAGGTTTATCGCAGCTTTGGGTTTCCCCGGCGCCGAAGACCTCGGCAATATGTTCCAGTTCAAGCGTGATTTCGAAGAGTACTTCTGTGGCGCGCGCAACCTCGACTGTCGCCCGCGAGCTTGAACCCGTCACTCCAAACCTTTGAGCAGTGGCTCGCGCAGAATAAGAGCCGTATTCCGGTGGAGTAATCTCCCCCGGGAGTCCAGCGGCACACCTAACTACGAAGGGTTCATGCGCTAAACGCCGCCTTGCAGCCTGCGCAAGGCCCAGGCGGCGTGTTCGCGCACGACGGGATCGGGATTGTCTGCTGCCGACTTCAAGCCAGGGGATGAACTCGGCGGTCGCCGGAATTTCCCATCACCACGCACAAATTGCGCAGCCAGCCGCGGTATTTCGCGCGCTTGATCGGCGATCGTGCAAAGACCCGCTGAAAATCTTCTTCCGTGATCGAAGCCAGGGCTTCCAAAGGGGGATTGAAAAGTGAAAACAGCTCGGTGGTTGCGAGCGGAGGGACGGGGCTCGTCTTCAGTTGGCGGTTCCGCAAGCGGCTCGCGTGATATTGATCTCAACCTGCATGGGTTGGAACTCGGGAAGGCTAGTTGTCGCCGCACGCCTCTGCGCAGAACCGGTGCGCTGAGCGCTCATCCGCGCGCGGCATCACCTGGCAACGGACCACTGGCCACGGACAACGGACGGTTATTCCAGGGACAAACATCCTGGCAGATGTCGCAACCGAAAACATTGCTGCCGATCGCCGTCCGAAATTCCTCCGGGATGGCCCCTTTGAGTTCGATGTTGAAATAGGCAATGCAGCGTGACGCGTCCATCACATAGGGCTCAACCAGCGCTCCGGTGGGGCAAGCTTCCAGGCAGCGCGTGCAGGAGCCGCAGCGGTCCGGCGCGGGCAGATCCAAATCCAATTCCAGATTGGTAAGAATCACGCCCAGGAAAAACCAGGATCCCTTCTGCTCATTGATGAGGCAGGTGTTCTTGCCCATCCATCCGATCCCCGAGAGTCGTGCGAAGGCGCGCTCCACGATGGGCCCCGTATCCACATAGACTCGCGTCTCCACATCTTGCGCTCAGACTTTCGATGGCCGTGCGCAATTGTTCCAGCTTGCTGCGCATGACATCGTGGTAGTCCTTTCCCCAGGCATAGCGCGAAATCCATGCTCGCGGAGCGCACGTCTCCGGTCGGGGCGGCACAAGGAAGTCGAGAATCTTCCCGCTTCGGTCGGGTCAGCAAGTCGGTGGAATAAGGGTAGGGAGTGTTGTAAATCAATCCGACGCAGATGATGGATTTTACCGAGGGCAGGACTCGCCGCGGATCTTCGCGCCGGGGATCGGCAAGGTAATGCATCTCGCCGCCGAATCCCTTCTTGATCCACTGCGGCAAGAAACTCCAAATCCTTAAGGGCCGAGGGCGGCGCAATCCCCACAAGGTCGAAACCTACCTCAAGGGCGCGTTGCTTGATGATGCTCGCCAGGCGCATGTCGAGTCATGTTAACCCGGCGGGAGTACCGGTCAGAAGAGGTTATTGCGGCGAGTGATTTCTCATTTTTATACGCGCGAGCTACGCAAGTCTTTTGCGTCCCGGATCGTTCCAAGGCGACCCCCTCACCCGGCCCGCCCGGCTGGTGAAAACGCCGGTTGCGGTCCACCCTCTCCCCAAGGGGCGAGGGTGGGATATTCAAATCCCCTAAGAAGGAGTGACTGTCCTGTCGGAAAAAATCACTTCCGCAGAATTCTTTGAATGGAGAGGGCGCGGCCGGATTCCGGGTCAGCTTCCAGGAGCGCGGCGGCAGAGGCGAACGTCGCCCTTGGCAACTTCAAAGCGCGCCGGCAATTGATCCAGGAATTTTTGGATAACCGCCTGCCGCTCCATGCCGATGATGGATTCGTAAGGACCGGTCATGCCCGAGGTCGGTGAGGTAAGCAGTGCCTTGGGGAAGCACCGTTTCGTCCGCGGTGGGAACATGCGTGTGCGTTCCCAGGACGGCCGTCACCCGCCCATCGAGGTACCAACCCAGCGCTTGCTTTTCGGAAGTCGCCTCGGCGTGCATGTCCACGATGCGGATCTTCACGTCCTCGGGAATACTGCGCGAGAAGCTCATCCGCCTTGCGAAAGGGGCAGTCGAGGGCTGGCATAAAGACGCGGCCTTGCAGGTTGATGACGGCATAGCCAATCCCCGCCGGGGTCTTCCCCACGAAAAGGCCGCGGCCGGGAGCATCCGCGGGATAATTGGCGGGCCGCAACAATCGGCCGTTAATCTGGTCGCGAAGATAAGGATAAATCTCTTTCTTATCCCAAATGTGATTGCCGGAAGTTAAAACGGCGATGTCCAGATCGAGCAGTTCTTCCACCAGGGAAGGAGTAATCCCAAAACCGGCGGCGGCATTCTCCGCGTTGGCCAGGACGAGGTCGGGCTGCAACTCTTCCCGGAGAAGCGGCAGGGTTTCTTTCACGATGCGCCGGCCGGGCTGCCCAAGGATGTCGCCGATAAAGAGAATTCGCATAAATGCAGTGGCTAAGTGGTAAGGTGTTAGTGGCTGGCAGTCAGCTACGCTCCATTGACCAATGCCGTAATTTTTGCCGACTGAACTTTGCGTGACGGCTATCCACTAGCCGCTAACCACTAATCACTGCCTTTCAAGATTTCATCCAGCGCGTCAGTGTACTCGCCAACTTTCTGGTCCATGTGTTGGGTGACTTCTTCATAGCGGGCCTTCAACTGGTGGTACTCATCCGCCACATTGAGCGCCGCGAGCATGGCCACGCGCAAGGTATCAACGGTTCGAGTGCGCTCCGCAATGGAGCGCATCTTCGTGTCCAGGTATTGCGCGAGCTTCTGGATGTATTCCTCGTTGAGGTCTCCGCGCATGAAATATTCTTGGTCGTAGATTACGACTCGGATACTCTGGGGTTCCTTTGCCACGATGGTCAGAAACCTCCTTTGCTAAGTGACCAGTGGTTAGTGCACAGTGGATAGTTGCTCGCCACTCTCCACTTCACACTATCACTAACCACTGTCACTAGCCACTAACCACTGCTCTCGGAGTCCGGACTTGTCAACACGTCAATCCGCTCCAGCAGTTTCTCCACGCGGGAGCGAACATCCTCGCGCTCCCGGCGCAGAGCAATCAACTCTCGTTCCATCGCGCTGAGCGCCTTGGGCGCGTTCCTTGGTCTCCCTTTGAGCTTTTCGATCTCTTGTTCAAGAGCGCGCTTCTCCGCCTGCGTTCGCTTGAAGAGCTCAATCGCCTTCAAGAGTTTTTCTTCCAGTCGTTCGAATTGATCGTTTGGATCCGTCATGTGCTCCTCATTGGCTGATTACCGATTGTCGATTTTCGATTGCCGATTGTCGATTGAAAATCATCGGCTATCAGCATTGCGCAGCGCGGACCTGTATGTGTAGGTCCGCGGCTTTACCCCGTCCATCCGCGACTGATATCTGACAATCTTCAATCGAAAATCGAAAATCGACAATCGGCAATTCTCTAGCCCCGCAGATGCGCTCCCAAGCCTTCGAGCGCCGCGAGCAACCGTTGGCTCAATCCGCCGACCTCTTCGCTGGTCAAGGTGTGAGTTTGGCTCTCGAAAAGTGACCCGCAACAAAAGGCTGTAGTGCCCGGGAGGAATTGTGCCGCCGCGGAAACGATCCACCGGGCTGGAAGCCGCGAATCTCCTCCAGCGCCAAGCCCGCGACGGCGGAAGAAAGGCGGGCATAAGGTAACATCGTCCGGCACCACCAGCGAGAAGTCCCGCTCCACCGCGGGAAACTTGGAGATGGGCTGAAACTTTCGCGAGCGGAGGGGAAAATCCAGAAGGCGCTCAAAATCGATCTCCGCCACCCAAACTTCCTGGCGCAACTTGTACTCGCGCGCCAGATCTTGCTGGATCAAGCCCAAAACCGCCAACTCGACGCCCTGGGAACTCATGCGTCCGCTGCGCCCTTGCTGAAGATACGGAGCGCTCGGAGGGTTCAAAAGCCAATGCCGGCACATCGAACGCCCCGAAGATCGTCTCGAGATCACCCTTCAAATCGAAAAAGTCGAGGGGCGCTTCACTATCGTAGACCGAAGCAGGCCGGCGATGTCCCGTGGCGCCGAGGGTAAGAACTCGGCGCTCTTGCCGGCACGCCCTTCGCGCTCATGCTGTAAGTCTTGCCCAACTCGAAGAGCCGCACATCATTCGTGTCGCGGTCGAGGTTCCAGCGAATCGCCCTGAGCATGCTGGGAACCGCCGAGGTGCGCATGGCGGAAGCATCCTGGCTCAAAGGGTTGGCGAGCACCACAGGCGGAGAAGCGGAAAAGCGCTCGCTCTCCGCCGGATCGACCATCGAGGGCGCGATGATTTCATGAAATCCCAACCCCACCAGCAAGGATGAGGTGGTCATGACCTTGTCGCGAGTCGTGTCCCTTTCGACGCGCGGCGGCGCGGGCCGCACGCGGGCGGGCAAGCGGTCATAGCCCACGTGGCGCGCGACTTCTTCCACCAGATCCACTTCCCGCGAAACATCCACCCGGAACGATGGCACGGAAACTCGCCAGCTTTCGCCGTCCGCTCGTTCGACCTGAAATCCCAAGCCGCGCAGGATGCGCTCAACTTCTTCTCCGGGGATTTCCGCTCCCAGGATGCGCGTAATCTCGCTCCGCCCGAGCCTCAAGTCCAGGGGGCGCTCAGGGCCGCGGATAAACGTCGATCATTCCCTGCAAGGATTTCTCCCCCCGCAATTTCCTGAATCAACGCGGCGGTGCGGTCGAGGGCCAGCGGCGCCATCTCGATGTCGGCGCCCCGCTCGAAGCGGTGCGAAGCTTCCGTGTGCATTCCCTGAGATTTCGACGTGCGGCGGATCGACACCGGCTCAAACCACGCAGCTCTCGAGCAGAACGGCGCGGGTGGTCGGGGCAATCTCGGATTCCTCCCCGCCCATGACGCCCGCGAGAGCCACGGCGTGCGTGCCATCCGCGATGACCAGATTATCGCGGGTCAGCGTGCGGTCCACGCCGTCGAGAGTTCGCAGCGGTTCTCCGGGCTTGGCGCGCCGCACGATAATCTTCTGCTGTTTTAAGCGGGACAAATCGAAAGCATGCAGCGGGTGCCCCAACTCCATCAGCACATAATTCGTGACGTCGGCAACGTTGTTGATGGGCCGCTGGCCAACGGCTTCCAGGCGCTTCACCAGCCAGTCCGGGGAAGGTCCCACCTGTACGTTCTGCACGACGCGGCCGCAGTATCGCGCGCAGAGATCGGGATCGGAAATCTCGATCGACGCCACTCCCTGCGCAGGTCCGCCCGACTCCTTCACCGCGACTTCCAGTTTCTTCAGTGGCTTGGCGATAGTGCGTGGCAAGTTCCCGCGCCGACGCCATAGTGGCTGAGGCAATCAGGCCGATTGGTGGTGACCTCCACGTCGAGCACCCAATCATCGCCCACCTGAGCCAGCGACTCGGTGTTCAAGCCGATCATGGTGAGGTCCGACTTGAGCTCGCGGGGCGTCAGCTCGCAATGTCGACGAATTCTTTGAGCCAGTTGACGGAAATCTTCATAGAAATTATGAATTCTGAATTATGAAAGCAGGCGTAGCGCGGACCTGTGTATAGGCCCGCGGCCCGTCCCCTATGGGCAAGAAAAGCCGCGGATACAAAACAGGTCCTCGCTACACCGAACCGCGAACAGTCGATTGCGCTTTTTTCATAATTCAGAATTCATAATTTCCGTATATTCAGAATTGCCTTAAGAATCGTACGTCGCTCTGGAAAAAGAGCTGAATGTCATTGATGTCATACTTCATCATGGCGAAGCGGTCGATCCCCAATCCAAATGCCCAGCCCGTGTACTTTTCGGGATCGATGCCGCCGTTGCGCAGCACCTGGGGATGAACCATGCCGCAACCCATCACTTCAATCCAGCCGCTTTCTTTGCACACCCGGCAGCCTTCGCCCGCCGCAGAAGATGCAACTGATGGAAACCTCGCCGCTCGGCTCGGTAAAGGGGAAGAAGCTGGGCTGGAAGCGCGTGCGAATTTTCTCACCAAAGAGTTTCTTGGCAAAGAAGTCGAGCGTCCCCTTCAAGTCGGCAAAGGTGATATCACTGGCGATGGCCAAGCCTTCGATCTGATGGAACATGGGTGAGTGGCTGGCATCGGGGTTGTCGTGGCGATAACACTTGCCGGGAATAATGATGTAAAGCGGCGCCCCATATTTTTCCATCGCGCGGATTTGCACGGGCGAAGTGTGCGTGCGCAAGAACGGTTTTCGAGTCGATGTAGAGCGTGTCCCAATCGTCGCGCGAAGGATGGCTCTCCGGAATGTTCAGCGCATCAAAGTTGTAGTAGACGGATTCAATCTCCGGCCCGCTCTCGATGCGGAAACCGAGATTGAGGAAGATCTCCTCAATTTCGCGCTGCATCTGCGTGACGGGATGCAGCGTGCCGAGCGGACGGCGGTTGCCGGGGAGAGTGAGGTCGGCCGGGACCTCGCGAGTTACATGACTGACAGCCGCGGTCGGAGAATCTTGAACAGAGAATTCGTCAAGGGCTGCAATCTGCGCCCGCAGCGGCACATCCTTGGTCAGCGCCGCGATTTCGAGCGCGGCGGATTCGTGCCGAAGTGCATTGAAGTTCCGCCCAACAGAGGGCTTCAGTTCCTTCGAAGCGGCCTTCAGCCAGTTTTCATCGACGAAAGATAAAATCCCGTTCTTGCGCGCCAACCAGCGGTCGCGAAGATCTTTGCACAACTTGTCGCGCTCGGATTCGGACGCTGCGCCGCGTGAAATCAGGGCGTTTCTCCCCTGTTCCATCGCGGCGCGCACTTCACCAAAGAGCGCTTCCACTCCCGAGGGGTCGGTGACGCCAAGTTCGGCGAGCGTCTTCCGAACTTTTTCGTCGATGGTCATAATCGTGAGAATGCCTCCCCTCCTCGGCGTAGGAAAGGGGAGATTTGAATTTGAACCCCTCGCCCCCTTGGGGGAGAGGGTGGACCGCAACCGGCGTTTTCACCAGCCGGGGCGGGACGGGTGAGGGGGTCTAAACCGCAGCGCCCAGTTCAAACTTGGCCCAGTGCATTCATGTTAGTGCTGACCCCCTCACCCACCGCCTTGCGGTCCCCCCCTCTCCCCCAAGGGGGCGAGGGAAGAAAAAATCTTGGTTTTGGAGCCGCAAACAACTGAGCAGGTGTGGCAGACCTGTCAACTGTCAACTGTTAACTATCAACTGTCAACTATACTAACTGTTAGCTGTCGGCGGTTGACTGTTAATTGCTTGCTTCACCTTACCGGCCAACTCCGCGAAAGCCAATTGATCTTTCACGGCCATCTCCGCGAGCATCTTGCGATCCAGTTCAATTCCCAGCGTTTTCAGTCCGTGAATGAACTGGCTGTAAGTGAGCTCGTGCGAGCGCGCGGCGGCGCTGATGCGAAGGATCCAGAGCCTGCGGAAATCGCGCTTTTTGCGACGCCGGTCGCGGAAGGCATAACGTCCAGCCTTATCCGCGGCTTCCTTCATCGAGCGGTAGAGCTTGCTTTTGGTGAGGAAATAGCCTTTGGTGAGCTTGGAAAGCTTCTTGCGATTGGCGCGGCGCACAGTGCCGCGCTTAACTCGAGGCATGGGTTTCTCCTTTTTCTTAGAATTTAGAAGTTAGGAGCTAGGAGTTAGAATAACAAAGCCAGATCGAATGTTCTTTCCTTCTGGCTTCTAACTTCCAGCTTCTACACTTTGGGGCAGTGAAGGCACCCTATTGGCCTCGGTGAAGCCTTCCCGCACCCTGGAAAAGCAGGTGTCAGGTTTCAGGTGTCAGGTGTTAGGGAAAAGAAATCGTTTTTAACTTTGGTTTCTTCCCTGTTACCTGACACCTGGCACCTAACACCTGTCTACCTTCCGTAGGGGAGCATGCGGAGAACCTGCGCCTCGTTCGAGGGCGATAGTTCCACCGCCTTGCCCAGCCGCCGCTTGCGCTTGCTGGATTTGGACGTCAGGATGTGACGAGCAAAAGAATGGTGACGCATGACCTTGCCGCTGCCGGTTATCTTGAACCTCTTGGCAGCTCCCTTATGGGTCTTGAGCTTGAGTTTGACTTTCGTAACCTTAGCCAAATCTATCCTCCTGAAGATCCTTGCGACCCCGCGGGCTTGGCCGAGGCCGTGACTGGAACACTGGGTTTGACGGGCGGTGACGCGGGCGGCCCAGGCGGGTGGCTGGCCGGAGGGCGCGGCGGGTGCTCCACCGCTCTTACCCGCCGCTTTCTTCGGCGCCAGAATGGCGGTCAGGTTCGGGCCCTCGAGCCGCGGCCGCGCTTCCACCTGCCCGGCTTCTCCCACCTCTTGAATCAATCGATCGATCATATCAAAGCCCAAGTTCCGGTGCGCCATCTCGCGCCCGCGGAACATAATCGTGACCTTGACCTTGGCCCCCTCCTGGAGAAAATCCACCACCTTGTTCCGCTTGGTCTCAAAATCGTGGATCGAGGTGCGGGGCCGCATCTTGACTTCCTTCAGCCCAATGGACTTCTGATTCTTGCGCGCCTCGTGTTGCCGCTTGCTGAGCTGATAAAGATACTTCCCATAATTGATGATGCGGCACACCGGAGGATTGGCGGTCGGGGCGACCTCCACCAAGTCCAAGCCCTGAGTCTTGGCAAGCTTCAGGGCCTCGAAGGGCGGCATGATCCCAAGCTGCGCCCCTTCCTCATCAATCACCCGGATTTCCTTGGCGCGAATCCTTTCATTCACTCGAACAAATCGGTCGGCGATAAATCTTCCCTCCCAGCCCCCACGGGGGCCCTAAAAGACTGCACGTTGCTTCCAAGCCTGGAGACCACCCGGTCCAAAGCTGTCGCCTAGCTTACCATTTCGCGGCCCGGGTGTCGATAAGCTGTCGGGCCCAATCCACAAACTCGGCCAGAGGGCGAGTGCCGGCGTCGCCGGTATCTCTCCGGCGAACCGCCACCGTGCGGTTCTGCGCCTCGCGATCACCCACCACCAGCATGAAGGGGACCTTCTGCAGTTGCGCGTCGCGAATCCGCGCATTCAACTTCTCATTGCGATCGTCCAATTGGGCGCGAATCTTGGCGCGGCGAAGTTCTTCCAGAACCTCCCGGGCATAGGCAGCGTGCTTATCGCTGATCGGCAGCACGACGGCCTGCACCGGCGCCAACCAGACGGGAAAGGCGCCCGTGTAATGCTCAATGAGGACTCCGAAGAATCGCTCGATGGACCCCAACAAGCGCGCGATGCACCATCACCGGCGTGTGCAGATGCCCATCCGCACCGACGTACTCCAACCCGAAACGCCGCGGCAGGTTGAAATCAAACTGCACGGTGGTGAGCTGCCAGGGCCGGCCAATGGCGTCCACCAGCTTGATGTCAATCTTGGGGCCATAAAAAACCGCTTCGCCCGGCATATACTTGAACGGAATTTCCATGCGCTTCAGGGTGTTCATCAGCGCGCCTTCCGCCAGGTTCCATTCTTCCACCGTGCCCGCGTAATGCTCGGGATCTCCCGGATCGCGGGCGGAAAGCTCCACTTGATATTCATCGAAGCCAAAAGTCTTGAGCACCAGGTGCGCAAATTCCACGCAGGCCTGAACCTCGGCCTCCAGTTGCTCGGGCATGCAGAAGATGTGCGCATCATCCTGGGTGAACCCGCGCACGCGCATCAGGCCGTGCATCACCCCCGAGCGCTCGTAACGATAAACCGTGCCGAGTTCCGCCAGGCGCATGGGCAACTCGCGATAGCTGCGCGCGCGCGACTTGTAAATCAGAATGTGGCCGGGGCAATTCATGGGCTTGAGCTGATACTTGTCGTTCTCCACGTCCATCGCCCCAAACATGTTCTCGCGATAAAAGTTGGCGTGGCCGCTTATTTCCCACAAATGCAGTCGCATGGCATGAGGAGTGTAGACCAGGTCATATCCGCGCGCCGTCAGCTCGTCGCGCAGCCAGTCTTCAATTTCCCGGCGAATGACGCCGCCTTTGGGATGCCAGAAGATCAGCCCCGGTCCGGCGTCGTCTTGAATGCTGAAGAGGTCCAAATCTTTGCCCAGACGGCGGTGGTCACGTTTCTTGGCCTCTTCGATCTGCTGGAGAAAAGCATCCAGGTCCTTCTGGCTGAAGAAGGCGGTTCCATAGATGCGCTGCATGGGATGCGAGTGCTCATCACCTTTCCAGTGAGCTCCCGCCACGCTCAAAAGCTTGAACGCCTTGATCCGCCCGGTGGAAGGAATGTGCGGCCCCCGGCAAAAGTCCAGGAACTTGCCGGTGCGGTAGGCGGAAAACACCGGGTCGGCTTTTTCCTGAATCAACTGGCATTTCAGGAACTCGCCCATCTGCTCGAAAACCTTCAACCCTTCTTCCTTGGGAAAATACACGCGCTCATTGGGCAAGTTGGCCTGAACGAGCTCCTGCATCTTCGCCTCGATCTTTTTCAGATCCTCTTCCGTGAAGGGCTTCTCGCGATAGAAGTCGTAATAGAAGCCGTTCTCGGTAGGCGGCCCGATGCCGGGATGCGCGTCAGGGAAAAGTTCGGTGACGGCGGCGGCCAGCAAATGCGCGGATGGAATGGCGGAAAATCTCGAGCCCCTCGGCCGACGACGGCATGATGAATTGAATGGGCCCATCCGCTTCCAGCTTGGTCGAGAGATCAACCAGCCGGTCACCGTGCTTTGCCGCCAAGGCTTCGGCGGCCAGGCGCGGGCCAATCGACTTGGCAACCTCCAGTGCGGTCGTGCCTTGGGGAAACTCTCGGGATGCGCCATCAGGAAATGTGATGTGGATACTGGCCATTGAGCTAGACGACTTCCTGCCTGCAAGATGCAAACTTTAACTATAACAATGAGTGCATACAATGGTCAAACGCTAGAAAAAGCAAGGGCGCACGACATCAGAGTTGCACAATCCCAGGAGGAGTGAGAAAGCGGTTGGGGTTTCTTGTTCTGACAGCTTATAATACTGTCAGAGAGGAGAATCCCATGTCCCACCCTTCGCCGCTCGAGGTTTTGCAGCTCAAGCGTGACCAGTTGAAGGCACGGCTGGCAGAAATCGGTGATATGCGTCCGGGGTCTTTGGTCGAGCGCTTCCGCAAGTGTGGCAAGCCGACCTGCCATTGTGCGGAGAAGGATGCGCCCGGTCACGGACCGTGTTATTCGCTGACCCATGCGGTCGCCCGCAAAACGCTGACGCGCGTGATCCCCAAGGGGGTGGCCGTCGAGCACACCCGCCAGCAGATCGCCGAGTACCATCGCTTTCGCGATCTGGTGCGGGAGCTGATTACGATCAGCGCCCAGATCTGCGATGCGCAGATGCCCGCGGCGAGCGCCCCCAACCCGACCTCGGTTAAAAAAAACTTCGCTCGCCGCCCTGCTGGCCACCGACATCGTGTACGAGATTGAGGCGCTGGTGGGGCGCCAGGCCGTCGACGCCCTGGATCTGGAGGCGTTGGAAATGGCCGTGCGCCAACAGGTTTTGCAGTTGGCCGCGCGCGCCGTCGAACAGCGCCTCAATGCCGACACCTCCGATCACACCGGACCTTGCCTGCCGTGCCCTTGTGGGGGTGAGGCGCGCTACGCCGGGCGCCGCTCGAAACACTTTCACAGTGCCCTGGGTGCCCTCCAGTGGCAACGCGCTTACTATCATTGCGGCTCCTGCGGGGGCGGGTTTTGTCCGCGCGACCGCACTCTGGGGCTGGAAAACTCCTCCCTGTCTCCGGCGGTCGCGCGCATGGTCGGGACGGTGGGAGCGCTGGTGAGTTTTCAGGAAGGCAGCACCCTGCTGCAAGAACTGGCGGGGGTGGCCGTCGACGCCAAGCAGGTGGAACGAACGGCAGAAGGCTTGGGAGCAGAGATCGCCGCCGACGAGCGTCGGGATACCCAGCCGGCCCACGATGATCTTCCCCTCTCTGGCACTCTCTACCTCGGCATCGATGGAACCGGCGTCCCGCTGCGCGCCGAGGAGTTGGCGGGACGGGCGGGCAAGCAGTCCGATGGGTCAGCGAAAACGCGCGAGGTCAAGCTCTGCACGGTGTGGAGCGCCGAATCTCGCGATGAACGCGGTACTCCCGTGCGCGACGAAGGTTCGGTAACCTACTCCGCCGCCCTCGAGAGCGCCGCCACTCCCGACACCGCCTCACAGCGCTCGGAATTTAGCGAGCGGGTCTGGCGCGAAGCCACACGCCGCCGTTTCCCCCAAGCGCCCCGCCCCGTGGTCTTGGGAGATGGCGCGCCTTGGATTTGGAACGTCGCCGCCGACCTGTTTCCCCAAGCCCGGCAAATCGTCGATCGCTTCCACGCCAAAGAGCATCTCAGCAACCTCGCCAAAACCCTTTATGGCCCCGCCGACCCGCGCGCCCCGGCCTGGGCCAGACGGCGACATCAAGAACTTGACACCGGTCGCTTCCGCGCTCTGCTGGCGGCGGTCCGCCGCCATGCCTCCATCTGTGAAGCTGCCCGCCGCACTCTCCACTCCTTCCAGACCAACCGTCACCGCATGCGCTACCCCGAGTTCCACGCGCAGGGTCTCTGCACCTCGACCGGGGTGGTCGAAGCCGGTTGTAAGGTGGCCATCGGCACTCGCCTCAAACGCGCCGGCATGCACTGGACCTTGGACGGAGCCAACGCCATTATCGCCCTTCGCTGCTGCAAGCTCAGTGGACGCTTCCAAGATTTCTGGGAGCGCCGATCTACGCCCAGCGCCGCCTGATGGTTTTTCTCACTTTTCTGACGTGCGCCCGTAGTGACATCGTAGGTATGGTGTTACCGCCGGTGGAGCAAATTTCCGGGCGGGGTAGGCGGGCGCAACAGGGACGATTCCCAGCCTTGCGGAATCGGCGTCCAATCGCGCGAGAAGAAATCGGTGGTGGTCAGACTGATCAGGATGGCAAGCCAGAGGAGCGCCGACAGCAGCACCACGCGCATCAGGCGCGTGCTCCAGCGCAAGTGCATGAAGAAGAGAACCACCAGCGTCGCCTTGCAGCAGGCGATGATGAGCGCCACGATGGTGTTCCATTGGCCCAAGTCCACATACGCCATGCCCGTGGTCAGGGCGGTCAGCGCCAGGAGCGAGCCGAAAATGAGGAAATAGGTTTTCTTCGGAACCACGTGACCCTGCATTCAGTATCGCCCTCCAATTAAATACAGAAGCGGGAAGAGAAAAATCCAGACGATGTCCACGAAATGCCAATAGAGGCCGGCAGTCTCAACCGCATTATAGCGCTCCGGCCCGTAGTGGCCCTTCCACGCCTGCACCAGCAACACGCCAAGAACTCCCACGCCCACCACCATGTGCAGCGCGTGCACGCCGGTCATGATGAAGTAGAAACAGAAAAACAATTCCAGGGATTTGGCGTTGGGTCCGGCAAAGGTGAAATTCAGCCCGGGCGCAAAGCCTTCCAAATAATCGTGCCGCCATTCGAGCGTCAGTTTGATGAGGATGAACGCCAATCCCAGCAGCGATGGTCAGGATCAGGAACGTCACGAGGGCATTCCTTTTTCCCATTTGGGCGGCGCGCACCGCCAGCGCCATGGTCAAGCTGCTGCAAATCAACACGGCGGTGTTGATGGCGCCGATGGTGACGTTCAGCATGTGGCTTCCCGCCTCGAAACCGGGCAGGTAGAGGTTGCGATAGATGGTGTAGCCCGCGAAGAGCCCGCCGAAGAACATCACCTCGGTGGCGAGGAAAATCCACATGCCGAGGCTGGCGGCCTCGTGCTGCTGCTCCAGGTCCTCGAATTGGTGCGCCAGCGCGCTCGCGGCGTGACTGTCAGACCAACTTAATCCTCCTTCGCTCCGTACGCGTATGCTTCTTCCGTCACCACGGGCGTCTGCTCAAAGTTCTCGGTGGGAGGCGGCGAAGGCGTCTCCCACTCCAGGCCTTTGGCGCCCCAGGGATTCGGTCCCGCCACCGGTCCGTAGCGCATCGACCAAATCAAATAAACCAGGGGAATGGCATAGCCCACCGCCAGGATCGACGCTCCCGCCGACGACATGACATTCAGCACCTGGAATTTCGGCGGGTAGATGGCGTACCGCCGGGGCATGCCGAGATATCCCAGCATGTATTGCGGGAAAAACGTGAGGTTGAAACCGACAAAGATGATCGCCGCGGCCAGGCGCGCCCAACCGTCGGGATAAAGCCGCCCGGTGATTTTAGGCCACCAGAAATGAATGCCGCCCAGATATCCCATCACCGCGCCGCCCACCATGATGTAATGGAAGTGGCCGACGACGAAGTAGGTGTCGTGGACGTGGGTGTCCACGGCGAGCGTGGCCAGGAAGAGGCCCGTCAATCCGCCCATGGTGAACAGGCCGATGAAGCCCAGGGCGTAAAGCATGGGCGCCTCGTAGGAAATGGAGCCCTTGTAGAGCGTGGCCGTCCAGTTGAACACCTTGATGGCGGAAGGAATCGCCACCAGCGAAGCTGAGCGCGGAGAAGATGATGCCGGCGTAAATCGATTGGCCGCTTACAAACATGTGGTGGCCCCAGACGAGGAAGGAAATCACCGCGATGGCCACGCTGGAAAACGCCACAAAACTGTAACCAAAAATGCGCTTTTTGGCGAAGCACGCTATCAATTCACTGACCACGCCCATGGAGGGCAGAATCATGATGTACACGGCCGGGTGCGAGTAAAACCAGAACAGGTGCTGGAAAAGAATCGGGTCGCCGCCCACGGCGGGATCGAA
Organism: uncultured Acidobacteriota bacterium; assembly: GCA_963810005.1. Classification (GTDB taxonomy): domain Bacteria; phylum Acidobacteriota; class Terriglobia; order UBA7540; family UBA7540; genus Bog-366. The sequence continues at coordinate 21,435 of CAWELY010000001.1, forward strand.
GATGCCGACGTGAAAGAGCCGCTCCACCGCGACCAGCACCAGGGTGATGGCCACCACCGGGGTCCCCAGAATCTGGATGATGCTGGTGGCGTAGATCGCCCAGAGGAACAGCGGCATGCGGAACCAGGTCATGCCGGGCGCGCGCATCTTGTGAATGGTGACCACGAAATTCAGGCCGGTGAGAATCGAGGAGAACCCGGCGATGAACACTCCCAACGCCGCGGAAAGCACGTTGGTATTGACGTAAGTCGTGCTCAGCGGCGTGTAGAACGTCCAGCCCGTATCCACGCCACCCCAGATCACGGCGTACAGGGTCAAGACGCCACCCACCATGAAGATGTACCAGCTCAGCAGGTTCAGCTTGGGAAAAGCCAGGTCGCGGGCGCCGATCATCATGGGCACCAGGAAATTTCCCAGCACCGCGGGGATGGAAGGAATCATGAAGAAGAACACCATGATGATGCCGTGCATACTGAAGAGCTTGTTGTAGGTGCCCGGTTCGAAGATCGCGCCATTGGGCTCAATCAGGTGGATCCGAATCAGCACCGCCGCGATGCCTCCCACCAGGAAGAAGAAGGTGATCGACGCCAGGTAGAGAATCGCGATGCGCTTGTGGTCCGTCGTCAGCAGCCACGATTTGATGCCGTAATCGGCATTCAAATAGTGCACGCGAGTATCAAGATCCACCGCTGCCGTTGTTGCCATTATTTCGATGCCTTCCCTTCTTGCGGGCTCAAAGACTTGATGTACGCGATCAATTGCAGCAACTGTTCTTCCGTAACCTGCCCCTTGAAAGTGGGCATGATGGGCCGGTAGCCCTCCACGATTTTCGCGGAGGGATAAAGGACCGATTCCCGCAGATAAGCGTCATCCGCCACGACCGTCGTGCCGTCGCGTCAGCTTTACCGGTTTGCCATAAATACCCATTCAGGGAGGGTCCCTTGCCGGTTCCGTGGCAGGTGATGCAGGCCAGTTGGTCGTAAAGCTTGGCGCCCGACTGGGCCATGGTTCCGCCGCGAATGCCCCCGCTCAACCACTGCTCGTATTCCGTGGGCTCCATCACGATCACTTCACCCCTCATCAGCGAGTGGTTGGTGCCGCAATACTGGTCGCAGTACAGATCGAACCTGCCGGTTTTGGTCGCCTGAAACCACAGCGACGTGTACATTCCCGGCACCACATCCTTCTTGACGCGGAACGCCGGCACGGAAAAGTCGTGGATGACGTCCTCGGACGTCATCGTCAGCTTGATGGGCCGGTTTACGGGGACGTGCAGCTCGTTGATCTCCTCCACGCCTTCGGGATGCTGCAATTTCCACATCCACTGCTTGCCCACCACGAAGATTTCCGTGGACGCGGCGGGCGGGCGTGAATTCCGGATGAACAGGCTGGTGCCCCACAAGAACACCACGACGACAGATCCCCAGCGGGATCAAGGTCCAGGCAATTTCCAGAGGGAGGCTTCCCTCGATCTGTTCCGGCTGGTCCTGCTCCGAGCGGCGCCGGTAACGCACCGCGAAGTAGAAGATGGTGAGAAAGATGACCGCCGTGAAAAAGAGGTCAATCGCGGTGAGGAAGTAGTAGAGATAATCCACTCCCTGCGCGATGGTGGACGCTTGATCCGGCCTGATTTGGAACCCTTGCCACATGCTGTTCAGTCACCCTTACGATTTTGGATTTTAGATTTTGGATTCACATTGGATTCAGATTTTGGATTCTGGATTCGAAAATGCATTTGTCCACTCTCATTCATCCATCCAAAATCGCCAATCTAAAATCCGAAATCGCAAATTCAAAATCCACGGTTCTTAATCTTGAATCTTGAATTTTGAATCTTGAATCGACTTTCGCCGCCCGCCTCGCGAAAGGGCAAAAATCAACGTCCCCATGGAGAGGAGGGTAATCACTCCGGCAATTCTCAGCACATGCGAAACGACCATGCTGTACTTCCCCGTCACCGGATCGTACTCGCAGCAATAGAGCAGAACGGCATCGACGGGATTCCCGATCTTCTCGTTGGAGGCCTCGACCAGCGCCAGGCGGATATCGCGCGAGGGGTAAAGAATCCCGTAAAAATAGCGCGAAACCTTTCCTTGCGGCGTCAGCACAATGATTCCGGTGGCGTGCGCGAACTGCTTCGTTTCCGGAATGTAGTTGTAGTGAAATCCCACCGCCTGGGCGAGGGCGCGAATCGAGGGCTCATCGCCCACCAGGAAATGCCAGCCTTGCTTGGCGCCGGGCCGCCCATAAAGGCCCACATAGACGGCTTTCTTGCCCATGGCCATCGCCGGAGTTTCGGTGGGATCAATACTTACCGTCACCACTTCGAATTGTTCGCCGATGTTGAACTTCACATCCCGCAGCGCGTTCAAAAGGCCATTTTCCGCCATCGTACACAGCATCGGGCAAGTGTAATAAACCAGCGAAAGGATCACCGGCTTCTTGCCGAAATAAGAACCCAAGGTCACGGTCTGGCCGGTTTCATCGCGAAACTTCAAATCCAGCGGCACTTGGTTGTTCAATCGCTGGTCAATCCCCACGCCGCGCAACTGCGGAGGCGTGACCGAGGCGTTGTCCTGTCCCGCCGCCCCCACCGCCAGGCTGAAGAGGAAAAGGCTGAGTTGGGCCGCCACCCCCACGCGGCGAACGATATCCGTCCGCCCAGTCGGCGTCTTAACCCGCTGCGTCTCACACTTGGTGACAACTTGCATGTTTACAGCTTCCCCTCCGCGCCCGCAGGAGTGGGCGCAGCCTGATGATTCGCCGGCGGAGCCGCAGGCCGGGGCGTTTTCGCCTGGCCGCCCTTCGCTGGGGAACTGCCACGAACCGGGTACCCTTTTTGCAGAAGCAGATCCATCGCGCGGTCCACCGGAATCCTTACAATGCCGGCCTGGGAGTCCACCCACCCGTAACCCTCCAGAATCTTTTCCTGGTCGTCGCGGTAGCGCTTCAAGTCAAGTGGCGCGGTGGTTTGCAGGCGCGGCTCGGGTGGCATCGTGCGGACGTCTTCAAAGGGTGAAGCGGGCGGCCCCAGGGGTTGGTGCCGGACAAAAAAGTGAAACACGGCGGCGCTCCCCAGCACGCCCAACACGATCAATGCCACGACCCCCCCGGCAAAGGCAAACAGCCGCCCCACGCTCACATCGGAGTCTTCGTAGCCGCGCCGGGAGTGTTCGGTTCCTCTTTCACGGTGCTTCCATGCCACTGCTCGCATGCTGCATATTCCTTCAGGCGCGGATCGTGGAGCGGCAGCAGTGGCCGTCCCTTCAATTGCGAGGTGAACCGCCACAGCCACAATCCGCCGATTCCCAGAATCGCCAGCCAATCCGTCAGGTGGAATTCCGGTCCCGCGTGGTTAAAAGCCGGCGTCATGAGCCAGAAGATATCCACCAAGCTCATCACGATGAGGCCCGCCGCCACCCAACCCAGGATCTCCGCGCGGCGCTTCACAAAGCGCGTGAGCAGCAGCAGGAAGGGCACCGCGAAGTGGAAGATGATCAAGATCAGCGCCACGCTGGTCCAACCTCCCCGCGCACGGGTCATGTACCAGGGGATTTCTTCCCGCAGGTTTCCACCCCAGATGATTAGGAACTGCGAAAAGGAGAGGTACGCCCACAACATGGTGAAGGTCAAAAGCAGGTTGCCGTAGTCGTTGAGCACCTGCGGCGGGACCAGGCCGGCAAGCGATTTCTCTTTGGACAGGAGAATCACCGTCACCGTCACCACCGACATCGCCGCCAAAGCTTCGCTCACCATGAAAATCATGCCGTAGATGGTGGAAGTCCAATGCGGTTCAAGCGACATCACCCAATCCACGGAAGCAAAGGTGACCGTCAACCCGAAAATCAGCAGGCCCGGCGCACTCAGGGTCTGAAGGCGCGGGGTCAGCCCGGCGTCGCCCGTCTCATCCTGCTGTCGCGACCACTTGTTCAGGAAGTAGGCGAGCAAAAGCCAAAGGGAAAAGTAAATCACCGTGCGCGCCACGAAAAACGGTACGTTGAGATAAAGGTGCTTGTATTGCAGCAAAGAATCGGCCTGAACTTTAATGGGATCAGCCCAACTGTAAAGCACTGGCAGCCGGAACAGGATGGGCAGCACCAGCACGGCCATCAGGAAGAAGGTCTTCGTCCCGGATTCGAGCGGGCGGCGCAGGGGGAATCCCCACGTGCCCCCGACCATATGATGAAGCATCAGGATGGCGGAGCAACCGAGCGGCAACCCGATCCAGAAAACGAAGGCCAGAAGATACGACCGGAAGAACTGCGTGGGGTCGCGAAAACCCAGTGCCGCGCAGAGGACCAGCGCCGCCAATCCTCCCACCAGCGCGGGCTTCTCCAGGCGTTCGATTCCGGGTATGGATGTTTCAGCCGTGTTCATTTTGCTCCGCTCGTCAGTTGCTGCCGCTCTGCCGCCGGCACGTCATCGAGCGTGGCGTGCTGGCTCAGTTGCAGCGCGCGGATATACGCCACGATCGCCCAGCGATCTTCCGGCGTGATTCTGCCCGCGTAGCTGTACATGGCGCCGTAACCATCCGTCATGACCTCGAAGAAATGTCCCGCCGGCGCCTGGCGCAGGCGCTCAATGTGATAAGAAGGCGGAGGCGGAAATCCGCGCTGCACGATCATCCCCCGCCCGCTGCCCGTGTAATCGTGGCAGGGAGAACAATAGATGTTAAACCGGGCGCGCCCGCGCTCCAGCACCTCGCGCGTGACCGGGAAAGGGAAACTGGTCAGCCACCACACCGTTCACCCGGCCCGTGTAGAGCAGTTCGTCGGTGCGCATGTGCCCGCGCGCCACGGTGTCAGGAATCTCCGGGCGGTTGGCGCGTCCGTCTTGAAAAAATGTGCTGCCGTCGTCGGGTTTCAGCTTGGGCTGCACGTGCATGTCAACGCGGCAACCCCAGGCGCACACCGCCGCCAGAGCCACGAGCGCCCATCGCGCGCCCGCCTGACGGGTTCGATTTTTCCGGCCGCTAAGCCTCAATTTCCGATACCTCACGGGGATTCAAGGCTTTGTAAGAACTCCCGCGTCTTCTGCGCGTCGAATTTCGCGTCGCGCGCCTTGATGCAAAGAAAGAATTTATTGCGCGTGGCCAACTCGAAGCGCGGCGCGTTAAACACCGGATGGTACGGCGTCGGCAATCCGTTCAGCGCCAGCATCCCAAAGACCGTTGCCAGCCCCGCGCAAAGGATGGTCAGCTCAAAGGTGATGGGGATAAACGACGGCCAACTGTTGTAAGGCTTTCCGCCAATGTTCAGCGGATAACCGATCACATTAGGCCACCATTGGAGAAAGAACCCGCCGGAGCAGCCGATCAACCCGCCGATCAAACAGATCAGGGGCACGCGCGTTTTGTGAAAGCCGATGGCCTCCGCCAACCCTTCCACCGGGAAGGGGGTGAAGGCATCCATCTGGCGATAGCCCTCCGCGTAGGTGCGATGAGCGGCGCTCAGCAGGTCGTCCGTCGTGTCGAATTCGGCCATCAAGCCGTAAAGCGGATGTCGTTTCATCTCGAATGCTCACAGCTCACAGCTAACAGCCGACAGTGACTGTTAGCTGTGAGCTGTCGGCTGTCAGCTAGCTCACCACTATCCCTTCTTCTCTCTTCAATTCATGCGCCAGCCCGCGCATCTCGAAGATCGAGATCATGGGCAGATAGCGGATGAACAGCAGGAACAGCGTGAAGAACAATCCGATCGAACCCAAAAACATTGCCCAGTCCCAGCGGGTCGGGTAGTACATTCCCCACGATGAGGGCAGAAAATCGCGGTGCAGGCTGGTCACCACAATCACGAAGCGCTCCAGCCACATGCCCGTCTGCACGATCAGGGAGATCACAAACAGCGCGGCCACGTTGCGGCGGATTTTGGAAGACCACAAGGTGCCGAGCGGGATCACGATGTTGCAGAGGATCAGGCGTCCAATAAACGGGAGCGTACGGGCCGGTCATCCGGTTCATGATCATGTAGCGGTCGTAAGCTGGGCCCGCTGTAAAACGCCATGAAGGTTTCCATCATGTAGCCGTAAGCCACAATCAGGCCGGTGGCCAGCAGGATCTTCGCCATGTTGTCGAGATGCCGCAGCGTGACGAAGTCCTCCAAGCCGTAAAACTTGCGCAGCGGGATGGCCAGGGTCAAAACCATGGCGAAGCCGGAATAGATGGCGCCGGCCACGAAGTAAGGTGGAAATATCGTGCTGTGCCAGCCCGGAATCGATCGCCAGGGTGAAGTCGAAACTCACCACCGTATGCACGGAAACCACCAGGGGCGTGGCCAATCCGGCGAGCAGCAGGTAAGCCATCTCGTAGCGATGCCAGTGCATCGCCGAACCGCGCCAGCCCATGGCCAGGAAACCGTAAACCATGCGCGGCAGGCGGTCCTTGGCGCGATCGCGCAACGTGGCCAGGTCGGGGATCAAGCCCACAAACCAGAACAGCAGCGAGATGGTGGCATAGGTCGAAACCGCAAAGACGTCCCACACCAGCGGGCTGCGAAACTGCGGCCACGTTCCCATGGTGTCGGGGTAGGGCAACAACCAGAAGAACAGCCACGGCCGGCCCATGTGCAGCAGCGGGAACATGCCGGCGCAAGCCACGGCAAAAAGCGTCATGGCTTCCGCGAAACGGTTGATGGATTGCCGCCACGCCTGGCGCATCAACAAAAGGAAGGCGGAAATCAGCGTGCCCGCGTGCCCGATTCCGATCCACCACACAAAGTTGACGATGGCGAATCCCCAGCCGATGGGGATATTGATTCCCCAAATCCCCACGCCCACCATCAGCAGGTAGCCAATGGCCATGTTCAAGATCATGAAGAGGGTGAAGGCGATGGCAAACCCGAACCACCACCCGCGCCTCGTCTTTTGCAGGAGGACGATGGAGCTGATCTTGTCGGTGATCGTCGCGTAGGTGTGCCCCGGAGCGAGAACCGGAGCGCTCGCGCCTACCGGCGGCGTATTTTCGAGTCCGTCAGCACCCACCGCTTACTCCTTGATCTCCGGGTTGGGATTCCGCAGCTTGGCCAGATACGTGGTGCGCGGCCGCGTGTTCAATTCCGTCAAGAGCCCGTAATTCCGCGATTGCGCTTTCATCTTCGCCACGCGGCTGTTCTGGTCGTTGATGTTGCCGAAAACAATCGCCTGGGCCGGGCAGGTCTGCTGGCACGCGGTCAGGATTTCGCCGTCCTTCAACTCCCGGTCTTCTTTCTCCGCCGCGATCTTCACCCGGTTGATGCGCTGGATGCAGTAAGTGCACTTTTCCATCACGCCGCGGCTGCGCACGGTCACATCCGGGTTGCGCAGCGGCTCCAGGCTGGGCGTGGTCCAGTCGGAAAAGAGTTCGAAGTTGAAGCGCCGCACTTTGTACGGGCAGTTGTTGGAGCAGTAGCGCGTGCCGACGCAGCGGTTGTAAACCATTTCGTTCAGCCCCTCGGGGCTGTGCACGGTGGCTCCCACCGGGCAAACATATTCGCAGGGCGCGTTCTCGCAGTGCATGCACGGAACCGCCTGGTTGTAAACCTCCGGGATTCGCCAGGCCTCCCTGGAAGTACGTGTCCACGCGAATCCAGTGCATCTCCCGGCCGCGCGCAACCTGGTCTTTTCCCACCACCGCAATATTGTTCTCGGACTGGCACGCCACCACGCAGGCATTACATCCGATGCAACTATTCAAGTCGATGGACATGCCCCAGGCGTTGCCGTTGTAGGGGTAGCCGGGATAGATGGAAGGCCCGTTCTCCTCGCCTTCCTCGCGGATCATTTCGGGGTCCTTGCGGAATTCCTCGAGCGTCGCTCCGCGCACCAACTTGCGTTGCAGCGCCGCCACGCTCTCCTCTTCGCGCTCTTCGCCTTCCTTGCCCATGATGTGGTGGTGCTGCGTGGTGACGAGCTGGTAAGTCTTCCCCGTTTTCTCGACCGCGGCGCTGCCGATCCAGGGGTTTTCCGTGGTCGAAAGCAGGTAGGCGTTGAAGCCTTTGCCCGTGCCCACATGGCCGGCGCGGCGCCGTCCGTAACCCAGGTGCAGGGTGAGGGAATCATCGGCGTGGCCCGGCGTAATCCAGATGGGCGCTTCCACCGATTGCCCGTGCGCCGCTCAACTTCACCACATCGCCGTTGGTCACGCCCAGCTTCCGGGCGCTGGCGGGACTGACCAGCGCGGCGTTGTCCCAAGTCAACTTGGTGAGGGGCTTGGGCAATTCCTGCAACCAGCCATTGTTGGCGAAACTGCCATCGCCAATGGAGGGATCGGGGCGCAGCACGATTTCGATTCCGCCCGCGTTCGTCGCGCCCGTTTTTGCCGCCGCGGTCGGCGAGCGCCGGGTTGAGCTTGACCGGCTTGGGAGCGAAGGCTGAATCCGCGACCACGCCGTTATTCAGCGAGGTTTGCCAGAACTGTTCGAAATCGGCTCCCGGCTTCTGCCGCTGCCAATAGCTGCGGACAACATCGTGCCCGGTCGTCCCCGCCTGTCCTCGCCAGCACCGCCAGGATTTCATGCGCCGACTTGCCGTCGTACAGCGGCGCAATAAGAGGCTGGATAATACTGACCGTTCCATCATAGGCGCGCGCATCGCCCCAGGCTTCCAGGAAGTGAGCCTCGGGAATGTGCCAATGGCAGAGTTCGGCGGTTTCGTCCTCATAAAGGCTGAGGTGAATGCGCGTTCTCACTTTGAGAAGGTTTTCGCCTAAAGTGCAAATCCGCCGGGGCGTTGTAAACCGGATTCACCCCCAGCATGAGGAGGGTGTCAACTTGGCCCGCCTGGATGTCCGCCACCAACTCCTGGAGCGATTCCAGGGCGTTCACCGGGTTCGCTTCCACGGGGTCGGTGTAGTGCACGGTTTTGCCCACGTTGCCCAACGCGTCGTTCATGGCGTGGGCCAGGGCGTGGACGGCGGGCGGCTGTTGCTCGCCGGCAATCACGAGGCAGGCGCCGCGGTGCTTCTCGAGATCGCGAACGAGCGCGGAAATCCAGTCGGCCGGCACGCGGGCAGGGGCGGCACTTCCACGGCTCCTTTGACTCCCAGTCCTTCCGCCAAGGCGCGGGCAAAGGCTTCCACGTCGCTCGCGCGCAACGGCAGGCGGTGATCCGCCATCGCTCCCGTGACGGTGGGCGTGCTTTCCACCACGTAGAGGCGGTTCATGGTGGACTCGGGGCCGGTGACGCGCCGCTTATCCGCGAAGTCGCGCGCATACCGGACCGCGCCCGGTCCGGCGCTGAGGAAATCCGCGTCCAGGGAGACGATCACGTCCGCCTGATCGAAGTGATAAACGGTGTTGACGTACTCGCCGAAGGCCAGCTTCGCGCCTTCGCGGACCGTGTCGCGGCTGCCCGGCTCATATTGATGCCACTTCGCCTGCGGGAACTGCGCGAGCACCGACGCGGATTTGGTCCGCCAGCGCGGGCGAAGTCACCATGCCCGTCAGAATGCGCAGCCCCGCACCCTTCACGGGCAAGGAGCTCGGCGCGATTTTGGTCCATCGAGGTGAGGAACGTGCTCCAGTCCCCAATGCGGCCGCGGTAAACCACCACCTGGGCGCGATCGGGATCGTAAAGGCGTCAGCACGGAAGCCTGCGCGAACACATTGGCGGCGCCCAGGCTGGCGGGGTGGCTGGGATTCCCTTCCACCTTCGTGGGCCTGCCCATGTGGCTTTCCACCAGCAACCCGGTGGCGTACCCCGCCAGGGGCATGGCGGTGGCATAGAAGAGGGGTTTGCCGGGAACAAAATCCTCCGGCTGTTGCTGCGCGTAGGGAACGATTTTTTCCGTGGGCAGCTTGGTGCAGGCCGTCAGGCCCGCCAGGGCCGCGGACGCCCCCATCAGCTTCAGCGCGCTGCGGCGGCTCACGCCTTTCGCCTCCGCGCGCGGATCGTGCGGAAACTCGCACGCGAGGAAGTCGCGATACTCCGGCGTGCCCGCCAGTTCTTCCAGGCCGCGCCACACGCGCTTTTCCGGCGACTGTTCCAGCTTCGCCTGGATTTGCACCAGGTCGAGGGCGTTTCCGCGTTTTGGATTACGGTTCATAAAGAAAAGGCTAACAGCTCACAGCTAACAGCCGACAGCTCATAGCATTCAGCCAACAACTTTCAGTTTCCGTGAATAGTCCGCAACGAACTACCGGATGCTCTTTCGAACCTGAAATTTTCTGAACCCTACCGCCGGCGGCCACTGTGAGCTGTCGGCTGTAAGCTGTCAGTTTCCCAGTAGCTGTCAGCTATAGCTGTCCGCTTGCTACCGATGACACGTGTAGCAATCGGTAATCTCTTTCGGCTCCTTGATTTTGTATTCCTTCACCAGCCGCCGGCCCAAAGCGAGTTGGTCGGGCGGTTCCACGTAGTCAGCTTTGAAAACGTCTTCCCGGCGGCGCACGTGGCGCTCCGGGTGATTGTGGCAATCGATGCACCAGCGCATGTAGAGCGTATTGGCGCGGTAGGTCAGCGGCATCTCGCCAATCGGCCCGTGGCAGGTGGTGCAGCCGATCCCTTTATTCACATGAATGCTGTGGTCGAAGTAAACGAAATCCGGCACGGCGTTGACGCGCGTCCATTCCAGCGACTTGTCCGTCGGCGTAACTGGCGCGCACGGGCTCCAGCATGGAACTATTCAGCCACAGTTTGGAGTGGCAACTCATGCAGATCTGCGTGGTGGGAACGCCCGCGAAGGAAGACTTCTCCACCGACGTGTGGCAGTACCGGCAATCGATGCCGTCGTCGGTAACGTGATGCTTGTGGCTGAAGGGAACCGGCTGCTGCCGCGCCACATTGACGTCGGTATAGTAGGCAGATTGGTTGACGGCAAAAATGAGATACCCCAACCCTCCCAGGATGAAGACCGCGCCATAGATCGTCACCTTGGAGATCGTGTTGGTGCTGCGATGGAAGATTTGCGCCATCGAACGATTTTGCCTGACGCCCCTGAGGGAACTTCACCCCGGCCGCGATCATTGCGCCGGTCCCACTTGGGTGTTACTTCCCCGGAAAGGCGGTATCGAATGTTTCCAGCCCTGCTTGATTCCCCCGGGGAGTCGATCTAACCCGGGTCGTGCCGTGCTTTACAGCCATCTCTCCCCAACACCGCGTCGCGGTAGTTCACCGAACTATGCATGCCTGAGGCCCCCGGGAAAGAACACTGGGGAATGGAAGAAATCCGAGCCGGCAGTTACGCCAGCCAAAGGAGTATTGTCACCCAAAGCAATAATCCGGGACCTATGCGCGAAGGGAGTCCTGAAGATTTCTGGTTCACCACCATCATCTTCACTTTGCATAGAATGTGCCCCAGAAATAAGAATTATATTTCGCGCGGGATTTGTTTGTCAAAAGAAAATCGCGTGCCCGCTGTTGATGCGGCGCACAGCGACTTGCGATCTTGATGAGCGTCAAATTTATCTCGCAATGGGACGTGTTTTTGGCCTGCCCGATCGCCGGGTATTTATACGGATCCCTTCAATCTCCTGCGGACAGTGCGAATATCGAGGAACCTGCGCTGCGGACCACTTGCGACGCCGCCTTCCGTCAGTGAGGTCTGCCGCTTTCCCTTAGCGCGCACTCCCAGGCGGGCTTCGCCTGCAACCAGAATCCCTATTCCGTGACCATAACTTAAGTGAACAGTATTGGGGCTAGGGATGGTTAAGGGGGCATGTTTCCCGGGATGCTTGACAGAGGAGGGCGGGTGAGAGCTCATCTCGCCCTGGGCATTCGGCCCTTGACGGGCAGCCATCTCATTTCGCGGCGGGTGGGGGCAGGTTTCGCGGGGGCGGCGGAACGATGGCCAGGGGCACTCGCGCGAAGGCCACCTTCTCGATCGCTGGGTCAAGAACGTTCACTTGCAGGGTGTAACTTCCGCGGGGAAATTTATCCAGAGGAATTTGCGCAAAGTAGGAAGCCTTCTGTTCCGTGGACTTCTCAAGCTTGCCGGGGAAGGGCCCGGCTTCCGCGAATTTCCTTCCCCGGCGGAAGAAGACAAGCCCTACCGAGGGCGGCGTGGCGACCCTAGCTCCGGCGGGCGCCACGCTTTTCCCGGCATAAGATTCCAGATAAACCGTGAGCATCTGGCTGGTACGGAATACGCGCGTCACACTCGGCAAAACCGAGCGGTTACCCACTTGCAGCGGCGAGTTCTTGTCGCGGTTCACATGGGCGCGATCCAGGTCATCGGAGGACTTCACTTCGTTGGACAGCACCACGGAGCTCAAGTCCAGGCCCGTATCGGAAACGTCCGGCACCACCAGTGGCGCCTCGAAGGTTCCGATTTTGCCCGTTTCGTTCTCGCGCACCACCGCCTTCAAATCATATTTTCCGGGGGGCAGAGTGATTTCGCCCTCGTAAAACAGGTTGCTGCCGATGATTTCCTCATAAGTATCGGTGGTTACCCTCACCGGCAGCGTATCGCGCAGTCCTCCCGCGGTATGATTCTGGGCGTCGGTAACTTTCCAGGCAAAATCAAATTCGGTTTCCTGCCTCCCGGATTTCTTCAGGAAAGAGACCTGCGAGCCGGGAATTTTAGCGGCCAGAACGACAGTGAATTTCTTATCCGGACGGCGGAAGTACGCCGTCTCCACCACCAAGGGGAGGTCCACAAAGGGCACATCCAAATCCATCACCTGCTGGAGCTGGATCTCCTTGTCCTCGCGCGTGAACTGCCGGAAGTTCTTGGGAGCAAAGTACCCGGGGCGCGCCTGGACCTTCAAACCCGGCCTGGCCACCTCCACGCGAATGTGGCGGAAGCGGCCATCCGAGTGCGTATTGGTGGGTGAATATCCGATCAGGTAATAACTGGAATTCTCTTTCTGAACTTCTGCGAAGGCGGGAGTGAAATCGTTCAAATCGTAAAAGGTTCTTCCCCCCGTGTCGGTGGCGAGGGCGGCCAGGGTTTCGCGGCTGCCCTGCAAGGAGGAAACCTGCGAGGCCATGGCCGAACCGGAATAAAGAGCCGTGCCGGAGGGGCTGGAAGAGCTGGCATCGCCGCCGGGGGGCAGGGCAGCAAGCCCGCGCGCGTCCATGGTGTAGAGCGAAACATCGGCTTGATTCGCCGCGTCGGTGGCCGCCCGCAACGTCGCCTGGTTTTCCTGGCCGGTGCGGGTAATGCCACTGGAAAAGTGGATCACGCTCTTCCGTCCCGGCACGTTGCGAAGCATGGTGGCCAGCGATTCGATGGCAGCCAGCTTCTCGTCGGTATTGAAGATGTTGAATTCGGTTTCATCCGGCGTGAAGGCATCGGAAAGGTCTTGGGTGACGATTTCCATGCCATTGGCATCGGTCCCGCCCGCTTCCCCAATTGCCCCGGTGGTGGCCAGGGAGGAGGATTCCTCCCCCACCAGAATCGCACGCAGAGCCTTCTTGAGCGAGTCACGGTCGTTGGTGAAATCCTGCGTCACGCGCAAGCTGGATGAGTAGGTGACCACCGCGATCAGGTCCGCCGGGGTCATGCGGTTCGCCACGAAATCATTGGCAGCCTTTAGCGCTCGCATCAACTCGTCAGGTTGCATCGAGCTCAAGTCAAAGAACAAGACCAGGAGGCGATGGTCCTGGAGCACCTGCTCGGCATTGGCCTCGGGCGGGAGCTTGGCGAGGTCGATAACCTGTGCTTGTTCATTTCCCCCGGTGGCTTGCGCCAACTTCTCCACGTTTTCCAGGCTGAAATCAGAGATGGTTTGCTGAACGCCATCTTCCTGGACGCGAAAATCCGCTTGCTGCAAATCCGTAACGGGCTTGCCGGATTTGTCATAGACGCGCACATCCACCAACACCTCGTTGGTTATTGAGCGCAGGATGAAGGCTTGTTGCGGGCTCTTGGAAACCGGCGTGGAGGGCTTCACCTGGGAAGAAGTCTGCCCTGCGAGGCCCGCCAGACAGAATGCAAGAGCCGTACCACCAAGACACAAAGGCAGCAAGAAAGAACCTGAGGGAATAAGCCGAGAAATTGACGCCTCTCTGCCTTGTGCTCTTCTCTGTGTCTTGGTGTCTTTGTGGTGCATCTTTTGGGTTCCGAGAATCGAATTCCTTTGTTTAGCAGGCTGATGAAAAAGTCGTTCGGCGCGACGTAGCGGCGGGTTTACCCCGCCATATCTCTATTGTTTTCGATGCCGGATGGCGGCGTAAAGCCGCCGCTACGTCCTTTTTCATCAGCCTGCTAGAAATTAAACCGCAAACTGAGGGTTACCGCGCGCATCGACCCGACACCTGTCACCCAGCCAAAATTCTGCGCGTTGATGGTTGTGGCAACGCTGCTGTAATTCGGGTGATTGAAAATGTTCGTGGCGTCAATGCTGAAGCGCGCGCGCAAGTTCTTTTCCCGGGAGAAAGTAAAGAAGCGCCCCAGCGACATGTTGAAGTTCACCGTACCCGGGCCGGTGATCGTGTTCCGTCCTGCGGTGCCGAGTTGGCCGGAGGGGGGAAGCGAGAAAGCTGCGGTATTAAAGAAATCCAGCGTGCTCCGCTCCGAGCGCGGGAGGTCGACAGGGGAACCCGTGGCGTCAGGGCGCTCGGAGGCGAACGCGCCCGAACCATTATTGTTCGACTGGTTCCCGGCCACCTGCGCCGTCAAGGGGGAACCGGATTGCACGGTAGTGACGCCCGATAATTTGCCAGTTACCGATGATCCGCGCCGCGACCCCACCGCGGTTGAGGAAGTGGCGCTCCTCCCCAAAAGGAAATTCATAGGTGTGATTGACGATTAACTTGTTACGAACGTCGAAATTCGAAAGGGCGCGTTCCGCGAGCAAATCAAAGCTGTTCTGCGGCACGTTGCGGCCCGAGCCCCCCACGCTGGCCGCATCGTCGATGGACTTCCCCCACGTGTAGTTGCCGCTCATGGAAAAGCCCCCGTGGAACTGCCGCCGCAACGTAACCTGGAGCCCGTGGTAGATCGACGCCGCGCCGGAAGTTTCATAGAGAAACTGTTGGACGTTGGGGATGGAGGTTTGCTGCGAACCGGAAGCGCTGGGGTTCACACTGTCGGGTGAGAGCAGCAAATCGAGTTTAGTTCCCTTGGTGCCCACGTAGTCGACGGAAAGGATGACGTTGCGGAACAGTTCATCCTCCATGCTGAAGTTCCAGGTTTGCGCATAAGGCCGCCGGTAATTGTTGTCGGCCGCATAGGTGTTGTGAATGGTGTTGGAGGCAAGGGTCGGGAATCCGTCCTCCAGTGTCAACGCCTGCTGCGGGTTGGTGGTCAGCGTGGAGGCCGTGGCGAATGGCGGCTGGTCCAGCATGTTGGTAACCATGCGTGAGTAAATGCTCCCGTCGTAAAAGACGCCGTATCCCCCGCGCATGACCAGGTGATGCTGAATCCAGGGCCGGTAGGCGAGTCCCACGCGTGGGGAAAAGTTATGCGCGTCGCTGTGAATGAGCGACGTGGGCAGGGAGCCAGGGGCGAGGCCCGTAACCACTTCCGGCGACGTGAAACCGGGCGCGAATGACAAGTCCGACAAGTGTCCGTATTTTTCCGACAGGGGCAGGAAGTATTCGTATCGAACGCCATAGTTAACCGTCAGGTGCGACCCCGCGCGCCAGTCGTCCTGAAAGAACCCGGTGGCGACCCAGGTGCGCAGATAATTGCTGGCGACGCCGAAACGGACGGAAGTGGTTTGCGGGAGGCCGAGAAGAAAATCCGCGAAGTCATAGCCCGTGCCGGCCACGGGAAATCCGTTGCTGAAGTTGCTGGTACCGTAGCCCGTGAAGCTGAAGGTGCCGCGCGCATTGGGGTCAGTCTCCGTATTCTGCTGCACGCGGCGCAATTCTCCTCCCATGCGGATATTGTGCTTTCCACGGCTCCAGATCAGGGTGTCGTTGGCGCGCACCGTCTGGGGGCGGGTGAGCGAGGGGAGCGCGTCGCTTACCCCTGCGAAATTGGTAAACCCAATCGCAGGGACTCCCCAATCAAAGGGGTTGGTGGAAACCCCCGTAATCCCCAATTCCGCGGCAATATCATCCTGATACGCGAAGGCGTTCAGCGTCGAGGTGCGTTGGCGATTGAAATTCAACGTGAAGGAATTGACCAGGTGGGTGTTAAAGGTGTGGGATTCGCCCACGCTCAGGTTTTGGCCGCGGCCGGTAGTGTGGGATGATAATTCCGGGACATTGCCCACGGATTGGCTGTGCGACGAGTTGAAATAGTACATGACGTTCAGGCTATTCTTGGCATTAATTTGCTGCCCGATGCGGCCCATCACGCGGTCATTGGAGCTGGGCAAGGGCACCTGCAAATGAAAGTTCTGCCACGGCGCCGGGCAGGTTGGGCAAGGGGATATAAGTCAGCAAACCAGTGGCAGCGGGATTGAGTCGCAAGGTAGGAATAGCGTTTCCCGCAAATGGCGTGCGCGCCCCGGTGGCGCTGGACAAGGGGTCGTAGATGGTCGGCACGGTGCCCGCGTATTGCCCGGAGGCAATAACCGTGTCGGAAAAATTCCCCAGCCGCTCTTCCGCCGCGGGGACCGTCGAGAAACTGTCGAGGCCGGTCCTTCCACGCTGCAAATTGTAGCTCGCAAACCAACTCGTCTTGTTGCCGCCGCGATATACGTGGGGGATTACCAGTGGGCCGCCCAGGGAGAATCCGAAGGTTTCCCGATAGGAGGGAATTCGTGGCGACTCCGCGACATTCAACGGATAGGGATGAGCATCGAAGCCGGAGTTGGTGTACTGCTCAGTAAAATTGCCGCGGATGCGATTCACTGCAGCGCGATTGCGCGACCAGCCTCGGGCTCCCCCACCCCCGCCACCGCCGAATCCTCCGCCACCTCCACCGAACCCACCTCCCCCACCACCGCCGGGTCCACCTCCCCCGGGTCCGCCTCCACCACCAAACGGACTGCCGCCGCCACCGCCAGGTCCACCAGGACCACCGGGGCCTCCGCCAAAACCGCCCATCCCTCCGCCGCCGCGCCCACCGCGCCCGCCACCAAATCCGCCTCCTGGGGTGGCTGCTTCGCCCATTCCCCCTCCCAGCAGGAAAGAGTTGTTGGCGCTCGTGGAGGTGTCGGCTTCCTCGGGTTGTGCCTCCGCGGAAGCAGGACCTTCCCCGCCATTGCCCTCGGCAATGCGCAGTGATGTGCCCGGCCCGCCGGGGCCTGCTCCCGCGCCCATGGAGTTTTGCAAGTCATCGAGGGTGCCGCCCCGATTGCCGCCTCCCGCCGGCAAACTCGCGCGATTGCCCGTGGGGCGCGCCGCAGCCTGCGCCGGCTGCGGAGCGTCAATCTCCGGCAACGCGACCACCAGCGCCACATTGACTTTCAGAGTTCCTCCTGAAGCCACGGGCAGCGGCTCGCGAGAATCGGCTCGGAACCCCACCAACGAAACATCCAGGCGATAGTTTCCAGGGATCAGTCCAGTGAAGGTATAATTGCCTGCTTCGTCGGTCCAGGTTTCTTTGCGTTCGCCGGTTTGCGGGTTAGTAAGCTGAACCGTTGCGCCGGGAACAGAAACTCCGCCGGGGCCGCGCACGTGCCCCGTCACCGTTCCCGTGGTCGTGGCGATCGCCTGGCCAAACAGAAGGCTTGAGCCCAGGAGTCCCCAGGCGACAAGCGCGCACAAGAACTTAGCGCAAGTTGTAAAATTTGTAAACCCCACGCGTCTGTAACCCCGCTGAATGAGAGAGCTTACAAGGATTCAGTACGTTTATCAACGCCCCAAGGTTACAGGTAACCCCACAAGCTTTTGGGTCGTCAAAAACACGCGGAGGGGTCTATGTCTAAAAAATACTTGCTGAGCATTCCGGTACTTCTGGTATTGAGTCTTGCGCGGTTCGCTGGCAGCCCAACAGAATCCCCCATCCCCGGGACAGGAACCGCCGCGGCAAGGCATGGGTGGACCGCCGCCAGTGATGGGAACCATCACGTCCGTGGGAGTCGATCGCTTCGAGATCAAGAAAACCGATGGAACAACACAAACCGTGTTGGTGAACGATCAAACACATTTCCGCCAGCGGCAGGAGGGACAACAGCAGCCGCAGGAATTGGCGCTGGAAGATTTGAAAGTCGGTGACCACGTCATGGTGCGTGGCACTCCCAACGCGGACAAGCAAGTGGTGGCCATGGGAGTCAATCGCGTCACGGCAGACCAGTTCGAGAGGTTCCAAAGTGGCGGCGGGCCGGGTGGTGGTCAAGGTGGACCCGGCGGAGGTGGCGGCTGGGGTCAAGGCGGAGGTATGGGCTACGGCGGGGGCGGCGCGATGGCGGGTAACCGCGCGGGCGGCGAAATTGTTTCCATCGACGGGAACCAGATCAAGGTGCATGGCCGCCAGGGGCGAAAGAGTGATCGTGGTCAATGACCAAACGACATTCGAAAAAGAAGGGAAGACCATCGCCCTGAAAGATCTCAAAGTCGGCGACCGCATCTTTGCCATGGGGAAAGAAGCCAACGGTCAGTTTGTGGCGACAGAGGTTCATTCGGGCCGCCCGGGCGGTGGCGGTGGGCGCGGCGGTTGGCAGGGTCCTCCGCAGAACTGAGCGATGGCGAGAAATTAAGGGTGCGCTGAGCGTGTGCCCCGCTGTCATGAAAATAGCTGTGCCGAAGGCGCCTTGGAGTGCGGTAGCAGCAGCTACCGCCTTTCTCCTCCGTCCCTTGCACGTTTGCCGTATGAACCGAAGGCGGAAGGCGGTAGCTGCTGCTACCGCACTCCAAGGCGCTTCGCGCATTTTCATCGTCGGTGGTGCGTCGCAGGCGCATGGGCGTCCATGCAGAAATTCTTGCTGGGATTGTCCTGCCGGGGGTCAGCACGCCAGCCAACCGCGACTTTTGCCTTTGGACGGGGGTAATCTACTGTTGAGGTTGGATGCAGCAGGGGCTACAGCGCACGGTGTGAATGCCACGTCAAGCTGCCGGTTTGCCGGGGAGCGTGCCCGATTGCACGTAGGTGACGAGGAGGAAACGGGAATGCGAAAATTTTGGACTATGGCTTTAGCGGCTTGCTTGATGGGTGTGGCGACATTCGCATTCGCGGGGGTTTTAGCGCCGCAGGAACCCACCGCTCCCCCAATCCGCCCCATGAGGGAGGCTCTGGCAAGCCCGGGCATGGGGGCAACATCAAGAAACGCCTGGAGAGTTTGAGCAAGCAACTTAACCTGACCGACGAGCAGCGAGAAAAAATCCGTCCCCTCCTGAGACAGGAAGTAGAACGAATCCGCGAAATACGGGACAACACCAGCCTGACACAAGCCGAGGCGCGACAAAGGATGGCGATAGTTCGCCGGAACACGCGTGAGCACATTGCCGCAATCCTGACGCCGGAACAGAAAAAGCAATGGCAGGAAGTGCCGGAGGAACACCGTGGCGGCCCCCAAGGTGAAAAGGGTGGGCCCGAAGGTTCGGGCGGCCCGAACTAATTGATCGGTTCATCGGCTCATCGGCTCATCGGCTCATCGGGCCATCGGATGATTTTTTATTTTCGATCTTGGATTTTCGATTTGGGTCGTCGATTTTGATTTGAGATTTTCGATTTGTGATTTTCGAAGTCCGCGGGCCTTTCGGCTCTGGACGTTGCTTGTTTCTTGTCACTCGCCACTGCTTTTGGATGTAGAGGCGGCGGAACGTGTCCCGCTCTTATCGGTACCAGCCATTTGGCAAGGTAAACTCGCCGCTACAGCATCAAATTGACCCACCACCCGCGCCCCCCGAACCCCGCCCGCACTTTCTCGATCTCGGCGGGAGCATAGGGTTTGATCTCGAGGAACGAACCGTTAGCTTGCGTTCGCCCGAAGGCTATCGGCGCACCAGTGCAGGGATCGGCGGTGGTTCAGTTTGATGTTGTAGCGACGAGTTTAGGTCAGGATTGTCCAAATTAGGTTTTTCGTATCCCCGCATTGTGGATAGCCCAAACATGCCCGAGGAATGCTGGCCAACGCCAGGGTCTGTGACACGGAGTCAAAATGTCGTCTTTCCAGCCTCGGGCTTGACTTTTTGCACCCCGGCAACTCCCGCCGCGAATTTGGACAGCGGGCAGCTCCCACCGGGACCTTCCCGCCGCCCCGACGGGAGTGACCCTGAACAAAAAGGACTGAACCCATCAAACTGGAGCCCGACCCCAAAGACGGGGGGTTCGCGCTACGTAACAGGTTCGCGCCACGCTCGCCTGATTTCAGTATAATCTCCCCATCGATTTTTCTCAGTCCACGCGAGCCGCGCGAGGTGGCCATGAGATTCCGCCAAACGCTGACTTTTCTCATTCTGGCGGCGGGGTGGGTGTTTGCCCTGTCTGCCTGGGCGCAACCGAAAACTGTGGCGCCGACCTTGAGGTCGGCACGTGCTGACGTAGCGGCGAGTTTACCTCGCCATGGCGGCTTTTACCAAACCCTCAAGGCCGCCGGCGCGAGCGAGGCATTTCTTAACGCCCTGCGCGCCGCGGTAGCGCCGGGCTTGAGCCCGGCACATGCTGACGTAGCGGCGAGTTTACCTCGCCATGGCGGCGTAAAGCCGCCGCTACGCCATGCCGCCCTCAAGGGCGGCGCTACGACTGCCAGCCGCCCGAGCCCGCAAGCGCAAAGAAGCCGCTGAACCAGGTGCAGGTTTTCGCCTTGCGCCATCAGGGGACATAGCTGAGCGTAACCACCGCCTTGACTTGCTTTCGGCTTAATGCGGCAAACTTGTTATTGAATGCAAGGATGTAGTCTCCCGGCGGGATGTTCTCTACATTGATCGTCCCGGTGGTCACTTTGCCTGTGGCGTAAAAGACCTGTGCTTGATGCCCGTTTATCCAGTTTTGGAACTCCATAGGGCTGGCAATCACAACCTGGATGTCATTTCCAGATCCCCCAGAGGCGCGGAAAACGCCCTTGACCTTTACCTGCGTTGCGCCTGGGGGCACCGTGAATGCGGACCGTGCCGTAGCTAAGGTTCTGGACTACGAAATTGCCCCTAACCACCGACTGCACCACCGGCGCTGGGGCCTGTGGAGCTGCTGGCATAGCAGGTTCGGGCGCGGGCTCCAATTGAGATTTGGCCTGTTTCACAAGCCGCTCGTAAGCCGTCTGAAAGACCGGGTTTTGGGGGCTGATTTCGTAAGCGTCGCGATATTCCTGCAAAGCTTCTCGCAGGCTGCCCGTCTGCTCCAGCGCCCAGCCAAAATTGTAATGCGCATTCGCATTCTTCGGGTCAATGCGCAGTGCCTCGCGGTATTCTGTGATCGCTCCTTCCCAGTCACGCTTGCTCGCTAGCAGGTTGCCAGTATCGGCGTGGGCGGAGGAGTCTCCGATCTCCGGTCATCTCCGCAGGCGCCTGTGGCGAAACCGATTCCGATTCGCCCCCAACAGCCGGCGGAGATTTTGACATTTTTGGTCCACTTCGATAAAAGTACAAAATTCCAGCGGCAACAATGACGGCGAGAGCAACCAATCCGAGCACCCAGTACTTGGCCCTCCACCGCTGCCCGGTAACTGTGGCGAATTGTGGCGGCGGTGCACTCGTAGGTTGAGGACCGCCGAGGGCAGGGGTTGGCTGCGTTGTCTGCGGTGGATTCGGCAGCAGGTTCAACGCGCTGTGACGGAGGCGGTGGAGTGTGCACTACGGATTCAACCAAGCCCACGCCCGACTTTTCCGAGAAAGCGCGCTCCGCGCCGCTGGTAGGTAAAGGCACAACTCTTCTGGTTGTCGGGAGGGCTGCCCCGGCCGCGTCTGGAATCGCCTGCGCTGCCTTGGCAAATTCCTGAGCAAACTCCATGACGGAGGAGTAACGCTGATCCCGTTCCTTCGCGAGCGCCTTCATTACCACATTTTCAATTCGACCCGAGGCAACTAAGTCAGGGTTGACTGTGCGGATAGACGGAGGTTCTTCGGTCAGGTGCTTGCGTAAGTAACCAAGGGGTGTATCACAATGAAAAGGCAGGCGGCCTGTCAGCATTTCATACGCGATGATGCCCAATGAATAGAGGTCGGAGCGCGCGTCCAGTTCCTCGCCGCGCATACCGGAGGCTTGTTCGAAGGACATGTACTGCGGCGTCCCCAGAACCATTCCTGTCACCGTATGGGTCGCCGATTCGCGCAGCTTGGCAATGCCAAAGTCAACTACTTTGACGGCGAGTTCGTCCTCCTCGCTGCGTGTGAGAAAGATATTATCGGGTTTGAGGTCCCGATGGATGATCCCCAGCCGGTGCGCCGCACCCAGCCCTCGCGCCACCTGCTGGATGATCTCTGCGCATTCCATGACGGGTATCGCCCCGCGCCGCTGGATCGTTCCACGCAGCGTCTCGCCTTCCAAGTATTCCATGGCAATGTAAGGCGTGCCGTCGTCGGTTTGCCCTGACCCATAAATGGTTACAACATTGGGATGATGGATCCGGCCTGTCGAAGCGGCCTCATTCTGAAACCGTAGAAGGAATTCTGGATCATCGAGAAGTTTTCGAAGCAGTATCTTAAGGGCCGCAGGGCGATTACCCACTTCGATTTGTTCCGCCAGGAAAACTGCGCCCATACCACCTGTCCCGAGTTTGCGGACAACGCGAAATCGCCCCGCCACCCCTGTTGGTAATTGCTCGGCTGTGGCCTTGACGGTAGGTTGTAAGACAGTCCGGTCGCTAATGGGGCGTTTTTGAAGATTGGCGGCGAAGTCCTCACCTCTCGATGTCAATTCCACTAAGAACTGTGGGTTCTCCTGAGGCCAGCAGAAAAAGTCGTCATTCGGGTGTGTTTGGTCCCATTCCTTAAAGGTTATTCCGCTATTGCTGAGGGAGAGAAGTTTCTTTTGCCACCATTCTCTCAACAAATCGCGAACTTCCCTCCCGGTGATGTTGTATTCGCGTGAGAGGGATACAATAGTGAAATTGATCCCATGCGGGGAAGGTTCATAGAGTTTCGCGAAAAAGCCCGCCTCGAAACGCTGGTATGAGCCCACGTGTGCCTCCTTCCGCCAGGCTCTCAATTCAGCGGAGATATTAAGCAAGATTTTGGTGGAGGTCAATCGCCGGCTGGCGCAGAGCCGCAATTCAAGCTCTGCGGCTTATCCTCAGGCTGGCGCAGACGGTCGGTTTTAGCGTCTGCGCCAGTCTCCCACTCGTGATACCATAAAGTGAAGTGCCCCAAAAGGGCCGGAATGGGGTGCAGCGATGACGATCAAACTCAAACCCGAACAGGAACGGATCATTCAAGCGGAGATCGAGAGCGGTCACTTCCGCAGCCCCGATGAAGTGCTCGATCATGCCTTGGCCGCATTGAAGGAGAAAGGGCACAGCCGCAAGGGCGCAACGCGACGGAAGAATCTGGCGCAGTTCCTGATGGAGTCTCCGCTGGCGGGCGCAGAGTTGAACCTGGAGAGGCAAAAGGACTACGGCCGCCCCATTGACCTATGAGTGGGTTCCTGCTCGATACCAATGTGATTTCCGAGTTCAATCGACGCGGCGAGCCAGACCGGCGGGTGAAAGCAGTGGCTGGAAGCCGCCGACACCGATTCCCTTTACACCAGCGTCCTGACCCTTGGAGAAATCCGCTTCGGAGTCGAGCTACTTCCTCCCAGTAAGCGGCGTACACAGTTGGAGCAATGGCTTGATCGGGACGTGCCGGAATGGTTCGAAGGCCGAATCCTGCCGGTCGATCAGTCCATTTCAGATCGTTGGGGCTTCGTTCGCGCCCAGGCACAGATGAAAGGGCGACCCCTTTCGGTCATTGACGCCCTGCTCGCCGCAACCGCCCTCCAACACAACCTCACTATCGTGTCACGCAACGTGAGTGATTTCTCGGTCGTCGGACTCGCCGTGGTTAACCCGTGGGAGGCCCCGCTCCCATGAAGGGGTAGCTTTTCCTTCGATGACGAACCCACGGTCAATTCCCAAGGCGAATTGGCCGTGGCCACCTCCGGGTCACACAACCTCAGGCGCCGTTCGAACGGGTGAATGCAATCACGAGACGTAGGGGCAGGCCTCGTGCCTGCCCTCCGCCAGGGCACCCACGAGGGGTGCCCCTACCCCGCGTTCCGCAAGGTGCATGCGGAACCAGGGGACGGTAGCGCAGGGCCCGCTCTCCGGCCCTGCGGCTCTTCCCGCGGTGCGGGTTCTTGCCGCGCCGCCACAAGATAATCCGTGTTCTCACCGCCCGCGCCGCCACAAGATAATCCGTGTTCTCACCGCCCACGCCGCCCCAACCATGGCGCGGTGGGAGAGCCGCAAGGCCGGAGAGCGGGCCTTGCGCTACGTCGTTTCTTACGTGCTTTCTCACAAAGTGAGTACCCACGGTCAATTCCCAAGACGAATTGGCCGTAGCCACCTGCGGGTCACGCAACCTCAGGCGCCGTTTGAAGGGGTGAAGGCAATCACGAGATGCCGGGCTTGCCCTACCCGGCGTTCCGCATGTGAATGCGGAACCAGGGGGCGGTCCGTCGTTGACGGATCCCCCGACGCCTTGCGCTCGATCACGACGTAGGGGCAGGCCTCGTGCCTGCCCTCCGCAAGGGCACCCACGAGGGGTGCCCCTACGCTTCCTGGTTCGGCGGCAAGGTATACGGAGGGGACGGCAAGCCGTCCCCCTACCGCAAAAGGCCTTGCGGACAAATGTACGCGGCCACTATTGATAGGTCGTGTGCGGCGGGGGGTTAGGCGACGGACTGCAAGGCGAGAATCTTTTTCGTCACACTGGGGGTAAAGTCTACAAACAAGAAATAGTCTTTGTGATAGAGGTAATCCTCGCCGCTCTCGTCGACGATCCGCACCAGATCGTCTTTGGCCGCCACCGGATCGGGAAGAATCCGATAAACCTTGCCGGGAATGAGCGATGCCTGATAGTCGGTATTGTCGATGCAAAGAGCGAACGGTTTGGTTGGTGTTTTCATAATTCGTCCAGGTAGCGCTTGATTTTCATGTCCCTTGGCCGATCCCATGCGCCTCATACCAGTGTAACTCCACCACGCGCAGAGCGCCATTCGGCAAGCCGGACCGTAGCTGTCCCTTTCATTTTTCGCCACCGGCCTCGACCATAGGCCTTGCGGAGGTAGCGAGCGGACCTGGATCCAGGACCCGCAGCGATGACTTCCACGTTTACTATGGGCCGACTAACCTCAAACTTCATTCACCCTCGCGTACAGGGCACAACTTAGCGGGCGTCGCGCTCACACTCCGCACATCCATTGTAGCGAATTCAATCTGCTTTTGCAGAATTCTCGCGACCGCCTTCGATGTAAAACTTTTCCTGTGATGCCGAACCCACGGTCAATTCCCAAGACGAATTGGCCATGGCGACCTCCGGGCCACACAACCTCAGGCGCCGTTCGAACGGGTGAATGCAATCCGGAGATGTAGGGGTAGGGCTTGCCCTACCCGGCGTTCCGCAGGGTGAATGCGGAAACCAGGGGGCGGTCCGTCGGTTGACGGATCCCCCGACGCCTTGCGCTCGATCACGACGTAGGGGCAGGCCTCGTGCCTGCCCTCCACACGGGCACCCACGAGGGGTGCCCCTACGCTTCCTGGTTCGGCGGCAATGTATACGGAGGGGACGGCAAGCCGTCCCCCTACGGCGAAAGGCCTTGCGGACATCGGGTCGAAGAGAATGAGATCTGTACCGCGTGGTAGCGCCCCGATAAATCGGGGCGGCTTTTCCAGGGGTGAGGGTTCTTGCCGCCCCGCCAACAAGATGATCCAAATCCTCAGGGGCCGCGCCGCTCGAACCGCGGCGCGGATACTGTACGCTTGACGTACAGCGTCTATTCTGCCAAGCTGGGATGTGATCCGAAGCTACGGGGACAGGAAGACCCAGCGCTTTTCCGAGGGCGAAAGGGTTCCTCGCTTTGAGGGCTTCCGCCATCAGGCCGAAAAGCGGCTGCGGGTTCTTGAAGCGGCAGCTCAGCTTGCGCGACCTGGCCCGGCTGCCCGGCAACCGACTGGAGGCCCTATCCGGTGACCGGCAAGGCCAGTACAGCATTCGAATCAATCAGCAGTGGCGGATCTGCTTCGAGTGGCCGCAAGGAGCTGACGGGCCCGAAAACGTCGAGATCGTCGATTACCATTAAGGAGTCTTGAATTATGGCGCGCACTCCCATTCACCCCGGTGAAATTCTCGCCGACGAACTGAAGGAGATCGGCATTTCCGCAGCCGAGTTGGCGCGCACGCTCGCGGTGCCGGCCAACCGCATTTCGCAGATCATCGCCCGGAAGCGGGCCATCTCCGCCGACACGGCGCTGCGCCTGGCCCGCTACTTTGGGACCACCCCGGATCTCTGGATGAATCTGCAGAAAACCTACGAGCTCGATCTTGCCCGGCAGCAGACTCGGGAAAGCCATCAGCAACATTCCACAAAGGCCAGCCGCGCTCGCTCCGCCGGCGGCTGTGTAATACGCAAGGACTGCAAACCTACAAAACAGGTCCGCGCTACGCTTGCTTCTCATCGTTAAAGACGCAGGACGGACAGCCCAGGAACATCCCCAAAGTGCCGGACATTCGACGTGCCTACGCTGTAACCAAGTTCGAGTGCGGTCACGCCGATTAAGAGATCAGGAAGAGCAAATTTCAATCCTTGCGCCTGATTTTCGCCATCGAGTTGGCCGGCGCGGAGAGCGATCGCCACAGTGACCGGGTAGACGGGCATGGCACTGATCAGCTCTTCGATGAATTTTTGGCGCTTTAATCGTCGCTGGGGAGTGTCCGCGCGAGCTGCTCCGTGCGCCAACTCGATTAACGTCACTACCGAGATGCCGACCTCAGTTTCCCCGATGTGTTCGCGTATGGCGGTCAAAACCTGGCGAGCATTCTTGCCCTGACGTTCCGCAGCGATTAAGACACTGGAGTCGAGGATCAGTCCCATGTGGGTGGGTTCAGCGGTTCACGATGCGCTTCAACGGCCGCCGCTACGTCCCGGGCAAAGTCCGGGTCAACGGTAGCGGTGGAGTCCTCGGGAAGCAGCGCGATGCATTCTGATATCGTGCGGGGCACGGGTTCGGCGGGATGGAGAACCGCCACGGGCCGCATTCCGTTTTCGATGATGACTTCCGCCCCGGCACGCACGTGAGCCAGGAGCGTCGCGACATTGGTCACGGCGGCTTCCTCTTCCGAGATGTGGATCACGTGTTTCCCCATGGTTAGATTATACACCCTGGCGAATGCATGCGTGAGCGGGTAGCATCGTCATGCGCTCGTGACCGTGGGCTTTTCCTTCGATGACGAACCCACGGTCAATTCCCAAGACGAATTGGCCGTGGCGACCTCCGGGTCACACAACCTCAGGCGCCGTTCGAACGGGTGAATGCAATCACGAGATGTAGGGGTAGGGCTTGCCCTACCCGGCGTTCCGCAGGGTGAATGCGGAACCAAGGGCGGCACGCCGGTTGACGGATCCCCCTACACCTTGCGCAACTCGATCACGACGTAGGGGCAGGCCTCGTGCCTGCCCTCCACAAGGGCACCCACGAGGGGTGCCCCTACGCTTCCTGGTTCGGCGGCAATGTACACGGAGGGGACGGCAAGCCGTCCCCCTACGGCGAAAGGCCTTGTGGACATCGGGGCCATGGAAAGCGGATTTGTACCCGCATGGTAGCGCTCCGATTTATCAGCGGCGGCTTTTCCAGCGGTGCGGGTTCTTGCCGCGCCGCCACATGACAATCCGATGTCGGCGCTGGAAACACCGTTCCTCAAACATCGTGGCCGCGCCCAAAACCACGGCGCGGTGGAAAAGCCGCAAGGCTGGAGAGCGAGCCTTGCGCTACATCCTCGGAAGAAAAATGCTATTGCGCCGTTGCCTTGGGCCGTGATTTCTTTCGCCCGTCAACTGACGGGCTATGATGCTGGGCAAGTTGGCTCGAAATAGTTCTTGACATTTGGGTATCTGATAGGTTATTATCAAAGCAAGTCCTGGCGTCCTGCCGGCGCTGGGCGCCTCTCGAATTCCCCGGCGAGAGGGCGAAAATAACGAGAGGATTGGTTGTCTCGATGAAAATGAACGGGTTGCTTGACTATTTCGTCATGTTATCGAAGAGGAGTGGGTTTATCGCTTTAACCCGGACGGAATGATCAGGAGCAGAGATTTGGTCCAAAGAGATGTTAAAAATGAAGATTGCTCCCAATGGTTCATTGAAAACAAAAGGGCAAAAAAGGTGCTCCCAATGAGTTGATGAAAACAAATGGTTTATGTCGAATTGACGTTAGTACTATGAAAATACACATGTTGCACGACAATTCGGGGCAAAGTGGTGCCTTTGGAGGCTGCCTCAAGGTGGGCGAAGCGTCGACCCGTGCTGATGTAGCGCCGGCCTTCAGGTCAGCACGTGACGGCCAAAACAACATTGCCAACCTAAAGGTCGGCGTTACAAAAGGCGGCGGTATGCCACAATGTATTAGAAATAAAAGGGGTTATCGGTGAATGGCGAAAACCTTGCCACAATCTATGTTATTGAAATGTCAGGGAGAAAAAGCAAACTCACCTGCGCAAATGCTGTAAAAAGCGACGAGAAACAGGCCAAACCCAAGAGCGGAAAGGCGGGCAAGGCTGATCGACTAACCCCAGCGTGACCCACTTTCCCGTATCGGTTATCGGAAGTGTCGGGCGAGAAGATGAATCAATTTGCCGACTTCGAAAAGCACAAAATCGCAAATCACCCGATGGTTTTGAGGGTAAGTGCCCATGATAGCGGCGGGAAAAATATGAGGCGTCAAAAGCATTAGAAACGCGCTCGACCGAGGGGGAGCGGGTGTATAATAGAAGACTCGGAACCAAACCGGTAAGATGGCGGTCGAGTCATTGCAACCTGTCTGTGGGAATGAGGCGAGCGCGTCCGGGTCCCAAGGGAAAGTTAGAATCCATTGGAGCAGTGCTTTGAGCACACGGTGGACGCCCGCGAAAACTGCTCTCTTTAGAGCCGCACGCAGTTATTTTCTAAGCTGAATTGATCCTATGCATCAACTTCTCCTTGCCATTCTGGTGGCGCCCACCAACCCGGTGGTGAAGTATTTCTACAAGGTCTTTCACAAGGACCCGTTTCGCGGCATCTATCAGCCCAACGCCTTTGACCTTTCCATCCTGATTCCTTATTTCACCATCCTGATCATCCTTTCGATCTACGGCATTCATCGCTATTGTCTGGTTTATCTCTACATGAAGAATCGCGGCAAGGCGCCCGAAGCCCCAGGGGCAGTTTGCGGCGTTGCCGCGCGTCACCATCCAGCTCCCGATTTACAACGAGCGCTACGTGGTGGAGCGCCTGCTGGAAGCGGTGACGCGCATCGAATATCCCCGCGACTTGCTGGAAATTCAGGTGCTCGACGACTCGACGGACGAGACGCGCATCGTTTGCTCGCGCCTGGTCAGTGAATACGCCAGCGCCGGCCATCCCATCACCTATCATCACCGCACGAATCGCGAAGGCTTCAAGGCGGGCGCGCTCGCCGAGGGCATGAAGAGCGCCACGGGCGAATTCATCGCCATCTTTGACGCTGACTTCGCGCCGCCGCCGGCCATTCTGCACCAGATGATTCATTACTTCACCGATCCCCAGGTGGCGGTGGTGCAGGGCCGCTGGACGTGGATCAATCGCCACTATTCGAACCTCTCGGAAATCGAAGCCATTCTGCTCGACGGCCACTTCGTGATCGAGCACGGCGGGCGGAATTTTTCCGGCCGCTTTTTCAACTTCAACGGCACCGCGGGCATGTGGCGCCGCGTGGCCATCGACGATGCCGGCGGCTGGCAGCACGATACCCTGACCGAAGATACGGATTTAAGTTACCGCGCGCAGCTCAAGGGTTGGAAGTTCGTTTACGCCCCCGACATCGTCTGCCCGTCGGAACTGCCGGTGGAAATGAATTCCTTCAAGACGCAGCAGGCGCGCTGGGCCAAAGGGCTGATCCAGGTGGCGAAGAAGATTCTGCCCCGAGTCTGGCGCAGCCAGGAACCGCTAAAAATCAAGCTGGAAGCGACGCTCCACCTGACGGCCAACATCGCCTACCCGCTGATGATCGTGTTTTCGGTGATTCTGCTGCCGGCCATGATCGTGCGTTTCTACCAGGGCTGGTTCCAGATGCTGTACCTTGACCTGCCGCTCTTCCTCGCCTCCACTTGCTCGGTTTCCAGCTTCTACATGGTGGCGCAGCGCGAACTCTATCCGCGCGAGTGGCGCAGCCGCATCAAGTACATTCCGTTTCTGATGGCCACCGGCATCGGCCTGGCCGTCACCAACTCCAAGGCGGTGATTGAGGCGATCGTCGGCAAGCAGACGGAATTCGTGCGCACCCCGAAATACCGCTTGGAAGCGCGCGAAGAGGGTTGGGAAGGCAAGAAGTACGTGCGCCGCCGCGCCGGCTGGATTCCCATCATCGAACTCTGCCTCGCCGGCTACTTCCTCTTCACCACGGTTTATTCCCTCACCGTGGAGAATTATCTCACCACGCCGTTCCTGCTGCTCTTCTTCATGGGCTACTCCTATATGGGGACCATGTCGCTGTTCCAAACCCCGTTGCGGCGCCTCGCCAATCGCCCTGCCCGCCCTCCTCCGCCCGCGCGCCGTGGAACCCGCCACGTAGCCTTCTGGCCATCTATTTTGTAATGATTTGCTTCTGAGGCACCTTCGGTACCAAAACCAAGCCCCCGGCGATAATGGTGCGCCAGGTCAACCGGATGGCCGTAGAGTGTCACTTAAGGGCGGCCGAATTCCGTCACTTTGCTCAGCGAATGCTCATCCGCCGCTGGGCTTCCTTTCAAATGTTCCCAATAGGCTGATTCTTATGTGGTTGTGGCATTGCTGGCAGGGTACTGCTTCCCGCAATCTGGAAACTCACTTGCTCTCACCAGATGCCAGGGGGGAGGGAAAGGTCGAATGAAGAACCCAAAGCGGAAATGGCCTATGACCCTGGTGGCTGTTCTGGTGGGTTTGGCTATCTTGATGATTCTGTCCGCCTTGGTGGCGCCCGTCTTCTTTCCGCCCGCGGGGAAATCTGCGTCAAGAGCGCCAGCGCCTCGCACCACTGTAAAGCCCGCCCAACACTGAGCCAGCTCTTCATGATTCATCCCTATCTTCGGAAGAATTGAAGGGAGTAAAATGTGCGCGAGGCTTCCGCATTCAGGCGTGGAGGCACGAGCCGGGAACGCACGGAGGGAACAAACATGCTCAAATCTGGACGAAGGGCTTTTCTCAAAACCGGGGTTCTCTCCGCCGCGAGTCTGGGCACTCTGGGGACGATGGAGGAGCGGCGGTCTTCTCGCCAAGGGTGAGAATGTTCCGCCGCGGAACTCCGCGCCTTCGCCGCCGCCTTTCAAATTGGGTCTGGTGACTTACAACCTGGCGAAGGACTGGGACATCGACACCATCATCAAGAACTGCGAGGAGACAGGGTTTGAAGGCGTCGAGCTGCGCACCACGCATAAACACGGCGTGGAGATTTCCCTCGACAAGGCGCAGCGCGCGGAAGTGAAGCAACGCTTTGCCGCTTCCCGTGTGCGCTTGATGAGCCTGGGCACCACCTGCGAATACGAGTCACCCGACCCCGCCGTGGTGGAGAAAAACATCGAGGAGACGCGGCGCTGGTGCGAGCTGGCGCAGGACCTCGGCTGCGTGGGCGTGAAGGTGCGCCCCAATGGATTCCCCAAGGATGTTCCCGAGGACAAAACTCTCGATCAGATCGGCCACGCGCTCGCCCGATGCGGAGACATTGCCCGCGACCACGGCGTGGAAATCTGGCTGGAGGTCCACGGCCCGGGCACCATGCTTCCGCCCAACACTCACCATATTCTCAGCGTGGCGAATCATCCCGCCGTGGGGGCGTGTTGGAATTCCAACGACACCGACGTGGTGGACGGCTCCGTGAAACCATCATTCGACCTGCTGAAACCCTGGATTCGGAGTTGCCACATCAACGAGCTGTGCCGCACGCTGTCGCCCTGGGGCAGCGGGCTCACGATGCCGCCCGCGACCCAACCCGGCTTCCCGCAATGGCAGAAGCCCTATCCCTGGCGCGAACTCTTCACCTTGTTGCGGAGCATCGGGTTCGACCGTTACACCTACGCGGAGGTTCCGGAAAGCTGCGAGCCCATCCGGTTCATGCACTATTATCGCGCCCTGTGGCAATACCATGCGGCGTGAAGCTCGGTTACGTATACCGCAGCCAACGCAGCAATTCCACCAGCGAGGGCCGTTTCCCGTACATCAGAATCCCCACGCGATAGATTTTCGCCGACACCTGAATCACGCCCACAGTGGTCGCCACGCAAATGGCCAGGGAGAGAGCGATTTGCCAGAAGGGCGGGGTTTGCACCGTGATCCGAAAGACCATCAGGATGGGGCTGGAAAAAGGAATCATGGTCAAGGCCACCGCCAGCGGCGAGTTGGGCGCGCGCTGAATGACGGGAAAGAGGATAAAGCAAGCAACGAGGACCAGGGTGACAGGCATCTGTACCTGCTGCAAGTCTTCCTCGCTGGACACCATGGAACCTAAGGCGGCATAAAGCGAGGCATAGAGGAAATATCCGGCCAGAAAGTAAATGAGCGGATAGACCAGATACGAGGTGGGCAGATGGATGCTTGGCGCTGCCGCTCCGGGCCGGAACGCCGAGCCTACGGCGGCGCCGTAGGCGGAGACGAGCGCGGCGGTACACATCCAGATGAGGTACTGCGTCAATGCCACCCCGGCTACGCCCAGGATTTTCCCGGTTAAGAGATGGGAGGGTTTGACCGAGGAAGCCAGGATCTCAACGATGCGGGTGGTTTTCTCTTCCAGCACCGAGCGCATGGTCATGACCCCATAAACCAGGAGCGTAATGTAGAGAATCATGACAATGGAGAGCTGCACCAAAGCGCTCTGCCCGTTCTCCTCGGACTCGCCGGTCTTGGTGACCTTCACCAGAGTGAGATCCACCCCGCGCATGACTTCGCTCAGATTGTCGATGTGAACGCCGCGGTCGCTGAGCCGGCGCTCGATGACCGCGTTGTTGACGGCGCGGCCGATGGCGCGATCGGTTTGATAGTCACTGGCGTTGCGGGTGTGCAAGGTCGCTTCTTTGCCGTTCAGGATGTCCTTCGGCACCTCCAGAAAACCATCCAGTTGGCCGTCGCGAACCTGCTGGGTCAATTCCTCGTGAGCCGTCTGTTTCGGAAGCAGGCCGATCCCAGGCGCGGACCAGTTGGAAGCGCGGCTGCCCGTCCGGCAATTTTTCCTTAAGCGACAGGAGGATTTGCGGCGCGAGGCCGCCGAGATTATCCAGGATGGAAATCTTGAGCGGGTGATCGGCCTTGCGGGTCGCCAGGGCCAGGGTGAAGGCAAAGATCCCCATGCTAAAGAGCGGAAGTCCCACCGTGCTAAGAACGAATCCTTTGGTGCGGACGCGCGTCAGGTATTCGCGTTTGACCACCAGCCAGATTTTACGCATGCGCCTCCGATACCTTTTCGATGAAGATATCGTGCAGGGGCGGCTCGACCAGCTCGAAGCGCGTCAGGCGCACGCCGCGCGCCACGGCCGCCTTGAGAATTTCCTGGGGGTCCGCGCCCGGCCGCAGCTTGGCCTCCACCACCGCGCCAAAGTGGTTGAGCTTTTCCACCAAATCCGGCCGGTCAAGAAAATTGTCGTCGCCGGCATACTCGATGCGCACCGTGTTCTTGCCATACGACTTCTTGATGGCGCGCAAATCGCCCGCCAGCACGCTGCGCCCGTGGTTGATCAGGCAAATGGCATCGCACATCATTTCCACCTGTTCCATGCGATGAGTGGAAAGGATGATGGTGGCGCCCTTTTCGCGGAGGTCCAGCATAATGTCTTTGATCTGCGTGGCATTAACCGGGTCGAGGCCCGGTAAAGGGTTCGTCGAGAATCAAGAGCGGAGGCCGGTGAATCACCGCCGCGATGAACTGCGCTTTCTGCTGCATCCCCTTGGAAAGATCGTTGATCTTCTTTTCCGACCAGGCGGCGAGACCCAGGCGCTCCAGCCATTCGTGGACGCGCACGGACGCTTCCGCCTCGCTCAATCCTTTCAGCGCCGCGAGAAAAACCAGAACCTCGCGCACCTTCATCCGGGCGTATAAGCCCCGCTCCTCGGGGAGATAGCCGATCAGGTCCTGCGTGCGGTCGCTGGCGGGCTGCCCAAGCACCTGGATGGCGCCCTCATCGGGGGCCAGGATGTGCATGATCATGCGCAGAGAAGTGGTTTTGCCTGCGCCATTGGGGCCGAGCAGTCCAAAAACCGCCCCTTGCTCGATGTGCAGGCTGAGGTCGGAAACCGCCACGACCGTGTCAAAGCGCTTGGTTACATGTTCGACGGCAATAGCTTCCATCGGTGAGTCTTTCCGCTACGTTGTCGTAGCTAGGGTGACGAGCCGAGAAGCAGAACGTCATTTGTAGCATCAAACGAATGAAGAACGCAATTCGTCAGGAATTGCGTGCTGTCCTGCTCGGAAAATACGCCGAGATATCGGCACTTGGCTGCGGACCCATCGACATTGTGGCGCAACTTTCATGCTTTGTGGGTGTCGCAAAGCGACATGACCGACTAATTTGAACGTAGCGCCGCCATCTAATTTGAACGTAGCGCCGCCATCTTGGCGGCTCAATGCCGGCTGAAAGCCGGCGCTACATCTGAAATTAGGACAGCACCCGAATTGCAGTGCTGGCGTCATTTGTAATGGTGACCCCCTTTCGGACCGGTCATTCACGGATCGGGTCATCGGCTCATCAGGCCATCGGGTCATTGAGAGCCTTCTGACGACGCCAATTGATTCATCTCCTAACCTGACACTGCCGATAACCGATTCGGGGAAGTGGGTCCCGAAGGGGCTTAGCTGTCGGCCCTGCCCGCTCTTCCGCCCTTGGGTTTCGCCTTTTCTCGTCACCGTTCTTCAGCCTTTACTGCTCGCCACTCGCCACTGTTCTTCAGGGCCACTCGTCACTTGTCACTCTCATTTTCAGTAACTCCCTTCCTTTTCATCAACATCGTGGAGAGAAAGATTTAACTCGTTTGTTTTCATCAACATCATGGAGAGGCGAAAAGGTGACATTTTTTCTACATTTGTTTTCAATAACTTAAGGCAGCTTACCCCCATTTTTCACCCCTTTTTTTCCCTGACCCTCAGCTACTGAGGATAGACTAACTATTTTAGTTTCAACGATATAGATTTTTGCGAGATTTTCGTCTATTCATTGCTAACCCCTTTTGTTTCTAGTACATCGTGGAGAGCCGCGCCCTTTTTTCCTCCCCGGCTCCCGTATTTCAAGCTAACTCTTTGTATTTGAATGAGATAAAGCTTTAAGACATTTTGACGCTAAACACTAACTCCTTTTGTTTCTGGTACATCGTGGAGAGCCGCGGTTTTTTCTAATGCTTTCATTTGACGCCTCTGGCGTTTTATCCTCCATATCACGGGCAGTTTCCTCTCGTCATCCGCGGGCTTTTTACCAGGAACATCGAAACCTCCAAAGGGCAGCATACGGGATACGGGACACGGGATACGCAAGTCGGGTGTCGGACCACGGGACGGGGTCTGTTTTTCCCCTGGCACCTGACACCTCCACCATACTGCGCGAATCCGCCCCGACATGCTTGTCCATTTTGTAGCCTAGCACGTTGACGGCCAGGGTCGAAGGGGGTACCTGCGGATTTGCTCAAAATACGAAAGTTATGTCTGATATTTCTTTCCAAATTCCTAACGGTGGGAAATGGTGGCGCGGAATCGCCAATTTCTGGGCGCGCCGTAGGGCGGTTTGCGACTACCGGATCATCATAGTTTCCGAGTGCGTCGCTCGGCCAGAACTATGGATTGCCCCTGCGGATTTGTCGATAAACAAGGCGACTACGGCCACATCGTCTGAGCCTGTGACGGCCAGGGTCGCGTAGTGTCCACAGGAGAAAACTCGCAGGCAAGAACCTCTCCGGGAGGTTGTATCTGGAATTGATGCAACTGAGCCCCGCGCGGAAAGGGCTGGTGAAGTGGCCGGAAGCTGGGAGGTGTCAACGGGCATGAGAAAAGCCCACGGTTAGCAAACCCCTGACCGCGGCAACCCGTTACTTGAGCTTGCATGCGCTCGCTTTTTCCCCAGGGGTGTACAATGACACGCCGCAGGAGAACTTTAATATCTGAAGCTGGAACCAGGAATGGGAGACCCATCATGGAGAGATCATCTGGCGTAAAGGTCGGGTTGACCGTAGTGATTTTGTTGGGTGCAATTGTCTTCGGCCAAGATCGTAATGCGCCGGTTACGGCACCATCAGAGTGGACCAAGTTCAACCGGGTCACCGCGCTGACGGCGGCTACCTTTGCCCAACCTCCTGCCAACGACCGGCCGTGGGTGCGGATGAACATGCCGGCGACCGCAGATCCCGTGGAGCTCGAGGCGGAACTTCAAGACATGCACAACAAGGGAATAGCGGGGGTCGAAGTGGGTCAGGGTGCTTTCCCGAACAACGATCAGCTCATGGCCTTATTGTCAAAAGCCAATGAGCTTGGCATCAAGGTCAGCCTTAGCCACGGACCAACCCAGAACCCGGCCGGATACTCGATCGATGACGACCATGCCCGTAAAACCCTGGTCTTCAGCAGGACGGCAGTGGATGCCGGCGCCACTTTCGAAGGGCCGCTGCCGCCTCCCCCGCCACCTGCCCAGCCTCGATTCGGCGGACCAGGTGGGCGCGGACCCGGCGGAGGCGCTCCTCCCAGACCGCCGGCGGCCGGCCCGGGAGGGCCCGGAGCAGCTGCGCCGCCTCGCCGCATCACCCTGATCGCCGTGCTTGCCTATCGCTGCACACAGACGCCGTGCACGGCAACTGGACCCGCGGAACTTGACCGCTCCTCGGTCATCGACCTGACCCCGACAGTCACCGGGAAGAACACGGCGGGCGTGCTGGGGGGAACCACTGCCGGCAACATTCTATGGACGGCTCCCTCGTCCCCGCCAACCGCGCCATGGCAGTTGGTGGCATTCTGGTCGCGGGGCGTGTTCGCGCAGCCGGATCCATTTAGCGAGGAGGGCTTCAACCAACTGATCCATGGTATGGAGACGGGGTTAAGCACGGAGGTCATGGAACTGATGAAGGCCAACGGCGGGGACATCTTCTACGACTCGCATTCCAACGACCGGGGCAGTCCGGATGAGTTGTGGACGAATAAAATGGCCGAGGAGTTCAGCCGACGGCGCGGTTATGAGCTGATTCCCAATCTGGCAGCGCTGTTTCCGGACAGCTTTAGTTTCAGTGACGGGAGTGCGCCGCGCGTGCGCAACGACCTCTACGCTGTCCGCGGCGACATTTGGATCGAGAAACAAATTACGCCTCTCAAGGCATGGGTGCGGAAGTACCACAGCACCTTACGCGTGCAGCCCGAGGGCGAAATGTCCGCGACCGTCGCCATCAACGACCAAGTGCAGGCGGCGGCGGCGCTGGACCGGCCGGAGCATGAGTCGTTGTTTACGAACGACGAGGTGGACAACTACCTGCCCATTGCGTCGGCAAACCACATGACGGGAAACCCGTGGTATTCCACGGAGTGCTGTGCCGCGCTCAACATGAGCTACGCGCAGACGTTCCAGGATGCGACGATCCGGATGCACAAAAGCTTCGCCGGCGGGATCACCAAGCTGGTGTATCACGTCTATTCCTACCGAGACGGCGCCACATGGAAGTGGCCGGGTTACCATAACTTTGGGGCGGCGGGTTTCTCTAACGCCTGGGGTCCGAGGGAGCCGTACTGGGCGGACGCCCGGGTTTACAACGACTACTTTGCGCGCAACGGGCAGGTCCTCACCCAAGGCGTCGCCGGCACCGATGTTGCGGTTTACATGCAGAACTACCTCTATCCACAGCCGCAGTTTGTCCCCGGCGGCAAAGGTTTCCGGATCTGGCGCGATACCCAGCTACAAGAGGCCGGCTACACGCGGGATTACCTTAACCCGACCCTGCTTGACGTGCCGAACGCAACGGTAACGAACGGACGTCTCGCCGTGAATGGGCCGGCCTACAAGGCGCTCATCATTGATAGTGAACTGGAACCGGCAAGCGATCCGGTGAAGACGTCGATGCCGGTGGATGTGGCGCGAAAGATCCTGGGCTATGCGCGCGCCAGCCTGCCGATAATCATCGTCGGGACGGCGCCCGACCAGACGCCCGGCAACGCTCCCGGGGCGGATTCCGCACTACGGGGTGTAATCCGTGAGTTACTGGCTGAGCCCAGCGTGTATCGTGTTGCCCACGAGTCCGAGGTGCCTGGCAAGTTGCGCTCACTCGCGATTCGTCCTTCCGCGGAGCCGAGTTCGCCATCCCCGATGCTGAGCGTCCACCGCAGGGATTTAGCCACCAGGACGGATTACTACTTCCTCTACAACCAGGGGGTCGTAAGTCCGGCGGGCGAACCCGGGAACCTCTTCGAGCCCGCAACCGGGAAACCGCTCGACATCGAGGTCAGCCTCGAAGGGCGTGGGTGTCCCTACTTTCTGGATGCATGGTCGGGCAAGATCACGCCGATCGCCCAGTACACATCCAGTGCGAACCGAGTGACGCTTCGCGTCAGGCTCGCACGCGACGATGCCACGTTGATTGCGCTGAGCGATGGCCCAACCCGGTTCGGAGTAACACCTCCCGGAGTTCATATAACCAAGACGAGTGGGGACGATGCTGTCACCAACCAGAATGCCGTGGTGATCCGCGCTGCGAAGGCCGGGACATACTCCACGTCGCTCAGCGACGGACGGACGGTGCGGAGTTCGGTCGGCAACGTGCCGGCAGCTATCGACCTGACGAATGGCGGATGGCATTTGACCGCCGAAGATTGGCAGCCTGCGAACCCGTACGCGACGACGTTTGGGGTCGCTGCCACAGACACACGCAAGACACCCGTGGTCCTGGAGCTGAACAGCCTGAAACCCTGGCCGGAAATCCCGGTACTTCAGAATGCCTCGGGCATCGGTGCGTACAGCACGACGTTCGACTTGCCGGCTGAATGGACCGGCACCGACGGTGCATGGCTAAGCCTGGGCGAGGTCTTCGATTCGTTTACTTTGGCCATCAACGGGGAGACGGTTCCCAGCGATCAGCTCAGTGCGGAGGCCGACGTCGGTCCATACTTGAAGGCGGGCCGGAACACCATTGCCTTACGGATCGCCACCACCTTGAACAACCGGTTGGCGAAGATTGATGACGACGTCGCGCGACGCGGATTGGTACAGCCTTACGGCTTGGTTGGTCCTGTTGTTCTTACGCCGTACCGTCAGGTGACGGTTTGGACGAAAGCCGGCGGACCGAAATCGGGACGATGACAGCCAGCGAAGCCAGGCCCCGCAACAGTCTCGGCGTGTGAAGTTTGCCTCCCGGAACACGTCGCAGAGTGGAGCGCGTTCTGGGCCGAACCCTTAAGCCCGATGAGGAGGTGAGTATCGTATTTTCACCTCACGATGCCCCCACCGGGAAGCCCTGCCAGAAGCTTGCCCGCCATATCAAGCTTACTTCCAAATGATTTTGGGAAAACTCCTGGGAATGATTCCCACGCCTTCCTTCACGGTGATGATCTGATCGATCGGCACGCTCGCGAGCTTGTCCACGACGCCACTGGGCCAGGTGATTTCCAGAGAATCCATGGTCTTTCTCTGCCCCAGGCCGAAATGGATGCGCGGGTCTTGCGCCGACATGTAACTCATTCCCCCCTGCGCTTGCCGGTATTCGACAAATCCCTCCGTGGCGAGTTTCAGCGCCGCGCCGCGGCCGTCGCGGTTGGATTTTACCCCCACCAGCATGACTTCCAGCCAATGGTTGGCATTCCCGCCGTCGTTCCGCAGCAACTGCGGGAAGTCATTGCTATTGGAAACGGCAATGTCCAGGTCGCCGTCATTATCGAAGTCCGCCACCGCCGTGCCCCGTCCCACGGTGGGCTTCATGAAGTCGGCGCCCAGTTGCTCCGACACCTTCTCGAACTTGCCCGCGCCCAGGTTGCGGAACATCAGCTTGGGCTCTTTCCAGGAAACCTCGTTGTGATAGAGCATGATATTGTCCAGCATACTGCCATTCGCCTGGAAGATATCTATCCAGCCGTCATTATCGTAATCGAACATCCTGGCGCTGACGCCACTCAGGAGGGTGGCCTTGTTGCCCAGGCCGGAGCTGAAGGTGGCATCGTCAAATGACTCGTCGTGGTTATTGTGATAGAGGCGGTTCAGTTCAAAATCCAAATGGGTGACGTAAATGTCCAGCCAGCCGTCGCCGTCGACGTCTGCCGCGTCCATGCCCATTCCCGCTTCGTATTTCCCGTCTTCGCTGGCCGCCACGCCCGAAGGTGAAGGAGACGTCGCGGAATGTCCCATCGTGATTATTGAGGAAGAGAAAATTCGGCCAAGTGTCGTTGGCTACCACGATGTCGGGCCAGCCGTCGTTGTTGAAGTCGGCCAGAACCACTCCCAATCCCTTGGCTTCCGGCTTGCCCACACCCGACGCATCGCTCACGTCGGTGAAAGTGCCATCGTGGTTGTTGTGATAGAGCTTTAGCCGCTCGCCGCGATAGTTATCAGGATGGCAATAGGCGCGATAGCCCGGTTTGTGCTCACCGCACCAGAGATTGTTCTTGGGCGTCCATTGGATGTAGTTGCAGATGAGCAGGTCGAGATACCCATCCTTGTCGTAGTCGAACCATCCCGCGCTGGTGGACCAGTTACCTTCGTCCGCCACTCCGGCCTTGGCGGTCACATCCGTGAACGTTCCGTCGCCGTTATTGTGGTAAGAGGATCGCGTGGCCGTAACCGGTCACCAGCATGTCGGGGTAACCATCGTTGTCATAATCGCCCACCGCTACACCCTGGCCGTAAAAGCCACTCGCGCCGACGCCGGCCTTTTCCGTGACGTCGGTGAACGTCCCATCGCCGTTGTTGTGATAAAGGGCCGAGCGCAGCGGCCGTGAAGGCTTGTACCACTCGGTGGCGGCCGACTGGACGAAGTAGAGGTCCATCAGCCCATCCTGGTCGTAATCGATCCAGCCCAGACCGTTACCCATCGTCTCGATGTATTCCTTTTCCTCGCTCATCGTGGCGTCGTGCTGAAAAGTGATTCCGGCGGCTTCGCGCACATCGGTGAAGTGCACGGGAATAGCGGTCTCAGGGGGCTGCGGAGGCTGCGCGTGCAGGTTGCCGCGCACGATCACACCTCCCATCACCACGGTGGCGGCCAGGAGGCCCGCCGCCAGCACCGGGATCATTGATTCCCGCCTACGGGTTTGTTCTCTCAAGTTTCTTCCTTGCTAGGGTTTCCAACAAAAACTATAGCGCGACTCACCCCTGAACCTCAATTACCATTCGCCCCAGGGAGTAGAGTTCCGGGCGTGCTTCCCGCCGCTCCAGGTTTCAGACTGGCCGCGGTCGCGGCGGTTGGCAAAGAGAAAGTCCCTGGCACGTCCCGGATCAAGCCGGGTGGCTATCTCAATGACGGGAGGGGCGGGAGATGCCGAGCTTGGCCATGCGCGACTGGAGGGTGGTGCGTTTCATGCCCAGGCGCGCCGCCGCGCCGTGCGGGCCGGCGATGACCCAGTTGGTGTCGCGCAGGGCGCGCAGGATGTGCTCGCGCTCCGCGGCCTCCAGCGTCACCGGAGAGGCGGCAGGCATGTCGCCGGAAAGGCGGTCCTCCGGCAAGGGCACGTGCAGGGCAGGTCCGCGCGAAAGGATAACGGCGCGTTCGATCAGGTTTTCGAGTTCGCGCACATTGCCCGGCCAATGATAGCGCGTGAGAGCTTCCATTTCCTCCGCGGGAATGGTCTCGATGCGGCGGTCCATGCGGCGGGCGTGCTTCTGGGCGAAGTAGCGGACCAGCAGGGGAATATCCTCGGCGCGCTCGCGCAACGGCGGGACGACGATGGGGAAAACGTTCAGCCGGTAGTAGAGGTCGCTGCGGAAAAGGCGGTCCTCCACCATCTGCGTAAGGTCGCGGTTGGTGGCGGCGACGACGCGCACATCCACGTGCAGAGTGCGGGTGCTCGCCCAGGCGCTCGAACTCCTTTTCCTGAAGAACGCGCAACAACTTGGGCTGGAGTTCCAGGGGGATGTCGCCGACTTCATCAAGAAACAGCGTGCCGCGATGGGCGAGTTCGAAGCGCCCCACCTTTTGCGCGATCGCCCCGGTGAAGGCGCCTTTCTCGTGGCCGAAAAGCTCGCTTTCCAAGAGCCCGGTGGGGATGGCGGCGCAATTGACTTTCACAAACGTGCGTTCACGGCGCGGGCTCAGGTCGTGGATGGCGCGCGCGATCACTTCCTTGCCGGTGCCGGTCTCGCCCAGAACCAGCACACTGGAATCGGTCGGGGCCACGGTTTCCACCTGGCTCAGCACGCGCTTGAGCGCGGGGCTTTCGCCCACGATTTCCTCAAACGTGTACTCGGTGCGAATTTCCTCTTCCAGGTAGAGCTTCTCGTCGGCCAGCTTGTTTTTGAGCTCGGCGATCTCGCGATAGGCGAGGGCGTTCTCGATGGCAATGGCCACCTGATTCGCCACGCGCATCAGCAGGTCGACGTCCTCCTGGGTGAAGGCGCCGGCGCGGAGGCTGGACAGGCTGAGCGTGCCGAGGGTCCGGTTGGCGGTGATCAGCGGCACGATGCAGCCGGAGTGCAGACCTTCGGCGATGAAGAGGCGGCTGACGCTCGGCTCATAGCGGTCGAGGTTGGCGCCGGAAATGATCAAGGGTTGGCGCGTGACGATGACCTCGCCGGAGGGCGTGCCCTCGATCGGGAATACCATTTCTTCCTGGAGCAGCCCCTTGCCCTGCGGGAAATCGAGCGCTTGCAGGCGAAGTTGCTGGGCGGCGGGTTCATAAAGCGCCAGGCTGGCGTAATCGTGATTCATCACCCGCCGCAGGCAGGCGGAGATGGCGGAAAGCAACTGGTGCAAGTCGAGCGTGGAGACCAGCGCGTTGTTGACTTCCAGCAGCAGGCGCAGGCGGTCGCGCTCGCGCGCCAGTTCTTGCTGGTAAATTTGGGCATTCTGGGAGTTTAGGGCGTTGTCAACGGCCACGGCCACCTGCGCCGCGACTTGCCGGAGGAACTCGAGGTCGGCGGCATCGTAGGCGCTGGCTTCGACCGAACCGAGCGCCATCGCGCCCACCCGCCGTTGGGCCGTCGTCAGCGGCAGCACGCAGAGTGACTGCACGCCGTCCTGGCGCAGCATGTCGCTGACAATCGGAAAGCGCTCGTCGTGTTCGAGATGAGAGATCACCAAGGGCTGCTGGTTTTCCCAAACCAACTGGCGCACGTTTTCCACCATGGGGATTTCAAGCCCGGGCTGAATCCGCGTGGGAAGCGAACTTTCCAGAACGTGCAGCCGCACGACGTTGCGCGCCAGGTCGGGAAGGGTGAGGCAGATGAAATCGAACGTCACCAGGCGATGCAGCAACGCCGCGAGGGAGCGGAACAGGTCCGGGAGGTCGCGGTGCGAGGCGATGGATTCGGATACTTGCAGGAGCGCGCGGTAACGCTCTACCGTCGCGAGGTTCGAGGGTTCAAGACAGCCGGGGCTCGCCATGGCTTGAGCTTAGCATCCTTACGCATCGGGGCTCAAGGTGCGCAACTTGGCGCTCCCGCCGGGAATCAGGGTTGGAGACTGGGCGCAACCCAGCCAATCTGCGGTGGGGATTTTGGCTCAATGGTCAGGCTGTGAAATTGACCGTCACACGACCACAAGGAAGACGCGAAAAAAGAGGCTGTTGAAATTTGCAACAGTTGCGCCGGCGGATTGCCCCCGGTCAACTCCTAAGCAGTTATCCGGCAAGAGAGCGGTGGAAAGAGGGCGAAGGGAATCAATACTTGCCAGACGATTTTCATTAAGCGTATGTTTTTTCAATTGTTTGCCGCTGGCGAAGGCGTCTTTTCATTATTTGCTGATTCAAAATATCAGCGCCAGCAAGACTGGACCTTAATTTGCTGTGAAGGTCAGGATGACGAGACGGATTGGAGGTCGCGTTCAAATCGGTCCCGGTTCAGACCCATAAGGGTCGGGAACTGGAGGTTCGCCCTTTTGGCCGGGAAGATTTTGGGGCGCTCGTCTAGATGTACAAGAGTTTCGAGCCCAAACGTGTAGCCCAAGGCATCCCGCCGCCGGACGTCCCCCGCATCGCCCACTGGCTCGACCGGCTGGAGCAAAAGTCCCAGGCGCTGCTGGCTTGGGAGGGCAGCAAGGTGGTGGCGCACACGATCCTCTGCCCCATGCCGGCGGACGCGGTGGAATTCACCATCTTCGTCCATCAGGACTATCGCGAAGAAGGGCTGGGCACGGTGCTGAGCCGGCATACCCTGGCGTTGGGCCCTGCAACATGGGCTTTGCCCACGCCTATCTCACCACGGAAATATCCAACTTTCGCGCCTTGCGCCTCTTCCGCAAATTGGGCTTTCAAACCACCAGCAGCTACGGTGACGAGGTGGAAATGAAGCTCGATCTCTCGTCATTTGACTGCGAACGCCCCCAAGCCGCTTAGAACTCCCCACCATACTTTACTTTCAAAGGTCCCAGCCCGCGGGGATGGGGAGGCCGAGTGGGCGGTGCGTTGCCGTCGCTCTCCTGCCAACACCCCATCAAAAAATAGCGGGACATCGTCCATCGATGACCTGAGCTTGAATCGACAGGGCAGCTGGCGTATGATTCCGCGGCGAGATAAAGTTGGAATCGAAAATTCTGGATGAACGCCAGTAGAGATCAAGGAGGTTTTTAATGAGGCCTACAATGTGGAGTCGACGGTCATTTCTGCGTGCGGCCGGAGCCGCCGGGACGGTCGCGTCCGCGGCCAGAGGGC
Source organism: uncultured Acidobacteriota bacterium (assembly GCA_963810005.1). Classification (GTDB taxonomy): domain Bacteria; phylum Acidobacteriota; class Terriglobia; order UBA7540; family UBA7540; genus Bog-366. Next base: position 66,039 of record CAWELY010000001.1, read on the forward strand.
TGAGCTCTCGAGCGCGTCCTGGCAGCGTCCCAGATCGGTCGCAGGCAGATCGCCCGAAGACGTCGCCGCAAGACGAGTTCTACTGGCGGGAGATCCAGATGGATTTCAAGCTGGACCGCACCATCATCAACCTGAATAACGGCTTTACCTGCCCGACGCCCCGGGTGGCGCTGGAATCGGAAATGGCGCTACATGGACATGATCAACATGGCGCCCATTTTTTATCAAGGCCCCATTGCCGAGCGCATCCAGACGATCCGCTTGCGCATGGCGGCGGAGTTCGGATGTGACCCGGAGGAGATGGCCCTGACGCGCGGCGCCAGCGAGTCGCTGCAAATCGCGCAGAACGGGATCGACCTTAAGGCCGGGGATGAAGTGGTCACGACCGAGCAGGACTATCCCCGCATGCTGACGACGTGGGACCAGCGCATGCGGCGCGAAGACATCAAAGTGCACCGCCTTCAATTCCCCGTCCCGACGACGGCGGACGATCTCTACCACCGTTTCGAACAGGCCATCACGCCGCAAACGAAAGTTTTCCATTTCTGCCACGTCACCAACTTGACGGCCCAGTTGTTTCCGGTGGCGCGGCTCTCCCGCCTGGCCCGCTCGAAGGGGATCGTTACCATCGTCGACGGCGCCCACGCCCTGGGGCAATTTCCCGTTCAAGCTGAGGGACCTCGAGTGCGACGCCTATGGCGTCAGCCTGCACAAGTGGCTGCTGGCGCCGATCGGCAACGGCTGCCTCTACGTTCGGAAAGAGATGATCCCGAGATTCTGGCCCCTGCAGGCAGCCCCCGAACAGCAGGACGATGACATCCGAAAGTTCGAGGCCATTGGGACGCACCCGTGGGCCATCCGGGCGGCGCTCGGCGAGGCTCTGGCTTACCATCAGGCCATCGGCGGCGAGCGCAAGGCGGCCCGGTTGCGCTATCTGACCCTGCGCTGGGCCAACGCCCTGAAGGTTAATCCGCGCATCAAGATACTGACGGATCTCAGCGAGCCCGCTCAGGCTTGGGCAGTAGCGGCGGTCAACATCGAGGGGATCGACGTCCGGGACCTCGCGAAATTTCTGATGGACAAGTACCGGATCATCGTCGTCCCGCTCGTCGGCGGAGCCCCGCCGAACCAGGTTTTTGATTATCAGTGCCTCCGGGTGTCGCCGAACATTTACACGACGCTCGAGGAAATCGACACGTTCGTCGCGGCCATGGAAGACGCCATGAAAAACGGCGTTCCTTCCACGCAGGCGTCTCGCGGCGGCGCGACGGAGGAGTGGTACGCCTAATGGAGCGCCAGGTTCCTCCCGGCATGTGTCTGCATCTCCCTCGCCTGGGGAGAGGCGGGCCGCAAGCGGGGGTGAGGGGGTCCGCGCCGCCATGATCACCCTGGGTCAAATCGGTTTGGCTCGCCACAGCTTTGACCCCCTCACCGTCTCGCCCAGGCTGGTGAATGCGCCGGTTGCGAGCCACCCGCTCCCCAAAGGGCAGGGATGTAGATTCGAAAAAGGAGGGTTCAGATGAAGCGCTTGGCAATTTGGGCAGTGGCGGCAACGGCCTTGGTCCTCGTCGCAGGGGCTACGGAGGCCTTTGCCCAGGGAACGTTCACCATCCCGTTCACGTTCCAGGCCGGCGGCACAAGTCTCCCCAAAGGCGAATACTCGGTCGTCCAAAAGGACGATAGTCATATTACGCTGCGGCAGGAAGCGACCGGCAAGGAATTTCAGGTCCCCTTCACGAAGAGGCTGGCGCAGCCGAGCCCGCCTCTCGCCGAACCCCAGCTTGTCTTCGACGTGGTGGGGAACTTCGCGCCGTCCTATACGGAATATGTAACGGATTACGTGCTGGCCGAGGTGTGGCTGCAGGGTGCGGATGGATTCCTCGTCCATACCATGAAGGGCGCGCACAAGACCCAGACCATCAAAGGGCAGAAAGCAAAATAGATGAAAAAGATAGGCATCCTTGGCGGCATGAGCCCGGAATCCACCACGCTTTACTATGAGCACATCACCAGGACTTACACGGCGCGGTTTGGCGACTACGGTTACCCGGAGATTCTGATCTATAGCGTGAACTTTCAAAAGTTTGTGGACTGGCAGCACAACGGGCAGTGGAATGAGGCGGCGCGGGAAATGGCGGAGGCGCTCGAGCGGTTGCATGTGGCCGGCGCCGATTTCGGGCTCATCGCGACCAACACGATGCACATTGTATTCGAGGAAGTCCAACGAGCCGTACACATGCCCCTGCTGAGCATCATCCAAGCCACGGCGGAAGCCATCCTCGCAGCAGGGCTGCGGTCCGTAGGCTTGCTGGGGACCGTGTTCACCATGACGGAGCGATTCTTCCGCGATGGCCTCGAGCGGTCGGGAATCACGGTGCTCGTTCCCGAGCCCGGCGATCAACAACGGGTAAACGATGTGATTTATCAGGAATTGTGCCGGGGCGAGATACGGCCCACCTCACGGCATCTGTTTCTGGAAATCATCGAACGCCTGCGCCACCGCGGCGCGGAGGGGATTGTCCTCGGATGCACGGAGATACCGCTTCTGCTCAAACCGCAACATTGTGACTTACCCCTGTTCAACACGGCTCTGCTGCACGCCGGAACGGCACTGGATTTCGCTCTGCAACCGGCACGGTGAAAACCAGGACCTCCACTCTGACACATGCCAAGGGACAAGGAAACTTCGAGACCCTCAGCGGAGGAACTTCCCGGGGTAAGCGATCGGGTATGGACAACCGAAGAGATGCTCGATAAAGTTGGTTTGTTCCGAAAACGTTGCTTTACAACTTAGAGTAGCGCAAGCCATTGACCGATATGCCCTGAGTTTAGGATGCTCACAAGCGAACAACAGCGCGCGCTAGTCCAGTGGAAGAACCTGCTGGCGGAGGCGGGATTGGATCGAGTGTTGATCCGCGATCCGGGGAGTCGAGCCCCCGCAGATTGCGGAGAGATTCCAGGTTCTGGCGCGTCTGTTCGGCGAGGGCCAGGACGTTGAGAGGCGCGACTTCGAAGCGTGCGTGCCGGACGAACTGCTCTCGACGGTCGAAGCGCTCGGCCTGGTGAATCGGATCGGGGACAGGGTCGCGCCTGCGTACCGGCTGGTGTTCCACCGCGGACTGTGGCTGTTCTGCGAAAAGGTGTCGCCCTCGGCAAAGTTCTACTACGGGAATGACTCGATCGAGCTCAGCCGCATGCTTGGAGGGGCGGAGGGCAGCGTGCTGGACCTGTGTTCCGGCGTCGGGACGCAGGCGTTGGTATGCGCCCGGACCGCGGCGCGGGTAACCGCAGTTGAGATCGAGCCTCTGGCCGCGAAGCTGTTCTGGGTCAACGCCGCTATGAATGGACTGTCGGACAAGGTGGAACTGATCATCGGCGATCTTCTCGGCCCGGTGACGGGGCGAAGCTTCGACTTGATTTCCTGCAATCCTCCCTTCATGCCGGTGCCGCCCGGGTGTGCGGTATCCGAGGTTCGCGGACGGCGGAGGCGACGGGCTGGAGATTGTACGCCGCTTGATGGCCGGGCTGCCGGAAGCCCTTGCCCCGGGCGGCCGGTGCGAGGTGATTGGCGCGGTTTTGGGGAATCGCGAGCGCCCGGATTTAGCCGCGTTCAAAAAGATGGCTGCGGATTCGAGCCTCGCGATTATTATCGACTGCCGCACCCGCGAGGAACTCGAAGGGAAAACCATGAAGCAGCTCGTCGGGATGGCTATGGAAGGCGGCGGTGAAGAAGACGTCGAACGGGCGTTTCGAAACCACTTCGCGAGCCTTGGCGCGACGCACTTATACTATTTTTTGCTGCATGCCGTGCGTGCGCCGAGTCCGATGGTTTGCGCGTCTTACTGCGATGGTCCAAACACTGCTTTTTGGATGGTGCCCTTTCATTAAGCCTGCATAACTCGAAGTTGCCGCCGTGGTATCTCAAGGAGCATCCCCCGCGCTTGAAGTCACGCTTCGGAAAGGCATGAAAGCTTGAACGATGCGTTGGGATCGAAAAAACGCCCTTCCCTGATGGTGAACGTGGCCACGGCCTGGTCATCAGAAACCTGCCATCCGTTATCTTCCTGGTTGTCCCCCACGAATCCTCTTCATAATTTAGCATTCATAATTCATAATTCCCCTGACGGCCGGCAAGGGACTCCCGACTCCGGACTCCGGACTCCGGACCACGGACAAAGGGCGACGGGCCACAGACTTCCCCATGAAGAAGAAAGCTTCCGCGAAGAAGCACGCGAAGCAGTTCGTGCTCATCACCGGGATGAGCGGTTCCGGGAAGGCTTCCGTTCTGAAGTCCTTTGAGGATCTCGGCTACCACTGCGTGGACAATCTTCCCTTCGACCTGATTCTGAAGTTTGCCGAGATGTGCCAGCAGCCGGGCAGCCGCATTGACCGCGCCGCGGCGGTGGTGGACATCCGCGGCGGCGAGGCGCTGAGCCAACTCCCCACGCATTATCGCGACCTCGCGCGCAACAAGCTTTTGCGGCCGTCGCTGGTCTTCCTGGAAGCTTCCGACAAGGCGCTGATCCGCCGCTTCGAGGAGACGCGCCGCCCGCATCCCCTGGGCCGCGACTTGCCGGTGCGCGAGGGCATCCGCCTGGAGCGCATGTTGCTGAAGCCCATGCGCCAGCTTGCCAACGTGGTGATTGACACCACGCGACTTAAACGTTCACGAACTGCGCGACCTGATTCAAACCCGCTTCGGCGGCATCGCGGCACGCCGCTCGATGCTGATTTCCGCGGTCTCGTTCGGCTACCGCTTCGGCGTCCCGACGGATGCCGACCTGGTGTTTGACGTGCGCTTTCTCCCCAATCCCAACTTTGTTCCCCGGTTGAAGAACAAGACCGGACGCGACGTGGGCGTGCGCCGCTTCATGGACTCCTATCCGCAAACGCACGAATTCATGAACCGGCTGATGAACCTGCTCCTCTACTTGCTGCCCCAGTACGTCCGCGAAGGCAAGAGCTACCTGACCATCGCCATCGGTTGCACGGGGGGACGGCACCGCTCCGTCTTCTTGGCGGAAGAGGTGGCCAACGCGCTGGTGCACGAAGGCTACAAAACTAAGGTTTCGCACCGGGACATTGGGAGGTAGGAAATTCTGAATTCTGAATTCTGAATTATAAATGCAAAACCCCTTGGGCTTAATCGGGTGCAACGGAGATTCGATTGGTTCAGTATTCACAATTCAGAATTCAGAATTTGTTGGCCTTTTGGACTTGCTCTGGCACAACGGAGAATTGAGTTGTTAAGTATTCCTAGTTCATAATTCATTCAGAATTCATAATTTGTGTCGTCCCCAGTTCGGAGGTTCCCTTGAAAAACGTTCTGGCAGTAGACATTGGCGGCACGCATTTTCGCACCGGGCTGTTTGACGAGCAGGGGCGGCGCCTCCTGGTCTTGGAAGGTGACACGGACCGCGCGGCCGGGCGCGATTGGATGCTCAACCAACTCGCCGCGCGCTGCCGCGAACTGATGGCCCAGACGGACGCGCCCATCAAGGCTTGTGGCGCTCAGCTTCGGGGGACCGGTGGATTTCCGCGCCAGACGTGTGACCTCCGTTCACTCCTCGGGATGGAAGGGTTTCGAACTGGGAAAATGGATGGAGCAAACCCTGGGCATTCCCTGCCGGCTCGATAACGATGCCAACGCCGGCGCGCTGGGCGAATACCACTATGGGGCCGGACGGGGCGCGAAGATCGATGGTCTATATCACCATCAGCACGGGCATCGGCAGCGGCATCGTTTACGAGGGCAAGCTCCTGCGGGGCAAGGATTACATGGCGGGCGAAATCGGCCACATTCCGGTGTCGGACTCCGGCGCGCGCTGCTCCTGCGGCGGCCGAGGGTGCCTGGAATCCTTCAGCTCGGGCGGCGCCATTGAGACTCGCGCGCGGGAATGGGCGGAGCGCCGCCCGGAGCACGTCGCGCGCATGGTGGAACTCAGCGGCGGCCCGGAAATCACCGCCAAAGGTCTGATGCAGGCGGCGGCAGAAGGTGATGCGGCCGCCACCCACATCCTGCGCGAGACCACTCGCTGGCTCGCCCGCGGCCTGCTGATGGTCATCCGCATCCTGAATCCCGACATCATCGTTCTGGGCGGGGGAGTGTCGCAGTCCGGGGCTCTGCTCCTCGACACGCTTGCATGGTTTTCTCGACGAGTTCGCCTCGCCCACCATCACCTACTCCACGGAAATCGTTACCGCGGCATCTGGGAAATTATTCTCCCCTCTACGGGGCCGCGGCCATGGGACTCGACATGCCTGAAAGCAGTAAGCAGTAGGCGGTAGGCGGTTGCACCTTTCGGCGCAGGGGGATGGAAAGTGTCTCTCTGCAAATAGTCCATCCCGCTTTTTGATTTAGATGGACCTGTAAACCGGCGGACTTGTCCGGCGCCGCCGTCAGAAGAGGTATTTCAATGCGAACTGGATCAGGCGAGGGGCGACCGAGGTCTGGGTGATCACACCGAAGTTTGCCGTCCCCAGCGTAGTGCCGGGATTGCTGAACTGGGGATGGTTGAGGGAGTTGTAGAATTCGACGCGGAACGCCAGTTCGGCGTTTTCCCGGAGGCCTCCCACCACGGTCCTCTTTCCCAACGAAAAATCGGTATTAACCTGCGGCGGCCCGTCGAGGAGGCTCTGGCCTGCGTTGCCGTACCCAGTTGCGCCATCGGAACCGATCGCGGGCGGAGAGCACAATGCCGACGCATTGATCCAGCCGCCGAGTCTCGCTTCCACGCTGCCGGATGTGGCCAGGGCGGCGGCCGTTCGACCCGGGCAGAGCGTGACGGTTGAGGGCGAGGCCTCACCGTAGACGCTGCCTCCGGCCGGATCGGTCAGGGTCAGCGGCAATCCGCTTTGCAGAATGACAATCCCGGTTGTAGACCACCCGTTCAACAGTTTTCCTGCCGCGCCCTTGCCGTGTACGGAATTGGGAAACTGGTAATCGAAGTTGGTAACGATCCGGTGCGTGCGGTCAAATGTCGCGCGCGCCCAATTCCCGGATAGGTAGTTCAGGTCGTTATAGATGGAAGTGTCGTTCATGGCCTTCGACAGGGTATAGGCAGATTGAAAACTCAGGCCGTGAGAGATCTGCCTGCGGAGAGTCACTTGCAGGCCGTGATACCAGGACTCGCCGGTAAACTGGCTATCGGTTAATGCGGAGGGGCTCTCTCCCATGAACGGAACGCGCAGTTCCGCGTTTACGGCGGTATTGGTGGTGATGCAATCGGCGGGCGCTCCCGTGTAGCCGCAGTTCGACCGGGTTGCTGGGACTGGCGAGCAGCGGCTGGTTGAGGCCCACGCCGACCAACAGGTTGTCACCGTACGACCCGACATAGCCTACGTCAAGAGTGAAAGCTCTGGGCAGTTTGGTCTGAATGCTCAGGTTCCATTGCTGGAGGTGGGGGATTTTATATTCCGGACCGGCGATCCGGTCAGAAAGCTGGGAGGTCGGCGTGCGCGCCACAAAGCCGAGCGTGGTCGTCGGAAACGGCTTCTGGAGATCCGACTGGCCATTGCTGGCGTCCGTATTGGTGAATCCCTGCGCAAACGGCGCCGCGGTGAACAGGGGAGCACTTGCGGCGTTGGCGCTGAAAGCCGGCGCTTGGTAAAACCAGCCGTACCCGCCGCGCACCGCGGCGCGCCCGGCGGCTCCGAACGGCTGCCACGCAAAACCAAACCGGGGGGCGAACTTCCCGAGCGGCGTGTTGTTCTGATAGAAACTGCGGGTGGGACCGGTCGATACACCCGTGGGCGGCGGACCGAACGGCTCGCCCGTGTACGGATTGATCAGGGCCGGATTGTAGTTCGCCGCAACCACATCGCCGACCAGAGTTCCCGAGGGCGGCGGAATCGGCACTTGCTTCAACAGAGACGGCCAGACGTTCCCGATCGTACCTGCCTTGTCGAACGAGGGGCCGACATACTCCCAGCGCAGGCCGGCATTGAGCGCGAGGCGCGGCGTCACCTTGAAATCGTCCTGCGCGAAGGCCGCCCCGTAATAGTGCCGGTATTGATACTGAACCTCGCCGTTCGGCCCCACCCCCTCGTTGGCTCTCACGGTCTCGATGTTGCTGCGGCCGCCAGGGCTTTGATTATCCGCCGCGCTCAGGCCCACCAGTAAGTCCTCGAACGTCTCGAACGTGATTTTTCCGCGCGCGGCGCCGGTGTCCAGCCGGTCGTTGTATTGCATCAGAAAAACTCCACCCACCCGGGCATTGTGCCTTCCGTGAACACCAAGAGAGATTGTCCGTCCACGCGAACGTGTTCGTGAGCGTCCAGAAGTCGTTGGCGCCGTTGCCGAAAAAGCGGAACGTTCCCATGGGGCCCAGCATGGTGACCTCCGGGGGCAGGGGAAAGAACGGGTCCACTGGGGTCATGCCGAAGGAATCCGCCGAGGGAGTGCCGACGCCGCGGGCATACTGGAGGGTGCGCGTGTAGGCAAAGCGCACTTCGTTCGCGACCTTGGGCGTCAGCACCGAGGTTAGCTTGAAGGAGAGCGCATCGTCCTGCGCATGGAGCGCCTGGGGAGAACCGGCGCCCGGGATCACCGGGGTGACCGTCGCCCCGCCCGGCGCTCCCAGAGATCGGCGCTGGTTAATTCTGGAAAAAAAGCCGCGCCACGACAAGGTGTTGACCGGCGACGCCACAAAGTCGCTGTTGGCCACGAAATGATCCTCGTTGTAATAGGACGGGAAGCTGAAGGAGGAGAAACCCATGCCGGCATTGCTGCCTGACGGGAGGATCGTTTGGGGCACCGGGATCAGGTAGGAGCCATCGGGCAGCTTGGTCTGCAGAATGCGCAGGGCCACCGGATTGATGGGAACGGTCGTGGCGGTATTCTGATTCGCGCAGTCCAGTTGCTTCCCGCCGGCAAAGGTCAGATAGTTCGGGTCCGGCTGGCCCGCATCCGCGCCGCTCGCCAGCAGATGATTGCCGGGGCAGAACTGGGCCGCCAGGGCCGCCGCCGACCGGTCGCTCGTGAGAGGCGGAAGGATGACCGTGGCCACGGAGGTGGGGTCCAGACCGTTCACCTGCCGCGTTCCCTGGTAGGAGCCGAAAAAGAACCACTTATCCCTGAGGACCGGGCCGCCCAGCGTCACTCCGAACTGGTTTTGTTTCAGATTCGGTTTGGGTTGCCCCGTGGCATTCCGAAAGAACGCATTGGCATTGAAAATGTCGTTGCGCACAAATTCCCAGGCGGTGCCGTGATACTGACTCTCTCCGCCCCGGGTGATCACGTTGGTGCCGGGCACCAGCGCGCCATAGCCGGCGTCGTACTGCGAGGTCTGGATCTTGAACTCGGCGATGGCGTCGGGATTGGGGACGGTGCTGGGGGCGTAGGCTCCCTCGATGGTGTAGCTGCCCGCGGCCGTGCTTCCATTCACGTTTACCGTCTGGGTTCCTCTGCCCAGGGTTCCGGCATTGTTCACATCCGCGACGGTACCCGAAGACATCGAGAGAAGCTGCGCAAAGTTGCGGGTGGTCAGCGGCACGCCGGTGATGGTTTTGTGATCCACCAGGGTACCTGACGACGAGGCCGACAGGCTCAAGCGGCAGTTGCACGCCACCCTCTCCCGGGGGTTGCCGCGTTCCAGGCTTGCGTCCAGGGTGGGAGCTTCCGAAACGTTGATGGCTATCGACGGGACTTGCGAGGTCTTGAATCCGGGTGCGGAAAAGCTCACACGGTAAGTGCCTGGGGCAAGCAACGAGAAGCGATAGCTTCCGTTTTCCCCCGAGATCATGGTGAGAGTCTGATTCGTCGCGTTGTTCGTGAGCACGACCTTGGTGCCCGGCACGGCTCCCTTCCGGAAGGTGATGGTCCCGCCTAACGCTCCCGTGCTGTCAGACTGGGCGCACAGAAAACTCACGCACACCATCATCAAGAGGGCGCCGAGCGCCGCGCGGAGGAAATGCCGTCTCCCAGCCAAACCCGACTGAGGACCGCTTGCTGCACTCTGCGAAATGAGCGATGTTGCGCCAATGAAATGTCATCAACCGTCCAAGATGAAATGCATGATTGCCCCGGCTCTCCGGACCGGCAATGGCACAATTGACCTGCCCATGGCCGTCGGATCGGTCAGATTTGGGATAGGACATTCCTCTTGCTTTGCCACCCAACCGTTGTCCCGATAACGAAAATTGCCAGCCTCGGGACTCTACCACGGGATCCAGTCACTAAGTACAAAGTTCCATCAGAACCAAGCACCGATTCTCAGAAAGTGGAACTGAAACGCCCTACCACGCCACCATCTAGTCAGCGGCCATCCACTGGGCCAGTTAAGGCGCTGGCTGGCGCGGACTCCAGAGGACGAGGGTCCGCGCCACCCGGCGCACGGCATGGAAGCAGGGGGCGGTATGCAAACCGCCCTTACCTTGTAGGGGCCGCCGCGGCGACCGTTCGACCCGGGCCAACGCCGCTGGCCCCAATAGGTTTGGTTGCGGCCACGCCGCGCTGTGACACATTTGCTGGCCTGGATTTCACACACCATGTGACGGCCCACCCTTATAATTGCCCCCAAAGGACCCGCCCTCAATTACTAATTAGTACATGAACCAATCGGAGGAAAATTTCCGGCTAACAAAAAACAAAAAAAGGGGATAACCCGAGGGAAGGCTTGTCCTTGCCCGCCCCTTGTTGCTATTTCCTTGACGAATGCCCCCTCCGGTATCTAACATCGTTGGTTTTGAGGGGATTAGGAGTATTTCCGCCTTGGGGGCGGGGAAAGTGTAGCGTCGACCGGGACCTGTCCCGACTTGGTCGGGAGGTCGGCACGTGCCGGGCTAAAGCCCGGCGCTACAACGAGACGGAATGAGTCAAGTTCAACGCCTGCTGGGTTTCATACGGCCTTATAGCTTCCGCCTGGTCCTGGCGGTCTGCTTGATGGTCGTCGTGGGGCCTCGCGAGGGGGTCACCGCACTTCTTATCAAGCCGATTTTCGATGTCGTCCTCACGCCCAACGCTTCGACCTCAGGAATTGTCCTGTTTCAAATATCCCATTTCCATCACACGGTTTACCTCGAGGATATACTTCCCCACTGGATCCACAATGTTTGGACCGTGGTGGCGATCACCATCATCGGCGTAGCGCTGGTCAAAGGCATTTCGGAATTCCTTGCCACCTATTTCATCAATTATATCGGCCACTCCGTGGTGCGCGACCTGCGCAATCTTCTGTATTCCAAGCTCATCGTGCAATCCATCTCCTTCTTCCACAGGAACCCCACCGGCCGCCTGATGTCGGCGATCACCAGCGACATCGAACGCATTCAGTTTGCCGTTTCGCAAACTGCGGCGGATATGCTGAAGCAATCGTTCACCTTGGTGTTTTTGTTGGGGGCGCTCTTTTATTATGATTGGCGGCTGGCGCTCATCTCCATGGTCTTGATTCCGCTGGTGGTTTTCCCTTCGGCGAAACTCGGACGTTACATTCGCGCTTCCAGCCGCAGCAGCCAGGACAAGATGGGGGAGCTGAACAACGTCCTTCAGGAGACCTTTTCGGGCATCCGCATCGTTAAGGCCTTCGCCATGGAGTCGTTTGAAATAGAAAAGTTTAAGACCGCTACACGCCGTCTGCTGCGGGTCAGTCTGCGTTGGGTGCGGGCCCAGGCCGTATCATCGCCGCTCATGGAAGTTCTGGGCGCCATCACCATCGCCGGCCTGTTGTATTACGAACGCCGGCTGATCCTGCACCATGTGCAAACTCCCGGGGGCTTTGTCGGCTTCCTTTACGTGCTGCTGAAATCCTACGAACCGGTGAAGCGGCTCACGGGCGTCAGCAACTCCTACCAGCAGGCTCTGGGCGCCTCCGAACAGGTCTTCCATTACCTGGACTCCGAACCGGAAATGGTGGACAAACCCGGGGCCATCCGTCTGCCTCCATTCGACCACGAGATTGCCTTCGAACAAGTGGAGTTCGACTACGAGGACGGGGTTCCCCTGCTGCGCGACATCAACCTGCACATTCGCAAAGGCGAGGTGGTGGCGCTGGTGGGCTCCAGCGGCGCGGGCAAGACCACCCTGGCCAGCCTGATTCCGCGCTTCTTCGAAGTTACCCAGGGGCGCATCACCATCGACGGCCACGACGTTCGCGACGTCAAACTCCAATCGCTTCGCGCCCAGATCGGCATCGTCACCCAGGAGACGATACTTTTTAACGACACGGTCTACAACAACATCTGTTATGGCAGCCGCTTGCCGACGGAGACGCAAGTGCGGGAAGCCGCGCGCGTGGCGCTGGCGGAGGAATTCATTCTGGAAATGCCGCAGGGCTACGGAACCATGATCGGCGAGCGCGGCCAGCGCCTGTCGGGCGGGCAGCGCCAGCGCATCGCCATCGCCCGGGCTTTGCTGAAGAATCCGCCCATTTTGATTCTGGACGAGGCGACGTCCGAACTCGACACGGAATCCGAAATGCTCGTCCAGCGCGCCCTGGCCAACCTGATGGCGGGCCGTACCGTGGTGGTGATCGCCCATCGGCTCTCTACCGTGCGCCGCGCGGAGCGCATCGTGGTGATCGACCGCGGCGCCATTTGTGAAATCGGAACCCATGAGGATTTGGTCAGCCGCGGAGGCATTTACCAACGCCTGCACGATTTGCAATTCGTGGATGTGGAGCCGTAAGAGAAGCTGATAGCTCACAGCCGACAGCTTACAGAAAGAAGCTGACAGCCTACAGCTGACAGCTTCCAGTTTGCTGTTGGCTGTGAGCTGTTAGCTGTCAGCTCGTCAGCTTTCCGAGGAACCAACATGATTCGCAGCATGACCGGTTACAGCCGGGTGGAAACCGAAGAGGCGGGGATTCGCTCTCACGGTGAGCATCCGCGGCACCAACCATCGTTTTCTCGATCCCCAGTTGCGTCTGCCCTCCGAGCCTCGAAGCGCTGGAACCCATCGTGCGCCGCCTGCTCAAGGAGCACGTTGTGCGCGGCCACGTGGAAATCTCCGTGGGATTGACCGGCGCGGGGGCCACTGAACTCGAAATTGACCGTAAGCTCCTGGCGGCGTACCTGAAGGGATACCAAACGCTGAAGCAGGAATTCGGCGCCGCGGCGGAGCCCGACTTGATGGCCTTGCTGCGCGTCCCCGGCTTGGTGGTAACCGGCAACGGCGATATGGCGCCGGAAGAGCTCGGACCGCATCCGCCAGATGTTGGAGCGGCGGTGGCCCAGGCGCTGGCGAAGTTAAATGAGATGCGCGCCCGCGAAGGCGAGTCGCTGGAACGTGACTTACTGTCGCGGTTGGCGCGCCTGGAAGCGCTGCGGCGCGACCATATCCCACCTTGCGGAGAAGGCGCCGCAGTATTACAAACAGCGGTTGGAAGGCCGCATTCGCGATCTTGCCGGCAGCGTGGAAATGGACAGCGGGCGCTTGGCGCAGGAGGTGGCGTACCTCGCTTCGCGCTCCGACATCGCGGAGGAGTTGACGCGCTTCCAAAGCCACCTGGACCAGATTCGCCAACTTTTGGCGGAGACTTCGGAAGTAGGCAAGAAACTCGATTTTCTGCTTCAGGAGATGAATCGCGAGGCCAACACTTTGCTCTCCAAGACCACCGACGTCCCGGAAGTGGGCCTGGAGATTACCCGGCAGGCAATCGAGATGAAGACCGAAATCGAAAAACTGCGCGAGCAAGCGCTGAACATCGAGTGAGAAGAGCAGTGACGAGTGACGAGTGAGCAAGTGACGAATAATCGACAGCTCGAATTCTCGGCGAGTTCCGATTTCGGTTCGCTATGCTCGTCACTTGTCACTCGTCACTCGTCACTGGAATTTAACGTGGCAAAGAAGCCAAAACCCCGGCGGCGCGGGGCAGCATCTTCGTGATTTCGGCCCCCTCGGGCGCGGGGAAATCGACTCTGATCAAGCGCCTGATGGCCGCTTCGCCGGGCCTGCGCTTCTCGGTTTCCTACACCACGCGCGCGCCGCGGGCGACCGAGAAGAACGGCCGGGATTACTTCTTCGTGTCGCCCAAGGTTTTCGAACGCATGGTCCGCCGGGGCGAGTTTGTGGAATGGGCGGACGTTTACGGGCATCTTTACGGCACGGCGCACAAGCAATTGCAGGCCGCTCAGGAAGCGGGCCAGGACATCCTGCTCGATATCGATGTGCAGGGACATCAGCAGGTGCGCCAGCGGCTTCCGGAAGCGGTCAGCGTGTTCATTCTGCCGCCGTCTTTTCAGGAGTTGTCGCGGCGCCTGCGCGACCGCCACTCGGATGCGCCGGAAGAGATTGAACGCCGGCTCGAAACGGCCCGCGAGGAAATTGCCCATTGGGCTGAGTACGATTATCTGGTGGTGAACGATCACCTGACAGGATGCCACCCAGGCGCTGCAGGCAATTGTTCGAGCGGCGCGTTTCCGCCGCCCCAGCCAGGCGGGGCGGGTGGAGAAAATCATCGGAACATTTGGAGGATAATGTCGAATGGAAATACCACAGAACCTGGATAGCAAATTCCGTTTCATCCTGGTCGCTGCCAGGCGCGCAAGGCAATTGCAGTCGGGGGCCAAACCCCTGATTCAGACTCCCACGAAGAGATCGACGCGCGTGGCGCAGCAGGAAGTTGGCGCGGGGCTGGTGCCGATCGAAATCGTGTCCCTGGCGAACATCGATAAGAATCCAAAGAAGAAGGCGGCGAAGTAGGGAGAACAGTGACAAGTGACAAGTGACGAGTGACGAGCAAGAGATCAGCGCCAGGTAACAGGGGATCTGATTCGCTTGTCACTTGTCACTCGCCACTCGTCACTGTCTTTATGCGAATTGCCTTAGGCGTTTCGGGAGGAATCGCTGCTTATAAAGCGGCGGAGTTGGTGCGCCTTCTCCAGGACAAGGGCCTGGACGTGCAGGTGGTGATGACCCGCAGCGCGCGGGAATTCATCACTCCCCTCACCTTCGCCGCGCTCTCCGGGCACAAGGTCATCACCGAGATGTTCGGCGAGGACGCAGGGCTCCTCCAACGTGGAGAGCGCCATCGAGCATATCGCGGTGGCGCAATCGATTGACGCCTTCGTGATCGCTCCCGCCACCGCCAACGTGCTGGCCAAGATGGCGCACGGCATCGCCGACGATTTCCTCACCACCCTTTGCCTGGCCACCAAAGCGCCGCTGATTGTCGCTCCGGCCATGAACGTCAACATGTGGGAGCACGCGGCCACCCAGCAAAACCTGGAAACCCTGCGCCGCCGCGGCGTGCGCGTGGTGAATCCCGATGAAGGTTACCTTGCTTGCGGCATGACCGGCGCCGGCCGTTTGGCTTCACCGGAGTGCATCGCGCAAGCCGTATTCGAAACCCTCGGCCTCCGCGAGGATCTGACAGGCGAAGTGGTTCTGGTGACGGCGGGCCCGACGGAAGAACCTCTCGACGCGGTTCGCTACATCAGCAATCGCTCGAGCGGGAAAATGGGTTACGCCCTTGCCGAGGCCAGCCGCCGCCGCGGCGCACGGGTTGTGCTGGTCAGCGGGACCCACGCACACGGAACCGCCCGCCGCCCACACCTTCGAGCGGGTTCGGACGGCCGCGGAAATGGCGGAAGCGGTGTTCCGCCACGCCGATACCGCCACCGTGGTCGCTGATGGCCGCCGCCGTCGCCGATTTCCGCCCCGCCACCGCGCACACGGGAAAAATCAAGAAGCAGCACGGCGCCCCCGTCGTGAAGCTTGAACCCACGGCGGATATCCTCGCCGAAATTTCGCGCCGCCGCCGGAAGGGGCAGATCATCGTCGGTTTTGCCGCCGAGACGGAGCACTTGGTTGAAAACGCCGCGGCCAAGCTCCGCGCCAAGCGCCTGGACCTGCTCGTGGCGAATGACGTCAGCCAGGAGGGCGCGGGCTTCGACGTGGACACCAACATCGTTACCCTGCTCTTCCCCGACGGGCGCAAAATGGCGCTGGAGAAAATGAGCAAACTCGACGTCGCGAACCGCGTGCTGGACGAAGTGGTGGAGATAAGAAAAAAGTCCGGAGTCCGGAGTCCGGGGTCCGGTGTCGAGAGCAAGAAATGAGTGGGATGTGGGATTGCTGATGCCGGACTCCGGACCCCGGACTCCGGACTTTCTTTTATGGACGACCGAGACACGCAAAGAATTGACGGCTTGGCTGGAGTTCTACCAGGAACTCGGTATTGAGGGTTTTTATCGCCGCGAACCGGGGACAGTGGGAACGCCGCCAAGTCTTGAGGCGGCACGGCCTGCGCAGCCCGTCGGCGGCACCTCCGCCGAAACCAGTTCCCGCGCCCGCGCCGGCTCGTGTGGCCACGCCTCCCGCGCCGACGCGCGCTATCGCCGCTCCCGACCCCGGACCCCGGACTCCGGACTCCGGACGCATCCTCCGCCCGCCGGCTCCCTCCTTCAATCTGTTTGAGGCACGCGCCCGCGCCGCGTTCCGGCCCGGAGACGCTCGAGCAAATTCGTCAGGATCTGGGCGATTGCCGCCGCTGCAAGCTGGCGCCTACTCGCAAGACCATTGTGTTTGGCGAGGGGAATCCTCACGCCGAGTTGGTGTTCATTGGTGAGGGGCCGGGCGCCGACGAAGACGAACAAGGCCTCCCCTTTGTGGGCCGGGCCGGCAAACTTCTGAACCGCATGATGCAAACCGTGGGCCTGAAGCGCGAAGACGTTTACATCTGCAACGTCGTCAAGTGCCGCCCGCCGGGGAATCGCACGCCGGAGAAGGATGAAGTGGATGCCTGCTCGCCCTTCCTCTATCGCCAGATTGAAGCCATCAAGCCCCGCCTGATTTGCTGCCTGGGCGCGCCCGCCGTCCGCACCGTGCTCGGCATCAAGGAAGGCATCACCAAAATACGCGGCCAATTCTACAATTTCGGCTCCACCAAGGCGCTCGCCACCGTCCACCCCGCCTACGTCCTGCGCAATCCCCGCGAAGAGAAAATCCTGCGCGAGGATTTTGAGAAGATTCGCGATTTCTTGAAGAGTTCGTAGCAGCCTGATGAAATAGTCGTTCGGCGCGACGTAGCGGCGGGTTTAACCCGCCATTTCTTTGTTGCATTCAGTGCCGGATGGCGGCGTAAAGCCGCCTCTACGTCCCCGCCTCCCAGGATTCTCCGCGCCTCACGCATCGCTCCCCATGCAAGATGAGAAATGGCCGTCGGCGCCCCTGTGCCGATCCGAATATCTCACCCTAACATGCGTCTTCCGCACGCCAAAAGCTAACCCGACTTTCGCAGCTCGGAGCCATTCCAGGTGAAATTCGGTGTGGGCATCGCGGTAACTCTTGAAACTTCAATGGGGGTTGTACAAAAGGGCTTGTAGTGTAGACCTACCCCCTTTTCATCTCCGCTCAAGCTTGGCACAATGGCGGCCAGCCATGTACCTGCGTGCGAACAAGCGAATCAAAGACGGCAAGGAGCACCGCGATTGGAGCGTGGAGGAGAGTCGGCGGCTGGCGTTCGGGGCGGGTGGTGCAGCGGCGGGTTTTGTATTTGGGCGAGATCAACGACAGTCAGCAGGCGGCGTGGCGCAAGACGCTGGAGGTGTTTGATGAAGCCGAGCAGCGGGCGGCGAGCCTGAGTTTATTTCCCGAGGACCGGGCGCTGCCGGCCGACGCGCTGGACGGCGTGCAGGTGAAGCTGAAGGAGATGGAACTGCGGCGACCGCGGGCGTTTGGCAACTATTGGCTGGGGTGCGAACTGTGGCGGCAATTGGGGCTGAGCGCGTTTTGGCAAGATCGTTTGGGTAAGGGGCGGGAAGAAGTGCCGTGGGCGAAGGTGCTGGAGCTGCTTGTGGTGAGCCGCTTGGTGGCGCCGGGCAGCGAGTTCCGTTTGCACCGGCAGGGGTTTGACCAGAGCGCCCTGGGAGATCTGTTAGGCACGGGCTTTGCCGTAGCGGAGAAGGACCGTTTGTATCGATGTCTGGACCGCCTGGGGGAACACAAGACCGCGCTGTTCGATCATCTGCGGCAACGCTGGCAAGAGCTGTTTCAGGCGCGCTTCGATGTGCTGCTCTACGACCTGACGAGCACCTACATCGAAGGGGAAGGCGAGGAGATTCCCAAGGCGAAGCATGGCTACAGCCGGGATCATCGCGGCGATTGCCGGCAGGTGGTGATCGCGCTGGTGGTGACGCCGGAAGGATTTCCGCTGGCTTATGAAGTGCTGGCGGGCAACACTTCGGACCGCACCACGCTGCGAGGATTTCTGGACAAGATCGAAGCGCAGTATGGACGGGCACGGCGGGTGTGGGTGATGGACCGGGGGGTTCCTACGGAAGAAGTACTGGAAGAAATGCGCACCGGGGGTCGAGAAGTTTTCTACCTGGTGGGGACGCCGCGCGGCAAGATTCAGCAGTACGAAAAGCGCTGGCTGGAATTGCCCTGGCAGAAAGTGCGTGAGTCGGTGGAAGTGAAGTTGTTCGCCGCGGATGGCGAACTGTACGTGCTGGCCAAGAGCGCGGGGAGGCACGCCAAGGAACGTGCCATGCGGCGGCGCAAGTTGGTGCGCTTGCTAAAGACCTTGCGCAAGCTGCGCCGCAGTGCTCCGGCACGCGATCAACTGCTGCTGCGGATCGGCGCGGCTAAAAAGGAAGCGGGACGCGCCTTCGGCTTCGTGCCGATCGGCTTGCCCCAAGAGGGAGAGGAAGTCACCCGTCAGACGTTTTCTTTTCGCTTGGACAAAGAGAAGTTGCGGAAGGCGGAGTTGCGCGACGGCCACTATCTGCTGCGCTCGAACCTGCTGGGAGAAAAGCCGGAAGTGCTCTGGGAACTCTATATCTTACTGACCCAAATTGAAGCTGCCTTCAAAACCTTGAAGAGCGAACTGGGACTGCGTCCGATTTATCATCAAGTGGAAAAGCGCGTGGAGGCCCACATCTTCGTGGCTTTCCTGGCTTACGCCCTGTCGGTCACGCTCCGGCACCGGTTGGCCCCCTGCGCTCCGGGGTTGACACCCCGCGGCGTGCTGGAAAAATTGGCGACAATTCAAATGCTGGATGTCTGCCTGCCCACCACCGACGGGCGCTGGCTGATCATGCCGCGCTATACGCAACCCGAACCAGAGCAGATGCTCCTGCTCCACCAACTTCACCTGTCACTGCCGTCGCAACCTCCGCCACGCATCAAGCCGGCGGAGACCGTCACCGACCAACAGGTGCAGCTCAAAATGTAGTGTAGACCTTCGAGACCGCTTTGCTGAAAATAAACTACTTAGCTGGCGCTTGTCGCCTCAACTGCGAAAGTTGGGCTAATGACCTGCCGCCTCGTTCAACGGACATTTTGTCATGCCAATTTCTTGTTGCTATGGGTTTTTGTAACTGGCTTTCTTTTCAGTAAGTTCTCAGGTTTGGTGGAGGAAAAACGCTTCTTTCGATCCTTTGTTTTCAATAAGTTCTCAGGTTTGGGTCAGTTCGCACCTGACGGACTTTAAGTCACCATGCAATTTATCGTTATTTGGGCTATATAGGTAGCTTATTATTCCTTTCTTGCCCCGCCGCGGATTCCTGAGCCGTTCGGGCAAGCCGTTCGCCACAATTATAGACTAGCACAAAGGTGGATCATTGTCAAGTAGATTATGTACCATGCGGTATAGAGCTAAGGGACGGCTCGCGCTCCTCTTATTCTGGTGTGCATAGGGGGGAGCGCCGCCGTTGCGGTTTCCGCGCCTACACGCTAAAGTTGAAGTACCAGTTGCTTTCAACCTGTCGCAGCACTGGCACAGGAACTCATGCATGGGCTTTCACGAAGCGCTTCTGCATCCGGCCGTTCCGGTGACGCTGTTTGAGGTGGTTCCCCCCGCCGCGGCGAAACCCGAGGCGCTGGAATCCTCCCTGCGCGAACTCCAACCGTTGCGCGGCCGCGCGGATGCCATCAACATTCCGGAGATCCACGACGAGGACCGCCCCGGTGAGCGCACCAGCAAATTCATCGAGCGGGTTGAACCCCGCCTCCTCGGTTCGCGCATCAAGCGCGAGCTGGGGATTGACGTGGTGATCAACCGAGTAACTGTTCACGACGCGGAGCCCGAGCGCTGGTTCCGCGAAACCCTCGGCCCGTGGGACATCTCCAGTTGGGTTCTCGTCGGGGGCGAGTCGAAGGAGGTGCGTTATCCCGGCCCCAACCCTGCGGAAGCAGCGCGCCTCGTGAAATCCCTGGGCCTCGCCGCCACACTCGGTGCAATCACCATTCCCAGCCGGGTAAACGAGCCGGAACGCATTCGTAAGAAGCACGCGCAGGGAGTGGATTTTTTCACCTCCCAGGTGATGTTTGACTCGAACGACCTGGTGTGGCTGATTCAACGGCTCAATGGCGTCGAGGCGCGTATCTTCCTCAGCTTCGCCCCCGTCAGCAACCGCCGTGATTTGGAATTTCTCCGTTGGCTGGGCGTTGACATACCGCGCGACCTTGACCGCTTCCTGCTGGGGTCCGAGCAAGGTGAGGCCGCTCCGGCGGAGACCTGTCTTGAGCGTTCCATCAATATGGCGCAGCGCATCCTGATGGACGTGTTTGATAATCTGCCTCCCGATCCGCCCCCCATCGGCTTGAATATCGAGCACATTACCCGCAGGAACTTTGCCCCTGCGCTCGCCATGCTCGATCGGCTGGGGAATCTCTACGCGAGTTTGATCGCAGCTCGCGCCCGTTCCTAGGAAGCAGAATTAAGGATTCAGGATTTAGGATTCAGCATCGAGTATCATGCATTCGGTTGCCCATTTAGAAGGGAACGGGTTCGTCCGAGTTTAGGAATCAGGATTTAGGATTAAGGATCTTAGGATTTAGGATCGAGGCCCTAAATCCTGAACCCTAAATCCTCGTTTTGTGTTTCGACACTAAATCCTAAATCCTGAATCCTAAATCCTCTTGTGACGTAAAATGCCATCGTGGATCGCAAACCCTCCTCAACAAAATCCCCCCCTCGCCCCGCCGGGCGAACCTGGTGGAAATCGCCGTGATGGCGGGCATTCGCAATACTCTCACTTACTCGGTGCCTGATTCCCTCACCGTTCAGCCCGGCCAGCGAGTGCAGGTTCCGCTCGCCACGCGCAAAGCCACGGGGATCGTGCTGCGCGCCGGTAGTACGCTTCCTCCTGGCATCGAAGCCCGACCCATTTTGCGCTTGTTGGATTCTGAACCGGTTCTCACCCCGGAATTGCTGGAGCTGGGCCTCTGGATTGCCGACTATTACGTGGCGCCCATCGGCGAGGTCTTTCGAGCGATGCTGCCTCTGCGCTCGGATACGCGGCGCACCCGCTTGGTCCGCCTGAGCGAGTTGGGGCAACAAAAGCTCCAAGAAATTAATAAGCCAGAGCAGGAGCCGGCCGGGCCTTTGGGAGTTCTAATCAACTACCTTGCCAAGCGCGGCAGCGCTTCGATACAGGTGCTCCGCCAAAAGTTCTCCGAACCTTTCTTGCAGGCGCTGAAAGAAAAATGGGTCGTCGTCGAGGAAGTCGAGCGCGAGCGCACGCGACAGCAGGTTTACGCCGTGCGCCTCGCGGGCCCGCTGCCGGAAAAACCGCTGCGCCTCTCGCCGGTGGCAAAAAGAATTCTGGAAGCGCTGGGAACGGAAGGGGTGGCGGGAGACCATCGCGACCTTCTCCATACCGCCCGAGCGGATCTTGCCGCCCTCAAGAAGCTGAGCGCGTCCGGCCTAGTCGAACTTGAGCCTTCCAGGGCCGAACGCCGTTCGGCCCTACCATCGCAAGAATCTTCCCTGCTCGGGGACTCCTGGGCGGAAGCGGACTCATCCCTTGTCCTGACGTCCGCGCAGAAAGTGGCGCTTAACGACCTCACGAAGCAACTGGAGTCCGGACAATTCCAGACCGTGCTCCTCCATGGGGTCACGGGCAGTGGGAAGACGGAAATTTATCTTCGCCTCATTGCCCGCTGCCTCGAAATCGGCCGCGCCGCTCTGATGCTGGTTCCGGAAATTGCCCTCACTCCCTCGGTGCAAACGCAGTTCATGGCCCGGTTCGGCTCTAATGTGGCACTTCTGCACAGCGCCTTATCCGAAAACAAGCGCCACGAGGAATGGTGGCGCATCCGCCGCGGTGAAGCCAGAGTGGTGCTGGGAACGCGCTCGGCGATTTTCGCTCCTCTCTCGAGCCTGGGAGTAGTGGTGATTGATGAGGAACACGACACGAGTTACAAACAGGAGGAGACGCCGCGCTACAACGGGCGCGACGTCGCCGTGGTGCGCGCCCGGCTGGGCGGCGCGCTCGCGTTGCTGGGCTCCGCCACACCATCGCTCGAATCATACTGGAATGCGCGCGAGGGGAAATATCGCCTCGCGACTCTCCCGGAGCGCGTAGAAGGAAGGAAGCTGGCGGACGTGGAAATTGTCGACATGCGCCAGGAATTTCGCGAGACCCACACGCAGATCCCGGTTTCCCGCCGCCTGCACCAGGAGATCGAGGCGCAGCTCGCCCACCGCCAGCAAACCATGATCCTATTGAACCGCCGGGGTTATTCATGGTTCCTGCTTGTGTCGCAGTTGCGGCCAGACCGCAGCGCTGCGTGAACTGTTCGATCTCACTGACCTATCATCGCCGCGAGCATCGCTTAATTTGTCATTACTGCGGTTATTCCGCGCCGGTGCCCGCTCGTTGCCCGAATTGCGATAGCCAGCATCTTTATTACGTGGGCGAGGGAACGGAAAAGGTGGAGAAGAAGTTCGCCGAGCTCTTTCCCGGCGCCCGCGTGGCGCGCCTGGACCGCGACGTGGCTCGCCGGCAGGGCCAGTTCCAACACATCCTGGACGAGTTCCGGCGCGGCAAGATCGACCTTCTGGTAGGTACACAGATGATCGCCAAAGGGCACGATTTTCCTGGTGTGACGCTTAGTGGGAGTGGTCTCCGCGGATATCGGCCTGGGGATGCCGGATTTTCGCTCGGCGGAGCGGACCTTTCAATTGCTCACCCAGGCGGCAGGGCGCGCGGGGCGCGGCGAAAGTCCGGGGCGCGTGTTGGTGCAAACATTCTATCCTGACCATTACGCCATTCGCATGGCAGCCGAGCAGAACTACGAAGCGTTCTTCCATAAGGAAATGCGTTTTCGACACATGATGCATTACCCGCCGGTGACCGCTCTTGCCAACGTCATCGCTCAAGGGACCAAGCTGGAACAGGCCGCAGAGGTGGCGAAGCATGTGGGCAATTTCCTGATCCCGCTGGAGAAACAAACCGAAGGGCTTAAGATCCTGGGTCCCACGCCTGCGCCTCTGGCAAAATTGGAAGGCCGCTTCCGCATACAGTTTCTGATGAAGTGTACTTCGCGCGCCCGGCTCAGCGCTATCCTGCAACGTCTTGCCGACTACACGGACCAGCAAGGCATCCCCCAGCGCTCGGTCATGATCGACATGGACCCCGCGAACATTATGTAGGCAGTAAGCAGTGGGCAGAAAGGGAAACTGCTACTGCCCACGCGCCTGGTTGATGCTGCCGACTGCCGACTGCGCACTGCCTACTGCCTACTGCCTACTGCCTACTAAACTCTGAATGGCGTGGGAAGAAACGTGAGGATGAGAATGAGCGCCGCAACCAGGGCGAGAATCTTTCTTTTCTTTCCGAGAGGTTCTTCCGGCTCGATGACCCTGGGGTGGCGAAGACCCAGGAAAAACAGGATCACGGCCCAGGCTATCCAACCGTACCAGCAAAAGGATCCCAGCGGCAGCAGGACCAGGAAAAAGCCTCGCGAGATGTTCCGGCATTTATCGCCCAGGACCGCATAAAGGATATGGCCGCCATCGAGTTGCCCGACCGGGAGCAGGTTTAGGGCGGTGGCGAAGAGCCCCACCCACGCAGCGCAACCCACGGGATGGAGAATAATTTCCGCCGGGTTGATTCCGCGCCGGAACAGCTTGGTGAGGAGGATCACGGCCAGAGGATTACCCAGTGAGATCGAATCCGGCGAGGTTGCCGGCATGGCGCCTTTGGCAAGAAAGATCGCCACAATCAAGGCGGGGATGGCGAGGACAAAGCCCGCGATCGGTCCCGAGATCCCGACGTCAAAAAGCTCGCGGCGATTCACAATGGGAGACTTGATGCGAATGAAGGCGCCTAACGTTCCAATCAGCGTCGGCGCGGGAATGAAGTAAGGATAGGTGGCATGAATTCCGTAGTGGCGGCAAGTAAAGTAATGGCCGAGTTCGTGCGCCAGCAAAATACTCAGCAGGGTGAAGGAAAACGGCACGCCCAAAACCAGCAGTCCCGGGTGGCGCCACAATTCGCGGAAGTAGGCGAGCGAAACGTCCCAATCAAAAACCGGAAGATTTTGCGCGTAGTTCAGCGCGATGTGCGTGCCCACGATCAGAGTCGTCAAGACCGTAAGCAGGAAAAGCGCAAGATGAAACGGCAGGGAGTTGTACCAACGCTGGCGCGGCCTCGGCCCCCAGTGGACAGGAACCCACATCGGAGTGAACGAAGGTGGCTCGCTGACCTGTGGCTGGCCGATCCGCCCGAATTGGGATTCATCGCCCATACGCAAGTGGGGAAGAATCCCATTCTCGCCCGCTCCCGGCCGCCTGTAAAGACCAGTGACAAGTGGCCAGTGAAAAGCGAGGAGCAAAATCCAGCACAGGCCGGATTGTTTGCTCGTCACTCATCACTCGCCACTGCACTTAGGAGAGAGATTGCAGTTCCTTGCCGGGCTTGAAGCGCACAGCTTTGCCGGGGGGGATACTGACTTCCGCCCCGGTTCGGGGGTTCCGCCCGATACCGGTCTTGCGAGGTTTCACATTGAAAACACCGAAGCCACGCAATTCAATGCGGTCGCCCTGCGTCAGGGCTTTCTTCATGGATTCAAACACGGTTTCCACAGCCATCTCAGCTTTTGTCTTGGTGATGCTCGTGCGATTGACGACCTCATTGATGATGTCTAGCTTTATCACGCAAACCTCCTGAAAATACAGGCTTTAATCCTAAGAAGACAGAGAGGCATTGTCAAGAATTTTCTCCTCGACTATGATTCCTTTCTTTTTCCTTGCAGAACGGGAACGATTCCGTGGCTTCGCGCCACGGCCACGAGCCCGCACTTTACACGAGGTGAGACTCCATGCCGGTTAAAAATGATCGCTGGATTCGTAAGATGGCCACGGAGCACGACATGATCCGTCCCTTCGAGGAGAAGCAGGTTCGGGAAGGGGTGATTTCCTACGGGCTCTCGTCTTACGGATACGATCTGCGCGTCGCCGATGAATTCAAGATCTTCACCAACGTCAACTCGACGATCGTCGACCCGAAACAGTTTGACGCGCGGTCTTTCGTCGAATTCCGAGGGCCGACGTGCATCGTCCCGCCCAATTCCTTTGCCCTCGCCCGCTCGGTGGAATATTTTAAGATCCCGCGCAACGTACTTACCATCTGTCTAGGCAAATCGACTTATGCCCGCTGCGGTATTATCGTAAATGTGACGCCGCTCGAGCCGGAGTGGGAAGGATTTGTAACGCTCGAAATCTCCAATACCACTCCCCTGCCGGCGCGCGTTTACTCCAACGAGGGCCTTTGCCAGATCATTTTTCTCGAATCGGATGAGATGTGCGAGACCTCTTACAAGGATAAGAAGGGCAAGTACCAGGCCCAACAAGGAATCGTGCTGCCCAAGGTCTGAAAGGCAGTGGTTAGTGAATAGTGGTTAGTGGCCAGTCACTGACCACCAGCCACTCACCACTGCGCATCGGGTCACTGTCCTTATGAATCGCATTCGCTTGGATATTGCTGGCGCGTCTGTTTGCTCGTCATGTCTGCGGCAATGGTGGGAAATGGCCAGAGCCGGAGATTCGCCTGGCTCCCTCACCGCAGGCCGCTCAGCCGGCTCCTGCCCGCAGCCACGGTTCAGCCTGCTTCGCCGCCGCCCACCACTTACACCCTCACGCCGGAGCGCCGCGCCCAGGCCATTGCCTATTCACGTTCACTTTATATCCTCTATTTTCTCGGAACTCTGGTTTCGCTAGGCATCTACCTTCTCCTCTGGCGCGCCCGCATCGCCGTGACCTTTCGCGAATGGGCGCGCAAGGTTTCGCCGCGCCACTTCGTCCAGTGTTTGATTTTCGTGCCGTTGTTTGTGGCGGCGGCGACGCTGCTGAATCTCCCTCTCGATTTCTACTCCGGCTATGTTCTTGAGCACCGCTTCGGTCTCTCGACGCAAGGACTTCGCATCCTGGTTCGGCGATTGGGGAAAGGGCTGGGCTCGTCGCGGCGGTGGTGGGCGTCATTGTGGCCTGGGTTTTCTATACGGTCGTCCGCCGCAGCCCGCGCCGTTGGTGGTTCTATTTCTGGTTGGCGTCGATTCCTCTCGTTCTGGCTTTCATCCTCATCGAGCCCTACGTCATCGAGCCTCTGTTCTACAAATTCACTCCTCTCGAGAAAACCCAACCCGCGCTGGTCGAGCGGATTGAAGCCATGCTCAAGCACGCCGGCCTTTCGATACCGCCCGCGCGCATCTTTGAGATGGACGCGAGTTCCCGGACCAAGGCGGTGGATGCCTATGTCTCCGGCTTGGGCGCGAGCAAGCGCGTCGTGGTGTGGGACACAACCCTCAAGACGATGGGGCCGGATGAGTTGTTGCTGGTTCTCGGACACGAAACCGGCCACTACGCCCTCCATCACATTCCCAAGGAATTTGCTCTCGACGAAGCCGTGGCGCTGCTCTTTTTCTTTTTGGGATTCTTCGCCGTGAATTGGCTGGTCGAGAGGGCCGGCCCGCGCGCCGGGGTCGAGGGGATGGGGGATTTGGCGTCACTTCCGCTCGTGCTTGTCGTCCTCACCGTACTGGTGTTCCTATCGGACCCGCTCGTGAACGGCATCTCGCGCCATTACGAACATCAAGCTGACCAGTTCGGCCTGGAAGTGGCTTACGGCGTCGTTCCGGATCCGAACGCTGCCGAGGTCCACGCCCTGCAAATCCTGGGGGAAGAAGATTTGGCGGACCCTGATCCCAATCCCTTCATCAAGTTCTGGCTTTACACCCACCCGCCGCTCGACGAGCGCATCCGCTTCGCGGCCACTTATAAGCCGTGGGCGGAAGGGAAGCCGATGCCTTCGAAGCCCGCTGATTACCGACAAGGCCGACGCCATTCGACAGATCGAATTCAGACCGATAGTGCTTCATCTCCGCTGTAGCGCGTTCCAGCCGGCTTGAATGCCAAAATGCGGCACTAGTTCAAAATGGCACACCGGAATAGGTGCGCCTTGCGGCTTTTCTCGCCTCTGTGTTAACTTCGTAAGTTTGAGGTTTCCGAGGAATTTTGGCTGAGCAGAGGGAAGGATGATTCTCACCCTGGCGGGGCGGACTCCCCGCATTGCCGCGTCGGCCTACATAGCCCCCAGCGCCGACGTCATCGGCAGCGTCGATCTTGGCGAGAACTCCAGCGTGTGGTTCCAATGCGTGCTGCGCGGAGACATTGAACCCATCCGCGTCGGAGCGAACAGCAACATCCAGGATGGGACCATCGTCCACACTATGAAGGCGCTCCGGCGGTCGTGGGTGATTGGGTCACGGTGGGCCATCGCGTGGTGCTGCACGGCTGCACGGTGGAGAACAATTGTTTGATTGGAATGGGCGCGGTGCTGCTCAATCACGTGCGCGTGGGTGAAGGATCGATTGTCGCCGCCGGCGCCCTGGTGGCGGAAAACACCGTGATTCCGCCGCGGAGCCTTTACATGGGCGTTCCCGCCAAGCTCCGGCGGGCGGTTACGGAGGACGAACAGGCATTCATCAGGATGCATGCCGCGCATTACTTGCAGTACAAGGAAACCTATTTGGCCGAGAGCGCCAAGCTAAGAAAGCGTGAAACGATGGACTATCACCACCGAGAGCACTGAGGCACAGAGAAAGAGTTGCTCTTTTCGTGCATCTTGGCTGTCTCTATGCCTCCGTGGTGAAACTGCATTGCGATTTCGAAAGGAACTTCGTGTCGAATCGAGTCGAACCAATTCGTTCCGTGAAGGGAACGCGCGACCTGTTGCCGCCTGACACCAGCTTTGTGGCAGCGCGTCGAGGCCGAGGCCCATCGCGTTTTTGCCGCTTATCACTACGGCGAGATCCGCACGCCCATTTTGGAGGAGACCGCGCTCTTCGCCCGCGGCGTGGGGGCCGAGACGGACATCGTGATGAAGGAGATGTATACCTTCCGCGATCGCGACGAGGAATCGCTGACGCTGCGCCCGGAAGCCACGGCTTCCGTGGTGCGGGCTTACATCGAGCACAGCCTTTACAACCAGGGCGGCATCCAGAAGCTCTACTACATCGGTCCCATGTTCCGCCGCGAGCGCCCGCAGAAAGGGCGCTACCGCCAGTTCTATCAAATCGGAGCGGAAGTCCTTGGGTTCGCAGAACCCTCTGGTTGACGTGGAAGTCATCGAGATGCTCGTGCTGTTCCTCGAGCGCGTCGGCATCCGCGAGTATCAACTCCTCATCAACTCGGTGGGCTGCCCCACGTGCCGCGCGGCCTATCTGGAAGTTCTGCGCCAGGCGCTTCAGGACGTCAAGGCCACGATGTGCGCGGATTGCCAGCGCCGCGCGGACACCAACCCGCTGCGCGTGCTCGATTGCAAAGTGGAAGCGGACCAGCCGATCATCGAAAAGCTGCCCAAGATCATCGACCACCTCGACCCCGAGTGCCGCCAGCATTTCGAGCGCGTCACGAGCGAACTTCAGGCGCGCGGCCTTGTCTATCAGGTTACGCCGCGTCTGGTGCGCGGGCTCGACTACTACACGCGGACGACGTTTGAGATTACCAGCGGCGCGCTGGGCGCCCAGAACGCGGTGGTCGGCGGCGGGCGCTACGACGGGCTTTCCGAGATGCTGGGCGGCCCGCCCACTCCGGGCATCGGCTTCTCCATCGGCCAGGACCGCTTGATTCTGGCCGTGCAGGCCGCGGCCGTGCTTCAAACCGGGAATCCTCTGGCGGCTTACGTCGTCTGGATGGGCGAGGCCGACGCTTGCTCCCGGCATCGCGCCTGGTGCGCGAGCTGCGCGCGCAAGGTTTGAGCGTCGAGATCGATTACGACCCCATGAAAATCAAGAAAGCGATGGGCGTCGCCAACAAGCTCCAGGCGCGCTTTGCCATCATCATCGGCGAAGGCGAGCTCGCCAGCGGCAAGTATCAGGTGAAAGATATGGCGAGCGGCGAGCAACAGGAATTGGAGCCCGGCGCTATCGCGGCGTATGTAAAAGAGAAATTATGAATTATGAATTATAAATTATGAAATCAGCACATGCGGCTCTGCGCCCCGCTATGCGAGTCTTTTCTTCATTTATAATTCATAATTCATAATTCATAATTCAGAATTTTGTTTACGGCGGTGATTGTGAAATTAGATCTTCTTGGTGATCGACAACGAACGCACTATTGCGGCGAGCTGCGCAAGGAGCACGCGGGGCAGACCGTTTTCCTGGCCGGCTGGGTGGATGTCCGCCGCGACCTCGGCAATTTGATCTTCCTCGATTTGCGCGACCACACGGGCAGGACGCAGATCGTTTGCAATCCCGCCATCAGCGCGGAAGTGCACGACCGGGCGGAGGAAGTTCGTCCCGAATACGTGGTGGGAGTGGAGGGCGAAGTTGTGGTGCGCGCGCCGGGAACGGTGAATTCGCAGCTTGCCACCGGCGAAGTGGAAGTGATGGCGCGCACGCTGTTGGTCCTGAATGAGGCGAAGACGCCACCCTTCCCCATCGAGGATGAGACGAAGACGAGTGAAGAGACGCGCCTGCGTTACCGCTACCTCGATCTGCGCCGCGGACGCATGCAGCGCAACCTGCGCCTGCGCCATCGCTCCAGTCAGGTGGTGCGCGCGCACATGGGCGAGCACGGCTTCCAGGAAATCGAGACGCCCTTCATGACCCGCTCCACGCCGGAGGGCGCGCGCGACTACCTGGTTCCCAGCCGCCTGCACCACGGCCAGTTCTACGCGCTGCCGCAGTCGCCGCAACTCTTCAAACAGCTCCTGATGATCGGCGGCTTCGACCGTTATTACCAAATCGTCCGCTGCTTCCGCGACGAAGACCTGCGCGCTGACCGTCAGCCGGAATTCACCCAGATCGATATCGAAATGGCCTTTCCCGCAGCGCGACGTGTTGTTCGACATCATCGAGCGCTTGATGGAAAAGCTCTTTGCGCTGGTGGACGTCAAAGTGGAGCGGCCGTTCCCCCGCATGGCGTACGACGAGGCGATGGAAAAGTATGGCTCCGACAAGCCGCACACCGGGATTCGGCCTCGAATGGAAACGCGTGAGCCTTGCGCCCGGCGACGCCGAGAAGGTGCGCGTGGCTCAGCCCATCAAGGCGATGCGCGTGCCGGGGTGGGGCGGCGCTTCGCGCAGCCAGCTTGACAAGCTTCAGGAAACCGCGAAATCACTGGGCGCGGACTGGTTCTCCTACATCAAGGTGAGCGCGGCGCGGAAGCGCAATCGCCCCTGGTAAAGGCGCTGGGCGAACCTGCTGTGGCGGCGCTCGCTGCCTCCGTGGACGCTCAGGCCGGCGATTTGGTTCTGCTGCTGGGACTCAAATCGGCGTCCAGCCGCGGCGCCTTCCGAATGCTGGACAACGCCTCGGGTGAACTGCGGCTGGATATCGCGCGCAAGCTCGAACTGCTCAAGCCGGGCACGTGGAATTTCCTCTGGGTCGTGGACTTCCCCATGTTTGAGTACGACGAAAAGGAAAAGCGCTTCGCGGCCATGCACCACCCCTTCACCTCGCCCGCGCGAAGAGGATTTGGAAAAGCTCGAAACCGACCCCGGCGCCGTGAAAGCCCGTGCCTACGATCTGGTGTTGAATGGCTCGGAGATTGGCGGCGGCTCGATTCGTATCCATCGCCAGGACATTCAGCGCCGGGTGTTCAAGGTTTTGGGCCTGAGCGAAGAACAAGCGCGCGAG
This sequence comes from uncultured Acidobacteriota bacterium, assembly GCA_963810005.1. GTDB lineage: Bacteria > Acidobacteriota > Terriglobia > UBA7540 > UBA7540 > Bog-366. Next base: position 96,848 of record CAWELY010000001.1, read on the forward strand.
CGTTTCGGATTTTTCCTCGATGCCCTGGAATACGGCACGCCTCCGCACGGCGGTATCGCGCTCGGTCACGATCGCATCAACGCGCTGATGGCGGGCGAGGCGAGCATCCGGGAAGTCATTGCCTTCCCCAAGACGGCCAGCGCCATGGATCTGATGTGCGAGTCGCCCGCCGGGGTTGATCGCGAGCAACTGGAGAGCTGGGCTCTCGAACTGAAGAAAGATTGATCGATTGGTATTGATCAGTCGAGTGCACTGCTTGTAAGTCCGCGTCTCGTCGCTATGGTCAAGGAGAAGCCGCGACTTAAGAACGGTCGCGATTCTCAATGACTCAATGACCCAATGGATCAATGATCAATTCCATGTCCATCATCCGCATTCTCCCCGAAGCCGTTGCCAACAAAATCGCCGCCGGCGAGGTGGTGGAGCGGCCTGCGTCGGTGGTGAAGGAGTTGCTTGAGAACTCCCTGGATGCGGGCGCTAATCGCGTGGAAATCACCGTCGAGGGCGGGGGAAAGCGCCTGATCCGCATCGTCGATGATGGGCAAGGAATGACGCACGACGACGCGCTGCTGGCCTTCGAGCGGCACGCCACCAGCAAGATTCGCTCGGCGGAGGATCTGTTCGAGATTTCCACCTTGGGCTTTCGGGGGGAAGCGCTGCCCTCGATTGCGGCCGTCTCGCGCCTGGTGCTGGAAACCCGGCACGCCTCGGAGAATTCCGGGACGCGCGTGGAGATCGCCGGGGGCAAGCTGCGCGACGTGAAAGAAGTGGCTTGGCCGCAGGGCACGAGCATCGAAGTCCGCGACCTCTTCTATATCACTCCGGCGCGGCGCAAATTTCTAAAGTCCGAGTCCACCGAACTCGGTCACATCGCCACGTTAGCCACCCACTACGCCCTCGCGCACCCCGAGAAGAGTTTTCGCCTGACTTCCCTCACCAACGAAATCCTGAACGTCTCCGCCGGTCGCAAACCATCGCGAGCGTTTGTATCAGGTGATGGGGGGGCAGACGCTCGAGCAACTTCTGGAGATGGCGCCGGTCGAGCGCCGGGTTTTGACGGCGGCTTCGCCCGAGGCGGGCGAAGAGGGCGAGCCCGCCGGGGAAGCGCCCCTGATCCGGGTGCGGGGCTTCATTTCGCGGCCGGAAGTTCAGAAGTTGAACCGCAACAATATTTACTTCTTTGTGAACAGGCGGCTGGTGCGCGACCGCCTGATTCTCCATGCCATCACGGAAGCTTACCGGAACATCCTGCCGTCAGGGGTTTTTCCCGTGGCGTTGATTTTCCTGGAAATCCCTCCGAGCGAGGTGGACGTGAACGTCCACCCCTCGAAGATCGAGGTGCGGTTTCGCCACGGGAGCTTCGTGCACGACCTGGTGCGCGACTCGATTCGCCAGACGCTGCTCGCCACACGCCCGGTGGCTTCATTCCCCATGTCGAGGTCCGCGCCGCCCGCGGGATTGGCGGTGGAAGCGGCGGACGTGGCGGATCCACTCGCGGAGGAGCCGCCGCTGATGCGGGGCGCGATGATGCCTCCTCCCCCGGCCCGGCCGTCGGGCCGTGGGACGAGCCGGGAGTTTCATCTTTCTCCGGCGCGCATGGAGCCTCGTCCCCAGCGCTTGCCTCTGGATTCAGCTCTCGCCCCTTATGCGCCGGTTGCGCCGTCGAGCGCCGTCCCCGCCGTGCCGGTGACGACGGAGGCGGCGGCCATACAGACTCCGCGCGAATTGCCCCTGGATCTCCAGCCCCTGGGGCAGGTGCAAGAGAGTTTCATCGTCGCGGTCAACTCCGACGGCCTCTGGATTGTCGACCAGCATGCCGCGCACGAACGCGTGCTCTTCGACCGCCACGTGCGGCGGCGGCAGGAGAAGAAGGTGGAAGTGCAGCGGCTCCTGATGCCGATTATCGTCCAGTTGAAGCCGGAGCAGCAGGTCACCTACCAGGCCATCGCTGACGAATTGGCGGCGAACGGTTTTGAAGTTGAACCGTTCGGCCAGCGCACCGTGGCCATCAAAGCCGCGCCGGCAGACCTCCCGGCGGACGAAGTTGAGAAGCTGATGATTGAGATTCTGGAAGGCGCGAGCCAGGAGGCGGCAACCATTTCTTTCGACGATCTGCGCGGCAGGATCGCCGCCTCCATCTCCTGCCACGCGGCAATCAAAGTGAACATGGCGCTCGAGCGGAGCAAAATGGACTGGCTGTTGCAGGCGCTGGGGGGAACGGACTGCCCCATGACCTGCCCGCACGGCCGGCCCACGGTGTTGCGGTATGGGATGAAGGATTTGATGAAGGCGTTTAAGAGAATCTAGCCATTTGGTGATTGTGCGATTTGTGATTTGTGATTGGTGACTCGTGACTCGTGATTCGAGGCTTCACTGAGATTCAGGTTCACATCGAGCGAATTGTCAATCACAAATCACCAATCGACCAGACACCAATAACAACCGATATGCCTAACCCTTGGTAATCACGATTGACGGCCCGGCGGGCGCGGGAAAAAGCACGGTGGCGCAAAAGCTCGCCGCCCGCCTGGGACTGATGTATGTCGATAGTGGGGCCACATACCGCGCGGCGGCGCTCAAGGTACTGGAGGCCGGCATTGATCCCCATGATGAGCCCGCCGTGGCCAAGCTGATCGGCGCGACCGATGTGCAGGTGACGACCGGCGACGGCGAACCTCGCGTGCTGGTCGACGGCGACGACGTCACCGCGCGCCTGCGCACGCCGGAAGTGACGCTGGCCGCAGCGCAGGTCTCGCGCTTGCCGGAAGTGCGTGCCAAGCTCATCGAGATGCAGCGCGCCTTCGCGCGAGGCCGAGGCGTGGTAATGGAAGGGCGCGACATCGGCACGGTGGTATTCCCGCAGGCGCAACTCAAGATTTTCCTCAAGGCCGATGTGGAAGAACGCGCGCGGCGGCGGCTGAAGCAGGATTCGCAGCGAAGGCCGCGAGGCGACACTGGAGAAGACCGCCTACGAAATCGGCCGCCGCGACCAGCTCGATGCGGAGCGGAAAATCTCGCCCCTCATGCCTGCCTCCGACGCCGTGGAGATCGATTCCACGGACCTCCTCGCCGACCAGGTGGTGGAACGGATTCTCGCGCTCGCCCGCGATCGCCAATTGATGTGAAAGGCGCAACCATGCGCAAGGGATTAAGGCGCAGGTTCTGCTAGTGCTTAACCCCCACGCTCTAGTCGCCAACCCCGGCTCTTACGACCTTCCGCCGGGGCCGCCGCCGTTGCTCATGGAGGAGAGGAATTCCTGGTTGGACTTGCTCTTGTGCCAGCTTGTCGATGATGAGTTCCATCGATTCCACCGGCGAGAGCGGATTCAGGACCTTGCGCAGGATCCAGATGCGGTTCAACTCGTCCCGCGGCACGAGCAGTTCTTCCTTGCGGGTGCCGGACTTGTTGAGGTCGATGGCGGGGAAGACGCGCTTGTCCACCAGCTTGCGGTCGAGGTGGACTTCCATGTTGCCGGTGCCTTTGAACTCTTCAAAGATCACGTCGTCCATGCGGCTGCCGGTATCGATGAGGGCGGTGGCGATGATGGTCAGGCTGCCGCCTTCCTCGATGTTGCGCGCCGCGCCGAAGAATCGCTTCGGCCGCTGGAGAGCGTTGGAGTCGACGCCGCCGGAAAGCACTTTGCCGGAAGGCGGCACCACGGTGTTGTAAGCGCGCGCCAGGCGCGTGATGGAGTCGAGCAGGATCACCACGTCGCGCTTGTGCTCAACCAGCCGCTTGGCCTTTTCCAGCACCATTTCCGCCACCTGCACGTGCCGGGCGGCGGGCTCGTCAAAGGTCGAGCTGATGACCTCGCCCTTCACGGTGCGCTGCATGTCCGTGACTTCCTCGGGCCGCTCATCAATGAGCAGCACGATCAGCGTGATCTCGGGGTGATTGGCGGTCACGGAGTTGGCAAGGCTTTGCAGCAGCATGGTCTTGCCGGTGCGCGGCGGCGACACGATGAGGCCGCGCTGGCCTTTGCCCACCGGCGTGAGCAAGTCGAGCACGCGCGCCGAGATGTTGTCCTTGATCGTCTCGAGGTGAATGCGCTCCTGGGGATACAGAGGCGTGAGGTTATCAAAGAAGATCTTGTTCCGCGACTCATCGGGTGGTTCGAAGTTAATGGCTTCAACCTTGATGAGCGCGAAATAGCGTTCGCCCTCTTTGGGCGGGCGGATCTGTCCCGAGATGGTGTCACCGGTGCGCAAATCGAACTTGCGGATTTGCGAAGGCGACACGTAGATATCATCCGGCCCCGGCAGGTAGTTGTAGTCCGGCGCGCGAAGGAATCCAAAGCCATCGGGGAGGCATTCGAGCACGCCCTCGGAGAAGATGAGGCCGTTCTTCTCGGTCTGCGCTTGCAGGATCTTGAAGATCAATTCCTGTTTGCGCAGGCCGGTGGCCCCCACCACGGCCAAGTCTTTCGCGACTTGGGTCAGCGTGGTGATGTTCATCTCTTTGAGCTTGCCGATGTCGAGGACTTCACCTTCTTTCAGTTCCTCGATCTTTTCTTCCTGAACTTCGTCTACTTTTACTTCCTGTTTCTTTGCAGGCATAACTTTTCTCTCAATTATCGTTGAAATTACCGGTCGTCATGACCGTCCCGTCAGTTGTTCGGGTTCCACTGCCAAGTCGCTCGCGGAATCGATCCTTAGGCGTGATGGATTACTCGAGATACCTAAGCAGTCGTACAAGGTGCGGCAAGAAGCGTCGTACGCAGTTGCAAAACTTTGCGGACCAAATTGTGAGAGGTTGAAAACGGGCGCCCTTCCACGAAACACGCAGAGCCTTTAACCCAACCGGTTTGATGCACCTCTGCCTCGATTGGTTTCCAGATCCTCCGGCAAAAAGCCTTGGTCCTTTGAAACGTCTAGTTCGTCATGGGTTCCCGGCCCAAATCTGTAGAAGGGGTCTCGATGGTGGGCGGGGTGGCCTCGCCCGGGACGAGGATGGGCCGAGATTCCAGCTTCTTTTCCAGCGCAATCTCCAGCACGTCGTCCACTTGATCGACGAAACGAATCGTCATCTCCTGCTGGATGTTCGCAGGGATATCCGCCAGATCCTTTTCGTTATCCCGCGGAAGGATGATCGTCCGGTTGCCGGCGCGGTGCGCGGCCAGGAGCTTTTCCTTCACTCCACCAATCGGCAGGACCTTTCCGCGGAGAGTGATCTCGCCGGTCATGGCCACATCGCGGCGCACGGCGATTTTGGTGAGCGCGCTGACCAGCGCCGTCGCCAGGGTAATTCCCGCCGAGGGCCCGTCTTTGGGAATAGCGCCTTCGGGAATGTGGATGTGAATGTCGAGATGGCGATAAAAATCGGGATCCAATCCCAGCAAGGCAGCCCGGGACCGCACATAGCTCATGGCGGCTTGAGCCGATTCCTGCATCACATCGCCCAGTTTGCCGGTCAGCAGCAGTTTGCCTTTCCCCTGCATGAGCGTGGCTTCAATGGTCAGGATCTGCCCGCCCACTTCCGTCCAGGCCAGTCCCGTCGCCAAGCCCACCTCATTCTTCTCTTCGGCCTTTGTGTCGCGGAACTTGATGACCCCCAGGTACTCTTTGAGGTCGTCCGGCCCCACCGTGACCTGGAAGTTGCGGCCTTCCTTCACAACCTTGCGGGCCACTTTGCGGCTGACGTTGGCGATTTCGCGCTCCAGGTTGCGAACTCCCGCCTCGCGGGTGTAATGACGGATGATGTGGACAATCCCGTCGTCCGTCAGGGTGAGGTTTTCCGCTTTCAGGCCGGCGGCCTCACGCTGCTTCTTCACCAAGAAGCGCTTGGCGATTTCCAGCTTTTCCGGCTCCGTATAGCCTTCCAGCCGCAAAATCTCCATGCGATCCTGGAGCGGTTGGGGAATGGTGTGGACGACATTGGCCGTGGTAATGAAGAACACCTTCGAGAGGTCAAACTCAACGTCCAGATAATGATCCATGAAGGTGCTATTCTGTTCCGGATCAAGGACTTCCAGCAGCGCCGCGGAGGGATCGCCGCGGAAATCCATACTCATTTTATCCACTTCATCCAGCAGGAAAATCGGGTTTACGGTGCCCGCCTTTTTCATCATCTGGATGATTTGGCCGGGCAGAGCGCCGATGTAGGTCCGGCGGTGGCCACGGATTTCCGCTTCGTCCCGAACTCCCCCCAGGGAGAGGCGGACGAACTTCCTGCCCGTAGCTCTGGCAATTGACCTGCCAAGAGAGGTTTTTCCGACACCCGGAGGCCCCACGAAGCAGAGAATCGACCCGCGCGGATTCTTGACGAGCTGGCGCACCGCCAGGAATTCCAGGATGCGCTCCTTGATCTTCTCCAACCCGTAGTGGTCTTCTTCCAGCACCTTCTGGGCGCGGCTGATATCGCGGATTTCCTTGGATTTCTTCTTCCAGGGCACGGCCAGCAACCAATCCAGATAATTGCGCGAGACGGTGGATTCCGCCGACATGGGCGGCATCATCTCCAGGCGCTTGAGCTCGGCCATGGCGTGTTCGAGAGCGTCCTTGGTCATGCCCGCGGTCTCAATCTTCTTCTTCAGCTCATCGATTTCGCTCTTTTCGTTGCGGCCCAATTCCTTCTGGATGGCCTTGATTTTCTCGTTCAGGTAATACTCGCGTTGGGCGCGCTCCATCTGCCGCTTCACCCGGCCCTGGATGGTGCGGTCAACGTTCAGCTTTTCGATCTCGATTTCCAGGATGTCGGCCAGGCGCGTCAGGCGGTCCACCGGATCGAAGATTTCAAGCAGTTCCTGCTTTTCCTCGATGCTGACATTCAGATTGGCGGCGATGGTGTCCGTGAACTTGCCGATTTCATCCACTTTCACGGCCGCGATCATGGTTTCGTAATTGAGGCTCTGGGAAAGTTTGACGTACTGCTCGAAAAGCGAGGTGGCGCGCTGCACCAACTGCTCCAGGCTGGGAGTGGTGACCGGGCGAAATTGCTTGGTCTGCACGTTGACGCGGAAGTGGCCCTCCTCGTTCGACATCTTCAGAATCTTCCCGCGCTCCACGCCTTCCACCAGAACCTTGATGTTGCCGTCGGGCAGCTTCAGGCTCTGAATGATATTGGCGATCGTCCCCACCTGGTAAATCTCGTTGGGCTTGGGCTCGTCGACGGCAGCGTCATGCTGGGTCGCCAGAAAAATCTTCTTATCGCCCGCCAGAGCTTCTTCCAGCGCCCGGATGGAGGTTTCGCGTCCCACCACGAAAGGAGTCATCATGTGGGGAAAGATGACCACATCGCGGATGGGCATCATGGGCAACAATCGAGTCTCGTTCTTTTCACGGCCAGAAAACATATAGGGATCCATTAACCTGCCTTCTCAAGGAAAGCGGAACTGAAGTTGATTTCGTGGTTCTTCACCATCTCGTCGGTCACAACGAATTCGCGAATCTTGCGCTGGCTGGGAAGGTGGTACATCAGGTCCAGCATCAGGTCTTCCAGAATCATGCGCAGCCCGCGCGCGCCCACTTTTCTTTCCAGCGCCTGGGCGGCGATCGTGCTGAGGCTCCCCTCGGTGAACCGCAATTTGACGTTTTCGAATTCAAAGAGCCGTTGGTACTGACGGACCAGCGCATTCTTGGGTTGCGTCAGAATTTCAATAAGGGCTTGCTGGTCCAAGTCACTGAGCACGCTGACCACCGGCAAGCGGCCCACAAATTCCGGAATCAGCCCATAGTGGATCAGGTCCGTCGGCTGCACTTGCTCCAGGGTGGCAATATCGCGCCGCCCCGGCGTGCGCCGGCACGGCGGGCGCCTCGGCATGAAAACCCATGGTCTTCTTTCCCATGCGGTGTTCGATGACCTTTTCCAGCCCCACAAAAGCCCCGCCGCAGATGAACAGGATATTCGTGGTGTCCACCGGCGTGCATTCCTGGTGGGGGTGTTTGCGCCCGCCCTGCGGCGGAACGTTGGCCACCGTGCCTTCCAGAATCTTCAGCAGCGCCTGTTGCACGCCCTCGCCCGAAACATCGCGGGTGATGGAAGGGTTTTCGTCCTTCTTGGAAATCTTGTCGATCTCGTCGATGTAAATGATGCCCTGCTGGGCGCGCTGCACATCGCCGCCGGCGCTTTGCAGGAGCTTCAAAATGATATTTTCAACATCCTCGCCAACGTATCCCGCTTCCGTCAGGGTGGTGGCGTCGGCAATGGCAAACGGCACTTCCAGCACGCGCGCCAGGGTTTGGGCCAGCAGGGTCTTGCCCGTGCCCGTCGGCCCGATCAGCAGGATATTGGATTTGGTCAACTCCACATCACTGCGAATGCGCGTCAGAATGTTGCGTTTGTAGTGGTTGTAGACGGCCACGGCGAGCTTCTTCTTGGCTTTATCCTGGCCCACCACATACTGATCGAGAAACGCCTTGATCTCCGCGGGGCGCGGCAGCTTGGTTTGCGCCGCGGGTACGCGATCGCCGCGGTCTTCCTCCAGGATGCTGTTGCACACCGCCACGCACTCGTCACAAATGTACGCTCGCGCATGGTCACCCGGCGAAGAAATCAGTTTCGCCACGGCATCCTGAGGCTTCTGGCAAAAGGAGCAGTGAAGCAATTCCTCGGTACCAGGGCGTTTCAAATTCATCTCCGTGGTCTACTTGTGCTTGTAAATGATTTCATCGATGATGCCATACTCGTGTGCTTGCTGGGCACTCATCCAGAAATCACGTTCCACGTCGCGCTCAATCTTTTCAATCGGCTGATTGGTATGCTTTCCCATGATTTCGTTCAGGCTGGCACGAATGCGCAGAATTTCGCGGGCATGAATGTCAATATCGGTCGCCTGTCCCGAGAGTCCACCGATGGTAGGTTGGTGAATCAAGACGCGTGCGTTGGGGAGGGCATAACGCTTGCCGGGGGTGCCGGCCGCGAGCAAAAGCGCGGCGATGCTGGCGGCCTGCCCGATGCAGATCGTTGCCACATCGGGGCGAATAAACTGCATCGTGTCGTAAATGGCCATCCCCGCCGTAACCACGCCTCCGGGCGAATTGATGTAAAGAGAAACGTCCTTTTCCGGATCCTCGGCTTCCAGGAAGAGCAATTGCGCCGTCACCAGGTTGGCGACGTTATCGTCAATCGGAGTGCCGATAAAAATAATATTGTCGCGCAGAAGGCGCGAATAGATGTCGTAAGCACGCTCGCCACGGTTGGTCTGCTCCACCACCATGGGGACCAACGTCATGTTAGGCTGGTTGCTCATGTTCTTTATCTACGGACTCTCTCGAACCGGGCCGGCAAGTTACGCATTTTTCCGAATGATTTTCGCGTTGCGGTAAATGAAATCCAGCGCTTTTTGATTTCGGCGAGTAGACTTCAGTGTATCCAGCTTCCCGTCGCGTGTCAAGCGCGTCTTCAATTCCGCCGCGGTCATGCGGCGTTCCTGCGCCATTTCCCGAATGACATCGTCCACTTCCTCTTCCGTTAAGTCAATCTTCTCGGCATCGGCCACCCGGCCGAGGACCAGTGCCACCCGGACTTCCTTTTCGGCTTCGGGCCTGGCATCCTCGCGGACTTTTCTCCAATCCACCTGGGTTTGCCGGGGATCAATTCCTTGCGCCAGCAGTTGCCCCAAGGTCCGCTCCATCTTTCGATCCAACTGGGTTTCCACCAGCACCTCGGGGACCGGGAACTGGTTCGCCTCCAGGAGTTTTTCCGCCAACTTTTGTTTGGAGCCCATCTCCGCCTGCCGCTTGGCGTCTTTCCGCCAAGTCCTGGCGCAGCTTGGTGCGCAACTCCTCCAGCGTCGCAAACTCGCTAACGGACTTGGCAAGCTCGTCGTCCGCGGGAGGGACCACTTTCCTTTTGATGCTTTGAATCTCCACCCGGTAACTAAAAGTTTTGCCCGCCAGAGTTTTTTGGGGGTAATCCGCCGCATAGGTAACCGGGAATTCTCTGACCTCTCCCGACCTTGGCGCCCCGCAAGTTCTCGGTAAACGCCGGCACCGTGTGCTTCCCGCCCAGGTGAACGACGGCCTCCTTGGCTTCAGTGGGTTGGCTGGCGGGCGAGGACGTGTCCTGACCCCGGTAATTCACGGTGAGGTGGTCGTCGTCCGCGGCGGGACGGTCAGTGACCACCTCGAATGTCGCCGCGCTCTCGCGCAGATCCGCGACCGCCTTGTCCACGTCGGCGTCCGTGACCGCTGCCTGCTCCTCTTCGACTTCCAGTTCCTTGTAAGGTTGGAGCTCAAACTCCGGATAGATTTCGAAGGTGGCTTTGCAGGTAAGCGGTTGGTCGTCCTCGAATTTCAGATCTTCGAAACGCGGTTGGCCGACAATCTCCCACTTTTGGTCTTTCACCGCCGTTTGGAAGAAGCGCGGAATCAAGGTTTGGGCAACTTCACTGCGAATGTCGTCGCGAAAATGCTGGCGTACCAGAGAAGTTGGGGCGTGGCCGGGACGAAAGCCCGGAATCCGCGCGCGTTTGGCGAATTGCCCCGCCACGGAATCCGCTTCGCGCTGCACGACGTCTAGAGGAATTTCAATAACCAGTTCTTTTTTGCAGGTTGTGGCTTCCACGGCGCCTCAAAGGCAATTTTAGAAGGTGAAATGCGGACGGCAGGGTCGGCACTGCGAACCCGAATCCGATATGAAAAAGCCCGAGTCCCACCTGGTAGGCGTCCGAGCCTCCTTAGACCCGAACAGTTTGAGTATAGCATAGGCCGGTGCGCTGTCAATATTTGGCAAGGCCATATTTGGCAAGGCCAGGTGCTGTCCTAATTTCAGATGGAGCGCCCGCCTCCAGCCGGCATGGAGCCGCCAAAATGGCGGCGCTACGTTCAAATTAGGATAGCACCCAAGGCCACCGAGCCCATGCACTCCCACTACGCATTAGAGCAAAATTTCTAACCTCCGCAAACCGCTGCCGGGCTTGGCCTTTTGTGCTACACTCCGCTTGCTTGACATGGTAATAAACCGGTTATGACCCAAGCTGCTGAGGCCAAGCAGAATCTCCGTGAAATTTGCCGCATCGCCGCGCGTGTGTTCTACGCGAAGAGCTACGATGGCGCGTCGATGCAGGATATCGCCCAGGCCGTCGGCCTTACCAAGGCCGGTCTTTATCATCACGTGGGCAGCAAGGACCGCCTGCTGTACGAAATCCAGAACTACGGAATGGATATCCTGGATGAGACCGTGCTCGCCCCCATCAAGGACATCGCCGACCCCCGCGAGAAGCTTCGCCAAACCATCATCGGCCACATCGACCTGATCGTGCGCGCGCGCGACCAGGAAATCACCGTGATTCTGCACGAAAACCGCTCGCTGAGCGGCCCCTTGCGCAAGAAACTCAACGCCCGGAAACGCGGCTATATCGAATACCTCGTCGATCTGATCAAGCGCGTCCAGGAACAGAGCGGCCGTCCGCCCCAGGTCTCGCCCCGGCTGGCCGCCTTTGCCCTGCTGGGAATGATCAATTGGCTCTACCAGTGGTACAGCACCGCGGGACCTGTCAAGCAGGACGAACTCGCCCAAGTCTACGCGGACTTTTTCTTTCGCGGACTCCTGGGAACAACCTAGATCCGACCAGATGGCCCGATGACCCACTGACTCTATATTCTGACTCCTGACTTCACTTGTGGTAGCATCCTGCCTTCATCTTCGTCGGGGGGGAACCCGAATTCATGGCCACACCATTGGTCGCTTTTCAAGGCGAAAGAGGCTCGTTTAGCGAGGAAGCCGCGTACAAGCTCCTGGGCCGCGGGATCCGCGTGCTGCCTTGCGAGACTTTTACGGCTATCTTTGAAAGCGTCACCCGCGGGCGCGCGAATTACTGCCTGGTTCCGATTGAGAACACCCTGGCCGGGTCCGTCTACGAAAACTTCGACCTGTTGCTGGCCAACAACCTGCACATTGTGGGCGAGGTGAGCTTGCGCATTGTCCACAACCTCATCGCGCTTCCCGGCACGACGCGCAAGGATGTGCGCCAGGTCTATTCCCATCCCGTGGCGCTGGCCCAGTGCGGCCGCTTCTTCGCCAAGAACCCGAAGGTGGAACGGATCACTTTTTACGACACGGCGGGGTCGGTCAAAATGCTGGCGGAGCGCCGTCCGCCCGGGCGCCGCGGCCATCGCCAGCCGCATCGCCGCGGAGGTCTACCACGCCCGCATCCTGGCAACGCATTTGGAGGATCACCGCGAAAACTACACGCGCTTCTTTCTGCTCTCCAAGACCGCCCGCGTCTCCCCCAAGGCCAACAAAGTCTCCATCGTGTTTTCCACGCGCAACCTGCCGGGCGCCCTCTACAAGTGCCTGAGCGTTTTCGCCCTGCGCGACATTGATTTGACCAAAATGGAATCGCGGCCCTTGCGCGGCCGCCCGTGGGAATACTTCTTCTATCTCGATTTTGTCGGGAGCGTGAAGGAGGACCATTGCAAAAAGGCCCTGGCGCACTTGAGCGAAGTGACCAACTTCCTGCGCGTGCTGGGGTGTTACGAAAGCGCGAAGAGGTAATAGTGTCTTCAGCTCTCAGCTTTCAGTCATCAGCCATGAGTCCGCAACCGAGCCATCCGCCTTGCGATGCTGGACATCGATGCGTGCCGACGACCGATTACTGAAACTGACGACTGACTCGAAAATCCTGATGACTGAGATCCTGCATTCTCACCACGCCAAAGCATAGCGATGTCCGCGCACATCGGCGCCGGCCGAGATGACGTGCGTGGTGGAATTGTATTCCACCATGGTGGGCGCGGTGGGATTGCTCCAATCTCCTCCCACCTCCAGCTTGTGGCCGCGCGTGCGGCAGTTCGTCGAGCACCGCTTGTTCGAAGCGTTTTTCGATGTCCAGCGTCAGCGGCTGGTCTTCGTGCGCGTCAAAGGTGCTGTACATGGCTTCGGAGTTGAAGCGCGGCGCTTCCACCGCTTCCTGCGGATTCATTCCGAACTCCACCACGTTCAGGAAGATCTGCAACAGGGTCTGGTCCTGGCTGTCGCCGCCGGGAGTGGAAAAAACCAGCCAGGGCTGGCCGTCGCGCAGCGCCAGCGAGGGCGTCAGGGTGAGGCGCGGCCTCTTGTGCGGGGCGATTTGATTGGGATGCCCCGGCGTCAGAACAAATTGCTGCGCCCGCTCGGAGAGAGGAATTCCCGTGTCGCCGGCGATGACGGCGGGAATCCACGCGGCGCTGGGCGTGGCGGAAAAAAGGTTTCCCTCCTGATCGATCACGTTGACGCAAGTGGTGTCCTGGTGCTCGCCGTTGCGGTGCTGGAAGCGCGCCCGCGCAAAATCCTCCGGCGCCCGCGCCGCCATGTGGACGGGGTCGCCGGGAATGTGCTCGGCGGAAGCATGATGCGGGTCGATCAGCGGCCGCCGGAGGTTCGCGTATTCCTTGGAGAGGAGAGCGGCGGGCATGGGGCGTGAAATCGGGGTCGCCGTAATAAGCGTCGCGGTCGGCATACCCCAACTTTTCCGCTTCCACCACGGTGTGGACGTAGTCGGCGGAATTCTGCTTCATGGCCTTCAGATCAAACCCCTCGAGCAGGTTGAGGTTTTCGAGCATCACCGGTCCCTGCGTCCAGAAGCCGCACTTGTAAACCTGCACGCCGCGATACGTCACCGTAACAGGTTCTTCCACGCGCGCGTGGAGGGCGGCGAAATCCTCCTCCCGCAGCAGGCAACCCGCTTCTTTGCAGAAATCGCTGATGCGCTTGGCAATGGGTCCGCGGTAGAAATAGTTGCGCACCGCTTCGATGGCGGCGGCTTCGCCCCTGCCCGGCGTTTTCCGTTTCCACCCTGGCAAGGGTTTGAAACGTGCGCGCCAAGTCGGCTTGCACGAAGATTTCGCCTTCTTTCGGCAGCCGTCCATCAGGCATGTAAACCTTCGCCGTGGCCGGCCATTTCTCCGCCAGGGGTTGCCGCGCGCGAGGGCATGCTCCAGGCTGGCATTGAGCGGGAAAACCCTGGGCGAGCTCGATGGCCGGCTGGATGACCTCCGCCAGGCTTTTCGTTCCGTACTTCTCCAGGGCCAGCAGAAGCGCGTCCATGGCGCCCGGCACAATCGCGCTCAGCGGACCGAAGGAAGGGATGATGCCGCCCCCGGCTCCGGCCGCGGTGGCCTGCCCCACGGCGCGAGGATCGTCGCGGCGGAGGTGTTCGTAGAATTCCGCCGTCGCCAGTTCCGGAGCGATGCCGTCGCCGTTGATGGCCACCACCGGGCCGTTCTTCAGCTTGATGAGGATCGGGCACTCGCCACCCGCGCCGAAGCTCATCATCTCCACCACCGATGCGGCGAAAACCGAAGCCACTCCGGCGTCAACCGCATTGCCGCCCTTTTCCAGAATGCGCAGCCCCGCCTCTGCCACCAAGGGATGGCCGGCCGCCACCACGCCGCGGCGCCCCGCCACCAGCGGCTTCAGTGTCGCCGCATAGGTGGAAGGAGTTGGGAGCAGAAGCGCCGCTCCCAGCGTGACAAAGACAAGATTCGCGGTCCATTTGCGCAGCCTCATGATTAACCTCCTGGAGAGCTTGCCCGTGGTAGAGCGGAATCGTCGCGGAAAACCTTGCGCGTGTCAAGCCGGCGTTGGGATCGGGCCATCTGATCATCTGGCCATCGGGTCATTTTCGATTTGTGATTTGCGATTGAGATTTGCAATTTTCCGACGTCGCCCTGTGCCTGCTGTGTCATCCCGAGCAGCAGCAAAGGATCTCGACCTGCCGCACTCCGATCTTAGGCCTGGGCTTTTCCTTTGTTACTCGCCACGCATCGCTCATCACTGGTCACTGCCCTTTGGCCCTTGCCTTGGTACCGTCACTCCTAACTCCTGAAGGTGGACGCTTTGTCCCGGGTAATAACTCCCACCTTTTCATCGACTTATTGGCATATGCCGGCGTCACAAGATGTAAGCTATTTGTTTTCTGTAATTTATTGGCATGGTGGGGATTTGAGGTATTTTCTTGCGTTTTCACGGGTCTAAAATCATACTATCTCCTGCATTTTCAATAACTCATAGGCATTTATTAACAAGTGCTTTGTTTTCATACACATATTGGGTTATTAGCCCTCTAACATTTCTTGCCTCATTTGTTTTCAATAACATTCCGGCTTCGAACGTACCAAGAAAGAATTCTTTTTTCGTACTGTAGGGCCGAACGGCGTTCGGCCGGGCGGATGGGGCAAACAGCAGGGTGAATTTCTGAGCGTTGCGGCGGTGGGCAGGAAGGCAACCATGAGCTAGGGCCGTGGACTTACCGAGCGGCATAGCAACACCTGCGTTCAAACCATCCTCTACTATATACCATGTCGATACTCTTGTCAAGTAAAAAAAGAATGGAGCCTAGTTCCCCGAAGGGGAACAATGCCATTAGCCGTGGGTGAAACCTACCGAAAGGAACCCCGGAAAATAAATTTCCGGCCCGGAAGGGGCCGAACCGTTCGACCCCTTCCGGGTGGAAAGGGGGGAATCGCCGTCTCGATCCGTAGGTTTCACCTACGGCGAATGATATTCCTCCCCTACGTGGAGGGCGGAGGCGAAGAGCGGTCAGAGAAAGTCAAAAGGCAAAGCGCAAAGGATGTGGCGCCCGGTGGTTCCGGGCGGATGGTCGGCCAACCGGAAGTTAGTTTTGGCGGAACAATCCACTTGGCCGTGTAGTCGAAATTAACCGGCCAATCTTTTGAATGAGGCCTGTAAGAGCTGAAGCTGAGAAGCGTTATTCTTCTCCAGTTGGGTTTTTTCTGTTCAGGAGGAGGGGCTCCGCTTCCGGCTGCGATCTTGGCGGGTCAACACCAGGAGGGAGCCCCCATGAACTACGATTCTTTTTATCCCACTTTCTGCCCCGCCAGACAAGATCGAAACCGATTGGGCTCGCGACAGCGAGAACGTCCTGCTGCGGCGATGTCCGGTTTGCGAGCGCGATTCCATCATTGGTCACGGTCGCCGTCGCAAGCAGGCACACGATGAACACCATGACTGGATTGGGATTCGACGCGGCCTTTGCCAGGTTTGCGGAAAGACTTTCACCCTGCTTCCCCTGCTCTCTCTCCCCTACACCCACTACAGCTTGCTGGCTCGCTGCCAAGCACTGCGGCGGCGTTGGGAGGAGCACTGCGCGTGGGAAGAGGCGAGGCCTACGCTGAAGGACCCCGATCGGGTGCCCGATCCCTCCACCCTCCGCCGTTGGTCGGTCGGCCTGGACCGCTCCCAGGCAGCGTCTTCGTTTCGACGCCAAACGTTCATCCGTCTGGCGCATTGGTTGGGGTGCGGTGACGCGGCCGATCCTCGGGCTGGTCCGTTATGGCCACTGACCCCAGTTCTGCAGATTCTCTGGCCGCTGCGGCGCTGAGAAGTTTTCTGTTTCCCCCACCATCCTTGCCTGGGAACGCTGCCCCCTTTCTCTTAGGCTCGTCTCCAGAGGCAAAAACAGCGCCATGGGTGAGGATCTCGAAAAACTCAAACAGCGCCTGCCCCTGCTGGAGTATTTACGGCAGCAGCATTGGACCGCTCGGCCGACCGGTCACGGCGGCGAGTTCGTGGGACTCTGTCCGTTACACCCGGAGACCCGGCCTTCCTTCTATGTCAACGCCCGCAAAAATCTCTTCTACTGTCATGGCTGCGGCCAGGGCGGCGATCTGATTCGCTTCGTCGAGTTATCCCAACACTTGTCCTTTCACCAAAGCCTCACCTATCTCGAACAGCACAAGGCTGCGGCGAAGGCGGGCGCCGTGCTGAAGGAGACGGCGGCTTTCTATCACCGCCAGTGGCCGCATTACCCGGAAGCCCTCCGTTATCTCCAACACCGAGGAGTGCACGATGCCGCGCTCCTGCAAGAACTGCACATGGGTTATGCCCCCGGCGGGAGCTTGCGGAGTCATCTCACCGCGCAAGGCTATTCCCTCGATCTGCTGCGGCGCATCGGCGTGGTTAACGCGCAAGGCCACGACGCCTTCTACCGGCGAGTAATTTTTCCCTGCTACCAGGAGGGGGGTGTGGTCAACCTCTACGGCCGCAGTCTGGACACCGCCTTCGCCCATCGCTTCCTCCCCGGCTCCAAGGGCGGCTTGTTCGCCTGGGAAGCGGTTCGTCAGTTCCCCAGCGTGATTCTCGTCGAAGGGATGTTCGATCTGGCGGTGTTGTGGCAGGCCGGTTTCCGCCACACCACCTGTGCGCTGGGCACGCATCTTACCCCGGACCAGTTTCGCCAACTGTGCGACCGCCCGCGCACCGTTTATCTCACTTTCGATGTCGACGCCAACGGCAGTGGCCAGCAGGCCGCGCAGGCCTTAGCCCCTCGTCTCCGGGCGCAAGGCATCACCACTCGCCGCGTCATCCTGCCCTCTGGCCACGATCCTAATTTCTTCTTCGTCCAGGGCGGTGACGCGCGACAGTTCCACTCTCTCTTGGAGGAAGCCCTACCATGAGGTTCCATGTCATCCGCTCTCAGACCCCCAACCCCGCCCAAAGTCCTCTTCGCGTGATCGAGCACGAAAGCGGCCGGGAGGTCGGCTGGGTCAATCGTTACCTCGACCGCGAGTATGTCCGCCGCCTGGCGGACACCACGCTGCGCAGTTGCGCTTACGCTCTGTTGCACTTTGTGCGCTGGTGGGAGAGTCTTCGTCATACCGGCGACGTGCTCGAAGGTGACCTGACGAAGTCGACGCTCCTGGATTATCTGAAGTTCCAATGCAGCCACCAACCTGCGTTTTCCGGTTCCACCATCAATGACCGCATTGCCGTTGCCGAGCGCGCCCTGCGCAACGAGTTCCCCGACGCCCCCGACCCGATGGCACCGGGCTTTCAGCAAGCCTATCTGCGGCGTGGACCGCTGGGGGTGGGCCGGTCAAGGGTAGCGATAAGCCGGTTGCGAGTCAGAGTGCCCAAACGCCAGATCGTCCCGCTGTCCGTGGAGGAGGTGGCACGTTTTTGGTCCAGCTTCCGTACGGCGCGGGACTTGGCCATCGTGGGCTTGATGCTCCTGCACGGACTGCGGTCCGCCGAAGTCTTGGGTTTGAATGAGGACGACGTGTTGCTCGCCGAAGCCCAGTTGCGCGTGCGCGGCAAAGGTCACAAACTGCGTTTTCTGCCCCTGGCCCCGGAAGCCGTGCAACTCCTCGATCACTATCGGCGGCTGGAGCGGCCTCATCCCTGCACGGCCGCACTCTTCGTCTCGCTCAAGGGACCGGCGCGCGGAACCCGCATGACGCTGCCGGGACTGCGCTCCTTATTCCGCTACCATCGCCAGCGCACCGGCATCAAGCTCGCGAACCCGCATCGCTTCCGACACACCTTTGCCTCGGACATGGTACGCGGCGGCATCAGTCTGCCCGCGCTGATGCAGTTGATGGGTCACGCCGACATCCAAACTACTCTGCGCTATGTGCAGATCACCCCGCAAGACATCTACCAGCAGTACACGCGCGCCGTGGCGCAGCAAGTTCGGCCCCTCCCGAGGCTCTCCTCATGAATCGCGCCCGGCACCCCCCGCTCCTGCATCCGCTGGCCGCCGTCTTCGACCGCGCCGTCGATTCTCTCGGCGCGGCGCTCGGCCCCGAAAGCCATCGTCACTACCGTGGGACCGTCCGCAACTTCCTGCGCTATCTCGGCGCCGCTCACCCCCAGGTGAACTCCCTCGAGCAACTGCGACGGGATCCTCACCTCCTCGGCTGGATGTCCTGCCTGCGCTCCCAGAAGCCGCCGCTCGCCACTTCCTCCTATATCAACCGCCTCATCGCTCTGCGTCCCCTGCTCACCGAATTGGCTTGGACCGAACAGCTTCCGCAGCTCGCCCGTCTGATTCGTCGCGAGGACATCCCCCACCCTCCGCAAAGACTGGCACGCCCGCTCACCGCCCAGCAGGATCAGCTTGTGCAGCAGGAGTTCGTCCGCCGCAACGATCGGGAGAGTAACGCCTTTCTGCTCATCCGCCATACCGGCCTGCGCATTGGCGAGTGCGCCGATTTATCCTTCGATTGCCTGCGCTCGACCGGCCCCCAGCAATGGGCCATTCACGTCCCGCTCGGCAAACTCAAAACCGAGCGGATGGTCCCAGTGGATGCGTTGGTGGTGACGGTCGTTCAACGCTTACGATTCTTCCGCTTCCTCGATCCGCGGCCTCCCGATGGCCAACTCCTGGCCCGGCGCAGCACCCGCGATGCTCTCGTTCGTCAACTCCGCCGCTATCTACACGAGGTCTGTGAATCTCTGGGCCTGTCCACACGCATCGTCCCGCATCAGTTGAGACACACCTATGCCACGGAAATGCTTCGTGCCGGGGTTAGTTTTCCCGCGCTGATGAAACTACTCGGCCACACTTCTCCCGACATGACCATGCTCTATGTGGAAGTAGCGTTGAATGATCTCCAGAGGGAATTCCAACAGGCTCGTTCCAAGCCTCGGCATCTGGTTCCCCAGCCGAAAGCGCCTTTTACCCACTTTCGAACTGGCCTCGATGGAGTTATCGATTCTGTGCTCGCCGCCCAGCATGCCCTGGAGATGTTCCGGCGGTCGCTGGCGGTCGGTCCTACCCGCCGTTGCCTCGACCGGCTCTCCAATCGCCTCACCAAGATCGCCGCCGAAGCCCGCAAACTCCCCACCCCCTGAGAATGGGCAGAGATTGGCCGGTTATGTCGCCAAACCGTACCTGTGGTCCGCGGAGGCACCGCTGAGGGTTCGGTCCGGGGGACGCCGCCATCAGAAATGTAGAAATTCCAGGCAGCGGTCTCTGACCGCCGGAATCTATTGAACAGATGGAAACCCGCACAGGAACGCAAAATACGCGGGCCTATGCGCTACCCCCTGCACCACTTCCGCATTTCCCCACAGCTAGCGCAGCGATGTTGTGAACACACCCGCTAAGTGCTATACATCATCCGCCAGAAGATAAATCGGAGCCATATCACCATGCCCGCCCAAGAACATTTTGCGGATTCAATGCAAGCTAAGGGGTTTCTTGTTTCCCGAATTGTCGAGGAGGCTCAGCGGCAGAACAACCCTTTGTCGGACCTGGAAGAGAAAATGCTCTACTTCTCCGAAGCCTTCCCAACCCTGCCCAATATGATGGAGATTGCAGAACGGTTCGAGAAGGAGATTGATTCCGGAAAATACGAAGATAGGATTTGTCGGCTGGCCAAAGGTGCTTACCGCCATGAAAGCCAGGAATGCCCTGAAAACGCCCATTTGTGGAAAGATGCGATAAGGGTTCTCAAAGAGGAAGACCATTATATTTTGGTAATGCTAGGTTCTCTGGAATCCAGCTCGTTCCCTCCAGAGGCCACCAAGAACAAAGATCAATGGCGATTACTTGGTTACGGGCTGCTGACCGCCTCACTCATGGCTCTCTTCGCCGTGCCAATTTTAATTTACGACAAAAACTTCCCCAAGTTAGCTGGGGAGGCGATTCTGGCGGTTATTGCTGGAGCCGTCTACTGGCTATCCAAGTACATGGAGCGTCGAAAGAAATAAGGGGGACACTGTTACCGTATTTCCGCGCACCTTGACCGCCTTCGGGCATTCGCGATAATGAGTTTCTCTCTTAACCTGCAAGTCGCTGGGGGCAACTCGTGCGCGACATCCGCAAGGTGGCCGTGCTGGGAGCTGGGACGATGGGGGCTCGCATTGCCGCCCATCTCGCCAACGCTTCCGTTCCCTGCCTGCTGCTCGACATCATTCCTAAAGAGTTAACGCCCGACGAGCAAGCCAAGGGGCTTGCGCTTGATTCGCCACCGGTTCGCAACCGCCTGGCGCGGGCGGGCTTGGATGCGGCGCTCAAGTCGCGCCCGGCTGCCTTCTTCGTCCCGGAAGCGTGCGCGCCTGATCACCC
The DNA here is from genome assembly GCA_963810005.1 of uncultured Acidobacteriota bacterium. Lineage (GTDB taxonomy): Bacteria > Acidobacteriota > Terriglobia > UBA7540 > UBA7540 > Bog-366. Next base: position 117,583 of record CAWELY010000001.1, read on the forward strand.
TCGGGAACTTTGAAGACGATCTCGCCGGGCTCAAGGATTGTGATTGGATCATCGAGGCGGTGATGGAGGATCTCGCCGTAAAGCGCTCGCTGCTGGAGAGAATCCAGGCGGTTCGTTCCCCGGGCGCCATCGTCAGTTCGAACACGTCGGGAATTTCCATTTCCTCTCTGAGCCGAGGATTCGACGAAGAATTTCGCCGGCACTTCCTGGGCGCCCACTTTTTCAATCCACCGCGCTACCTGCACCTGCTGGAGATCATCCCCACTCCGGAAACGCTGCCGGAGGTGGTGGACGCCATCTCGCACTTCGGTGACGTGGTGCTGGGCAAGGGCATCGTGGTGGCCAAGGACACGCCGAACTTCATTGCCAATCGGATTGGGGTCTTCACCACCCTGGACGTGCTCCGCATCATGCAGGAGGACGGTTACACCATCGAAGAGATTGATGCGCTGACGGGCCCGGTGCTGGGCATGCCGAAATCCGCCACCTTTCGCACCCTCGACATCGTGGGCCTGGACGTGCTGGCGCACGTGGTGAAGAACCTGCGCGAGTCATTGCCCCAGGATGAGCGCCGCGACCTCTTCCAAGTCCCCGGCTTTGTGGAGCAGATGATCCAGCGCGGACTGCTGGGCGACAAGACCGGCAAGGGCTTTTACAAAAAGGTTAAGGGCAAAGCGGAGATGAAAGCGAAATTCTGACCCTCGACCTCGCCACGTTCGAGTACCGCGCCCGCCAACGCGCCACGTTTCCCCTCTTGGAAGTTGGCGCGGAATCATGGACGACCTGCGCGAGCGCGTCAAGATACTTTTCCAGGCCCCCGACCGAGCCGGCCAGTTTTATCGCAAGTTGTTTTCTGACATCTTCCATTACGCGGCCATGCGCGTGCCGGAGATTGCCGACGACATCGTCTCCATCGACAACGCCATGAAGTGGGGATTTGGCTGGGAGATGGGCCCCTTCGAACTGTGGGACGCCCGGGGTGTCGAGCGCATCGTCGAAGATTGGGCGAGCGAGAAGCGGCCCGTCCCGCCGCTCGTGGAAAAATTGCGGGCCGCGGGCGGCAAATCCTTCTACGTTCAGGACGGCGGAACCACCACCTACTTTGATGGCGCCTCAGCGGGCTATCGCCCGCTCCCGGAGAGGCCGGGCGTCATCCTCCTGCCTGCGCTTAAGGCGCGCAAGAAGGAAGTGAAGAAGAACGCGGGGGCGAGCCTGATCGATTTGGGCGACGGTGTGCTGTGCCTGGAATTTCACTCCAAGATGAACACCATTGGCGGCGACACCGTGCAGATGGTGCATGCGGGGCTGAAGGCCCTGGGCGAAAGTTTTGACGCCATGGTCATCGGCAATCAAGCGCCGAACTTCTCCGTGGGCGCCAACCTGATGCTGGTCCTGACCGCGATTCAGGAGGGCGATTGGGACGAGGTCCACCGCGCCGTGCGCGCTTTTCAAAATGCCAACATGGCTTTGAAGTACGCACCCAAACCGGTGGTGGCGGCGCCCTTCGGAATGACGCTGGGGGGCGGAACGGAAATGTGCCTGCACACCACCCGCGTGCGCGCCGCGGCGGAGACCTACATGGGATTGGTGGAAGCCGGCGTCGGCCTGATTCCCGCGGGCGGCGGCACGAAAGAGATGCTGCTGCGCGCGCTGGACGGCGTGCCCGCCGATCCCGATGCCGACCCCTTCACCTATGTGAAGGAAGTGTTTCTGAACATCGGCATGGCCAAGGTCTCCACCAGCGCCGAGGAAGCGCGCCGGTTGCGTTATCTCTCCCCGCAGGATTCCATCAGCATGAATCGCGACCGGCAGATTTCTGACGCCAAGCAATTGGCGCTTGACCTGGTTCGCCTGGGATATCGCCCCGGAGCAGCCGCGCCAGGATATTCGCGCCCTCGGCCAAGCCGCCTTCACCAAGATGAAACTCGGACTTCACTTGATGCGCCGCGCCGAATACATTTCCGATTACGACGTGGTGGTCGGCGACGCAGCTCGCCAAGGTGCTTTCCGGCGGCGGGGAATTCACCTCGCCGCAACTCGTGTCGGAACAATATTTGCTCGATCTGGAGCGCGAGGCTTTCCTCAGCCTTTGCGGGCAAAGGAAGACCGTGGAGCGCATCCAGTTCACATTGAAAAAAGGTAAGCCGCTGAGGAACTGAAGGAATTGGTGATGTTGTCAGATTTGCTGCAGTTCGCGGTCGATAACTGAGCACGATGACCGCTGCTGAGTCGCTCCGCCGTCAGGATCCCACGTCGCGGTCAAGCACGCTGAAAACTGCCGCCTGATTACTGCAATCACATCACCAATCGGACAACTGGCCACTGACCACGGACATCCTTAAGCCAGGAGCCTAAACATGAAGGAAGCGGTAATCGTTTCCATTGTGCGCACCGCGGTGGGCAAGGCGCCGCGCGGCGTTTTGCGCTCCACGCGGCCGGATGACATGGCGGCGGCCGCGATCCGGGAAGCCCTGCGGCGCGTGCCGGCGCTCGACTCCAGCGAAGTGGAGGACGTTATCCTGGGTTGCGCGATGCCGGAGGCCGAGCAGGGGAATAATGTGGCCCGCGTGGCGTCGCTGCGTGCGGGCCTTCCGGTGACGACCTCGGCGATGACCATCAATCGCTTCTGTTCCTCCGGACTCCAGGCGATTGCGCTTGCTTCCGAACGCATCCTGGCGGGCTCCGCCGAGGTGGTCATTGCGGGCGGCACGGAAACCATGAGCATGATTCCCATGGGCGGATATCATTTCTCTCCGAACCCTTACCTGATGGAGCATTACCCCGATGCCTATTTGAGCATGGGGCTGACCGCGGAAAACCTGGCGGCGAAATATCACATTACGCGGGAAGAACAGGACCAGTTTTCACTGCGCAGCCACCAGCGGGCGATGGCCGCGATCGAGCAGGGGAAATTCCGGGAAGAAATTGTGCCCCTGGAAGTCATCGACGTCAGCTTGAACGGCGGGAACAAACCCCAAACGCGGAAGGTGAAGTTCGAGACGGACGAAGGGCCGCGGCGCGATACGTCCCTGGAGGCGCTGGCCAAACTCAAGCCCGCTTTTCACGCGCACGGAACGGTGACGGCGGGCAATGCCTCGCAAATGAGCGACGGAGCAGCGGCCGCGGTGGTGATGTCGCTCGACCGGGCCAAGGCTTTGGGCCTCTCACCTCTGGCGCGGTTTGTGAGCTTTGCGACGGCCGGCTGCCCGCCCGAGGAAATGGGCGTGGGTCCGGTGTACGCCATTCCCAAGGCCTTGAAATTGGCCGGGCTGAAGTTGCGGATATGGACGTGATTGAACTGAACGAGGCCTTTGCCGCGCAGGCGCTTGTCGGTGATCAAGCTGGCGGGGCTCGACATGGATAAAACCAATGTAAACGGCGGGGCCATCGCCTTGGGTCACCCGCTGGGTTGCACGGGCGCGAAGCTGACCGCCACCCTGCTCGGCGAATTGAAGCGCCGGAACGGCTCGCTATGGCTTGGTGACCATGTGCGTGGGCGGCGGAATGGGCGCGGCGGGAATTTTTGAAAACTTGCAACAAACAGGAGCATGACAAGGCGTAGGGGCGGTTCGCGAACCGCCCCTACATTTCATCGTAAAGGAGACTTCCAATGGAGAGAGTAACAGGTTTCGGCGGGTTATTTTTCAAAGCTGAAGACCCGGAAGCATTGTACGCGTGGTACGAAAAACACCTCGGGATAAAGCGCGATGCTCACGGGGCCGTGGAGTTCGCCTGGCGCGAAAATAATGACAAGGGAAAAGAGGGGAAGACCGTTTGGGCGATTTTCCCCAAGACCACCACCTACTTCCAGCCCAGTCAAGCGCAGCTTCATGATGAACTTCCGCGTTGCCGATCTTGACGGGCTCCTGAAAGCGCTGAAGGAAGAGGGGGTGGAAATCGACCCGCACCGGGAGGATCACCGATTACGGGCGCTTTGCCTGGATCATGGACCCGGAGGGGAATCGCATTGAGCTTTGGGAACCCCCCGCGGGGGGTTGAGAATCGGGCAAATGCTAGCCCGCATTTCTTACCCCGGGCATGCGAACCGAAGTTTTGGAGTGCGGCGACTCGTCGCCGCTTTCCGCCGCCGCGACTCGTCGCAGCTTTCCCTCGCCACGACTCGTCGCGGCGAATCACCTACCGCTGACGAGTCAGCGGTAGAAAAAGCGGGAGCGAGCTCCCGCACTCCGAAATTGGGCTCCGTGCGGGGCTAGAAGACCAGGGGGGAAAGCATGGCAGAAGCAACTGCAATGGCCGCGCAGCGAATTAAAGGTGGCAGCTTTCTGATAGAATCGCGCGCGCCGGATGAGGTGTTCACCCCCGAGGACATTACCGATGAGCATCGCTTGATTGCGCAGACGGCGCAGGAATTCATCGATCAGGAAATTGTTCCCCGCCTGAACGATATCGAAGAGAAAAAGTCTGGCGTGCTGCGCGAGCTCCTGAAGAAAGCAGCGGAGCTCGGCTTCTGCGCCACGGACGTTCCGCAGAGATTTGGCGGGTTGGAACTCGACAAGATATCTTCCATCCTCGTCGCCGAAAAAATGGCGCGCGATGGTTCCTGGGCCACCACGGTGGGAGCGCAGGCCGGCATCGGCATTCTCCCCATCACATTTTTTGGCACGGAAGAGCAGAAGGCAAAATATCTCCCCAAACTCGCGAGCGCGGATTGGGTGGGCGCCTACAGTCTGAGCGAGGCATCGTCAGCGTCCGACGCTCTGAATTGCAAGACGCGAGCCACGCTCGATCCGGAGGGGAAGCATTACCTCCTGAACGGCACAAAAATGTGGGTCACCAACGGCGGCATCGCCGACGTTTACGTAGTCTTTGCCAAAGTGGAGGGAGAGAAATTCACGGCCTTCATTGTGGAGCGCAACTTTGCCGGAGTCTCGCCTGGGGCGGAAGAGCACAAGATGGGAATTTGCGGATCCTCCACCACTCCGCTCAATCTTGAGAGCGTGCCCGTGCCCGTCGAAAACGTTCTCGGGGAAATCGGCAAGGGACATTTGATCGCGTTCAACATTTTGAACATGGGCCGGCACCGATTAGGCGCCGGCTGCGTGGGCGGTTGCAAATACCTGCTGGCAGACGCGTTGAAGTGGGCCAAGGAGCGCGACGCGTTCGGGCGTAAAATCGCCGACTTTGGCATGATCAAGGAAAAGCTCGGTGAGATGGTGGCGCAAATCTATGCCCTCGAGAGCATCTCCTACCGAACCAGTGGAATGATCGACGCGATGCTCAAAGGGATTGACCGGGGCGCGGCAACGGCTCCGAAGCAAATCCAGGAGGCCTTGCAGGAGTATGCGGTGGAGTGCTCCATCCTGAAAGTTATGGGCACGGAGACGCTGGATTTCATGGCCGACGAGGCGGTGCAAATCTTCGGCGGCTACGGGTTTTGCAGTGGCTACGACGTTGAGCGCGCCTACCGCGATCAGCGCGTCAATCGGATCTTCGAGGGCACCAACGAGATCAATCGCCTGTTAATCACCGACATGCTAATGAAGCGCTCTTTGAAGGGCCAGTTGCCGTTGCTTTCCGCCGCGCAAAAGCTGACCGACGAAATCCTGGGGATGGCGCCGATCGAGGAGACGATTGACGATGACCCCCTGGCCGAAGAGGCAAGGCTGGTGCAAGGGGCCAAGAAGGTCCTGCTGCTGGTGGCGGGAAGCGCCGTGCAGCGTTACATGCTGGCGCTGGAGCATGAACAGGAAGTGATCGGCGTCATCAGCAACCTGGTGATGGCGGTCTACGCCATGGAAAGCGTCCTGCTTCGCACCCAAAAGAAAATGGCGAAGGCTGCACCGCCAGCCGACGGGCCCGAAGTCGCCGTCGCGCGCGCGTACCTCCACCAGGCGGCCGATCGCATGGAGGTGGAAGCGCGGCGGGGGTTGGCGCGCGTCGCGGAGGGCGACACGCTCCGCACCCATTTCTCCGTCCTGCGGCGATTCCTGCGGCGTACGCCGCCCGATTCGATTGGCTTGAAACGGCAATTGGCGGATCGAGCGCTGGAGTTAAGCCGCTATCCGTTCGGATTGTAGGTGGCAGGTCGGAGGAAGGTAGGTGGTAGGTCGTAGATAGAATGTGGGGAAGCCAAACTGACCCGCTCGGCTTTGTGTATCTCACACACACCCCGCGTTGCAATCTCCCCACTTCCGTTTTCCCACCTGCCACCTACGACCTACCACCAACTACCTACAGCCCCCGCAACGCCTTGGAAGCTCCCACCACGTCCGAAACCGACAAGATAAGGTCCGCTTTCTTGCCGTCGGTGGGAACACTGGCGTAAGCGTACTCGATGTTGATGTTCCCAGCCCCCAGACGCACACCCACGTCCCCCAGCACCCCCGGTTTGTCCGGCAAGGTCACGCGCAGCACTTCTTCCTCCGTTACACGTACGCCGAGTTCCAGAAGCACCTTTTTCGCCTTGGCGGGGCTGCTGACTAAGAGATGTACAGGATTTTCGCTGCCGGCGCTCCAGCAGGTGACAGCCGAAATGTTGACTTTTGCCTTCCCTAATGCCGCTGCGATGCGGCCAAGTTCCCCGGGCTTGCTTTCAACCCAGGCAGTAAGCTGTTTTACTTTAGCCATAATCTATTCCTCCTGGAAGGTTCTGTAGTCGTAATTGAGTGATGTTAAAATACGCCTATGATTTTGGCGTGTAAAGGGGATGTTCTGCGCCTTTCCCCGGGAGGTCAATCTATGCGTCGCAACCGTGAAATTAACGTAGTGGTGGTAGGAAGCACAAATTTTGATTTTGTGGTGAAAGCCGAGCGCATGCCCAAAGAGGGCGAGACCATGTTAGTAGGGGATCTCCGCTTTTTCCCGGGAGGCAAGGGCGCCAATCAGGCCGTGGCCGTGGCGAGAATGGGAGCAAAGGTCTCGTTTCTGAGTTGCATCGGCCAGGACATCATCGGAGATTTCCTGATTCGTGACCTCGAAGCCGGCGGGATCGACACCGCGTGGGTCAAGCGCACTCCGCAACGCTCCACCGGTTGTGCTTTCATCATGCTTTTTCCCAATGGCAATAATTGCATCACGGTTGATCCCGCCGCCAACCTGGCGTTGACCCCCGGGGATGTGGAGCGGGCGCGGGAAGTGATCGAACGCGCCGACGCCGTCGCGAGCGTTTTGGAAATTCCTCTGGAAGTGGTGGAAGCTGCGTTCAGAGTGGCGCGTAAGAGCGGCACGCTAACCGTGCTGGACGCGGGCCCGCCGCGCGACGTCCCATCGGAAATTCTTCGGCTTGCCGACGTTGTCTCACCCAATGAAACGGAACTGGCGCGATTGACGGGCGCCGATGTCTCCGGCCGTGTGTCAGCGCGGGAGGCAGCGGAAAAATTGCTCGCTCGAGGGGTGGGAACCGTCGTGCTGAAATTGGGCGGCGATGGCTCGATGTTAGTGACGGCCCAAGGGGCCGAGCATTTTCCCGCGTACAAAATCGACGCGGTTGATCCGACGGCGGCCGGCAATGCTTTCACCGCGGCCTTTACGGTTGAATACGCGGCGGGAACCAGGATCGAAGATGCCATTCGCTTCGCGAACGGCGCAGGAGCCCTCGCGGCCACCAAGCTAGGCGCGCAGTCCTCATTGCCCACGCGTCAGGAGGTTGAGGCCTTTGTAGCGCGGCAGGGGCGAATTTCATCATAGCCACCCCATGGTCTTCTCAGGTCGCACACGGAATCCGGGTTGTCCGCTGCCGGTTAAGACTGTCGTGGCCGCAGAATGAGGTTGCCGAGAAAGCCGCGATTCTCGCCGTCACGGTCACGCGCGCTCAGACTGACGCGGAAGGCATTGGCGGGGCAAGGGACCGTCTTGTCCAACCTGACCACCTCGCGCGGATCAACCGCCTGAAGCGTGACGTGGCCCAACTCCTCACCCATCGCGCTGAAAAAATCCGCCTGTAGCGTCCCTGGCGTAAACACTCCAAACGTACCTTTCAGGGTGACAGTCGCTCCGTCGAGTTTTCCCGTGAGGGGCTCGCTCGCGACTCCGCCCGAGGTCGGATCGCTGGAAATGGGATTGGGCACGCGCGTAGGCGACCAGTAAATCGGGTAAGAGTATTCTTCCCCCGGCTCGAGTTGGGCGTAAGGGCTCATCCCTTCCGACTCCAGGAAATAGGGAGTCTTCTCCGGGTCGTCGGCCAGAGTCTGGTCGAAGGGCCCGCGTGAAATGGTCCCTGGTCCGTCATTCCACTTTTCCACCGAAGCTCCATCGGGGTATTCCTGATCGGGAAAGTATTTGAAGTTCTCCACCAAGCCGATATTCTTCTGCCCGTTGACCACCGCATACCAGCCGGCGCTGGAATCGGCCGCCGCCTTGCACACCCGGTATAAGATAGTGGATCTTGAGCATCCGACCGCCGGGAAGGACTTCGTAGCTAGGGTGCCGGGCATCTCCATAGGGTTGGTAATATCCCTCCGGATATTTACTGTGTGGATTCAGGGGAATGTACATATAAAGATCGGGGTTGGGCTTGGAAGGATCGTTCGACATCCGCGGCGTCATTCTGAATCAGGTGCCAAATGCCCCAGCGAATCTCCCGCCGGCTGATGTTCCGCATCACCTGATCCACCTTGATCCGGGTGGTGTCGGCGTAAACATGGAAAGTGCGGATGAATTGCACGCCGGTGCGGGGGTCCTCCGGGCTGGTCACGCGGACGGCGACTTCGGCGGGCGTGTTGGTGACGACTTCCGCCTTGGTAAGGCGTGCCGTCCAGAATGTAGTAGGGAATGCTCACCCACTCACCATCGTTCATCCAACCCTCAGGGCCCGGCCAAACCTTATCTCCGCCATAATTCGCCCAGCCGGCCTTGAGGTTGTTCTCCGACTCCGGCAGGACCTTGCCCTCCAGAGCCTTGTTCACAAAGAAGTACTCGTGATCGCCAAGCTGAAGCTGGATCGCCCGCCCGCCAATTTCGGGAGCGACGAACAAAGAAACCAAGCCATTGCTGAGTTTGTAAACATTCCACTTCCTGTATTGCGTTTGTTCAAGCTTGGCGGAGAATTCCGGTATAGGCGCTGCCATAACTGACCTCACGGAGAAATATGATGCGACCCATCTTGCCACGCCGGTGAGACCGCGAGCCGCGCGGCGAGGGGCCGCCGCCACGCCCACGAGGATGGCAAGAAGAGTGAGCGCAGCGAGCCAAGGCCAGTGGTCGTTTCATGATGCAAACCTCGGGGGGGATTTTCCCTGCGGAATACCAGCCGGAATGGTGCCGGTCGGCTTCGCCTGAAATTACCTTGCGCGGAATGTTCTCCTGTCCCGGCTCAGGCCTCGCCGCTCACCTAACCTTGCCAGGGTGTGCGAGAACTCCTGCACCGCCGGATAAAGGCCGCGATAGACCTGATAGTACCGTTCATAGGCCGCAACGTTTTCCGGTTTCGGCGCCATGGACTCTTTCACCTGAATGGCTTCCTGCGCGGATTCTTCCACCGAGGCATAAATCTTGGCGCCCACGCCCGCCAGCAAAGCGGCGCCGAGGGCTGACCCCTCCGAGGTGCGCAGGGTGACGAGTTCCTTGCCATAGATGTCCGCCTGGATTTGCCGCCACAGAAAACTGCGCGAGCCGCCGCCCGACGCGCGGATCTGCTCCACGGGGATACCCAACTCCTGGAAGATCTCCAGAGAATCGCGCAGGCTGAACGCCACGCCCTCCAGGATGGAGCGGACCAGGTGAGCTCGCGTGTGCGCCGCCGTCAGGCCGAACCACATGCCCCGCGCCTGCGAATCCAGGTGGGGAGTCCGCTCGCCCATCAGATAAGGCAGCCACAACAAGCCATCACTGCCGGGACGGACCTTCTCCGCCTCGCGAATAATCAGTTCGTAGGGATCCACATCGGCTTGCCGGGCGTACCAGGATTCCGAGTAGCCGAAATTATCGCGAAACCAGCGCAAGGAAAGTCCCGCGCCTTGCGTGACGCCCATGACGTGCCATTTTCCCGGAACCGCGTGGCAGAAGGTGTGGATGCGCCCGCGCGGGTCGAGTTTGGGCGCGGCGGTGTAAGTAAAGATAACTCCCGAAGTGCCCAGCGTGGCGGAGGTAAGTCCCGGAAGAACGATGCCGTTGCCGACGGCGCTGGCCGCCTGGTCGCCGGCGCCCGCCACCACCGGCGTGCCCGCGCTGAGGCCGGTCAGCACCGCCACTTCGCCGGTGATTTCGCCCGTGATCTCCGGTGACTCAAATGCCTTGGGCAGAATTTGCGCATCGATTTCCAGCGCGCTGAGCATCTCCCGCGACCAGCGACGGTGGGTGACATCAAAGAGCAAAGTCCCGGAAGCGTCGGAAACGTCGGTGGCAAACTCCCCCGTCAAACGGAAGCGGACGAAATCCTTGGGGAGCAGGAAATGGGCGGCGCGCTCGTAGAGCTGGGGCTCGTTATCGCGAACCCACAGGATTTTGGGCGCGCTAAAGCCGGTGAGCGCAGGGTTGGAAACATATTGAATGAGCTGCTCCGCCCCCACCTTCTGGGTGATCCAATCGCATTGCGCCTGGCTGCGCTGATCGCACCAAATGAGGGAGGGGCGAATGCACCGCGAGAGCCTTGTCGAGCAGCACCACGCCGTGCATCTGTCCGGAAAAACCCACGGCGGCGATGTCCGAGCCCTTCACCCCGGACTGTTCAAGCGCCGCGCGAATGGCCACCAGCGTCGCTTGCCACCAGTCTTCCGGGTCCTGCTCGGCCCAGCCGGGCTTGGCCATCCGCATCGGCTGATGGTCGCCGGTCGCCGCTCCCACCACGTGCCCATCCGGGCGAACGATCACGGCTCGCGTGCCCGTGGTCCCAACATCGATTCCCATCATGTAAGCCATAGGTTTACTCCGCGGGCAGGGATTCGGGGATCAGGGATCGGGGTTCGCCCGAATCCCTAACCCCTAGTCCCGATCCCCGATTCTTTAGACCTTCACCTTTTCCCACCGTCCGGATTTCGCCGAGCGTTCGACGGTGTCGAGCACCGCTTGATTCCGAACGCCGTGGCGGAAGTTCGGCTCCGGCAAGCGGCCCTCGTCGATGGCGGTGAGGAAATCGTGGATGCCATGAACGAACGTGTGCTCGTAACCAATGATGTGCCCCGGGGGCCACCAGGCGCCGACGTAAGGGTGCTCAGGCTGCGTCACCAGGATGGTCTTGTACGCCTGCAACTCCGAGGGTTCGGTGCGATCGAAGAATTCCAGCTCGTTCATGCGCTCCATGTTAAAGGCAATGCTTCCCTTGCTGCCGTAAATCTGGAAGGTGTTGCAATTCCGGCGGCCGCCGGCGAAGCGCGTCGACTCGAAAACCCCCACGCTGCCGTTCTTGAAGCGCGCCAGGAAATTCGTGTCGTCATCAACGGTGACCTTGCCCTTGCCTTTTTGGCCTTTCGCTCCCCAGGCGCCTGCGCCTTCGGCGGGCAGAGGCCGCTCCTTGATGAAGGTCGTCATCTGGCCGGTCACCGTTTGGATTTCGCCGTTCAGGTATTCGGCCAGGTCCGCGGCGTGCGCGCCGATATCCCCCAACGCGCCACTGCCGGCAAATTTCTTTTCCAGCCGCCAAACCAGCGGGAACTCAGGATCCATGATCCAGTCCTGCAAATAGGCGCCGTGATAATGGTAGACTTCGCCGATCTTGCCCTCGTCGATCAATCGCTTGGCAAAGGCGACGGCGGGCACGCGGCGATAATTGAAATTGATCATGTGCATCACGCCGGCCTTTTCCACGGCCTTCAGCATGTCCTTGGCTTCCGCCAGGGTGTTGGCAAGCGGTTTCTCGCAGAGGATGTGCTTGCCCGCCTGAGCCGCGGCGATGACCATGGGATGGTGGAGATAGCCGGGCGTTGCAGACATCGATCATGTCGATGTCCTTGCGCTCCACCACCCGCTCCCACTCGCAATCCGATTCTTCCCACCCGAACAGCCGCGCGGTTTCTTCCAGTTCTTCCGTGCACGCCTTGCCGCACAACACTTTCATGCGCGGAACCAGATTCCCTGGGAAGAATCTCCGCACCTGCCGGTAAGCATTGGAATGCGCCTTACCCATAAAGCGGTGACCAATCAATGCAACGTTAATTTCAGGCATATGTGCGTCTCCTTTTGAAAAAGTGGACAGTGAACAGTGGACAGTGAACAGCAGACCGTGCAGTGCAATCGCGCCACCCCACGACTTCCGGGGCTGACCGAAAGCATACTATGCACTGTTCCGCGTTCCCTGCTCATTGTTCGCCTTCCATCGTTCGCTATTTACGATCTGAGGGACTCAGGAGCTGTTCGAAAGTTTTCGACGCAGGGCGGTGATCATCCTCCTCAGTTCCATGATGAGAGACCGGGCCTCTTGCGCCTTGACATCGGAACATAATCCGAGGTCTATGCTCAGTGTAAGTTGAGTGTCCAGTTCCGATACCGAACCCGCTGCGTGGGAAAGAAACTGGATGAACTCTCCGGTAGTGTAGTGTGCCTGGCCTTCAGCGATGTTGGACGGGACCGAAACGGCTGCCCGGCGCATCTGGGTCATGAGACCAAATTTCTCCGTGTCCGGAAAGGTTTGGGTCAGCGTATAAATTTGCTTCGCGAGAGCCATTCCCTTCTGCCAAACGAGGAGATCATGATAATCTCGCGGTCGCCGCTGTTCGTGTTCCTCTTCCGGCATGGCCATCCTCTGTGGTTCGCTGCGAGTTGTGCGTTGTTTACTGTCCACTATTCACTGTCCACTATTCACTGCCCTTTCATGCCCACCACATTTCCTTGAGTTTTTCCTTGATGACGATCTGGTTGAGGAAGGCGGCGGCTTTGCTCAGGCCTTCATCGACCGACATCAGGCTGTCCTCGTGCTCGATGGAGAGCACATCGTCGTAACCCACCATTTGCAGCGTGGAGACGAAGTCGCACCAAAAATCCGCGTCGTGGCCATAACCGACGGTGCGGAAGATCCAGGAGCGATTCTTCTCGTCGCTGTAAGGCTTGGCAGTCCACGACGCCGTTGACCTTGATGTTGACGTCGTACAGGCGCGTGTCCTTGGCGTGGACGTGGAACACCGCGTCACCCAGTTTGCGCACGGCCGTGCAGGGATCAATACCTTGCCAGAACATGTGGCTGGGGTCGAAGTTGCAGCCGATGGCGGGCCCCGCCGCCTCGCGCAAGCGCAGCATGGTTTCAGGGTTATAAACCGAAAAGCCCGGGTGCATTTCGATGCCGACGCGCACGCCGTGGTCTTCCGCAAACTTGGCGTGCTTCGTCCAGTAGGGGATGACCTTCTTCTCCCATTGCCATTTCAAGATTTCCAGAAAGTCAGGAGGCCATGCCGTCGGCGACCAGTTGGGGTATTTGGAACTGTCCGAATCGCCCGGGCAGCCGGAGAAATCGATGACGGTCTTGACGCCCAGTTTTTCCGCCAGAAGGATAGCTTTCTTGCTGGTGGCGGCATGGAGTTGCGCCAACTTCTTGTTGGGGTGCAGAGGGTTGCCGTGGCAACTCAAAGCACTGATGGCTGATTCCCTCGTCTTCGAGCTTTTGCTTGAATTCCTTGAGCTTGGAAGCCTGGTGCAGCCATTCGAGCTTGAGGTGCGGCTCGCCGGGATAATTCCCGCGTGCCCAACTCCACGGTCCGAATGCCGAGTGGCTTAATCTTCTGGATCACCTCATCCAGACTCAGATTGGCCAGCAGTGCCGTAAAGAGTCCTATCTTCATGGTGTATCTCCCCCTCTCGATGGTAAACGGTAGACAGCATACAGGATTCAGGCTGATCGCCGCGGCTTTCCCCGTTTCCTGTCTGCCGTCTACTGTCTACCGTTCCGAGTTCAAATTCCATCCGAAAAGACGCTAAATCTATAGTCCAGCCGCCCCGGCGTCAACTGGAAAGTTTGCTTATTACTTCAGATGGCGGTCATACCATTCCAGGGTGCGCTGCATGATGTCGTGGCGGTGCGCCGGGTCGTAAATCATAGTGGCCCTCGTTGGGATAAACCACAAATTGATTCTCCACGCCCAGCGTCTCCAGGGCGTGCCAGAATTCAAATGATTGCGGGGTTGGACACTCGCCGTCGCGGTCGCCCACCAGGATGAGCGTCGGCGTTTTCACGTTTTTGATGAAGGTGATGGGGGAGCTTTTCGCATACACCGCCGGATCGTCATAAACCGAAGCGCCGAAAAAGGGAATCAGCCACTGGTCGATATCGTTCTCGCCGTAGTAGCTTTGCCAATTCGCGATGCCCGCCCCGGACACCGCGGCGTGGAAGCGGTGGGTTTGGGTGACCGCCCACATCGTCATGTATCCCCCATAACTCCAGCCACCGATGCCGACGCGGTTGTTATCCACAGGAAAATGCTTCACGACATAGTCAACGCCGGCGAGGATGTCGCGCAAATCCCCGTACCCAAAATCTTTGACGTTGCCGCGCGTAAAGGCCTCACCCTGGCCAAAGCTGCCGCGAGGATTGGGCCGCAACACGAAATAGCCGTAGTGGGAAAGAAGCGTGAAGTCAAAGAGCGTGCTGGGCCAAGAGGGGCGCGCCATGGCGCCGGGGCCCCCGTGGACTTCCACCAGCAGGGGATAACGCCGCGCGGGGTCATAGTCCTGGGGATAGGTGAGCCAGCCCTGAATGTTGAGGCCTTCATTCGTCCAATGGATGCTCTCGGCTTTTCCCCAGTTCGCGCGCTCGGCGTGGTGAGAGGTGGTGATTTGCTTCCACGCCCCGATGGGTCCGGCCCACACCTCCGGCGGGTCGGAAAAGGTCTCGCGCAGCATGGCGCAGGTCTTCCCGTCGCTCGCCACGGAAAGGCCAAAGTTCCACCAGCCGAGGGAAAGCGTTTCCGGCCCGCTCCACAGCGGGGTGACTTTGCCGCTGCGGACACCGAGCGTCGGCGATGCCGCTCGCGCCATCGACACTTTCCAGCAGGAGAATTTCGTCGCCCCCCGGCCGCCAAGCGAGCCCACTGACGGAAGCCTGGAGGCCGGGTGTCAAGTTGCGGGCCGCCCCACCCGTGGCGGGAAGAAGATAGACATCGCCGCCGGTGGAACCTTCGTCGCTCATCAGCCCGCCGATGAAGGCGATGCTGCTGCCGTCGGGAGACCAGCGCGGCACGGCGATTTGTTGCGCCGGTTTATACAAGGAGTTTCATCTCTCCCGAGTCTGCCTGGAGGGTGTAAATTTCCGCGACGTACCAATTGGCGTCGCCCGCGCCGTGGGCGGCAGTCAACACAAATTTCTTCCCGTCCGGCGACCAGTCATATTCATAAACGTACAAGTCCGCGGGAGAGAGTTGCCGAACCCGTCCCGTGGCCACGTCCACCGTGGTCAGGCGTTGTTCGTAAATTTTGCCGCCAATCACCCCGGAAGGAGGCGTCATGGGCTCGAGCGGCCCGGGCAGGCGCGGAGCATTTTCAGTGAAAAGCAGCGCCAGCGTCTTGCCATCCGGGGACCAGGACGGGGCATCGAGCGAGCCCTTCAAATCCGTAAGCTTGCGCGCCTCGCCGCCCGTGACTTTGGCCACGTAAAGCTGCAACTGGTCAGGCGTCTGAGCATTCGACAAGAAAGCCAGTTGGCGGCTGTCCGGCGACCAGGCGATTTCGTGCTCTTCCGACGCCTCATCGCCACTGCCCGCCGTGATGCGGCGCCGGGTGGAAGCGGGCGACGCCAAGCTGCAAACGAAAATTCCGTGCGGGGAAGCGCCATTGGCTTCAACCCACGCCACGTGTTGGCCATCCGGCGAAATGGCCACCTGCCGGATGCCGTGCGCGCCCGCCAGCGAATCGAGCATCGCGTCAAGGGAGGAATCCTGCGCGGCGGCGCTGGCGGAGAGCAGGATGAAAATGGTGGGCAGAATCAGCGCGAAAGTTCGCGCCTTACGGCTTAGCATAACAGGGCTCCTGAAGGTGCATTGTGGATAAAGGGCCAATGCCCGACCATCGTAACCAATGCTGCATCCCACGGCAAGCGGTGGATATTGACAAATATCACTTGTCAATCTGATTTACGACATGGACAGTCTTGGGAACTGTTGGTAGCATTGACCGCGCGTCTGGTGTCTTTGTCGCACCGTGTGCCGCGAAAAAAGGGGCTCTTCCTTTCCTTGGATGTCGATAAACATGTCAAGGGCATCATCTGAAGAGCCGCCGGGTAAGGCAAACTGCACCCAACTCTGCGCTCTGATTCGGCCATTCCCACCGGCAATTCGCATCCGCAAGAAAAATGAGGCATTTTCGCTCTGCTTTGCGCTGTCTGGGTGAATAGGAGGCTCGTGATGAAGTATTTGAGATATATAGGGGTACTTACGGTAGTTTTTCTGACTGTTCTAGGCATGTCGGCGGGAGCATCCTCCGCTGGAACCAAGATTAGCTTTTCTTCCCTCGACAAGAGCCAGTCTTACCATTTGTCAGGGACACTCTACTTGCCGGAGAATACTTCAGGTCCATGCCCGGCAATCGTGCTGGTTCACGGGACTTCCGGGATCAACCAGGTCGGCAAGCTTTATCATGAACCGGTGCTGGGCGCCGGCATCGCCATCTTTGAAGTGGACTTCAAAACCGGCATCTTCACCGGGCCCATGGACCGCCCGCACATTGATACCTTCCTGCCCATGGCCTTTGCGGCGTTGAAGGAATTAAGGAAGAACCCGGCCATCGACCCCAATCGCATCGGCATCATGGGCTTCTCGATGGGCGGCGGCGTCACGATGAGGACCGCCGTCGATGAAAACCGCCAACGAATGGATGGGCAGTGAAAAAGGATTTGTCTGCCATGCCGCGTTTTACCCGGTATCGAAGCCGCTCATTAAGATCATGGAGCACAGCAGCGGATTGACTGGCGTGCCCATCATCGTATTTTACGGAACGGAAGACTCCTATGGCGAGGGGAAGGCCGTTCCCGAACTCAAGAACATGCTGAAGAAGAAGTTTAACTTCGACCTCACGACCGTCGAATACGCCGGCGCCACGCATGACTTCAACCGCTCCGGCCCCACGTTCTCCTATGCCGACCCGGCCGCCATTGGGGGCAGGGCCACGATCACATGGGACCCGGAGGCGGCCAACGATTCCGTCACCAAAGTTGTGGCGTTTCTGCGTGAAAACCTGGCGGCTAAGTAAGGGTAGGGCTTGCCCTACCCTCGTCATTCGGCGGCAATGCACCACAAGGGGACGGCAAGCCGTCCCCTTACAACCGCCACCATAAAACAAAAAGAGGTGACCATCATGCGCAATTACAAGCGGTTTTCCTTGCCGTTGGTTCTTTGGTTGTTCTTTGTCGGGATCGGTTCGCACCCGGCGGGTGCCCAAACCCCGCTGAAAACCATTGACAATCCCCAGGGCGGCAAAATCGTTTACGGACTGGTGGACGGGGCCACCACCCAGGCCGGCAGCGATGGCCAAAGTTCTGCGCAACGTGCACAACAACTGCGGTGAAAGGCCGCAGGTGGGAAGGGTCTTCAAGGTGCGCGGCACGAATTCAGACGCGGTTTTCTTCACGGTGGTCAACCACCCGCAGGGTAACAAGCAGGTGGCGGGCATGCTCATCGCCGCTCCCACCGGCCCCAACCAGGTGGAAGCGGCCCTGGTGATCTGACGATGCGGCGCGCTTTGGCTCGACCGTGAATCCCATGCTGAACACGTTGTTCGGCGAGTGGCATCCGGGCGGCGGCGGCAAGTTCGACGTCGCCTCCCGGCCCGGCCGCGGGTGCGGCGCTCGGGTCTGGCAGGCAAGCTGCACACGGTAACCGCCCCCGACAACTCCGTAAGTATCGGCGTCCCCGATGGGTGGACGGTGGATCCAGGCAGTGGCCACGGAACCATCATCGCCAAAGGTCCACAAGGAGAAGTGGTTGCGTTCGGCATGATGAGAAACGCCGTGGACTCATCGAGCCAGTGGCAGCAGAACTTCTGGCGAATGGGCGGCAAACCTATACCGGGAACGATCCTCTATCCCTACCATGGGAACCTGACGCGGGAATTCCCGAACCTGGTGCAGGCATGGCGGCGCGCCGGCGGACTGGGTCCAGCAAAGCTTCAGGTTGAAAAAATCGAACAGATGCCGCCACCCCAGGGGGGGCCGCAAGGCGAGGAGTGCGTTAACGTGAAGGGGCAGTTGGATCCCGACGGGAACGGTATGCGGTCATGGACCGAAATGATGTGCGCGACCTTGCCGGCCAACGAGTGGAGGGGCTACATGGTCATCCGCCACCAGTCGCTCTTCCCCAATTCCCTCGCCGATCGGCAAAAACCCACTGTGCAGGCCATGGTTCCCACCTTGAATGTGAATGCGGACGTGATGAATCAGCAAAATGCGGAGCTCATGCGGCGCAAGCAGGCCGACGACGCGCAAATAAGGGCGCAAACCCAACAAGCCATCAATAACATTCACGCCATCGGCGCGCAAGCGACGGCGCGCTACAACGCCACCCAAGCCGCCAATGACGCCCAACACGCCGGCTATTGGGCCCAGCAGGACACCAATGCCCGGACCAATCAGGCTTTCAGCAACTACCATCCTCGATCAGACCGTCATCCAGGACAACAACATGTACGGCAATGGCACGATCGGCCACGGCACGGTTTGGAACTCCACCGCCGACGCGCTGGTGAAAGCCGATCCCAATCGCTTCGAGATCGTGAACACCCCCAATTTCTGGAGGGGCGTGGATTACTGACCTTTGGGCGAGGGCTTCGAACTCGGGTTCATATGAAGCGGATCCCCACAATTATTGCCATTGTGGCTGGCCTGGCGACGGCAGGTTACTGGGCATGGACCGTCCACCGGACGGCGAATTCCGGTGAAACGCGTGCCAAGGTTGAAGCAAACCTGCCGCCCCTCACTCTGGAACAAATAAGCTCGTTGGACCAGAAGACCTTCGAACGTTCATTGCCGCAATTGCGGCAAGCCATGGATCAGCCAAGCCCCAAGGCTGTGGCGGACCAGCAAACGTTAGCAGCGATCGAGGTTAAATTGCGGCAATGCGGCGAATCCACCCCGGAGTATTGGCCGACAGTTCTGCGATTTATTCAATTCGCAAGCTCCAGGATGGCGCCGAAGCGCCACCACCGGGGCAGCAACCCAGGATTTTAAGCGACATTTTATCGAGAGGCTTAATGAGAGGCATTCGAGAAAAAGGCATAACCATGCTGCTCGACGACGGTTACTTGGGAAATGGCGAGTTCACCAATTGCCGGATCATCTTCACGCCGAATCCGGTTCGCCTGACCAATGCCACTTTTAGGAACTGTGTTTTTGAGTTTCCAACCACCGATCCGCCCAGCCCGTTCATAAAAAAAGTGAGCCAGGTATTGTTATCTTCAAACCTTGACTCAGTTTCAATCGCGACACTCTGATTTGTGGCACGGGGGGAAAAGACAACGATGGTAACCACTTTGACATTGCTGTGCGCCAGATCGTCGGAAAGCGTCTAACATACAAGGAATTGACGGGAAAAGTAGTATGAGCGGAGATTTTCTGGCCTTTACGGTCGTCTGAAGCGCGGGAAACCCCCCAAAAAATAACATTATAAATCTTCATGCTTTCGAGTAAAATCATTTTGTTAAGAGTCGGGTGAAGGCATGAACAAAAAGGGAAAAAACAAAATCCGCTTTGTAATCGACGCCTTCACGCCCGATACTCTGCCAATGTCTCGTCTTGCGGAATATCTTAAACAATTCTCTGAATTGCTCGGCAATGATGCGAGCATTCATTTTGATAAGGTAGGGAAAAAATGCGCCGCCTTGATTTCTTATAGTGACGCAACCGCCACCCCAAAAATCAGACAGAGGTTTGAGGAAATAATTGAAGGTACTGCTCCTAAGCCTGCCATCAAGTCTAATGCGACACTCGACGACATGCTGCTTGCAGACAATGCAATCGGGTACATTGATTTGGACGAATCGAAGTTGATAGAGTTCCCCGGACGGAAGAGGGCACCACAACAAAGAATTGGGCCTGTCCGCCGAAAATCGATTGTAGATGGACAGATATTTCAGATTGGCGGCAAAGACGAGACGATTAATGTCCATTTGCGTAACCCAGAGAGACCAAACGAAACATATAGGTGTGAAGTCTCGATATCCCTTGCAAGAAAACTAGCGCCGCATTTTCTGCTCGGTAAGGTGAGATTGTTCGGAGAGGCAGACTGGTACAGGAACGATACTTCTTGGCTGATGAGCCCTAACAGTTTTTCGGCTGATGATTTCGAGCCGCTCGCTGAATGCGGACTGAATAAGACTATCCAAGACGTACGCCAGATTTTCGTGGACGTGAAATCTGATGCTGCATTATTGGAGCGGCTGAGGCACGGATAATCTGATGATAGTTTTCGACACTACCGCACTTTCCTTCCTGTTCATCCCCGGTTATGTGCCAAAGAAACCAATAAGACACGGCAAAGAGCGCCTAAAGCAGCTTGAGGATACCATGGCGGCAAATCAGGAGAAGATCGGTATCCCGTGTCCGGCACTGTGCGAATTTCTCGTTACCTGTAATGAAAAGCAAACTGATGAATTTCTTAAGATGGTGAGGTCTTCCCCTTGGCTTGAAATTCTGGATTTTGATGCTGCTGCCGCAGTGGAAGTCGCCATGAGGACGCGCAAAGCCATAGAGGACAAAGACAAGCGCGAAGGGCTGACCGCAAGCAACGCTAAGATAAAGTTTGATCGGCAGATTGTAGGCATTGCTATTGCATCACACGCAACCCAGATAATTTCTGACGATAGGGACGTGAAATCGTTAGGCGAGAGATGGGGAATGAAGGTGACGCGGGTAGAAGATCTGCCGATTCCAGCGTCTCTTGTCCCACCACCATTAATAGCAGCGGCAATTGAAGCTGATGAAAAAGCTGCCGCAGAAAAATTGGCATCACAGGCCTCACTACAAACGAATAAGCCCACCTCAGAAGGTGGGCTTACCCAAGAGCAACCGACTAAACCTGTTGGAGGTGGCAACGGGACTTGAACCCGCATTCGCGGATTAGCCAGCAGTCGCTCTTGTAGATAAGGTCCGCTGTCTAACCATTAGACGATGCCAGCACGAAACAGAATCATATCACGGACAACAACATGAAACTATTATCTTCCCCCCCCCCATGTTCGCGGAAAAACCGAGTTTGAGAGATTAGACAACGCCGTGCGTCAGATATTCAACGTCTCAAAAGACGCTCTCCTGAAAGAAGAAGCCAAGGAGAAACGGGCGAAGGAACGTGAGAGGCACAACAAGAAGCCCGCTTGACTGACCGCTCCGCTCCAAACCTACCTCTCAAATCCAATGGAGTTGTCAGGTATATTGTTGCCCAAATTAGGGCCGGGGCAGTTCGAGAACCGCCCCTACGGCGCGCTCGGGAATTCTTGATCCGGCGCGGCGTTTGCTTGGGGGCGCCCACTGCCTACTGCCTGCTGCTTACTGCCTACTGCTCTGAAGGGCTAGCTCAAACGTCCCGGGAAAAACATGCGCAGAAAGCGGGAGGCGAGAATGAACCCATCTTTGCGAGCCTGGGGGAATTCCGTCGCGCCGTTGCTGGTCGGCTCGTCCCAGAAAGGATCCTCATGCTCGACGGCTATTCCTCCACTGAATTTTGCCTGCAAGAGAACATTAATAAACTTCGGCCAATCGATTAACCCCTGGCCGGGGATGCGGTAACGCCACCACCCCTTACCATGTATTCCCACCTTTTGCAAAACCGGCTCGACGATCTCGGTATCCTTGGCGTGTACACCCAGGATCCGTTCTTTGAAATCCCACGCCGCTTGGACGCAGTCGATATACTGCAGTACCAAATGCGAAGGATCGAATTCGAGGCCCAAACGCTTGCTGGGAACGAGATCAAATACCTTCTCCCATGCGCCCGGGACCGTCGCGAAGTTGGTATCGCCTTGACCACTACGCCTTGATAATCCGTTGACGCGGCAAATGCCAGCTTTTGTGGCGAGTATTCGGTAATGATCGCGAGCAGGGGGAATCCCTTTTCATGCGGCGGGGTGGAAGGCACGGGGTTTTGCGCCAGGGCAGGGCCGTCTGCAAACGCAATCTGAGTGCCTAGCGCTGATACCCCGCCAGCCTTCAGGAAATTTCGCCGATCCACCTTGTTGCCGATCATAATTTCCTCCCTCTCATCAAGCTACCCACGTCATCGAGCCGAAAACACATCCGGGTTCGGTTGCTTTGTCCAGAGGCATCGCACGGGCAGAGTTCAGACCCGGCGCGAAGGCCACGGGAGCGACAATGTCTCCCGATGGGTCGATGGCCGATAATCCGATGAGCCGATTATGGCCGGGCTGGACAATTTCCGGGGACTCCAGTTCTAATACGCCTATGTCCAAAAAACACAAGGAAGCCGTGCAAAAGCAATTTACCAAGACCGCGGAAGCCTTCTCGACGTTTGCGATGCGCGATACGCCGGAGGTTCTGAAGGAGAAAGTGGACTTTGCCAAACCCCAGCCCACCGACGCCGTGCTCGATATCGCCTGCGGACCGGGGGCGTTTGCTCTGGCGCTTGCGCCGCGCGTGCAGTTGGTTCGGGGCGTCGACTTGACGCCGGAAATGTTGCGGCGGGCCCGCGCCTATCAAGCCGAAAAGCAGATTATGAACGCCGCCTTTGTTCGCGGCGACGCCGAGCAACTTCCCTTCCCCGCGGGCACGTTCGATCTGGTGTCGTGCCAGTGCTCGTTCCACCACATGCCCAAGCCCCAACTGGTGCTGCGGGAAATGGTCCGCGTAGCCAAACCCGAAGGGCGCCTCGTGATCATCGATCCCCTCGCGCCGGAGAGCGACGCGAAATACGAAATCTACAATCGCATCGAGCGTGCTTCGCGACCCCTCCCACACGCTCACCCTGCGCCTGACCGATTTCCTGCGCCTGTTTGACGAAGAGGGCCTGGAGATCCTGCGCCAGTCGCTTCGGCGGCGGCCACGGTCGTTCAACAACTGGATGCTGCGCGGCGGCCACGCTGCCCGGAACCAAGAAGTACATCGAAACCCGCAAGCTGATGGAAGATTCCATGGCCGGCGACCGAGCCGGGTTCTCCGCCCAGGCCCAGGGGGAGGATATTCAGATTGTTCACAACGAGGGGATGTTTTGCTGGGGAAAGGGGGACAAGTAGACGTGACGGTAAGGAGGCCGCAGACGCGACTTCGAACGGGCCACGCGTTCGTCGGAACACTCTTCCAGGAACACTCGAGGGTCACCCAAGTTGGCGCAGAATTTTGAAAAAAAGGGGGGCCTATTTCGAGCGCCGCCGTGAAGGGGAATTGTAACCGCGCGGCCGTCCGGATGATTCCATCGCTCGTGGCTGCCGGTTTGGCGGGTCTGCGAAAATCCCAACTGCCTCGCCACCCTTTGGAGGTCGCGGGCTGTGGCGCTAGGCATGCACAATTTCCGTGGTGTCGGACGGGAGAGAAATGCTCCGCTCGCGATACTCCTCAGCAATCATGGCAAAGACGCAACTGAGTTCGGCGAGGGCTTCTTCGCGAGTCGGCATCAGGGCATAGCACCCTGAGATAGAGGGAATTTCGGCCACCCAGGATCCATCCTCTTGGCGGTATATAACGGTCTTGTAATCTTCCAACTTCATAGACCGATTCATTATACCATGCGGCATTGCTTGGTTGTAAGGGTACCGCTTGCGTACCTCTTTATTGCGCGATAGATCCAGGAGGGTACGGCAAGCCGTACCCCTACAACCGCACGTGGAACGGCCATTCCCTGCGCACCTGCGCGCGCGCCATATAGGCTGCGGTTCCCACCGCGAAGATGGCGAAGGCAAAGATCAGAGACCGCGCTGCCGCCGTCGCCAGCACGTAGACCCATCCGCATACCGAGATGATTCCGGGGAGCGGGTAGAACCACATCCTAAAGGGCCGAGGCAAATCCGGTGAGCGGAAGCGCAACAGGAAGAATCCCATGGTCTGCGGAAGATATTGGATGAGCACGCGCGTGGCGATCAGACTGCCGATGACTTCATTCAAGCGGCCCAGGCTGAACACGGAGGCGATCAGCCCCAGGGTAATCAGCGAAATGTGCGGGAAATTGCCCTTGGGGTGCAGGCGCGCGAAGACAGGGAAGAAATTGCCGTCGACGGCGGCGGCGTAAGGAATTCGCGAGTAACCCAGGAGCAAGGAGAAAACCGAGGAGAAGGCGATCCAGAGCAGCAGCACCGTCATGAGCTTTCCCGCCGCGGATCCAAACAAGATTTGAACGTAAACGGAGGCGATGTACCGGCTCTGGATGGCTTCGCGCCAGGGAATGACGCTCAAGAACGATGCCGTCATCATGATGTACAGCACGGCAACGCATGATGATCGAAAACATGATGGCGCGGGGTATGACCCGGCCCGGGTCGCGGATCTCCTCCGCCAGGTAACAGACGTTGTAGTAGCCAAAGTAATCGTAGAGGGCGTAAAGCGTGGCGTGGCCCAGTCCCACCCAGAAAATCATGTTGAGATGAAAAGCTCCGGGGGGAAAATCAAAAAGGCGCGCGGCGCTTAAGTGGGGAACGCCGGAAATGGCAATCCACAGGCACCCGATCAGCACGCCCGCAACCAGCACCACGGAGAGGTTGCCGATCGCCCCGATGCGGCGGTAAAGCAGCGCCACGAGCAGCAGCGGAAATGCCGCCGCCACACCGCGAATTTCCCAGGCAGTAAGCTGAGGCGCCAGGTAGTGAAGGTAATTGGCGAAGCCGATGCTGCCGCTCGCCACCGAGAGGGGGGCGGAAAAAATGATCTGCCAGACCATCAGGAAGGAAAGCCAGCGGCCCATGCGATGCGGGCCGTAGGCTTCCCGCAGGTAGTTATAGCTGCCGCCGGCTTGGGGCAGCGCCGCGCCCAGCTCCGCCCAAACCAAGCCATCGCAGAAGGCCAGCACCGCTCCCACCAGCCAGCCCAGCATCGCCTGCGGACCGCCCATGGTGGCCAGGAAAAGGGGGATGGTGATGTACGGGCCGATGCCCACCATGTCGGTGATGGCGAGCGCGGTGGCCTGCACCAGGCCCAGTTCCCGCCGCAGGCCTGGCTTGTTTGTCGAGGGTTCCAATCATCACCTGTTAGGCGGCCGCTTTCCGGGAAATCTGGCGAAGCAATTCCGCTTTCACGCGCGGATGGGGGCGAGCGGGTTTGGAGGCGAGGCCCAGCAGGTAGACCGTTTCCGCGGCTTCGCGGACGCGCGTCAGGCAATGCGGGCAGCCACGCGCCAGGTGCTCGCGGAGATCCAGGGAGCTCTGCTCCGAGATCGCGCCCAGCAACCACAACTCGTAGAGTTCTTCTAAATGTTGGCAGCCCATGTTCCACACACGGCCCGGCGCCGATGCTTTACAAAAGTCACCGCGGCCCGCAAGGACGATCGCACTTTGCCCAGGGGTTCGCCCATTTCCGCGGCAATTTCCGATTCCCTGAGCCCCCCGAAGACGGCCAGCTCCAGGGCCTGCCGTTGCGGCTTCGGCAACTGATTGATCGCCTTGTGGAGAAGCGCCAGACGATCATCAATCAAAGTGATTTCCTTCGGTTGGGGCAACCAAGCTGAAGGGAACGGGGCCCATCGCCGGAGTTCTTGCCGCCTCAGCCGGACGGGGTCTTCAACGCTTCGGGTTTTCCGTCGAGTGATTTTGCCGCGGAATTTGCCGCAGGGGCACGAGGACGGCGGCCTTGGACTTTCGCGTGCCGGGTTCGATCTTTTCCCGTGCTGGCGCTGGAGACCTGCGGGCCGGCGTTGGCGCATTCTTGCGCAGCGCGCGAAGCCGATCCACGGCGGCCTCACGCGCGGTGACCACCAACCATGCCACCACGCTTCTACCTTCCTGGCTCAGGCTCGGGCTCTCACTCCAGAGGCGCACGAACACTTCCTGGAGAATTTCCTCCGCCGCTGTCACGCGAGGGAAGGATGTGCGCCATCAGCCCGTAGACACGCGGGGCGTACCGGTCGTAAAGCTCGCTCAGCGCGTCCACGTCGTGCCGCGCAACGCGAGCCAACAATTCTTCGGCTGGCAGTTCTTCGTTCATCAAACCATCCCATGTCAGGCTTCGCTCGCGCGCGCCAAGCCTCTCGACCCGTACGCCTTCCCCGAGCCAGCGGGACGATGGAGATTCGCTTCAATCCAGAAGGGAGAGCTGCGCGCCTCAATTCCCGATTGTATCGCATGGAGATATACCGGACCCCAAAAATGAAACGGACAAAATGCGGACCGATTCTTTGATTGTTCCTATAAAGAGAATCGATTGGACAGCTACCGGCTCTGGGTTTAAATATATGAGAGTCCCGCTGGAGCATCGGATCCGCGTCGAGATGACCTTGCCCCCAGGGCTTCGCGACGCGGGCCGGTGCGGGACGGCATTCCTCCTCTTCTTGCCTCCAAGCCCCTCGGCAACGCACAACCGAGGGGCTTTATTTTTGTAATAATCATCTTTCCCGGCAGGCTCCGGAAGAACTGCTCATCCCCATGCGGGCCGGGAAGTCCCCCGGCTAGGTTCGAATCTCTTTGGCGATTCCATCCCACTGGACAATGCGCTTCTGGAAGTACGAAGCGTTTGCCATGTGGCAGGCGATGGCCGTGTTGTTTCCGAAAACGGTGTCCTCAATCACCGGCTTCCGGCTGCGCACGGAGTCGAAGAAATTCTGCATATGCGCCCAATCTTCGTTATAGCCGGTGGGCGGGCGGAAGGTGATGGTTTCGGTGCCGGACTTCGCCAGCCGGGGATCGTTTTCGATGTGCCACTTCTTGGCGTACTCCTCCCGGAGGGCTTTGGGGAAGCTGTTGTAGTACCAGCCGGGGCCGTGATCGGTTCCATCCTGCGTGGTCAGGGTCAAATCCCCGCCGGCTGATTTCCAGCAGGCCACCCGTTCCGTAAAATTTCGTGGATTCAGGAAATTCACAAGTGAGGATGAGCTTGATGATCACTGGGAATTGAGCGTAGTCGTAAAGCACGTGGTGAACGTCGGGAACGTCCCGGCCATCTTTGAAGCGGAAAATCCCGCCGGTGGCAAGGGCGCGCTCGGGAGGCTGCATGACTCCGCCGGACATAGTGGATGCCGGTCAGGAGGTGAACCATCAGGTCGCCTGCCACGCCCGACCCATAATCCTGCCAGCAGCGCCAGCGCGCAAAGCGCACGGGGTTAAAGGGAATCTTGGGGGTTGTGCCAAGCCAGGTGTCCCAATCCAGATTCTGCGGCGAGAGGTCCGGCGGGGGCGGATATTGCCACGCGCCGTTGGGAGAATTGCGGCCCATGGCGCCTTCCACGGTGTGAACGTCGCCGATGGCCCCCTGCGCGATGAGCTCCTTGGCCTTGGCATAGACAATGGAGCTGGCGCGCTGGCTGCCAATTTGCACGATGCGATTGTTCTTTTGCGCCGCGGCGATCATTTCGAAGCCCTCGCTGACCTTGTGGGTCATGGGCTTCTCCGAGTAAACGTCCTTGCCGGCGTTGCAGCAATCCACCACAATTTGCTTGTGCCAGTGGTCGGGCGTGGCATTAATGATGCAATCGATCTCCTTGTTGTCGAGCAGGTCCTGGTACCGGCGGGTGACGGGGATGGGCTTGCCCACAATCTCCCGCGCGAGGTCGTGCCGGCCATCGTACAAATCGCAGGCCGCCACGCATTCGACGCCCGGGTGGGTAATCGCTCCGCGCAGCAAGCCCGAGCCCTGCATGCCGATGCCGATGATGCCGAACCGCAGCGTGTCGCTGGGTGGAACCGCGGCGTCGGCAGCGTAGGCAGGGCCGGGATCGAGCAAGATGGTTTTACTCGCCAGCGTGGCCCCGGCCGCAGCGGCCGTTCCCCGCATAAAGTCGCGGCGCGAAAGACGACGATTTGCTCATAAAACAAACCTCCGGATTAAGGATGGATAGTAACTCGATCACGGGAGGTAATCCTAATCTTCAAGAAGGAGTGAAGAGCAAGAAAGAAAGGCTTGTGCAGCGGCACCCCACGTTGGCGTCCAGGGGCAGGCAGTCATGCCTTTGCGCGTAGTGCAGGCCCGCTGCTGCCCCCGCAGAATCATTATGCGGACTGAATCTTGTGCGCGCCCTCATCCCACACGGCCATGGCATTTGTTGAAGTAGGAGTAATTCGCCATGTGGGCGGCGATGGCGGTGTTTTTGCCGTAAACCGCATCCTCCACGGAAGTCTGCCGCGTGCGCACCGACTCCATGAAGTTATTCATGTGGTCAACCTGGTAGTCGTAAGTGCGGCGGAGCCGCGAAGCTTTCCGCGGATTCGATCAGCGTGTATTGGCCGGGCAAAGGCGCGGGATTTTCCTTGTGCCATTGTTGCAGGTACTCCGATTCTCAGCTTTACCGGCCAGCCCAGAATCGAATAGCCTTCCGGTTGTGGTTCGGTGTT
Source organism: uncultured Acidobacteriota bacterium (assembly GCA_963810005.1). Taxonomy (GTDB): domain Bacteria; phylum Acidobacteriota; class Terriglobia; order UBA7540; family UBA7540; genus Bog-366. The sequence goes on from CAWELY010000001.1 coordinate 145,861, forward strand.
TTGCGGCGTAAAGGTGAGGACGTCATTCTTGATTTCCATCGTCCCTTTCGTACCGTAGAAGCGCGACACGGACCGGCGATTCGTTATTCAGGTTGCAGCGCAGCGAGAGGCGGAAGTTGGGGTATTCAAACAGCGTCCAGATCAGGTCGGGCGCCTCACGGTTTTCGGTCCAGCGGAAGATGCCTCCCATGCTCGCGGCGCGCAGCGGCGGTGCGGTGATCCCGGCGATATAGTGGATTCCCGTCAGCATGTGCACGTAGAGGTCGCCCGGCAAGCCCTCGCCGTAATCCCGGAAGCAGCGCCAGCGGAAGAAACGGACGGGATCGAAGGGGCGCTTGGGTGCGTCTCCCAAGAACTGGTTCCAATCGATGGTCTGCTCGCTGGCGTCCGGCGGGATGGGATAAACCCACGCGCCGCTGGCGTCATTGCGATCGATGCAGGCCTCGACCGCGGTCACTTGCCCCAGCGCGCCGCTATCGAAAATCTCCTTGGCCTTGGCATAGACAATGGAACTGCGGCACTGGCTGCCCACCTGCACGATGCGGTTGTAGCTTCTGCATGGCCTCGACCATCGCGAAGGCCTGCTCCACGGTGTGCGACATGGGCTTTTCGCAGTAGACGTCTTTGCCCGCGGCGCAGGCGTCCTGGGTAATCCTGGCGTGCCAGTGGTCCGGCGTGGCCACCAGCACGGCATCCACATCGTTGCGATCCAAAATGGCGCGGTAGTCCTTGGTGGTGAAAATTTCTTTCTTCGCGTATTCCTTGGCGGCGGTCAGCCGGCCGTCGTAAAGGTCGCAGGCAGCAACGATCTCGGTGCCCGGGCAGTGCAGCGCCGCCTGCAAGATGGTGCAGCCTTCCACCCCCGTGCCGATGGAAGCGAAACGCACCCGGTCACTGGGCGGCACGCCGCCGGGCGCGGCCTCGAGAGGGCGGGGTGAAAGCAGCGTGGTCTTCGACGCCGCGCCGAGAGCTGCGGCGCCGGCGCTCGCGCCCATAAATTCTCGACGATTCATTTGATGGCTTTCCATGAAAGCAAATCCTCCTTAAAGTCTAAGCATTCTTGATCTGTTGTGCCGCGGCGTCCCAGACGACGGCGGTGCGGTTAAAGTAGGATTGGTTCGACATATGACACCCAATCGCGGTGTAGCAGCCGAACACCTCGTCTTCTACCACGTGCTGGCGCGTGCGAATGGCGTGGAAGAAATTGGCCAAGTGATCCGTTTGGTCGTTATAGATCGCGGGAGTGGCAAACACTTCCGTCTCCGCCAGCGCGGCTTTGGACGCGCCGCCCTTGGGCAGGGGGTTTTCCCTAATCCACTCCGACATGTACTGGTCGCGCAATTTTTTGGGCCAGCCATAGATGGTGTAGTCATCCATCTGGTGGCTGGAAGCTTCGGGCTTGAAGGTCAGCTTGTCGTCGTGGATGGTCATCGTTCCATTCTTGCCAAAGAACCGGAAAAACTCGCCTTCCCGAGCATTGTTGCTATTGCAGCGCAGAGCCACCTTGAATTTCGGATAGTCGTAGAGGGTCCAGAGCAGGTCGGGAAATTCGCGGCCATCGTGGTAGTAATAGATGTCCCCGCTGGAATAGGCGCGCTCCGCGGGCTGATTCGTGCCAGTAACAAAGTGGATCCCCGAAAGCAGATGGACGAACAGGTCGCCCGCCAGGCCCGCGCCATAATCCTTGAATCGGCGCCAACTAAAGAAGCGGCCGAGGTCAAAAGCATGGGGAGGAGCACCGCTGACCCAGGTGTCCCAATCGATGGTCTGGGGGCTGGCGTCTGGGGGGACGGGGTGTACGAACGCGCCCCCATCGGTGTTGCGATCCCACGCGGCCTGGATCGTGTCTACCATCCCCAGTTTGCCGGAGTCCCAGATTTCCTTCGCCTTGGCGTAGAGAATGTTGCTGACACGTTGGCTGCCCACTTCGCAGATGCGATTGTATTTGCGCACGGCGGCGACCATGGCCGCGCCATCCTCGACCGTGTGCGACATGGGCTTTTCACAGTAGACGTCTTTGCCCGCCTGGCAAGCTTCCTCCACAACGCGGCGGTGCCAGTGGTCGGGCGTGGCGCAGAGGATGGCGTCAATATCCTTGCGGTCGATCAGCCGGCGGTATTCGCGCGTGGTTTCAATGTCTTTGCCGTTCAGCGCTTCCTTGGCGGCGATGTGGCGGCCGTCGTAAAGATCCGCTGCCGCCACGCATTCGATGCCGGGAACAGGCAGCGAGGATCTGAGCAGCGAGCAGCCTTCCACTCCGGTTCCGAGAATGGCAAAGCGAATTGTGTCCGACGGAGGAATGGGTCGCGGCGCCGCCGCCAGGCGCATCGGTTCAAGAATGGTAACCTTGGCAGCCAAGCCGGTGGCGGCCGCTCCTGTCCCCAGCTTAATGAAATCTCGACGGGTCACGGTGTTTTTCTTCATGTGGAATTAACCCCTTTCCAACATTTGAATAAATGCGCTTGCCGACAATTAATGTGCCTCCCGGCTTCCTCGGCCTGTTTCGAGCGTCGCGCCCAGACGCGAAGAAACCTGGTGAGCTTCGTGGCCTCACGGCGTAGTGGGGGATTATGCCAGAAATGATTTCGGAAAGATGGGATTTATTGCGATGGGAAGGGGGTGGGCAGGCTTTTTGATTTCCAGCCCTCTCCCCAGCCCGGATCTCTCACGAGGCCGCGCCGTTCTCATCGAGCAGGGATCCGAAACTTTGGAGTCCGGCAGCTTGCTGCCGCTTTCTTCTCCGCGAGCTAGCTCGGGGATTCTCTACCAAGGGCACAATTCGGTGGCGGGTCAATTTGATGCTGTAGCGGCGAGTTTACCTCGCCAAATGGCAGCGTAAAGCCGCCTCTCCATCAAATTTACCAACGACGTACACTTCCCCGCCCGCAAGATGGCTGGAGCCAAAGCGGCAGCAAGCTGCCGCACTCCAAAGCTTCGCATCGACAACCGATGGGTATAGAGAGCGCCAAATGACGCTTTCACCCAGGCTCTGAAGGCGGCGGCGCCCTGTGAGCCAAGCGCAGTTCCGTCACGCCAATTACGCGCGCGCGGTGTAAGTCGAACCTTCGGCCACCCGCGCCGAAGATTCCTGACTTAACTCCTGCATGGCGCGGCGCACGGCCTGTTGCGTCTCCGGATCAAGTCCGCGCTCAACCATGGGGAATAGACGCCCATTTTCATCCAAAAGGTGGTTACGCAACCAGATGATGTACTTCCGGCCGCTCTGCATGGTCTCTTGCGGGTTACCTCCCCCCTGGAGCAGGCGATCCAGGTTCTGGTGAAAAGTCTTCTCGGTCTGCTCGCCGGCATCGTGTTCGTGCCGCATCCGGTCAAGGGTGAAAGCAATGCCTTGCACATGTTCCTGAAGTGCGGGGTAGAGGATTTGTTCCTCCTCCACGACATGGGTATGAAGGGCCTCGGAAATTTTCCGCCGGAGTCCGGCCAGCCGTTCCGTCGACTTGCGGCGATCTCGCGCCAAGCGCAAGACGCCAAGCTGCTCTTGAAGATCATTCAGCAAAAGAGACAACTCCTGATGCTCTTGCACCAAGTAGTCCGTTACGCATCGTGTCATCGGTAAAATTAGACCTCCGTCTCATATGATTGGATGCGGCCGGAAAGAAAAGAGTTTTGCGGATTTATTGTCACTCTACGGACATCTCGTCACGGCGCCAATTCGTCCTGCTTTTCCCCACACTTGTCGCGCGGGGGCGTCGCGGGTAAGATAGGCGCGCGAAAGCAAGATCGTCACGATACCTGTACCGCTAAAGGTGGTGTTATGAAAGCTCACTTCCACGGGATTGTTTTCTTCCTGTCAGCGTGCCTGGCGCCGATGTCCGCAATGGCACAGGGGCCAGATCGTATCCTCGGCATTCCTGGTGATTTTGGACAAACAAACCGGCTCGTGGCCGGGAAGGTAAAGACCGTCGAGGGCGACCCCCGGCGCGGAGCCAAGGTGATGGCGGCGCCCCTTCTTGCCGGGGTTGCAGGAATCGTCGCTATCGATGCGGGTCAGGTTGAGGGCACGGTGAGCGCTGACTCGAAGGTCCGCATGTTCAAAGGCATTCCCTTCGCGGCGCCGCCCATTGGGGCTTTGCGCTGGAAAGCCCCCAACCGGTTCCGAGCTGGACCGGAGTCCGCAAGGCGACCGAGTTTGGGGCGCGCTGCATGCAAGCCCGCATTTACGGTGACATGATTTTCCGCGACAGCGGGCCCAGCGAAGACTGCCTGTACCTGAACGTGTGGACGCCGGCGACATCTTCGCAGCAGCATCTGCCGGTCATGGTGTGGATTTATGGCGGAGGTTTTAGCCGCCGGCTCGGCTTCCGAACCGCGCCAGGACGGAGAGGTCCTGGCCAAAAAGGGAGTGGTGGTGGTTAGTTTCAACTACCGCCTCGGCGTGTTTGGATTCTTCTCCCACCCGGAACTGACCCAGGAGTCTGGCCACAGTGCGTCGGGCAACTACGGTCTATTGGATCAGGTTGCAGCTCTCGAATGGGTGCAGAAGAAACATTGCCGCATTCGGCGGCGACCCCGGCAACGTGACGATCTTCGGCGAGTCGGCCGGCTCCTTCTCCGTCAGCGCGCTAATGGCATCGCCGCTTGGCGCAGGGCTTATTCCAGAGGGCGATTGGCGAAAGCGGCGCTTTCTTCGGCGCCACCCTCGGAGCGCACTGCCCCTCGCCGTGGCGGAAGAAGCGGACCAGAAATTTGCGGATTCGCTAGGGGCGCATTCCCTCGAGGCGCTCCGGGCCCTGCCCGCTGACGCGCTTCTTGAGGCTGCCATGAAGCCGGAGGTGATCCGCTTCCGGCCGATCATCGACGGCTACTTCCTGCCCGATTACGTTCGTTCCATCTTCGCGAGCGGGAGGCAAAGCCAGGTCCCACTCTTGCCGGTTGGAATGCTGATGAGGGTGACTTCCACGCTATTTTTGCGAGAGCAGACCCGACCGCGCCGAACTTTGTCGAGCGCGTGCACGCCCTGTTCGGGGACCATGCCGACGCAGCTTGCTGAAGCTCTACCCGGCGGCGACTGACGATCAGGCCAAGCGCTCGGCGCAGGAACTCGCCGGAGATCAATTTATCGCCTTCTCCACCTGGAAGTGGATCGAATTGCAGCTGGCAACCGGAAATTCTCGCGTCTTCCGGTATGAATTCGATGACGCTCCGCCACTCGGCAAAGGGCAGTGCCGCCCCTTCGCGAGGCGCGTACCATTCGGCGGAAATTGAATTCGTTTTTGAGGCGCTGGCCTCGAAAGAACCTTCCCTGGCGGCCGGAGGACGAGAAGCTGTCTGATCTCATGTCTTCCTACTGGACCAACTTCGCCAAGACCGGGGACCCGAACGGCCCGGGTTTGCCTCACGTGGCCGGCATACAGCAGCGAGGGCAGATACGCAGTTATGCACCTTAGCGCGAGCCCGCATTCGGCTCCGGACGAGCACCGGGGCAGGTACGAATTCCTCGATGCGTTGCCTCCTTCTCAGTAGGCATGGCACTACAACGTGGTTGCAGGGCTCCGTCAAAGTCCCGGGTGTCGCATACCTTCCGAGCTGTGCATGCATCTTCCACGAAGAGACCCCTCACCCACCGCAAGACCTCGCCGTTTCATCTCATACCCTGCCTGCAAGCGGTATCGTTCTTTCCTGGTTAACACCAACATATCCCGTTCGCTCATCCACCTCGCGATGCCGGAGTTCATCAGGAATTTTCCACTTTGCTGGCATAGCAACCTCGCGTGTTGCGGCGACAAGCTTGCACGGACAAACCTGCACAAAGCCTGCACGGAAGCCTGCACGGAAGCCTTGCAGCTCTTTTGGGGTTGAGGTATACTTGCATTTCGATGTTCGGAACCTACGCCAACTCGTTTACGTACTTTAGTTACCGGTATTGGAGCTTCGCTCCAAGCCGGTAGAGTGGCGTTGGTCTGAACTAAAAAGGCGTTATCGCAAGGCCAGCCCACTCCCCGTGAGTGGGCTTTTTCATTTACGGGAGGAAGAAAGCGATGATCATTTCCATGAAACCGGATGCGACCCAGGACGCAAATCGATCATGTTTGCGAGCGCATCCGGGAGTTTGGGTACAAGGTTCACTCCATTCAGGGTGAGGAGCGCGTGGTCATTGGAGTGATCGGAGTGGGTGACGTGACCGCCTGCCTGGAAGCGATTGAGGTGGCTCCCGGCGTCGCCAGCGCCGTGCGCATCTCCTCGCCCTACAAATTCGTGAGCAAGGAATTCAAGCAGGAGCGCACGCAGATCCCCATCAACGGCGTTTCCATTGGCGGCGACCAATTCGTCGTCATGGCGGGACCGTGCTCGGTGGAGAGCGAGAAGCAGATTATGGATGCGGCGGAGTTCGTGGCTTCGGTGGGCGGGAAGATCCTGCGCGGCGGCGCCTTCAAGCCCCGCACTTCCCCCTACGACTTCCAGGGCATGGAGCTGGAAGGGCTGAAGTTGCTCGCCAAGGCGCGCGCGGCCACCGGCCTGGCCATCGTCACCGAGGTCATGAGCGAGCAGGACGTTCCGCTGATCGCCGAGTACGCGGACATTGTGCAAGTGGGCGCGCGCAACATGCAGAACTTCGCCCTGCTCAAGGCGCTGGGCCGCTGCCCGCGGCCGGTGCTGCTGAAGCGCGGCATGAGCTCGACGATCAGCGAGTTGCTGATGTCCGCCGAATACATCACGGCGCATGGCAATCCCAACGTCATCCTCTGCGAGCGCGGCATCCGCACCTTTGAAACCGCCACCCGCAACACCTGCGATATTTCTGCCGTGCCGGTGCTGAATGAATTGACCCACCTGCCGGTGATCGTTGATCCCAGCCACGCCGCCGGCCGGCAAAGCCTGGTGCCCGCCCTCTGCCGCGCCGCCGTGGCCATCGGCGCGGACGGCTTGATTGTGGAAGTGCATCCCTGCCCGGAGAAGGCCAAGAGTGACGGCGCGCAGTCCCTCGACTTTCCCCAGTTCCGCTCCATGATGCAGGAACTCAAGCCTTACCTCGACATCTGGAAGGAAACGCGCGGCACACAGAATACCGCCGCGAACGCAGCCGTGTAAACGGCACCGCACCAACTAATGAATCAGGAACTGCACCACAAACAGTGCGGCGAAGACGTAAGTGAGCGGGGGCACTCGCGCCCGCGGCCGGTGGCGAGCTTGGCGATGGCGTAGGAAATGAGCCCGAAGGCGATGCCATCGGCGATGCTGAAGGTGAGCGGAATTCCCACCAGCACCAGGAAGGCCGGCAGGTATTCCGTAGGGTCATCCCAGTGGAGTTCGCGCAGGGGCTTGAGCATCATCGAGCCCACCACGATGAGCGCCGGGGCCAGCGTGGGATAAAGCACCGCTTGGCCCACCTTGACCCCGCCGCCAATCATCGCCGCCAGCGGGCTGAAAAACAGCGAAGCGGCAAGCAATATTCCGGTCACCACACTCGCCAGGCCGGTGCGCGCGCCGTCGGAAACGCCCGCGGCGGATTCGATGTAGCAGGTGATGGTGGAAGTTCCCAGGGCCGCGCCCACGGTGGTCCCCACGGCATCGGCAAACAGGGCGCGATCCACGCGCGGCAGCTTGCCGTCACGCACCAAGCCCGCCTGGTGCCCCACGCCCACCAGGGTTCCCACCGTATCGAAGAGCGCCAGGTAGAAAAGCACAAAAATGGCTGCCCCCAAACGCGCCGGCGGAACCTTGAGCAGACCGGCCAGATCGAATTTCCAGAATGTCGGCGCCAGGTGGAGTTGCATCGAGAACAGTCCCTGGTAATGGACCAAACCCAGGAGCGCGCAAATCGCGGTGGTGGCGAGAATCCCGATCAAGATCGCGCCGCGGACGCGGAAGCTCAACAGCACCACGATCAGAAGCAGGCCCGCAACCGTGGCCAGCACCACCGGTTGGCGCAAATCGCCCATGCGCACCAGCGTGCCGGGCGAAGCCACCACCAGCCCGCCGTATTCGAGCCCGATAAACGTAATGAACAGGCCGATTCCCGCGGCGATGCTGCACTTCAAGGAATGGGGAATCGAATTCACAATTTGCGCGCGCAGGCCGGTCAGGGTGATGGCAATGAAGAAAATTCCCGCCAGCAGCACCGCCGCCAGCGCCTGCTGCCAGGTGAGGCCGAATCCCAGAGGGACGGCGCCGCAGAGCGTGTACGCAAAGAAAAAGTTCTCGCCCATGCCGGGCGCCAGCGCCACGGGGTAGTTGGCCAGGAGCCCCATCAGCAGCGTGGAGGCGGCGGCCGCGAGACAAGTGGCCGTGAGCACGGCCTGGAAATTCATTCCCGAAACCGAAAGCACGCCGGGCTGCACGAAGATGATGTAGGACATCGCGAGGAAGGTGGTGATGCCGCCCAGGATTTCGCGTTGAAAGGTCGTGCCGTGCTCTTGCAGCTTGAAGAAATTCGCGATGGGGTTCATAGAAGATGTCAGTAGTCAGTTGTCCGTGGTCCGTTGTCAGTGGTCAGGTGTCAGTAAGGACTACGAGTTGGTTCCTCTTAAGCCTTGCTGATAACTGACAACTGACAACGGACAACTGACAGCACCGTTACTCTTCCTGAAACAGCCGTTTCAACGCTTCCTCTTGCCCGGGATTTTTCCGTAACATGATGCGGCGCAAGCGGCGGAACTCATCGGCGTCGATTCTTTGCACCGTGCCGCGGCCGCGATGAGGGCTGAAGGCGAGAATGTGGTCGAGGTCCGGCTTGCGCACGAGAGGATTTTCCAGGCGCACGGCTTGGCGCGGCGGGCAGAAATCGATGAGCGAACCCAGGCCTGCGTCACGGCCATCGGAGGCGGCGCGGGCCACCCCCACCACCTGCTTGCGGTCAACCTCGTAGCAAAGGAAAAGGTCGCCGCGCTTCACTTCTTCGCGAAGGTAACGCAGGCTTGAGGCGCTGCGGATCCAGCCTTCGTCACCCATCGCGTATACCCCGCGCGTGCGGGAGCGAAAGTACTCATCAAATTCCCACCCGCGCTTGGTGTTGATCTTGAAAACCCAGACCTGCATGGCTGCCGTGGCCGCCCCTTCCTTCCCTAACTTAATGTCCCGACGGTGGGCAGTGGGTGGATTTGCCGTCGAGGCGGCTTTACGCCGCCATTTGGCGAGGTAAACTCGCCCCTACAGAGCGTTCAGACCTCCACCACCCGCACGGTGCGCACGGCGGGAATGGCGCGAATTTCCTGGAGCACTTCGTCGGGCACATGATTGTCGACATTGACCAAGCCGATGGCCTGCTGGGTTTGCGGGTTGCGTCCCAGGGTGAAGGTGGCGATGTTGATTTTGCGGTCGCCGAGAATGGTGCCCACTCTGCCGATGACGCCCGGCACATCCTGATTGCGGATAAAGATGATGATGCCCCGCAGGGGCGCTTCGATATCGATGTCGTTGAGCCCCAGGATGCGCAGCGCACCCCGCATGCCCACCATGCCCACACCCGTGGCGGATTCGCCCTCGGTGTAGATTCCGATACCCAGTGAGTTGGAGAACGTCGCGCGCCGCGCGCTGCGCAATTCCGCCACTTCCACGCCGCGCTGCTGGGCCAGGGCCCCGGCGTTAATCAGGTTCACTTGCTGGGAGAGCGCCGGCGTCAGGATTCCCTTCAGCACCGCGTTCTTCACCAGGTGGGTGTTCAGCTCCGCCAGTCCGCCGTCGTAACTGATCCGCACTTCACGGATTCTTTCCCCCGCAATCTGGGCCAGAAACGCCCCCAGTTTTTCGCCGAGCTGGATGTAGGGTTCAAGCTTCTTGAATTCCTCGGGAGAAACCGCCGGAATGTTGACGGCGCTGCGCGCCACGCCCGAGATCAGGAAATCGCGCACCTGCTCCGCGATGCGGATGCCCACGATTTCCTGCGCCTCTTCCGTGGAGCCGGCGATATGCGGCGTGGCGATCACGTTCGGGTGGTTCACAAGTTTCGAATCCTTGGGCGGCTCGGCCTCGAAGACGTCGAGCCCCGCGCCGGCCACCAGCCCGCATTCCAGCGCCGCCAGCAGATCCGCTTCATTGATCAGTTCGCCGCGCGCGCAGTTCACGATGCGCACGCCGGGCTGGGCCAGCGCCAGCGTCCGGGCATTGATCAGGTGGCGAGTCTCGGGCGTGGCGGAGGCGTGCAGGCTGATGAAGTCCGCCGACTTCAGCACCTCCTCGAGCGAGAGCCAGCTTCACGGCCAGCTCGCCGGCCAGCAGGGAGGAAACGTAGGGGTCGTAGGCGATGATCTGCATCTCAAAGGCCTTTGCCAGGCTCGCCACGCTCGAGCCGATTTGGCCCAGGCCAATCAAGCCCAGGGTCTTCCCGCGCAATTCCATCCCCTCGAGCTTTTTCTTTTCCCACCGGCCCTGCTTCATCGAGGCATCGGCCTGGGGGATGCGCCGGGCCAGCGCCAACAGCAGCGCCATGGTGTGTTCGGCCACGCTCTGGGCGTTGCCCCCCGGCGTGTTCATCACCACCACGCCCTTCTGCGTGGCGGCGTCAAGGTCCACATTGTCGACGCCCGTGCCGGCGCGGCCGATCACGCGCAGCCGCTCGGCGTTCGCGAGCAGTTGGGCGGTCACTTTGGTGGCGCTGCGCACCACCAGGGCGTCGGCGTCGCGAATTTCTTCCGCGACGTTGGCGCCCGCCTTCTTCGGCAGGAAAACCACATCCCAGGATTCCTGCTCGCGCAAAATCTCCACCGCACGTTCCGAAACGCTGTCAGCAATCAGAATTTTCATAGGTCAGTTGTCAGTAGTCAGTTGTCAGTGGTCAGTTGCCAAACCACTTCTTGACTCGCTCCCTGTTCCTCAAGGGTTTAACACTGCGCGGCGGGGCCGCAATCACAATCGCACTTTCCTGCCGCCGCAACGAAAAGATTCACCACAGAGTTCACAGAGCACCACAGTGAAAAGCCACTGTGTTGCATCGTGTAGAGATTACGGAGTACACTGATGTTGACCCACAGTCTCTGCGCCAGATCTCGTTCTCCGTGAACTCTGTGTCTCTGTGGTGAAATCCTTTTGCGGTCTTTAATCCAAAATCTAAAATCTAAATTCCAGAATGCCTCATCCCGCGTGGCGCAGGTAAACTTCCTGCACGGCGCGCACGCCGGAACCGAGTTCCACTTTCTGTCCCAGCTTCACCAGCGCGATTTCCAGCGCGGCGAAAACTGCGAACAGGTCCGCGATGTCGTAATAACCCAGATGCGCCAGGCGGAAGATCTGGCCCTTCATGCTGCCCTGGCCGTTGGCGATAATCGCGCCGAAGCGGGTGCGCAATTCCTTGACGATGGCGCCGGAATCCATGCCCGCGGGCGCGCAGACGGCGGTGGCGGCATTGGCGGGGGAAGACTCGGCAAAAAGCTTCAGCCCCAGCGCCTGGGCGGCGGCGCGCGAGGCTTCCGCCAGCAGCGCGGCATTGGCGATCAGGTTTTCGCGCCCGAGTTTCTTGATGTATTCAAGCGCCGCATGCAAGCCGATGACGAGCGTGGTGGCGGGAGTGTAAGCGGTCTCGCCCTTCGCCTGGTTCTTGCGCTCCTTGGCGAAGTCAAAATAGAAGCGCGGCAGTTTGGACTTGGCGATCAAGCCCCAGGCTTTTTCGCTGACGCTGGCAAAGGCCAGGCCGGGCGGAATCATCACGGCTTTCTGCGAACCGCCAATCACGATGTCGAGCCCCCACTCATCGATGCGCAAGTCGGAGGTGCCGAGCCCGGTGATGGCATCGACCACCAGGGCCGTCTCCGGATAATTCTTCACGGCCTCGCCGAGCGCGCGCACGTCGTTCATCACGGCGGTGGAGGTTTCCGTGGCCTGGATGTACACGGCGCGGAACGGCCCGTCGCTCGCCAGCTTTTGCTTCATCGCGTCAATGTTCACGGGCTGGCCGTAAGGAGATTCCACCTTCACCGCCTCAACGCCGTACGCCTGCGCCAGTCCCAACCAGCGCTCGCCGAATTTTCCCGCCGTGCCCACCAGCATGCGCTCGCCGGGCGAGAGCAGATTGGACACCGAGCCTTCCATGGCGCCGGTGCCGGAACTGGCGAAAATCAGCACATCGTTCTGGGTGTCGTAGTAGTACTTCAGCAAGCGCCAGCGTTTCCGTCATGATCTTGCGAAACGCTTCCGTGCGATGGTGAATGTTGGCCGCGGCCAGCGTGCGCGCCTGCGCTTCCATCAGCAGCGGAGTGGGGCCGGGAGTGAAGAGTCGTTCTTTAATGATGCCGGGCATGATCATTTTCCTTTTTGGGATTGTAGGTGGCTTCGGAAAAACCAAGGCGGAAACTTGCGAGGTTTGCCGAGAGTCCTGAGCGGTTGAGCCGAAGCAATTCAGGATAGAAAAGTGACCTCCGAATGTCAAATCAATTCCCCCCAGGGATCGGGCCATCGGAGGATCGGGTCATCTGGCCATCGGGTCATTGGGTCATTGGCTGATTGGCGATTGGTGATTTGCGATACCCGAACCCCGAATGCCGAGTTCCGCACCTGACAACTGATGCTGACATCCATCCCTTAACTCTCTTTCTTTTCATAAACATCCACTGATGAAATCTGTAAGCCTTTTGATTTCATACACATCTAAACAGACGCAAAGTGTTTAATTTTTCTCGCTTTGTTTTCATACACATCTAAAGAAATACCTTCATTTTCGGGGGTCCCCCTTTCTTTAACCTTTGGGGCCCCTTCGGAATCAAATAACTCCTTGTATTTCAAAGACATGGATTTTTGGAACCGCACCATTAAAAGCCTCTAACTATCTTTGTTTTCTATAACATCTTCTCAGACTGCGGGTGGCTCTCGACCGTCACCTGACAATGGGAGACTTTCTGGGCCCACCGAATCGAGGCCAGTTTCCTCTCGGGCATTTGCGGATTCTTTGACCAGGGACATAGATGCCTTCAGGGGGTGGGAGATGGATGTTGGGTGCTGGGTTCTGGCTGCTGGGTGCTGGGGGCGGGACTTGGGGTTGGCTTCGAGAGGTTCTTCCCAGCGTCTAGCCCCCAGCTCCCAGCACCTAGCCTTGACACCTGGCACCTGATAGCTTTCCGCAGTGCGCGAATCCACCCGAATACAACCCTCCATTTTCGTAGGCTAACACGTTGGCGGCCAGTGTCGCGGGCGAGGCCTGCGAATTTGCTTAAAATCGGAAAATTATGGCTGATCTTTTTTTCAAATTCCTACGGGCAGGAATTTGGGGCGCAGGATCGCCAATTTCCGAACGCGTCGTAGGGACGGTTCGCGAACCGCCCGTAAGAGAACATGTAGCGCAAGGCTCGCTCTCCAGCCTTGCGGCTTTTCCACCGCGACGCGCATTCCGTAAAGTCCATCTTACCGCCGAGGCACGGAGGCGCAGAGATATGAGAAAAGAGGCCTTTTCGCTGCGACTCAGCTCCTGTGGGGTAGAGATTGGGGTTTCGAAACGGAGCCGACTTCAAATGACACCACTACCCAGCCTTCAGTCCAGGTTCGGGTTCAGCCCATGACGTGGTATAATGTAGGTACGAAATGGTAGGTACGCGGAAGGCGCTTTGAGTGGGATGATGTCAAGAACCGCCGCAATCTCAGGAAACACAGAATCTCTTTCGAGAGCGCCTAGCTGGTTTTCGACGACCCTCAAGCGCTTGCCGATCGGGACCGCGAAGTAGACGATGAGGAGCGATGGCAGACGGTGGGAGTGATCGGTGGTTCGCTCGCGGTGGTGGTTGCTTACATATACCGGGAAGAGGACGGCGAAGAGGTGATCCGCATCATCTCAGCGCGAAAAGCCAGTCCGTCGGAGAGGAGAGCGTATGGGGAAGGTAACTGGCCGCTTGGCTAAGGAGATGGAAGATCTAAGGCGAATGAAGGATGAGGAAATCGACTTTACCGACATTCCGGAAAAGACCGATTGGAGCAAAGCCGTTAGGGGAAAGTTTTACCGGCCCCGTTAAAGAGTCCCTGACGATTCGCATCGACGCCGATATTCTCGCTTGGCTTCACGGCGCAAGGAAAGGGATACCAGACGCGGATAAACGCCATGCTGCGAGGGGCCATGGATGACCGAGGCACCAGCAGGAAACGACGGCCAGCAAACCACTGAGCGTAGCAACCCGCTACGGCTTTGGGGGATTCGTAATGCCCGCCCAATTCGCAAGAAATCCTGAGATGCCACCGTTTGCATTCCTGCCCAGGTCAGAACTGGGCCAGGACTGGTTATAAATGATATAGCCGCCAGGCAACGTCAGAGTCTTAGCCTTAACGGCGACGGCGTTAAGGACTGATGTTTGCCAAGCGCGGAATTCGGCCCCGTAGAGAGCCAATCTCTGGATCGCAATTGCCGTGCTGCGAATGTCGGCAATGTGCGTTCCGACGTGGGACAACGCAACTTGCATTGCGGGTCCCTTCAACCGCTCGCCGTCAAATGTGACTTGGAATAAGAGCCCATCGGGAGAGTTCGCGTTGGACTTTGCGGTGTCGTCCTCAGGGATTTCATTTGCTCCGCCAAAGGCAACGCTGACTCCATTATCTTCTCCCGGTGCCCCAAACGCATCCGCACCTCGTTTCACTTGGTCGGCAGTGGGTGCTCCTGGTGTAAAGGACCGGCTCGCCGATGCGGTATCATCCAAAGCAGCGGTTCCTCCCTTTGCGTAATCAATCTCCTGCGAAGAAATTTCAGAAACTGATTGCAGAACCAGGCGCGCGCTATAACGATTCAAATTTCCAAACCCACCAAGTCCAATGACCGTCCCTCCACTGTCGCGAATCAACCCAGTGTCTTTCGCTCCATCCAATCGCCCAACAAGCGTCGCAGTGACGGTAAATTTCACGCAACCCAGGCACATGCCGTTAGTTTTCGCAGGGGTTGAAAGAAGGTTATCGAAATTCTTGAAGTCCTTATTCTTATCGAGGGTTATCGGAGCACGGCGGACGTTAGTGACACTGGCGGGGTGATTTTTGCCGAGTTGCAATCGCAGGAATGCGGCAGGGCCCGCCTTTCCCTTGGTCCCCTCCGGGTAGGCCAACCAGATTGCATTGATCATCTGATTGCAACCTCGAACCCTTGATGGCAAATTCTTCAAAGCCGGCGATGACCATCCCCTTAATCCGCACAATCTTCCCGTCAAATGACTGCGGGTTCGCAAGGATGTCGCAGACGGTCGAATCCATTATTTGCGCCGACAGGGAAGATGGAATAGTCAGGCAACTCATCAGCACGATGAAAAGGAAAATACGTTTCATAAGCTTGCCTCCATAATAAAAACTTGGGCGATAGTAATGCCGTCGTCAATAACCGGCCAGAAGATTTCAAGTTAGTGCAATCGCGGGCTGGCGCAGAGCACTGCTTCTTCGGGTGCGCGATCCGGACTCTCCTCCGGTAAGGCCGGGGCTCAGGGATTTCGCATCTCCAATCCGCCGCGTCAGGCGGGTTTGGGGGCGAGCAACTCGCGGAGGGCCTCGGGGGTTTGCACGGGCGGGTGGCAGGCGGAGCCTTCGCAAACCAGCGCCACAGGAACGCCATCGAAGGGCAGCTCCGGCAGCGTGGAGGCAAGGCCGGCGGGCAGGTCGCGGGCTTGCACGATTCCCGGCTCGAAAGCGAAGACGCGTTTGCCGGCGCGCGGCGCTTCATAAGCGGCGCGGAGAAGGCTCACGGTGCGGTCATCGTCGGCAGCGGCCCACCACCACCACATCCACCGGCGCGCGCAGGTGATGAAGGAGCGCCAAGCCGTAGGTCGCCGCGAACAGCCCGTACTGCCCCGCCTTGGGGGCAAAGAGCGCCAGCGTGGCTTCCGCCTTTTCGCCGAAATCTTCGCGGTCGGCGAGCACGTCCAGGCGATCGAGCACTTGCGCGGCCACCGCATTCGCCGCCGGCGTGGGTGAATCCTGGAAGGGCTTGCGTTGGGTGGTCAGGCTGCCGTGGCGGTCGGCCAGGTCCTGGGCGGTGTCGAAGAATCCTCCCTCCTTCTCGTCCCAGAAGCGGCGCACGGTGATTTCCATCAGCTCGAGCGCGCGGTCGAAGTAGAGCCGTGTTCCGGTGATCTCGTAAGCGTCGAGAAGCGCGGCAATGATGAACACCTGGTCTTCCAGCAAGCCCTCGATGCGCGGCGTGCCATCCACCAAGGTGTGGTACATGCCTTTTTCGCGGTCGTAAGCTTTGCGTCACCAACAGGTCGAGAGTGGCAAGGGCACGGTCGCGCTCGCCCGCTGATTCCCAGAACTCGATACGCCTCGAGCAGGGCGGAAATCAGCATCCCGTTCCAACTCGTATAGATCGACTTATCGATGAAGGGCGTCTGCCGCCGGGCGCGGGCGTCGGCCATCTTTCGCCGGGCGCTCGCCAGGAGTTCCGCCACCTTCGTTTCGTCAATTTCCATGCGCGCGGCGATGGCGCTGAGGGGCTGGTCAATGAACAGCACGTTTTTCGCGGGGTTGTGATGCATCTCGCCTTGCGGCATCAATGTGGTAGTAAAGGGCGGCAGCGCGCGCCTCCGGCCCGTCGAGCACCGCGTTCAATTCGTCCAGCGTCCAGGTGAAGTAATCGCCGTCGTCGTCAAGGTTGATGTCCGCGTCCTGGCTGGCGTAAAAGCCGGCCTCCGGATGCGACAGCACGTTTTCAAGGAAAGCGAGAATTCCCAGGGCAATTTCGCGAAAGAATGGGTTGCCGGTGATCTGGTAGGCGCGCAGGTAATTTCCCAGTAGGCCGGCGTTGTCGTAAGACATTTTCTCGAAGTGGGGCACGATCCAGCGCTCGTCCACCGAGTAGCGGTGAAAGCCGCCGCCGATCTGGTCGTAGACGCCGCCCCGCCCCATGTGTTCAAGGGTGGTGGTCACGATGGTCAGCAGCCACTCCTGGCGGGTCTCGAGATAAGCTTCGAGGAGCAGATCGATGGCGCTGGGGTGGGGAAACTTGGGGGCGCTGCCGAAGCCGCCGTTCTGCGCGTCGAACATGCCGCCGATGCTTTCGACGATCGCCTTCACGACCTGTTCGTCGGCCGCCTCCTCCCCTTCCTTAAAGTGTTCCACCTCGCGGAGAGCCTCGGCAATCTTCGCGGCGCTTTCATGGATCTGGTCGCGATGCGTGCGGTAGTTGTGCGCGATGGCTTCCAGCAAGCGCTTCATGCCCGGGCGGCCGGAGCGGTCGTCGGGCGGAAAGTAAGTGCCCCCAAAAAACGGCTTGCCGTCGGGAGTGAGAAAGGCCGTGAGCGGCCAGCCGCCCTGGCCCGTCAAGGCGCTCACCGCCACCTGGTAGCGGGCGTCGATATCGGGGCGCTCGTCGCGATCGACCTTTACGGGGATGAACGACTCGTTGATGACGCGCGCCACCTCGGCGTTCTCGTAACTCTCGCGGTCCATCACGTGGCACCAGTGGCACCACACCGCGCCAATGTCGAGCAGGATGGGCTTATCCTCCGCCTGCGCCTGGGCGAAGGCGGCGCCGTTCCACTCGCGCCAAAGCACGGGCTGATGCGCGGCGGAGCGCAGATAGGCGCTCGCGGCCTTCGCCAGTTCATTGCCGGGGTTTTCAGAACTCATCGGTTGTATCCTGAGTCTCGCATCGTCCATGAGAGCATCGGGGCTCAAGCCCGCGTCGAAGCTCAGTCCATAGGGTTGCCCAACTGCGCCGGCAGCGTCGCGGCTATGCACAGCGCTCAGCGCACGGGCTCAAAGACCAAAGATAGGGGAAGTGAAAAGCCCGGGAGGATCTTGTCGTCTCTTAGGGTGTCGCCCTGCCGAAGGGTCTTCAGGGGGAGTGAGCTATAAACGTCGACCTCGCACTTCTCCGGGTCAACCACCCAGATCAATTCAACACCGGCATCGCGATACTGCTGAATCTTCCGGCTCATCTCACGCGCCGTGTTATACGCTGAAAGGACCTCAACTGCCAACGCCGGAACGACTTTCAAGGCGTGCTTGGGATCAAGATTGGAAATTCGCTCGCGCGGGACGTAACGCAACGTCTGGGGCACGGACCACGCCCGGGGCAAGCTCGATCCAAGTGTCGGCGAGCGACCAAACCCCGGTTGTTGGTCTGCGCCCATTCCTTCAGAAGCGCATAGATCCGGTGGATGATCTCGCCTTGTTCGAAGCTGTTTGGGGACACGTAGACGGGTTCTCCTTCATCCAGTTCATAGCCGCCGCCCTGCTCCGGCTCAGGGAGCTTTTCGAATTCATCGATGGAAAGAAGCGTTTTCATCATCTCATATAAACTCTAACACTCAGGGCTGGCCCCTTCAAGGCGACGCAGTGTTAATTCAGGGCCGCGTCAAATTTCATTGCAACCGGGGACCTTGCGGCGGTGTGCGCCCTGTGCCGGGATCGTCGAGCGGTTTGCGGCCGGCGAATCCCTCGTCAATGCCGTGCCAGAAGGCGATGTGGTCTTCACCGAGTTTCCAGCACAGGTAGATCTCTTCTCCGTCGAGCAGGCTGGGAAAATCCACCAAGCCGATGTCGAGATCCTTCACCAGGACGCCGGAGTCCTGAATGCGGTTGACGATCTCAACCAGGCGCTCGGCGGCCTCGTCGTGCTCGGATTTTTTCCGCAACAGATCAGCCAGGGGAGGAAAAGTGCCGCCCATCACCATGATGCGTGACGCGACCTGCGCCAATTCGTTCTTGAAGGCCTCGATCTTCTGCTTCTCGTCCCGCGCTTCCTCCAGCCAGGGCGTGATGGTGGGCAGAAGTTCTTCCGCTTCTCGGCGATCAAAATATTTGTCGGCCATATTAAGTTGACAGCTCACAGCTCAAAAGCCGATAGACACCGTGTGCATTGGAGTGTCTTCCCGCATGTTGGGACGGCCATTGACAGCGCACGTCCCCCAGCCGGTGGTTTATGCTAACTGTCGGCTGTTAGCTGTAAGCTGTCGCTACCTGATTTCCAACATGCGATTCAGGGCAACCAGCGCCCAGCGTTTGGTCTCGGGATCAACGCTGACGCGGTTGACCACCTGGCCGGAGCACAGGCTTTCGAGCGTCCAGCAGAGATGCTGGGGCGAGATCCGAAACATGGTGCTGCACATGCAAACGCAGTCGTCGAGCGAAACCACGAGCCGGTCAGGGTGCTCCTGGGCCAAACGGCGAATCATGTGGATTTCCGTGCCCACGGCCCAGGCGCTCCCCGGAGGAGCTTCCACGATACGCTTTAAAATGTATTCCGTCGAGCCCACCTCATCGGCCGCCTGGCAGACTTCCCACGAGCATTCGGGGTGCGCGATCACGCGAATGCCCGGATGGCTCTTGCGCACGCGCTCCACGTGCTCGGGGCGAAAACGCTGGTGGACAGAGCAGTGGCCCTTCCACAAATAAATCCGCGCTCCGGCAATCTCGCTGTCCGTGAGCCCGCCGTTTTCTTCCCCCGGATTCCATACCGCCATCTTATCGAGGGGAATTCCCAGCCCGTAGCCCGTGTTGCGGCCCAGGTGCTCATCGGGCAGGAACAACGCCTTTTCCCCGCGCGCGAGCGCCCACTCCATGACCTTGCGGGCGTTGGAGGAGGTGCAAACGGCGCCACCGTTCCTCCCCACAAAAGCCTTGATGGCGGCGGTGGAGTTAATGTAGGTGACGGGCACGATCTTGCCGCTATTCACCGCCGTGAGCGCTTCCCAGCAAACCTCCACTTGCTCAAGGTTGGCCATGTCGGCCATGGAGCAGCCGGCGTGCAGGTCAGGAAGAATCACCGTCTGGTGATCGCCGCTCAGAATGTCGGCGCTCTCCGCCATAAAGTGTACGCCGCAGAAAACGATGTACTCGGCCTCGGGGCGGCGGGCGGCGAGCTGCGAAAGGCGCAGCGAATCGCCGCGGTAGTCGGCGAACTTCACCACCTCATCGCGTTGATAATGATGCCCCAGAATCACCAGCCGCGAGCCGAGTTCGTTCTTGGCGCGCGTAATGCGCTCGTCAAGCTCCTGCGCCGAAAGATCAGCGTAAGTCGCGAGGAGCATGTCGATAGTTGCCGTTGCCATAATTGCCCTGCTTCTATTTTAGCTTAAGAACCGGGGATTACGGGATTCGGATCCGGGATTAGGGAATCGGAATTCCGTTCCCTGACCCCCGAAACCCGAACCCCGAATCCCTAGTCCCGTGCTCTACCCGCCAATGTAAACCATGGTGCGCGAAGGCTGAACGAAATCCGGCTCGTTGATCCGGTGGCCGGGCTCCTTTTGGTGCACCACCTTTTCCATAAACCTGGCGATGTCGTGGTCGGTGGCGCCGTTGCGAACCAGGTGGCGCACGTCGTGCTCGTTGAGCGAGAACAGGCAGGTGCGCAGTTTGCCATCCGCGGTCACCCGGATGCGGCTGCACTGCCCGCAAAAAGGGATCGAAACCGGCGCAATGATGCCGATCTCGCCTTGGCCGTCCGCGAAACGATAGCGCAGCGCCGTTTCACTGGGTGAGTGACGGGGAATTTCCTCGAGCGGAAACACGGGCTGGATGGCGTCCACAATTTCCTTGGCCGTTACCACCAACTCGCGCTTCCAGGCATGGTCGGCGTCGAGCGGCATGAACTCGATGAAACGCACCACAATGTCGCGGCGGCGCGCCAGGCGCGCGAATTCCACGATCTCATCGTCGTTGAAGCCGCGCACCAGAACGATGTTCACCTTCACCGGGCGCAAACCCGCTTCCAGAGCGGCGTCAATGCCGGCCATCACTTTTTCGTAGGAGCGCGGCGTCCGCGTGATCCTGGTGAACTTTTCCGGGTTCGTTGAATCCAGGCTGACGGTGACTCGGGGAGCCCCGGCGGCGGCGAGATCCCGCGCCATCTCCGGCAGCAGGTATCCGTTGGTGGTCAGCGCCACATCCTCCAGCCCGTCGATCTGGCGGAGGCGCGCGATGAAATCCACCACGCCCTCGCGCAACAGCGGTTCACCGCCGGTCACGCGAATCTTGCGAATCCCCAAGCCCACCAGGACGCGGCTGAGGCGCAGGAATTCCTCCCAGGTCAGCAGGTCGCGGTGCGGGAAGTAGTTCTTCGGGTCGGCAGACTTGCAGTAAACGCAACTGAAGTTGCAGCGGTCCGTCACCGAAATGCGCAAGTCGTGAATTTCGCGCCCGAATTTATCGTGCAGCATGGTTCCGCCACAACCCGGCAGCAAGCCAGGCAGCCCTGGCAGCCAGCCGGGTGAAGAGTTCATTTGCACCTGTCCTGCCACTCGCCCTGAAAACAAAAACCGGCTCGTGTTTGGAGCCGGCGGCGTTCTTCTTTCCAAACACGGGGGCCGGAAGAACACCTCCATCGTAACGTGATTCGATGCGCCAGGCAAGCATGGCCGCTTAAACGAAGTCGCGGCCGATCAGGCGCTCAATGCGCTTGCGAATCGGCGGGTGGGTGGAGAACAGGCTGGAAAAGATCTCGCCCGAAGTGAGGGGCTGATAGATATACAGGTGCGCCATCGAGGGCGAGACCTGCATGGGGACGCGCTTCGCCCACTTGTCGATCTTGTCGAGGGCGCGGGCAAGCCCTTGGGGATTGCCGGTGATTCCGCGCCGGTGTGCGTCAGCTTCGTATTCGCGCGAGCGCGAAATGGCGAGTTGGATGAGCGTGGCCGCCAGCGGCGCCAGGATCATCATGGCGAGCTGGAAAGCGCGCCGCCGCGCCGGTCGTTGCCCCGGCCGCCGCCACCAAACCCTCCGAACATTTCGGCATACAAGAGCATACGACCAATCAAGGTGATGGCGCCGGCCAGAGTGGCCACCACGGCGCTGGTGAGAATGTCGCGATTCTTCACGTGCCCGAGCTCGTGCGCCAGCACGCCCTCGATTTCCTCGTCGTCGCAGATGTCCAGAATGCCGCGCGTCACCGCCACCGAGGCGTGGCTGGGATTGCGGCCCGTGGCAAACGCGTTGGGCGAATCGGTGGGAATAAAATAAATCTTGGGAACCGGGATGTTGGCCTTGGCGGCCAGGCGCTCGACAATCTGGTAAATGCGCGGGCCGTCCTCGCGCGAAATCGGCTGCGCGCCGGAGGAGGCCAGCGCGATCTTGTCGGAGAAGAAATAACTGCCCAGGTTCATCACCGCGGCAATCACCAGGGCAAGGATCAGCCCGTTCTGGCCGCCCCAAAGCTCGCCGATGCCCAGCACCAGGCCGGTCATGGCCGCAAGTAAGATCGTTGTTTTGAAATTATTCCACATGATCCCTCTTTCCTTGTCCCCACCGACTTGTTAGATGCTTGCAAAGGCCTCGGAGTCACCTCCTTGCGAAGGGTAGCGCGGACCTGTTTTGTAGGTCCGCGGCTCGTCCCCTATGGGCAAGGAAAAGCGCGGAATCAACAAAACAGGTTGCGCTACACCTGCTACATTTCCATCTTAATTAGATGCAGGTTGTGCGCCTCCGGCTGCGGGAGGTCAAACATAGTCCCGAATCAGATGGATGTTCGGGAACGATAGGTGAAGCATGTTGTAAAGGCGCTCGTCTGCTGTGATCAAGTCCCACCCCGTCTTGATAGCGAGAGCCACGTAAAGGCCGTCGTAAGCACTGTGACCGTTTCTCAAAGCCAAGGTTAGAGCCAGTTCACTCAAATCTTCTATAGGCCATAAGGGGACGTGGAATGCGTTGAACTCATGAAAGAGCTCTTCCACGACCGCAGCCGGAAGGAGGGCGCGTCTCTCCCGCCTCCAAAGCATATTTGCAACTTCCGCAGGAAGTATGGCAGGAGCGAGTATTTCCAATTCGCCGCTCTCCCAATTGGCAAATAAGAGCTTGGCTTTGTCGGTGTCGGGTTCCAGTACAAGCCGTTTGGCAACTACGCTGGCATCAACGATAAGGCTGGTCATTGTCCCGATCTTCGCGAATGAGGGCGGCACTGTCCGGTTGGTTCGGATACATGTGTCCAATCCTTTTCCAGAGCTTGTCGATCCTTTTCATTGCCTTGGCTGCTCCCGCCGCCGGCGATTCATTTCCGCTCGGTCGGCGAAGAGGCTCAGAATTTCGGCGTTGATACTGCGCCGATTTCGCCTGGCGTCCAGTTGGATCTCGGCGTAGACTGTTTCAGGAACGTTGCGTACCGTCATGTTAGCCATGACTCCTCCCCCCTCACAATGATATCATAATGATATCATCGCGTAACTCCGTTGGCGCGCATCCGCAGGGTTCCGTCAAAGTCGCGGGTGTCGCATACCTTCAGGGACATGTTTGCATCACCCGCGAAGGGACCCCTCACCTGCCCTCCTCCGCAACCGGCTCACTTGGTTTCCTCCCCGAACAACACCATGCGCATCGAGAGGCTGCCGTATTCAAAGCCCTCGTAAGGATAGCTCACCGCGTCGTGCTCGGTGGTGCTCCCCAGGCAATAAAGCAGCGGCACGTAATGTTCGAGCGTGGGATGGGCGAGCGCCGCCAGCGGCTTGCCCCAGTGCTCGGGCGCGGCCAGCGACGCGAGGTCGCGAGTTTCGATCGCTTTCTTCACCTGCGAGTCGAATTCGAGGGTCCAGGGAAAAGGCTGGGCATCCTTCTCGTCCTCCAGGCGGCGCAAATTGTGCACGATGTTGCCGCTTCCCAGAATCAGCACGCCGCGGTCGCGCAGCCGGGCAAGCTCGCTGCCGAGTTCGACGTGGCGCGGAAGGCTGCGGCCTTCGTCGAGGCTGACCTGAAATACCGGCACATCGGCTTCGGGATAAAGATGCCGCAGGACGCTCCACGCCCCGTGGTCGAATCCCCACGTTTCGTCCGGCTGGATTTCCAGCTCGCGGGCCACGCGTTCGGCCTCAGTGGGCGCGCCCGGCGCCGGGTACTCGACTTCATAGAGCGGGGCGGGAAAGCCGTAGAAGTCATGAATGGTGCGCGGCTTGGCGACGGCCAGAACCTCGGAGCCGCGCGTCACCCAATGCGCCGAGACCACGCACACCGCCTTCGGGCGCGGCAGCCGCTGGCGAGAGCCCCGCCAGCGTCTCCGTAAACCGGTTCCGCTCGATGGCATTCATCGGCGATCCGTGGCCAACGAAAAGAACGGGCATTTTCATAACGTGATTCCTTAACTTAAGAATTTTTCTTCCCTCGCCCCTTGGGGGAGAGGGGGGACCGCAAGGCGGTGGGTGAGGGGGTCAGCACGAACATGAATACCCGGTTTCTTCTTGAGCCGACACGTCACCTTGATATTTCCCGGCAAGGAGGTTCGCTCACAGAAGCTTCATAAACTCCACCACGTAGAATCCATCCTCGTCCTTTTCAATGAAAACCGGGACTTGCGTGTCGTGGTGTTTTGTCTTCTTAGACCCATTGGACTTTCGCATGGTTTAATCCTAGGGCATCAGGAGGCAAGAATTAACGTCCCGGCAGGCCTCCATGGCCTCGTGGACGTTTGCCATAAGCCCTTCCATGGTTTCGCCCTGCGTGGCACAGCCGGGAATCGCCGGCACTTCCGCCCACTAGCCACCTTCCTCCGCCTCATGAACCCCGACCTTGATTTTCACTGGGGTGCTCCTGTTTGGTTCGTATCTCTCCAAAGTTATATCATGAGGCAACAGCGCGCCTTGCGAAAGTTCCTCGATCAAGGGGGTTAAGTCAACGGGAGAAGTGTGGATGCGGAATCGCTGGGTTGCAACTTTCGAGCTGTCTGAATCGTCTAGGTAAGTGTAGGATAGGGGATGAAGCCAGCCGGTCAGTGGTAAGGAGGTGGCCTATGAAACCCCGCATCCATTTCTCATTGGGAATCCTGACAGCAGGGTTTATCGCGCTGCTTACGACAATCTCAGTTTGGGCGCAAAGTTACTCTCATGCTCGCATCGTCCGTCTGAGTTTCGTCGAGGGCAACGTGACCGTGCAGCGCCCGGATGTGCAGGCGTGGGCGGAAGCGCCGGTCAACACTCCTCTCCAGGAAGGCTTCAAGCTTTCCACGGGAGAAAACAGCTTCGCGGAAATACAGTTTGAAAACGGCGGCACCATCCGGTTGGGGCAGCTTGCGTTGCTCGACTTCACGGAGTTGGAACTGGCTCCCAATGGCGGCAAGATCAATCACGTGGAACTTCGCCAAGGTTACGCCACATTTCACCCTCTTCCTTCTCGCCTCGGGGAATCCCTGCAAGTGGGCACGCCGTACGGCACGCTCATCGCCCAAGGGGGCACGCAGTTCCGTGTGGATTTGGACCAGGGCTTGGAGCGCGTGGAAGTCTTCCGATGGCGCGGTGGAAGTGCAAAGCAACCTGGGCGCCATGACGCTCGAGAAGGATTCCGTACTGGTCATGCAGCCCGGCGCATCCGAACCGACCGTTGTTTCCCAGGGCATCACCAAAGATGATTGGGACCAATGGGTGGATGATCGCGAGGCTCGCGCGGAAATGCCGGCCGCCGGCCCCTCTCCGGACAGCTACACGGACGACGCCGAGGAGGCCGCTTACGGGTGGGCTGACCTCTCGCAATACGGCAGTTGGTCTAACGTGCCGGGAGAGGGCTACGGTTGGACTCCCACATGGGTCGGCAACGGTTGGTCGCCTTACTCAACGGGCCAGTGGTGCTGGTACCCGGGCTGGGGCTACACCTGGATTGGCGCTGAACCGTGGGGTTGGTTGCCCTACCACTATGGCGGGTGGGAATTCATCCCGGGAAGGGGTTGGGTATGGTTCCCAGGCGGCCTCAGGACGTGGTCTCCAGGCCAGGGTCACGTGGTTTCACGGCCCGAATTGGGTCGGCTGGATTCCCCGCCCGCACCGGAAAGACAGCGCCCCCGCCTGCGGCAATACATTGCGGCGGTGGAGTAGTGAGCGCCTCAACCTTCCGGCATGGGGGGCGGCTGACTCCCAATCTCATGCTGGGCGTCAACCCCACTTTGGGAGAACGGGTTAAGGAACCGGGAATTATCCCCTCAACAACGGCCAAATTGCCTGGATCTCTCGTTTCACTCCCCGCCGCGCAGAGCCAGGGGTTCCGAGGGAATCCTGCGCGCGCTCCGAATGGAGCGGGCTTTTCAACCACGGCAACGCCCTCGCCAGGATCGCACCATCCCGGCGCATTGCCTCCCAATTCGCCGATCGTCTATGATCCTCAGCAGGATCGTTACCTTAACGGAAATCGCGTGATGACGCCGCAGGAATCGTCGGCCTCGCGAACAGGAGCAAGCGCGCCCCCTACACCGGCGGCGAATTCTGGCCTGATTCAACCTGTGCCTGTCGGGAGCCGCGAGCCGAGTGGGCGACCGGTGGAAAGTCAAGGAAGCCTTCAGCCGAACCCCACTGGGAATTCTTTCGTCAGGCCAGCGCCTTCTTCACCAAATAGCAATCCCTCCGGAAGGTCGAGTGGCCGGAGGCGGTGGCCAAGCCAATGGAAGCTATGTGGGCGGTGATGGCGCAGCCGGCGGAGGTCATTCCGGTTCTGCCCCAGCCGGAGGAGGGCATGTCTCAAGCGCCCCGGTGGGTGGCGGGGGTGCGGGCGGCGGTGGGCACGCCGGAGGTGGGACGGCAGGTGGCGGGGCTTCTGCCGGCGGTCACCACTAATCTCCCGGAGGTTGAGCCCACGCCGGCAATTGGGGCTCAACCCAAGGCAAGCCTGATGGACAAAGGGCGCGCTCATCCGTGCTTGATGGGGGGGCGCGCTTTCGCCTTTCTAGCCCGGATTTCTCAGCGCGGATTTGGAAGACCGGGACAGTTGCCGGGCGCCACCACAGCTTATCCGCGCGTGCGCAGCTTTGGAGTGCGGCAGCTTGCTGCCGCTTTCCTCCCCGCGAGCTTGCTCGCGGGCACTTTCAACTCGCGCACAAATCACCAGCCACCGAGTTGGCTGGTGCAAGAGCAGCAGCAAGCTGCGCACTCCAAAGCTCCGCATCCACGTCCGATAGGAAGACAGCGCCGAGGAGGATCTGGGAAAGTAGGAGGTAGGAAATTCCAGCTCAGGAAATCACCATGCCCGCGTAACCCACCACCGCGCTGCGGTCGCCACTGGTGTCAGCCGAAGTGGCATAGCGGACCAGTTCCGCGCGGGTTGCACCCAGGTCTTTCGCCGCGGTGAGCATGGCGACGGCAGGGCCGTAGCCGCACATGGAAATGTCTTCTTTGCGAACTGACCTCATACAATCCCGCGGGATCCAGGGCCAGAATCTGGTCAATGGCTTTGCGGTCCTTGACCCGCGTGATGTCATCGGGCTCGTAGTGGTTCATGTCGCTGGAAGCAACGATCAACACGGGGCCCGCTGAGTCTTCAGCGCCTGCGCCATCCCGTGCCCCAGCGCTTCCAGAGCCGCATAGCGGCTTACGCCGATGGCGATGGGAACGAAGGTGAATGCGCCCACCTGGCGCTGCAAGAAGGGAAGCTCGACTTCAATGGCGTGCTCATCTTCGTGCGCCTTGGCGTCCTCCATCAGGAGATGGCAGGAGTGGTGCAGGCTCGCGGCCAATTCGGCGTCAATGCGCACGGCGCCCAGCGGCGTCAGCCACTCGCCTTTTGACATGATCGCCAGGGGCGCGCCGCGTCCGGTGTGATTGGGACAAAGGATGATGTAAGTCGCGCGCGCCGGCAGCCGCTGAAACACTGCCCCCGCCACGGGCCGGAGTACATGTAACCGGCGTGGGGAACCATGCAGCCCAAAGCTGCTTCCGTCTTCTCCGGCGCAGGCGCATCCGCAGCGAGGTATTGGTCGAGCTGCCGCGCGAGAGCTTCGGGCTTGGCTGGATAAAAGCGCCCCGCTACGGCCGGGCGTCGGACCGTGGGCGTTTGCATGGGTGAATCCTAAGCTTCGCCCTATGTACGGTGTCAAGTGGGCGCGAGGGGGTGAGGAGTCTAGTCTCAAGCGCCCATCGGACTTTGACGGAATCCTGGGAGGGGGGTAGGCAGATGGGCAGGTGGCGCTCAATGCCGTCAACATGTCCCTATCTGCTTACTTGTCCTCTTGTTCGACGGCTGCCAGGTCCGGCATGTACATGTGGAATTCCCCCGGCGGGTGCGTGTGCTCAAATTGTATCGTAGTGTGATATATCCGAATTCATGGGCCAGCACTTCGCGAACCTGGTGGGCGATCTGCTCGCTTTCCGAGGTGGGCATGTCCAGAATGTGAACGTGGCAGGAGAGGGCCTGGGAATTGGATCCCAGGCTCCAGATGTGCACGTCATGAACTTCTTTGACCCCTTCCACGCGGAGCATGGCGGCCGCCACGCTCTCCAGGCTCATGCCCTTGGGCAAGCTTTCCAGCAGGATGTTAACGGAGTCGGAGATGATTCCCACCGCCGACCACAGGATCAACCCTGCAATCAAGAATCCCAGGGCAGGATCAATGATCGTATCGCCCGGTCACCCGAATCACCCAGGCGCCGGCGATGATCGCCACATTGGAAAGCGCGTCGCCCAGGTTGTGGATGAACACCGCGCGCAGGTTCAGGTCGCCCCGTTCGCCCAACAAGCCCCAGGAGATTCCGCCGTTCACCACCAGGGCGATGATGCCGACCACCAGCATTGCGCCGGAGGCCACCGGCTCCGGACGCACGATTCGCTGGTAGCCTTCGTAGCAAAGATAAAGCGCCACCGCCACCAGCAGCAGGGCGTTGACGAAAGCCACCAGGACGCCCGCCCGCTGATATCCAAAGGTCTTCCGGTCGTCGGGGGGCCGGCGCTCGAAATAGAGGGCAATCCAGGAGAGGATCAGCGAAGGGACGTCGGTAAGGTTGTGCCATCCATCACTCACCAGGGCCAAGCTGTGCGACAGCGACCCGGCGACGAACTCCGTGGCCACCAGAGCGAGCGTCGCCACCAGCGCGATTTTTACAACCCAGGTCGCCGTCAGCGCATGATGGTGATGGTGGTGATGTGAGTGCACGATGTTAGACCAGCTTGGCCGTCAAACTGATCTGCGCTGCCGCCAGCACCTTGGACACCGGGCAGCCTGTCTTGGCGTCGTTGGCAAACTTGGCAAAGGTCGCGGCGTCGATGCCGGGTATCTCGGCTTCCGTGTTGAGCTCAATCCGGGTGATGCTGAAACCCTCACCGACTTTCTCCAGGTGCACCGTGGCCGTGGTGTGAATGCGCGTGGGCGTAAAGCCCCCCTTGCCCAGTCCGGCGGACAGCGCCATGGAAAAGCACCCGGCGTGCGCCGCGGCAATCAATTCCTCGGGATTGGTGCCCGTGCCGCTCTCAAACCGGGAGGAAAAAGAATACTGCCCTTCGTAGGCGCCGCTTCCCAGCTTCATCGTCCCTTTGCCATGAAGAAGATTGCCCTTCCATTCCGCTTCTGAAGTCCGTGCTGCCATGCTGTTTTGCTCCTTCGATGAGATGTTGAGTTTTTTCGCTCCAGGGGAAGAAACCTCGGAGCGCGATCCTACGCTCACTTCGCAAAACGCCCTCGTGGGTTTCCGCCCTGACACATCAGTATAGCACCGAAGGCAGCGCCTGAATTCAGCCCTTTCTCATATCAAATCTGGCCACCCAAATGTGATCGGGGGAATATCCGCCTTAACCCGCTGCCATCATTTATTCCCTGGCGCGCACACAAAATTGGCGGCATCGTTGGTGTCGCCGGCGCCTTTATACTTGGCAATGTCCGGATACGTACACAGGGGGCGCGTCATCTTAACGCCTTTTGCGGGGTCGGAATCGTCCACATATTTCGTGGCGATGACTTGGGAAGGCGCGACGCCCTTCTCCACCCATTGTTCGAGGGCCATGTAAATATTGTGCTCCGGGTCAAAGGGCGGAGCAGTGCCGCGTTGTCCGAAAGAATTCGCCCCCGGACCGCCTCCACAGTGTTGCATTCCCGGGACCAGGAAAAGGCGCGTGAATTCGTCAGTCTTGCGCCGCCCCAGCTTCGCCACCACGCTGTTGTAATAGTCAATGGTGCTGGGCGCGGGGATCGCGGCGTCGCCCCAGCCGTGATACATAATCAGCCTGCCGCCGCGGGCACGGAACGGCTTAAGATTTGGGTCAGTGGCATTAAGGATGTTTGCCGTTTTTTCATCAGCCATTTTCGTGGCTGGCTCGACATTGAAAGTCTTGTAGTCCCAATCTGCTTTTTCATACACCATGTTGGCAAAGTACTGCTTTCCGAAAAACAACAAGAAGTCGGAGCCGGGCGCCCGACCGGTAATCCAAGGCGTCCATCCTCCGGGGCCGTCTTCCGCGCCGGGTACGTAGCCGGGAAAAATCTGGTGCCCAGCCGAATCTGCCGGCCCGGCATAAATCTTCTTCAGCGCCGTCACCTGCGGCGGCGTCAGGCAACCGTTGGAGTCGCCCCCCTGGCAGAGCATCGTCGAGGGGTCGAAGTGGCATTGCCTTGGGTCATTGAGGACCCCGTCCGTCACACCGTCTTGTGCATCACAGGCCGCCAGCACGGCGGCGCTGATGGCCGGGAGCTTTTCTGCGGGAATGTAACTGCCCTGATCCACCAGGGTCGCCAGGTTAACCCACACCGCGCCCACCATCAGGTGGGTCCAGTAATTGGCGGGAGCGCCGGCCAGGATGCCGTTGTAGTCTTCCGGAAAGCGCTGGGCCTCCATCAGGGCCTCGCGGCCTCCATCCGAGCAACCGATGAAATAGGAGCGCTGGGGCTGCTGGCCGTAGAAGGCATCGATGATGGCCTTGGCCTTCTGACTCATCTCGTGGATGCCGCGATAACCGAAGTCGATTGTCTTTTCGGGATGGCCCAGAGCCCACGCCGCGTCGAATCCCACGTGCCCGGTATCGGTGCCCGCCGAAGCATAACCTCGCTTAATCGCAGCACCGAGGGAGGGATAGCCAATTAATCCCGCAAAGCCTCCGTTGTCCTCTCCCTGGTATTTGCCATTCCAGCCGGCGATCGGCATCCAAACCTCGATTTTGATCGCGGAGTCGGGCGTAGGCGAAATTTCCGCCGCCACTCGGCAAAAGGCCGGCAGGTCTTTTATGACCGCTGGCGGTCCCGGCACGGGACTGGGGGCCGGAGTTGGGGTGAAAGGTCCGGCAGGTACAGACTGGGCCAAAGTGATTTTCGTGTTGTCGAGAGTGAGCTGCGCAAGACTCTCGCAGGATGCTTGCGCCGCCCCGGCCGTCTGACCGAAAACGCCTGCTATCCACAGAAACACCAGAAATGGGAAAACCAAA
The DNA here is from genome assembly GCA_963810005.1 of uncultured Acidobacteriota bacterium. Taxonomy (GTDB): domain Bacteria; phylum Acidobacteriota; class Terriglobia; order UBA7540; family UBA7540; genus Bog-366. The sequence continues at coordinate 176,785 of CAWELY010000001.1, forward strand.
GGTTTACGCATGGTGAACTCCCCTCATGCTTCCTGACCGGTCACCTGGATTTGAATCCACCTGGCCGGATCTCTACCACATTCTCGTTCACTTAGCCTGTGAGATTTGCACCTTTCCCACCTCCCTGTCAAACATAACTTGGGCGGCTTAACCCTCGGATCTGAACGCTCGCCTTACCCGAGTTTCTCACCACGAGCGGGGGGCGCAAAAAGACCGCGGACCGGCAAGTCAAGTCCGCGCCACGCTCGTTTACCCCCGGCTTTTTTGCCGCATCTCTTTCTCGGCCCAAAAGCACATAATCATTGGTGGAGGCAACCATGAAAATGCACAAACTGGGGAATTCCAGACTGGAAGTATCTCCCCTCGCATTTGGAGGAAATGTGTTTGGGTGGACGCAGGAATAGATTCACAGATTCGGTGCGATGGGGTAGTTCCAGGTCGGCAAGGTCTCGTGCGGTTTGAGGCGCAGTTGCCGTATTAGCAAGGGCAAGCCGACGCTTCTCAAATGGCTCAGCGGCAGGGTAGGTGGTAGGTCGTAGGTGGTAGATGGCTGGAATTCCGGGCAGGTTATACCTCTTCGCAACCGGTAGGAGTGCCGGTGCCACCCGGAACTCAAGATCAAACCCCCTCGCCGAAATCGAGAAAGTGCGGGCGGTGTTCGGGGTGGCTGCGTGGACCTGTTTTGAAGTTTTATTATTTTCCCGTCGCACTCAATCGCCGGCTGTTTGTGGGGGACGCAATTCGCCCACGATAAACCAGTAAGCCATGAGTCCGGCCACGAGGATAACCGGGCCGAGGATAAAACCCGGCAGGTATGAACCCGTCCGGCTAATCAGGAAACCAGTCACCAGCGCGGAAATTCCTCCCAGGTTTCCGGCGAAATTCAGGATGCCCGCCCACGACCCAACCTTTGGGGGCGGCGCGCATAGCTGCAACATGACGAGCATGCTCGCGGTGGATAGGCCCACCAATGAGGCTCCGCACAGAAAGAACAGGGCGGTTGACGCATGGTCCACCCACGTCGCCGGAATCAGCAGCAAGCCCATGGCGAACGACACGCTGAGAAGGCCTTTGTGCGTGCGGGTTTTGTTCCAGCCGCGACGGATCAGATGATCGGCGATCCAGCCCCCGGCGGGCTCGCATGCGGCGAAAATGAGAAAGGGCAGCGCGGCGTAGAAACCGGCCTTCAGGACGGGCAAATGGCGCACTTGCATCAGATAATCGGGCAGCCAAGTCACCAGCAGATACCAGAAGTATCCGAAGCAGAAAAACCCCAGGCAGAGCCCGAACAGATTGCGATCGAAGGTGAAGCCGCGCCGGGCGGGGAGCGGGTGGGGAGAAGCTTTCGGCGGCGAAGCGGGTTGCGCAACAGGAATTCTGGAGGGAAAGGTAATCAACCATGGAACCAACCAGAGCAAGGCTCCAAAACCGATGATGCCTGTCATCCATCGCCAACCGAATCCGGAAATCAGCCAAGCCACCAGGGGCGCGCCAACGGCCAGTCCGATGCGGCAGCCGCAATCGAAGATGCCCGTGGGCAAGCCGCGGTCCGCCGGGGCAAATAGCGAACAGACAATCTTGCTTCCGCCGGGAAGATAGATGGATTCACCCACGCCCAGTAAAATCCGCAGAGCGACGAGCGTGGCCAGGCTGCCCGCCAGGCCCATCAAGCCGCAACTCAGGCACCAGAGGGAAAACATTCCCGCGATTAGCCAGCGCAGGTTGAAGCGGTCCGCCAGCCAACCCACGGGGATTTGCATCAAGGAGTAGGAAACGAAAAACGACCACAGAAGCCAGCCCTTTTGCAGCGGGCCGATTTTCAGCTCCAGGGAAATCATCGGCAGCGCCACGGAAACCGCGGCGCGGTGCACATAGTTGATGACGGAGCTGGCAAACAACAAGGCGATAATCATCCAACGGCGCGCGTTGGAAATAACGGCGGAGGTTGCTTCCCGTGTTGACAGGTTGGAGACAGATGCTTCCGAAGCCCGCACAAATCCCCTCCCGGGTTTCAGTGCCATCAAAGCATATCGGAACTCGCTTGCCTGTCAAGCAACATTGGCAGCCGGTGGTGTCCTAATTTCGGGTGTAGCGCCGGGCTTCAGCCCGGCACGTGCCGCCCTAAAGGGCGGCGCTACGTTCAAATTAGGACAGCATCTTTTTACTGGTGGCGTGAACCGCTGGGGCAGCGTATGATGGGGGTATCAGCGATCCAACGACTGAATTCATCAAACCGTCCAAACTAAAAGGAGTGAGGATGGATAGGAAGTATAAACAGCGGGGGTACATGGACTCAGGCGGCGGCCGCGAACGCACCGAGCGCACGCCGAGCGCCCACCCGCAAAGAAACCCGAAAGCTTTGGCCCGAAAACACCGAACATGCCCGGCAAGCGCGAAGTGGTGCGCTGCGCCTCCTGCGCAGCCCTGCTGCCGGCAGGGATCGACTTCACCGCCAAGTGCCCGCGCTGCGGCGCCGAACTGCATAGCTGCAAGCAATGCTCGTTTTTTGATTCCGCGAGCCGCTTCGAGTGTACCCAGCCCGTCAGCGCCCGCATCCCCAAAAAGGATGCCCGCAACCAATGCAACTTTTACTCGCCGCGAACCACCATCGAACGGGAGACTTCCTCCTCCAGGCCGCTGGATGCTCGCCAAGCTTTCGAAAACCTTTTCCGAAAGTAAAAGAAGCCGTCGTTGCCCTGACAAACCAATTCTAAGGTGGATAAAAGGCAAATGCACGTGAATGGGCGCTAATCCTCGCCCAGGGGAGCTAATCTCCTTTCGGACAAATTGTCTATAAGTCGTTTAGAATGAACAATTTGTCGCTATTCATGCTCGCCCCCCATTTCTCGCACTTTCGACGCCTCAATTCTCGCCATCTAAGGGTTTGTCATTCCCACCGCCGATCATTGCGGTGCTCTAATTTGCCTCTTGAAGCTTGTGCCTTAATTCTTTACTCGGGAATGTTCCTCGCGCCGTCAAGCATTGCGAGCGCCGGACGTCTGACGACTCCCGGAATTGATCTGCCTTCCTCAGGAGGAAATGTGGCCACTCTTACGATAGCTCCGCCCGCCAAATCTCGCCGCCGAAGCGAATTCGAAATCATCCAGCCCAAAACCACTTTCACCGGTGCACCCATCGAGCCCCTGGAGAAGGGTCTGCCGAAGATGACGCAATCCATCTGCCCGGAATGCCTTCAGGTGATCGATGCGCGGCTGTTCGAAGAGGACGGCGCGGTTTACATGGAAAAGACCTGCGCTGCGCACGGCGAATTTCGCGACAAGATTTATTCCGACGCGCGCCTCTACCTCAAGATGGAACAATGGGAATTCGGCGACAATCGCGGTCTTGAGAACCCCGCCCTCCCGGACGCCACGCGCTGCCCGGACGACTGCGGTCTCTGCTCGCTGCACACTTCGCACACGGTTCTTTCCAACGTGGACCTGACCAATCGCTGCAACCTGACCTGCCCCGTCTGTTTTGCCAACGCCAACGTGGCCGGGTATCTCTACGAGCCTTCCTTCGAGCAGGTCACCGGCATGCTGGAGGGCCTGCGCGCGCAGCGGCCCGTGCCCAACCGCGTGGTGCAATTTTCCGGCGGCGAGCCCACTCTTTATCCGCGCTTTATGGACGTGTTGCGCAAGGCCACGGAGCTCGGCTTCACCCACATTCAGGCGGCCACCAACGGCATCAGCTTCGCCGATCTCGAATTCGCGCAAGCCGCCAAGGAAGCGGGCCTGCACACGCTCTACCTGCAATTCGACGGGCTCAACGACGACATTTATCTGCGCACGCGCGGCCAGCGCCTGATGGAAACCAAGCTCGCCGCCATCGAGAATTGCCGCAAGGCGGGCCTGAAGATTGTCTTTGTCCCCACCATCGTCAAGGGCGTGAACGACCATCAACTGGGCGACATGGTGCGGTTCGCCATCGACAACATCGATTGCGTCAGCGGCTTCAGCTTCCAGCCCGTGGCCTTCACCGGGCGCATCAATCGCCGCGATCTCGAGGCCAAGCGCTTCACCCAATCCGACCTGGCGCACTGCATCTCGGAGCAGACCGGCATGACGGACACGTACAACGACTGGTTCCCGCTCTCCTGCACCTCGCCCTTCTCGAAATTGCTTTCGGCGCTGCAAAACTTCCAGCGGCCGAACCTGACTTCGCACCCGCATTGCGCCATGGGCACTTACCTTTATGTCGATCCGGTTTCGAAGAAGGCCGTGCCCATCACGCGCTTTTTCGATGTCGGCGCCATGCTGCGGGATATCGACCTGCTGGCGCGCAAGGCGGAGGGCGCGCGGGTAAAACTCTTCTCCAAGGTCAGCGCCTGGAATTCCCTGCGCCGGCATTTCAAGCCGCAATTCGCGCCCCCGGGCCTTACCTTCGAGCGCTTCCTGAATACCCTCCAGGGCATGACCGACCACAGCCACGGCCGCGGCAAGGGCGACGGAACGTTCACTTATAAGACTCTGCTTGTCGCGGGTATGCACTTCATGGATGCTTATAACTATGACATCAACCGCGTCAAGCGCTGCGTGATCCACTACACCGCGCCCAACGGCCTGGTCTATCCCTTCTGCACCTACAACTCCGGCCCCTGCTTCCGGGAGAAGATTGAGAAGCAGTACTCCGTGCCGCTCCCCAAGAACTCGGGCGATGGGGAAGGGTTAGTCAACATTTCGTAACGGTGATTTCAAATTGCCACAGAGGGCGGGCACTGTGCCCGCCCTTTTTGTTTTTGGGCATGACTTGATTAATCGTCATTACAAGAAACAAGACACGACCATTTATCTCGTTGTCTCGCCCCCAGGAACAAGCGCAGTTGGAATCGGGTTGATACCGTGCGACAATCAGCTACGGGGTGGGCCGATGAAACCAGTCATTGCGTGGTTGATGCTTGTCCTGATTGGCACGGCGGGCTTCGGGCGACAGGGATATCCCCAATCACTCGAAAATCCAACGCCAGAGGATGCCAAGAGTCTCCGCCTGTTTTACACAACGATGCTCCGCGCCTATCAACGGGGTCATACAGACGAGTTCCACCAGCTCGTAAACAAACTAGAACTGCCGGATAAAGGAGCGTGGATCCAAGTAAATTTCCAGAAAGACCAAGCAACGGAGTTATCAGCACAGTACGCCGCTAGCTTTCAGGAATTCACTTCTCGACTGGCCAAAAACTTTGGAGAAGCCTTGAATCCCGGCTCTGACTTCAAGATAGACGAACATAAGAACACAGGTCGGGATGTTCATGCACTACCCGGTTCTTCCGTGCCTAAGACGGACTTGTTGGTCAAGAGCTATAAGTTCGTGCTCACAGTCCCCGGTACGGGGAGGATCGAGTGGATGGACTCATTCGCTCACGTCGATGGAGCCCTTCGTTTTATCGGCCAGGGAGCTTTTCCTTTCTGGTCGGGGACGCGAATTATTCGGGTGCAGAAGGTCACAAGCCGACCATAAGCACGCGGAGAGCGAAGAGGACGGGGGGGCCTGCGCGGGTGTAAGGCACTTCTACGTGTAGGCGACATAACCGGCCAATCTCTGCCCATTCTCAGGGGGTGGGGAGTTTGCGGGCTTCGGCGGCGATCTTGGTGAGGCGATTGGAGAGCCGGTCGAGGCAACGGCGGGTAGGACCGACCGCCAGCGACCGCCGGAACATCTCCAGGGCATGCTGGGCGGCGAGCACAGAATCGATAACTCCATCGAGGCCAGTTCGAAAGTGGGTAAAAGGCGCTTTCGGCTGGGGAACCAGATGCCGAGGCTTGGAACGAGCCTGTTGGAATTCCCTCTGGAGATCATTCAACGCTACTTCCACATAGAGCATGGTCATGTCGGGAGAAGTGTGGCCGAGTAGTTTCATCAGCGCGGGAAAACTAACCCCGGCACGAAGCATTTCCGTGGCATAGGTGTGTCTCAACTGATGCGGGACGATGCGTGTGGACAGGCCCAGAGATTCACAGACCTCGTGTAGATAGCGGCGGAGTTGACGAACGAGAGCATCGCGGGTGCTGCGCCGGGCCAGGAGTTGGCCATCGGGAGGCCGCGGATCGAGGAAGCGGAAGAATCGTAAGCGTTGAACGACCGTCACCACCAACGCATCCACTGGGACCATCCGCTCGGTTTTGAGTTTGCCGAGCGGGACGTGAATGGCCCATTGCTGGGGGCCGGTCGAGCGCAGGCAATCGAAGGATAAATCGGCGCACTCGCCAATGCGCAGGCCGGTATGGCGGATGAGCAGAAAGGCGTTACTCTCCCGATCGTTGCGGCGGACGAACTCCTGCTGCACAAGCTGATCCTGCTGGGCGGTGAGCGGGCGTGCCAGTCTTTGCGGAGGGTGGGGGATGTCCTCGCGACGAATCAGACGGGCGAGCTGCGGAAGCTGTTCGGTCCAAGCCAATTCGGTGAGCAGGGGACGCAGAGCGATGAGGCGGTTGATATAGGAGGAAGTGGCGAGCGGCGGCTTCTGGGAGCGCAGGCAGGACATCCAGCCGAGGAGGTGAGGATCCCGTCGCAGTTGCTCGAGGGAGTTCACCTGGGGGTGAGCGGCGCCGAGATAGCGCAGGAAGTTGCGGACGGTCCCACGGTAGTGACGATGGCTTTCGGGGCCGAGCGCCGCGCCGAGAGAATCGACGGCGCGGTCGAAGACGGCGGCCAGCGGATGCAGGAGCGGGGGGTGCCGGGCGCGATTCATGAGGAGAGCCTCGGGAGGGGCCGAACTTGCTGCGCCACGGCGCGCGTGTACTGCTGGTAGATGTCTTGCGGGGTGATCTGCACATAGCGCAGAGTAGTTTGGATGTCGGCGTAACCCATCAACTGCATCAGCGCGGGCAGACTGATGCCGCCGCGTACCATGTCCGAGGCAAAGGTGTGTCGGAAGCGATGCGGGTTCGCGAGCTTGATGCCGGTGCGCTGGCGATGGTAGCGGAATAAGGAGCGCAGTCCCGGCAGCGTCATGCGGGTTCCGCGCGCCGGTCCCTTGAGCGAGACGAAGAGTGCGGCCGTGCAGGGATGAGGCCGCTCCAGCCGCCGATAGTGATCGAGGAGTTGCACGGCTTCCGGGGCCAGGGGCAGAAAACGCAGTTTGTGACCTTTGCCGCGCACGCGCAACTGGGCTTCGGCGAGCAACACGTCGTCCTCATTCAAACCCAAGACTTCGGCGGACCGCAGTCCGTGCAGGAGCATCAAGCCCACGATGGCCAAGTCCCGCGCCGTACGGAAGCTGGACCAAAAACGTGCCACCTCCTCCACGGACAGCGGGACGATCTGGCGTTTGGGCACTCTGACTCGCAACCGGCTTATCGCTACCCTTGACCGGCCCACCCCCAGCGGTCCACGCCGCAGATAGGCTTGCTGAAAGCCCGGTGCCATCGGGTCGGGGGCGTCGGGGAACTCGTTGCGCAGGGCGCGCTCGGCAACGGCAATGCGGTCATTGATGGTGGAACCGGAAAACGCAGGTTGGTGGCTGCATTGGAACTTCAGATAATCCAGGAGCGTCGACTTCGTCAGGTCACCTTCGAGCACGTCGCCGGTATGACGAAGACTCTCCCACCAGCGCACAAAGTGCAACAGAGCGTAAGCGCAACTGCGCAGCGTGGTGTCCGCCAGGCGGCGGACATACTCGCGGTCGAGGTAACGATTGACCCAGCCGACCTCCCGGCCGCTTTCGTGCTCGATCACGCGAAGAGGAATTTGGGCGGGGTTGGGGGTCTGAGAGCGGATGACATGGAACCTCATGGTAGGGCTTCCTCCAAGAGAGAGTGGAACTGTCGCGCGTCACCGCCCTGGACGAAGAAGAAATTAGGATCGTGGCCAGAGGGCAGGATGACGCGGCGAGTGGTGATGCCTTGCGCCCGGAGACGAGGGGCTAAGGCCTGCGCGGCCTGCTGGCCACTGCCGTTGGCGTCGACATCGAAAGTGAGATAAACGGTGCGCGGGCGGTCGCACAGTTGGCGAAACTGGTCCGGGGTAAGATGCGTGCCCAGCGCACAGGTGGTGTGGCGGAAACCGGCCTGCCACAACACCGCCAGATCGAACATCCCTTCGACAAGATCACGCTGGGGAACTGACGAACCGCTTCCCAGGCGAACAAGCCGCCCTTGGAGCCGGGGAGGAAGCGATGGGCGAAGGCGGTGTCCAGACTGCGGCCGTAGAGGTTGACCACACCCCCCTCCTGGTAGCAGGGAAAAATTACTCGCCGGTAGAAGGCGTCGTGGCCTTGCGCGTTAACCACGCCGATGCGCCGCAGCAGATCGAGGGGATGGCCTTCGCGGTGAGATGACTCCGCAAGCTCCCGCCGGGGGCATAACCCATGTGCAGTTCTTGCAGGAGCGCGGCATCGTGCACTCCTCGGTGTTGGAGATAACGGAGGGCTTCCGGGTAATG
>CAWELY010000002.1:0-286962 GCA_963810005.1 uncultured Acidobacteriota bacterium
TTTCCTGCGGGCAGGAAGAAATCTCAGCCTTCCCGCGTCGATTTCCTGCCGGCAGGAAAGGGCGCCGCGAGCTTGCCCACAGGGTGACAAAACCTCCAGATCACCCCCGACCCCGAGCCTCGCGGTGGTTTGGCCGTAATCCGGCCAAATGGAGCGCACATGACGTGGAGGCGACTTTTCAAGCCGAATCCCCAAAAGCGCCGGAACTATCTGAATGGCCGCGAATTACACTAAATGTAGCGACCTGTTTTGTAGGTCCGCGGCTTTTTGATCTCAATATGGGTAAAACCGCGGACTTTCGGGACAGATCCGCGCCACGCGTGCTATTCCCGTCAGGCCATCGCCCAGTTTGCCGACAGCACTTCGGCCTGTTCCAGCACGGTCTGCGTGGCCTTTTCCTGCTTGTCGGGCGGATAGCCGTACTTGCGAAGGATGCGTTTGACCAGAACCCGCAGATGTGGCGCGGACGTTCTCGCGCACGGTCCAGTCGATGGTCGTGTTCTGCCGCACAGTCTCCACCAGTTCGCGAGCGATGGTCTTCAGCGTTTCGTCGCCCAGCACCTTGACGGCGCTGTCGTTCACTTCCAGAGCGTCGTAGAAGGCAACCTCGTCATCGGAGAGTCCAAGCTCCTCGCCGCGTCGCAGCGGCTTCCCGCATGTGCTTGGCCAGGGCGATCAGTTCCTCGATCACCTGGGCGGCTTCAATGGCCCGGTTCTGATACTTCCGAATCGAGCCGTCCAGCAGTTCGGAGAACCGCCGCGATTCAATGACGTTCCGCCGCGAGCGGGTCTTGATCTCGTCGTTCAGCAGCTTCCGCAGCAGCTCGACGGCCAGGTTCTTCTGCGGCAGATGGCTGACCTCCGCCAGGAACTCATCCGACAGGATCGAAATGTCCGGCTTCTTCAGTCCCGCCGCCGCGAAGATGTCGACAACGCCCTCGGACACCACCGCTCTCGAAACGATCTGCCGGATGGCGTGGTCCAGGTCACTCCTCGGGCCGCTGTTGCTGGCTCGCTGCCTTCGCCAGCACAGCGCGCACCGCCTGGAAGAAGCCGACATCGTCGCGAATGCTGCATGGCCTCTTCGTGGGGCACGGCAAGAGCAAATGCCTTGGAAAGGTCCGTGACCGCCTTCACAGCCGTTCTTTGCCGTCCTTCTGCTGCAGGATGTGCTCCTGCGCGTTGGGCAGCAGGCCAAGCCTTTCCGCCGGCGTTACCTGTGACCCATGCGACCAGTCGAAGCCATGGAAGAGCCCGCAGCAGACCTCGTACTTCTCCAGCATGGCCGCGACGGCCTCTTCCTGCGGCATCGCCGTGCGGCCCTGGCCGCCGCTCTCGGTGTAGGTCGCCAGAGCCTGCTTCAGTTCCTGCGCGATGCCCAGGTAGTCCACCACCAGCCCGCCGGGCTTGTCCTTGAAGACGCGGTTCACCCGGGCGATGGCCTGCATCAGCCCGTGCCCGCGCATGGGCTTGTCCAGGTACATGGTGTGGAGGCACGGCACATCAAAGCCGGTCAGCCACATGTCGCGCACGATCACGATCTTGAACGGGTCCTTCGCATTCTTGAACCGTTGGCCAGCGCTTCCCGCCGCGGCTTGTCGCGGATGTGCTGCTGCCAATCCGGCCCGTCGGCGGCCGAGCCGGTCATCACGACCTTCAGCGACCCGGCATCGTCGTCGTCGCCGTGCCAGTCCGGCCGCAGCTTGACGATCTCGTTGTAAAGCTCCACGCAGATGCGGCGGCTCATGCAGACGATCATGGCCTTGCCGTCCATGGCTTCCAGCCGTTGCCTCAAAATGGTTGACCAGGTCCTCGGCCACGAGTCTTCAGCCGCTTCTCCGCCCCGACCACGGCTTCCAGCGCCGCCCACTTGGTTTTCAGCTTCTCGCGGCGCTCGACCTCTTCGCCTTCCGTCACTTCCTCGAAATCCTTATCGATCTTGGGCTTTTCGTTTTCGGTCGAGTTCCAGCTTCGCCAGGCGGCTTTCGTAATAGATCGGAACCGTGGCCTTGTCCTCCACGGCCCGCTGGATGTCGTAGACGCTGATGTAGTCGCCGAAAACCGCGCGCGTATTGGCGTCGGCCTTCTCGATGGGCGTGCCGGTGAAGCCGATGAACGAGGCGTTCGGCAGGGCGTCCCGCATGTGCCGGGCGAAGCCGTCGATAAAGTCGTACTGGCTGCGGTGGGCCTCATCGGCAATCACGACGATGTTGCGCCGGTCGGAAAGCTCAGGATAGCGATCGCCTTCCGTGGGCATGAACTTCTGGATGGTGGTAAAGACAATCCCCGCCGACGAAACTTGCAGCAGCGATTCGCAGGTGCTCGCGGTTCTCCGCCTGCACGGGGTCTGCCGGAGAAGCTCGCTGCAGCGCGAAAACGTCCCAAAGAGCTGGTCGTCCAGATCGTTGCGGTCGGTGATGACGACAATGGTGGGATTCTGCAGTCGCGGGTTCGAGAACCAGGCGCCCGGCATAGAAGGCCATGGTCAGGCTCTTGCCGCGAGCCCTGCGTGTGCCACACCACCCCGGCACGCCGGTCGCCGCTCTCGGCGCGTAGCCTTAATCGTTGTCTGCACAGCGCTTGGTTCACGGCGTGGAACTGGTGGTAGCCCGGCAATCTTCTTGACGGATCGCCGCTGCCCTCATCCTCGAAGACAACGAAGTAGCGGATGAAGTCGAGCAGGCGGCGCTTGTCGAACAGCCCCTGCATCACCACCTGGAGCTGCGGCATCGAGGCGGGCGCCAGCTCCTCGCCCTCGATGGTTCGCCAGGGCATGAACCACTCGCGCGTCGCCGAGAGCGACCCCGACGCGCGCTTCCATGCCATCGGAGATGACGAGCAGCGCGTTATAGATGAAGAGCGAGGGAATCTGGTGCCTTGTAGGTCTGGAGCTGGTCGAAGGCGTTCCAGATGGTGGCGTTCTCGTCGGCGGGGTTTTTCAGTTCAATCACGACAATGGGCAAGCCCGTTCAGAAAGATCACCACATCGGGGCGGCGCGTGTGCTGGCCTTCCGCCACGGTGAACTGGTTCACCGCGACCCAGTCGTTGTTCTCCGGGTTGTCGAAGTCCAGCACATGGACCTGCGCACCCGCCAATGGAGCCATCCGGCGCGGGTGTACTCCACATTGACGCCATCCACGAGCATGCGATGCAGGTCGCGGTTGCGGGTGATCAGCGACGGGCCAGTCAATCCGCGTTAGTTTCCGGAATGCGTCATCGAGGGCTTCCGGCGGCAGGTCGGGATTGAGCTTTGCCCAACGCCTGGCGCAAGCCGCCGCTCCAGGATCACGTCGCGGTATTCGGGTCGCTGCGTTCGGCCCCAGGCTCGCCTGCGGCGATCTCCGGGCCGCCAAGAACTGCATAGCCCAGCCCCTCAAGCCATTCGAGGGCCGCTTCTTCAACCACAGATTCTGTAAACGCTCGGAGCATGATTAAACTCGCCTCTTGCCCTGCCGATGTTACAATCGAGACAGCTCATCCACCACGTGTGGAAGGAGTTCCGAGGTCGTTTTCAATAGAGGGCGGCCTCAGTTTCTTGCTGCGAGTTTCGTTCTTTACCAAATGTAAGGAACCTACAGAGGCTTCCGCCGCTGGGCCTGCCTGGCAAATCAGCGGCGTCATTCCTTGCGTTTGCCCGTCCGTCAGATTGCTACCATCTCGCTCAACGCCTCCCTGAATACGCGGAAGCTCTGTGAACTGTTGCGATTCGGATCCTTGTATTGAGCTACAGTTCGCGCAGCCTCAATCTTGCGCAAACCAGTTTTGAAGTACCGGGCCTTTTGCAGGACTCTTTCAAACGCTTCCCAGGTACCGCCTGGTACCGCATCGGAATCCCGGTAACCCGCCTTATGTGGAATGTTGGGATTCACTCCGGGGTATGCGGCAAGAACAGCTTCCCAATCGCCGAAATACCAGGCTTCAAGCTCTTCAATGGCGAGGCGATTAACCACCTGGTAGACTGAGCCTTTGGCCTGCGTTTTAGTGACAAGCCCGGCGTCGCTTGCCGCCTTTTCGAGCTGCTGCTTCAGATCCTCGCAGCCAGCGTCGTCGCGGTCCACAACCACCACAATCCGGTAACCCTCCGGCATCCAAGCCGCGTAACCTCTCAGTCTGTCGGGAAGTTTCTTGAGCAGGTCTCCTTTACCCTGGTAGGGGTACACATCAAAGGACAAGTCGCCGATGATTTTGGGAACAATCAACCGCAGCGCGGCTTCCATGGACAGTTCTTCCACCAGAATCTCAAGTTTGGCGACGCTCATCACTTGCCCCCTTTGGACGCGGGCTTGGGCGCAGGCTTGGGGGCACCAGCATTTACAAGGGGATCGCCCACACCGAATCGGTTTTCCAGCCACAGATGCCCCATCGATGCACCCGCGGCGATGAACTCCTTCACTCCTTGAATTTCGGCAGCAAGGGTGGCCTGCGTGTACCCCTTCTCATCCCGGTAGAGCACCCTGACCTCCTCGGGTTTGGCAGAATTCAAAAATAATGGCGAATGGGTGGTCACCAGTAATTGCGAGTGCTCCGTGGCTTTGCGGCATTCCTCGCCCAGTTCGGGAAGCAAGCGCGGGTGGAGGAAGTTTTCCGGCTCCTCGATTCCGATGAACTGTGGCGGGTCCGGGTCATGCAAGACGATCAAGTAAGCCAGCATCTTGAGGGTGCCGTCGGAGGCAAACCGCGAAAGAATCGGCTGCTCGAATGGCGCATCTTTGAATTTCAGCAGCAATCGGCCATCCGGCATCGAGTCCGCGACCACATTCTCGAGTCTGGGCACGCGTTTCCGGAGAACTTCGAAGATCTGGTCAAGCACTTCGGGATGCCGTTCCCGCAGGTACTGAACCACGTTCGCCAGATTCTCCCCTCGCTTGCTGAGCCTCTCCTGAGGGCCAGCTTCGGGTTGTCCCCGCGTATCCTCCACGGATAAGTAGGACACATACCAATCGGTTATGAATTCGCGCAACGCCGCCACGCGCGGATGGTCCTCGAACTGCCCTAAAGCATTCACAGCAAGCAGGTCGGCGGTTTTCAACGGGATTTCAAGACGCTGGTCCTGCTCGTCCGGGAATTCTCCGCTTACGGCTCGGCCTTTGCCCTCGCGATAATCCAGAAAACGGAAAGGCTGCCCCTTCGATCCGCGCCGCCACTGCAACCATTCTTCCGCCACATAAGCACCTCTTAGATCTTCATCAATGGCCAGATGATACGTAATGATGGGTTGGCCGGGCCTCTCGCGGTACTTCAAGTCGATGACCACCGGGCCGTTTTCGCCACGGGTCTTCAATTCCTTCGACCGGCCGCGGCGGTCCCAGGCGTGGCGCAGCCCGAACTGAAAGCACTCTGAAAGAAAATTGAAAACGTCGAAGATGGTCGACTTGCCGCCGCCATTCGGCCCCAGCAATACCGTGAGCGGCGTAATCCCTCTTAGCTCGATGGAGCGCAAGGCGCGGTAGTTCTTCACGCTCAACTGTTCGATCCGCGCTGGTCCGATATTGCTTTTGTTTTCCATGGTTGGATCACCTGTCCGGTCAATTTGCAAGGCCTGGGACTACCACAGTTTACCTGAAATAGTCGGCTGAGGCTCTACGCCACCCCCGCAATGCGCGCGGCATCCTTGATGCGAATCTCGCCGGAAATCAGCTTGGGCAAAAGTGTGTCGCGTAGGGCGGCGAGGGTATTGTTCTCTCCCTCAAGACCGAAAGAACGGGCAAGGAGAGGCTCAACAAAAGTGTTCCAACCCAACAAGACGGATTTGGGAGGCCGAACTGCAAGCAGCCGTTTCAGATCCTCAACCGTCACATGCCCAAGGCCCGTCGTCTGCTTGTTTCGGGCGATTTCGGCAAACACAGGGAGAAAGTTTCGGAGAGTCATCAGCACGAAGGCTCTTTCATGTTCACTATTGGGGACAACTCGAAAGATGTGCTGGTTGAGCCATGCAGGGCCTTGATTCCAGACGAAGATGTCAATTGAGGTGTCGGGATTCCCCGACCACGAGAAAAGCATGTCTCCATTGTCGATTCTGTACTTGTCCGGCATTTCGACGTCAGAGAATCGCGTTTGAGGTGTCACTCCGGCCTTCAATTCGGCAATCTTTATGATGGGAAGACCACGGCGCTCTTCGTTCGGCTCAAAAGCGCGATACGCCGCGCCATTAATATATGTTGCAAGGTCGTAAACTGGTGACACAACCCACCCGCTCGGAATCTCTCCTATTTCGGAGCCCTCGAATGAATCCGGGAATAAGTCGGCGAGGGGCTTGGGCAGGCCGGGGTCGCGGCCTTCGGCTTTGGCGCGGACGGGGTCGAAGTCCACGAACCACGATTTGAAGAGCGCCCGCGCCATCGCCTCCAGCGTCTCGTTCATCCGCCGGTTCAGCTCGATCTTGTCGTCCAGCGTGCCGAGGATATGCGCGATGGCGCGCTGCTCCTTTAGGGGCGGAAGCGGTACCAGGAAGGATTCGATATGCCCTTTGGTTATGGCGCGCCTCGACCCCCCTGCGTTGAATGATTCAATATACGACTTCACAGAGGGGTGTGTGAGGTATGAGAGGACGTAGCCTGGGTCCGCAACAGTGCTGTTAAGCCTAATGATGGCAACATGTTGATTAACACAGGCCGGTAGAATTTCGGTCGGAACGCGACAGCACCGGGAAAAAGTAACGCCATCACCTGTGATGTTAAGAAGCAGGTCGCCGGCTTGGAGGGAAACGCCCTTAAGGCGTTCCGCCTGTTCATCGGAAATGAACGCGAGTCCCGAACGGTCGAACCTTCGGTCGAATACATTTTGGCTTCGAACAAGTGCACACCTGGTCCTATTCGATAGATACGATGACTCACCCCCAAGTGGGGTAGCGCCTGATCCAATCTTCAGAGTGATGTCACCGAGCCGAACCACGGGCCACTCTTCAAGATGCTGAATTGGCGATTTACTCGCTATCCCTTCGTGTTTCCCGCCCTGAATAACCTCGTATTGTTTCTCGATCACCTTTTGGAACTCCGGGGAGGTGGCGTGCCAATCGAGCACGTCGACGCGGAAGGGCAGATCGGATTCCTCGAAAGCCTCCTTGAGGCGTCCGAGGACTCCGGTCTTAAGCGTGCCGGAACCCCTCACCGCCAGGTCGAGGTCGGAGTAGTCCTTGGCGGTCCAATCCACGCGTGAGCCGAAGGCGCGGACCTCGCACTGCCGGGACATGCTCCTTAAGGATTCGCCGGACCGTTTCCAAATGGTGAGGGGCGAGATCAATCATTGCGCTTTTCCAGGGCTGCCAGTAGGCGCGCGGCGTCGCGGGCGAATTCATGGCACGTGCGATAGACCTGTTCGGCGATCTCAGGCTGGTAGGTGTGCGAGGTCAGGTTTCGCGCCTCGTGATACAGCATCCATTGGTCAACGTCGTCAATCAGACGGTTCTCCGCCCCCATCCGAAAGAGTTCGCGGCGGGTTACACCATCGGCGGCGGTGGCGGTGACGTTCACCTCCAACCACCGCTTGATGAATTTCCAGCAAAGTTCATAGGTGAATTCGAAGTGCTGAATCACTCCGGCCTGGATGGTATTCCGCGTGACATGGTCCAATTTGTCCATCAATTGCGCGTCGTCGCTTCTGGCCAATGCCGCAGCCAAGGCGGAAACGGCTTTTTTCAGGCTGCTGAGGTCGAGCGCCATAGAGCCCTCCATGATCTAAATTCTCAATCCTCACCATACCCAAGTTCCTTAAGGTTTCTCCCGATCATTTGATCGAGACGGGAGGCCTCTTTTTGTTGCTGTTGAAGCTCGCTGGTAAGCCGCTTCATCTTTTCCTCAAATGGCTCGGCATCTTCTTCGGCGGCCTCGGCTCCGACGTAGCGGCCCGGGGTAAGCACGTGACCATGCTTGCGAATGTCCTCTAGCTTGGCGGCCTTGCAGAACCCGGGTACGTCAGCATATTTGCCCGCCGATTTGTCCCCGCGCCAGGCGTGGTACGTACCCGCGATCTTTGCCACGTCTGCGTCCGTGAGTTCGCGGTGGACACGGTCCATCAACGTCCCCATCTTGCGCGCGTCAATAAATAGCGTTTCACCCCGGCGGTCGCGGAAACGGCCATTTCTCTTGTTGCGGGCAATGAACCAGAGGCAAACCGGTATCTGGGTGGCGTAAAAGAGTTGGCCCGGCATCGCCACCATACAATCCACCAAGTCCGCTTCGATGATGTTCTTGCGGATCTCGCCTTCACCCGACTGGTTGGATGACATGGACCCGTTGGCAAGTACAAAGCCCGCAAGCCCTATGGGTGCGAGGTGGTGGATGAAGTGCTGCACCCACGCGTAGTTGGCGTTTCCTGCCGGGGGCATGCCATAGACCCACCGTTTGTCTTCCTTTAGAAGTTCGCCGCGCCAGTCGCTGTCATTGAATGGCGGATTGGCGAGCACGTAATCGGCTTTGAGGTCCGGGTGCCGGTCGTTGTGGAAAGTGTCGCCGTGGGCAATCTGCGCGTCGATTCCACGAATCGCGAGGTTCATCTTGGCGAGCCGCCACGTGGTGTAATTCGACTCCTGGCCGTAGATGGAGATGTCGCCAATCTTCCCGCTGTGGGCTTCGATAAATTTCTCGCTACTGACAAACATCCCGCCTGAACCGCAGCAGGGATCGTAAACCCGGCCTTTATAGGGTGCGAGCATCTCCACCAGCACTCGCACCACCCAGGACGGCGTGTAGAACTGCCCGCCCTTCTTGCCTTCGGCACTCGCAAACTGCGCGAGGAAATACTCGTACACGTGGCCCAGAACGTCCTTGGCACGGTCAGCCGGGCTGCCGAGGCCAATATCGCTGACAAGGTTGATCAGTTGGCCAAACCGCTGCTTGTCGAGTCCGGGACGCCCGAAGTCCTTGGGCAGTACGCCTTTGAGCGATGGGTTGTCGCGCTCGATGGCGCTCATCGCGTCATCGACAATCTTCCCAATCGTGGGCTGCGGCGCATTGTCTCTTAGATAGGACCAACGCGCTTCTCTTCGGCACCCAGAAAATGCTGGCAGCGCGATACTCGTCCGGGTCTTCCGGGTCGGCACCCTCTGCCTTCTGCGCTTCAAGTTCTACGCGCTTGGCCTCAAACGCGTCGGAGATGTATTTGAGAAATATCAGCCCGAGGACAACGTGCTTGTACTCGGCGGCGTCCATGTTGTTCCGCAGCGCATCCGCCGCCGCCCAGAGCTTCGATTCAAATCCTAAAGGAGTGCCATTGGCCAAAGGAATTCACCTGCCCAGTCTTGGTTTACATGGAGTGAAATAAGATACTTCGCCCGAACTCCTCTGCGAAGCCCATAACCGGAGGGGATTATACAACTCAACAACGCCCCGCGCTACAATTGCGCGCCACACAATTGCGCGCCACACAATTGCGCGACCACATTTGCGCTACCACAGGCGGGCGGAACTGGATCCGGCCCGAAAAACGCCCATCTATGATGGTGGGGAGATTTACGATCGCCTGGGCCACTTGGCCGTGTCGCCTTACCGCAAAAGCGGGTTTAGCGCGAAGGAGCGTGCGGCGCGTCCAATTCCGCGCTGGATGATTCCCTAATCGGCGCGCATCCCTACTTGATCTTGTAGATCAACCCCAGGGTGAAAACGATGTTGTTCTGGACTGGAACCGTCCCGAAAAATGGCGAGGGGTTGAAGGTCGTGCATCCGGTCATACACTGCGCGGAGACCTGCGGAGGAAGATTCAAATTGGCGTTGAGGCTCCCGGTTCCTCCCCCGGAAACATAATCACGAGCGTCAAGGTGGAATCCGATGTGCTTCCAGGGGAAAATCTTCACTCCCGTGCCCAGGTTGAAGGAGACGGCCGTTCCGGCAAGGATGGGCGCGGAGGCGGAACCCAGGGGGGTGACGAAAGTCATATTGCGCGCGGCATTGCGGGCAAAGCCTACCCCCGGGCTCAGGTACCAGGTGCTGCGGCCAAACTTTGCGAGGCTGATTTCTCCATTGCCGAAAACCGTATTCAGATTTCCCGCCCGCATCAGAGCCACGCCGGAAGGAAGTCCGCCGCTGGCCGGAACCACGGTGGTCAGCGTGCGGGTCTGATTGCTGTACATGTAACCCATGCTGAAATTGAGGGCTTTCATAAACCCAAAGGTGAAGCGAGCCCCATAATCCCCGCGCGTTGCCGAGTCGTAAGCGGCGCCAATGCTCTTTCCCGTGATCCCACCCGAATAGACTTCAACTTCCGCGCCCAAAGATGTACGCGAAAAAGCCTTAAGAGGATTCAACCACTCAGGTGGGTCGGCGGCCTTCAGGGGAGCGATGATCGAAATACAAAAAAGACATGGAATACACACGAGCTTGAGCTTGCCCATGGTCTCATCTCCCACGAATGAATCTTATGTACGAGCGTCTCCCGGGGCTGATTGTACTCAGCCGTGGGAGCGGCGTCAATGCCCTCGGGCGTGTCCCAGCGATTCCGCATGCGAGGTTGGAGGTGGGCGAAATAGTTAGTCCGGGCGCAGGGGAGGCGGTCGGGCAGATTCGCATTGGCATTGTTGGCGGGGGCAGGGCGGGAAAATACGCCCGGTGGGGTCGACACTATGGTGAGATGGGCGCAACCCGCCGCACGCCACAGGGATATGGGGCCGAAGCGCAGGGCGGAATTCCGGGAGGGGAGGGGAAGACTTTTAGGGGGATGAACCCTCGGCGAAGCCGGGGTCCTGGCAGAGTTCGCGGGCCATGAGGCGTGCCCAGTAGCGGAGTGTTCTGCCGCGCCGGACGGCCGGTTTCAGATTGAGAACCCAGAAAGCATGAAAGAGGTTGTAGGCCAGGAAGGCGACGAGCAGAAACGACTCGATGGCCTGCGGGTGGTGTTTATACACATGGTCGGAGTGCCACTCGTTGGCGAGTTCGTTGAACCCATAGTTCTCGATGTCCCAGCGACAATGCCCGAAGCCGACGGCTTGTTCCGTCGAGGCCTGCGCGGCCGGTAGCGTCGTGGCCCAAACCCACTCGGTCGTCATCGACTCAACCTGCATGGTAATCTGGCGGCGCACCGAGTAGGTTTCTCGCGAACGGATGACCCGCAGCGGAGCGTGGACTTGGGGCCAAGTGGTGAAGTCCGATACGTCCCACCACTGGCAGTGGCGCAACCGATACTTTCCCGCTTCGGGCGGAGTCAGCGCAAACAAACCGCAGGCATCCTGGTAAAGGTCCCGCCGCTCGTCCTTGAGAACCACCAGTGCGTGCTTACCGTGGGCGAGCAGAAGATTGAAGAAGGGGGCCTGGGCATAGAGACCATCGGCCAACAGCAACTGAAAGGCGCGGGGGTAACGGGCCAGGACGCGCTCCAGCAAGCGGCGGGCCGTGGTCACCTCGTCTTCGCCGGGCCGTTGGGGTTCCAGATCGAGCAGGATGCGCAACTCCGAACCCGTCAACAACTGCAGCGTGACGTTCCGATGGTAGTACTGAATCCTCTCGCCTTGCTCGGTGTGAATCGTCCGCTGCAAGCATCCCGAGCAACGACGGCGATAGCTGGCGTGGGTCTCGTGACCGTCGAGAACCGCCACGCTCAGTCCGCCGATGCCCGGCAAGGCTTTGTTCCGCTTCAGGCGGGAGTAGACATGATGCAGCCCCTCGCGCAGTTCCTGGGCGGCGAGACCAGCGTGGACGCGCCCCAGGGTGTCGCTACTGCCGGGCGAACGTCCCAGCCACCGTTTCCAGAACCGCGCGAGGCGGTGCTCTTCCAGCGCGTGCAGGCTGCCCAAGCGGGACCAGAACATCACCAGGCTGGCTTTCAGGAGAACGGCCACCGGGATACGGGGTTGTCGTCGGGGATCATGGACCGCCGCGACAATCCGTTCCGAAAGACCGTAGACGGTCTCGCCATACCGGATCAGGCGTCGGAGAACGGCATCACCCCTTGCGATCGAGCAGCCGCTGCCACTCGATCTCCGAGAGTTCCTCCAGCAGTTGCTGGATTTCCTGATAGCCCTGAACGCTCTGGCGGATGCGCGCTTCCCACTCCTTAGGCACGAACCCCTGGCGCGGCTTGCCTCCCCGGCTCTGCACGAGGTACAGCGACGCGTGCAGTTCGCCGTGGGCACAGCGACAATTCGGTTTCCCGCACCGGCGCAGACGAGGCGCCAAGGTGCCGCGGAGAAAGCGCTGGCTAGAGACCATCTGCGTCAGGCGCGAACGGCGTTTTCGCTCGCCTGCCGGAAGACGGGAGCGGGATAGTGGAGGGTTCTTCATCTGATACATTAATAGTATATCAGGCAGAACCCGCGTTGTCAAGCAAAAAGCGAATGCGAATCTGCTCGGTGAGCGGGGACGGGGGCAAAGTAGTTGCAATTTCAGAGGGTTAAATCAGGTGAAAAAGCACGCATGCGGAATCGCTGGGCGTGTCCCAAATCCGCACGTAAGAATGGCAGCGGCGACGTTGACGCGATTTTCTGTGCGTCACGAGGCGGGCGCGTTGTGGGTGGCAGGTATTATTTGCACCCAGGAGCGGCTGGCTACGCGGAAAGGGGATTGGGTCGGTGAGGGAAGGGGCGCGGGTACTGCTGGGCGACGGCCAAGGAAGAAACCTGCAGGCCGTCCGAGGAGGACTTGCGCAAGTTGACAGGGGGATGAGGTGGGGGTGGACGCTCGGCGTTTAGGTGAAGGCGGTGGCTTGGGTGGGCAGGGCGAAGACGGTCCAGACTTTCTGCACGCGAGCGATGGCTTCCGGGCGGGCGCAGAAGCGCAGGCGCAGCTTGCAGCGGAAGCGGCTCATCCGTCCCGCCAGATGCACCAGCAGCAGTCGATACTTCTTAAAGCGCGCGGTGCGTTCTTCCGGCGCGAAGCACAGCCCCTTGATGGCGCTGGCCAGATTGTAGGTCAACAACGCTAGCTTGAACCAGGCGGCGTTGACGGCGAAATGTTGGCTCGGCAGGTGGCCGCCGCCGGTTTCGTTCTTGACTTCATCGTGCACGTGCTCGACCGTGCCGGCTTTCTCCCGGTGCCACCGCAGCAGCCGGTCCCCGGCCCATTCCAGATTGGTAATCACCGCATGATGATGGCGGTCCGAGCCGTCGGCGAAGAGCCCTCCTTGCGGCTTGAGCAGGCGCAGGCCCACATAGCGCAAGGGTTGGGTGTCCTTCTTTTCTCCACGTTCGCCCGGGACGAAATCGACTTCCGCCCATTGCCGCAACGTGCCGTCGGCTTCCCCATCATAGGTCCGCCACTGCGAGTCGGGAACTTGCGTGAGGGCGGCGGTCAACTCCACGCTGCGCTTGGCGCTAACGGCAAAGCCAATGCGGCCCCCCGGTTCCTGGGCGCGGTCCGGATGCCCAAGCCAGCCCAGCAAGCCGTTCTCGTGACAGGCGGAGTCGCCGCGAAAATAGCGCTCCTGAATATTTTCCGGCAGCGCGGCAAAGGCCAGCTTGGCGCAGGTGAGCGGCTCCTGCTGGGCGGGCACATTGCCGTCGCGAAACTCGTCCGCCAACACCAGATCGGCTTCCGCCCAGACCGCCACCATGGGTTGGTAGCCTCGGCCGCCTTCATAGTGCGCCTGCGCCGCCGCCTTGTGACTCTCGATAATCGTCGCATCCTGGTCCACCGTGGCGATGCGCAAGGCGGTTTGCTGCTCGGCGTAAAGCTGGGCAATGCGGCGCACCACGCCGGCTTGCACCGCCTGCAATCCCTCCACCGGCGCACTGCTGGGCACAATGAAACTCTTCTGCACCGCGCGCGGAGGGCGGGATTCTTCCAAGGCCTCATCGTGAAAGCGCGCGAGAAAACCCCGCACCGCACTCACCTTGGGAAGCGGGAAACCCAAGCCTCGTTCCAGGCAGGGGTCATTCCCCAGCAGTTGCATGTCCTCGGGGCAATCGCCGCCGGCGGTCTGCAGCAGGACGATTGCTTCCAGGTATTGCGCCTCGTCAAACCCGCGCTGGCGCTGCTTGAGTTGGAGATGCGCCGCGGCCAGAGCGGGAATGCCGAGCGAGCGAAAGGCGCGAGAGGTGGCCAGCAGCCCGGCGTGAGGACTGGACATCTCGTGCAAGGGCCGAGCGTCGATTTCAAAAGGCGACTTCTGTTGCGTTGGGATGCGAGCGGACATAGACACAATATATACATAATCTCTATAACATGTCAAGAGAAAAATGCACTCCCCATAAGATTTTTTCGCCCTTTCACTAAATTACGTGCGGATCAGGGGCGTGTACCATTTCGCATTGAAAAAGCAAGGTGACGGATTACGCCGCGGCTTTTTATCGTGAATATTATTAGACATGTAGATGTCTACCCTTCTTCGAGCCGCGGAGTAGCTGCGGCGCGCCCAACTCCGCGCGGGATGATTTGTTGAGTTGCTGCCGCCACTCCTCCCCTTGGATCAACCGAAAATGCCTTCCAGCGCCTTCCGGGTTTTTCGCATCCCGTTCCGTGGTAGACTGAGCCTGGAGCGGATCCATGGATCGATCAAAAGACTGGTTCGAGCAGGCGGAAAGAGACCTGGAGTTCGGGAAAACGGCTGCCGCAACAGGGCATCACGAATGGGCAGCGTTCATCGCCCAGCAAGGCGCGGAAAAAGCCGTGAAAGCTCTGGTCCAAGCGCTCCGGGGAGCCGTACGGGGGCACTCCATCACAGAGATTCTGCGAAGTCTCCCGCCCATCCGTGAGAGTTACCCAGGAGGTACTCCAGTGCGCCCAGGCGCTGGACAAAGTCTACGTCATTTCCCGTTACCCCAACGGGTTTGCTTCCGGGCGGCCAGCGGATTATTTTAATGGAACGGACAGTCAGGACTTTCTTGATCATGCGCGACGAATCCTGGAGTTCTGTAGAAGTCAGATTCATCGATCTGGACCAAGTGCTCCGTGACTTGCGCAACAGCCGCCGCGGAAGCCAAGCGCGCGCACCCGGAGGTCGCCAAGGTCTACTTGTTTGGTTCCCTGGTTAAGGGGAACTGGACGGCGGACAGCGATGCGGACTTGATCGTAGTCGTCCGCAAGGAATTCCCCGACTTTGTCCGGAGCCGCAGCGCCTACCAGATTTTTACCTCTTCGATCCCGACGGACACCCTGGTTTACTCCGAGCGCGAATTCGAGCAACTTCGAGCTGACCCCTCCAGTCTCGTGGCGCAAGAGTTCCCCTTCATGGCGGAGTTGTGATGATGTCCGGCCAGCAAGGTGCCAATACGGACTCACTCGAAACATCGTCTACCCGTTGAGAGCGCAGCGCGCCACCGCGCGCTCCACGCTTCGGGCGCTGGTGGAAACGCTGCGCCCGCAGCAGTGGGTGAAGAATGGATTCATCTTTGCCGCCCTCATTTTTTCCCAGAGCCTCATGCGCTGGGACCGTTGCCGGCAAGTCCTGCTGGCCGCCCTGGTGTTCTGCCTGGTTTCCAGCGCCACGTACGTCCTGAATGACATCCTGGATGCACCGGAAGACCGCCACCATCCCACCAAAAAGCTCCGACCCATCGCCTCCGGCCGGCTCAACGCCGCGGACGGCGGGAATTGTCGGCGCGATCTTGGGGGGCGCGGGCCTGATCGCGGCGTGGAAGCTTAATACCAGCTTCTTTGGCATCGTCGTGGCATACCTCGCGCTCAATGTTCTCTATTCCACCTTCCTGAAGCGCGTGTTTCTCCTGGATGTGTTCATTGTGGCGGCGGGGTTTTTGTTTCGCGTGATTGCCGGCGGGTTGGTGATTCGCGTTCGCCATTTCCCCCTGGTTGATTGTGTGCACGACGCTGCTGGCGCTTTTCATTGCCCTCAGCAAACGCCGCCATGAACTGGTTCTGCTGGGGCGCCGCGCCTCTGACCATCGGGCTATCCTGGCGGACTACTCGCCGTATTTTCTGGACCAGCTCATCAGCATCGTCACCGCTTCCACGGTGGTTTCCTACGCCCTCTACACCCTGTCGCCGGACGTCCAGAGCAAATTCCCCGGCAAACGGTTGGAGATGACCATCCCGTTCGTCTTGTTTGGTATCTTCCGTTATCTCCACCTCATCCACCATCGCGACCAGGGAGGAAACCCCACGCGGTCTTTATTTACAGACCCCGTATTGCTATCGGTGGTGCTTTTATGGGCGGCATCGGTGGTTTTGATTATCTATCTTTAGCTATTAGCTGTCAGCAATCAGCTTTCAGCTTTGGCAATTTGAGGGCTCGTAATTAGGTTCGCCATCCTCTGGGGAAAGGTTAAAGCTGACGGATCGAAGCCGAACGCTGAGAGCTGATCGCGGAAAGCTGACCGCCAAATGAACCCTACTTTCGCAACCAAACCGCTTTCCGGCTGGGGCCGCTACCCGGTGGAATCGTGCCACGTTTTTCGGCCGGAGAAACGCAGCGAGGTGGCGGCCACGCTGGCGTCAGGCCTGCAATCCTCTTACATTCCTCGCGGCCTGGGGCGCAGTTACGGCGACGCCGCCCTGAACGAGAATGCCGGCGTGATCTGGCACGTCCTGCTGAACCGTTTTCTCTCCTTCGACAGCGCCTCCGGCGTGCTCGAATGCGAGAGCGGCGTGAGCCTGGCCGAGATCATTCAATATTTTCTTCCGCGCGGTTGGTTTCTGCCCGTGACGCCGGGAACAAAGTATGTGACCGTGGGCGGAGCCATCGCCGCGGACATTCACGGCAAGAACCATCACAAGGACGGATCTTTTTCCAACTTTGTTCTGGATTTCCGGCTGCTCACTCCCACCGGCGAAGTTCTGCTCTGCTCCCCGACCGCCCATCCCGAAATTTTCTGGGCCACGGTGGGCGGCATGGGCCTGACGGGGGTCATCCTGAGCGCGCGGCTGCGGCTGCGGCGGGTTGATTCGGCCTATGTTTTCGTGGACTATCACAAGGCGCCGAATCTCGAAGACGCCTTGGCGACGATGGAAGCCTCCGACGAGCGCTATGAGTATTCGGTGGCGTGGATCGACGCCCTCGCCACCGGCAAAACCATGGGCCGCAGCGTCCTGATGCGGGGCAATCACGCGGCGGCGGCCGAGTTGCCCGCGCGAGTTCGGCATGCGCTCTGACGGCTCCCACCGGCCCCCAGATGGAATCTTTTCCTCGACTTCCCTTCCGGGACTTTGAACCGGCTGACCGTAAAGGCATTCAATACCGCCTACTACGCCGTTCACCGCACCGCGCCGCGGCAACTGGTGAGTTTTGAAAAGTTCTTTTATCCGCTCGATGCCATCAACCAGTGGAACCGGATGTACGGCAAGCGCGGTTTTGTCCAGTACCAGATTGCGCTTCCGCAGGCGAGCGGGCGCGCCGGCCTGCGCACCATCCTTGACCGCTTGGCGCGCTCCGGACGCGCGTCGTTCCTGGCCGTCCTGAAGCGCTTCGGCGATGCCGGCCCCGGGCTGCTTTCTTTTCCACTGCGCGGCTACACTTTGGCTCTGGATATTCCCGCCGCGCGCGGGCTCGTTCCCTTTCTCCATGAACTTGACCGGATGACTCTGGATTACGGAGGACGAATCTATTTGGCGAAGGATGCCGTGCTGCGCGCCGAGGATTTTGCCGCCATGTACCCCAAGCTCGAATCCTTCCGGGCCATCCAGCGGAAATTGGACCCAAGAAGATTGTTTTCGTCTTCCCTGGCGCGGAGGCTGAAGATTGTCGATTGACGATTGCCGATTGTCGATTGGCAGATTGGCGATTGAGCAGTCAGCGATGAGGGCTCGAGATTGAAAACGAGATGGCATCTGAATGTCTGCTCGTCAATCACTGTCAATCGTCAATCGCAAATCGCCAATCTCAATGAGGGAGTTTTCGTGCCGACCGTTCTAATCCTGGGCGCCAATGCCGGCATCGGCCGGGCCTTGGCGGCGGAATTCGCCTCGCACCAGTACGATCTCATTCTCGCCGGCCGCGACCTGGAAGAACTGCAAGCTCTCGCCGCCGACCTGAACCTGCGCCACAACGTGAGCGCCCGCGCCGAGAGAGTGGATGTGCTGGACTTCGAGGCCCTGGAATCGGCGCTCGCGGCAGTGCATCGCTCCTGCCGGCGATTCGCTGGAGGGAGTCGTTCTCTGCACCGGCTACCTGGGAGATCCCGAAACGGCACGGAAGGATTTGAACGAAGCGCGCCGGATTCTGGACACAAACTTCACCGGATCCGCTGCTTGCCCTTGAAATCCTGGCCAGCCATTTTGAGCAGAAGCGACAAGGGATTCATCTGCGCCCTGTCTTCGGTGGCGGGTGACCGCGGCCGCCAGAGCAATTACCTCTATGGATCCGCCAAAGGCGGACTGACCACTTACCTTCAAGGCCTGCGCAACCGGCTTTACCACAGCGGCGTCCACGTCATTACCGTGAAACCCGGCTTCGTCGATACGCGCATGGTATTTGGAAAGGCGAAGCTGCCTCTGGTGGCTTCTCCCGAGGCCGTGGCGCGAGAAATTTACCGTGCCGTGAAGCGCCGCAAGAATGTGGTTTACATCCCCTGGTTTTGGCGGGTGATTATGTTCATGGTGCGTTTGATTCCCGAAGGGCTGTTCAAGAAACTCCGCATGTAACCATTGGCGCCCGCCAACCGCCTATCGTTATGGCAAGAATCGGGATGCGAAATCAGTGTCCCTTCAGTTGGGCCCCTGACAAACATGAAGTGTAAGGGGAAAGGAGTTTCTTCTATAACCCCCTACTTCCCCGTTCCCCGCGGTTTCATTAGCGTTACCACGCGGGAGTGGCAGCTCATTTGCCGGTCGGGTCACCGGCGTAGCGAGCTTTATCATTGGGGCACAGAGAATGGAGAAGGGGGGGACTTACCGCGCCATGGACCCCTTCCGGGAGGGATGTAACCCTCACCCGTTCCGCGCCAACTGCTGATGGCGCCCGCCGCGTTCCACCCTGTCCGTGGAGAGTGACCCGCAACAAGTCGACCCTTTCGATCTTGGCCCTCCGGCTTTTGACTTCGAACTATGCTTGGTAGTGCTATATTAGAGCCTTTCAGTCCTTATCGACATGACGCGAACTTATTCCGACACTTCCACGGAAGGCAGCGACAGAAACCTTAACCCTGGACCGTTCACCCGCCGCGACTGGATGGCGGTGGTGCTGCTCGTCGCGAGCTTGGTGGGCATGTTTTGGAAGGTCGCCTTCACCTCCGCGATGTTCTTTTATCGCGACGTTTACAATTACACCTTTCCCAGCGCGCGCTTCATTCACGACCTCTGCCGCCAGGGTTTTCTTCCCTACTGGAATCCCTATTTGAATTACGGCCAGCCGCTGCTGGCAAACCCCAACCTGCTTTTCTTCTATCCTTTCACGCTGCTCATTGTTCTTCTTCCCGTTGATATCGCCTTTACCATGCACTTTCTGGTGCATTTTGCTTTGGCGGGCATCGGCGTCTACGTGCTGGCGCGTTCGTGGGGGCAAACCTATAAGGGAGCTTTTTTTGCCGCCATCGTCTTCATGTTGAGCGGGCCGGTGCTTTCCCTCGGCGATCTTTATAATGAGTCGGCCTGCGCCGCTTGGATTCCCTGGGCGCTGCTCGCTACCGACCGCGCTCTGGCGAGCAGGCGGCCGCGTCCGTGGGTCCTGCTCATCGTGATTATCTCGCTCCAGTGGCTGGCGGGCGAGCCCATGACCATGCTGGCGACGTTCGGTCTTTGCTTCGCCTACGCTTTCTATCGGCGCGGCGTTTGGAGCAAACTCTGGTCAGAGCCCAATTTCCGCCTGCTCGTGATTTTCGTTCTGGTGGGCGCGGGGATGATGCTGCTTTGCGCGGCGCAGTTATTGCCAGCCTCCAGCCTGCTCAGCCAGTCGCGCCGCGGCGTGCAGGGCTTGCGCTTTCGTGAAACCGCCAATTGGGCGGTGAATCCATTTTCGTTGCCGGAAATGATCGTGCCAGACTTCTTCGGCTCCGGCATTGGCGCCCCTACCGGCTGGCTGTGGTTGATGTCAGACTCGAATCTCCCCTATTTTCTTTCCATCTTTCTCGGCTTCGTCCCCCTCTTCTGCGCGCTGGCAGGATGGGCGCTCGGACGCGACCGCCGGCGCAACTTCGTGGCCGGCGCGGCTGGAGCTTTCCTGCTGCTTTCCTTCGGCCACTTCACTCCGGTCTTTGCTCTGGCCTATTTGCTTTTTCCGCCCCTTACCGTGGTGCGCTATCCCGTCAAGCTCCTGGTCCTGGTTACGTTTCTTCTGGCGATTCTGGCGGGATGGGGATTTGACGCTTTGCTCTCACCGGCTTCGCCGTGGAAGACTCATGGCCGCCGGCTGCTGACGCCTCTCAAGGTATTCCTCGGCTGTATCGTCGCCATTCTGGCCGTGGCTTGGCTGCTGCCCGCTCTCATCATGTCGCCCACCCGGTGGGTGCTGAGTGCGCTCGGGGAGACTCCATTCAACCTTCACCAGATGCCGGATTTCCTCGTCACCATGCTGCGCTATCAACTTCCCGGCCTCGCCGGATTCTGCCTGGGCGGAATGGTTTTGGCCTACGGTCTGGAACAGGGGAAATCCTGGGCGCGCCCGGGATTGTATGCCTTCGCACTGCTGGCGATGGGCCAACTGGTGATGGTGAATTCCGGCGCGAACCCAACGGTACCCAAAACCTTCTTCACCTACCGGCCTCCCGTGCTGAAGGAATTCAAGGATCCGCCCGGAACCTATCGCGTCGCTTCCTTCTGGCCCATTGTTCAGACACCCGACACCAAGAATGTTGCAAACCTACATCAATTTTGAGTCGATTCCCGAAGCGGCCAACTTCGGCCCCATGGCGCAAGGAGCCTTCCAAGCCCGGTTGCAACTCGCCGCCGGGCTCCATGCTCAACCAGGTGGAAGGAAACATCAACCTGGACCTGGAGCGCTCGCTGCCGCCTTACCTCTACGACATGGAGATCTACCAGGATCGCGAGGCCGCGCACCCGGTGCTGGTCGATTGCCTGCTGGGCCGCACCAATGTGAAGTACATCCTTCGTCCCACGCGCGCTGATTCCGCCGCCACGCGGCGATCGGCGATGTCTTCAATGGCTCCCCGACGCCGAGCGCCTTGTATGAGGACTTGTGCTTCGTTCCCCGGACCTACGTGGCGGGCAATTCCCTGTTCTCGACGAGATTCCGCCGAGACGCTGGACCACCTGGCCTCGCCGGATTTTGACGCGCTCAACACGGTGATTCTCGCCGCCTCGGCAGGCTCCTCGCCGGATGTAGCGCCGGCCTTAAGGCCGGCACATGCCGATGCCGGGCTAAAGCCCGGCGCAACAGTTCCGGTGAGCGGCAGTGCGCCCGCCGGCCAAGTGGAAATCGTGCATCGCGATCCCAACTCCGTCACCCTTCGGGCGCAACTCGCGCGCCCCGCTTACGTCGTCTTGCTGGATCGATACGATCCCAATTGGCAAGCCACACTCGACGGCCGCCCGGCGCCCGTTTTTCGCGCCAACCAGATCTTTCGCGCCGTCTATGCCGGGGCCGGCGCTCACGAAATCCGCTTTGACTATCGCCAGCGCGGCTTCCGTCTGGGGGTTATCATTTCGCTTCTCACCGCGGCGACCTTGGCCGTGCTCTACTTCAAACCGTAAATCTCGAAGTCCGGGTAATTGACTGCCGGCTCGTATTGCGATGCAAAAGGCCGGCCAGGGCGGGATACACTTGCAGATATTGTTCCGAATCCACATGGTAAAAGTAAGGGTGGAGACCAAATCGTGGCGCTCCACGACGATATACCGGGGCCGCTTTGCCTCCAGGGTTCGCACCAATTCCTGCCGCCAGCTTTCCGGCGCCCACTTGGAAATCAAGCCCAGGTTGGAAACAAACCGGCTGGGGTTTTCCCGCTGCGGCAGGAAATTGATGAGGGGCGCGGTTCCCCAAACGTAGACCTCATCCTGAGGCTTGGAATGGTCTTCAGGTAGTCGATGACCCGCAGTTGGTCCCCGAATTTTTCCACCGGCAATTGCCAGTAGTACGCCTTGTAGGAAAGCTCCGGATCCCGCCACCAGTCCGCCGCTAACTGGTATTGCTCGACAACTCGCACGCTTTCTTCCGGAAGCAGCGAGAAGACGAGGCTGGCAAACACCACCCACAACAAGCCTCGCGCCAAAGCCCATTGCCGGCGCACAAAGATCCGCTGAAGCTGGATGAAGCCCTCGTAGGTTTTCACGCCGACATAGGCCCAGAACATGGCGAAGAAGGGATAACAGGTTTCGAAATAATAGGGATGGAAAGCGTCCCTGCACCGCGGTGGAAATATATCCCGCCAGCGCCATCAAGGTCAGGGGCGCAATCGCGGCCCAGTTCGCGGCGCCTCCAGGCAATCAGCAGAGTGAGAGCGGGCATGATTTCCCACCAAACTCCCATGTGGTTCTGGGTGTGCCAGAGCGCCCAGAAGAGGAAATAGAAACTCCAATGGAAAGCCGTGGCGCCGTAGCGGGGCAGCACCTCGAACTGGACCTCTCTCATGGCCGGCCACGCCCCGGAGACCCGGAAATAGGCTAAGACTGCCGCGACGGCGAAAACAAAGCCCGCCGCGACGATCAGCATCCGCCCGAACCAGTCTTTCCAGGGAATCAGCAGGCAAACGCGCGCCGAACCTCGACCGAATCATGAAGGGGCGATTCGACGAAACGCGGCCTTTCAACAATCGTTGGACGCCCGCCCGCCAAGCTGCGGTCCAGTTCGCGAAAATCCACAAAGGGTAACAGCGCCACGAAGGGGAAAAAGGCTACGGCGTTATACTTCAGCCAAAAGGCCGCGCCCAAAATCAGACCCGCCGCAAAGCACCGAGCCACCCGCAGGGTCCAATTTGCCCGCTCCCTTGGGGAGGGGATGCCGCAGGTCGGAGGGCGGGTGAGGAGTCTCTTTCACACAACAGGAACCAAGCGGCGAAGACGCAGAGCATCAGGAAGGCTTCCGGCTGGGCCGCATGGATGTACCCCTGACGGCAGTGCCGGCAGGCGTAGAAGATCACCGCCAGCGCGGCGCCGGGGTTCCCTAAATAGCGCCGGGAAAAATAGAAAATGCAGCAGGAGATGGCGAGCAGCCACAGGATATCCACCACGCCCACGGACCACATCACCGGTCCGAAGATCTTCACGATCAGCGCATAGAGGTAGAAAATTCCCGGAGGCTTGTTGTCCCAAAGGTCGCGATAGAGGAGTTTGCCGTGCAAGAGGCCTTGCCCGATCACACAGTAGGTGGCTTGATCCCGTCCCAGGAGATAGCGAAGGTTGGGGAGCGCGCGCAGGAACACCAAGCCCAGCGTCCCATAGAGCCAAGCGCGCGCGCGATTAGAGGCCAACAAATTGATAACACCCACACGGGTATTTTCTCCGGCGTGACGCTCTCCGGGGTGAACCGGTGAGCAGGTCAGGCGTAGGTCAAGCCGGCTCCCCAATCTACAGTATTCCGGTCATAAGGTACAATGAGGACGTGCTTCCCAAAGACCCCTCACCCCCACCCAATCGCAAAACGTGGGTGAGGGGTCTCTTCGTGGGTGATGCAAGCCTAGCTCTGGAGATGCGACACCCGAGACCTTGACGGAGCCCGGCCGACTCCGCCGGCTTCTTGGCCGCGGTTGAAACTTCATGCTAAACTGCCCTCGATTCGCCTCAAGTGGGTCATCACGAGTGAATCCTCGCCAGGGCGGCAGACCCTGGACCATCCCGAAGGATAGAGAAGGCAGGAAGGGGCGTTTTCAGAACGTGGTAGAAGTCCCGGCGGCGTAGCATGTTCTTCTTCTTCGAGTATATTCTGGTGGCCGTCCTGATCGTGGCCACGTACTTCCTTCGCAGCTTCCCCTCCGGGTGGTTTCAGGCCGCGGAACAATACCTGAGCCGCTTGGCAAGGAGGCGCGCCCTGGCCGTCCTCGTGGTGGGCGTCCTGGCATTGGCGATACGCGCGGCCCTGCTGCCCAACGTGCCGGTTCCTAAGCCGGGATTTCATGATGATTTTGGCTATCTGCTGGCAGCGGATACTTTCGCGCACGGCCGCCTGGCGAATCCAACTCACCCGATGTGGATTCACTTTGAGAGTATCCACATCAATCAGAAACCCACCTACATGCCGATGTACTATGCCGCCCAGGGCTTGGTCATGGCTTTGGGCCAGGTCATTACCGGAAACCCCTGGATCGGCGTATGGCTCAGCGCGGGCGCCATGTGCGCGGCGATCTGTTGGATGCTGCAAGGATGGTTGCCGCCGGGTTGGGCGCTGCTGGGTGGGTTGCTGTCCATTATGCGGCTTGGCAGCTTCACCTATTGGGTGAACAGCTACTGTGGAGGGGCACTGGCGGCAATCGGCGGAGCGCTCGTCCTGGGAGCGTTGCCCAGAATCAAGCGGCGCCGTCGCCTGAGGGAGGCACTGCTCCTGGGCTTGGGGTTGGCCCTTCTGGCCAACACGCGGCCCTACGAGAGCCTGTTCTTCGGCATTCCCATCGGGATTGCGGCTTTGGTGTGGATTCTGGGGAAAAAGCGCCCACCCTGGCGGGAATTGATACCGCGAATTGTCCTGCCCATGGGCCTGCTCTTGGCGGTCACGGTAGCGGGAATGGCCTACTTTTTTTGGAGAGTTACGGGCAGCCCCCTTCGCATTCCTTACCAGGTCAATCTCGACACCTACATCGCGGTGCCGTATTTTCCCTGGCAGCCTCTTAACCTCACCCACGTGTATCATCACCCGGTGCTGGAG
Source organism: uncultured Acidobacteriota bacterium (assembly GCA_963810005.1). Classification (GTDB taxonomy): domain Bacteria; phylum Acidobacteriota; class Terriglobia; order UBA7540; family UBA7540; genus Bog-366. The sequence goes on from CAWELY010000002.1 coordinate 24,563, forward strand.
CGATTCTATCTGCATGGTTGGCAGATGTACTTTTACTACCATGCCCGCAGGCATCCCTTCGACGTCCTGGCAATCAAGGCCATCAGACATCTACCGTTTCTTCCTGGGGCCGCTGCTGGCGCTGCCCCTGGTGGTGATGCTGGCCATCAACCCCGGGCAGTTTTTCCGCAAGTCGATCACGGGCAAGACGGGCTTTCTGGTGGCGGTGTGCGGCGCCACTGGCATCGGGGTGGCGCTGCCCATCTACTTTATCCCGCACTACGCGGCGCCGATAACCGCGGCGATCTATGCGCTGGTTTTGCAAGCCATGCGGTACCTGCGGCTTTGGCGTTGGCGCGGAAAACGCCGCCGGGCTGGGGTTGGTGCGGGCGATCCCGGCCATCTGCGTCCTGCTGTTCCTGCTGCGCGCGGCCGCGCCCCAGTTGCACATTCCCACCCCCGTCGAATGGAAGCACACTTGGGAGTCCGAGCATTTTCAGAACCTGGACCGCGCCCAGGCCGTGGCGCAATTGCAGGCGCTACCGGGAGACCAACTCGTCATCGTGCGGTACAATCAATATCATAATTCAGATAATGAATGGGTGTATAATAGGGCGGATATCGACACTGCAAAAATCGTGTGGGCGCGCGACATGGGCGACCGCGAAAATGCCGAGTTAATCCGCTACTTCCCGCAGAGACGCGTCTGGCTGGCGGAACCGGACCTTGCGCCTCCCCGGTTGTCGCCCTATCCCCTGCCGGCGGACCCGCGAACTCCTTCGCCCACCCCCGCCATGCCTTGAGGCCTTTCCCTATCAGCCCGTGGTAAAAGTCAGCCCAACGCAGATTCTGCGGTAGGGGTCTCGCTGCCAGCACAAGTACGGTAAACGTTTATTAGATATTGCAGTATAGTAGTCTTATTCTACAGTGCTTACATGGCGATGGGAACACGGAAGGATCAAGAACAAGGGGAACAAGCCACTAAAGTTTGTAGTCATTCGCAATTACTTATGTCCGCGCGTATAGCACGATATCACCCTCATTGCTGCTCGCACCGACAATACGTTCAAGTCCTGAAGAGTCTCGGTGCGGGCAGCTTCCCAAGCCAGCATGGCTTTTTTCCGGGCAGCGCCCCAGTGATAACCACCGATTCCTCCCGCCTTGCGGATGACGCGATGGCAAGGAATGAGAAAGGCGATAGGATTCTTGCCCACGGCTCCCCCCACGGCACGCGCGGCTCGCTCACTGCACACCGTGGCAGCGAGAGTTTCATAGGGAACCACCGAACCCATGGGAATTCTGAGCAAAGCTTCCCACACCTTAATCTGGAAATTGGTGCCGTGCAGCACCAGGGTGATCGGCAGCGTTCCATTGCGCTTTTCGCCGCCAAAAATGTGGCTGATATAGGGCTGGGTAAGCCGCGCGTTCTCTTCCCAGTCCGCCTCCGGCCAGCGCGCCTGGAAATCGCGGAGTATCGGAGCGCGCCCGCCAGCATCCACAAATCCCAGCCCGCAAATGCCCCGCTCGGTCACCGCCAGCAGGCACTCCCCGAAAGGACTCGGGTGAAAGCCGTAGCTGATCCTGAGCCCCGCTCCTTGGGCTTTGAACTCACCCGGCGTCATGGCTTCAATGTTGACGAACAGGTCGTGCAAGCGGCCGGGACTCGAAAGGCCGGCGTCGTAAGTCGCGTCGAGCACGCTGTGCGACGCTTCGAGCAACTTCTTGGCATGTTCCAAGGTTAAGAATTGAATGAAGCGCTTGGGACTGATCCCCGCCCAGCGCCGGAACAAGCGCTGGAAGTGGAACTCGCTCAGGTGTACGCTTTGGGCCACCTCGCGCAATTCCGGCTGGCGATGGTAGTTCTCTTCCAGGAAGAGAATGGCTTTCTCGATGCGGGAGTAATCTTCCAACTTCGTGGGATACGGGACACGGGACACGGGATACGAGGTTCGGGGCTCGCTCGGTGGCATGGCTTTGGGCTCCTCCGTTTAAATCTGATTCATCTTGAAGCCATCACAAAAGTTCAGCAACCCGATTCTTGCTTTATTCGCTGATCCCCATCGCCCGCTCTTCGTCGATCGTCGGGAGCCCGTCGCTGTCAGGAGCCACGGCCACGGGCTGGGGACGATGGAAGAGAATCAGCGCCACGGCTGCGATGATGATGGCCGTGGCCAGCAATTCGCGCAGGGAAATGGACTCACCCCCGAAGGCCCAGCCCAGGAACACCGCCACAGCGGGGTTGACGTATCCGTAAGTCGCGACACGCGATGTGGAAACCACCTGCAGCAGCCAAATGTATGCCGTAAAACTCACGAGCGAGCCGAATACAACCAGATAAAGGAGCCCGGAGGTTGAGCGCAAGGAAATCGCGCGCCAGTGCAGTTGGCCGCCTTCCACCAGCACGCCCAGGACAATTAATATCGCGCCGCCGGCCAGCATTTCCATCGCCGCGGCCAGGAAAGGAGATGGCGGAAGTTTGGCGCCCCGGGAATGAAGCGAGCCCACGGCCCAGGAAAAGGCGCTGAACATCAAAACCGCGGTTCCCAGGATGTCCACCCGCGAACTTCCCCAAAGCTTGGCGGGACCGACCAGAATCCCCACGCCCGCCAACCCAATCACCAACCCGGCCGTCACACGAACCGTTAGCTTGGGGCCGCTCTTGCGGAAGCTGTCGAGCAAGACCATCCAAAGGGGAATCATGGCGAGAATGGTGGCGGCCAATGCGGAGGGTACGCGCTGCTCCGCCCAAACCAGCGAGCCGTTTCCGCCCACCAACAAAAGGGCGCCCCCACTGCCGCGGCGAGCCATTGTCTTCGAAGCGGAGGTGGCGTGCCCCGCAACCGCACAAATGCGTACAAAATCGATCCCGCGAGAAGGAAACGCGTTCCTGCCAGCCAAAATGGCGGAATCGTTTGGACTGCGATCCTTATCGCCAGATAGGTTGAGCCCCAAACGATATAAATTACCCCGAACGCCAGGACAATCTTGGCGCGCGAAGGACGGACGGTCTGTGAGGGTTCAATCACGTGTCCCGCTCGGAAGAGTTCGACAGAGCTTCACTAATTCTTCCAAATATTATTTCAACCGGCGCAGAACGTCCAGGCGGGTGTGGATGAACTGGTCGGACCTGTCATTCTGAAGCCGCCGGGGGTATGATGATCCGGGTGTCAGGCGGCGCCCCGCAGCAACCTATGCCCAGACTCCGTCCCGCCACAACGCTTGCCTTCGTCCTTCTCCTCGGGGCGTCTTTGCCCCAAGCTCCTGATGTCATGAGCGCGGACCTGGAGCCAAAGACGCTGGAAGCCTTCAATCGCTACATCCAGGCGACGGAAGCACGCATCGACAAGGAAGTGACGCGGCCCGGAGCCTTTCTCTACATTGAAGGCTTACCGGAACCCCAGCGCTCGGAAACTCTGGCCGGCATCCGCAAGGGCGACATTTACATGGAGCGCCTCCAAACCCAGGACGCTTCGGGCTCGGCCATCGAAGCCCCGGATGGGTTAATCCACCACTGGATCGGCGCGGTCTTCATCCCCGGCAGCGACCTTGGCGCAAGTTCTGGATCTGGTCCAGGACTATGATCATCACCAGGACATTTACAAACCTGAGGTTGTTCGCTCGCAGTTAATCCACCACGAAGGAAATATTACAAATCTATTATCGGCTGCGGAAAAAGAAGGTCATCACCGTCACCCTCAACACCAACCATGATGTGCAGTACTTCCCCATGGACGCCACCCATTGCCGAAGCCGTTCCGTCGCCACGCGCATTGCGGAAGTCGCTGACGCCGACCAGCCCGATGAGCACGAAAAACCCATAGGGCACGACGGCGGATTCCTGTGGCGGATGAACTCCTACTGGCGATTCGAAGAAAAGGACCAGGGCGTTTATGTTGAGGTGGAGTCCATTTCGCTGACGCGCGACATCCCGATGGGCTTGGGCTGGCTGATCAAACCGTTTGTGACCAGCATTCCTCGCGAATCACTGCTCATGACGCTGGGCTCCACGCGCTCCGCCGTGGAAGGGAAAGTACAAGTGTCGGGAGTCGAGGTAGCGGCGGGTTTACCCCGCCATCGGGCATCGACAACCATGGACGAATGGCCGGGTAAACCTGCCGCTACCTCGCGAGTGGCAGGGGCACCGGCCGCTTCTCGCGCGCGGAAATCTGGGAAGCAAAGCATATTTCGTGAGTCAGCGCGGCATCTTCCAGGTTGGCGTGCGACTCGCGATTGTTCAGGATGCAATCGACGAAGTGCCGCACCTCTTCGCTGAACGGATGGTGGGAAACATCGCCGCTGTCCGGCATGATGGTGGGAAACGTGGCCCATCCCTTTTGGCCCGCCCAGTGTTTGGAGAAAATCTGGTTGTTGCGAATCGTCCCCTGATCTCCGAAGAGGGCGACGTTGAAAATGTAAGGCTGAACGCACTCGATGGACGACGCCACTTTCCCCATCGTCCCATCCTCAAATTTCACCAACGTCAAACTGTTCGGATCATATTCATAGTGCAGCGGATTTTCCCGGCTCACATTCCCGTAGGCAATCACTTCAATCGGCCGGGCGCCGACAAACCAGCGCAAGCCATCCACAGCGTGGCATCCGGCAGTCAGGAGGTCGCTGCCGCGCCATATCCTTCTTGATATTCCACTCGTACTGCGCGTACCAGGGGCCGATTCCGTGGAAATAATCGACCTCGGCGAGAAAGAGATTTCCCAGCAGGCCGTCCGCCAGGAAAACCTTGATCATTTCGAACAGGGGATTCCAACGCAACACAAAGCTGACCACGGTTTTGACCTTGGCGGCGCGCACGGCGGCTTGGAGTTCGCGCAGACCCTCGAGATCCAGGGCCACCGGCTTCTCCAACACCAAGTGCTTCCCGGCCTGCGCCGCGGCGACACCCTGGGCGACGTGCAGGTGGTGGGGAGTGCAAATCACCACAATGTGAACGGAAGAATCCGCGAGCATTTCATCCACCCGGTCATAGGCGCGGCAACGTGACGCATGGAACGCTTCCGCCTTGGCCTTGGCGCGCGCCCGGTCGCGACTGACCAGTCCCAGCACCTCGGTGTGCGGGTTCGCTTCAAACGCCCGAATGTACTCGCCGGAAACCCAACCCGTTCCGATGATGCCCACTCCTAATTCTTTCATTTCTTGCCTCCTGAATTTGGGCGCGATTTAAGCACCGGCGCCGGCCGTGCTTACCCGTACCCCTCAATCGTTGGCAATTGTATGGCATTTCTGGCGGGATGGTAAGGGGCAGGTTTGGGCAAACCGCGCCCTCACGCGCATTCCAGCCTTTTCTTATGTGCATCGCCATGGGTCCCGCACGACAACTTTGCTACCCATGCCTTCTTCCCCGCGACAGCGCGTAGTATAATAATCCCTTTAAGGCGATCTCAAAGATTGAGGCGAGTGGAGTTCCCCTTGATTTGTGCGTGCCCTATCTGTTCTCCACCCTTGGCCCCGTAGCTATGTTGCGGAGCCGCATCCTCATCGTCGTCCTGTTTCTTACTGCTACCTCGGCATATGGCCAAGGCGGCCCGCCCTTTTACACCAATGATCCCGGCACCCCCGGCAATCTCAATTGGGAAATCAATCTCGGCTATATGCCCTTTTTCTACAGCAATCAGTCCGTCTCCCACACCCCCGACGTCGACATCAATTTCGGCATTGGCGATCGCATTCAGCTCACTTACGAGAATGCCTGGTTACGCGTCCAGAACCCTTTTTCGGCGACGAAATTCGGCCTGGGTCAATCCAATCCGGGAGTCAAGTGGCGTTTTTACGACGCCGGGGAGGAGGGCCTCTCCGTGTCGGTCTTCCCGCAACTCTTTCTCAACAACCCCAACGACGCGGTCCGGCGTGGGATCACCTCTCCGAGCGATACTTTCCTCATGCCCATCGAATTCTCCAAGAAATTTGGCCCGGTCGATGTGGATTACGAAATTGGCTATGAGCTTGTCCACAAGGGACCGAACGGCTGGCTCAGCGGCCTCGTCCTCGGCCACGATCTCACCAAAAAACTCGAAATCGACATGGAGATCTATTCCCAAGGCCCCTTCCATGCTTCCGACGTCCAGCCCACAATAGACTTTGGCGGCCGCTACAAACTCCATAGCCCGGTGATCCTTCTCTTCATGGCCGGGCGTAGCCTCGAGCCCACCCGCCCCAATCAGTCCTATTTCATCGGTTATTTCGGCATTCAACTCCTGCTGCCCCCCAAGTCCTATAAATGAGATTGGCCCTCCACCCGCAAGATGGGGTCGCAGGTCCCCCGCCGCTTTCCCCTAGATTTCGTTTCCCGTTGCGAATATCATCGTTCCCTTCTGAGTCGCTCGGGACTGGCAGGGGTCCCACCCTCCAGGCCGGAAGCAAAACGCGAAAAGGCTCTAAGGAGTTCCGACATGAAACGTGTACTCTTGGCAGTGTTTGGCTTATTGCTGGCTTCGCAAACAGGGGCTCAGGCGCCTGCGGGCAAAGGATGGATTGCCCTTTTTAACGGCAAGGACCTGAGCGGTTGGGTGAATAACGGACAAGAGAAGTGGGTCGTCGAGGATGGCACGATCTTGGGTGAGAGCACCGTGGGACACTACGGTTATCTCACCACGGAAAAAACCTACGGCAATTTTGCGCTGCGAGTGAAATTCAACCCCGAAAAGGGAAACAGCGGCGTATTCACTCGCTCGCGCATTACCGGCAACTCACCCAAGACCGGCCCGGATATCGAAGGCATGCAGGTGGAAGTGGACCCCACGCGCAACACGGGCTCGATTTATGAGAGTGGCCATCGCGGCTGGGTGGCGATGGGCACGCCCGAGTGCGAACATGCGATCAAGCCCGGCGAATGGAACGAGATGGAAATTCGGGAGGAGGGAGTCCACTACGTCACGCGCTTGAACGGCGTGCCCTGCGTGGACTTTACCGATCCCCAACCGAATTTCACCGAGGGGGTCATCGGTTTACAGCTCCACACCGGCGGTGGAGTAAAAATACGGTTCAAGGATATTTACCTGAAGGAGGAGGGGAAATGACCGATCAACTCAATAGCAAGCTGGGCCGAAGGGAATTCCTGGGAGCAGCCGCAGTAGCGAGCTTTATGATCCTCAAGCCGCAGCTTGTGCGGGGGACGGCTGCGAATTCCCAGGTCCGCTTCGGAATTCTCGGCTGCGGAGGCCGCGCCACCGCCGAGGGTTCGAGTTTCGTGGAGAATGCCGGTGCGCGGGTGACCGCCATCGCCGATCTTTTTGCCGACCAACTGGAAAGCGGGCGCAAGCACTTCGACAACTTGCAGCAAGCGAAGGGCTACGCGCCCATCGACCCTTCGCAGCTCTTCAAGGGTCCCAATGCCTATCAGGAAATCGCCGCCTCGAAGGAAGTGGACTTCATCCTTATTACCACCCCGCCTTACTTCCATCCGCATCATCTGGAAACGGTGGTCGCCGCGGGCAAGCACGTCTATTGCGAAAAGCCGGTGGCCGTGGACGTGCCGGGAGCGCATCACGTCATCAGCATCGGCGAGAAGGCGCAGGGCAAGTTAAGCCTGGCGGTGGGATTCCAGATTCGCAATGCGCCGCCCATGGTGGAGCTGACGCGGCGCATCCACGAGGGCGCGATCGGGAAAATCGCTTGCGGCCTCGCTTACTACTATTGCGCCCACATCGACCGGCCCGAATGGCCCAACGCCTCACCCGAGGAAAAGCGGCTGCGCAACTGGGTGTGGGATCGCCGACTTTCCGGCGACATCATTGTGGAGCAAAACATCCACGTGATTGACATGTGCAACTGGATGCTGAACGGCCACCCCGTAAAGGCCGTGGGGATGTGCGGACCGCAAGATTCGCACCGATGCCGGAGATTGCAAGGACAACTTCAACGTGCTCTTTACCTATCCGGACAACGTGCAAATCAGCTTCGGATCCACCCAATTCGACAATCCCACTTTTGACGCCGCCGTGCAATTGTTCGGGTCCGATGGAAGCTCCGAGTCGCACTACGATTGGCGCGTCAATATTGCCGGCAAGAACACATGGGATGCCGGATTGAAGCCCAGCGGAGCGGACAGAATTCTCCGCCGCGGGAAAATTCGCGGGCGCGCTCGACGAAGCCGACTCGGAAAAGGAAAAGGCGTTTGTGGCCAGCATCACCAGCGGCCAATTCCTTAACCAGGCCGCGCTGGGCGCGGAATCAGCGATGAGCGCCATGCTGGGCCGCAACGCGGCTTATACCGGCAAACCCCTCACTTGGGAAGAACTGCAAAAGTCGAAGGAAGTGTTCGATCCTAAAATCGATATCACGAAGTTTGCCTAAATCTGAACCGGCGAGGCGGCTGACCGGGAGCGGGCAACGATCTTCCGGCGATTGGGCAGCCGCCCCCGGATCACCCTGAGCTGCAAGGTGGACATTCATATTGGGCCGGGAAAAAGGTTTCCGCAAGCGACGCGGCACCCAACACAGGAGGTCATCATGAAACAGAATCCATCGCGTCGCGATTTTCTGAAGGTTTCCGTGGGCGCTGCCTGCGCGGCGCCGCTGGCTTCGCTGGGCCCGGCGGCAACAGGCCTGGCCGCCGCTGCGCCCGCCCCGGCTCCCGCCAGTGGACGCATCAAGAAGGCCGTGCAAATTTACATGCTGCCCAAGGAAATGAGCTACGCCGACCGCTTCAAGCTTGCCGGCGACGTAGGGTTCGAGGGCGTGGAAGGCCAGACGGTGGAAGACCCCAAGGTGGCCGAGGAAATCAAGAAGGCCTCGGAAGATGCCAAGGTCCCCATCCATTCCGTCATGAACATGGCCCACTGGGAGAACCCGCTCTCCTCCAGCGACCCCGCCGTGGTGAAGAAATCGCTGGACGGCATGAAGACCTCGCTCCACAACGCCAAGCTCTGGGGAGCGGAAACCGTGCTGCTGGTTCCCGCCGTCGTCAATGCCGACACGAGTTACCAGGATGCCTGGACGCGCTCGCAAAAGAACATTCGCACGCTGATCCCGCTGGCGGAAGAATTGAAGGTCATCATCTGCCATCGAAGAAGTATGGAACAAGTTCCTGCTCAGCCCGCTGGAGATGGCAAAGTACGTGGACGAATTCAAGAGTCCCTGGATCAGGCAATACTTCGATGTGGGCAACGTGGTCCTTTACGGCTATCCGCAGGACTGGATTCACACGCTCGGCAAGCGCTTCGCCAAGGTGCACTTGAAGGACTTCAAGATGGGCAAGGGCTGGAGCCCGGTCACCGCTCAGTTCGTGAACCTCGGCGACGGCGACATCGACTGGGCCGCCGTGCGCAAGGCGTTTGCCGACGTCGGTTACACCGGATGGACCACGACGGAGCTTGAGGGGGGCGACGAAGCCTACCTGCGCGACGTGGCCAAGCGCGTCGATAAGCTGGTTTTGGGATTGTAGCGGCCACTCACGTTCCCTGCTCATCAATCGGGCAAAGGGAATCGATGACCCCGTTTACCCCATCAGCACCTTTATCTGTTGGCCTCATTGAAAGCCTTTTCGAGCAGGTCCTCGACATGCAATTCGCGCGCCCACTGATTCAAATAGGCCAAGTCCAAGCTGTCGGCCTGCACTTTGAGAATGCCCACGACGTCCTTCCATTGATTCTCAGAGACTTCACCTCCCGCGCGAAACCACTCAAGCTTCGAGAGGATGGTGTCCTCCGCCGTTGCAACATACGCAGGTGCAATCGATTCTTTCAGAAGGAGGCGAGGTTGACGGCGGGAGAACTCCTGTTGGCTGAAACTCCTCTTCCGCAGTGGAAAGAAATCTATTTTGAGGGAGGATTCCAAATGAATGAGGTTGAACGACCCGCCCATTTGGAGAGAACGGCGGATTGAGGCGCGATCCAGATAGAATTCCGGCGCGAAAGCAGCCGCGAACTTCTCGACTTGATCCAGACCCAGGGCCACGACCAGATCCCCATCCTGGGTAGTTCGCACGAAAGCATGAAAGGAGCTTGCCGCGGATCCGCTGACCATGTAAGGAATTCTCAACTCCTCCAGCTTAGAAATCACGCGTTGGAGGACATCAAGAATTTCCATTCGTCTACCTGATGGTGGGAGGATCGGGTTCAGGCCCGTACGCTTGGGTGGCTAATTCCGGCCCCAGAAGAATTGTTGCCAGCCGCCGGCGAAGTTCTTGTGGCGTGGCCGAGGGGAATCGTTCGCCGAGCCCCGCCAACGCCACCTGACGCATCGCCATATTCAGATCATTCCACAATTGGAATTTTCGCCACGAAGGCATCGAGCGCAGGATTTCGATCTGTACGCGCTCTGCGTCCGCCGAAGTGTCTGTAAGCCGTGTCGTCATGCGTCCCGAACCTATCATACTATAGTTCCCCGCCCAGACTCATATGATGCGCCGGTGCTGCCCCTTCTTGGTGTTATTGCCGCGGGACAACGCCCCGTGCAACCCTCAGGTGAACTTGAGATGTAGGGAAGTGGTTTCACCCGCAGCGAGGTGGTATCGCGCCAGGCCACTTGGTAAGGCCGATCCCGCGATGGGTTTGAGCGTCAAGGTCTCACGCTGATCCACCACCAATTCACCTTCACATCCCGAAGGCAATTTCACCGTCAACTCGCGGCTCCCGAAATTCCCTCGGCCGCTGAATTCGATGGGGCCTTGGACGGAATGCACCGTCAACTCGAGCAAATCGAGATCCGCCAGTTGGGGGCGAATCTCGCAGCGTGAGAAGCCAGGAACCAAGGGCTTGATTCCCGCCAGGGTCATGGTGGAGACGTAAAGCGGGACGACGGGGGTATGGCTCCATTCATCTGTTGTATCCGGCTTGACGTGCCAACCCTCCTGAAGGGTATTGTTCAACCGAACCGATTCCATAGTGGCCCAGCGCTCGCGAAAGTCCTTCACAATGACATCCGCGCGGCCTCCCTTGCCCAGCGCCCACAACCGCCAACCCGCATTGTCAGGATAGGAAAAGCCCATTTCCGGCGGACACTCAGCGAGCACCCGCAGGGCGGCGCCGACGCTCCCATCAGGACATTGATCAAACAGGACCGCCGTGGCCAGAGAGCGGTCACACATGCGCGGCGAGCCCTCGGCCCCGAGCCAGGGGAGATTATTGATAAAAAGATTCCGGTCCGGGCTCCAGAAGCGCCGCACCGTGGCCTCCTGAAGGCGGCGGCCGAAATCGCGGGCGGCTTGGGCGCGCAAGCGATCGTCGAATGCGTCGCACAGAAACGCCAGAGCATTTTGCAACATGGCCGCCGCGTACAGATTGAACGCGCACTGCTTGTGACGTTGCTGCTGGTAGGCATTGTGATCGATCCAGACGGAGGGCGTGCCGAGGTTTTCCACCGGCAGAAGCCCGTCTGTCCCCACGATGCTCTCCAAGTACTGAGCAAACCGGAGCAAGCGTGGATAGGGTTCTCGCAATGCCTCCCGATCGCCGGAGTAAAGGTAGTGGTAATAACAGTCGAAGTTAAACCCCACACCGTGGTCCAGGAGCGGTCCCCAATTGGTGAGTTGTAGTTGGCGTTCCATGAGGCGCGCCAATCGGTCATAGGCCGGCCAGCAATCCAGGAAATAGCCCTCCAGCGTCAATCCCTGGCTGAAGGTGGTTATCCAACGCGCCGGCTGGCGCTGCTCGCCGAATACCGCATGGATGGCGTGCATCATGTGACCGGCATCGCCGCTGTATTGCTGCCGCTCCCGTGCGGCGTCGCCCTGAACCAATTCCAAGCAGCAGTTATTCAGCGTGTTGATGCTGGCCTCCATCAAGCGTTGCAAGGGCAGGCTCCGCATAGCGGATGTGAGGCGAGTGGGGCCAGGGGAATTCACGCCGCCGCAACCCCACCTTGCGCACCACGGCGGTGCCGGGGGCTCCGTGAATGTGCAATTGCACCCAGCGGCAGGCTATGTAGTCGAAAGTTTCAAACCGGTTCTCGCCCTCCCGGCAGACGAATCGTACCCAACTGTGAAAGTATGTATTCAGCAGGGCCGCTCCGCCTACCTCGTGAGCTTCCTGAAACATCAACTCGACCACTGTGCCCGCAGGAGCCACGATGGTAAAGTACGGCCAGCCCGCCATTTCTTCTTTGAACTCGAAAGTGAGTGCGGCAGCTGCGGACGCCATCCAGCTTCACCTCCCATTCTCCCGCGGTGATTTCCTTTGCGGCGGGCTCCCGGATGGCGCGAAAAGCCTGGGGCGGACAGCATTCAAAGTATTCTTCAATCGGCCGATTCCACTCGATCCACAACGACTCGGCAAGGCCGGCCACCGGCACCTCAAATTCGCGCAGATGCGGAATGCTCCGCGCCCGGAGCGCAGCGGCAGGGCGGCTCCCTTCAATATCGAACTCATACTCCGGATACGTGGAACAGATCGCCGGCTTATCGGCTGGACAATTCAGCGGCATGGCGGGAAGCCAATCCTCCGTTGAGGGTAAATTCCGGCGCCGTCCAACCGTAGGGATAGAGGCGCGCGTCGAATTCTTCCTGAAGGCTGTACAGGTACCACCGTTTGTAATGACCGGGTTTCCAGGCCCGCGCCAGGTGCGCGCGCCAGGATTCGTCCGAGACAACAACGGTTTTCTCGCCATTCGCATCCTCGATTTCCAGCCAGAAGAGAAAACCACACTTCCCCATCGCCCAGGTGCCATCTCCCTGCCCAAAAAACAGCACTTGCGCGCCGATGGCGTTGGCGCCTGCCTTGAGAACTGCGGTCAAGTCCATCGGATCAACTTCCATCCAACGCGGGTCAGAAGGCGCCGGCCCCCATTGAATGCGTTGGCCATTAACTTCCAACCGGTAACGGCTATCCGCTACAATCCACCCCGTGGCGCGACGCGGCTTATCCGGCAGGTCCAGTTGCCGGCGGAAGAGCACGAAGGTGTTTTGCAGCGTGCGCTCCGAGGGGTACCAGATCCAACGCGCCGGACTTAAATTCAGCATGATGGTCTTGGGAAGCGGCATCGGCTGAATAGGAGCTTGCAGGCCCGAAGGCGATTCCGCGGCATGCACTCGCGGCCCTGCCGGCGATAGCAACGAACCCCCTGCCAAAGCGGAACTCTTTATGAAGTCTCGGCGTCGCATAATTCCTCCCAAAACTGGGACAGAATGGGACCCCGTCCAGCGAGGTCCGGAAATTTCCGCAGAGAGTATACGCGCTTTGGGGGTGGGATGGTGCAGGGTTTCGTCAAACACTCCTGCGCCTCAAGCGATTTCCAGAGTCCGGCCGGCTTATTCCGGAGTTTCCGGATCTTCCTTTTCGCGAGGTGATTGTTTCACCCTATCGTTTTTTCTGCCGTGATGAGGGAAAGACCATCTGGGTGGTCGCATGCTGGCACGGAGCACAATTGCCAACGGAACCGTTGAATATCAAGTCCGTCTGATAGAATATTTGGAGCACCGGGCACGATAATAATCACAAAGGCCTTCGAGCGGTGGCTTCAATGTGCGGCGACGGACGCGCCGGTGCGGGGCTTGGCGCTTTTCATGAAAAACATAAACGGGATCATGGCGATGAACGTCCAGCCCAGCAGCCAGTAAGCATCAACATAAGCGAGCATGTTGGCCTGGCGAACCAGGTTGCCATAAAGCAGGCCCTGCGACTGGAGGTGGGCGAGCGCGGGATTGGAACCCTGTGTCATCAGCATTTGCTGGGCGCCCTGCACGGCGTTGCGGTAAGGAGCATCGTAGGGAGTGAGGTGGGCGACCAGCATGGCCTGATGGACCTGCGCGCGGCGAGAGAGGAGAGTGGCCACGTTGGCGATGCCCACACTGCCGCCGATATTGCGCGCCAGATTGATGATGCCGGTGGCGTTGTTCATCTTCTCCTTGGGAATGAAATAGAACGCCGTGACGTTGATGGGAATAAACAGGAAGGCCATGCCGATGCGGGAAAAGGTCCAGGCGCGAACCGCCGTCCAGATATCAAGTTGCAGGTTGAAGGTCGACATGTGCAAGAGGGCAAGGCCGGTGATCCCCAGTCCGAACGCCACCAGCCAGCGCGCCTCCACCTTCTGGGTCAGGCGGCCCACAATCGGCAACGCCAGAATGGTGAAGATGCTCCCGGGAGAGAGCACCAGTCCGCTGAGCAAGGCCGTGTAACCCATGAGGGTTTGCAGCATGAGGGGCAGCAGCACGGTGGTGCCGTAAAGCACGAACCCGAGCATGAACATGGTGAAGGTGGCCAGGAAGAAATTCCGGTCCTTCAACATGCGGAAATCCACGATGGGGTCTTCGCGCGTGAGTTCCCAGATGAGCGCGCCGACCAGCCCCACCGCGGCGATCAGCGTGCAGCCGATGATGAAGTTCGAACCGAACCAATCTTCCCGCTCGCCCTTATCCAGGACCACTTGGAGAAAACCCAACCCCACACTCAGCAACCCCAGCCCCATGTAATCAATCCGCAGGCCGCGCAGGCTCCTGCGCACCAGGTAGGGCGGGTCGAAGATGAGAAAAGCGGTCAGCAGGAGGGAAAGCACGCCGACGGGAATATTGATGAAGAAAATCCATCGCCAGGTGTAGTTGTCGGTGATCAAGCCCCCCAGCGTAGGACCGACGACCGGCGCCACCACCACGCCCATCCCGTAGACCGCCATCGCCATGCCCTGTTTTTCCTTGGGAAAGCTTTCCACCAGAATCGCCTGCGAAATCGGCTGAAGCGCGCCGCCTCCCGCGCCCTGCAAGATTCGAAAAACAACCAGCAGGCCGAGGCTGGGAGCAATGCCGCAAAGGAAGGAACAAACGGTGAAGATGGCCACGCAGACCATGAAGAAGCGCTTGCGGCCGAAAAGCGATGACAGCCAGCCGGTGAGCGGCAGCACGATGGCGTTCGAAACCAGGTAGGAAGTCAGCACCCAGGTGCTTTCATCGACGCCGGCGGAAAGGTCGCCGGCAATGTGCGGCAGCGCCACGTTGGCGACGCTGGTGTCAAGCACCTCCAGGAAGGTGGCAAGCATCACCGTCAGGGCGATGAGCCAGGGATTGATCTCTCCGTGTTTTCGCGTCCCACTAAAGATGCTGTCCATAAAAATTGTCGAGCCCCTTAAGCGTGCAAGTGACCTCTCACCCCCGGTGCTCGGGGCCCCCCATATGCGCTAGGATAAGCACCGTCCGCAGCCAGCCCGCGTAGCGGGCGAGGTCATTTAGCCCACGGCGAGCCAGCCGTGGGCTGCTGAGGGCATTCGAGATTCCTCAGCCCCGGTAGGGGCGGCGTCAGGGCATCGTCAGGCAATAACCTACCGAGGTGCGCCGTCGCGGGCATCGTTCGAACCTATAACCAGATGTCGCCCCTTACGGGGCTCAGCACGCCTTCTGCTGCACTCTTTCCCACGGCTGGCTCGCCGTGGGCCAGATGACAACTCCCGCTACGCGGGCTTTCGGGCACCGCTAACCGTTATTCCAGCGCCTATCCCCCTCACCCTGCCCCGATGGGCGGGCTACTCGTTCCTCTTATTCAATTCGATGTATTCCTGAGAGCCCTGAGCTTGCTTGATACCTTTAATCGAGCCGTTACCTTCCCGGCGGCGCGAAGCGCGGGTAAATCCGGCGCACTCAATGCGCGCTGATGGGCGCTCTGTGCGGCCGGCTCTTCTTCATCAAGAACATCAGGGGGATCAAAGACAAAAACATCAGCCCCATCATCCAGAAATCATCCACAAAAGCCAGCATCGTGGCGTGCCGCTGCAAAAGCCCATAAGCCAAGCCATTCGCCTGGACCTGGGCATCCGTGAAATTGGATCCGGCCGCAAACAGCACCCTTGCCGAGCCATTCACCATCTCCCGGTACGCCGAATCGAGGGGCGTCATGTGGCTCAGAAGCATGCCCTGATGGAACTGGGTTCGGCGCGCCAGCAAGGTCACCACGTTGGCAATCCCGAAGCTGCCGCCGATGTTCCGCGCCAGATTGATGATCCCCGTGGCGTTGTTGAATTTCTCTTTGGGGATAAAGTAAAACGCCATGACATTGATCGGCACAAAGAGAAAAGCCATCCCCGCCGATTGATAGATGCGCGCCATCATCGCGGTGTGAAAATCGATGTCCAGGTTAAACGTTGCCATATGAAACAGCGAAGCGGCCACAATCACGACACCGAAAATCACCAGCCAGCGCGCGTCGAAATGTGTCACCAGCTTGCCCACGAGGGGCAGCATGATGATCACCATGATTCCTCCCGGCGAAAGCACCAGCCCGCTCAACATCGCCGTATACCCCAGCAGGGTCTGAAGAAAAATGGGAAGCAAGGCGGTGCTCCCATACATGACGAACCCCAGCATAAACATCGTCAAGGTAGCGAGCGCGAAATTCCGGTTTTTCAGCAGGCGAAAATCCACGATGGGATCTTTGCGAGTGAGTTCCCAGACCACGGCCGCGACCAGCCCAACAACGCCAGAGCGGCGCAGGCAACGATGAAGTGCGATTCAAACCAGTCCTCGCGCTGCCCCTTGTCCAGAACCACTTGCAGGAATCCCAGGCCCACACTCAACAGGCCCAGCCCGATGAAATCGATATGGACTCCACCCTTGAACCCTTTACGCTTGAGGAAGGGCGGGTCAGAAATCAGGAAGAAGGTAAGAACCAGGGAGATCACTCCCACCGGAATGTTGATGAGGAAAATCCATCGCCAGCTATAACTGTCGGTGAGCCAGCCACCCAGGGTGGGGCCGATGACGGGCGCCATGACCACGCCCACGCCGAACATGGCCATCGCCATGCCTTGCTTTTCCTTGGGAAAACTCTCCAGCAAGATGGCCTGAGAGATGGGCTGCAACGCTCCCCCGCCGGCGCCTTGCAGGATGCGGAAAAACACCAGCCAGCCAAGACTGGGGGCGAGCCCGCAAAGCAGGGAGCTGACCGTAAAGATGGCCACGCAGGTCATGTAGAACCGCTTGCGGCCAAACAGCGAGGAGAACCAACCGGTGAGCGGGAGCACAATGGCGTTTGAAACCAGATAAGAGGTCAAGACCCAGGTGCTTTCGTCAACGCCGGCGGAAAGGTTGCCGGCAATGTGCGGAAGCGCGACATTGGCCACGCTGGTGTCGAGCACTTCCATGAAAACCGCCAGCATCACCGTGAAGGCAATCAGCCACGGGTGGGTCTCACCGTTTTGTCGAGCTCGCGCGAACAGATGTTCATGACACAGTTTCGATTCTTGGGCGGCGTTTTACCCGGGGTCTCGTCAGAGTCGCGGATGTCGCTTAACTCCATGGCCCGGAAGGCATCACCTGCGAAGAGACCGCTCACCCCACCCGCAAAACGTGGGGCACCCCCCGCCTTGCGGTCCCCCCTCTCCCCAAGGGAGAGGGCTTTGATTTTGATTTCTATCCCTCTCCCAGGGGGAGAGGGTGCCCGACGGAGGAGCGTGGGTGAGGGGGCACTTTCAACCCCATCGTAAATTGACGCAACCCTGGGCCTTTCCACCGGACGCTGGCAATCACCGGCTTGCGGGAGCCGCACCGACCTGGGCGCTGTGGAGGGCCGAAAGAATAATGGAAACCGCCTCTTTTTCCCCCAGGCACGAGGAAATCATCAAATGATACAGATGGCGATTCTGCCAGTCTTCGCCGATAGTGATCGCGGACGTAAGCGGCGCGGGTTGCGTCTTCCGCATCCAGTTTTTTCTCCGCCTCGGCTTTCGACAGACGCGCGTCGCGGCGGAGCAAACGCGCCAGCCGTTGGCCCCGGGGCGCGTAAATGAAAACATGGAAAGCATCTTCGCGCTGCTGGAGAATGCATTGGCTTCCCCGCCCCACAATCACACAGTCGCCAATCTCCGCCGCCTCTTCAATGATTCGGCGGGTCAAATGGGCCGCCACTTCGCCGTCAAACCGTCCTGGCACGGGGCCTCCGATGTACCCCCTCAGGCCCGGAGACTGCCAGAAAACCTCCGCCAGCCGATCGAACCAAGGGTCGGGGCGCTCATCGAATTTTTCCGCCACTCGGGCTCAATCCTGGCGGTTTCCGCGATTTTTTCCACCAAGCAGCGGTCGAGCAGTTTCCATCCCAGGCGGCCGGCCAGCAACTGGGCGATCCGTCCGCCCCCGCTTCCGTACTCTCGCGCTACGGTCACGACGCGGAACATGGTTCCTCTTTTTCTGGGAGTTAGGTGCCAGGTAATCGGTGCTGGGGGAGGGCCACCCCCCAGTCTCCAGCACCCAGTCCCCCGAACCCAGAACCTAGCACCCAGTCCCTATTTCGTGATGATGGTCGCCTCAACGTTCATGCCGGGGCGCAAAATTGCCTTGTCGGAGGAGTTCGGGTCCAACAAAATCTTGACCGGAATCCGCTGCACCACTTTCACGTAATTGCCCGTGGCGTTTTCGGGCGGCAGCAGGCTCAGGCGCGCGCCGGTAGCGCCGGCAATGGAATCCACATGGCCGGTGACAGTCTTGCCGTACATGTCAACGTCGATCTCCGCCTTCTGGCCGGGACGCACCTTGGCAAGCTGGGTCTCTTTGAAATTCGCCGTGACCCAAACGTCGTTCAGGGGAATCAGGGTGAAGAGCCCCTGGCCGGGCTGGATGATCTGGCCGGCTTCGACCGATTTCCTGGTGACCACACCGTCGCTGGGAGCAACGATGGTGGCGTAACTCAATTGCAACTCCGCCGCTTCCAAATCCGCCTGGGCCGTTGGCCACGGCCGCTTCCGCGGAAGCCTGGTCGGCCTCGCGAATGGAAACTTGCTTATGGTTCGCCATCGCCTGCGCCACCATGGCGCGCGCCTGGTCCACCTGCGCTTTGGCCGCCAGCATGGATTCGCGGGCGATCTCCGCTCCCTTCTCGGCGGAATTGAGCTTCTCGTTCGCGGCTTTCAGTTGGCTGTCGGCCACGCGCGCGGCGGCTAAATAGGCGTCGTACTGCTGCTGGGAGATCTCACCCTTTTCCATCAGGGGTTTCATGCGGGCCAAATCCGCCTGGGCACGATCGTTGTTGGCTTGCTGCGCCGCCATGTTGGCGCGCGCATAGGCCAGCTCCGCCGTGGAATCCCTCTCATAGGTGAACTTGGACTTGTCGTAATTCGCCTGGGCGGCGGCCAGTTGCGCATCGGCGCCGGAGGTGGTGCTGTCGGTGGTTTCCCGCGTCAGCGGGACGCCCACGCCCGCCGCCCGCGCATGCGCCTCGGCGAGCGCCAGCGCCGCCTTGGCTTGGTCCACGCGGGCTTGGTAATCGCGCGGGTCAATGCGCACCAGCACCTGGCCCTCCTTGACCGCTTCGTTGTCATGAATCATCACCGCGGCGACGGTCCCGTAAACCTTGGCGGCGATCGGCACCACGTGCCCATCCACCTCCGCGTCGTCCGTGGAGACGCGGTTGTGGTAATAAACCAGCAATGCCACCACGGCAATGGCCAGCACGGCCGCCGCCCCGATGGCGGCGCGGCGGACCATGGGGTCAGCCCAGCGCGACGGGGTTTTGTCCGCAGCTCAGCTTCCGGGCTTAGCGGCTCGGCGCTGCCTAATTCTTTTTCCAGCTCAACAACGTTGGGATCTGTACTCGGCATAGTTAAACACCTTTACTTGGCTTGTAGCGCCGCCCTTTAGGGCGGCACTCTTACGGTATCTTGCCCGCTCTGTTATAGGGGTACGGCCTGCCGTACCCTCTCCATTTCTATCGCGTGATCGAACCGAGAGGGTACGGCAAGCCGTACCCCTACAACCAGGCTACTTCGAATAAAGCCCTTCGATCTGGCCGATGGCGTGCGATAAGTCGGCCCTTGACTGGTTGTAACCGTAGAGCGCGGCAATCTGGTTATCGTTGGCGCGAGCCAGAGCGTCCTGCGCGCTGACGACTTCAATATTGTTGGCCACGCCCGCCTGGAAACGGTCGCGCGCCTGCGACACTTCCTCTTGCGCCAGCTTCACTCCCAGGTTGGCCACATCCACCTCGTGCTGCGCCGCGTCCAGTTGCGCTTGCGAAGTTTTCACCTCCAGCGCAATCTGGTTCCGCAGGTCGGCGCGCTCCTGCTCCACCTTCTTGATCTCCAGATCGGCCTTGGCAATCTCGGCGTGAATCCGCCCCCCGGTAAAGAGCGGCACGTCCACGGTGAGTTGGTAGATATAAGCCGGGATGGCGCTGGGGGCCGACAATCCTTGCTCGCCCCACGTACCGGCGAAATTGAGCGTGGGCAGCCGCGACTCACTCGCTGCGCGCTTGGCAAGTTCCGCCATGTGCGCCTGCGCCGCCAGCGCCTTCATTTCCGGGCGAGTCTCGTAAGCCTGCTCGAGGCTCTGGCTGGCGTCGATCTCCGGCGTCTGCATAAAAACTCGGCGTGTCGGCCAGTTCGATTTCCCGATGCGGATCCAAATTGAGCAGCCGCGCCAAGCCATAGAGCGCCACCTTCTGTTGGGTCTGGGCTTCCAGAAGGCGCTGCTTCTCGTTTTGAAGCTCCACGTTGGCGCGCAAAGTGTCAATCCCCGTACCCACCCCGTGTTTCTGCAAGTCATTGGCTTGGTCGTAGAGCGCCTGCGCCAAATCCACGCGCGATTGGGCCGCTTTCACCGCCGCATTGGCGCGCATCCCCGCCAGGTATTGCGAAACCACCAACAACACAATTTGCTCGCGCACCGTGGTTTCCTGCGCCTGGCTGGCGTTCACTCCCTGGTGAGCCGCCTGCAAACGCCGCCATAGGGTCAGGTCGAGCAAGGGCATGGTCACACCCGGGCCTCCCTGAAAAAACTGGAACGGGCCCGCGTGCTCGCGAATGCCCGGAAACGGGCTGCCAAACTCCGCCTAGAGGTTGACCCGCATCGCCCGGTCGAAAACTTCCAGGCCGGCTTGCGGAAGCAGCGCCGAGCGCGCAATGGATTTGTCCTCCTGGCTCTCGGCGAAGCTCAGCGTGGCAATCTGCACCTGCGGATTTTCCTTGAGCGCGGTGGCCACCGCATCGTGCAACGTCAGTCGCAACGGCGCGGAGTCCTGTGCCCTCGTGTTGCGAGGCCGCAAGGAACGGAAGCAAAAGAATCAGGAGCAGGTGAGTCGACTTCCTGCTTCAACTTGTGAGGCGCTTTGCCGGGTTTCGCCGGATGGCTTTTCCGCGCAGATTTCGTCAATCAGTGACTTTGGCATGAGACCCGAACCCACCAGTTGCGCCCCCTCACGCGGAGATCGAGCAGAGCAGTTTCTTTCCCGCGGGGTCAACGAATGTCACGCCGGACAGATCCACCACCAACCCCTTCTTCCTATAGATGTCCGACGACATGTGCCAGCAACGCTCGAACTCCTCCACCCAGGGACCGGAGAGTTTGCCCTCCAGTTTTAGCGTGACCTTTTCACCGATGTCGCTTGTCGTGATACGAAGCATAATGGCAGCTCTCCTCAATTATCCGGCTTACTTAAAACGCAATAAAGGGGCCAAACTTCGAAGCTTTACAACTGATTATAAGTGCTTACAATACAATATAGTATGAGCGTTGGAGGCATAGTGCTGGGGATTGTCAAGAATCTATGTGCCGAAATATCGTCACTTGCCGGAATTCAGTCATCGGCAGTGGCATTATTAAGGCATTCCATGCTGCGCCGCTTAAGCCAGACTGAGCAGTGCGCGGCGGACGAGGGTGCGCGTGAGGGGGATCTTGTAGCCATCGTCGGCGATTGGCACGTTGTTTCAAACCACCAAGTCCGCAATCTAGCGGGCCAGCGGCTCCTCCAGTTTCGCCCCCAGCAGCGCCTTTTCGGCCCTGGCGGCACGCCAGGGTGCGGGCGCCGCGCCGGAGAGAGCCATCCGCGCGTGGGCCACTTTGCCGTTCTCAAAGCTCACGACCGCCGCCACGCCTGCCAGCGAGAAATCGAACGAAGCTTTTTCCTTGAACTTCACATACGTGCTACGCGTTCCAAGGGTGCGCGAAGAAAAACAAAGTCCGGCTCCTCCTGCTCGGCGCACCGTGGTATGCTACCCGCTCGCACCTCATGATCGGCGGTGAAGAACTCGGCGTCGCGATTTGTACCGGGGGTCTCTGACCGCCGAAGATGTTGATTTTCAGAGCCGGCGGTCCTTTCCTGCGTCAGGGCAGGCGCCCACCGCTGCTACAACGAGATTTTTTCACACGTTCTCATGCGGTGAGTGCACCGTCACCAAGAGATGAACCGACCGTGGCGAAACCCAAAATCGACGAGTTGTTGATCGCGTCGGCGCTCCAACCGGACCTGTGCCGGCGGCTCCTGGAATCCCCCGACGAGGTCTTCGCGAGTTTTGATCTCACCGTGGAGGAAAGGGAGACCCTCCGGCGGCCCGATCACCGTCTGCTGCCGTTGCTGGGGGCAGCGCTCGAGCGCCAGATGAAATCCCCTTTCATGGCCAAAGCCCGCCCTGAGCTTGCCGAAGGGATGGCCATGCCACCGGAGGAAGCACCCGCCGTCGCCGCGGCACCTCCCACCGCAGTCGAAGCGTGCGCCCTGCCGGACACCTTGATGGCGTTGACGGTGGTTCCCTGCGCGCTCCACGAGAATGGACAATTCAAGGGAATTAGCTATGTTATGTGGGTGAATCCCTTGCCGGAAGGAGCCGATCCCGCCAGTCTGCCGCCTCCGGTCGGCGCGGTATTTCCCGGCCAGCCCCTCGCGCCCTTGCGGGCGGTGATCCGGATTTCCGCGGTGAAGTTACAGGATGCAGCAGGAAACCCCCAACTCGGCATGTGGGGTTCATTTCGGCAACCGTCCAACGTCAGCGTGCCGCCCCCGCCGGAAAGCTCCGGGGAAGTGGAGACTTCGCCATTTAAAACCCCGCTCGATTTCCCCTCGGTGCAGGCCGCCGCAGCCGCGGTGCGCAAAGCATCCAGCGAAGAGAAATATGATCGGCTCGTGGACCTGTTACACGTCCTGCACCAGGGAGATGTGCGATGACCGACATCTGGATCGCCGGGCTGGGGGTGCGAGCGGTTAATCAGGTGACGCGCGAGGTCGAGCGCGCCCTCCGCGCCTCGCGCGAGGTTCTCTACCTGGACGCGGGAGTGGCCACCAAGCCCTACCTCGAAGGCTTATGCCCGCAGGTTACGGCGCTCTTCGCGCAAAGCTATTCCGAGGAGCGGCCGCGCCTCAATGCTTACGAGCACATGGCGATCTCGGTCATCCGAGCTGCTCTGGAAAATCCGCCAGTCACCTTCCTGGTCCATGGGCATCCGCTCGTCGCCGCGCACGCGCCGTTTCTGGTGCTGGAAATGGCGAAGGCGCTCGAGCTCTCGGTCGAAATCCTGCCTGGCCTCTCCGCCCTCGATACCCTTCTCGCTGACCTGCGGCTCGACCCGGTGGTTCACGGCCTGCAAATGTACGAAGCCACCGACCTGCTGCTGCGCAAGCGGCCATTACAAAACGACGTTCCCGCCGTCATCTGGCAAATCGGCCCGCTCGAGACGTGCCTCCACAGCCAGCGGATCTCGCGGCCGGAGCGATTCGCGCGCTTCATCGCCTACCTGCGGCAATTCTATCCGGCGCAACATCAAGTGGTGGCGATCTACTGCTCACCCCACCCCCTTATGCTGCCGGCCATCTTGCGGTTCGCGCTCGAGGACATGGGCCAACACGCGGAACAAATTCATGCCGGGTTCACTCTCTACATTCCACCCGCGGTTGGCCGCTCTGTACAGGACGGCGATTTGCTCGCAAAACTTTATAGCGTGGACCACCTGCGAAGCATTACCCGATAGCGGGTAGAAGCGGTAGCGCCACAACCTCTTCAGCCCACCCTTACTGTGCCACGAGATTCTTTCCTCCAACTCCGTTAGAATAGCAACGCGGCTATTACCAGGGCATCGCAGGGCTCAATCATAAGGGTCAGGGTATGGATCCCGCGACTTCGGAAAAACCGATTCTGGTTTATGACGGCGATTGCAGCTTTTGCCGCCTTTGGATCGAATGCTGGCGCGCCCTCACCGGAGACCGCATTCAATACGCGCCCTTCCAGGAGGTGGCGGAGCAGTTCCCGGAAATCCCACGCCAGGCCTTTGCCCGTGCCGTTCACTTGATCCTCCCGGGCGGTAGGGCCTTCAGCGCGGCTCATGCGGTGTTTCGCACACTCGCCTTCGTCCCGGGGTGCGCCTGGATGCTCTGGCTCTACCAGCATCTTCCCGGCTCCGCATTCGTCGCCGAATTCTTCTATGCGTTGGTAGCGCGGCACCGGAATCCCTTCTACCGCCTCACCCGCCTATTCTGGGGAAAGCATTTCGAGCGGCCGTCTTTCTCCCTCGCTTCCTGGCTGTTCCTGCGGCTGCTGGGCGTTGTCTATTTCTTTGCGTTCCTTTCTCTCGCCACCCAGATCCTCGGCCTGATCGGGCACAACGGCATCCTGCCGGCCAGGGAGTTTCTCGCCCTGGTTGACGCGCGCGTGGGCTGGAGCGCTACTGGTTCTTCCCCACGCTCGCTTGGCTGAATTCGGGCGACACGGCGCTCGAAGTGATGAGTGCGGGCGGCGTGATCGGCTCCTTCCTGCTGATCTTCGACATTGCCCCTGATTCTGGTTTTATCGCTGTTGTGGATGCTCTACCTTTCTTTGGTCACGGTGGGACAGGATTTTCTGGGCTTTCAATGGGACAGCCTTCTGCTGGAGGCCGGCTTTCTGGCCATTTTCCTGGCTCCCTGGCATCTCTGGCCGCGCGGGTCACCGAAAGCCGCACCGCCCAAGGTCCCGCGGTGGCTGCTGTGGTTCCTGCTCTTTCGCCTGATGTTTTCCTCCGGGGTGGTCAAGCTCGCGAGCGGCGACCCCACCTGGCGCAACCTCACCGCGCTGGAATACCACTACTACACGCAGCCGCTGCCCACGCCCATCGCCTGGTACGTTCACCTGGCGCCGGCTTGGTTTCAGCACGGCTCGGCAGTGTTCATGTTCTTTGTCGAACTCGCCGTTCCATTTCTGATTTTCGCGCCGCGCCTTTGGCGATTCGTGGGCGGCGGGCTTCTTAATTCTTTTGCAGGTCCTGATTGCTCTAACCGGAAACTATGCGTTTTTCAATCTGCTCACCCTCGCGCTCTGCGTCCTGTTATTTGATGACGCTTTCCTGGCGCGTTTCTTCCCGCGCGCCCTGGCGGAGCGGGTGCGGACGGCAATTTGCGATCTTCCGGCGCTTTACACTTCGCCGCTGGGTCGACCGCTCCCATCGCGCTGATTATTTTCGCGGCCGGACTGCTTCAGCTTGCGGATCTCCTCTCCGTCCAGTGGTTGCCGTCCCCGGCGTTCCAACTGCTTTCTGACCTCGAGCCGATGCGCATCGTCAACGGCTACGGCCTGTTCGCGGTCATGACCACCTCGCGCCCGGAGATCATCATCGAGGGCAGCAACGATGGCGAGACTTGGCTCGACTACGAATTCAAATTCAAGGCCGGGGACCTGCGCCGCGCCCCGCGCTGGGTGGCAGCCCTTCCAGCCGCGCCTGGATTGGCAAATGTGGTTCGCGGCGCTGGGGGATTACCGCAGTTCACCCTGGTTCAGCCAACTCATGCTTCGGTTGCTGGAGGGTTCGCCCCCCGTCCTGGCCTTGCTCGAGCGGAATCCCTTTCCGCAGTCGCCCCCGAAATATCTCCGCGCGCTTGATCTACGACTATCACTTTACGACCTGGTCAGAACGCCGGGCGCAAGGTGAGTGGTGGCATCGCCAACTGCTGGGAATTTATTTCCCGGCTGTGACCCTGAAGCGAAACCAGGAAGGCGAGGCGCCTTAACCCTGACTGATGAATGATCGGAAGCCCACGCGTCAGGACCGCTGTGCCGGCGCGGATTGCAGGACTTCCTGGCGCGCTTGGGCAAGGGTTTTGACGGCGTCGCCGAGGGGAAGGAATTCCATGGCCACGTAATGTTGGTAATTCAGCTCGGCGAGCTTCTTATAGATGTTGAGGTAGTTGATTTCCCCCGTGCCGGGCTCGTGACGGCCGGGAACGTCGGCGATGTGGACCAAGCCCACCTTGTCGAAGTGCTTTTCGAGGTGCGCAATCAGGTTTCCGCCGGAAATCTGCGCGTGGAAGAAATCGTACAGGAATTTGACTTGGGGATGACTGACTTCTTCGACGATCTTGAAAGCCTCCGGGACGGACCACATGTAGTAATGGGGATTCTCCTCGAGGTCGATGTTTTCCAGGAGCAGGGTGATGCCCTTACCTTCCACCAATTCCGCCGCCCGCTTCAGGCCTTCCACGCAACTGTCATGCTGGGCTCCGGGCGCGAGGCCGGGCACCACGTTGCCCGACATGATGATCAACGAAGGGCATTCGATCTTCTCCATGATTTTCAGTTCCGCGCGGACATCCGCCAGGAAAGCTTCGCGCGCGCTCGGGTCGCCCACGCCGTGGCGCAAACCAGCGGTGGTATCAAAGGTGATGCCCAGCTCGGCGCGTTTCTTGTTGTATCGGCGAAAATCACCTTCCGACCATTTCGCGTACTCACCGACTAATTCCACAGCGTGGTAACCGGCCTCGGCAACCTTTTCCAGGCGCTCCTCAAAGGGCAGTTTGGTCAGGATCGTCCACAGCATGACGGATAGCTTGAACGAAGCTTCCGCGGGGTTTGGGTCCGCCGCTGTGCGCGCCGCCGCGACCAGTGGATCAAGTGAAAGCGCGGCCGTGCCGAGTGTGGCTCCGGCAATAGTTTTGGAAAAGTCCCGTCGATTCATCGATGGCCTCCCGGCTTGCGTTGGTCCTTCATCATCCCGCACCGCGCCCGTGTGCGGCGAAAAGAGGTCCCAGACACACGATCGGCAGCCACGGGTAGCGCAAGCTTACGCAACTGTTGCCCCTCTGACAACTGGATTCTTGCGAGCCCGTCCGTCGGGCGCAAAGTACTGGTACCTGCTGACCTGAAGGTCAGCGCTACACTTGCTATACGACACTTGCTATACGGAACCGTTGAGATATCCGGGAAAGTGGGTTACCGTATTCCTTCGCCAAATCTCGACGTCTTGATTTTCGGGAAATGAGATGACAACATATGCCTCGGCCCATCGTGCAGATTTCGCTCGACCTCACGACCATCGAAGAAGCTCTGGATCACGCTCACAAAGCGGTGCGCGCGGGAGTGGACTGGCTGGAAGCGGGAACCCCGCTCCTTCTGGGCGAGGGTCTGCACGCCGTCGAGGCGCTGCGGCGCGAGTTCCCGGATTATCCCGTGGTCGCGGACTTGAAAACCATGGACGGCGGATACCTGGAAGCGGAGATGATGGCCAAGGCCGGCGCCACGCACGTGGTGGTGATGGCGCGGGCGCATCCGGCGACATCAAAGTCGTCGTGCAGGCCGGCCGTGATTACGGGGTGAAAGTCATGGGCGACGACCTGGGCTGTGAAGATAAGCCCGCCGCCGCGCGCCTGATGCAGGACTTGGGAGTGGATTACATTGTGCACCACGTGGGGTACGACGAGCGCCGCGACCCGGCGGTGATCGCCGCGCACGGCGGCGTGCCGCCCAGTCCGCTCGATGAGCTGGTGGCCGTGGTCAAAGCCGTAAGCATTCCCGTGCAGGCGGTGGGCGGCCTCTCCGTGGAGCAGGTGATGCAGCTCCCCAAGTTCGGAGTCCATCACCTGGTGTTGGGCGCGCCGCTCACCGTCGATGCGGACGCCTTCAAGTCACCGGCGCACGACCTGGAAGGATTGTTGCGCGAGATTATTGCCCAATTACGGGGATAAAGACGCGGGACACAGGATTAGTGGTTCCATCTTGATACCAGAAGGGGTTGACCATGCCGACTGCCTCGATGGCGGCGATCGTCCACTACGCTCTGGAAAAATACGCGGTGGAGTTGCGGGAAGTGCCGCCGCCCGGAGATCCCGGCGACGATGAAGTGCTGCTTTCCACGCGCGCCGTGGGTGTTTGCGGAAGTGAGATTCACCAATTTCATAACACCCAAAGCTGGCCCGTTAATATTCCGGTGATCCTGGGGCACGAGTTCGCGGGCGTGGTGAGCGCCGTGGGCAAAGGCGCGCGGGGATTTCGCGAGGGTGACCGGGTGGTGTCGGAAACGGCGGCGTTTATTTGCGGCCAATGCGCCTATTGCCGGTCCGGTGAGTACAATCTTTGCCCGCAGCGGCGCGGCTTCGGCTATGGCGTGAACGGGGCCATGGCGGACTGGGTGCGGGTGCCCGCGCGCTGCCTGCACCGGGTGCCCGATGCCGTTTCCTTCGAAAGAGCCGCGCTCACCGAGCCGTGCTGCGTGGCGTTCAACGCCACTTGCGTCCACACCGAGATCCATCCGGGCGATTCGGTTCTGGTCCTGGGGCCGGGCCCCATCGGACTGCTTTGCCTGGAACTCGCCAAGCTTGCGGGCGCAAGTTGGGTGGGCGTGGCCGGGTTGAAGCAGGATGCCGCCCGCATGAAAGTGGCGCAGGCGCTGGGCGTGGATTGCGTACTCACGGAAGGTGAAGAGCAGATCCGCGAGGCGGTACGGTCCGTCGGAGATGGGCTGGGCGTGGACGTGGTGATTGACGCCGCGGGCGCCTCCGCCGCGCTCAAGACCGCCATGGCGGTGGTGCGGCCGGGCGGGCAAATCACCAAAGTCGGCTGGGGACCACAGCCGCTGAACTTTTCCCTCGACCCGCTGGTGCAGAAAGCGGTTCGGCTGCAAGGCAGCTTCAGCCACAACTATCGGATGTGGGAGAGAGTGCTTACCCTGCTGGCGTCGGGAAAACTTGACCCGCTGCGCATCGTGGGCCGAATCGAAACTTACCCGAATTGGCGCCCCTGCTTCGATGAGATGGCGTCCGGGGAAATTGTGAAAGCCGTCTTGAAGCCGGCGAGAGAGAACGGGTGAACGGTGGAAACGCGAAAGGAACACATGGGCCAAGCGAATGCCGAAAAGCTAGCGTTGGCGGGCCAAGTGGCGGTAGTCACCGGTTCGACACAGGGGATTGGCGGGGGAATCGCCCTCAAACTCGCCGAGGCGGGCGCGCGGATTCTCGTGCATGGGCGCGACAGCCAGCGGGCCGGCGGCGAAAAGATTGTGGAGGCCATCGAGGCCGCCGGAAGCCAGGCGCTGCTGGTGACCGGCGATCTGCGGGATGAATCGCACTGCCGCAGCATCGTCCGCAACGCGCTCGCGCGCTTCGGCCGGGTCGATATCCTCGTGAACAACGCCGGTGTGTCGCATCGCGGCACCATTGAGGACACTTCCACCGAACTGTGGGATGAAATCTTCGCCGTCAACGTGCGCGCTCCGTTCCTTCTTTGCCAGGAAGCGGTGCGCCACATGAAGGACCGGCAGAGCGGCTGCATCGTCAACATCGGCTTCGGGAAACGCTTACTGCGGGTTGAAGCGGCTGCTGCCCTATTCCGCCTCCAAGGGCGCGCTGATGACGTTTACCAAGAATCTGGCGAATTACCTGACCCAATACCGTATTCGCGTGAACCAGATCAACCCCGGCTGGACCCTGACCGAAGGGGAGCGCCACCTGCTCGCGGTGATCGAGGGCAAGGGTGAGAATTGGGTGGAGGACGCGGTGAAGACGCGCCCCTTCGGCCGCATGTTGCTGCCCGCCGATATCGCGCAACGCCGTTTTGTTTTTCGCCACCAACGAACTGATTTCCGGCGCGGTGCTCGATTACGAACAGCATCCTTTTGGCGCGCCTTCCGACTTGGCAATCCTAGGGGACCCACGGACGATGAAACTCGCTGCCTTTCCCAAATGCTACATGGACGAACTGGTGCGGGACCGCACCATGACCTTGTTCCAATGGATCGACATGGCCGCGGACCTGCCCGTCGACGGCCTGGAACTTTACGACGGAACCCTGACCAGCTTTGACGATGCCTACCTGGAGAAAGTTCGCGAGGCCCACGCGCGCCACAATCTGGAAATGCCCATGCTGTGCTGCTCCTCGGATTTCACCCAGCCGCGCGCGGAAGACCGGCGCAAGGAAGTGGAACACGAGAAGCTCATGGTCGACATCACGGCGCGCCTGGGCGGCAAGTTCTGCCGCGTGCTTTCCGGCCAGCGCCGCCCGGGCGTCTCGCGCCAACAGGGAGTGCGCTGGGTGGTGGAATGCATCAAGGAGGTTTTGGAATACAGCGCGACCAAGGGCATCGTGCTCGCCATGGAAAACCATTACAAAGACAATTTCTGGACGTACCCGGAGTTCGCGCAAAAGCAGGATGTCTTTCTCGAGATCGTGAATCAGATCGATTCGCCGTGGTTCGGCGTGCAGTACGATCCCTCCAATGCCATCCTGGCCGGCGAGGATCCTCTCGATTTGCTCGAGAAGGTCAAACATCGCGTGGTGACCATGCACGCGAGCGACCGGCACCTGAAGCCCGGACACACCATCGAGGAATTAAGGGCGGTGGAGGATTCCCTTGGGTACGCGGCGATTCTGACCCACGGCGAGGTGGGCAAAGGAATGAATGATTACCCGCACATCTTTCGCACCCTGCGGGAAGTGGGATTTGATGGGTGGGTTTCCATTGAAGACGGATTGAGCGGCATCGAGGAAATTCGCGCTTCCGCGGAGTTCCTGCGCCCGTTCATCGAGCGGGCAAGAGGGAATCGGGTGATCCGGTGATCCGGTAATCGGGTGAACGAAGAACCCCATAGGGGGAATTTGTCTTTTGCTCGCCCGATCTCCCGATCATCTGATCTCCCGATATCTTCTCTCAGCTCCGGTACGATGAGTTGATATCGATGTAGTCCCGCGTGAAGTCACAAGTCCACACCCGGGCGGTGGCCTTTCCGGCGTGAAGATCCACGTGCAGCAAAAGTTCCTTCCGCTCGAGCTCGCGGTGAGCCGCCGCTTCGTCGAAGCCGGCATCGACGCCTTTGCGGCACAGCGTCAGGTTGTTCACGCTGACGTCGATCTTGTTGGGATCGAATTTCGCGCCCGAGTAGCCCGCGGCGCAGATGATGCGGCCCCAATTCGGGTCGGCGCCCGCCAGCGCGGTTTTCACCAACGGAGAGTTGGCAATGGCGCGCGCCACGCGGTCAGCATCGAGGGGAGTCCGCGCCCCCGACCACTTCCACCGTGACCAACTTGGAAGCCCCCTCGCCGTCACGCGCAATCATGCGCGCGAGCGTCTGGCAAACCAGGGTCAATCCCTCCGCAAACCAGGCGCGGCTGTCGTTTCCGGGAATCACCGTGGTTTCCGCAAGGCCGCTGGCCAGCGCCACGACGGTGTCGTTGGTGGAGGTGTCGCCATCCACCGTGACGCGATTGAAGGAATCTTCCGCCGCCCCCAGCAGCAGGTTGTGCAACATGCGCTCGCCCATGGAGGCGTCCGTGGTGATGAAAGAAAGCATGGTGGCCATGTGCGGATGAATCATCCCCGCCCCTTTGGCAATGCCGGCGATGTGCACGGCCTTGCCTTTTGCTTCCGACCGCACCACGCAAGTCTTGGGGACCGTGTCAGTGGTCATGATGGCGTGGGCGACGGCCTTGGCGTTCTCCTTGGAGAGCTTTTCTTTCAGATGGGGGAGTTGTTGAAGAATAAGGTCGGCGTTGAGCGGGACGCCAATGACTCCGGTCGATGCCACCAGGACTTGCGAGGGTTCGATTCCCAACAGCTCGGCGGTGACGCGGGCCGTTTCCTCCGCCGCGTGCATTCCCTCCTTTCCGGTGCAGGCATTGGCATTTCCGGAATTGACGACGATGGCGCGGCAACGCCCCCGGCTATCGGCCAGGTTTTGCCGGGAAAGCAAAACCGGCGCCGCCGCAACTCGATTGGTGGTGAAAACTCCGGCGGCCGTCGTTGCCGGCGAATCGGAAAAGATCAGCGCCAAATCCAATGCGTCGCGCGTCTTCTTGATTCCGGCGGCGACCGCCGCCGCCCGAAATCCCAACGGGGTAGCCAGATCCCCTTCGATGGGTTCCCACTTTGGTATGGCTCGACTCACCGACCCTCCTTGACTAACTCAATTGCCAGCGACGAGTGTACAACCCCTTTCTGAGCGCATCGCTCAGGACTGAACGCCCGAAAGGCCAGGAACGAGGACCGCGTTTCGTCGCGTTGAACCCTGCGGCCCCGGCTGAGGGAAAACTCTGTTTCGCCCGCCCGCGCTAATGCTTCGCCGGCGCGAGGTTCGGAGCGATTTCCTCCACCCCTGGAGTGGGGGGTGGCGGAGATGGCGGCCCCGCTACTTTGATCGTCCGCACACTCTCATCGCAAGCCTGCATGTAAAGATCTTCGTCAGCGTTGCCGGGCGTGCAGTTCGCCTCCACAATATGGTCCGGCGAAATGATTCGCGCCGTGAGCAGCATCGCGCGATTCTTGTATTGCCAGATCAGCACCGCGTCGCGATCGTTGATCCGGGTGTGCTCAAAATGATAGCGCGGAAGTTCGTGCAGCACGCCATCGGTCTCCCACATGGCCAAGTCCAGAGGTGTGAACTCGGCGCTCTGATCGGGATTGGGCTGCGAAGTGATGGTGATGGAAGGTCCTATGCTCCAGAATCTTGGTGAAAAAATCCGGACGCCCCCGGAAAAGGGTTCCACCTTCTCGTTAATGCCCGCCGCCACCTGCATCTCAAATCCCAAATCGTCATTCTTGTAGGAGGTGGGCGCCAGCGTTTCCTTTTTCACGGCTTCTTTGTGCGCCGGATACCACTTCACGAGAAAATACTCGCCCCCGACGATTCCGCCCCCAATCAGCAAGATCCCCAAACCGACGATTAATTGCGTAGGAATGTGTTTCTTCATCGTGGCAATATTAACCCGTGTGCGGCAGAAGGCGCAATGCAGGTTTCATCGCACTTGAATGAGGGGATGAGTCTTTTCGATGACTTCCCCCACTTGCTGCGCGCTCACTCCGTTCGCGCGCAGAGATTCCAGAAGCCGCGCGGCATCTTTCGAAGCTACGGAAAGCAAGAGCCCGCCGGAGGTCTGCGGGTCGAAAAGCAGGTTCCTGACGTCTTCCGGAACGCCAGGGGCAAACTCCACGCAGCCGCCGATGAATTCCTGGTTTCGCTTCAAACCACCGGGAAGAAAGCCCTTTTGCGCGAGCTCGCGCGCTTCCGGCAGAAACTCGATTTGCGCGGAGTCGATGGCGAAGCTCACCTTGCTGCCCACCGCCATTTCCCGCGCGTGGCCGAGCAGGCCGAAGCCCGTGACGTCGGTGGCGGCGTGCACTTCCATCGGCAAGGCCGATCTCCATGCTGGCGCGGTTGAGCGTACACATGGAAAGGATCGCCGCATCCACCGCCGCTTTCGCCGCGCTGTCTTTCTTCAAGGCCGTGCCGATCACCCCGGTGCCCAGGCGCTTGGTGAGAATCAGCCGGTCGCCCGGTTGCGCGCCCACGTTTTTCAGCACGCGCTGGGGATTGATGACGCCGGTCACCGCGTAACCGAATTTGATTTCCTCGTCGCCAATCGAGTGGCCGCCAATCACCGTGCAGCCGGCTTCCTGCATCTTGGCAAGGCCGCCCTGAAGAATTGCTTCGAGAATCTCCACATCCCGGCCGGTGTTGGGGAAGCCGACGATGGAGAGCGCGGAAATCGGCCGGCCGCCCATGGCATACACATCGCTCAGAGAGTTGGCGGCGGCAATCTGGCCGAAGGTGTAAGGGTCGTCCACAATGGGCGTGAAGAAATCCACGGTCTGCACCAGCGCCAGCTCCGGCGAGAGTTGATACACTCCCGCGTCGTCGGCGGTGTCAAAGCCTACCAGCACGTTGGGGTCGAATTGTTTCGGCAACCGGGCGAGCACCGAGTCCAAAATCCTTGGACTCAACTTAGCCGCTCAACCCGCCGCCTTGACCATCGCGGTCAACCGTGTGCGTTCGTCCATAGCGGATTTGATTATATTCTCCCGCCCGATGATTCCCAAATCCCCCTTGCTGAATTTAGAAGGGGCAGTAAGCGGAGGATGCCCCGCCCTCCAATTCCTGACTCATGGTTTTCTTCTTATCCCTTTACTTTTCATAAACATCCTCTGAGGAAATCTATAAGTCATTTGATTTCATACACATCCAAACAGACCCGAAATGGTGAATTTTTCGACCTTTGTTTTCATACACATCTAAAGAAATACCTTCATTTTGGGGGTCCCCCTTTTTATTGCCTTCAACTCTCCCCTCAAAATCAAATAACTCCTTGTATTTCAAAGGCATGGGTTTTCGGTCCCTCATCGGTCAAAACCTCTAAGTATATTTATTTTCTATAACATATTCTGACGATCTGGGTTTTTCGAGAATTCCCATCGGTTGCTTCATGTGCCTCGGCAAAGAGGATTCGGATGCCAAACCTCAGAGGCTAGTATATCATGACTATTCATCTTGTCAAGTAAAAACGATTTAGAGGCTACAAGATGTCGAGGAGGACAAAACGTCAGGAGATGCTCGGTCAAAAGGAAAGAGTCGCAGGTCGGCGTGTGTGCACACGTTACCTTCCCGCCTGGGGATTCATGGACCGGCTTGGCGCTTATCGTGTTCCCAACCGCAGGGTAAGGCGAGTTTGATCCCGCGATGTTCTGGCGTTCGCCCGTTTGGCTCGCCCGTTTGGCTCCTTGACCCGCCTTCGGCTGCCCACTAGAATGCTGGCTTGCCGGCCTCCCGCTCATGAGGAGGGTGGATCATTCGGTGAGGGCCGTGGGTAGGGCCGAACAGCGTTCGGCCAGTCGTAGGGCCGAATGGCATTCGGCCAAGGCCGAGCGCCGCTCGGCCCTACAGTTCGGCACGGGAGGAGGACCCATGTTTGCTTTTCACGGTGTCGACTACCTGGAGATCGATTCCCTGTTCAATGACGATGAGAAGCTGGTGCGCCAGATGGTGCGCGAGTTTGTGGAGAAGGAAATCATCCCGCACATCGAGGGGTGGAACCGCGAGGGGAAGTTCCCGCTGCACCTGGTTCCGCTCATGGCGGAATTGGGATTTTACGGCGCCAACCTGGAAGGCTACGGCTGCGCGGGCATGTCAAACGTGCAGTACGGGCTGATCATGCAGGAGCTCGAGCGCGGCGACAGCGGCTTGCGCAGCTTCGTGAGCGTGCAGGGCGCGCTGGTGATGTATCCCATCCACGCGTATGGCTCCGAGGAGCAGAAAGACCGCTGGCTGCCCGCGCTTGCAACAAGGCAAGGCCATCGGCTGCTTTGGACTGACCGAACCGGATTTTGGCTCGAACCCCGGCGGCATGAGGACGCGCGGAGTGAAAGACGGCAATGACTACATCTTGAACGGTGAGAAAGCCTGGATTACCTCCGGAACCGTCGCCGACGTGGCGTTGGTGTGGGCGCGCACGCGACGAAGGCGTTCGCGGATTCCTGGTGGAAAAAGGCACGCCGGGCTACTCCGCCAAGGACATCAAAGGCAAGATGTCGCTGCGCGCGTCGGTGACATCCACGTTGGCATTGCAGGACGTGCGCGTGCCGGCGCGCAATATGCTCCCCAAGGCGCAGGGACTGAAAGCGCCGTTGAGCTGCCTGACGCAAGCGCGCTACGGCATCGGCTGGGGCGCCATCGGCGCCGCCATGGCGTGTTACAACGAGGCGCTGGAATACGCCAAGGTGCGCAAACAGTTTGACGATAAGCCCATCGCCACTCACCAGCTCGTGCAAGCGAAGTTCGCCGACATGATTACGGAAATCACCAAGGCGCAGTTGCTGGCCATCCAGGTGGGCCGCCTGAAAGACCAGGGCCGCGCTGACTTTGCCCACGTTTCCATGCTGAAGCGCAACAACGTGAAGATCGCGCTCGACGTGGCCCGCGCCGCCCGCGACATCCTGGGCGCGAACGGCGTCGCCGACGAGTACCCGATCTTCCGCCACATGTGCAACCTGGAATCGGTCTTCACCTACGAGGGCACGCACAATATCCACACCCTCATCATCGGCGAGCGCGTGACCGGAATGCCGGCGTATAAGTAGAGAGAAGGGAGCATAAGGCACCGTCTCATATAGGCTTTAGGACGACTTTTCCGGAAGCCTGCGGCGGGGGGGCGGAGAAGGTATTTTCCAAGAGTTCGAATTTCCCTTCCAGGCGCGCCAGCCGTTCAGCGTGATTCTCCAGGACCCCGTGCGAGTGTTTGACGGATTCGGTCAACTGGGCGATGCGGTCTTCCACAGTTATGATGCGCCGAGCAGGGTTCCGTAGGAGCTGGCGCATGCCACTCCTTAGTGAACGGCATTCCGATCCAATCGCGGGGGTACTCTCGTGTTATGACCGCATTTTAGTGCAAGGAACACGGCCCCCCCCTGGACTGGCGGCTCTACGCCCAGAGGCGGCGAGGCTAAAGCCCCGCCCTTCCGAGGGCCGTGAATAATATCGCTTATTAGTGCAACTAAGTCCCAGCAAGGTTGCAGTGGGTTTGCCCCAGCCTTTTGGTTGCTCCCACAAGTCCCTTCAGGAAATCGCAAACCACAAGAACAGGCGCCTGCGCGAGCCAGCGACTGACCGCGTGGACATGCCTTTGGATTCGAGAGCGCAAATCTGAGGATGAACCGCAGACTTCCACAGCGGAAGTCTGCACTACGCTGGCCGTGGAGAGCTGGTGAGAATATGGGGCGCCACGATGCATCGGGGCGCCAGCCGAGTAATCAGCTTGAGCCCCAAAGGGGCGACCTACCACAGCCGGCCAACGGCCTGGGTCTAACGGCCCTCTTCATTTCAACCGCTGAGCCCTGAAAGGGCGACCCCTTAGCGCGCCCCTTCAGGGCTTGCGATGGTACCCGTTCCATAATTCCCAGGGCGCTGCCCTGGGCTAGCCCAACTTTCGCAGTTGAGGCGACAAGCGCCAGCTAAGTAGTTTATTTTCAGCAAAGCGGTCTCGAAGGTCTACACTACATTTTGAGCTGCACCTGTTGGTCGGTGACGGTCTCCGCCGGCTTGATGCGTGGCGGAGGTTGCGACGGCAGTGACAGGTGAAGTTGGTGGAGCAGGAGCATCTGCTCTGGTTCGGGTTGCGTATAGCGCGGCATGATCAGCCAGCGCCCGTCGGTGGTGGGCAGGCAGACATCCAGCATTTGAATTGTCGCCAATTTTTCCAGCACGCCGCGGGGTGTCAACCCCGGAGCGCAGGGGGCCAACCGGTGCCGGAGCGTGACCGACAGGGCGTAAGCCAGGAAAGCCACGAAGATGTGGGCCTCCACGCGCTTTTCCACTTGATGATAAATCGGACGCAGTCCCAGTTCGCTCTTCAAGGTTTTGAAGGCAGCTTCAATTTGGGTCAGTAAGATATAGAGTTCCCAGAGCACTTCCGGCTTTTCTCCCAGCAGGTTCGAGCGCAGCAGATAGTGGCCGTCGCGCAACTCCGCCTTCCGCAACTTCTCTTTGTCCAAGCGAAAAGAAAACGTCTGACGGGTGACTTCCTCTCCCTCTTGGGGCAAGCCGATCGGCACGAAGCCGAAGGCGCGTCCCGCTTCCTTTTTAGCCGCGCCGATCCGCAGCAGCAGTTGATCGCGTGCCGGAGCACTGCGGCGCAGCTTGCGCAAGGTCTTTAGCAAGCGCACCAACTTGCGCCGCCGCATGGCACGTTCCTTGGCGTGCCTCCCCGCGCTCTTGGCCAGCACGTACAGTTCGCCATCCGCGGCGAACAACTTCACTTCCACCGACTCACGCACTTTCTGCCAGGGCAATTCCAGCCAGCGCTTTTCGTACTGCTGAATCTTGCCGCGCGGCGTCCCCACCAGGTAGAAAACTTCTCGACCCCCGGTGCGCATTTCTTCCAGTACTTCTTCCGTAGGAACCCCCCGGTCCATCACCCACACCCGCCGTGCCCGTCCATACTGCGCTTCGATCTTGTCCAGAAATCCTCGCAGCGTGGTGCGGTCCGAAGTGTTGCCCGCCAGCACTTCATAAGCCAGCGGAAATCCTTCCGGCGTCACCACCAGCGCGATCACCACCTGCCGGCAATCGCCGCGATGATCCCGGCTGTAGCCATGCTTCGCCTTGGGAATCTCCTCGCCTTCCCCTTCGATGTAGGTGCTCGTCAGGTCGTAGAGCAGCACATCGAAGCGCGCCTGAAACAGCTCTTGCCAGCGTTGCCGCAGATGATCGAACAGCGCGGTCTTGTGTTCCCCCAGGCGGTCCAGACATCGATACAAACGGTCCTTCTCCGCTACGGCAAAGCCCGTGCCTAACAGATCTCCCAGGGCGCTCTGGTCAAACCCCTGCCGGTGCAAACGGAACTCGCTGCCCGGCGCCACCAAGCGGCTCACCACAAGCAGCTCCAGCACCTTCGCCCACGGCACTTCTTCCCGCCCCTTACCCAAACGATCTTGCCAAAACGCGCTCAGCCCCAATTGCCGCCACAGTTCGCACCCCAGCCAATAGTTGCCAAACGCCCGCGGTCGCCGCAGTTCCATCTCCTTCAGCTTCACCTGCACGCCGTCCAGCGCGTCGGCCGGCAGCGCCCGGTCCTCGGGAAATAAACTCAGGCTCGCCGCCCGCTGCTCGGCTTCATCAAACACCTCCAGCGTCTTGCGCCACGCCGCCTGCTGACTGTCGTTGATCTCGCCCAAATACAAAACCCGCCGCTGCACCACCCGCCCCGAACGCAGCCGCCGACTCTCCTCCACGCTCCAATCGCGGTGCTCCTTGCCGTCTTTGATTCGCTTGTTCGCACGCAGGTACATGGCTGGCCGCCATTGTGCCAAGCTTGAGCGGAGATGAAAAGGGGGTAGGTCTACACTACAAGCCCTTTTGTACAACCCCCATTGAAGTTTCAAGAGTTACCGCGATGCCCACACCGAATTTCACCTGGAATGGCTCCGAGCTGCGAAAGTCGGGCTAGGTTAGGTCGCCCCTTGGGGCTCGACAGCGGGCGGCGCAGAGCCCGCGCTCGCTCCGGGAATAGGAGCAAGGGCGCAGGCGTCCGGAAAGCGCCGTGCGCGCCTGCTTGACGGTGATGGATAGAAACCCGCAAGCGGCGGAAAAAGCCCTCATGAACAAGCCGTGAGTGGCACCGGCACTCCTGCCTGTGTCCAGGGCTGATGCATTCCATGCATAGGGCACAGGCAGGAGTGCCGGTGCCACCGTTAAGAAGCCAGAACCGGCCACGGATGGGACGCGGTGACAGGGATGTTGCCCGGGTTCGTGCAGCGCCCCGAGGCGTCGGGGCAGCAAGCCTCAGGCAATAAGGCGAGCCTTGACGCCCACCTTTGCGCAAGCCTTGGCGAGCACGGCGTCAGCGGTCATTATGGAGCAACCCTTCATCGCGGCCAGCGCTACATGCAAGGCGTCAAGAGTCTGGAGGGGGACCACAAAAGTCGCGAGCCACTCGCGTGCCCTGGCAAAGTGCGCGGCATCCACTCCCAGCCGCGTATAAATCCCCTTGTTCCAGATGTGATTGAAATGCGGCGAGGATCCGATGAGCATCCTGCCGACGCATTTCGTGCGTGCGGACTTTCCGGGCGATGTGCGGATACGAATTCCAGTTCCACCAGCGAGCTAATCGCCCGTTCATCCTCCTGGGCCAACGCACGCTGCGCCTGCCCGCTCAGGGGTTCGGGGCAGTAATAGGCGGCCAGCACGCTGGTGTCAACGTAAATCAATATCGGCTGCTCCTGCGGCCTTCCGTAATGTCTTCGCTCAATGCCCGGCCCCGCAGTTTCACCGAGGCCCGGAGGCCGCTCAGGTCGGGAAGGGGCGCCTTCGTTCGCTCGGGACGGACGAGCCTTCCCACCTCGACGCCCCGGCGCAACACGACGATTTCATCCCCGCCTGAACCTGCTCCAGCAGGTGGCGTAAGCGTTGCCGGGCTTCCCGTATACTGACCGTTTGAGTGCTCATAGGCGACTCCTTGTACACTACAAGTGTACACGACCCTACTACGGTCAAGCAAGTTGTATGCGGCCAAGGTAGCTCCGCCGCAGGTTAAGGTTGGGAGTCCGCGCTCCGCTCGCGGGTGCGTCAATCGTCAATCGCCAATCGTCAATCGAAAATTACAGGCCTGTGCCACGTAAGCCAGAACCGGCCACGCATGGGACGCGGTCACAGAGATGTCGCCCGTATTCGTGGGACGCCCCGAGGCCTCGGGGCGCCACCCGCGTGGCCACCACCCTGTGGGGGAGGAATGGACCCACCTTGCTGTGTCGCGTATACTTACGATCACGGGTTAACCGGGAGAAGATGCCCATGAATTTGACGATCAAACTTCCCGATGAAGATGTTGCGGCCCTAAAAGCCAAGGCCACGGCGCAGGGTATCACCGAAGAGCAATACGCCCTGCAGGTTTTGGAGCAGGACCTGACACCCGAGTGGCTTCGCCAATCGTGGGCAACCGCCAAGGAAACCGGATTGGACCAGCTTTCCACCGATGAGATTGACGCGGAGATTGCGGCAGCGCGAAAAGCCCGGCGCGAAGCCCACCCGCACCCCGGCGCATGATCCGCGTTGTTATCGACACCAACATCATCGTCTCGGCAATCTTACAACCCCTCGGACCTCCGGCCCAGATTTTCTTGCGGGCCGTCAGCGGCTCGATCCACCTCTGCATCACCGGGGAAGTGTATGCCGAGTATGCGCTACGCTCGCTGTCCACCTTGTCCCCTGGGTTCCTCGGAGGCGTGCTTGACGTCACTCCCCGCGTTGCGCTAGGGTAAGAGGCGAGAAGTGTTATCTGACAGGTGATGACACCCGTGACGATTACTATCGACCTCCAACCCGAAATCGAACGGGGCCTCCAGGCGCAAGCCCAAGCCAGGGGGGTTTCGCTCGCTGACTACGTGCAGGAGATCGTGGTTCGCGAGGCGCGCGGCGGCGAGGCCGAACCCACCCTGCCAGCGCTCCGCACCGGCCAGGCACTGATCGACGCTTTCGCGGATATCCGCGGCTTGCTCACCAACGAAGAGATTGATCGGATGTTCACCCGCAATCCATCGCCGGCGCGGCCGGTGGATCTGTCGTGAACGGGGGCTTTCTTCTGGACACCAACATCCCTTCCGAGCTGATGCGTCCTGGCCCGGAACCCCAAGTACAGAACTGGCTGGCGGCCCAGGATATCCGCACCTTGTTCCTGAGCGTGGTGAGCGTCGGCGAAATGGAATCGGGATTCGCGACCACGCTTGATGCGGCGCGTCGGGTGCGTCTGGAAGCATCGCTGGCGCGCCATTTGGCACATCTGTTTGCGGGGCGGGTTTTGCCGGTAACCCAGTCGATTGCGGTCCGATGGGGCAGACTCGACGGCATGCGCAAGATGGCCGGACGGCCCCTCAGCGCCCCCGACGGCATGATCGCCGCCACTGCCCTTGAGCACGAACTCACCCTTGTGACGCGGAACGTAAAGGACTTTGCCGGCCTTGGCGTCGTTCTTCTCAACCCCTGGGACGCGGCGTAAAGCTTCACGCCACGCCGGCGCGTCCTTTCGACAACGAGAACATGAACAATCTGCGGCTGCGCCCCGATCCATCGGGTGCCGCCGTTAAGAAGCCAGAACCGGCCACGGATGGGACGCCGTGACAGAGTGGTTGCCCGGGTTCGTGGGACGCCGCGAGGCATCGGGGCGCTGCCCAATGCCACTAAAAAGCAACCGCCCCGCCTCTGCCTTCGCAGCGACGGGGCGTAAGTTCAATCTATCCCGACTGAGCGGGATTGAGTTAGCTAAGTTGACTACACTAAATATTGCGCGTAATTCGGTTTGGGTATACCATCCCTTGTATGGCCCGACCGAGTTTGCTCAAGCTGTCGGAAGCGGACGAGCGCCAGTTGCGGGAAGCCGCGGCCGACTCTCCTGATGCAGATTTTCGTGATGCCTGTCGCGCCGTTCTGAGCCTGGCCCGAGGGGCGACGCGCCCGCAGGTGGGGGAGCAGTTGCGCGTGCATCCGGCCACGGTCGGGCGTTGGGCGGCGCGCTATCGCCAGCGGGGGCTCGCCGGGCTTCGGGGCCCGGAGCACGATGGCCGCGGACGACCGCGCCGCTTGCAGGTGGAGCATTTGCAATGGCTGCGGCAAACGGTTCTTACCTCGCCCCGGAAATTGGGTTATGCTTTCACCGCCTGGACCTTGCCGAGGCTGGCGGAGTTCTTGCAGCGGCAGACGGGGGTAACGGTGCAACCGCACTACCTGGGACGGCTGCTGCACCGCATGGGCATTGCCCGGAAACGTCCCAAGCGGGTGCTGGAAGGCAAACGCGATGAGGCCGCCCATGACCGCGCCAAAACTGAGTTGCAAGCCCTCAAGAAGCATCTGGGGCGGCGGAAAAGGACCGTCGTGATCAGCCAGGACGAAACCGAATTTCATCTTTACCCTTACCTGGTGGCGATCTGGTCGGTGGTGGGCAGTCCCCAACCGGAAGTGCGCACGCCGGGGAAGAATCAGAAGCGCGTCTTGTATGGAGGCCTGAACCTGAAAACCGGACACCTCACCAGCCACTGGGCGGCGACGAAAAGCGGTGCGCATTTTGTCGAATATCTGGAAACGCTCTTGCATGATTATCCCGACCAGAAGATCCTCATGATCGCCGACAACGGCAGCTTCCATCATACGCTGAAAGTGGACGCCTTCGTGAAGGACCACCGCGACCGTTTGGAGATCAAATGGCTGCCTCCGTATTGCCCCGACCTGAACGACATCGAGCGCACCTGGAGACGGCTCAAGGCCAGCCATGCCTCCAACTTCCTGTTTAACTCCCTCGACGAGTTGGTCGATAACGTGCGCCAAGGCATTGGCGAACTGAATTCCACGGTCGCTACCAATTAAGAGCATTATTTAGTGTAGTCAACTTAGCTCTACTCATGACTATCCGGCTACATCTCTCTGTTGTCAAGCGGAATCTGCGGAAGGGTTCACCACCAGGTCCGAGCATCCCACCGCATGGAGCACTGCCACTATAACCCCATTAAAACCACCAGAATCTAGATATCGATGGCAATAGACTCCGTCCTCAATGACCCTGTCGAGGCGCGGGAAACCAACGTGAGTCAGCATGTTCGCTTTCGCCCAAATCACCGTATCAGGTTTAAAAAATCGGTACTTGCTGGCGGGGATTACAAAGTGATACGGATAAACTTCGTGGGGAGGCTGTGTGCTGAAGGGAACGATGAGGCACGTTCCATACTGCCTTCTGTACCTGGGTGAAATTACAACACAATGCCGTACCTTTTCCATTTCCGGCCGGACGAATCCTTCACTTTCAAAATCGCACATCAAGACTTGCGCCCGTTTCGGGACAAAAGTAATTGGCATTTATCTAACACCCCCGTGCGATGTGGGCGGCCACAGGGCGACATCCACGCCATAGGATGACAAGGGTATATAACGGGGACGCGGGAAAAACAAGGGACAAGGAGGGAAAGAGTAGAAATGAGGGAGTACCGCAGTGCCCGCGCTCCAGGGATGGGAGCAAGGGCGCAGGCGTCCCGAAAGCGCCGTGCGCGCCTGCTTGACGGTGATGGATGGAAACCCGGAAGCGGTGGAAAAGGCCCTCATGAACAAGTCATGAGATGTAGCACAGGCACTCCTGCCTGTGTCCGGGGCTGATGCATTCCATGCATAGCGCACAGGCAGGAGTGCCTGTGCCACTGAAGCCAGAACAGGCCACGGATTGGACGTGGTGACAGAGTTGTTGCCCGTGTCCGTGGGGCGCATACATAAAAGGCAGTGTATGCGCCACCCGCATAGAGCACAGGCAGGAGTGCCTGTGCCACTGAAGCCAGAACCGGCCACGCATGGGACGTGGTCACAGAGATGTCGCCCGTATTCGTGGGACGCCCCGAGGCCTCGGGGAGCCACCCGCGTGGCCACCCCCCTGTGGGGGAGGAATGGACTCACGTTGCCGTATCGCGAATACTTACGATCACGGGTTAACCGGGAGAAGATGCCCATGAATTTGACGATCAAACTTCCCGATGAAGATGTTGCGGCCCTAAAAGCCAAGGCCACGGCGCAGGGTATCACCGAAGAGAAATACGCCCTCCAGGTTTTGGAGCAGGACCTGACACCCGAATGGCTTCGCCAATCGTGGGCAACCGCCAAGGAAACCGGATTGGACCAGCTTTCCACCGATGAGATCGACGCGGAGATTGCGGCAGCGCGAAAAGCCCGGCGCGAAGCC
This sequence comes from uncultured Acidobacteriota bacterium, assembly GCA_963810005.1. Taxonomy (GTDB): domain Bacteria; phylum Acidobacteriota; class Terriglobia; order UBA7540; family UBA7540; genus Bog-366. The sequence goes on from CAWELY010000002.1 coordinate 68,378, forward strand.
CACCCGCACCCCGGCGCATGATCCGCGTTGGACCGGCAATTCCAAACACTTCCCCGCCACTTGGCGCGAGACCCGAATTGTCGCGGCCCGACACTTTTTGGAAATCATAGCCAGCGAACCCGAACCGCAACGCCGCTAACCCAGCGAATGTAGCGCGGACCCCCGTTTTTGGGGTCTGCGGCTCTTACTTTGCGCCTACGGTAACTCTCGATGACCGGCGCCTGCCCTCGGTTTCGGAAGCGTGAACCCAAGGAAGAACTACGCTCGCTCCCCGACGCAAGGGGGCGCCACCGCCCCAAAGAACACTGGTTTGGGCCAGGGGGCACAAGTATGAGCCATAAAAGCCAGTTCTCTTCAATGCGCATGTACGTTATAATTTGTCGAGGCACAAAATGGCGACGGCAACGGGGCACCGATACATCGTTAACGACAATCAGATCCTCGGCGGCGAGCCCATCATCTGTGGCACTCGCACGCCGGTTCGGGCGATTGTCGAGACCTGGCGGTTGGGCGTGCCCGCAGAGGAAATTCCCAGCGCCTTGCCTCACCTGACCCTGGCGCAGGTTTTCGATGCGCTCAGTTACTACAGCGACCATCAGGAAGAAATCAACGCCCACATCGAGCGGAACCGGATTCCAGCCCACCAAATTGACCCTCGGGTGTCCAGCCGTTGAGTCAGATATTCATTGACCTTTACCTTGACGAAGACGTGAATGTATTGGTTGCGGACTTGGTGCGCGCCCGGGGCTTTCAGGTGACGACCACCCAAGCAGCGGGTCGAAAAGGGGCGACGGATTGCGGACCAGTTGGCTTTCGCGACGAGTCAAAAGAAGGCCCTGCTGACGCACAATCGGGTTCACTTCGAAGCTCTGGCGCAGAGATATTTTGAGGAAAAGAAGCCGCACTCCGGAATCATCATCGCGGTTCGCCGGCCACCCAAAGAATTGTCTCGCCGCATTCTGATTCTTCTCGACTCCATGACCGCGGATGAGATCGAGAACCAAATACTCTACATCTGATCGCAGATACCGCCTGCACCACGCATGCAGCGGCGCCCCGATGCATCGGGGCGCCCAAGGTTGATGTGCCTCCCATGCAGAGCACACCCCGATGCTCCCGGGGGGCCACCGTTAAGAAGCCAGAACCGGCCACGGATAGGACGCGGGGACAGAGATGTTGCCCGTGTTCGTGGGGCGCATACATACAAACCAATGTATGCGCCACCCGCGTGGAGCGCCCCGATGCCTCGGGGCGCCAGCCGAGCAATCAGCTTGAGCCCCAAAGGGGCGACCTAATCTAGCCCAGGGCAACGCCCTGGGTCGAACGGCCCCCTCCATTTCAACCGCGGAGCCCTGAAAGGGCGACCCCTTAGCGCGCCCCTTCAGGGCTTGCGGTGGTAGCCGTTCCATAATTCCCAGGGCGTTGCCCTGGGCTAGATTAGGTCGCCCCTTTGGGGCTCAACAGCGGGCGGCGCAGAGCCCGCGCTCACTCCAGGAATGGGGGCAAGGGCGCAGCGTCCAGAAAGTGCGGTGCGCGCCTACTTGACGGTGATGGATAGAAACCCGGAAGCAGTGGAAAAAGCGCTCATGAACAAGCCGTGAGATGTAGCACAGGCACTCCTGCCTGTGTCCGGGGCTGATGCATTCCATACATAGTACACAGGCAGGAGTGCCTGTGTCACGGTTAAGAAGCCAGAACCGGCCACGGATGGGACGCGATGACAAAGATGTCGCCCGTGTTCGTGGGGCGCATACATGCAAATCAATGTATGCGCCACCCGCGACTACGGACCGGATCCACTGAGATGTAGCCGCGAGAGGTCACACTGCGACAACTGGGGCGCATACATGCAAACCAATGTCTGCGCCACCCGCGTGCTACTTGCTTGCTCCTTCCCCTCTAAGACTTCGGTTCATGCCGCCCCTTCTCCAGACATGAGTATAGCCATGTCTTGTTTTGGCCCGAACTCTCTGATAGCGCCTCCTCGAATGCGATTGCGCATCTAAGTGTTTTTGTCAAATTGAATACATCTCCACCCCTCAATGGGATCGTTGACATGTAACCGTAGATCGTACCGAAACAGGCTTCGTGGGTAATATCGCAAATTTTCTGTAACGCGCCAAAAAAATCCTTGTCCTTGCCCTCGGGAAATGCACCAAGAAGCTCGCCGGATAGAACGGCTTTCCTGTCCGAGTGGGCAAGAAGCTTGTTCCTCGCGGGCTTTATATACCTCCTAAAGTCCTCGGTAATGGCCCGCAATGACTCCAATTCCTTCAGAATGTTCTTATCATCATCAGGCAATGACGTCATTTTCTTTAGAATTGCCTCATCATTTGGCCAGCAGATGTTTCGAACAAGGCAATCGACCGTGAAGTTTTCGTGGTTGCCGGTGGTTGCGGGTTCAGTAATCTTGGCGCATTCTAAGAGCAGGTATTCCTGCAATATCCTGTTTAGATCAGCGAAGAACGACCATGCTGTTTTTTCCATAAGAGTCTGGCATGACGGCTGCTTGTCCTCAAAAAGGACTCTGTAGGTGTGTCGCACTCTTACCAGCCAGTGGACATGACCACAAAACCTCTTGACGATCTCCTTTGCTGTTTCATCCTTGTAAGAAATGGTTTTCAACTGGTCACTCATGGCTTGCCTTTCATCCTTTTAGAAGTGCTGGTGCCGAGACGGTCAACGTCCAGACGTAATCCCCATTGGGCCGAAGATTCAAAACAAGTTGAATCACTAAAAGGGGACGTGGATAGGTCACGCAATTTACGTCCCAATTTAGGACACTACCGGAAAAAGGGTCAAGGAGCGAGCACCTCCCCGGCACAACGGAACCCATTGCCGTAGTACCTGGCGGCTGGATAGTTCCCCACGCGGCCCGACACGCGAACGGACCCGGAATAGAAGCCCCAGGACCCGCCCCGCAGAACACGCAATTCTCCACTCGTCGGCCCCGATGGGTCTCGAGACGGGCTGTAATCATACTCCTCCAACCAGTCGTTCACCCACTCATCCACGTTCCCCAGCATGTCGTACAACCCGAATGCGTTGGCTCGCTTCCGGCCAACTTCGTGTGTCTTTTCGCCGCTGTTGTTGTCATACCAGGCAACCTCATCGATTGGCCCGTATCGCGCCTCGGTGCTCCCCGCGCGCGCCGCATACTCCCACTCCGCTTCCGTCGGCAGCCGCCCGCCAGCCCAACCGCAATATGCTTGGGCATCATCCCACGTCACATCGACAATGGGCATGGCTTCGTCACCCCACCTGGGATTGAGCGGCCTCGTTCCGTAAACCGGCTCACGCGGCATTTCCTTTCCAATCGCCCTTGCAAAGCGTTTGTATGCCCCCACCGTCACTTCTGTCTGCCCCAGCCAGAAGCCTTTCGTGATGCTCACTTGGTGCGGCGGTTTCTCGATATCTTCACATTCGGTGTCACCCGGCGAGCAACCCATCATGAACGTACCCGGTGGTATCCAGACATACTTGAGTCCATCTTTTGCGTTCATTTTTACTTTACCGACAGCCGTAGGGACGGTCTCCTGGGATGTCTGAACAGACGCGGGTTGGATTGGAGAGCCGCTGCGTGGATGCATAGACGACGACACATACCATCCCCCCAGCACCAGCAATAAAGCCGCAGCAGGAATGCCGACCCAGAGGATTAGCCGTGGTCTCGTCGCGGCTACGCCAGGCATTGCCGAGATGGCAGGGTGGGCTGTCGGCGGCGGCTGCAACATCGTGTCATGGTCACATAGGGGCGGTTCGCGAACCGCCCCTACGACCGCCTTGCGGGCGTCTCCCGCTTCGGCAAAGGCACGCGCAAATTCCAACACCGAACCGTAACGCTGCTCGCGGTCCTTGGTGAGGGCCTTCAACACCACGCTTTCGAGCTGGGGTAGCGCGGGGAGGTCCGGTTTGACGGCGCGGAACGGCGGTGGGGCTTCCTGCATGTGCATGCGCAAGTATCCGACCGGCGTGTCGGAATGAAACGGCGTGCGGCCGGTGAGCATCTCGTACACCGCCACACCCAGCGAATAAACATCCGAGCGCGCGTCGAGTTCGTCGCTCCTCATGCCCGACGCCTGCTCGAACGACATGTATGCGGGTGTGCCGAGAACCATGCCGGTCTGCGTGTGGGCGCCGGATTCGCGCAGCTTGGCAATGCCGAAATCGACGAGCTTGACCACAACGGGTCGTAGGGGCGGGTCTTGTGCCCGCCCGGCGTCGGCAGTGCCGACGGGGAGGGCAGGCACGAGGCCTGCCCCTACGTCCTGGGCAACCCCGCGGGTTGCCCCTACGTCGCGGGCGTTCGCGGGTGGGGACACCCGCGCTACAGATTCGTCGTCGGGATAGGTCAGAAAGATGTTATCGGGTTTGAGGTCGCGATGAATGATGCCCAGCTTGTGCGCGGCGTTCAGCCCCCGCGCCGCCTGCTGGAGAATTTCCGCAACCTCCGGCACGGGAAGCGCACCCCGCCGCGAGAGGGCTTGGCGGAGGGATTCGCCTTCCAGAAATTCCATGGCGATGTAGGGCGTGCCGTCCTCGGCCTGGCCGGACTCGTAAATGGTGACGACGTTTGGGTGATGAATGCGGCCCGTGGAAGCTGCTTCATTCTGAAAACGCTGGAGGAAGTCGGGGTCATCCAGCAGCTTGCGGTTCAGGACTTTGAGCGCCACGGGGCGGTTGCCCACCGCGATCTGCTCGGCAAGGAAGACTGCACCCATGCCGCCCGCTCCCAGTTGGCGGACCAGTCGGAAACGGGACGAAAGACTCGCAGCGAGTTGGGCGTCAATCTCAGTCACAGCGGCAAATCCCACGGTTGTAGCGGCGATCCCCGATCGCCGGTTGGTTCTTCCGTAGGGGCGGCCCTTGTGACCGCCCTGGGGCAACCACGAGGGTTGCCCCTACGCAGCGGAGCGCCGTCGCGCAGACAGAAATCTGTGCCGTCGGGATACGTTCTCTGGCATTGGGGGCAGACGCGCATCGGGCTCCTTGGCAGGTCGAAGTAGCTGCCCGGCGCCGTGGATAATACTATAGCCGCCAGGAAGGGGACAACCACCCAAGGGCAGTGTGCAAGGGCAGTGACAAGTGACGAGTAAAAAGTGGCGAGCGGGAAAGCACGAGCAGGCGAGGCGGAGCCCCAAAAGCAGGTCAAAAGGCAAAGGACAAAAGGCAAAAGCAAAAGCCGGTGCGCAACTGTCATATCACGGCGTGTTCTGGTCGGGCTGGCTTAGACCTCCGTCCTTGCGGTCTGCGACCTTTCCCGGATGAAGAACTCTTCCCAGGGGGCGGAATCGACCCTCGCTTTGGACTCTTGACTTTCAACTCTCGACTTTTCGTCTCGCGACATTTTGTAGCCTCTAATGCTCGTTTATTCTTCTTGACATCCATAGCGTAGGATGATCCACTAAAGGGGTGTTACTGTCGGGTGCTGTCATATCCGCGCGCAAGGCTCCCTCCTTCGCCAAAACCTGCCCGTCCAAATTACGAAGTCCCCAGGGCAGGATTCCGGCGTCAGGCTCCGAGGGACACAATGCGCTGCTCTTGCCAAGGGTGGAAGATTCCAGCCTGCGCCCATTGTGGCGGCCCACGAACATGTTTAATCAAGGTTCGGAACGGGGGCTGCCAAAAAGATGTTAAAAATGAAGAGTGCTCCCAATGGTTTATTGAAAACAAAGGGGCAAAAAAAGTGCTCCCAATGAGTTGATGAAAATAAAGAAGTTACACGCATTTAAGGCTAAATAAATGAAAATAAGCAAGTTACTTGATAATTGGGTAGGGGATTCGCGCTGGACATTTCATCCTGGCGGGCGCAGAGTTTGCGAGCCAACATTCCAAGGGCAGCCACTAAGGGCAGAAAACCTCGTTCTGCGTCCGACTTTGGGTTAATCTAAAAGCTCATCCATTGGACAGGGGGGGCTCAATATGGCAAGCGAATTGAAGGATAAGGTCGCCGTGGTCACCGGCGGGTCGCGTGGAATCGGCTTCTGCATCGCGCAGGCATTGCTCGCCGAGGGCGCGCAGGTCTTCATTTGCGGGCGGGATCCGAATCTCTTGCAGGCGGCCCTGGAAAAGCTGCGCAGCGCAAGCCCAGCCAATGTGGATGGCTCGGCGGCAGACGTCCGCCACTACGAGGACTGCCGCAAACTGGTGCGCGCGGCGGCGGAACGGTTCGGCGGCCTCGACATCCTGGTGAACAACGCCGGCGTGGGCATCTTCAAACCCGTCGACCAACTCAGCGTGGAAGAGTGGGATATGACGATTCAGACCAACCTATGCGGCGTATTCTATTGCTGCCGCGAGGCCATTCCCCTCATGCGCAAGCGCGGCGGCGGGTACATCTTCAACATCTCGAGTCTCGCGGGGGTCAATCCCATGGCCACGGCGGCTCCGCTTACAACGCTTCCAAGTTCGGCCTGAACGGTTTTAGCGAGGCCATGATGCAGGACGTCCGCTACGACGGCATTCGCGTCAGCTACCTGATGCCGGGCAGCGTGGATACGGATTTTGCCGCCGCGCCCGGCGCAAAGTCCCGCGAAAGCTGGAAACTGACCGGCGAAGACGTCGCCAAAGCGGTGGTCGATCTCTACAAATTTCCCCGCACGGCTTTGGCGAGTCGCATTGAGATGCGACCTTCACAACCCCCCCGGAAGAAATAGTCAAAGGCCTTGCCAGCGTACCAGCCCTGGTTGGTTGCGAGTGAAACTGGGCCTCGCGGCCGCGACACAAAAGCCGACAACATATCGTTCTTCGGAATCCTTGCGTGCCGCCGCAGTTAAGGGAGCAATGACTGCCGCAAGAGCCAGCGTGTCTCGATCTCCCCTCCCCCATGCCGAGAAATAGTCTAAAGATTTTCCCCCAAGGGACCGATGGAAGAGGGGAAGGCCCCTGGAGAGGCTGGGCGGAAACGCGGTCTCGGGCGGCGCGGCGGCGCTTGGCGCCACCACCACCACCGCGGCCAGGGCGCCGGGATCTTTGACGTTGAACACCGTCGGAGAGAGACCGCGCTACATCAGCTTTGTCACACGGACTCATCGAGGCTTGCTGAATACTGTTTGAGGAGACGAATATGGCTACCGCAACCACCCTGCTTTTTCCCTGGAGTGACACCTATAGCGTCAAGATTGGTATTATCGATGCGCAGCACAAAGTCTTGGTGGACTTGATCAACGAATTACACCATGCCATGATCACCCGGACGGGCAAGGAGCAACTCGGCAAAATCCTTTCCAACCTTATTAAATATACACAGGGTCACTTCAAGGCGGAAGAAGGCATCCTGCAGTCGAACCAATATCCAGATTTCATTAATCATAAGGCTGAGCATGAGCGTTTTACCAAGAGGGTCCTGGATTTTCAGAGCAAATTTCAGCGGAATGAAATTGGACTGACAATTGAGGTGATGGACTTTCTTAAAGACTGGCTGATCAAGCACATTATGGGTGTTGACAAGAAGTATACTCCGTTCCTGAACTCCAAAGGAGTGCACTAATGAGCGCTGCACAATTGATTGACAAGACCCCCTCACCCACCGCCTTGCGGTCCCCCCTCTCCCCCAAGGGGGAGAGGGAATAAGAATCCTCAGTTTTAGCGCTGCAATCGTGATTTTCTCCGCCCTCTCCCCCTTGGGGGAGAGGGGGGACCGCAAGGCGGTGGGTGAGGGGGTTCATCTGTCACCTTATTATGCATCAGTCAGTAGCGCCGTCCGAGAGTGTGGAGATTCGGCGCCATCCTTTCCCAAATTAAGTTCCTCAACATCCTGCCGATGAATCTGAATGAAAACCCCGGCGTGAGCACTTTACGGAGGTATGGGATCAGTTATGGAAGCTCCACAAGAGGACCTTTTTCCCTGGAGTGAGAAGTATAACGTGGGCGTTGAGTTTGCCGACGTGCAGCACAAACAGCTTGTGGACGTCATCAACCGGCTCCACCAAGCCTTGGTGGAGAATAAAGGAAGGCGGGTGATCGGCAGGACATTGGATGAGCTCATTCGTTACACTAAAGCCCACTTTGCCGCGGAGGAAAAGATTCTGCAAAGTTGCGGGTACCCGGACTTCCTTGCGCACCGCACAGAACACGAATGCTTGACCTTCGCCGTGCTCGAGTTCTATCAAAAGCTCATGAGTGATGACGTGTGCATGACCACCCACTCTGTGGATTTCCTCAAGGACTGGCTGGGAGAGGAAATCCTGAATGTTGATATGAAGTTTGCTTCATTTCTGAAGGACAAGGGCGTGCCATAAGGACAGGTCTCGGGCGCAGGTATGAGGTGCAAGGGAACAGGCAAACCCTGGCACCTGACACCTGATACCTGAAACCTAATCGAGGGGCACCTCCTTCAGCACATCGTCCCAATGGCCGGTGGTCAACTCCCAGCGCTGCTTTTCCTGCCGGGCAAGTTCCTCCTGGTCGGGATAAAGCTCGCGCTTGATCTGCGGGTCGCGATAATGGGCTTCTTCGAGCGCCGCCCAGTCGCGCCATACCATCACGATTTTGAAATCCCACGCCGGTGTCTCCGCGTGGAAGCGCCGTTCATAGAGCTGCTCGCTCTTGAGAATCCCCTCTTTAATGAGTTGTTGCAGAATCGGGTTGTGATTTTTCTTGTAGAGCGTCAGCCATTCGGCGCCAGCACCCGGCGCCAGCTTGTAGTAATACTCAATCACCAGCGCCGTGCCACCTTGCTCGGTCCTTGTAAGTTGCATTGGTTCTCCTTATTTGATGGTCTTGCCACAAAACTTATGATCGCGGCCAACTCGAACGGGCCAGCGGTCGTATTGTATTCCCATTTTCCCCGGCTCATGGGATAGAATAAAGGGAACGGCTTGCCTTCCGTGATGTGACGGGCAAATCCATCTGGAAGGAGAAGCTGCCATGAACAACAATTTTTTCTACGAGCCCAGCAGCAATCGCCGCAAGGGGTTCCCGTCCGAAACAAACGTCAAGTGCGGGTTTCCGCGTCGTCCATGGGGATAAAGAGCTGTCCGAGAAGCTCGGCAGAAATGACCTTTGCCCATGCGGCTCCGGCCACAGGTTTCAAGAACTGCTGCCTGCGGTCAGGGCATTACGACGGCGCCGCGCGTGACGGTTACAACCGTTAAGTGCTTGAAGGGCGCGGCACACGCTGTGCCCTTCTTGCGTGCGTCACGACGCGCTTTCCGTGACCGTGGCGTGGCGACGGTGTCACGCGGTCCAACGCCCTGAGCGGAGCGCCGCAATCCATTCTCGACAGAGTATTGCCTCTTGGCGCAGTTCTGCGGCAAGAGTTCCCGCTGATTTCTCTGCCTTTTGATCGCATTCAGCAGCCTTTTTCTCAAGCTCAGCGATAGTCGCATCTGGCAGAACGAAAGGGCTATGTACAGGCCGTCAGATCCCTGCCTCCGAACGGTGGTGGAACTTGGTTCGCCTTGGGCTTGTCTTTCACAGGTTGTTGTCCGCCCTGCCGTATGACGCGATGGTTCGATGACCCGATGGATCGATGAGCCGATGACTCAATTCACCGATGCAATTCCACCACGTCCTTATCTTCGAGCACATGATCGCGATTCACCATCTGGCCATCGAATCGCCCGTCTCTCCACAGTCGAGCATACTTGAGTTGGGCCAGAAAATCATGGTGCACATGTGCCGCGAGGTCGATCAAGTGCGAGCCGCGCTTGAGGATGTAAGGAGCGGTGCGCTCCAGTTTCTTTCCCGGCGCCTTGGTGTAAACGCGAATGACTTCCAACAATTCGAACACCGCAGTGACGAAAGGATTCCAGGCCCTCGCCGGTTTCCGCCGAGACTCTGGTCAAGACGAACCGCGCCCCGTACAGGTCGCGCAGAATCTCAAAATCCTCCGGTGCGCCGCTCGCGTCAATTTTGTTGGCCACCAACAGGGTGCGCTTGCGCAGCCAACCGGGCGTGTTGGGTAATTCGGTCCGGTCGAGTTGCACCTTGGCGTTCGCCACCTGGCCGAGCGTCGTCTCCAGATCCTCCAGCAAGTCGGGATCGCTCAGGTCCACCACCAGCAAGCGCGGCGTCGGCGTTGCGGATGATCTGGTAGAGCCACGACTCGGGGAAGTCCGGGATGTACCGGAGGCAAATCCACCAGTTGGACTTGCACGTCTTCAAACGGCATCATTCCCGGCAGCGGCACGCGCGTGGTGAAGGGATAGTCGGCCACTTCCGGCATGGCATGGGTAAGCCGCCGCACCAGCAGCGACTTGCCGCTGTTGGGCGGCCCCACCATCGCCACTTGCCCGGCCCCTTCTTTCTCCACCCGATGAATGATGCCGAGCGCGGCTGGTGGGCCGGCGGGACTGTTCGGCGCGCAGCTTGGAAAGCCGCCGCTTCAGGTCCGCCTGCATCTTCTCCGTGCCCTTGTGGCGCGGAATCGTGGCCATCATTTCTTCCAAGGGCCGCGATTTTCTCCTCCGTCGTCTTGGCGCTCTTGAAGCGTCTCTCGGCTTCCAGGTAATCGGGGGTAAGGTTTGCAGGCATGGCCGTCCGCCGCGCGGGCAGTGCTTGTTAAGTGTATCCCCAAAGCCCTCAGCGTTCGTAAGCGGAGTCGTGCTCGGGGTGGAGCGAAACGAACCGCAGAAACTCGCCCTCCCGAAATGCCAGGGCGCGGATTCGTTGACTCAGGCGAAGCGAATATACCGTCGCTCCGGTCGGGGCCTTAAGGTGTTCAATCGCCTCCCAATGGAATCCACTGTGACGATACAGAACATTCCACTCCAGTCCCTGGAGGCGGCGCAGAGATGCGACAACCTGTTTCAACTCGGCTGACTCGAGGGAGAAGAACACCTCCAGGAACTCGGGGCTGTTAAGGTCCAGGCGAACGTAGCTAGCGGCGGCCACGCGAATGCGCCTCGGTTTTTGCTCGTTGCTTCAGCAGGGCTTCAACGCGGGTCTCACGAGGCTTCGTTTGTCCAGCCCAGGCAAGCCCGCGTTCAATTCGGGAACGATGTGGCTCGGCCAGCGTCCAGAGCTGACTTTCGGGTACCATCGCCACGGCGGTGAGCACAATGCGTCCGTCGGTCAGGCGCTCCAGCCGTAACGTCTTGCCGGCGTAGTTCTTGCCGAGGGAGATCTGGCCGCTCTTGCCCACTACCTTGATCTCAACCTCCCGCCCTGAAGGGTTTGTCACCTGGTTCATGCCATCATGCTATCATGCAGAGGTCTTCTCTTGCAAATGACGAGCAGGTTTCACACTTCTGTAATTGACCCGTGCTATGATGCGCGGCATCGACGAATTCAAATGAGGAGGGCCAAGTGATGCGTCGACGCTACGTCGTGTGGGTTTTTGTCGGACTTCTGACTTTCTTTAGCCAGTCAGGTTTGCCGCAGGCGCGCGACTCGCAGCAGATTTCCGGCTCCTCGTTGTCGGCGCCGGCGGGAGCCCGGCCGACCAGAATCGATCCCAATGCGGAGACCATCCTGCCCAATGGGCGGCTGATTACGCCCCTCGGGAGGCAAGTCAAAGTTGCGCCGCATCCTTACGGTTTGGCCATCAGCCCGGACGGCAAGACGCTGGTCACCGTCAACAGTGGCACCAAGCCGTTTTCGGTCTCGATCCTCACCGGGCTCGATGACCCCAATCCCCAGGTGGCGCAAATTCCGCCCGGCTACGATTCCGCCGATGCCGATCCGGAAAGCGTTTTCTTGGGCGCGGCCATTGCGCCGGACAATCGCACGCTTTACATCTCCGAAGGCGACAACGGGAAGATTGGAGTCTTCGACCTGGTGACGCACCAGCGGCTCGACGCACTCAGCCTCGACGGGACATATCTCGGCGCAACCTATAAAGACAGCCTGACCGCCGAGATCCGGCTCACGCCGGACGGCCGTCACCTGCTGGCGCTCGACCTCGCGCATTTTCGATTGGTGATCGTGGATCCGCAGTCGAAGCAAATCCTCTCCAGCATTCCGGTGGGACGCATGCCGTTTGGCCTGGCGCTTTCCCCGGACGGGAAGCGCGCCTACGTATCGAATGTCGGGATGTTCCAATACTCGCTGGTGCCCGGGTACGATCCCAAAAACCCCAGGATGACGGGCCTGGAGTTTCCGGCGTTCGGTTTCCCCTCGCCCGAGGCGGCCAAGGGCGCAGTGGTGGAGGGCAAGCAGATTCCCGGCCTGGGCGATCCCAACGTCCCCGATTCGAACTCGGTTTTCGTGATCGACATTCGCGACCCGGCGCAGCCCAGCGTGCTGGCAAAAGTCCGGACCGGGAATTCCCGTGGGCGATAAATCCGTCGGCGGGTCGAGTCCTGGGGACGTGGTGGCGGGGAAGAAGGAGGTGTTCGTGTCCAACGCCGCCCAGGACAGCATCACCATCCTCGACGCCCGCACGAACCAGGTGAAGAAAACAGTCGTGCTCGAACCGGCGGAATCCGTCAAAGGCCTGCGAGGAGTGCTGCCTTTCGGCATGGCGCTCAGCCCGGATGAAAAGCGACTGTACGTTGCATGCTCCGGCATCAACGCCGTCGCGGTATTGGATGCGCACAAGGGGAGTTGTCCTGGAATATTTTCCCACGGCGTGGTTCCCGGCCCGCGTGGCCGTCAGCCCTGACAACAAAACCCTTTACGTGGCCAACGCCAAAGGATTCGGCGCCGGACCCAACGGCGGGCCCAGATTTCCACGAGGGGCCGGAGGGAACTTACATCGGGGATATCACGAAGGGTATCGTTTCGATCATTTCGACTGACCCCGTCCCGGACAACGGCCTCGTACAACGACGGCGTACAACAGCGTCCTTGCGAAAACAACGGCTTCGATCAGTGGGCCGGGCAGCACCTCGCGCGCCGCCAACTCTCCGTCTCCGCAACCGTAAGCGAGCAAGATCAAGCACGTTGTTTTCATCGTGAAAGAGAATCGCACCTTCGACGAAGTTTTCGGCGACCTGCATCCGCAGGGCGCAGAGTTTGCTGGCGACCCAGCGCTCGCCCGCTGGGGCGAGACCGCGCAAGTGAAGGACAAGGACGAGCCTACGGTGGACGATGGCCACGTCACGCCCAATCATCACGCGTTGGCGCGGCGGTTCGCGATCAGTGACAACTACTACGTGGAATCCGACGTCTCCGTCGATGGCCATCACTGGCTGGTGGGGAATTATCCCAACGAAGTCCTGGAGACCGCATGGCCGGCGGCTTACGGCAGACAAACTCGGTTTCCGGGCTGACCCCGACGCGCCCGGCCGCCTCGGCATCGGGTCCACCCATCCCTTCCCCGAGACCTACCTCGAAGCCGGCTCGTTGTGGGAGCACCTGTCGCGCGGCCACATCAGCTTTCGCAACTACGGTGAGGGCCTGGAAGTCGCGGGAGAAGACGAAGGAATTGGCAACCAGCCCACGGGAGTTCGCGAGGCGACGAACATGCCCATGACGGAAGCGTTGTTTGAAAACACCTCGCGCGATTACGCCACCTTCAACACCAACATCTCCGACCAGTACCGATTCGGCCAGTTTGAGCGCGAGTTCCAGATTCGTTATGCCAGCGGCAAGGAACCGCTGCCGCAATTCATTTTTATCTGGCTGCCCAACGATCACACCGCCGACCCGCGGCCCGACGATGGATACGCGTACCGCGCCTCATACGTGGCCGACAACGATTTGGCGCTGGGCAAACTGGTGCAACTGTTTTCCCACAGCCCGTTCTGGAAGGACATGGCGATTTTTGTTACGGAGGATGACGCGCAGGACGGGCGCGACCACATGGACGCGCATCGCAGCGTGCTTGATGGTCATCAGCCCCTACGCGGCGACGGCTACGTTTCGCACGTCCACACCAGCATGGCCAGCATCCTGAAGACTTTCGATTTGATCCTTGGCCTGGCTTATCTCAACCAGTTCGACGCCGCCGCCACCGACCTCTCGGATTTCTTCACCGGCTCAGCCGGACTTTACGCCCTTACGACGCGCTGCCGAGCGATGTGCGCATTTTCGATCCCGCCAAGGTGCGCGAGCCGGGATTGGACTTGAAGGCGCATCACGGCGCGCCGCTCGACGACCCCGCGACGATTCGGCCGCGAAATGCGCGAGCACGACCACGATTAAACCGGCCTGCGCCGCAGGCGCTGGGGAGTGCGGCCGCGAAGCTGCCGTCTTTTCAGGATCTCGATTCAAATGCGCAAGGGCTACGGTGCGAGTGGATGGCGGTAGCTGACTGGGGAGGGATCTCTTCGCCGGTGATGCACACATCGCTCTGCAGCACATTTTGCCGGTCACACACCACGAGTCACTGCCCTTCAGTCTGCCAAAACTCCGGGTCTTCCACGCCCAGCCGCCAGGCTGCGTACCCACGCAGGTGATCGATTTGCACTAGCTTCAGCTTCTCGCGCAGGCTGCGGGCATCGTCAAACCACGCGGTGCGCAGGGAGTCGCTCCTCACGCAATTGGAACCAGGAGGTCCGCGAGAGATCGTCCCAATGCCGTTCGCTCGCGGGATCATCAAGGAATGGCTTCAGGTCCTTGTAGGCAAGGCTGTGCGACGTGGTCGCAGCGCGAAGTTTCATCCCACTCGCGGCCATAGAAAGGAATGCCAAGCAGAAGCTTTGCCGGGGGCACGCGGCTGACGGCATAGTCGAGGGCCGCTTTCACCCAATCGTAGCCCGCCACGGGGCCGGGCGGGGTCAAGGGAGTGTGTTGGTCATAGGCCATGAGCACCAGGAAATCGGCAACCCGCCCGAGCCCTCGGTAATCGAATGCCGCGCCCCACTCCCCGGTGTAAAACCCCGCTGCGGAGCTGTCAGGATAGGTGTCGGAAAAGCGCGGCACGACGGCAACGCTCAGCAGGCGATGGTCGTGATGCAACCGTGCCGCCACTCGCGCCACGAACCGTGTGTAGGCAAGCTTGTCCGCGGGGTCGAGGCCTTCGAAATCAAGCTGCCAACCTACGTATTGATCGCGTTCCGCAAGCTGTGCCAGGGCCTTGGCGGCGCGCGCCTGCGCTTGGGCATTGTGCAGCAGGCCGTGCGCCGCCGGGCGGTCGAAGCCGGGATTGGTCACCAGCGGCATGAGGGGGAGGCCAGCGCGGCGCGCCGCGTCCAGAACCCCCGCGGGAAGTTGGCCGTGCAGCACTCCCCAGCGGTCGAGCCCATAGCATTGCGGAGCGAGCAAGGTCATGGCGTCAGCGTGCGCCTGGAGCGATGCCAGGCCCAACGAATCATCGGAGTAATAAAACATCGCCAGGGGACTTGCGTTCAGCACGCGCTCCCGCGCCTTCGCCAGGGCGGCCTCCGCGGCGGTCTTAGCGGAGGCAGGCGGCGTCGGGGCGCCTCGTCTTGGGCGCTCCCCACGCCGTGACCGCCACGGCCAGCAAGATGAGTTGGTAGAGGGGGATTTTGAGTGCCCTTGGTTTCGAAATTCGAAACTCGAAACTCGAAATTCGATGATTAGCCGGCGAGTTTCGATTTTCGATTTTCGAGTTTCGGTTCATGAAGAATGGCGAACCCATGCTTTCCAGATCCAGTAGGCGGGAATGCCGCTGCCCACCAGCACCACTCCCCACATGGAGTCGGCGCGTTGCCGCCAAAACGTATTCGCCAGCAGGCAGACAGCGAGGATAACAAAAATCGCGGGAACCAGGGGATATCCCCAGGTCCGATAGGGACGCGGCAGGCCGGGCTCCCGCCGGCGCAGCACAAAAACTCCGGCGGTGCAGAGAGCGTAAAAGAGGAACTCGGAAAAAATCACTTTTGTGTAAAGCGACTGGTACTGCCCCGTGAGCGCGAATAGTCCCGCGATGATGGCCTGCCCCACCAGCGACACGGCGGGGGTGTGGAAGCGGGGGTGAACAGCGCCCAGCGCGGCCGGGAAAAGGCCCTCGCGCGCGGTGGCATAGGGAATCCGCGAGCCTGCCAGGATCGAGCCGTTGAGCGTGGCGAAGGTGGAAACCATGACGCCCGCGGCAATAAATGCTCCCCCCGCGCTGCCCAGGAATGCGGCGCGCGGCGTCCGAGGCCACGGTCTTCGTGCCCAGTACCTGGGATGCCGGCAGCACGTAAAAGTAAGCCAGGTTCACCAGGACATAAACGATGAGAACCAGCAGCGCCCCGGCAATCAACGCCACGAGGTACGTTGCGCTGGGGATTTTCCACTTCGCCCGCCACCATGCTGAGATTGTTCCATCCGTCATAAGCCCAAAGCGCTGAAACCGTGGCCACACCGAAAGCCGCCAGCAGGCCGCCAGGCCCACCCGCCGCGAAAAACGGACGGAACCCCTGCCACGAGCCATGACCGTAGGTGAGGCCCAGCACGATGAGGACGGCCAGCACCAGAATCTTGGAGGCGGTGAAGAAAGTTTGCACGGCGCCGCTGCGGCGCACGCCCAGGATGTTCAAGCCGGAAAGCAGCAGCACCATTAGCGTCGCGCCAAGCTGGAGGCCCGTCAGGCGCAGTTCCAATGCGCGGCCGCCGAAACGGAGCGAAGCTTCCCACAGCGTTTCGTGCAAGCGCGGGAAGAAGTAGGCGAGGTAGAGGACAAAACCCGTGGCGATGGCGGCAATCGAGGCGGTCTTGGCGATGATGAATTGCGTCCAGCCGTAGAGGAATCCGAAAAGGGGGCCGTAAGCGCGGTGCATGTAAACGAATTCGCCGCCCGCCTCCGGCAGCGCCGCGCCGAGCTCGGCGTAGCTGAGCGCCCCGAAAAGGCTGAGGACCCCGGCGGCCACCCACACCACCAAAACCATCGCCGGTGTGCCTACCTGTTGCAACATGATGCCCGGAACCACGAAAATCGCGGTCCCAATCATCGTGCCGGCCACCACTGAAGTGGAGCCAAACACCCCCAGGCCTTTGACCAACTCGTTTTGAGCTCTATTCCGCATGGCACTCAGTACTTCTGCATTCTGAATTAAGGCGGGTGAATAGTAAATGATGAACGAGGAGGAGACTCCGTCTGCACAGGTTCTTCATTTGCAGCACCAAGGTGAAGAATTCTTCTTCTCTGCCCCCAAGGGTGTGGGTAATGGTTGAAGTCTAAATCACCGCATCCAATCCGTGGCCTGTTCGGGCTTCTTAATGGTTGTCGACATAAAATGCGAGTCGCTTCCTGCCTACCGTTTGCTGTCTACAGCTTTTTTTCATCATTACGCCAAGACCTTATCCACCACATTGCCGGCGACGTCGGTTAGGCGGAAATAGCGCCCCTGGAACTTATAGGTCAGCTTGGTGTGGTCGATGCCCAAGCAGTGCAGGATGGTGGCTTGCAGGTCGTGGATGTGGACGGGGTCTTCGAGGATGTTGTAGCAGTAGTCGTCGGTTTTGCCGAGGGTCATGCCGGGCTTGATGCCGCCGCCCGCCATCCACATGGTGAAGCAGCGCGGGTGGTGGTCGCGGCCGTAGTTGGTGTCGGTAAGCTTGCCCTGGCAATAAACGGTGCGGCCGAATTCGCCGCCCCAGATCACCAGCGTGTCGTCCAACATGCCGCGTTGCTTCAGGTCGATGACCAACGCGGCGGAAGCCTGGTCCACGCCCTTGCACTGGAGGGCAATGTCGCGCGGCAGATCGTTGTGCTGGTCCCAGCCGCGATGGTAAAGCTGCACGAAGCGCACGCCGCGCTCGGCCAGGCGCCGCGCCAGCAGGCAGTTGGCGGCGTAGGTTCCGGGCTTGCGCGAATCCGGCCCGTACAATTCGAAAGTGGAAGCCGGCTCTTTCGAGAGGTCCATCAGGTCCGGCACCGAGGTTTGCATGCGATACGCCATTTCGTACTGGGACACGCGGGTTTCAATTTCCGGGTCGCCGTACTTTTCCGCCAGCAAGCGATTCAACTTGGCAACGCCATCCAACATGCGCCGGCGCGTAGTGGGCGAGATTCCCGGCGGGTTGGAGAGATAGAGCACGGGGTCGCCCCCGGCATGGAACTTCACTCCCTGGTATTTGGAAGGCAGAAAGCCATTGCCCCACAAGCGCGAAAACAGCGGCTGGTCAGGATTCAGGGCGTTGGCCTGGGAAATCATGACCACGAAGGCCGGCAGGTTCTGGTTTTCGCTCCCCAGACCGTAGCTGACCCACGCCCCCATGCTGGGGCGGCCCGGCTGTTGGAAGCCCGTCTGAATGAAGGTAATCGCCGGATCGTGATTAATCGCGTCCGTATAAACCGTCCTGATGAGTGCTATATCGTCCACAATCTTGGCGTGGTGTGGAAGCAGTTCGCTCAGTTGCGTGCCGGAATTTCCCGCCGGGGCGAAGTTGAAGATGGAAGGCGCCACGGGCAAGGTCGATTGGCCGGAAGTCATGCCGGTGATGCGTTGGCCCATGCGGACCGAATCCGGCAGGTCGGTGCCCTTCATTTTGGTGAGACTCGGCTTGGGGTCAAATAAATCGATCTGCGACGGCGCGCCGGACTGATGCAGGAAGATGACCCGCTTGGCCTTGGGTGCGAAATTGGGAAAGCCCAGTAGTCCGCCTGTCTTGGGGTCAATTCCGTCAGCCGCGGCAAAGCCATCCCGCGCCAGCAGCGACGCCAGCGCCGGAATGCCCAAGGCAATGCCCGCCGTGCTCCGCCGGAAGAAATGGCGCCGCGTCATGGAGAGCGCGAGGTCTTTTCCGGTAATCGTTTTTGGGTCCATCATTTGGTTACTCCCGGAGCTCACAGCCGACAGCTAACAGCTCACAGTTAACGCTAACTGTCGACTGTTAGCTGTAAGCTGTCGGCTGTGAGCTGTCAGCTTCATTGTTTCGTAATCGTCTCATCAAGATTCAAAATGATGCTGGCCACGGTCGTCCAGGCCGCGAGTTCTTTCGGGTCGAGCTTGGGATCGTTCTTGGAGGCGCCCACGTTCAGCAAAGCCGTTGCCTCGCCGCTGTGCAGGCGGTAGTCGGCCAGCGCTTCCTGCGCCGCCTCCACCAGCACGGCGCGTTCCTGGGGATCGGGAATGCGCCCCGTCGCCAGGCGGAAGGCATAGTTGATTCGGCCCGTCTGCCGTTTTCCCGCCTTGGGTCAACATACGCGCGGCGAGAAAGCGCGCGGCCTCCACATAAGTCGGATCGTTCAAAAGCACCAGCGCCTGGAGCGGCGTATTGGTCACGGAGCGGCGCGCCGTACACTTTTCCCGGTCCGGCGCGTCGAAGGTGACCAGCGCCGCGGGCGGCACGGTACGTTTCCAAACGGTGTACATGCTGCGCCGGTAGAGGTCCCTGCCGGTTGATTCCGTGTAGGTCTGCCCGCTAAAGCCTCCGCCGAACGCCATCTCTTCCCACAGGCCCTTGGGCTGATAGGGATAGACGCTGGGTCCGCCGATGCGATTGTCGAGCAGGCCGCTGACGGCGAGGGCGTTGTCGCGGATCAACTCCGCCGGCAGGCGGAATCGCGGGCCTCGCGCCAGCAGGCGATTCTCCGGGTCGCGCTCCGCAAGTTCCGGCGTCACCCGCGACGATTGCCGGTAGGTGGCCGAGGTCACGATCAGCCGCTGCATGGCCTTGACGTTCCATCCCGTGCGCACGAATTCCGTGGCCAGCCAATCCAGCAGCAGGGGATTGCTGGGCTGCTCACCCTGCGATCCGAAGTCTTCCGATGTTTTGACAATCCCGGTGCCGAAATATTCCTGCCAGAAATGATTCACCGCCACGCGCGCCGTGAGCGGATTGCCGGGACTCACGATCCACTTCGCGAGGCCCAGCCGGTTCATCGGCAAGCCCGGCGCCATGGGAGGCAGAAAAGCCGGCACGCCTGCCGTGACTTTCTCCTTGGGGTTGTCGTACTGGCCGCGGCCCAGCACAAAGGTCTCGCGCGGCTTCTTCATCTCGGCCATGATCATGACCGTGGGGATGGCGTCTTCCAGCTTGTCCTTTTCCGTTCGCAGAGCCTTTCAGTTGCGCGTAAAGTTGGCGTTCCTTCTCCGGCGCGCCGTACTTGAGGAAATACTCGGTCAGCCGGGTCTGGCGATCTTTTTCCAGGCCCTTTTCCTTCTCTTCCTTGGTTTCGGCTTTGTCCTCCATCCCGATCTGGACTTCCTCCGGCGGCTTCTCGGGCTGAAGTGCGGCAATCTCCTGCGCCGGCCGCCCGTCGAGCGCCATCAGCAGCGAACGCGCCGGCAGGCGAATGGCAATGTCCTCCAGCTTCGGAATCGCTCAGCCTGCGGTTGTAGATTCGCAGGTCGTCCAGGCGGCCCTCGTACGGCGTTCCCAGATTCTGGTCGCCCACTTCGAGTGGCGCCGTGGTGCGAAAGTCGCCGCTCAGATGATCCTTGAGGATGGCGGTCTCGACCCGCTTGCCATCCAGGTAGAATTCAATGCCCGAGGCTTTCCCCGAGCCATCGTATTCGATCAGCAGGTGGCGCAGCCTGTCGATCGATTGGGGATCTTTGGTTTGGACTTCGATGGCGTCATCCGGCCAGCGGTTGGCCAGGCGCACCACGAAGTGCGCGAGGGAGTGCCCATTGTTTTGCTTGTCGCGCTGCAAGTAGAACGGCTTGTCGTCAGCAATCTCCCATCCCTGCCAATGGTCTCCGGCCTTGCGTTTTTGCAGGATCTTGACCGCCACATTGGCCGGAGGGCCTGCCCACAAGCCGAGCGCGAAGGGCTTGGCGCGCTCAAAGTCGCCGCTGTTGCCGAAAGACACCTGGGTTTCGGGGCTGAAGTCCGCCCCCTTGGCGACGGCGGCCTCGTCATAAACCACCTCGCCTCGCACCGCCTTGCCGTCGTGGTGGAACCCCGAGGCATCGGTCAGGTCGCCATCGAAGGGATAGTAAGCCGCCAGGCCCTCGCGGGTGGGCTCAGGAAGGGAAGCGAGCGCCGACTTCTGCCAATCGTTCCGCTGCGCCAGGATTTCCTTTTCCGGCAGGGCGGCCAGCGTGCTGGCGATCTGCGCTTTGAGCGCATCCAGTTGCTGTTGCTGCTCGATGCGAAGGCATGGGCAGAACCGGCACGGCGTTGCCCGTGAAGCCATCCAGGCCGCGCTCCGGAACCGTGTTGAAGAAAGCAAAGAAGCGATAGAAATCCTTCTGCGTGATGGGGTCGAATTTGTGATCGTGGCAGCGCGCGCACCCCATGGTGAGGCCCAGGAAGGCGGTGGACGTGGTGCTGACGCGATCGACCACGTACTCCACGTGATACTCCTCAGGAATGGCGCCGCCCTCAAGGGTGATCATGTGGTTGCGGTTGAAGCCGGACGCGATCTTCTGGTCCATGGTGGCGTTGGGCAGCAGATCACCGGCGATTTGCTCGACGGTGAACTCATCGTACGGCATGTTCTGGTTGAAGGCCTTGATCACCCAATCGCGCCACGCCCACATGTCGCGCAGAGAGTCAATGTGGTAGCCGTGGGTATCCGAGTACCGCGCCAAATCGAGCCAAGGCATGGCCATGCGCTCGCCGTAATGGGGGGAGGCCAAAAGCTGGTCCACGCGCTTTTCGTAGGCGTCGGGAGAACGGTCGGCGAGAAACGCGTCAATTTCCGCCGGCGTCGGAGGCAAGCCCGTGAGGTCGAAATAGACCCGGCGCAGAAGCGTGGCTTTGTCCGCTTCGGGAGAAGGCTTCAGCCCTTCCGCTTCGAGGCGCGCCAGAACAAAGTTGTCGATGGGATTCCGCGGCCACGCCTTGTCCTTCACCTCCGGCACCGGAGGGCGCTTGGGAGGGACAAAGGACCAGAGCATTTCCCATTTTGCTCCCTGGTCAATCCACTCCTTGATCAGCTCAATCTGCTTGGCCGTCAGCGTCCGGCCGGAGTAAGTCGGCGGCATGCGGAAGGAGTCATCCGTGGAGCTGATCTTCTGGTAGAGCTTGCTCTGGGCGGCGTTGCCGGGAACGATGATGCGATAGCCGCCGCGGTCAACAAACAAGCCTTCCGTGTCGTCCAGTCGCAGGTTCGCCATGCGCTGCTTTTCATCCGGGCCGTGACACTTGAAGCAGGTGTCCGACAAGATGGGACGAATGTCGCGGTTGAAATCCACCGGCTTTACCGCTGCTTGTGGCGGGGTCACCGAGGCGGTTTTGACGGTGTTGAAAAACCAAATAATGGAAGCGAAGATACCAAGAGTAAGAAGCAGCCGAGTTCGCAAGCTGATTTCCCCCCAACCCATGATGGAACGAACGCCCTGTGGTGCTTAAACTATACCCAAAAGGCTGGGGCAAATCCACTGCGACCTTGCCCCCGGGGCGGACTGGCTGAGACCTACCCGGGTTGAAGCTAAAGTTGAAACCACATCACCCCGGCCGGGCTTCCTTCTGCTACAATGCCGCCGAATCTTTTTAGTGCTTTGCTGGCCGGGAATGGCACAGAGGCAGCAAGGCTTTCCGCCCGGCTGAGGTGCGGCGTAGTGGACCAAGATCTGGAATTGCTTCAACGGTGCCTCGCCGGCGAAAACTCCGCCTGGGAAGGCCTGCTCAGGGTCTACACTCGAAAAATTTATAACCTATGCTACCGCTTTACCGGCCGGGCCGAGGAAGCGGAAGACCTGACGCAAGAGGTCTTCATTAAGATCTTTCAAACCTTGCGGAGCTTTGACGCCGCGCAGGGCTCGTTTTCCACCTGGTTGCACCGAGTGGCGCGCAACCACTTGGTGGACCATTACCGGCGCACCAAAAAGGACCGGATGACGGGGTCCATCGAAGACGACTTGGAGACGATCGCGGAAAAGCCCAGCCCGGGAGCAGGACCCGCTGGCCACGTGGAGGCCCGGGAGCGGAAAGAGCAGCTCCAGCGGGCTTTGGACCGGCTTTCGCCGGACTTGCGGGAGGCGGTGGTCCTGCGTGACCTGCACGACCTGGACTACGTGGAAATCGCCCAGGTGCTGGGGGTCCCCCAGGGTACGGTTAAGTCACGAATAAATCGAGGTCGATTGGAACTTGCGCGGGTCATTAAAGCGTATGGAAGGTATGAGAGGCCCCGCAGAGGCGGGAAGCGAGCCATGACGCACTTGGAGATTGAAAACCTCGCGAGCGATTACCTGGAAGGGCTCCTGGATCCCTCCCTTCGAGCGGCGGTGGAAGCGCATCTAAGCGGATGCGCGGCCTGCCGCGAGCTGATGGGGGATGTCCGCCATGCGCTGGAGCTATGCCGGGCGGCGGAAGATGTGGAACCCAAGCCCTGGCTTGTTTCCAAAATTCTGCTGGCCACCATCGGTGAGCGCAAACCCACTTGGGGCGAGCGGATCGCCGCCTACTTCCGGCCCGTGCTGCAACCCCGGGTGGCGTACCCCATCGCCATGACGCGTGTTCAGCTTTTTCATTCATCGTCAATGCTGCCGGGCTGAACCTGAGAAGTTTGCGATTTGAGGATCTAAATCCCCGCACCTGGGTTGGCCGGGCCAACCGCCAAGGACACCTGATGTACGCGCGCGCGGAGAAGTTCTATTACGACCTGCGCGTGGTGTACGAGATTGAGTCGCGCTTCCGGCAACTGCGCGGCCAGCCGCAGGTTCAGGAGGAAGAAACTCCCAAACCTGCGGCGCCCGGAGGCGGTTCTTCGCAGGGCGCGCCGTTCGATCAAACCATGGCCTCCAACCGAGGCGAATGGGTCGTGGCGGCTGTCAAGAGCGAACAGACTTTCCCAGCGGTCGGGAACCAGACCGGCTTCACCAGGGCGGGAAGGAGTCAAATTCCATGAAATGCGCCAATCACCCTCTCAACGACGCCTTCGCTTATTGCGGGCAGTGCGGGCGCGCACTCTGTAACGACTGCAAACGCGACGTAAGCGGGATGGTTTACTGCGAAAGTTGCCTCGCGGCCCGGTTGCATAGTCCTCTTCCACCCTGGGGGGGAGTCGGGACCGGGCCGAGTCCCGGTGTGGCTCTGGCCCTGGGGTTCATTCCCGGCGTGGGGGCTATTTACAATGGCCAAATCACCAAGGCCATCATGCAGGTCCTGATCTTTGGTTCCCTCATCGCCCTCGGTGACCGCGTCCACGGCGGCCTGGATGCCATTTTCGGCATGGGCGCCGCCGCGTTCTACTTCTATATGGTGATTGATTCTTTCCAGACCGCCAAGGCGAAGAGTGCGGGCAAGCCGGTGCCGGAGTGGTTTGGCTTGACCGAAATGAAAGTGAATGCGCCGATAGGGGCCGCCTTGCTGATCGGACTCGGCGTTCTCTTCCTGCTGGACAACCTCGGCGTGCCGGTCTTCAGCCAGATCAGCAAGTTCTGGCCTGTCCTCCTGATTGTGGCCGGCTTCCTGCTGTTGCAGCGGCGGATGGCTGGGCCCAAACCCCCAGCTCCGCCTAGCTCGCCCCAGCCTGAACAGCCAGCGGATGGACCGAGCAATATTCCCGGAGCCAAGGGGCTGTAAAGAAGGTGCCAGGTGTCAGGTGTTAGGTGCCAGGGAAAACCAAAGTAGCCAGAACCCAGTACCTGGCACCTGGTGCCCGGAACCTGCGCTATCTGGTACTACGGAGGAGAGCAAACATGGCAGGCATCGGCGTTATTATGGGGCTTATCGGCGCAGCAGCGGGTATCTTGGCCGGCTTGGTGGGAGGTTGGGTAGGAATGGTGTTGGGGCTAGTGGGAGGCTCCCTCGCCTTGCTGCTCCACTTGTTCCCTGTCGTACTGATTACCATCGGGATTATCTGGTTGGTAAAGGGATCGAACCCTAGAAATGTGACGGGAGCAAGGGTAGAGCAGGGCGATAACGCTCGACCGCATAGCTCCGGGAGCTCACGGTAAGTTAGCGGCAAGCTCATTCGTGAAGTTCGAACGACCTGGAGGAAACATGCACCTAAGTCCATTTATCGTCCCCCTGGGAGCTTTCGTGATGGTTGTGCTGATCGTCGCCATCGGTTCCATGAAAAAGATGCGCGAGAAAGAGTTGGAGGCGCATCAGCGGCTCCGCCAACAGGAAATGGAACACGAGCGAAAAATGAAAGAGATGGATATTGAGAAAGCCAAGATAGAGCTGGAGAGAACGCGCGCAACGAAGAACGGCTAAAACAAGAGCCCCGCGCTTCCGGGGCCCAGCAGTCCGAAGGAGGCTGACAAATATGGAAATCTTTCCGTTTTTGATTCCGATTGCGGGAGTGGTTTTTGGCACGGCGATGATTGTGGCCATCGTGGGAATCGTCCATTGGTTTAAGGCACGCGACAAAGAGCTTCAGTACCACCAGGACCTGCGCATCCGGGAAATGGAACATCAGGTCAAAATGAAGCAACTCGAAATCGAGCTGGAGAAAGCCAAGGCGCGCGATTCTTCGAGCAAGCCGCCTGACGTGAATGCGGCCGCACCGGCAGGAAGGTCATAGCCAATGTCACCGTTCCTCGTTCCTCTGGCAGTGTTCGCCATGGTCGTGCTGATCGTGGCCATCGCCGAGTTCGCCAAGATTCGCAACCTGGAAATAGAAGTTCACCAGAAGCTCTACATGGAGGAGATGGAGCACCAACGCAAAATGCGGGAACTGGAGCAGGAACTCGAGCGTATAAAGCAAGGGACCTAGCGCGCCTCGCGGCGCGCGGCCCGCAAGCATAGGAAAGAAACTATGGGAGCAACACCTCCATCACCGGCGCACTATCGAGGCGGACTCATGTTTCCCGTCCTCCTCATCGTGCTGGGAATAATGTTTCTGCTGGATCAACTCGTGCCCGGTTGGGGAATCAGCAAGACCTGGCCGGCGCTGCTGGTAGTGATTGGGGTCTTAAAGCTGGTGGACGTAACCCGGCCGCCGCGCCCTCCCGAGGGGCCCCGGGTCTAACAAACAGTAGGCAGTAAGCAGTGGGCAGTAGGCAAAATCGGGTTGGGGGCAGGACGGCAGAGGGCAGAGGCGAAACTCGAAATGCGAAACTCGAAGATCGAGGCATAGCTCGCGAGTTTCGAATTTCGAACCTCGAGCTTCGGTCTTTCCTGGCGGGAGACAAACATGAGCGTCTACACTTATCGTCGTGGATCAATCTTCTGGGCGCTGACCCTGATTGGCGTGGGCGTGCATTTTTCTTTGGCAGAATTTCGATCCCACCATCCATCCCTGGCAACTGATCGCCAAGTTCTGGCCCATCCTCATCATCTTCTGGGGACTTTCGAAGCTCATCGATTACATTCAGGCGCAAGCCCATCCGGAAACCACCCCGCCTCCGCTTTTTTCCGGCAGTGAAGTGGTGATGCTGGTCCTGATTCTCGTGATGGGCACGCTCGTCTCCAAGGTGGTCCTGCACCCTTGGCAACAGTGGGGATGGCACGTTGACGACGATGAGATTTCCAACCTCTTTCTGAATTCCTACACCTACACCAGACTTTTTCCCAGCCGGTTCAGGGTACAGCCGCACTTGGTGTTGGGAGACCAGCGCGGCGACGTGGAGATTCGCGGCGCTGACCAATCAAGGCATCGACGTGATGGCCAAGGAATCCATCCGCGCCGAGGACGAGAGTGCGGCCAAGAAAGATGTCCGACGATCTGAAGCTGGAGATGGTGGAGGAAGCCGGGCATTACGTGCTGCGCTCCAATCGGCGGTCCCTGGCTGATGAGGGCCGCCGCATCACCGTCGACCTGAACCTGCGCGTTCCCCAAAGCGACGGCCGGCGAAATCAACTCCGAGCGCGGCGACATTGCGGTGGACGGTTTGAACGGCGACCAGACGCTCGCCACCCAGAAGGGTGATGTGCGCGCCACCAATCTCCAGGGCTTGGTGAAGATCCACAAATTCGGCGGCTCCACGGAAGTTCGCGGGGTGAAAGGCAGCGTGGAACTCGACGGCCGCGGCGACGATATCGAGATCGCCGACGTCTCCGACACGGTCACCGTCCACGGCGAGTTCAGCGGCGCCCTCCAATTCCGCAATGTCGGCCAAACGTTGCGCTACGAATTCTCTACGAACCAACATGACCGCGCAAAAGCTCTCCGGGCGACTGAACATGGAGGTTGGCTCCATGGAAGTGAATGGCGTCGACGGCCCCTTCGAAGTTACCACGCGCCAGAAGGACATAACCGTCAACGAGTTCAAACACAGCTTGCACATCACCAACAGCGAGGGCCAGATCACCCTGCAAACCTCTACGCCGCCCACCCACGATATCCAGGTGGAATCGAAAAACGGCGCCGTCGAACTGACTCTCCCTCCCAGCTCGAATTTTCAAATCGAAGCCTACTCGCATCACGGCGAAGTGGAGTGCGATTTTTCCGGACCGGGATTGAAAGTGGTGAAGGAAGGTGACACGCCTTCCATCTCCGGGAGCTACGGCAAAGGCGGGCCCATGATCCACATCAACACCGACTATGGCGCTATCCGCATTTTGCGCACCGGTTCACAACCTCCCAAGCCGCCGGCGACGCCGGAACCACCCGCGCCGGGGGAGCCCTCCGGTAAAGCGCAGACGACCTGGAACCACCCGGCGCACCCTTCCGTGCGTGCCGTCCACGTGCAGCGCGCCAGCAGCACTCCATCCCGCCAGGGCTGGTGAGAATTGCCGATGCTGTTTGCCAGGCTCACCCCGCCACGCGTTGGAGCGTGTCGAAGAAATCCGGAAAGGAAATATCCACGCAGGAACTGTCTTTGATGATGGTCGTGCCTTCCGCCACCAGGGCGGCGACGGCGAAGGCCATGGCAATGCGGTGGTCGGCGTGCGGATCGATTTCCGCGCCGCGCAGTTTCTGACGCCCGGCCACGCGCAGTCCGTCGGGAAACTCCTCCACCTCGGCCCCCATGCGGCGCAGGTTTTCCGCCACGGCCGCCAGGCGGTCGCTCTCCTTCACGCGCAGTTCCGCCGCGCCCCGGAACGTCAATCCCTTCTCGGTTTGCGTGCCCAAAACGGAAAGCACCGGCAGTTCGTCGATCAAGCCCGGCACCAGTTCTTCCGGAATCTCGCCGCCCGTGAGTGGGCTGGAATCGACGTGCAGGTCGCCGAGCAATTCCCCATTGAGCATTTCGAGGTTCACCACCTTCGCGCGCCCTCCCATGGGAACCAGCAGGTCGAGCAACGCCGTGCGCGTGGGGTTCAGGCCCACGTTGTGCAGCATCAGGTTGGAATTCGGCACCATGAGCCCGGCCACGATGAAAAACGCCGCGGAGGAAATGTCGCCGGGGACGTAAAGCTTCTTCCCTTCCAGGCGCGCGCGGCCGCGCACGGCGATGGTGCGCTGGTGGCGGCCGATGTCCGCTCCCATCAGCTCCAGGGCAATTTCCGTGTGGTCGCGCGTGGGAAGCTTTTCCACCACCTCGGTTTCGCCCTCGGCAAACAGGCCCGCCAGCAGGATGGCGGATTTCACCTGCGCGCTCGCCACCGGCATCTCATAGCGAATGGGATTAAGGTGGCCGCCTTCAATCTCGATCGGCGGGCAGCCCTCGGTCAGCCGTCTTGATGCGCGCTCCCATCAGGGTGAGCGGATCGGCCACGCGCTTCATCGGGCGGCGCGAGAGCGATGCGTCACCCACCAGCACGGAGCGAAACGGCTGCCCGGCGAGAATCCCGGAAAGCATGCGGATGGTCGAGCCGGAATTCCCCGCGTCAAGCGGCCCCGACGGCGCGCGCAGGCCGTCCAGGCCCACGCCCGCGATCTTCACCACGTTGTCTTTGCGCTCGATCTTGACGCCCAGCGACTTCAGGCAGTTGAGCGTGGATTGGCAATCGGCGCTCGAGGAGAAGAAGTGGATTTCGCTCTCGCCCTTCGGCAATGGCCGCCAGCATCGCGTAGCGGTGGGAAATGGATTTGTCGCCCGGAAATTGCACCGTCCCTTCCAGCTTCTTCGCGGCGCTCAGTTTCTTCGACTTCGATCCAAACAAACTCATCGGATTATCATACCGGAGACAGCCAATAGCTAACAGCCCACAGCTCACAGCAAGACCTGCGGTCCTGCTGTTGACTGTTTGCTGTTAGCTGTGAGCTGTTAGCTTCTTTGTCTTTGCGCCGCTTTTTGGCCGTCCGGCTTGGGCACGAAGATGTCCTGCCACGTCGAGCCCGCACTGCTTGACCATCGCCAAGGCGTACTCCATCCGCCCCAGGTTGGGATCGCCGTTATTGGTGCCAAAGGAGAATTTCACCCCCGCGTTTTTCGCGCGCTGGATGAATGCCGCGCTGGGAATCCGGTAGCGGTTGTTGATCTCAATCGCCACGTCGTTGGCTTTGGCGGCTTCGATGACCCTCTGCATCCGTTCCGGAGTCCACAGGCGATCGTAGTCGTGCGCGATCGCGTCCGGCAGGAAAGTGGGATTGGCGTGGATGTCGATGGGCTCGTGATTGAGGATGCCGACGATGCGGCTCACGAACATTTCCATGAATTGCTCGGGGTCGGAAATCTCTCCCACCTCTTCGGGAATCCACAGGCGCATGCGCTTGCCGTGGTCATCGGTGAAGGTCATGCAGTCGGTGAAGATATAATCAAACTTGGCAATCGCCTCCCGGGAAAACAGGGTCACCCACTCGCGGCCTTCCCCCTGCAACCCGATGAAAGCGGGCGTGCCTTTCATGCTGGCCAGGAAATCCAGTACCCCGGCGTCCGTGGTGATGGGGAATTTCAGTCCGCCGTTGACGGCGATGCCATACATGATTCCCAGGCGGCGCGAGTTGGCCAGCGCTTGCTCCAGGGTCAGCCCGCCCTTCAGGTGAGTGTGGTAGTCCACCACGGGGTATCCGTCCTGATTCATTTGCAGCAACCGGCGGTAAACGTCATCCACTTGCGGCAATTGCTCCGGGGGCGTCCGCAGGTCGTCGGGCAAGGGCTTGACCACAAGATTGCGGAAATACACCTTGGGTTGGGAATCACAGCATTCCAGCGCGAAGACGCCGCGGCCGAGCGTTGGTGTGGCGGAATCCGCCGGCTGTGCAGGCTCGATGTAATCGACGATCGGCGTGCCGTTCAGCCAAACCTGCACTTGCTTGTCGCGCACCTGAACGCGCACCTCGAACCACTCGCCGTCCTTCACCATTGCCTTGTAAATATTGCGGATACCGTAAAGCGAGCCGGTCTTGCGCCGGTCGCGCTCATCGCCCTCGCCGGCATAGGCGTTGTAGATTTGCACCTTGAAGCCCGTTTTGAGAGCGCCTTGCGATTGAAATTCCGTGTGAAAGTGGATGCCGGAGCACGCCCCAGGGCCCGTCAGCACTTCCGCCTTCAGGTCGAAGTTCTTGAAATTTCCGTTCCCCGCGCGGCCAGTGTAGAAAAGGTGGGCGCGGGGTCCGGCCGCCACGATTTTTCCGTCCTCAACGCGGAAGGAGTGTTTGTGCTCGCCGGCTTTCCATCCGTCAAGCGAGTGGCCATTGAAGAGGGACATGCCATCGTCCGCGCCGCGCAGTGCGGCGGGCAGAACCAGCAACGAAGCCAAAAGATTACGCCGGGAAATCGAAACCATGCAACCGTCCTTTCAGGACTGCGGATCGGGGATTGCCAGTATAGTCCTGTACCTAAAATCCCGCGAGTGGTGGCTCAGTTTGGACCGGACGGGACTCCGACTTGTTCCCCGAAGGGGAATAACATCATTAGCCGTAGGTGAAACCTACGGAAAGGGAGCCCAGCAATTTGGTTCCGGCCCTGAAGCGGCCGAACCGTTCGACCCCCGATCAGGCGTAGGGGCAGCTCGCAAACCGCCCCCTACCTTTTGCCGCTCCGCCGCGCTGCGCCTTCAGATTAGCGGGGTCAGCCGCACTTTCCGGAACTGCACCTTGCCGTGATCCCCCTGGAGCATAATCGGGCCCGGCCCTCTCTCATTGGCGTCGAGTGCGCCGCCCGTTATCCCCGGCACTTCAGCATTATCGATGATTTTGGTTCCGTTCATGATCACCGTGACATGATTGGCAATCAAGGTTATTTCATATGTTTGCCACTCCCCCGCGGGCTTGTCCGCCTTGACGGAGGGGACGATGAACCCATAGAGAGCACCCTGGCTGTGGACGTCCATCGGGCGATTGTATCCATCCAGGATCTGGATTTCATACCGGCCGCGGAGGTAGACTCCGCTGTTGCTTTCCGGGTCCACGTTGAACTCGACTTCCAACTTGAAGTCGTTGAACTTTTGCTGGGTATAGACGTTGCAGGCATTGCTGCCCACGTTCATCAGAATGCCATCTTTGACAAACCATCCCATCGGGTGGTGCGGGTCCTGGCAAAGCCAGCCGGACACATCCTTACCATTGAACAGGTCGATAGGCTTGCCGGGCTTTCTCACCGGCGGAGTCGCCGGCCACACCGGACCGCGCTCGCCGCTCCAGGAAAGAGTCTGCCCGCCGATGAGCGCCGTTCCCACCAGGTGCGCACTCTTCATGGTCGCCTTCCAAACCGCTGGGGTTTTTCCTTCCGGGTATTGGAAACGCAGCGTGCCATTTTCGATCGCAACCTGCGGCAGATCGAAAACCGCGCCGCCGCCGGCATTGAAGCGCCCTTTGAGCACTCCGCCATCCCGCCTCAACTCCAGCCAGCAGTTCCTCGGCAGGCCCGATTTTGCGCCCGTCGCGGTAATATCCCACCTGCCCAGGAAAGCATCATCGTCTCCCGGGCTCGCGAAGGCGATGACCGCCAACATCAAAAGCACTGCAAATGTATGTAAACGCATAAATTCACCTCGCTTGCTTCATTTTCAATAAGCCCTTTATTTTTCAACAACATATTCTGAGGAAAATTATAACTATGTTTGTTTTCAGTAACTTCTACACAAGGCTAAAAACTGACATTTTTTCTACATGTGTTTTCAACAACATCTAAAGACTTACCTTCATTTTTGGGGTCCCCCTTTTTTTTGGAGCACCGTGCAGCGCAATCCGGATAACTAGTTCAAATCCAGTGACTTGGAATTCTAATGGGATCATCGGAAATACCGCTAACTGCCTTTATTATCATCAACATATTCTGAGGAAATCTTCAATTTGTCGTTTCCCTCAGCCCGCAGCATCTGGTACTTAGCACCTAACTTTCTTCCGGGCGACCCGGCGAGGGCGCCGCGTTCCGCACCCCTTCCCTCCCAGCCTAGGCGCGAGCCTATGTCCTGTCAAGAAAATTCTGCGCCGTTTTCCTGCCGGCAGGAAAAATTCTGCACAATGGCTTCACTCTTTCCTGCCGGTAGGAAAACCCGGAGTTGGGCAGTGCCCTAATTTGCGTGTAGCGCCAGCTTCCAGCCGGCATTGAGCCGCCAAGATGGCGGCGCTACGGCGCCACGTGAAAAATGTAGATACTCCAGACACGGGCAGGGCGCCCTTGCCACGTTACGACAAGCTAAGATTGACCACCGTGTACGAACGCGGAGGCAACTGGAACCTCATCTCGGCGCCGGCTACCGGAGCCTCTAGACTCTGAGGCACCACGCGCTTGGGGTCCGTGAAACCGTTCACCGCCTTAAGGTCCGGCCCGGTCAAAACCTGGCAGGCGTTCACCCGCCGGGGAACCACTTCATGCCATGCGACCGCGAGGTCGCGGGGCTTCTCCAGGTCACGATTTAAAATGAAAAGGCTCGCGTTATTGCCCGGTGCATCGATCGTCCCGGCCACATCGAGGTAGGGCACCGCGATCTTTTCGCCCTGTCGATTCCCCGGACGCGCGAACGCCGTCACTTCATAAGTCTCCGACTGGGGAACCAGAGCGAGCGCCTTGCCGCGGGCGTACTGCAAGGCCCAAGCGTAAGGGTAGTAGATCGTCTGCCGGAACAGGCCGTCTTCATTGGTCATGATGGGGGCGATCACGTTCACCAGTTGCGCCAGGCAAGCTACACGGACGCGGTCCGAGCGTCGAATCAGCGTGTTGATCAGCCCCCCCACCAGTAGGGCGTCTTCGAGATTGTAAATCTCTTCCAGCAGATGGGGTGCTTCCTGGCGGTGGCCATCGTCAGATATCGGTCCCCGGGCTGGATCCCAAACGTTCCATTCGTCAAACGAAAGCCACAGGGTTTTTTCCGATCGACGGCGGCCGCGCACCAGATCGCACACGGCGGTAATCTCCTCGATTTGCCGATCCATCGCCAGATTCAGCGCCAGGAATTTGCTCGATTCACCTCCCGTCTCTTCGCCATTGGCGTAGTAGCGGTGCAGAGAGATTGCGTCCACCTCATCGAAACATTGTTCGAGCACTTGCTGGTCCCACTCGAGGTAAGTGGGCATGGAGGGACCGCTGGAGCCGCAGGCGATCAGCTTCACCGAAGGATCAAGGGTGCGCATCTGGCGTGCCGCGTCGCGAGCCTTGATGCCGTATTCCGTGGCAGGAATGTGCCCGATCTGCCACGGGCCATCCATTTCATTCCCCAGGCACCAATACTTGACGTTGTGGGGCTTTTCATAACCATGGGCGCGCCGCAATTCACTCCACTTTGTCCCCTTATCGACATTGCAGTATTCGAGCAAGGCGGCGGTCATATCCGGTGGTTCGGTTCCGAAGTTCGTCCCCATCAGCGGCTCGGTCCCTGCCGCCCGGCACCAAGCGATGAATTCGTTGACGCCAAATCGATTGCTCTCCAGAGTGTTCCAGGCAAGGTCCAACACGCGCGGGCGCTGGTCTTTGGGACCGACGGCCTCCAGCCAATGGTATCCCGATACGAAATTTCCTCCCGGATAGCGGATGATAGGAACGCCAAGCTCCTTGATTTCCTTGAGTACGTCGGTTCGAAAGCCATTCGCGTCCGCGAATCTGGAGCCCGGTTCGTAGATTCCTTCATACACGGCCCGCCCCAAGTGTTCGATGAAAGACCCGAAGAGATTCCGGTCGAGGGCGGAAATTGTACGGTCCGGGTCAATCGTGACACGGGCCACCCCCGCACTGGCAGGCTGGGCTGCAAGACCCCTGCCGAACAAGGAACCTGCCGTTAACGCCGCACCCGCTCCCAACGTTTTGCCGAGGAAATTACGCCTTGACAAGAAATTCATCCGACACCTCCAGAGGGAATCACAAGAATGGAGAACTATTACCTTTAACACTTCTCTATGCGCTCATGGGCTTACCATCTCCGTCGACGAGTCCGGACGGCGGACGATCTTCCGCGGCCGCGGCCCATCCCTGGTTGGGCTTCGCACCCATGCGGAAGATCAAATCTCCGCCCGCCAGGATGTCGGCGTGGGTGAGCCATGACCGTGAGTACGCTTTGCCGTTGAGCTCCACGCTTTGAATGTACACATTTTCCGGCGAGTTGTTTTCCGCCACGATGGTGAACGTGGTTTTCGCTTCCGGGTTATGAATCCTGGCCCGTTGCACCACCGGGCTGCCCATCACATAAACCCCGGTGGCGGCATTGACCGGGTAGAACCCCAGCGCCCCCAGCACGAACCAAGTTGAGAGTTGACCGCAGTCGTCATTGCCGGGGATGCCTTCGGGAGTATTGGTGTACCAGCGGGCCATCACCTCGCGCACCCAGCGCTGCGTTTTCCAAGCCGCGCCGGCAAAAACATAGAGGTAGGGAATGTGATTGCTCGGCTCGTTGCCCTGGGCGTCCTGACCAATGAGGCCGGTGATGTCCGGCGGAGCGTCCCGAACCAAAGTGGGAGCGGCAAACAACGCATCCAGCTTGGCGATAAACGCTTCATCACCCCCATACAATTCGATCAATCCCTTCACGTCCTGCATGACATTGAAGGTCGCCTGCCAGGCGTCGGATTCCGTGTAATCGGGTTTGTATTGCTGATCCGGGCGGAAGGGTTCACGCCATTGGCCGTCTTCTGACTTGCCCCGCATGAAACCTGTCTTGGCATCAAAGAGATTCCGGTAGTTCCGCCCCAGCTTGTAAAAGTAGGCGGCGTCTTCCGCCTTGCCCAGCAGTTGGGCCATCGCTCCCACGCACCAGTAGTCGTAAGCGAAATCGAGCGTGTGGGAGACCGACTCTCTGTGGTCCCCCGTGGGCACGTATCCAAAATCCCGGAACTGCTTTTGCAGGGACTGGTTGCCGTTGGCCGTTGCCCCCACCATGGCGGTGTCGCGCATGGCGGCGTAGGCGCCCTGCACGTCGTAGGACCGCAGGCCGCGCGTAAAGGCCGCCACGATCATGCCCGCCACATGGAATCCGGTCATGCTCCAAGTCTCATTCCCCCAAAGGGGCCACATGGGAAGGGAATGTTGTTTCAATTCCCGGTAGTCCACCAGTAGGGTATTAATGATGTCGTTCACCACCTGCGGCCGTACCAAGGTGATGAACGGAAACTCGCCCCGATAAATGTCCCAGATGGAGAGCGTGGTGTACTTGGTAAAACTCGGATCAGGGTGGTTTTGGTGATCCTGGCCGCGGTAGGCGCCGTCCACATCGTTAAATGTCGCCGGTGTCGTCAAGCCGTGGTAGGCTCCGGTATAAAAAGCTTCAGTGAGCGCCGGGCTGGGCAGCGTGGCGTCCAGGGTGCTCAGAGTCTGCTCCCACTGCGCTTCGGTCTGGTGAGCGATGGCGTCAAAATCCCAATGCGGAATCTCCTTGGCCAGGTTCTTGCGCGCTCCCTCAATGCTTGTACCGGAAATACCCACGCGCACCAGCAGCGGCTTGTCGTTGAGCGTGCCATCACCCGGGCGGCAGGCAAATCGCGCCTTAATCTCTTTCCCGGAGTAGTGTTTGGCATCAGCGGCGGCGGGCTTTCTATCCACCATCACCTCAACCGAAGTTAGAACGGACGGCGAGAACTCGATGACAAAATAGGCCTGCCGGTTCTCCGCCCATCCGCGCGTATAACGGCAACCACTGATGGTGGTAGGGCCCTCAAGGTTCAGTTCGGCGTGGTAGGCGCGGCTCTCCAGGCCGTGAACGAGGTCCAGAAGGAATCCACACGGTCCTGACCCTGCCTCCGATGCTGCCGGGTAGGTGTAGCGGTGCATGCCGCAACGTAGCGTGGCGGTGAGTTCCGCTTGCACGCGCGGGGTCTCAAGGAACACGCGGTAATAGCCGGCGCGAACCTCTTCGCGCCCATGGGAGAAAGCCGAGCAATACCCTTTGCCCGGCGCGCCCTTATCCCAAGCCCAGTTGAGCCCGCCTACCACCGGCATCAGCAGGACATCACCCAACTCACCGCCACCAGTCCCCTGGACATGCGTGTGGCTGAAACCATCGATCTCGCTGTCCTTATAGTGATAGCCCGCACTGTGGTCCCAATTGTACCAAGCCACCTTGGGACCGCTGGTGTCCGGCCCCATCTGCACCAGCCCGAAAGGCGCCGTAGGGCCCGGAAACGCGTGGCCGTGCCATCCCGTGCCAATGAGCGGCCGCACGTGCGAAGCATAAAAGGGGTCGGCCGCGGGGTGTGGCCCTTTCAACTGGCCCCCTACCCCCATCGCCCGCACTAGGTCTGGACCTTCAATCAGACTGCCGCTAAGCGCCGCCCCGACGGAAGACTTCGCCAGCGCTTTGATGAAATCCCGCCGCCGTAAACTTGTGGACCAGTCGTCGAATCGTCGCATCTGTCACTCCACCAAAATTCTTCCCCGATAAGCGGGGAGCTGTCCTTAGCTTGGGATCTATTCCATCGTCGCCTATGAAACCTAGCGGACTTAGCCCGCTTGGGAGCGCCCTAGCGCCAGCTACCGCCTTCGGCTCCCGCTACGCGACTTCGATCTCAACGTGCGTCTTCCCGGCCAGAAGTTTCGCGGCAACAACGACGTAGCTCGGATGAACCTCTCCCAGGGAAGTTGAACGTAAGGGTGTCCGGTCAGCCGGATGAATGTGCACGACGAGGTCGGCCTCGTAGGGCTTCAGAAGGGTAACTTCGACCTTCCAGCGAGTAGATCCCGCCGAGGGTCCGAGGGCCTGCGTGCTCCAACTGATCGGGCCGAAACGCGTGGGGCAATTGTGTACTCGGATCACCTCGCCGGGGCGGAACCAGTGCTGGGGAGCGGCTTTCTGAAGATGGATAACGTCGTGATCATGTTCTTCGTAGCACAAGAGCCAGCGTAGCCCCATGGTCGGTTGCAGTTCACTGTTGACCACCGCCGACCACGCGTAAGAGCTTCCCTCTCCGGGGTAGCTTTCCGGCAATAAAGCGTCCTCGGGCGCGTAACGGTTCCCCGAATCCATGGCAAAACATAGGTTGCCGTAAAGGGCGAGAAGGAACAGGCGATAATCATCCTGCCGGATGCGGCCTGCCAGCGTGCCGTGCTCCATGAAGTTGGAAGTGCGCGCAAAGTCGCCGTCCGTATGCATTCCGAGAATTTGCTGGCCTGCAAGCTTGCGGTGGGCGAAGTGGCCGGCGTCCAACGCGGTGTCGCCCCAATCACTTGTCCACCAATCCATCATGTAGCGGTGGTTTTCGTAACTGGAGAGCTGGTTGGGCTGGCGCTCCGTATCGAAGGCCGTAAAGGGAGCGATTCCGGCCTGCTTCATGGCCGGATTACGGTCCGCAAGCGTGCGGGCTAGAGAATGTTCGATGTCAGCGCGCATCTCCGCTGCGAGTTTCTTTATTTCCGCCGCTTCCCGCCGCAAATCAGCATCCTGATTTTCCAGCCCTGCTCGCTCCAGGCAGCGCGCGTGCTCCTTTAGGCCCCGCCAAGTCCATGACGCATTCTGGTAATAGAAAGGGTGAGACTCCGGGAAGTCATTCTGCGGGTCGCCATTGTCCGCCTCGGGCGAGCCCCAGATCAGCCCATGGCGAGGGTCTTCGGCGGGGAAAGTTTCCTGAGCATAGCGATAGCGGCGGACCACAAAGTCGATCAACTTCCGCAAAACCGGCAGCCGTATGCGTAAAGCCTCGAGGTTCTGGGTGTAATCGTAGGCGCGGGCGGAATTCTCCAGGAAAATGCCGGCATTCAGCGGCGCTTCCACTTGGTCCTGCGTGTTGTAAAGGAAGTTTCCGTCAGGAAGGATGTAATGCTCGAGGTAGTGCTGGAAGTAGGGCTCCACCTGCGCGCTGAGGCCCCACAACTGCTGCGCCCAGACGAATTCGTAATGCGCCACCGGAAAGAGGGCATGGCTGCGCACGGGGATCTTGGTATAGGCCCCTTCACCAATCTGGTAAGTGGGTTCCAGTCCGTGGTAACTACAACGCGAAAGCACAATACCGGCGCGCGCCGCGTCGCTCAGCCATTCATCGGGAATCTCCACTTGCATGCCGGCATCGAAAAAGTTGTGCCAACGGTTCCAGATTCCCGCCAGCGCGGAGAAGAAATCTTCCGCCGAGCCATTCCAATAACGATCTACAAATCCTGAATCGGGGACAGCCTCGCCGGCGTTGGTGTCGCCGGCGGGGATGAGTGTGCCGCCGGAGTCTTTCGGAAGCAGCGCACGCACGCGTCCCAGGGGCTTAGCCTCCGCGCCATCGGGAAGGATCACCATGACCTCGTACCCGACCTGGAAGCGGGGGTTCCACACCCCGATGTCTGCCGCCGGCAAAAAGCCTCCCAGCAACGTGCGTTTGCTATAACCGGGGACATACTCGTACAGGTACTCGGAAGGCAGGAACTGGCGCGGGTCAAACAGCCGACCGGTCAGATCGGGCGCCCAGGCTGACTGCGCGCCGGCGGCCATCTGGCGGGATGTCCCATCAGCTTCCAGGAACAGTGAATGCTCCGGCCCCGCCTCTTCATTAGCGACTAATGTCCAGCCGATAAACTCCGGCCCCAGCGCGGCAACATTTTCGTAACAGGGATCTTCGG
Source organism: uncultured Acidobacteriota bacterium (assembly GCA_963810005.1). Taxonomy (GTDB): domain Bacteria; phylum Acidobacteriota; class Terriglobia; order UBA7540; family UBA7540; genus Bog-366. Next base: position 106,732 of record CAWELY010000002.1, read on the forward strand.
TGGAGTTCAGGATGTAATCGCCGCAAACGTCGGGACCGGGAACAAAATTTTGCGGCCGCTCGAGCTTCACGTTATGGGGCGTAGAAGTGGGACGTGGGCGCGATTTGGTCGCAATTTGCCGATCCGCTTGGGAATTCTCGCGATCTCTCCCATCTCCGTTACGTACAAAATGTCCCCTTGGTGGGTCACGTGTTTCTCAAAAACCGCGGTTGGAACGCCATTCAGCCAAGGGAGGATCGCCACCAGTTGCCAGCCTCCTATCACCTCCCCCACCGCCATGGTCTTTTTGTCGTTTCCCCATACGACTGTGGTTTTCCCGCCACTAAAGGCAACAGCGCGCGGCGAGTTCTTGAGCTCCTCCCGCTCACCCGGCAGCAGCAGGTTGTACTCATTGGCAATCCGGCCGGGAGTGTAGCGGCCCTGGGGCAAGCCCGAGGCGCCGCGCCCCTCTTCATTCCAAGTGCAAGCCGCGAGGCCAGCGAAGGCAGGAGCGGCGACGGTATGCTGAAGAAATGCTCTTCGTTTCATGATTGCACCTCTACCGCAAAAATAGCTCCCCTCCTCGGCTGAGGGGGCTTAGGGGGTGGTGGAGTGGGGACCAATCACGGAGGGCAACCACCCCCTGGCCCCTCCGATTTGTGGAGTCCGATGGACTCCATCGGAGTCCGCAAATCGGACCTCCTCATCAAGGAGGGGAATCACCCGGCGCATTTTCATCTTTCGTGGCGAGTTATAGTTGGCTGCCTGGCATCCCGCTTAACCCAATGGTACGCGCGGATGGAATTCTTCCAGAAGAACTTCTCCGCCGCCGCCCGACCTTTGCCGGTAACGTACTCGTGGATGAGGTTCAACACCTGCTGGTAAGTGCCAAAGGGGTCGCTGTTCGGCCAGTCGCTGCCGTAAAGGAGTTTATCCTCTCCGAAAATTCCCCACAGCTCATCCAGCCTGGACCGGTAGAAATCCAGGTCAAGGTGGACTTTGCCGTCAATGGGGTGGAGCACTTCGGAGAGCTTGACGAACACTTGCGGGCGCGCCGCCAGTTCCCGCAAATCGGCCAGGAGTTGCTTGTGAGCCGCCGGTTCCGCGGGAGGGTCCAGGTGCGGCAGGTGATCGAGCACCACCCGCAAGTTAGGGATCTTATCGGTCAGCCGCACCAGGGCCGAGATAAGGGCGCGGGTCGAGATTCGCCGAATCCATCCCCAAATTGGCATCGGCAAGGGCTTTGAGGTCGGAAATAAACTCTGTTCTCGTCATATCCTCAACAAGATTCCTGCCCCACAGGTTTCCACACCGAATGCCCCGAAACAGCGGATTCTTGTGAAACCGTTCCAGGTTTTTGCGGAAGTCCGGCTTTCCCGGCTCCAGGTCCCCAACGGTTCCGACAATAATGGTGTCCTTGGCGGCAGATATCCAGCACCCATTGGTTGTCTTCGAGCCACGGGCTGCATTCAATCTCGATGGCGCCAACGATTCCGAGCCCCTTGGTGAGGCTGCGATAACGATCGGGCAAGGCGGGCCGGTACATTATCTTGTCGTCCTTGAGGGGCCAGGGCACGCCTTGCGGGCGCCTGGGGTCGAACAGATGGATGTGGGTGTCAATGATCGGTATGGAGCCGCTTTGCGCGCCCGCATCCAGAGCCACGACGCTCGCGGCAAGACTCAAAAAGGTTCTTCGATTCATATCACTCTCCTCGCGCGCGCATGGGCTGGCCGACACGCGCGAATCAATCTACACGCGATGCCGTGCGGAGGCAAGAGTGAACCGAACAGAGTGAACCGAACTGGCGCGCGGATGCGAAAGGCCGCGCCAGCCCAAGCAGCGGGGCGTTGGTCATAGCCCCGAGTCTCCTTTGACCCGCCCTAAGGCTGCTGCGCGCGTGCGAAGCTTGGAAGGCGGAGGTCTGCGTCCGAGCTTTCCCCGATCTTGACATGGCTGCAAGACGGCTGCTAGTGTCAGTAAAGGAACGGCAAGAATAAAGAGGAGTACGGGTCCATGAAGCTGCGAAAAATTCTTATGGCGACTATACTCGCAGCCGCGTGCCTGGCCACGCTGGCCGCGGCGATGCAATCCGATAAGCAGCCGGTTACGTCGAGCACCGGACGTTTTGGTGACGCCACATCTACCGCCCGCATGTACCAGGATTTTCTTTATGGAGTTATCAAAGAAAAGAACCCGAGTGAATTGATCTTGAGCCAGACCAAGTTTGGCGTAGATCAGACCTTCAAACTCAATAAGAAAACCAAGTACACCCAGGACGGTAAAGCCAGTTCGTTCGACAAGCTCAAAGTGGGCGATAGGATTTACGTGGACGTCGACACCGACAAGAAAACCGGCGAAATGACCGCAAGAAAGGTTGTCAGCGGTGTGGATGTCCCTTCGGTACCGACGGCGCCGTGACCGGAATTTAGATTTTGGATTTTGGATTGAAGGCAACCGTTGCCCGCCACGCCTACCGGCAGATATCTTTGCTCCAATCCAAAATCGCAAATCCAAAATTGACAAAAGGTATCCTCATTTATAATCCGGTTGCGGGGCGGCGTCCTGCCAGGCGGGAGCGCGAAGTCCGCGAAGCCGCCGCCGTGCTGCGCCAGGCAGGGCTGGAAATCGAGTTGGCGCCCACGGCGGGGCCCGCTATGGCACACGAGTTGGCGCAGGCCGCGGTCGCGAACGGCGCTGACGTGGTTCTGGCTTGTGGCGGAGATGGGACCATCAACGAAGTTGTTAATGGCCTGGCGGGGAGTCACATACCCCTGGGTATTTTGCCCGGCGGCACGGCGAATATCGTGGCCCGCGAGTTGCGTCTTCCCCTCCATCCGGTCCGCGCCGCTCGCGAGCTCCCGCGCTGGACGCCCCGCCGCATTGCCCTGGGGCGCGCCCGCTGGGAGGAAGCGCAAGCGGCGACGCCTGCCGGCGAACCTGCCCCTCATGCCTGCTGCCGTCATTACATCAGCGTGGCGGGAATCGGGTACGACGCGCAGATTGTGTACAAGCTTTCCTCGTGGCTGAAAATAAATTTTGGCGTGGCCGGTTACGTCATGGAAGCCCTCCGCCAACTTGTGTGCTACTCCTTTCCAAGATTTTCCTGCCGCCTGGACGGCCATGAGCGGCAGGGCACCTTCGCCGTGATTCATCGCACCCGGCTCTATGCCGGGTGGCTGCATCTGGCGCCCACGGCGGGTCTTTTCCAGCCGCGCTTTGCGGTGTGCTCGTTTCCCAGCCGCAGCCGCCTGCGCTATCTGCTCTATGCCTTGGCGGTGTTGGCGCGCCAGCATTTGCGCCTGAGCGGCGTCTCACTCGATCATTGCACCGAGGTGGTCTGTGCCCCCATCGACGCCTCCCCGCCCATCCGCTTTGAGCTCGATGGCGAACTGGCGGGGGCGATACCCGCGACGTTCGAAATCGTGCCCGACGCGCTGACCTTGCTGGTGCCGTGAGGAAGCGGATCGCTGACAGCCGACAGCTCACAGCTTCCATTGACTGTCGGCTGTAAGCTGTATAGCTGGATAACCATGGATAACCTGACCCACACGCTGACCGCCGTCGCCATCAGCCAAACGGGGCTGAACCGCAAGACGCGTTTTGCCACGTTGACGTTGATTCTGGCCGCCAACGCTCCGGACATCGACATGCTTTGGCGGGCTGAAGGACAGTATCACCTACCTGAAATACCATCGAGGGATTGCTCATTCTTTTGTAGGTATCACGGCTTAGCTATTATACTCTGGGGTCTTATGTATTGGGTGGGAAAGAAGGTCCGGCCCAAGCCCGGCCTTCCCCTCAACAGCCGTTGGCTGCTGCTCGCTGCCTTCTTGGGAACAGGCAGCCATCTGCTGCTCGATTTCACCAACGCCTACGGCGTCCGCCCCTTCCTGCCCTTCAGTGGACGATGGTACGCGTGGGATATCATGCCGATCATCGATCCGCTTCTGCTCGCCCTCTTGATCGTGGGCTTGGCGGTGCCTTGGCTGCTGCGCCTGGTTTCAGAAGAAGTGGGAGCGCCTAAGCCGCGTCTGGTGCCCCGGCGCCGTCTTTTGTCTGTGCGCGATGGTGGCGCTCTGGGGAATTCGCGATTTCGCTCATCGCCGCGCGCTGAGCATCCTTGACAGCCACACCTACTCCGGCGAGGACCCACAACGATTCAGCGCGCTGCCCGTGGCGGTGAATCCTTTCACCTGGACGGGGGTGGTGGAGACCGAAGCCTCATTCCATGTTGTCCGCGTGAACGCCCTGGATGCCAATGGCTTGCCGGAGGAAATGGGGACTTTCGCAAAAACCGCAATGTCCCCCGCGCTCGCGGCCGCCATGAAGACGCGGGCGGGAGAGATCTTTCTGGATTTTGCGCGCTTCCCCTGGGCGCAAGTGGATGAAAGTGAAGAGGGCTATCAGGTGAGCTTGCGCGATCTGCGGTTTTATCAGGATGCCGTCGCAGTCGCGGAGTTTCACCCTGGAGGTGGAGCTGGACAAGAACCTGCAGACGCGTTCCGAAACCTTCTATTTTGCGGCCCCGCGGCGGCACTGATCAGCGGGACACGGGGCTCGGGCTTTAGCCGTTGTAGCGCGGACCTGTTCTGTAGGTCCGCGGTTCGCCCTGAGTGGATTAGGAAAAGCCGCGGACCTACAGAACGAGTCCGCGCTACCCTTACTTCTCAACCTTCTCCTGAATGCCCCGCTCCTTCCGGCTCCACCATCGTTGGAGCAGCGCCAAGCCCACAATCACGATCACGATGGCCAGCGAGGCCCAGCCCAAGTTGTGGCGCAGGTAATCCTCCGCCTGGACGCCATAGTGCGCGCCCAGCCAGGCGTCGGCGGCAAACCTCAGCCCGCGTCCCACCAGCAGGGCCAAGCCGAAATGTAGCGCATTGACGCGCAGCAGACCGGCCGTGAGGACAAACACCTTATAGGGCGCGGGCGGGGGCAGTATCGACGCCACCAGAACGGCCACGAAGTCGTTGCGCTCAAGCCAGCGCCGGGCATGGGCTTGCGGCTTGCGGCGTCGTCTTGCGCAAGAAGAACTTTCCTCCACCGCGGGCGATTCCGTAAAGGAGATAGGCGCCGAAAACCGAACCCAGCGTGCTCGCCAGCGCATAGAGAGGCCACCAGGCAGGCCGTTTGCTGGCCATTACAATCAGAGCCAGATCATTCACGACGGGAAACGGAATCAGCGAGGAGTCCAGAAACGACATCGCGAACAGTCCCCAGCCTCCGTAGAGGATCAGCACGTGGCCGAGTTTTGCGCTCAGGGATTTCAGCATGTTCTCGACTCGCAGCATTTGTGCAGGCGGTCATTCTATGCGGTCCTGTCCCACGGTGCAATGTGCGAAAACTCTTCACGTGGCACGCGCGTCACGCCCGTGAGCAGCCACGGCCAAGATGGCCGTGGCCATTACATCCACCACCACATCCGCTTGACGGGCGGTCACCCGCGGACTTAGCATGAAAGGTTGGCGTTTTCTCGAAATTCCTCACTGTAGGGTTCAGGGCGAATGATCGACCGGATTACCGTTCGGGGCGCCCGCCAGCACAACCTGAAGAACATCAGCGTCGAGGTTCCGCGCAACACCTTGACGGTGGTCACGGGGCTGAGCGGGTCGGGCAAATCGAGCCTGGCGTTTGACGTAATTTATGCCGAGGGCCAGCGCCGCTACGTGCAGACGCTTTCCGCCTACGCGCGCCAGTTTCTTGATCAACTCGAGCGGCCCGACGTGGACACCATCGAGGGCCTCAGCCCGGCGATTTCCATCGAGCAGAAGACCACCAGCCGCAGCCCGCGCTCCACCGTGGGCACCATCACCGAAATCTACGATTACCTGCGGCTGCTTTACTCCTCCATCGGCGTCGCGCACTGCCACCGGTGCGGGCGCCAAATCTCCCGCCAGACCACGGAGCAGATCGTGGCGTCGATCATGGCTTTGCCGAGGCGGCGACGGCAGGCCAACGGCGAAGGCGAGCGCGTGATGATCCTGGCGCCCGTCGTGCGCGGGCGCAAGGGTGAGTTCCGCAAGCTCTTCGAGCAACTCGCGGCGGAAGGCTTCGTGCGCGTGCGCGTCGACAAGCAACTGCGCCAATTGGATGAGGAGATCAAACTCGACCGGCGCAAGAATCACACCATCGAAGCGGTCGTCGACCGCCTGCTGTTGAAGCCTGGAATCGAGAGCCGCCTGGCATCTTCCATCGAAACCGCCATGAAGCTGGCCAAAGGAATCGTGCAAGTGGCGGTGGTGAATGGCGAGGAGCGCCTTTACTCCCAGGAATGGGCGTGTGTGGATTGCGGCATGAGCATTCCCGCCCTCGAGCCGCGCTCGTTTTCCTTCAACAGCGTCTACGGCGCCTGCCCGGCGTGCCGCGGCCTGGGCAGCCAGTATACGTTCGACCCCGCCAAGGTTATCGTGGACTGGTCGCGGCCGCTGCTGGAAGGCGGACTGGGCCCCGGCGCGGGCTCGGGCTTCCTCCAGCGCAGCCTGATGCGCGCCGCGGAGCAGATCGGCTTCGACCTGAAGACTCCCTTTGAGCGTTTGCCGCGCAAAATCCAGAACCTTCTGCTTTACGGAAAAAACGGACGGGCGCGCCCGCCTCGACGGTGTTTTCCGGCATCCTGCCGCTGCTCGATCGCTGGTACGGCGAAGCGAGTTCGGAAAGTTACCGCGAGTGGTACAGCCAGTACATGTCGGCCGTGCCGTGCCCCAAATGCCAGGGCAAGCGCCTGAAGCCGGAAAGCCTGGCCGTGACGGTGATGGACCTTTCCATTGCCGACCTCACCGCGCTGCCGGTGATCAAGACACAGGAGGTGCTGGCCGGGCTTGAAGCTCACCCCGCGCGAAGAACTGGTGGCGCGGCGCATTGTGAACGAAATCAGCGAGCGCTTGGAATTTCTCAACGCCGTGGGGCTTGGCTATTTGAGCCTCGACCGCTCGGCGTCCTCCCTTTCCAGCGGCGAAAGCCAGCGCATCCGGCTGGCCACGCAGATCGGCTCAAAGCTGCGCGGCGTACTCTACGTGCTGGACGAGCCCAGCATCGGGCTGCACCCGCGCGACAATCAGCGCCTGCTGGAAACGCTCGAACAGTTGCGTGACATGTCGAATACCGTGCTGGTGGTCGAGCATGACGAGGAAACCATTCGCCGCGCCGATTATGTGATTGATCTCGGTCCCGGCGCGGGCAAGCAGGGCGGGTATGTGGTGGCGGCGGGGCCGCCCGAGAAGATCGCGGCCACCCCGGATTCACTGACCGGGAAGTACCTCTCGGGCGAGCTGCGCATCCCGGTGCCGGCCAAACGGCGGGCCGCCAACGGAAAATTTCTCACCGTGCTGGGGGCGCGGGCCAACAATCTGAAGAACATCGACGTGCCGTTTCCGTTGGGGCTGCTGACCGTGGTGACGGGCGTGTCGGGCTCGGGGAAGTCGACGCTGGTGAACGACATCCTGCATCGCGCCATCGCGAAGAAGCTCTACCGCGCCATCGAAGAGCCGGGCGCGCACCGCGCCATCACCGGCCTGGAGCACCTCGACAAGATCATCGTCATCGATCAGTCGCCCATCGGACGGACGCCGCGCTCCAATCCCGCCACGTACACCGGGGTCTTCACCCCCATTCGCGAGCTGTTTGCCATGCTGCCGGAATCGCGCGAGCGCGGCTATCGCGCCGGGCGCTTCAGTTTCAACGTGAAAGGCGGGCGCTGCGAAGCGTGCCAGGGCGAGGGGCTGCGGCGCATCGAGATGAACTTCCTTCCCGACGTTTTCGTGACCTGCGAAGTGTGCCGCGGGCGGCGCTATAACTCCGAGACGCTGGCGGTGAAATACAAGGGCGTTTCCATTGCCGACCTGCTCGACATGACGGCGAAAGACGCGCTGCCGCTGCTGGAAAACATTCCGCAAATTCGCCTGAAGCTGCAAACCCTGGTGGACGTGGGCCTGGGATACATTCATCTGGGCCAGCCCGCCACCACCCTCTCCGGGGGCGAGGCGCAGCGCATCAAGCTGGGCCGCGAACTCAGCCGCCGCCAGACGGGCCGCACGCTCTACATCCTGGACGAACCCACCACCGGCCTGCACTTCGACGACGTCAAGCAGCTTATGGAAGTGCTCAATCGCCTGACCGACCTCGGCAACACCGTCATCATCATCGAGCATCATCTCGACGTGGTGAAACAAGCCGATTGGGTCATCGATCTGGGTCCGGAAGGCGGCGAGGGCGGCGGGCGCATCGTGGCGCAAGGCACGCCGGAAGAAGTGGCGCGCGCGAAGAAGTCCTACACCGGCCAGGCGCTGGCGCCGCTGCTGAATGGCGGGGCAAATGCAGTGACGAGTGGCAAGTGACGAGCAAAATGTTTCACAAACAGGATCATACCTCACGAAGGACCCCACCTGTGCTTGGCCTGTGGGGTTGTCCTCGTTGTGCAGCGAGGCGGTACCCGAATCTCCGTTCTACGTATGCTTGATCTCTGGTCGTTGTTGAGGAGGAGGGTATGTCTATGACAAAAGAAGAAGCCAAGGAGGAGATCGAGGCCGCTTTGTCGGCGCTGTCCGGTGACCCGTCACTGGCTTATCTTGCCATAACATCTAAGCCAGAACTTCCCGTCCGCGACAGGGTAGCTTGGTACTTTCACTGGAAGCATCCAGACCTCATCGCGGCTCGCGAGTATTACATTAAGTCAGAGAAGAATCCTGAGAGCCGAAAGAGGGTAGATCTGGCCCTCCTGAATGAGATGGCTGAAGGCCCGAGCCCGGTGGTGCTCGTGGAGTTCAAAGCGATGATGACGGCGGACCCGTTAGATAATCCCGAGCACCCGCTGATGAAATCCTTAATAGATGACCTCGAAGAGCTTGCCGGTATCCCCCGCGTTCCACGGTTCGGGGTGATGCTGAAGGTACACATCGAAGACGGCGAGCGGCTCGAACAGCGGGGGCTATATCCCGGTGTGGTCAAGTATCGGACGAGTGGACGAACCTGGACCAAGGAGCCTGATGCTCTTGATAAGGCAATTGCGAATGTCCGAACCTTCTTCGACGACGCCAAGCTCCACGTAAGCGCGCTACCAATCGAGCTTGGATCGGTATGGAATGCGAGAGTCTACTTGACTGCCTTGATTCTTGGACCTTGCGGAATGCGCCGGTCGGGCGTGGACCGTTGATCCTGCTGGGCGTGTTCGGTCAGATCTAGGCTGCGCAGGAAGCACTCAGTGCGCTTCCATCGAGCTATTTGACCCCAATGCCTGGGCATGCCTCTTCTTGACAGCTATCTCGCAAGCGCCGTACGATTCGATTATGAATGCATCTTGGAAAAACGGGGGATGATTATGGCTACGCTGACCATAAAGAACGTTCCGGAAAAGCTGCACAAGCGGCTCAAGGAAAGCGCTATCCAGCACCGGCGCAGCATTAACAGCGAAGCCATCTCCTGCCTTGAAACTGTCCTGGTCGGAAAGCGCGTGGATCCTCATGAATTTCTGGCGCGCGTCGATGCGCGACGCAAGCGGATGCCGCGGGTATATTTCACCGAGGAATTCTTGCGAGAAGCCAAGAATGAAGGTCGCCTGTGATCGTTGCTGACACGAACCTGATTGCGTACCCGCTGGTTGACGGGCCCTTTACCAAGGAAGCGCAGGCTGTTTATGACAAGGATCCCGATTGGGTCGCTCCTTCGTTTTGGCGGTCCGAATTTCGGAACGTGCTGGTGCTGTCTTTACGCCGCGGTGTTATGAGCTTCACGGAGGCCCTGGAGGTCATGGAGGATGCCGACCTATTGATGGGAGGGAAGGACCGCGACAGTGCCTCCTATCGCATCCTTCGGCTGGCTGCGGACTCGGGTTGCGCGGCTTACGATTGCGAGTTTGTGGCCTTGGCCCAGGATTTGGGTGTCCCCCTGGTCACCTCGGACCGTGCCCTGATCGAAAAGTTTAAGCCTGCGGTTGTCTCCATGAAGACTTTCTGTTCATGAGGCTGCATCCTGGGGGGCCGAACGGCGTGCGGCCTTCGGCCGAGCGCTGCTTGCCCCTACCTAACATGAATATGCCCGACGATCCCGAAAACCTTTCCCCAGAAGCATGCGCCCCGCCAACGGAAGGCCTTCCGCCCCCGCCGGCGGAGGGCCTTCCGCCGCCACCCCCCGCGCCGCCCCGCGCGCCACGGGACATCTGGAATCTCCGCGATCTGCTGTTGTTTGTGGTCTTCATCCCCTTCGGTCTGCTGGTGTCGGCCCTGGCCGTCCTGATTTGCTACGTGGTGCTGCGGCCCTTTGCGGGTTGGCATGTGAGGGCGGATGCGTTGCAGTCCGATACGGTTTTCCTGCTGATTCAGCAGTGCATTTTCTACGTATTTGTGTTGGGTTTCCTTTTTCTAGCGGCCCGGCTCCAGCATCAGCAGCCTTTCTGGCAATCCCTGGGATGGAAGAAGCCCACGGCGCGGCAGGTGGCGGGCTACCTCGCGGGTGGAGGCGGACTCGCCCTAGCCGTCAGCTTGGCGCTCACGCTGCGGCCGGATACGCAAGGATTCCCCCTGGAGAAGTTGTTCGACTCCCGGACTGCCTCTTACGCTATCGGGGCGTTCGCCATCAGCATGGCGCCGGTGGTGGAAGAGTTGGTTTTCCGCGGCCTGCTCTTTGCCATTTTTGAGCGCGCGGTGGGGTTGCGCTTTGCCGTGGTGACGACGGCGGTCCTCTTTGCCGGCCTGCACATTCCGGAATATTGGCACGCCTGGAATCACATGTTCATGATCCTGGTGGTGGGCATGGTGTTTTCCCTCGCGCGCGGCACGACCGGCAGCCTTACCCCCAGCATCATTCTTCACATCGGATACAACTTCTCCATCATGGCTGGCCTCTTTTTCTCGACCCAACATTTTCACGCGGTGAGTGGCATTTAGGGGCGGTGAAACGCGGGTGCCACTTTTCCTAGAGGCCCCCTTCAGGGTGGCAGGTTTTGGTATTCCTATGCTGCCCGGCCAAGGCCCATTGCCACGAACAGCTGCGCGGCTAAACAGGCTGATGAAAAGGTCGTTGGGCGCGACGTAGCGGCGGGTTTACCCCGCCATATTTCTATTGTCTTCAGTGCCGGATGGCGGGGTAAAACCGCCTCTACATCCTTTTTCATCAGCCGGTAGAGTCGTCCGCCAGAAAAGCCAGAAAAGCCCATCCCCAAGCCCGGCAGCGTGTTAGAATTCGCGGCATGTCAACCCCCAGCCTCGTGCAAGCTGCCGCACCTCTGGCGGAAACGCCCACCAAGTCTCCGGCCACCGAGCGTAACGTGGCGCTCGACGCATTTCGGGGATTCATCATGATCATGCTGGCCTCGGATGCCTTTGGCTTCGGAGCGCTCCAGCAAAACCCGCAGTGGTTGCGCGTTGCCTCCTGGTTCGATCATGTTCCCTGGACGGGCGCCGTTTTCTGGGACTTGATCCAACCTTCCTTCATGTTTATGGTGGGCGTGGCCATGCCCTTCGCGTTGGCCCGCCGCCGGCAGTTAGGGGCGACCTCGAAGCAGGATTGGCTGCACGTGGCGTTTCGCGCCCTCAAGCTGATCCTGCTCAGCCAGATCTTGATCATCGCCGCGGACGGGCTCCGCTTCCAGCTCATCAACGTGCTCTCGCAGATTGCCTTCACCTATTTCCTGACTTACCTGATTCTCCAGTTGGAATTCCGCTGGCAGGTGGCCGCGGCGGCGGGATTGCTGGTGTTTCACTCCGGGCTCTTCTTCCTTTTCCCGGGACCTGATGGGGCGTTTTCGCCCCTCGGCAACATCGGCCAGAGAATCGACAAGGCGCTGCTGGGATACAACTACGAAGACCATTATGTGACGATCAATTTCATCTCCAGTACGGTCACCACGCTGTTCGGAGCCTGGACGGGCAACCTGCTGCGTTCGCCGCGACCGCGCGAGGGGAAACTGAAGATTCTGGCCATCTCCGCCCTGGCGGCGTTCGTGCTGGGCCTGGCGCTCTCACCGGTGATTCCCAATGTCAAGAAACTCTGGACCGCCTCGTGGACGTTCTACAGCGCGGGATGGGTTCTGCTCATGATGCTCGCTTTCATCCTCCTCGTGGACGTGTGGGGCTGGAAGAAAGCGGCCTTCCCGCTGATTGTAGTGGGCATGAATTCCATCTTTATCTACTCGCTGGGCTTCTTAATCCGCGGGTCCGTTGACCACGCGATTCGCTCTTTCAGTGGCGGCTTTCAGTTTGTCGGAGCCTTGGCCCCCGTGGCCCAGCACTGCGCCGTCCTGGTGGTGTTCTGGTACCTGTGCTACTTCCTCTACCAGCGCAAGATATTTCTCAAAGTGTAAGCGCGCTACTCTCCGAGCTTCATATCAAAGAACCGGGCCATGATGCCCAGAGCTTCTTTCGTCTCCGGCAACTGATAGTCATACCAAAATGCGTGGGGTAGCGCCTCAAAGACCACGAGTTCGGCATCCACGCCGGCGCGCAGGAAAGCGCGGTGCAGATCCGTGGTGCCACTGAGCAGCAAGTCACGCGTGCTGGTAATGAAAAGGGTCGGGGGAAATCCTTTCAGATCGGAGTAAATCGGTGACAACACTGGGTCCCTGGGATTGGTGGCCCCGACGTAGTGAGAAAGGAGCGGCGTCTTCGCCGGAGGTCGGAGATTTCCGCCGAATCCCCTAACGGTATAGAGGGCCTGGGAGTCCCCCGATTGACTCATGTCGCCGGTCCCGGAGAAGATGCCCAGGACGCCGGGAAGCGGCAGACCGTCGCGTCGCAGCCTGACGGCAACTTCGGCGGTAAGGATGGCGCCGGCCGAGGTGCCGAACAAGCCGATCTTTTCCGGCTTATACGTCTTCAACAGTTCCTTGATAAACCGCCACCGTATCGTCCACCGCGGCGGGGAACGGGTATTCCGGCGCCAGCCGGTAGTAAACGGAAACCACCGTAGTGGCGGTGAGGTTGGCGATGGGAATTCCCTCCACCAGCGAACCCGAGTCGGAGTTGAAACCGCCGCCGTGCACGTTGATGAGCACCCGGTCGCGCTTGGCGGCAGGGGGGTTGAGCGGTTTGATGACGTCGCAGCGGACGCCGCCCATCGTCTCCTCTTTGATGTCCACGGGATAAAGCTTACGTGCTTCCTCGGCCCGGCCAATGCGGAATTTGTCAGTTGACGCTCGCCGTTCGGCGAGCGTCGGCTCCGGCCGTGAGGGTCCCGGCCGCGAGATGAACTTCTGCGCCTCGGGGCTGATGGTTTGCGGCACCGGGACTACGCGGGTAATGTACGCCGTGCCGTCGGCATCAACCGTGCAAGTGTCGGTCTGGGGGACCGCGCTGGTGGCAATGGCTTGCTCCTGCGGGGTCAACCGAGCGGGCATGAATAGCATGAGTAAAGCGGGGATCGCGGTCATGATGGTGCACGCGGGCCTGATTCGATTGATGACCATAAACTCCTCCTGGCCCTCAGTGAATAACTGAATGAAGGATAGAACCACACTGCGGATGAAAATGCAAAGGCCCTTTGGATAATGGGTCAATTTGATGTAGAGGCGGCTTTACGCCGCCATTCCGGTCAACGGTTTTCTTCCGCAAACTGGCGCAGGAGCGATTGGAGTTGGTCGCGCACGCGGCGGAATTCCGCGAGCCTCTGCTCTTCCGTGCCTTGCACCGCGGCGGGGTCTTCAAGGCTCCAATGGATGCGCTTGGTGGCGGCGGGAAAGACGGGGCAACTCTCCTTGGCGTTGTCACAGACGGTTATCACATGATCGAACGCCTGCCCCGCGAACTCGTCCACGGATTTCGACCGGTGGCCCGAAATATCAATCCCGATTTCACGCATGGCGGCAATGGCTTCCGGTCGCACGTGGCTCGGTTTCGTGCCGGCGCTGAATACCTCAAAAAGACCGCCGCCATCGTGCCGGAGCAGTCCTTCCGCCATCTGACTTCGTGCTGAGTTTCCTGTACAGAGGATCAAAACTCGCATCGCTCATCACCTATCGCAAAGAATTCGAGACGCAAGGTTGTTTCCAGTGCCGGTGCTCTCCGTGAAAATTTCCTTAGTCCGGATAGATCTCAACCTTAACGGTAACATGCAGCGTCCCGGAGGACGATGCTGTCTCCACGGAAAGTGTCTCCACATCTCCAAGTGCATCCTTGCTGAATCGAAGACGCGAATTTGTTGTCTCGCGGACTTGAAAATCGGGTTTTAGCGCGCTGGCCACCCAACGATTGTAGGCGTCGGGGGCATAGTTTGAATCAAATTCCCAACTGGCGCTTGCCCCCAACCCCTGAAAAGTAAGTGGATGTTGGTTGATAAGGCGCGAACCTGGTGGAATGGTTCGTCGTTGGAGATCACTGGCTTCTTGCTCCAAGTACGTGTCCGGGTCGGTCTTCGGCGTGCAGCTCGGCAGCGTAATCCAAGCTGCAAATACGGAGAAAGCGATAGTGCATTTCAGCAGTCGATTCACGGGTGCTCGCGGGGCGGTGCCTCTTTCGCGACAAACTCATGGACCTTTTCCTCGATCTGGTCACGAACACGGCGGAATGCCGCTAACTTCTCAGCCGCCGTACCCGGTGCTGCGGCAGGATCCTCAAAGCTCCAATCAAGGTACCAAATTGCGCCGGGTAGAACGGGGCACTTCTCTCTCACCTTATCGCAAACCCTGATGATGTAATGGAACCTTTGTCCCAAGAACTGCGCGACATCTTTGGAGTGTTGACCGGAGATATCGATGCCGATTTCCTTCATTACTTCCACCGCAGCAGGGTTGAGTTCCGTGGGTTGGGCTCCCCCACTAAAGACATCGAAGTGATCGCCGGCGAGATGCCGCAAGAATCCCTCCGCCATTTGGCTGCGGCAAGAGTTCTCCGTGCAAACGAACATCACTTTTTGCTTGATCATGGTTCCCCCCTTCATGTCCTTCTGACGGTGGCAATCGCCCCGTACTATTCAGAGAAGTGATTCACTAGCCCCGAACCAATTTTGCTTCGCCCATCGGCGCCGGAGTGGGTGGAGAGAAAAGGCGCTGAAAACGCAGAGAGACTCCCACCAGCCCGATCAAGTACCGGAACTTCCACCAGCGGACCAATCACCGCCGCGAAGGCCGCGCCGGAGTGAATTCCAAAAACCGCCACCGCCACCGCAATGGCCAACTCAAAGTTGTTGCTCGCCGCCGTAAAGGAGAGCGTGGCCGTCTTCGAGTAATCCGCGCCCAGCTTCCATGCCCATGTAGAAGGAAACAAGGAACATCACCACAAAGTAGATCAACAGGGGAAGGGCAATGCGCAGCACGTCGAGCGGCAGTTGAACGATGTATTGCCCCTTCAGCGAAAACATCACCACAATCGTGAAAAGTAAAGCCACCAGCGTGAGCGGGCTGATGCGGGGCACAAACTTCTTTTCGTACCATTCCCGCCCCCTCGCGCGAACCAGGGTGAAGCGGGTGATCATTCCCGCCAGAAAAGGAATGCCGAGGTAGAAGAAGACGCTCTCCGCGATCTGCTTCATCGAGACGTCGACAATCGTCCCCTTCATGCCCATCCACGAAGGCAACAGGGTGATGAAGAACCACGCGTAGACGGAGTAGAACAGCACCTGGAAAACGGAATTAAACGCCACCAGACCCGCAGCGTATTCCGTGTCGCCCTTGGCGAGTTCGTTCCACACAATCACCATGGCAATGCACCGCGCCAGGCCGATCATGATGAGCCCCACCATGTATTCGGGATAATGCCGCAGGAAGGTGATGGCCAGCACGAACATCAGGACCGGCCCGATCACCCAGTTCTGCACCAACGAGAGCAACAGGACACGCTTGTTCCGGAAGACCTCGCCCATTTCTTCGTAGCGGACTTTCGCCAGGGGCGGGTACATCATCAGAATCAAACCCGCGGCAATGGGGATGGAGGTGGTACCCACCTGAAAGGCGGTGATGGCCCGCACGAGGCTCGGCAGAAAATAGCCGGAAGCCACGCCCAGAGCCATGGCGAGGAAGATCCACACCGTCAGATATCGATCAAGAAACGAGAGTCTGCGAGACAGGTGTGCTGGCATAATCCTACCCCTTCTGAGTCCCATGGTTCATCAAGCGGCCTGCACTTCTAAGTCGCACGGCAGGTCTGGATTGGCCCTCCTTCCTCGCGTTCGTGATCAGCACATGCTCTTGGTGAGCCTCACGCACCCGCCGATCGAAATACGCTTGCGCCCAACGCGCCATGACCGCTGACGCTGGCAGCGCGATGCTCCACGTGTCGCAGGAGCAGTGGGCGCATCCCCGCGATTCGTAAATGAGGCGGTGGATCATACTCTCTTGACGCAGTTGTCGCTCAGGCATCATGTTCTGCTCCTCCTCCGTGTCAAACGCTGGATCAGTACTGCCTCCGAGACCACGCGCTGCGAGAGGGGCTTCCTATCAGTGGGCATCGGAACCGCCGCAACAGCTTGGGGCGCAGCACGAAGAACCCGGCTTCTTCGCTCGCACAAAGGCGCTCATGAATTTGCCGTCCACCAACGGCGCAATCGCATCCACGTCGATGCCTTTGCTGGAAAGCAGTTCACGCGCATCGTCGACGTGGTAGACGCGGGTCGGTTCCATGCTGACGATTTCAAATCCCGCGTGCGCGAGCTTCGCCAGGTATTCGTTTTCCTCCAGCGCTCCCGCCATGCACCCGATCCATAGCTCCACGTTGCGTCGAATCTCGGTGGGAACCTCCCCGCGCACCACGATGTCAGAGACGGCGAACCTTCCGCCGGGCTTGAGCACGCGAAATGCTTCCTGCAACACCCGGTCCTTGTCCGCGGACAGGTTGATGACGCAGTTGGATATGATCACGTCCACCGAATTGTCAGGCAGCGGGATGTTCTCAATTTCGCCTTTCAGGAACTCCACGTTCACGACGCCCGCTTTCCGCTGGTTCTCGCGGGCCAGCGCCAGCATCTCATCGGTCATATCCAGACCGTATGCCTTGCCCGTCGTGCCCACGCGCTTCGCGGAAAGCAGCACGTCGATGCCGCCTCCCGACCCCAGGTCGAGGACGGTCTCGCCAGGTTTCAGTTCCGCCAGCGCCGTGGGATTGCCACAGCCAAGCGAGGCCATGAGGGCCTCTGCCGGGATCTCGCTGGCCTGGTTGCCATCATAAAGGTTGGAACTGATCGGGTCCGGGCAGCCGTCCACCGAGGGCGCTGCGCCGCAGCATGTGCTGCCTCCCTTAAGGACGCGCAACGCCGCCTGCCCGTAACTTCTCTTTCACAACTTCTTTGACATTCTCGGTGCTCATTTGCTTTTCCTTTCCGGGCCACATTTGGGGGCTGTCCCGATGGCGACGAGGTCGCCGGGCTCGAGGGCCTTGTTCCGGGTGCAGCACTCCGCATACAAAAAGTTGATGACCTCCTGCAAGGCTTCCAGGTTCGCCGAGTACCACAGGAACGTGCCCTCCCGCCGCACGTTGACGAGCTCCTCATTCTTGAGCTTGTCGAGGTGATGGGAAAGCGTGGAGGCGGGGATTTCCAGTTCCTCCTGGATATCGCCTACCACCAATCCCTGCGGGTGAGCGGTAAGCAGCAGTTGCATGATGCGCAGCCGGGGTTCCGCGCCCATGGCGGCAAACATATCCGCATAGCGGGTGACGACGGGGAATCCTGGCGAGCTTTCATATTTCGATTATACTGGAACTATGCAAGTATGCAAGCAGTTTTTTCCTGCCCCGGTGCGGGGAGTGAGCGGCCTTTTCAGGATGAACGCCCGGCTTTGGATTTCATGCGGGGCCGGTAGCGCGCCGATCTCTCCCCACCTGCGACGAACTAGGTATATATACCTGGCATATTGATTACGGACGCCTTGCTTTCGCGCGGGCGTCGCGGAGGCATCTTTGCTTATGGCTTGCCGAGCTTTGACACATATTTTGTGGCAATATGAGAAGAGTCCGGGTGCGGAACTGAAATCCACCCGGCGTCAGCGCGAGGGCATACGCACAATGAAAATTTCCCTTCTTGTTCGGCGCGTGAACGAGTTTTCGCTTCTGCTCCTTGGCTTCTCCGTTCTCTCTCCAGCCGTTGCCAGGGCAGCGTCGCTTTCCGCGCCGCAGCTTCCATTTTCGGCGTCAGCAGGCGTTCGGTAGCCTCATCGAGGCGGGAACGCTCGCGGACCTGCGCTGGCCCAACTTTACTGACTACCGCGATGACGCTAAGAGCTTCTACGAGTCCTCGAACTACTCGCTCGCATGGCTTAAAGATGGACGTCCCACCAGCCAGGCACTGGCCGTAATCACCGCGCTGGAACAGGCGGACCAGGTCGGACTCGGCGCCGAGGATTACGATGGTCCGCGCTGGAAGGATCGCATCGCCAGGTTGAGTGGTGGGAACCAGCATGCCTCTGAAGACGAGCTCGTGCGCTTCGACCTGGCGCTGACGGTTTCACTGATGCGCTACATCTCCGACGTGCAATTCGGGCGGGTTAAACCCCGGGCGGTGCATCTTGGAGCCGACGACGCGCGCAGCAAATTCGACTTACCGCAGTTCCTCCGCGATCAAATCATCAACTCCAATGATGTTGCCGCCGCGCTGTCCCAGGTTGAACCGCCGTATGAATTATACCGGCGTACGGAGGAAGTGCTCCGTAAATACATGCAGATGGCCGGGCAGGACGATGGCGAGAAGCTGCCGCCGGCAAAAAAGAAAACGATCGAACCAGGAGATACTTATCCCGGCGTGCCGCGCTTAGTGCGCTTGCTGAAACTGGTGGGTGATCTCCCGCCCGACGCCGCCGTGGCGCCTGATTCGACGCTCTACCAGGGCCCTATCGTCGACGCCATGAAGCGCTTCCAGCAGAGGCACGGTCTGGAGGCGTGATGGGCGGATTGGTAAAGATACTCTGGAGCAGTTGAACACCCCGCTCAGTGATCGCGTACGCCAACTCCAGTTCACCTTGGAGCGCTGGCGATGGGCGCCCCGCGTGTATGACCCTCCCCCCATCCTTGTCAATATCCCGGAGTTCATCTTGCGCGGCTTTGGGCAAGGGGGAAACCATCGAATTGACCATGCGGGTGGTCGTGGGCCGCGCCTACCGAACGCGGACCCCGGTCTTCGCGCAAGAGATGTCCTACCTGGTGTTCCGACCGTACTGGAATGTTCCCCTGGCCATCCAACGCGGTGAACTTGTGCCCAAGATCAAGAAAGATCCCGATTACCTGGCGAAGAACGAGTTCGAGGTCGTGGACCAGCACGGCAACGTGGTAACCACGTCGGCCGTCAGCGACGAGCAATTGGCGAAATTAAACTCCGGCGCTCTCAGTATCCGGCAAAGGCCCGGTCCAAAAAATTCGCTGGGCCTGGTCAAATTCGTGTTTCCCAACGAGCACAACGTCTATCTCCACAGCACACCGGCGCAGGAATTGTTCTCGCGAACCCGGCGCGACTTCAGCCATGGCTGTATTCGCGTGGAAGATCCCGCCGGGCTGGCGGAATAGATCCTCCGGGGGAACGAGGGCTGGACCAAAGACAAGATCGTGGAGGCGATGAACAACGGCCCGGATTCACAGCAAGTGAATCTGGCACAGAAACGCCCGGTGGTGATCATTTACGCCACGGCGGTCGTGCTGCCGGATGGAGAGGTAAAATTCTTCCAGGATATCTACGGGCACGATGCTCACTTGGAGAAGGCTCTGGCCAGGGGGTATCCGCGTTCCCGGGGAAATGCGGCTACCAGCGCCGCACCCGTCCCACGTCCACATGCACGAAGTTAGAAGCGGAGTAATATCCCACGCCTCCCCGACGCAGCCGCAGAGCCGCATCGCGCAGTTCGGAGGTGGGGATGCCCGGCAAACGAATGTCAATCGCCTCGGCTTGCATGTGGAGGCTGTGTTGGGCCACCCCGGAATGGGCGCTGCGGGTGCGGAGAAATTCATTGCTCCACGGTGTGCGGTAGCCACAGATCACGTCGATCTCGCCGCCCGCATCGTGCAGAGACTCGGTCAGGTCATGTAGCAGGTCAAACAACCGCGGATCGAAGTGACGAACATCCCCGGTGCGGTGATCGCGCAGAAAATGGTCCAGCCGGTCGAGCGCGGTGGGTAAATACGCATCGCCGCGGCGATAAACGATCTCCAGCCGCTCGTTGGTGTGAGTGTGATAAAAGCGGAGCCGGTATTCGCGGGGAGGCTGGAGGGTCGAGTCCGAGCCCCGTCCCGGCAGCGGAGTGATCAACACCACCAGGAACAGACCCCAAAAAGACAGGTTGAACTTCAACTGGAAACCTCGGCTCAATGGCGACCACATTCGATTCGGATAAAGAATCATCCTCAGATGCCCACAAAGGGCGCGCCCCAAAACACAGGGTCGCTATTCCTGCACCCGGCCACGGAAAAGGTTAAATCGGGTCAATCCCGCGCTCTAACCGGACTGAGCTACGGGCCTGCACGACTTTTCACGCTAACTTAATTCCCCAGCACTGTCAATCCGACGGCTGATTGCGCGTATGTCCCTTTGCACCGCAAGAGAAAATCGTCGAAGACATTTTGAGAGGTTTGTTACATCCGCACAGTCAGTAATCGAATGGCCGGAGTCCGCGTGGAGCCCGCTCACGGGTGGCACGAAGTGGGCAGCCAATTCCCCCCCGTCGCAACGATCAGCTTCAAGGCTACAGTGCCAAAATGTCCAATCCCCATTTATCCCCGCGCAACAGGCGCTTAATGTTCCTGTAACATTCGCTGTCGAAAATGGATATCTGCTAAGGAGTTAAATCCAGGAATAACCATGACTTAATTCCGCCGTAACACAAATCCTCGAAAATGGCGGCGGAGGGATCAAAAATGAAACTCAAAACTTCAATCACCAGTATTGCTTTAGGCGCAGTTTTGGTTGCTCTGGGGGTATGTGCATTTGTTGAATCCCCCTCGGCAGCTCCCGCGCCTGCACCCGCTCCCGCATTATTGATCAACGGAGCGGGTGCGACTTTTCCTTATCCGATTTATTCCAAGTGGTTTGACGAGTACCACAAGCTTCACCCGGAATCTGCAATTCAATTATCAATCGATCGGTCCGGGCGGCGGCATCCGGCAGGTTATCGCCGGCACGGTGGATTTCGGCGCTACCGACGGCCCGATGACGGACGAGCAGCTTCGAGTCAGGCCGAAGAACGCCAAGATTCTGCACTTTCCTACGGTCTTGGGCGCGGATGTTCCGACTTACAACATCCCGGGCATAACCCAGGAGCTCAATTTCACTCCCGAGGCCCTCGCCGGGATTTACCTGGGGAAGATCACCAAATGGAATGATCCGGCCATCGCCGGCCCTAACAAGGGCGTCAATCTGCCCGATACGGACATCGTCGTTGTACACCGGTCCGACGGCAGCGGCACAACCTATATTTGGGTTGATTATCTCTCCAAGGTCAGCGAGGAGTGGAAAACCAAGGTGGGGAAGAACACTTCGGTCAATTGGCCGGTGGGACTTGGGCGGCAAAGGCAATGAGGGGGTTGCAGGGTCTGGTGAAGCAACAGCCCGGAGCCATCGGGTATGTCGAGCTGATTTATGCCGATCCAGAACAACATGCCCTACGGCAAGGTGCGAAATTCCGCCGGGGTTTTTGTAAAGGCAGACTTGGCCAGCGTCACCGCCGCGGCGGCAGGAGCGGCGAAGGCGATGCCCGCTGATTTCCGCGTTTCCATTACCGATGCGCCGGGGAAGGCAGCTTACCCCATTTCCAGTTTCACTTGGCTGTTAGTGCCCAATAAGATTGACGATCCCGCCAAGAAGAAGGCGATCGTCGATTTTCTTCACTGGATGCTGACGGATGGGCAGGGAATGGTGGAGGCTCTCAGCTACGCGAAACTTCCCAAAGAGGTCGTGGCCAAAGAGACCAAAGCTATCTCGCAGGTTAATTAGGGGCGGGGCGCCGCAGGCGCTTTGGAGTGCGGTAGCAGCAGCTACCGCTTTTTCGGGACAGTAGTTCAAATGGGTGATGGCTGCGGGGTGGGGGGAAGGTGGTCAGCGCTGCCCTTATTGCGGGTGAATTTATTGAGGGGAAAGCGGTAGCTGCTGCTACCGCACTCCAAAGCGGGCTGCGCCCGCACGGCGACATCGGCGTTTTTTCGCAACCTGTCTAGAGCCGGGCAGCTTTTCTGGCGGTGGGCAGCAAGACAGATGGGGAAGAAAGAACTGCCGCTCTGAGGGAGCCTCTACGAAAAGCTTCTTAGGTAAATTGATTTGAATCGGACCTAGCATGGCGAATCCTCCATTAACGGCTGACCGCGCGCGCCTTTCCCGGCGCGCGCGGCAGTTTATTCAGAAACTGCGGCACGGTGATGAGGTGGCTCACCTGATCACCTTGCTGGCGGCGGCCAGCATTATTGTCGTGACGGTGATGCTGGTTTACCAGCTTTACGTCAATTCCGCTCTGCCCCGCCACAAGTTTGGGTTCGAGTTTTTCCTGGGGAGAACCTGGGATCCCGTGAGCGGGGATTTCGGCGCTTTGCCGTTCATTTATGGCACGGTGGTTTCTTCGGCCCTGGCGCTTTTGGTGGCCGTGCCTCTGGGGGTAGGCGCCGCCATCTTCCTTTCCGAGCTTGCCCCCCCGCGGATTTCCAACTACCTGACCTTTGTCATTGAGCTCCTGGCGGCGGTTCCCAGCGTCATTTACGGGCTGCTGGGAATTTTCGTCCTGGTCCCGGTGTTGCGCACCGTGGTGATGCCGTTTCTCAAGCACACTTTGGGATTTCTCCCGCTCTTCAAGGGTCCGATTTACGGCGTCAGCATGTTGGCGGGCGGAGTGGTGCTGGCCATCATGATTGTCCCCTTCATCATCTCCGTCTCGCGGGAAGTGTTGCTGGCGGTGCCGGTGGAGCAACGCGAAGCGGCGCTGGGGCTGGGCGCCACCAAGTGGGAATCCACCTGGCAAGTGGTGGTGCCGTTCGCGCGGGTGGGAATTATGGCCTCGGTTTTCCTGGCCTTGGCGCGCGCCCTGGGGGAAACCATGGCGGTGACCATGGTGATCGGCAATGATCCCAAGATCAGCGCCTCGCTGTTTGCCCCGGCTATTCGATTGCCGCCGTCATCGCCAACGAGTTCACGGAAGCCACCGGTGATTTGTACCTGCAAGCCTTGATCGAGCTGGGCCTTGTCCTGTTCTTGCTGACCATCCTGATCAACGGTCTGGCGCGCCTGGTGATTATTGCCACGACGCAAAAGGGGGCGGCGCAAGGATGAGAAAGGCAGTGAGCAGTGAAGAGTGGACATTGAACAGCAGGAAACTATTCACTATGCACTGTTCACTGTGTGCTGTCCTATTCACTGTTCACTATCCACTGGCCACTTTCTTTATGACTCTTCGCACCCTCTGGCGCAAATTCGTGAACGTGGTCATGCTCAGCCTCACCGGCCTCTGCGCGCTGTTCACCGTTTCCGTCCTCTTTTTCATTCTGGGCTATCTGTTGTGGTACGGCGGCAAGTCGCTGAACTGGGCATTCTTTACCAAACTGCCGGCGCCCGTGGGCGAATCGGGCGGCGGGATGGCCAATGCCATTGTGGGCAGCGGCAAGCTTCTGCTGCTGGCTTCCCTGGTCGGCGTTCCCATCGGCTTGCTGGGGGGAGTATACCTGGCGGAATTCGGCGGCAGGACCTTTTCCTTCTTCGTGCGCTACACCACGGACTTGCTGAACGGCGTGCCGTCGATTGTGATGGGAATCTTCGCCTACACGATCATCGTGCTTCCCATGAAGCACTTCTCCGCCTTCGCGGGCGGCATGGCGCTGGGGGTGATGATGATTCCCATTGCCGTGCGCACCACGGAGGAGTCTCTGCGCGCGGTGCCCCTCATGCTGCGGGAAGGCGCCTTGGCCTTGGGGACAAGCAAATGGAAGACCGTGGCGACGGTGGTGGTGCCGGCGGCCATGCGCGGAATCGTGACCGGCATCATGCTGACGCTGGCGCGGGTGGCCGGCGAAACCGCTCCCCTGCTTTTCACCGCGCTTCAGCAATCGCTTCTGGAGTTCGGGCTGGAATCAGCCCATCGCCTCTTTGCCGGTGATGATCTATACCTACGCGATCGCTCCTTACGACGATTGGCATCGGCAAGCCTGGGCGGCGGGACTGGTTCTCTTGGCGTTGGTCCTGGTCGCCAATGTTGGGGCGCGCTTCGTCGTATCCCGGGGAATATCATTTCGCCGAGCGTAGGGCGCCTTGGAGTGCGGCGGCTTGACGCCGCCTTGGAATAACGCCGCAGACGAAAACAAAGGCGGCGGCGAGCGCGCACTCCAAGGTGCCCTTACCAAGGGTGTGAGCCGTGACTTCTGCATCGAGTGTTCAGACTATGGTTATGAAGACGTCGGAAGAATCCCGCCCCACCGAGCGTGCGGCAGGAGCTGCAACTCCCTGGCCGGCCGACATCAAGATGCGCGCGGCCGGGTTGGATTTCTATTATGGGGGAAAGCAGGCGCTGCACTCCATTGGCTTGCAGGTTCCCACCGGGCGCATTACCGCCCTCATCGGCCCTTCCGGCTGCGGCAAGACAACCTTCCTGCGGATTCTCAATCGCATGTACGAGACGGTGCCGCAAGCGCGCCCCGAAGGCGAAGTGCTGCTGGATGGCGAAGACATCTTTTCCCTGGACGTGGTGAGCCTGCGGCGAAGAGTGGGGATGGTGTTTCAAAAGCCCAACCCGTTCCCCAAGTCCATTTTCGATAATATCGCCTACGGCCTGCGCATCAATGGAATGGGCGGTAAGGGCACGATGGCCGAAGCCGTGGAGAAAAGCCTGCGGCGGGCGGCGCTCTGGGAGGAGGTCAAAGACCAACTCCATAAGTCCGCCTATGCGCTTTCGGGAGGCCAGCAACAGCGGCTGTGCATCGCTCGCGCCTTGGCCGTGGAGCCGGAAGTCCTGCTGCTCGATGAGCCGTGCTCGGCCCTGGATCCCATCGCCACGGCGAAAATCGAAGAGTTGCTCTTCAACCTGAAAGATATTTGCACCATGGTCATTGTGACGCATAATATGCAGCAGGCGGCGCGCACGGCCGATTTCACGGGCTTCTTCCTGATGGGCCGCTTGATTGAGTTCAATAAGACGGCGATCATCTTTAAGACCCCCGCGCGCAAAGAGACCGAAGATTATATTACCGGGCAGGTTTGGGTAGAGTCGGTCCATCGGGTCATCGGGCCATCGGGTCATCGGGTCATTCAAGGACGTTCCTTAATCCCTTGGTCTGTTGTCCGCAGCAGTTGAGGCTGCGAGCCCGAAAGACCGAAGCCCTTGACAACGGACTACGGACTACGGACAGCTTTTTAATGGCCCGATGACCCAATGAACAAATGACCCGATGATCCGATGATCCGATGAGCCGATATTCAAAAGGGGGGGATTTCACCATTGCGCCACTTTGTTGAGGAATTGGATTACTTGCGAAGCCGCCTGCTGGAGATGAGCGCGCTGGTGGAGGACTCCGTTTACCGCAGCGTTCTCTCCCTTTCGGATAAAGATCCCCAGCAGGCGCAAAAGGTTCTCCAAAACGAGGCGGAGATCAACCGCATGGAGATCGAAATCGACGAACTCGCCACCCGCCTGCTGGCTCTCCAGCAGCCTATGGCGACCGATCTGCGCTTTCTTACCTCCGCCATTAAGATCAATAACGACCTCGAGCGCATGGGGGATTTGGCGGTCAACATCGTCGAGCGTGCGCTTTCCTTGATGAACGAGCCCCTGATCAAGCCCCTCATTGACATCCCCGCCATGGCCAGCCGCGTCCAGTCGATGATTCGCAAAAGCCTGGATGCTTTTGTGAAGCGCGACCCTGAGCTGGCCCGCACCGTGCTGGTTTCTGACGACGCCGTGGACGAGTTGCGCGGCTCGATTTACGAGGAACTGATCGGTTACATGGAACGCGACCCCAAGACGGTTCGCCAGGGAATCAACCTCATGTTTGTGGCCCGCAACCTGGAACGGCTTGCCGACCACGCCACCAATATCGCCGAGGATGTTCTCTTCCTGGTCGAAGGCGTTGACGTCCGCCACCACGCTGAAACCCGGGAGTAAATCCGCCCCCCCGCCGTGAAGGTGCGCATGGCGTCCCACTGGGTTCGTGAGAGGTAAAGTTCCTGCATGTTGGCGGACATTATGTCAGGATAATGTCTCCGGGGAGCGTCGCTTGGCGCGCGGCGTCCCACTTTGCGTCATGGAAATGCTTGGTTGCGTCTCCAACGCCCCCGGCGCAATAATCCCGGGCATCAGGCCATCCAAACTCTGAGGCGAAATCCGCATCGAACAAAGACAAGCAAGACAAGGCCTTTTGGCCCAAAGCTGATTTTGTCTTTGACTGCGTCGGCCTTTTGATGTTGAAATGATTGGATTCGGCGTCGGCCGTCGGTTTCGTAATGGCGGTCGCTCAACGCTTGGGGGAAAACGGGAATGAAGGCAAAGATCCTTGCATTACTGATAGCCTGCTCGCTGATCGGCAGCATGATGGCGCCCCTCTTTGCGCAGGAGGATAATCCCAACGTCGACGAGATCACGGTCCCGGAAGGTACGGAATTCAAGC
The DNA here is from genome assembly GCA_963810005.1 of uncultured Acidobacteriota bacterium. Taxonomy (GTDB): domain Bacteria; phylum Acidobacteriota; class Terriglobia; order UBA7540; family UBA7540; genus Bog-366. Next base: position 133,177 of record CAWELY010000002.1, read on the forward strand.
TCCAGTTGCACACCACCCTCAATTCCAACACGTCCAAGGCGGGCGACCGAATCATGTGCACGCTGATTGACCCGGTGGCCGTCGAGGACCGCGACGTGCTCTCCAAGGGCGTGCGCATCGATGGCCACGTGGGCGAGTCCCGGCCCGCGGGACGCAAAGGCAAGGGCGGGTTACTCACCATCGTTTTCGACACCGTGGAACTTCCCAACGGCCAAAAGGTGGCGATCTTGGGTTCATTGACCGAAGTGTTCTCCAGCGAAAGCGGCAGCGACCCTAACGTCGGGCCGGAAGGCGAACTGAAAGGCAAAGGTCCCAATCGCAAAGAGCAGGCTCTGCTCGTCGTGGCGTCCCGCACTCGTGGGGGCGGCGGGCGGCATCGGCACCGCCATCGCTCTGGGAGCTGCGGGCATCATGACGGCGCTCTTTCTCCCCAAAGGCAAACAGGCTTCTCTCGCTGCGGGCTCGCTGGTGGGCATGCGCCTGGATCGCGACGTTACCCTGGTGATCCCTTCCGCCGGACGATAGAAACCAAATTGCATTCCAACGAATCGGGCTGAGGGTTGCTCTGTTCCCTCTGCCGCGGCGCTTTCTACCCTTGGATTCAACCTGACGGGGATCGCCTGCCATTCCCGGTCTTTTGGTGCTGGCCTCTCAATTACGGAGTTTGTCTTTCCTCCGCCCAACGGCCGGCACGAGGCAAGGTTCGGGTTCCTCGATGGCCAGGTGATTTAGCTTAGAGGCATGGGGACAATCTGGGCTTCATCGACGATCCGGAATAGGCCAGAGCAGACCTTTGAGGTGCAGACAATCGGCGCGCCACCGGAGTATTGGGCGGAGGTGATCAGGCCCGGTGACCCGCATGAGGGGCAAGCCAGCACGGCGACGAAATTGGGAGCAAAAGACTCCCGCAGGTGGGCGAAGTCGTCAAGAAAGAAGATGTCGCCGGGGGTCATATCCGAAAGCGACGACCGGTTCGACAAATGCAGGTCAAGTGGGGAATTGTCCCGTGCGATCGGAACTGGGAACACTCCGTACATCCTCGCGGTCTGGACACGGCGCCCGGCTTCCGGGGCTTGTTGCTTTGCTTCATCACTACCTACCACCTACCTCAAGGGCATCCCGTGCGCACGGGGGGACCGGAGAGGATTCCAAACAGGAACTTTCGTACCATTTCGGGAAAAGGCACGGAAGCTCCGAATTTTCAGGCAAAATAGCTGCTATTTTCCCGGTCGTCCTCGTCGCAAATCACACGTCTGCCGCGGGCTTCGAACCGGTCCGGAGCAGCCTCAGATTCCGCTCCGGACCTGGGGTTCACCCACTGCATCCTGCCATCGACGCTTGGAGAGAGATGAAGCCTGGAGGCGCATGAGCACACGGTGCTCGCTGATCCTCTCGCGGCTCATTCTGCTTCCCTCACCTCATCTATCGGCTGTTTTGGTTTTGAGCTTGAGGAAGTATGCAACGATCTCGGGATCAGCGCCACGTTTTGCGCTGCGGCATCTGTGCGGCCATCAGCGCTCTCCCATTTTGGAACGAGGCGACGAGCCCAAATTGCCGGGTCAGGGCAGTTCGCAAAGAAAATTTCCCATTCCTTCCGCCCTCTTCCAAAGACGACTGCCCACTCCATCTAGCCCGCGCAGCGCCTCCATTTCCTTCCGCGCCTCCCTCGCCAACACTCAAGAAACTTGCAAGTATCTGAAAACGAGAGGCTTGCTTGGCCATAACCCCATGCCGACGGAAGCCTTCTCACGTTTTCCAGAATCATCCCCTCGCCGGCTTTGGTGCACTCCGCCCTCCTTGCTTCATGGAGAGGCTAGTCCTTACCCTTGCTCTTCGGCGCTCCCGCCCCCGCATGATTGGCCCATTCTTTGCAATTTCTAAGGACAGCGCAAGGACCCCAAGGGCCGAAGGCGGCGAACGAAGCGTGAAGCCGCAGGCTCCACGCCGCGGGTGAAGTGTTGCCTGCGGCCGCCGGGAAGGAAGCCCAAGGTCAAAGGCGCTGTCCGTCGGCTGACGGACATTCGAGAGTGAGCGAGGTTCTCATGGCAACTCAATCGATCCCCACTTACGAGCAACTGAACCAGGCGAAAGCGGCGCCCGCCCTTCGCCGCCGTACTGATTTCGCGCCGGCCCTTGACGCCTTCCAGCATCCGTCCCTCGGCGCGGAGGGACGCGCGAGCAGGCCCAGGAAAGGCAGCGGCTGCTGGTGGAAATGCTTCCCTTGGTGAAGCGCATGGCCTTCAAAATTCGCGAACACCTGCCCGCTCACGTGGAAGTGGATGACCTGATTGCCAACGGGGTGCTGGGACTGGTTGATGCCGTCGCCAAGTTTGACACCACCAAGCGGGTGAAGTTGGAAAGCTACGCCCGCCACCGGGTTCGCGGAGGCATTTTGGACGGCCTGCGCAGTGCCGATCCCGCCTCCCGCGACTTGCGGCGCAAGAACAAGAAAATCCAGAAGCTCTATCGCGAACTTGAGGTTAAGCTCGGCCGCCCGGTTAAGGATGAGGAAATCGCCGCGGCGCTGGGAATGAATCTGGCGCAGTGGCACAGCACGTTGAATGAAATCCAGAGCGTGGGATTCGACTTCGGCGCGCGCACTATCTCGGCGGGCCCGACCACGAAGCGGCCCTCCGCTGAGCCGGCGCTTTTGGCCGATGACGATGCGGATCCCTTCGACCTGTGCTATCGCCGCGAGCAGCACGAAATCCTGGGCCGCGCGCTTTCCCACCTGCGCGAGCGTGAGCGCCAAATCATCACCCTCTACTATCAGGAAGAACTGACCATGAAGCAGATTGCTGACCGCTTGAACGTGGACGAATCGCGCGTTTCGCAGCTCCATTCCGCGGCCTTGGTGCGGTTGAGGGCGAGCGTGGATTCCCTTCAGCACCCGCGCCGTGGCGCAACCTCGGGAACCGCCGCCCTTTCGAAGGCGGTCGGCGCCGGGGCCTGAATCCGGAATTGACGATGGACGATGGTCGATTTTCGATTGAATCAATCGGCAATCGGCAATCGAGAATCAGCAATCCCCGATGCTTGGTGCCGTTCTAACGTTGCGCGCCAAGGGGTTGTTGCTGTTTTCTGCCGAAAGCGGCAGTCCGAGGGCTCGCGGGAATTGGCCCGAAATAGCTGGAACGGCACGAAGAGACGGGTGAGACGTTGGACCACAGCGATGATATTTCAATTTCCCTCCCGCGATGGTTGGCTGGCTCCGAGAAATGTTTCCGCATGAGAGGAGGCCAAGCATGGCCGTAGGCATGCCTTTGCACTTCACCTCGCCCGCTCGCACCGTTTGCTTCGTCGCTTCGCGCCTCGCGGGATTTCGCGCCCTGACCGGCGAGTGGCAAACGCTCGTGCCCGCTTGCATCCACGTGACGTGGATGGTAGCCTCATCAAGGCGCTCCTCTGGGTGAAGCCCAGCGTTGGCTCCCCCGCCCGTGTTTGCGGCGCCGGGAGACATTGAATTTTTCGTCCCGGCATATGGCCCGAGTGAACCTATGAATCGACATGAGAACCAGGTCTTCGAGAATCAGCATGTGATTTTGGACGATGGCGTCTACGTGAATTGCAAGTTCAAGAATTGCAGCTTGGAGTATTCGGGCGGGGACGTTTACGTGCAGAATTGCCAGGGAGAAGGTTGCCAACTCGTCTGGCGAGGCGCCGCGCAACGCACCGTCCTGCTTCTGCAAGGTCTCGGCCTGATGGTTCCACCCCCACCGCCGCCGGGCAGCGAACCGGCCAGCCGGGTGCAATGAACGCTTTACATCGATAACACCTTAGTCCTTTAATTGTAATTGGTTACAGAGAGTGCCTGGGGCCGTGTTGCGTCTCCGCTCGACCTGAATTGGCCTAGCGAGCCAAATTTCTTGCCTTTTCTCTACCAAAACCTTTATATTCAATCGTTTGAGCCGCGGGAATTTCCCCGGCTGAGGACTGATTTTGGCCAAGCCGAGCTCGCCGCGCATTTATGTTAGTTTGGCAGCGCCCACCCTGAGCGCGATGGAGGCTCTTGCCATCCGCGTGTCCGGTGTGCCCGTCGGCTATGAGCTGCGCCTCGACTACCTCCAGGACTTTTCGCAATTGGAATCGCAGCTTCACCAGATGCTCATGCGCCTGCATTTTCCCCAGACCATTGCCACGTGCCGAATGGCGACGGCGGGAGGCATGATGCGGGGGACGCTGGCCGATCAGGCGGCGATTCTCGCTGCCGCCGTGCGCGCCGGTTGCCAATGGGTTGACGTCGAGATCGAATCGGTGCAGAAGGGCGGCGCGGCGCTGCTCCGGGAACTCCGGCCTGCCAAGATTATTGTTTCCTACCACGACTTTCAAAAGACTCCTCCGCTGGCCCCGATTTATCGCCGCCTGGTGCGTCTGCCGGTGCAGGTGGTGAAGATCGCCACGCACGCGCGCTACCTGCGCGACAACTTGCAAATTCGCCGGCTGCTCAAAGCCCATCGGCGGCGCACCCGCGGCTGGTGGCGCTGGCCATGGGCGCATCGGGAATCCCCTCGCGGCTGCTCTCCCTGCTGTGGGGATCGGCGTTCACCTACGCGGCGCCGCTCAATCATCTCCCCCGCCGCGGCGGGGCAAATTCCCGCGGAAGTCATGCGCTCGGTTTACCGGGTGGAACGCCTTGACAGCCGCACGCAACTTTACGGAGTGCTCGGTTCGCACGCTTCCATTTCCCTTTCGCCGGCCATGCAGAACGCGGCCTTTCAGGCCAAGCACGTGAACGCGGTTTTCCTGCCTTGCCAAACCAGCAAACTGGCGGACTTCCTCGCCTTCGCGCGCGGGGTGGAACTGCAAGGATTCGCCGTGACCATGCCCTTCAAGCGCGCCATCCTGCGCGCCCTCGACTGGGTGGACCCGCTGGCGAATCGCATCGGCGCGTGCAATACCGTGGCCTTGCAGCGGGGCCGCTGGTTGGGATGGAACACCGACGCCGCCGCCGTGGTGGAAGTCCTCACCAAGCGTTTGCGCCTGGCGGGCAGCCGCATTCTGATTTTGGGCGCGGGGGGCGCGGCGCGAGCGGCCGCCTATGCCGTGCGCGCGGAAGGCGCGGAGGTGATCATTACCGCGCGGCGCGAGGCGACGGCGCGAACCCTGGCGCGCGGAGTGGCGGCGCAGGTGGTGCCCTGGGACAGCGCCGAGAGCCTGGAAGTTGACGCCGTCATCAACGCCACACCCGTGGGAATGTACCCGCACGTTGACAGCGCCCCCATCGACCTGGCGCGGCTGCGCGTGCGCGTGGTCTTTGACATGGTTTATTTTCCCCTCGGCACGCGCTTCCTGAACGAAGCGCGCGGGCGCGGGCTGACCACGATTTCCGGCCTGGAAATGCTGGTGGCGCAGGGCGCGCGACAGTTCGAAATCTGGACCGGCCTCGCCGCTCCCCGCGCGCTGATGGAACAAGCCGTGCGCTCGGCGCTGGACCACTGCGGCGAGATGGGTAGGCTTTTTGCGGGCTCTGCTGCAAACGTAAAAGCAAGGCAAAAGGCAAAGTGCAAAAGTAAAAGGCAAAAGTTGTTGATGAAGTTGAAAAGTTGAAGATCGAGCGCTACTGAGTATAGTGGATAAAGGGCTAATGCCCAGCTATTGAGGGGTAATAGTGATTGGAGTTCTTCTGTTCTCGACTGTCAAAATAGTCCATCGCGCGTTCGGCGTTCTTCTGAACTTTTGCCTTTTGACTTTTGCACTTTGCCTTTTGACTTGTTCTTAATCCCATGACGAATGCCAGTCCCAATTTCGCCGAATTCAAGAGGCTCGCCACGCCAGGGCAACGTGGTGCCTGTCTATCGCACCATTGTTGCGGACCTGCTGAGTCCCGTTTCCGCGTTTCTCAGTCTTTCGCCGCAGCACGGGCGCGGAGCGAATCTGCATCCGCACAGTTTTCTGCTCGAGAGCGTGGAGGGCGGCGAGCGCGTGGGCCGCTACACATTCTTCGGCGTTGATCCTTTTCAAATCGTTTCCTGCCGCGGCGACCGCATCACGGTCGCGAGCGCGGACGCCGCACCGCGAGAGAGCGAGACGCGGCAACGTCTTCGAATTCCTGCGCCGCCTGGGCGCGCGCTACCATTCCGTGGAGATTCCCGGCCTGCCGCCCTTCACCGCCGGCGCGGTGGGTTATCTCTCTTATGAAGCCGTGCGCATGCTGGAGCGCCTGCCCGCCGCGCGTTCCCGCCGACGTCGATTTGGACGACGCGGTCTTCATGTATTTTTCGAACGTGCTGGCCTTCGACCACGTGCAGCACCGCCTTTTTCTGATCTCGAACGTGCTGACGGAGGAAGGGAAGGGAAGTCTGCGGGCCAAAGTACGATGCGGCGTGCCGCCACCTGGATCATCTGGAAAGCCGCTTGCGCCGGCCCCTCAAGCTGCCGCGCTCGCGCCCGCCGCAGGGCGCGTTGCGCGTGCGTCCCAACATGCCGCGTCCGCGCTACGAGGCGATGGTGGAGCGCTCCAAGGAATACATCCGCGCCGGAGACATTTTCCAGGTGGTGCTTTCGCAGCGCATGGAAGTCCCCGTGCGCGTTCCCGCCTTCGACGTTTACCGCGCCCTGCGCGCCGTCAATCCTTCGCCCTACATGTATTACCTGCGCATGGGCGATTCCACCGTGCTCGGCTCCTCGCCGGAAATGCTGGTGAAGGTGGCGGGCCGCCATGTGGAGTACCGGCCGATTGCCGGCACGCGCCCGCGCGGGAAGTCGGAGGAAGAGGACAAGCGCCTGGAAGAGGAACTGCGCTCCGACGCGAAGGAGTGCGCCGAGCACATCATGCTGGTGGATCTGGGCCGCAACGACGTGGGCCGCGTCTCGGAGTTCTCCACCGTGCAGCCCACGGGACATCATGTTCGTCGAGCGCTACTCGCACGTCATGCACCTGGTCTCGCAGATCACCGGCCAACTGCGCCCCGACGCCGATAGTTATGCCGCGCTCGCCGCCTGCTTCCCCGCCGGCACGCTCACCGGCGCGCCCAAGGTCCGCGCCATGGAAATCATCGACGAGCTGGAACCCACCCGCCGCGGCCTCTATGGCGGCGCCGTGCTCTATCTCGACTTTTCCGGCAATCTCAACTCCTGCATCGTCATCCGCACGGTATTAATCAAAGATAAAATCGCCTACCTGCAAGCCGGCGCCGGCATCGTGGCCGACTCCGTCCCCGCCCGCGAATACGAAGAGTGCCAGAACAAGGCCCGCGCCGTCCTCCGCGCCTTCGAACTCGCCGAAAAAGGGTTGTGACCCCAAAGAAATTGCCGATTTTCGATTGCCCTTCGCTAATCTCTAATCAAGAAGCCGCACACCGCGCCAGGACGTATGGCCCTTCCGGAATGACGGCGACCCGCGCGTTTCTTCCGAGTGACCCCATGAGTGCACGGATAGCTTCCTCAGCGCTGGCGTAGGATTTTCCCCAAAGGGCGGAGTGGAATTCATGCGGCAGGCCCGGCACGTAATAGAGAACTTCCGCGCGGGTCGTGACGAGGGCGAGTTTCTCGAGCTGCCATTGGTCCACGGTTACCGGCACGCCCTCAATATTCTTCATAAAGACGTGATCGGGCGAACCCTCGCGAAGCATGCGAGCAAACTCCGGACCACCCACGCCTTCCTCGCAGGCCGCGAGCAGCAGGATCTTTCCACCCGGCTTCACGATGGGTGAGGCGGCGGTAATGCCCTTCACGGCCTGGTAAAAGGTCAGGTCGAGGGGGTAGCCGGCCGCCGTCGTGATTACCGCATCGACAGGCAGGTCGAGGGTTTCCAGCATCACTCGCGAGACAAACTCCACTCCTTGCCGGTGTGCGGCCACGGGCTCGCCGGCAAAAACCGCGGCGATGGGCCGGCGCGGAGTGCCGCGGCCGAGCGCCACATCCACCAGAAAATCGTGGCGCGCCAACTGCGCGATTTCCAGAAGTTCCCGGTGCAGGGGGTTGTCTTCAATCGAACCCTCCACGGCGCGCGGATCGCGCATGAAGGGAGGACTGTGCAGGACCTTGATGGTCTCCTGCGCGGCGAGGCCGGGAGCGATGAGCTTGCGCCCGCCGGAATAGCCCAGCATCAAGTGCGGCTCAATAAATCCCAAGGTGATGTGAAGGTCGGCGGAGACAAAACGGTCGTCAATATAAACCGGCGTTCCGGCGGCGGTCTTTCCCAAGGCGCGATGCTCGGAAAGCTCGCGGGCGTGATGATTGAGCACGCGATAACGGGCCGCGGTTTCTTCCCCACAGATCTCGCGAATCTCCGCTTCCGTCGCCGGCCGGTGCAGCCCCGTGGCGATCAGAATAGTGATGCCATCACGCGGAATGCCGGCGGCCTCCAATCGGGCCAGCACGGGAGGAAGCACTTCCCGGTTGGGCGCCGGCCGCGTGATGTCGCAAACAGAAATGGCCGCGGAGCGCTTGCCGCGCGCCATCTCAGCGAGCGGCGGGCAACCGATGGGCGCATCGAGCGCCTGCTCGATGGCACTTGCCGCGTCATGCAGCGGAACCGCCGACCGCGCTTCCAGCACGCGGTACTCAAACCCCTCGGGCAAATCGAGGGTCAAACCGGTTCGACCAAAAGCAGAGTTTACTTGCATAATGGCATTGTAGCGCGAAGGGTGCCCGGTGTCTCTTGCCCGGCATACTTCACTCCTCCGATAGTCCCCTAATGGTAATGTCGCCGCATCCTTACGGCGGGATAGCAAGGGTTTCAGTTAAACCGGCAGGCCCAACACTTCCTTCGTCACCCGCAGAAAATATCCACAGGCCGGTCTGACTTGTTCACAGGTTTTTCCGGCCTTTGCACAAGATATTGTGCTTCAAGACCTCAAACCACCATATATACGGTGCTCAAGTCTTGACTCGGCAAATCTGGCATGGTTCAATGAGAAATGAAGAAACCCGGCTTGGCTGGCGGGGTCTTTGGGTACTTGGAACTTCGGCAAAGCGGAACGCAAGAAATTGGAGGCCTAGACACTTCCAATTTAAATCTGCCCATCCCCTTTGTCAGGGTATTCAGCGGTGGCGCGGCGAGAGGGATGCTGTGCGGGATGACTTTCCAGTGCATCGCAAAAGGCCAGAGTTGATCTGGATATTCAGGCACTATGCGAGGGATCTAGATGAGGAGGGTTTCAAGCAGTTCCTCACCGAGAAACTGGGTATGCAACCTGAGGATGAGAACTACGCCGCCGCGATGAGCGCCTTTTGGAATCTCGTGAGGTCATTTGAGCGTGAACCTCATCGATAGCTTCTAACCGCCTTTTCCTTTCTGCGGCTGGAAGCTGGTTGAGATGCCCCTCGACAACTTTGTAAAGTTTTTCAAGGGCCACATCAACCGAGTCGGCACTGCGAACAGGCGATGCTTTTGACATCATTACCACCAGGGATTTTGCTGATCGATTCATTGCGGAAACGCTGGGCACATGAAAGGCCCCGTGGATTGAAAATCCACTGTTCCCTAGCCACGACTTGAGGGTACGACTTCCTGCCCCTCCGCTCTACCAAACGCTCATATTCTTATGGTTCACTTAAGCGTTTTGGCTCGTGGCTGCGATTAAGCAGCGACCGAACGTAACTTACATAAGTTACATTACTTCAATTACTTTACGGATGTCAAGCCAAGCCGCTTGGGTTAACCCTCGCTAGAAATTACCCGCTCAGAATCATCCACCGGTATGGGCTTGCGTAAAGTGCATACTTCCGATACCAAATTAGGGGCCAACGAGCGCCCATGGAGGCGCGCCATTAAGAGGTTCGTGTATAATCGCCTTTACCCCCATCGTCACCCAGGGGTTTTCCGGTAATGCAAGACCGCGACGATGCCTTTGGAGGCTTGAATGCGCCGAATTGCTATTCTCCTGGCCAGCTTGGTTTTTGTGGCTGGCTCTCTGCCCCTGTTATCCCAAGCAAGTGAAACCCGATGCGCACATGAAGGGCGCCTTCCGCCAGCCCGCGCAGAATGGCTGGATTTTCGTGCACCTGGAGGGGACGCCTTTCGACATGGGATTCCAGCACGGATACCTGTTGGCCCCGGAGATTGAGGACGCGGAAAAAGTGGTGGTCCTGGAGCAGACCCACGAGGGCAAGAAGGACTGGAAGTTTTTCCGTAATGCCGCGAAAGACATGATGTGGCCGCACATCGAACCGCAGTATCGCGAGGAACTGCATGGCATCACCGCGGGTTTGAAGGCGAAAGGGATAAAACTGGACCTTTGGGATGTGGTGGCGCTCAATGCCTTCTGCGAATGGGACTACTACGTCAAGGAGTATGACCGGCAGCATCGCGCCAAGGCATGCGCCTCGCTGGCTTTGCCGGAGCGTTGCAGCGCCTTCGTCGCCACGGGCAGTTACACGAAGGATGGCAAGGTCATCATCGCCCACAACGATTGGACCAGTTACCTGGAAGGCGCGCGTTGGACCATCATTTTTGACATCGCGCCCGCCAGCGGCAAGCGCATCCTGATGGACGGCTTCCCCGGCCTCATTCATAGCGCCGACGACTTTGGCATTAATTCCGCCGGGATCATGATTACCGAAACCACCATTTCGCACTTTTCCGGTTACGACCCAACGGTATCCCGGAATTCGTCCGCGCGCGCAAGGCGATGCAGTATGCCGCCTCCATCGATGATTTCGCGCGCATCATGAAGGAAGGGAACAACGGCGGCTACGCCAACACCTGGCTGGTGGCCGATCGCAAGACCAACGAAATCGCCAGCCTCGAACTGGGGCTCAAGAACGTCACGCTGTTGCGCAAATCGGACGGCTATTTTGTGGGCTCAAATTTTCCCACCAACCCCAAGCTGGTGAAGGAAGAGACCAACTTCGACGTCAAGGATATGGCGAACAGCGCCAACGCCCGGCACGTCCGATGGGAACAGTTGATGGCGGAGTACAAGGGGAAGATTGATGTGGCGGCCGCCGAGCGTTTCCTGGCGGACCACTATGACACGTTCGAGAAGAAAGAGGATGCGGACGAGCGCACCCTTTGCGGCCACGTCGATCTTTCCCCCCGCGGCATGCCGCCCTGGCAGCCGCCTTACGGGACGGCGGGCGCCGTTCAGAACAAAGTTGCGGACGCGACGATGGCGGAACGCATGTCCTTCACCGCGGCGGCGGGGCACGCCTGCGGCCTCAACTTCAAGGCGGCCGAATATCTGCGCCAGCATCCCGAATTTGCCTGGGAAAAGCCCCTCCTGCGCGACATGGATGCTTATCCTTGGACTACCTTCTCCATCGCGCCGACCGTCTGGGGCTGTCAGCGAACCCTTAGTGCACGGTTTCAGCGACGGCGGCGGAGTGGTCAGTAACGCGGGCAGGTTGCGTCATGCGATAGAGGTGGTTCAACGGAATGCGGCCGGGGCCCACGGGGAAGGCTTGGCGGATGGCTTCCACCACATAGGCCTTAGCCAGCACCACCGCATCGCGCAAATGGCGTCCCAAGGCGAGGTTGGCGGCCACGGCAGAGGAAAAAGTGCAACCGGTGCCGTGCGTGTTGTCCGGCTTGATGCGGTCGCCGGCGAATGATTCCATCGTCGTTCCATCAAAGAAAACGTCGATGGCCTTGTCCAGGTGCCCGCCCGTCACCACCACGGCGCGCGCGCCCAATTCCACCAATTTGCGCGCCGCCGCCTTCATGCTCTCCAGATTATCGACAGGCATTTCGGCCAGCGCCGCCGCTTCCGCCAGGTTGGGTGTCACCACCGCCACCCGGGAGAGCAGTTGCCGCCGGATAAATTCCAAGCCCGCAGCATCCAACAGGTCAAAGTTATTGGAGGAGCGCACCACGGGATCGAGCACCGCAGGAAGATCGGGATTCGACTCCAGAATCTCGCGAAGGACTTCGGCGGTGGCCTGGTTACAGAGCATCCCGATCTTGAGGGCTTTCACGCGGCCGTCGGAGAGAAGGGATAGGATGGATTCTCTCAGCACCGACGGTTCAACCGGGTGGACGGATGCCACTCCCTGGCTGTTCTGAACGGTCAATGCGGTGATGGCCGCGACGCCGTAACAGTTGTGCGCAGCAAAGGTCTTGAGGTCGGCCACGATTCCGGCGCCGGCCGAGGGATCAAATCCGGCGACACTGAGAACCACTGGCCATGCCGTGCTGATGGATTGATTCATTCCTTCCCTTGCGTTCCCCGAGGTTGAACGAAACTATTACCGATTATAGGGGCGCTTGCCGCTTTGTCAATAAAGATTTCAGCCCTTTTAAACTGGAATTGAGGCTTGTTAAGGCTTCTAAAGGCTTGTCAAGGCTTGTTTCCTTCAACTTCCATTTCCGTGTCGGACTGGATTTCGAGCCGGGGAAGCTGTTCTGCGGGCGCAACAAACCCTTCCTTGCCTTTCATGAGGGCGCTGAGGGTCTGGTGCAAGGTGGAATGATTCTGGAGCACGCGGCCGTCATCCAGCGCCACCAGAATCCGGCCTTGCCCCTTTCCGCTGATCTGGATGTCCAGGTGCATCCCCATGGCTTCGAGTTGCGGAAGCGCTCCCCCCTTGCGCAAGCCCTCCAGGGCGGGCGTGAGCGCATTTTCGAAGTGATAATCCACGATGGCAGCTTTTACTCCCTGGTAGCGCGTTTTGCCGGAATAGTGCAAGGTGCTTTTCCCCTGCACCTGGAACGGGTAGTTCTTGAGCGGTTGGGCGTCGAGGTTTTGCGACCACTCTTCGCCCACTTTGACGCGGTGGTCCGGATAGAGCGACTGGCCGCCCATTTGTTCCAGGAACAGCCGCAGCATCTGCATGAGCGGCTCTCGCACCGGAGCATCAATATCCTGGAAAAGGTTGTCGGCGCCCTCGAAATCCACCAGCTGGCCATCATGATCGTAGTGGGCGGTCAGCGTCTGGCCCACCATCTGCTGGCTCACTTCCTGCTGGGCCTGAGTTATGGAGTCGCGCATGTTCTCGGGGAGCGTCCCGAGGTCGGTCTGGATTTCAAACTTGTCGAAGCGGTGCTGAACATCCGCCGCGCCATCCGGTTGCACTTTCAACACCGTCACGGTGCTTTGCTGGTTCAGGCGCAGGTCCGTGGGCATGGGCGGAAAGAAGTTTTTCAAGCCCGGGGGATTGGAATCGATTTTCGAATTCGTGTGGACCTTCGTCACATAGACCATCGACTGGCCGGGGCGGTATTTGCGGGTTAACTGCACCTTGCCACCCGCAGCCTTCGCGCCAGCGTGACCCCGGCAAGCACCAGCAGCAGAAGCGCCACTTCCCCCCGCGAGCCGCAGGGGGCAACGCACGTGCTCGCCAAGGCCAAAGGCCGGGTCCAGGCCGGCGCGCCGCAGTGACCGCCCGGATTAGGTCATCAGGAAGCAACATGCTCGGCATCCTTTTGGTATTTTTCCAGGCACTCGCGCGAGCAGAAGTGCAGCGTATCCGTACCTCGCCTCAGTTGCTGGGAGAGTTCCGTGGAAACAAACATGCCGCACACGGGATCGCGAGCCATTTCTCCGCGATGCGGTGCGGCGGAGGGGGCGCTGGTGGCGCTACCTGCCGAGGTCCGAATGTGAACCCGGGGGGAACGGAATAGAGACCCGAGACTTCGCGCCATCGCCTTGAGAAAGAGCGCCAGGATGACGAATTCGAGAATGTCGAGAAGAAAACTTCCCATAAGGGGTCAGACGGCCTTTCACTCCGGGGGGATGCCTGAGAGCTAGGTGTTAGGTGTCAGGTGCCAGGTGTTCGGTGCTGGGTTTTGTTTCTTTTCCCTTCCCTTAGCCCCCAGGCCCTGATGCCTGACACCTGAAACCTGGCACCTGGAAACCTAGTGCGGTCCCGCCGTGCTGCCGGCTGCGCGAGCGGCATTAATTTGTTCCTTTAAGCCCGCCAGGGCGGGGTGGTTGGGATTCAGCTTGTATAAACGGTCCCATGCTTTTTGCGCGGCGGCGAGATCGTGAGTGCCCTCCAGGTTCACGACGATGGCATTGAGCAGGGTCGGTTCGTGCTGGGGATCGATCTCCAGCGACTTGTCATATTCGCGCAGGGCATCCTGCGGCCGCCCCGTGTAGAAATACGCGGTGCCCAAATCGGTGCGGGCATTGACATTCTTCGGATCAAGTTCCAGCGCGCGCTGATACCACTCAATGGCTTTGCTGTACTGCTTTTGGTCGTAAAGAAAATTGGCGAGTTTCAAGCGGACGTCGAGGTCTTTGGGGTTCTGCGCCGCCATGTTCTCCATCTGCTGGACGATCGCCGCGCTGTCAATGGGAGGATGGCCCTCCGGCAGGCCCTGCTGCGGCATCGCTCCGCCGGTGGGAGCGGAAGCGGCGCCTCCCGGCGGCGGCATTTCGGAAGGCGTCGCGGCGGTCTGCGCCGCCTTCTGACGGCCGTTCCAGTTCATCTGGGCATCGGTGATGTACCCTGCCAGAAAACCCACCGCCAGGAAAATCACCGCCGTAATAATCGTTTCCTTTTTCATGAACCCTTCTCAGTTGGATTAGTTGCCAGTCTAATGGACATGCGGGGAAGCGTCAAGTTAATCGGGTGATCCGATGATCGGGTGATCGAATGAACACGAAAACTGGCTAGGCTGGTTTTGTGTTCATTCGATCACCCGATCATCGGACCACCCGATCAATGGCTTGGCTTCCACTGCTCAAAAAACGCCTTGATGCTCTCGTAGCTCATGTGGCGGGCGTCGGCGAATTGCCCCTGGTCCATCGCGTACAGAAGGTTCCCGCGCGAGTCCAGTACCGCCAGGGCGGGGATTCCGTGCTTGATGGGCACATGATACTGCTCGGCCAAATCCAAGTTCTTATCCGTCGCGCCCCAGATCGACCTCGACAATGACAAAGTTCGTTTCGATGATGGAGGCGAGTTCAGGTTTGTGCATCTGCGCATCCAGCGCACGGCAGTCGCCGCACCAATTGGCGCCAAAGATGAGCACAATATTCCTCTTGCTCCCCTCCGCGTTAGCCATCGCTGCGGCAATGTCGTGATGCGCATCCGCCTTCTCGTCGTAAACGGGAGCGGTGGGCTGCTGCTGCGGCGCAGCCTATGACGAGCAACAACAGAATGAGAAACCAGTATTTGGGGAGATTCATAAATACTCCTTTCCCTTTCATCATAACCCAGGTTCTCCCCAAATCCCGAGGGGTTGCCGTTCACTACCCACCCACGAATTGGCTGTGGTAGCATCGTCACCGTGGGAGGTCTTCATCCTCATGGAGTATACCGGACAAGCCGCATCACGATTCGCCTTTGCCGACATCCTTTATGAAAAGAAGGAAGGAATTGCGCGCGTCACGCTGAACCGCCCGGAGATTTACAACGCCTACTCCTCCGACACGCTGCGCGAGATGACGGAAGCCTTTCGCGACGCCGCGATGGACGATGCCGTGGGAGTGGTGGTGCTCACCGGCGCCGGCGACAAGGCATTTTGCGCGGGAAGCGATGCCAAGGAATTTTCCAAGGAATTCCTCCGCCGTCCGCGGAATTTTTGGAAGTTTCAAGGCTTGCTGGCCGAGGCGCTCAATCTGTTTCGCCATCTGGGCAAGCCCACCATTGCCCGGCTGAACGGCGTGGTGGCGGGCGCGGGGAATGACTGGAACCTGGCGGCGGATTTGGCCATCGCGGCGGACCATGTCCGCTTCATGCAGATGGGCACGCGCGTGGGGTTGGTGGATGCCTGGGGGGCAACCCAGTGGTTGCCGCTGGTGGTCGGCGAGCGGCGCGCGCGCGAGATGCTCCTGACCTGTGACGAGGTCACCGCCGACCAGGCGCTGAATTGGGGGCTGGTGAATCAAGTCGTCCCGCTTAAGCAGCTCGATCGAGCCGTGAACGCCTTGGCCAAAAAGTTGATCCAGAAATTCCCCGAGTGCACACGCTACACGCGCCAGCAATTGGACATGTGGAAAGATCTGGCGTGGACTCTCACCACCGGCCACGCGCGCGATTGGCTTGCCGTGCACGCCACTTCCTGGGAGCCCTACGAAGGCATTCAGGCTTTCATTGAAAAGCGCCCCCCCGACACCAGGAATTTACGGGAACTTGGCGGCGGCGGGAAAATCCAGCGAGTTCCTTTGGGGCGCCCACACGCGCAAGTGCGAGAACTGTGGGGCCAAAGGCATTCCGGAAAAGTTTGATTATTGCGGAAAATGCGGCGGTAAACTGAAGTAGGACAGTGAAGAGTGGACCAGTGACGAGTGACGAGCGAGCAACGGGCCGAAATTCGAATTTTCGCCATTTCGGCTGCTCGTCACTTGTCACTCGTCACTGGTCACTGCTTTAGGGAGGTCGCCATGGCGGACGAACCGGTTGAACAAATCCCCGAAGGAGCAAAGAAAGAAGCGAAGAAAGAATTCAAATTCATCCGCTGGGATGACTCCGGGGTGGTGGCGCACCTCACCCTGAATCGGCCCAAGCAAAACGTCATGAACATTGACATGCTCCGGGAAATGGCGCGGGCCATTGATAGCCTCTCCTTCCGCGAGGATGTGCGGCTGATCCTGCTGGATGCCGCACCGGAGTGCGAGGGCTATTTCTCCCTGGGGGTGGGCGCGGAAGGGTACACCCAGCAGATGGTGTTTCAGATGATGGACGCTTTCCACAGCGTCTTTCGCGTCATGAATGAGCTATCCAAACCCGTGCTCGCCGTCGTGGAAGGCGTGGCCTCGGGCGCCGGCGCGGAATTGGCGGCATTCTGCGATTTGGTGGTCGCCACTGAGAATGCACAGTTTCGCCAGCCCGAAATCAAGCTGGGTGTGTTTCCGCCCATGGGCGCAGTTGTTTATCCGCGCGTCATTGGGCCGCGCCGCGCCATGGAACTGCTCCTTACCGGAGAACCCATCAACGCATTTCAAGCGCTACAAATGGGTTTGGTCAATCGCGTTGTGCCGCGCGAGAAACTGAAGGAAACCGTCGATGCGCTGGTGAAGCGCATCTCCGAACAAAGCGGCCCGGTGCTGACGTTGCTCAAGCGCGTGGTTTTCGAAGGCACGTGGCGGCCCTTCGACGAGGCGCTGAAGCGCGCCCAGGATATCTACTTGAACCAGTTGTTTGAACTTGAGGATTCCCAGGAAGGCCTGCGCGCTCTCATCGAGAAGCGCAAGCCGGTGTGGAAGAATAGGTGAGGCAGTGACGAGTGAAGAGTGACGAGTGACGAGCAAGCAGCGCCACGTCACCTGATTCGGTTTTTCAGCTTCGCCAACTGGGGGCACATTACTGCTTGCTCGTCACTTGTCACTTGTCACTCGTCACTGCTTTTCAGAGCTCGCCCAGAGATTTCTCCACGTCATCCAGCGCCGTTTTGGAAAGCTCGCAGGGCAGCGGGTCGGTGGATCTTCGCGCGTAAACGTGATCGCCGGATTTCGCCGCCTCTACAATCTCCGTGGTGTTCTTATCTCCGGACTGGATGTTGAACCGGTAAGCCGGTTTGGCCAGGCCAAAATCCGCCAGGTTTCCGCTCTTGGGGAACGAATCCGCCCGCAAGTCGCGCAAGTGGGTCAGGAAGGTATCCATCTTATCGGAATTCACCTCCTTGGACTTGGGCGCGGTCTGTTTCCACTGATTCCCCTGCCGCTCGAAAACCCAATGACCCTTGGGCGTGTCCACTTCCGCGCGTTTCACGTCGAACGCAGAAAATGAAAACAGGTCCTTCTCGCGCAAATCCGCCTGGTCCTTTTTGAACTGGGTGACAAAGTCGGAGTTCAGGGTGAAGACCGGGTCGAGCGCGGAATTCGTGGCGAAATAGCGATCCGAATCCTTCTCCTTTTTCCCCACCACAATCGTCTGCGTTCCGCTCGCTGCCCGTCAACTGCAGGCGCAGTTCCGGCGAGCCGAATCCATAGTCGCCGTTTTTCTTCTTGTCCTCCGCCGCGATCGTCTGCATGGTCAGACCCCGCAATTGGCTGACCAAGCCGTCCACCGTGAAGCGGTCCGCGCGCACGGGGGGCGGAAGCGCCAAATCCCAAACGCCCTCGGGATTCTTTTCCAGCGTCCAGCTTGCACCCTTGTATTCAACCCCAATTTTCTGAAGCTGGTCGGCTTCCAGGGTCAGCGCCCGGCGGTCGCGCAGGTCGAACATTTTCTTTTCCAGGGAAGTTTTCAGATAACTCGCCAGGGTGAAGACTTGCGGGTTGCCGCTGGCTTGCGCATACAAACCGCCGCTGGTGGGAGTGTCGTCACCCAGCAGCAGCGTGAAGGACTGCGGTTTGGCATCGGTGGTGACTTCCAGCGAGAAGCTGGGAGGATCGAGGCCAAAGTCCTTCAGGCTGGTGGGGTGCGGGTCAACAACCTCGTCGGACAGTGGCGGTGGTCAAGCTATTCAGAACCCCGGAAAAGTTGCCCTGGTCCACTGCCAGAGGGCGGGGATCCGTGATGGTCCACTTCCCGCCTTCGCGGCGGCAGGTGAAAGCCTCACCGTCGCGAGGTTTGAAAGTGATGGACTGGATGTGCTGCGCATCAACGGAAAATATCTTCGTCTGATTGCTGGTTTCGACGGCGGGCTTTTCCTTGCCCTTGTGCTTGTCGTAATAGGTAAACGCTCCCCAGGTGGCCGCCAGGACCACCAGGGCAATCAGGGTATTCAGGAATTTTTGCTTCTTCATGGACTGTTGCCACCACCGTGCTTGCTCGTCACTCGTCACTTGCCACTCGTCACTGCTCTTTTCATCGCCGCTGCCACCACACCAACACGCCTGCCAGCACGATCAGGATGGGAATTCCGAACACGCCCAGTATGAGCACCCGGCGCATCTGTTCCGCATTCATGTTCAGGTGCTGCGATTCCGGAGGCGTGGCCCGAATGGAAATGAGATCTTCATCGGCCGACAGCCAGTTGATCGAGTTCATGATGAAGTCGCGGTTGCTTTGAAAACCCAGGAAGCTGTTCGCCGCGATCAGGGAAGTTCCCAAGGCGACGAAGCGGCCTTCCGTCTTCTTCTCTCCTCCTCCCGAGACCGTGCCCGCCACGGCCACGGAGAGGGGACCCTTCACGTCCTTACCCGCGTGGAACTGGATCTCCTTTATCTTGGGAGTCCAGTCGGTGACGCCATAACTGTCGGCGGAAGTGTCGCAGAGAGAGTCCGCGCTCACGCCCGGTTTGGAATCCTTGCCCACCTCAAACGAGCGCGAGAGCGGGAAAAGCGTGGCGCGGCCGTTGAGCGGCTGAACGATGGGGTTGGTCCCGTACTTGACAATCAGCGGCATGTACGGTTCGGTGCCGAAAATCTGGGCCACCGGGTTTTCGTCGATCACCAGATCGTTGCGAGCCGTCACCCCCAAGTCACTCAGCAGCTTGGTGAGGTTGGGAAGTTCGACCCCGGCATCCAGCATGATCGAGCACGCGTCCGCCGTCCTGGAGGTATTTGTGGATGACGTCAATTTCCGGGGGGAGATAATCATTTTGCGGCCCGGCAATGATCGCCATGGTGCAGTCTTTGGGGATTTCCATCTTCTGCAAGAAGGGAAGCGTTTCCGTCTGGTAGTTCTCGTCGCCGAGCTGCTTCTTGAAGTGGTCGTAACCGTCGCGCTCCGTGCTGTCCAGGTTGCGCTCGCCGTGCGTCTGGATAAAGCAAGCCGTCCGCTGGCCTTTCAGAACGCGCACCAGCGCGTTGGTGATTCCCTCTTCGCCGTCACCCTGGGCTTCCATATGACGATCGCCGGCGGCCACCACAATCGTTCCATAGCTGCGCACGCCATATTCTTTGGCCAGGGCCGGCTGGCGATCAGGGTCAACGTATTTCACTTTCACGCGGTTCGAGGCTGAGGCATACATCCCGAGCACGTCGCGGCGTTCGCCGAAGTTGCGCTCCTGGTCGAAGGCGTAAATGGTCACGTCCTGGCTCAGTTCCTTCAGTATTTTGCGCGTCTGCTCCGAGAGGCTGTACTTCTTGTTGGGCGTCATGTCCCATCGCTGGTCGTGGTTATTGACAAACCAATTCACCAGCACGATGAGGGCAATCACGATGAGCGTGTAGAGAGCAAAATTTGCTCCCGTCAGAACTTGTTGTCCGCTGCGGCCAGCAATGCGATCTTTCCAGGCCATGGCTACGGCCTCCCTTTCAGGGCTTCCACGGAGCGCGCGGTCAGGAAAATCCCCAGAATGACGACCGAGAGGTAATACACCACGTCGCTCAATTGGATAACGCCCTTCGAGAAATTATCAAAATGGGTGGTCAGCGCGAGATAAGACATCACCTGCCCGACCGTACTTTGGGAGTACGCACTCACCCAGTCCAGAAGGTAAAGGAGCAGGAAAGCGGCCAAGCCCACCGCGCCCGCAATGATCTGATTCTTGGTGAAGGTGGAAATCCACATGCCCAACGCCATCAGCGCGCCGCCATAGAGCAGCATCCCCAGCGCGTTGGCAATCAGCGGTTTGGCATTGGGATTCCCATAAATGAAGAGAACCGTGAAGTAGGCAAACGTCAATGCTTCCAGGATCACGAACAGAATCATGGAGCCCAGATACTTCCCCAGGATGATTTCCATGTCCGTGAGCGGGGAGGTGAGCAAAAGTTCGATGGTCCCGGAGCGCTTCTCTTCCGCGTAAAGCCGCATGGTGATGAGGGGAATCAGAAAGAGCAGCACCACCGTAAGCACCCCGCCCAGGATGGGCCGGATGACGTATTCATTCAGGCTTAAGGGCGGCGCGCCCATTCCACCCTGCGCCTCCATGCGGAGGGACTGGAGGGCAAAGAAAGCCGTAGAGCTGTAAAAGACAAAACCGCATATCGCGGTGTACACGGTCATGACCAGGTAGGCGATCGGCGAATGGAAGTAAGCTCGCAATTCCTTCCCTGCCATCGCCATGACATTGCGCATGGTGCGTTTCCTTTCTTGGTGCTAGGGGTGCTGGGTACTGGGGGCGGGAAAGGCGGTGGAACAGGGCTTGGGTCGTTCCCAGTACCCTAACCCCTAGTACCCGGAACTCTATCAGTTCGCCGCTTTCTCTGCTTTCGCTGCGGCCTCTTCACTAAGATCCTTGGTGGTGAGTTTCAGGAAGATTTCCTCCAGGCTCAAGCCACTCGTTTTCAGTTCGTAAAGCTTCCAGCCGGATTCCACTGTGGCGCGCGCCAGTTCCGCGCGCACATCCTTTTCTTTTTCGGAGTGGACTTCCAAGGTCACCCGGCCATCATGGGATTCGCGGGGTTCGACCAGTTCACGCCGCCGACGCGCTGGAACTTTTCGATAATGGCCGCCGCCGGACCTTCCACGGTGACGAGAACGGTTTCAAACCCTTGCAGGCGCCGCATGAGTTCGTCCGGCGTCCCGACGGCCACAATCTGCCCTGCGTTGATCACCACCACGCGCTGGCAGGTTTTTGAGACTTCCGGCAGGATGTGCGTGCTCAGGATCACCGTGTGCTGGCCCGCCAATCCCTTAATCAGTTCGCGGGTCTCGATGATTTGCTTGGGGTCGAGGCCGGCGGTCGGTTCGTCGAGAACCAGCACGTCGGGGTTATGGATCAGCGCCTGCGCCAGGCCCACCCGTTGCCGGTAACCCTTGGAGAGTTTCCCGATCTGCCGATTGCGCACGTCCCCCACCGCGCATCTCTCCACGATCCCGTCCAGGCGGGTTTTTATATCGCGCCGCGACACACCTTTGATCCGCGCCACGAAGGCCAGGTACTCCGCCACCGTCATGTCCGGATAGACGGGAGGCGTTTCCGGAAGATAGCCGGTGCGCCGCTTCGCCTCCAAGGGCTCCTCCACCACATCGTAGCCTGCCACGCGAACCTTTCCCGCCGTGGGGGGAAGGAATCCCGTGATCACGCGCATGGTCGTGGTCTTCCCGGCGCCATTGGGGCCGAGAAACCCCAGCACCTCACCTTTCTGCACACTGAAGCTCACGCCGGAAACGGCCAATGTGGGTCCGTAACGTTTGCTGAGGTTTTCGACTTCGATCATGGAAAGCCACCCTTCCTGCTTCCGAGGATATGCAACAGCTTCCGATTTCTTCCACCCATCCTGTCGACGTGGGTCTTACGGACAATTGAAAAACCAATCTGAATGTCCTGGCTTGCGGATGCCAAACCCTCCGGGGATTCCCCCGCGCACTCAATTTATAAGGATTATCAGAAAAGGCGTAGGGTTGCCAAGTAGTTTGATGATCCGGCCCCTTGGGCGTAATGAAGGCCCGCCCCGAAATGGGCTCAACAGGCTGCGGAAAAACCCGTCGGCACTGTCATTTTGCTGAGCCGCAGGCGGTCCTGAGCATCGCGAAAAAAGAATCTCGCCCGGCCTTGAGAATACGCCGAGTGAGACCCTTCGCCGCGCTCAGGGCAAGGCTCTGATGATCAGCGCTACTTCTTGGGCCGGGCTAAATCTTGTACGCGCTCCGATACGGAGGATCAACATAGGCGTTCAATTTCTCAGAATTCGTGACGCGCATGTTGGCGGTGTCCCATTCCAGAAATTCGCCGGGGAAGCGTTGGGCAAGGCAACCGAGCAGAAAGGCTTCTGTGACCGGACTCTGGAGCTCGAAGTTGGCGAGTGGCGCCTCCGCTCCTCCCTTACATGCGGCGAGCCATTGATCGATGGCCTCGTCGGTCCGCGGTGCGCCCGGTTGCCGGGGCGGCGCCTGGTATTGGTATTTGGGGGATTCCGGGTAAACCCGAGGGTTGTTGCCATTAAATCCGGCCAGCAGGATGCCTTTGTCGCCGACGTACATAATCCCCTCGTTCTCCTCGCCGCCCGCGAACATTCGCTGATCCTTTTCCGTTGAGACCTGCGGGGCGGGGAGGGCGCAGGCCTCCGTCATACCACGACATGCGCAACGCCGGGCGGTTGCCGTTCGCCGGGAAATTCAGGTGGACCATGGACGCTTTCGGGAAGGTCTCGTCCCAGCTTTCGCTGGAACTGGCCTCCACCGACACGGGCGGAGTGAGATTGAGAATCTTGAACACGCCGGCAAAGCTATAACAGCCCATATCGCCGAACGACCCGCAGCCGAAGTCATGCCAGCCGCGCCAGACGAAAGGAAGATACGCTTTGCTGAAAGGACGCTCCGGCGCCGGCCCCAACCACATGTCCCAATCGAAACCTTCGGGGATCGGGTCCGCGTTGTCTGGCCGGCCGACGCCCTGCGGCCAGAAGGGGCGGCTCGACCAATTGTGGACCTCGCGCACCCTCCCGATGGCGCCGTCGGCAAGCCACTCGGAGATGATCCGGGTAGGTTCGGTGGAAGGATTGTTGACCGTGAGCGACGTCGCCACTTTCATCTCGCGGGCCGTGGCGGCCATGCGGCGCGCGTCGCCGATGGTGCGCGTCATGGGTTTCTGACACAGGACGTGCTTATGCTTGCGCATCGCCGTAAGCGAGATGCCGGCGTGCCAGTGGTCGGGCGTGGCAACATAAACGGCGTCCAAGTCCTTCTCCTTGTCGAGGAGTTCGCGCCAATCGCGGTACGCGGTGCAGCCGTGGTACGAACCGGAGGCGGAACCATTTCTCGAACCGTAGTAGGCTTCCACCAGCCGCTTGGCAGGCTCGCGGCCGCCGATGCCGACGCTGGTCCGGAACGTGTGCGAGAGTTGGACCTCGCCGGGCGATGCCAGGTCCGCGCCCCAGTTTTCGTATCCAGGGCCGAGCAGCCTGCCGCGCCGAGATCAGGACAGCCATTGTCGTCGTACTCGACGTAGTCCTTGCTGCTCTTGTTGCAGTCGCAAACCGCGATGACCTGAACGTCAGGGCGGGCCAGGAGGTTCCATCGTGACCTCGAACCCTTGGTGTCCCATGCCAATCGCGGCCAGCGTGATGCGGTCGCTGGGCGGAACAAAACCCGGCCCCCCGAGAACATGACGCGGAACGATCATAAATGCGGACGCCGTGGTAACAAATTCGCGGCGTGTCAGCAGATTGGATTTTCTTTTGCCCATAGAATAGCTCCCTTCGCGCGACCGTACCACGGCCTGTCCGGAAACCGGACTGCCCCACGCGGCAGACTCAGTCGGTCCCGATTGTCTGGCGGATTGGAGTCCCGATTGAGTGGAACAGACAGAATGGTATACAACCACCGGCGGCGGAAATCAATGTGCGAAAATCGCGGGTAATAGGTCAGCTTGCTGTGGCGGCGCTCGAAGTCTGTCCGGACGCCGTGCTTAGGCGGCGCGGGGTGATTCGAATTTGAGTTTTTCGGCAGGCGGTGTGCGAAGATCCCAGGCCAGGCCCACGGATTTCAGCAGGCGGATAAATCCATAGGCAAGGTCGACTTCCCAGGGGCGAAGTCCGGTGCGCGCGGAGGTGGGGAAGGCATGATGATTGTTGTGCCAGCCCTCGCCATA
The DNA here is from genome assembly GCA_963810005.1 of uncultured Acidobacteriota bacterium. Lineage (GTDB taxonomy): Bacteria > Acidobacteriota > Terriglobia > UBA7540 > UBA7540 > Bog-366. Next base: position 157,373 of record CAWELY010000002.1, read on the forward strand.
GGTCAGGAGGGCTACCCACCAGCAATTGGTGGAGAGGTCGGAGACATCGAAGTTCCGGTATCCGAACGTGTGGCTGGCGGAGTTCACAAACCAGGTGCTGTGGTAGGTGATGACCAACCGCACGCACATGCCCCACACCACAAAAGGCCAGCCACCCAACAGGTAAAGCAGGACGGCCAAGCAGGGCGGAGAGTTCCAGGTAATAGCGGCCCAAGAAGCGATAAAAGGGCTGGCGGAGCAGGTCCGGCGTATAACGTTCGGTGAGTTCCTTCCGATTCCTTTTCCTTGGGTGTCCACATCATCCAAAGGACGTGGCTCCAAAAGAAGCCCTCGCGCGCGCTATGCGGGTCACCTGCTTCGTCGGAGTACTGGTGGTGCTGCCGATGGTGCGCAACCCAGTCAATGGGGCCGCCTTCCAGGGTCATGGTTCCCAGAAAGGCGAAGGCGTATTCCACGGCTTTGGAGCACTTGAAAGACCGGTGAGTGAGCAGGCGGTGGTAGCCAACGCAGATTCCCAGCCCTCCGAAAGCCGCGTGCAGAAGGATGCAGACGCCGACTGCCGCCCAGGTGGTCTGCCAGAAAACGGCGATGACGCCCAAGTGCATGGCGATGATGAAAGCGGCCTTGACGGGTTTGAACTGGTCGCGAACGGGAACGGCCGGAGAAGGCGGCAACGCCACACTGAGTTGAGCCATGTAGTTTCCTCAAATGCCCGCCCACGGTCAGGTCCAAGGCTGGCGGTGCTTGTCTATTCAGTTAGATGTACGAGTGCCCTGTTGGATCAGACACCAAGAGGCGAGGGCCGGGGAAACCACCCCTTCGCCCTTTTGCGAAGCGATCCGCTTGGCATCAGAGAAGATTATACCTGCTGGCGGGCGAGCCTTCACACAATTCGACACCATCGAGAGAAGCGAAGACTCTAACCCGCTAAGCAGCCGAGCTTACCCCACCTTGCGGGTCTTAGACACGTTCGACGTTCGCCGCTTGCAAACCCTTGGGGCCCTTTTTGACTTCAAAGCTCACCCGGGCGCCCTCTTCGAGCGTGCGATACCCATCGCCCTGGATTGCTGAGAAGTGTACGAATACATCTTCGCCGCTTTCTCGTTGGATGAATCCGTAGCCTTTCGCGGCGTTGAACCACTTTACCGTTCCTTGTTCCTTCATACTGAAAGCACCTGATTAGTGTGATTTTGGCAATTTGTCGAATTGGCAACGGCGGGAATACCCGACGGCTTCTGTAATACCTCGTCTCGCAAATTCTGTAGCCGTAATCTGTGCGCTGCTCGTGTTTGCGATCGGGCGGAAATTACTACAACAAACTGCGCGGTTGACCATACCATCTTTTTCAAGGGCGCGCTATTACAAAAACGCCTAAAAGAAACGTTCAAGACAATTTGTCTGAAATCAGGTCTGCGAGTGTTTACGTTTGAAAACTGCGCCCACAGTAGCTCACATTGTGATATTTCTGGTTCCGCCTCCGTTTTCCTCCTCAGATTGCACCCTGAAAACATACGAGTTGCGTTATCCTAAATTAGGATCAGGGGTTGACATCGTGAGGTCAAGATCGGATGGAACCTGAGCGACAATGCCCGCGGTGCGGGCGCAAAATCCCATGGGGGCAAACACAGTGCCCCTTCTGCCCGGGCCACGGCGGATATTTCTGGTCTCTGCGGCGCGATACGTTTCTGCTGATGATTTTCGTGATCCTCATTCTCCTGTTTGTCATAACGGGTTTTACCGTGAGGACTCTACCATGCGGTTGAAAGAGGGTTCGCGCGAGGAATGGTACACCCGGGGCGAAGACGATCTCCGTGCCGGGCGGGCGGAGGCGGCGCTGGCTGACTTCCGCACGGCCCTGTCCTACTCGCACGACAATGCGCAATATCAGTTGCGGCTGGCGCAAGCGCTGATGGCGGCGGGGCAATTCGGGGGAAGCGCGCGCCGAAGCGCGCACCTACCTGCTGAACCTGCTGGAGCACGAACCCGGGAACGGCACGGTGAATCTGGAGTTGGCACGGCTGGCCGCACGCGATCATGCCGTTGCGGACGCGCTGCGCTTTTACCATGGAGCGATTTACGGTGAATGGAATGATGATCCGGTGGTCAGACGAAGGGCAGCGCGGCTGGAGCTGGTGGAATTTCTGCTGGATGCCGGCCAGAAGGATTCCGCCCGCGCAGAATTGATCGCCATGGCGGCCGACCTGCCCGCCGATCCTACCTTGCAGACCAAGGTGGGAACTTTGCTCTTGCGGGTTGCAGGTTACGATGACGCCTTGAAGCTGTTCCGCCGGGCGCTCGTGGAGGAACCCGGCTTGGCCCCGGCCTTGGCCGGAGCCGGCGAGTGTTACTTCCAGAACGGCGACTATGCCGCAGGCGGAGCATTACCTCACGCGCGCCGTGCAGCAAGACCCCCAGTTGGTGCAGGCTGCGGCGATGCTTGACACCGCCCAAGCCGTCCTGAATCTTGATCCTTTCAACCGCCGCTTGGGCAACACTGGAGCGAGCCCGGCGCGCCGTCCTGGACTTTAGCTCCGCCTTGGGCGCGCCTGCGAAAACTGCGCGGCGCAAAGAGGAATCGATTTGAAGGCGGCGGGCAGCGACCCGCTCCAAGCACTATACGCCCAAGCCACCGAGCTTCAGCCGCGCGCGCAGCAACGATACCTCAGTCGCGATCCCGAGTTGCTTTCCCAGGTTATGGACGTGGCGTTCGAGATTGAGCAAGCGACCGCGCACACCTGCGGTGAGCCGCAGGGCCAGGACTTGGCGCTGCTCTTGATGGCGCGCGAGCAAGGAGGAGTCCGCCCGTGAGTGCGCCCCCGGTGACCCCGCCTATCCCCCCGGAAGAACATCCGCCTTCGGCGTCCGGCCTTTGGAGTGGAACTGCGAAAACGCTTGGGCTGGGCGCCGGAAGGGCGTGGCGCTAAAGGAAACGCAGCTCTTTCTTCTCTTGGCGGTGATCATTGGACTGTTTTCCGGGCTTGTCCGTCGTCCTTTTCCGGGTCGCCATCGACTGGACACAAGCTGATGGCCTTTGGCTCCGGGCTGACCCCGCCCTGGACGCGCGCCCTGATGGTCCCGACAATCGGCGGGTTGGTGGTGGCTTACCTGGTGATCCGATTTTTCCCCCGCGTCCGCGGCAGCGGTGTGAACCAGACGAAAGCGGCGGTTTATATCTTATGACGGCTATATTCCCTTCAATACGGTCATCGGAAAGTTTATAACCTGTGCTTTGGCGATTGGGACGGGGCAGTCGCTGGGACCGGAGGACCCATCCTTGCAAATGGGCGCCGGGATTGCCTCCGCGCTGGGGCGGCGGCTGCGGCTTTCCCGCGAGAAGGTGAGCCTGATCGCCCCGGTGGGCGCCGCGGCGGGGCTGGCGGCGGCGTTCAACGCGCCGATTTCCGCGGTGCTGTTTGTTATTGAAGAAGTCATTGGCAATTGGACCGCCGGGGTGTTGGGCGCCATCGTGCTGTCGGCGGTTGCCAGCGTGATCGTGTCGCGCTGGTTCCTGGGCGACCAGGCGCTGTTTCGCATTCCCGCCTATCATCTGGTTCATCCCGCGGAGCTGCTGGCCTATGCAGCACTGGGAGTGATGGGAGGAGTTTCCTCACTGGCCTTTGTCAAGCTGGTCGCCTACGCGCGGCCGCGCTTGAAGGCCCTCCCGCGTTGGACGCATTACCTGCAGCCCGCCGTGGCGGGGTTGCTGATCGGCGTCATCGGCATCTGGTTTCCCCAGGTGATGGGCGCCGGCTACGGCTATATCGACCAGGCCATGCACGACCAATTCACCTGGCAGATTCTGGCGCTGCTGGCGGCGTTCAAAATCCTTTCCACCAGCCTTTCCTTTGTCAGCGGCACGCCGGGCGGCATGTTCGCGCCCACGCTTTTCATCGGCGCCATGCTGGGCGGCGCGGTGGGCGGCGTCGAACATCACTTCTTCCCCTGGCTCACGGGCGGGGTGGGCGCTTACGCGCTGGTGGGCATGGGCACCCTCTTCGCCGGGTTCCTGCGTGTCCCCTTGACCTCCGTGTTCATGGTGCTCGAGGTGAGCGGCAACTACTCCATTATTCTCCCGGTAATGATTTCCAATACCATCGCCTATCTGATTTCCCGGCAGTATCAGCAGACTTCGCTTTTCGATCTGCTCTCGCGGCAGGATGGCATGGACTTGCCCTCCATGGAAGAGCGTCGCGAAGAGGCCACGCTGCACGTGGAAGACGCAATGCGGGCTTATCAGGCCGCCGTGCTAAGCGCCGAAGACCCCATCCAGGTTGCTCTCACCGTAGCGGAGGCTTCCGCCGAGGCCTTTATCCTGGTCAAAGACGGTCCCGAGAGGTGGCGCGGGATCAAGAAGGACGAACTGCGCCGTTGGGCGCCGCAAATGTGCCAGACGGACCCTCTCCACGACCTGCTCCCGGAAGCGACCCTTCCTTATCTTCATCCGGACCAGCCGCTCGGCGAAGCCCTGCGCCGCCTGGGCGACTGGCCACTCCTTCCGGTGGTCAGCCGCGCCAATCATGGCAAGCTCGAGGGCGTGGTGGGCCTCCCGGAAGTCCTGGCAGCTTACCGCGCGGCGGGCTGAGCTTAACCGCCCGGACCGTCGTTGGAAAGGTATTGATCGAGGGAATGGAGCTCGCGCGCGAGTTCGTCCACGCGATGCTCCAGCAGGTTGCGAATGGAGAGCATGCCGGTGAGCTGGCCCTTGGCGTTGACGATGGGCAGGTGGCGCACGTGGCGCTCCACCATGTGGACCAGCGCATCTTCTTCGTGGCTTTCGTCGGTGATGGTCTCGGCGGGAGAAGTCATCACATCTCCCACGCGAGTGTCCTTGGGATGGCGATGGCGCAGGACAACGCGCAACATCACGTCGCGCTCCGTGAAGATGCCGAGCAACTGGCCGTTATCGACCACGGCGACAGCGCCCACGGCGTGCTCGGCCATCATTTCTACGGCCTCCAGCACTGTCGCGTTGGGCGCGACGGCAGCAGGAGGAACACTGGCAATTTTGAGGAGACTCATCGCGGCCTCCGGGCAAAGTGGATTTTAGCAGTTAAGCTGAACAGATTTCGATGACCCTGAAAAGTTAAGAGTAAGGCGGCGGAAGGCGGAAGTCAAGGGGACCGGATGGGGGGCCGCACGATAGTGTGTATTTCGAATATGACGCGGAGCGGGATGACGTGATCTGCCCGCGCGGTGAGCGGCTGAAGTTCGAGAGTCGAGAGAACAAGGGTCCGGATCGGCCGGCGGTGCGCACCTATCGTTGCCATCGTTATCGGGAGTGTCCGGTGCGGGCGCTGCGGAGAAACTTATGTTGCTCTCCATGGACGGGGGGGATTACAAGCGCGGGATATCTGGGGGAAAGTTGCCGCGCGCCGTTGCTTGCCGCTGCCCGGTTCAGTATAATTATTAGTAATCTCGGAATTCTCATCGGAGCGAAGTGTAATGGCGGAAATGGATAGGGTCCTTGCGCAACTCGCCACCGTGGGTTCGATATTGGGGAAGTACCTTGCGGAGTTACCCGTTCCTCTATTGACTCGGCCTGAAACCGCCACGAAAGCCTAATATGAGCAACATCCGCGTTCGCTTTGCGCCCTCACCCACGGGGTACCTTCACGTAGGGGGTGCGCGCACGGCGCTTTACAACTGGCTCTTCGCGCGTCACGTGGGCGGGGCTTTTGATCCTCCGCATCGAAGATACGGATGTGGACCGCTCGAAGCCCGAACTCACCACGGCCATCCTGGAAAGCCTGGAATGGCTCGGCCTCAATTGGGATGAAGGTCCCATCTATCAATCCCAGCGCCTCGATCGTTACCGCGAATGGCCTTGAATCTCGAACGCTCAGGGCATGCCTACCCTTGTTTTTGCACTCCGGAGGAACTCCAGGCCAAACGCGCCAAGGCGGAAGCCGAGCGCCGCGCCTGGAAATATGACGGCGCATGCCGCGCGCTTACTCCAGCGGACCGGGAGCGGTTGCGCGCGGAGGGCCGCCCCGCGGCGGTGCGCTTCCGCGTGCCGGATTCCGGCCAGACCAGCTTCGAGGACCAGGTTTTTGGCCACATTGAAGTCGATCATCGTGATCTCGAGGACTTCGTGCTGCTGCGCTCGGACGGCCATCCGACCTATCACCTGGGGGTGGTGGCCGATGATCTTGACCTGCGCATCACCCACGTGATTCGCGGCGCCGACCACATTTCCAACACGCCGAAGCAGATTCTGATGTACCAGGCGCTGGAAGCGCCCGTGCCGATCTTCGCCCACCTGCCGCTGATTCTCGGACCGGACAAACAACGCCTGTCGAAACGGCACGGGGCGACCTCGGTGGGCGCCTATCGCGAGCAGGGAGTTCTGCCGGAAGCATTGGTCAATTTCCTGGCGTTGCTCGGCTGGACGCCTCCCGGCCAGAGGGAAATTGTGCCGATCGAGGAGATGATTCGCGATTTTGATCTCGCGGCAGTCTCCAAATCGAATGCTGTCTTCGATCTCGAAAAGCTGGCGTGGATGAACAGCGAGTACGTGCGCCATCTGCCAGTGGAACGACTGCTGCCGTTGGTGGAGCGGGAATTGGCGGAAGCGGGACTGGGGAGATCGGGACACGGGACACGGGACACGGGACACGGGATTCGGGACTCAGGGCTCAAGAAAGGTTCAGGCAAACCGTTCTGTTGCTGCAATCGCGGGCGCGGACGCTCAAGGACTTCAGCGGCGCCTTCCGCGCGTTTTTTCACCGACGAATTCGCCTATGATCCCGAGGCGGTGAAAAAGTTTTGGAAAGACGCGGCGCTGTCAGCGCTTCTCGACACGCTCGCCGAACGCCTGGCGGCAACCGAGCCCTTCGATTTGGCCGGAACGGAGAAGAGCTCTGCGCAGCTTGGCGGAAGAAAAAGGCGTGAAGGCAGGGTTGCTGATCAACGCCGCGCGCGTGGCGCTGACCGGTCAGGCCGTGGCGCCGAGCCTGTTTGAAGTAATGCTGGTGCTGGGGCGCGATCGCGTGGTGGCGCGCTTGCGTCGCGCCGCGGATCACTTGCAGACTGGTGGGAGATAGGGCGGCGACTGCGGCCTACTCCCAAAGGCTATGGTCTCGTCACAGGTCACTTGTCACTGCCCTTTGGCGGCGTCCATCTTTTTGCGCAGGGTTTGGTAGGTTTCCACCACCACAATGGCGGCGGCGAGGACGGCTCCTGCCGTCGTTAGCACTTCCGTGGCGCTTTTCAAAAACCTCAGCAGTTTCCACATGCTTTCGCTCCTCCGATCGGCAGCCATACGCCTTCCGGTAAGTCTTCATTATACCTTTCCAAGCCGAGAAATGTCGCCTGCACACCTTGCGCTGAAATTTCCAGCAAGCCGCAGCAGCGTGGCAATGAGAACCGTTTCTTGCCCGCGCTGCCGGGATTGAAGAAGAGCTTGCCGCCCAGAATCAGCGCGCAGGGCTCATGGCTGTGGCCAAAAATCACTACCCGGCATTCTTCGGGAAAACTTTCCAGAAACCGGCGGCAGTGCTCAGCCGGTTTCCCTTCCAGGGGACTCGCCTGGGCCCAATCGCGTAACGCCGACTGGGGCTTGGGCAATTCGTGCAGCATGTGGATTTCGACGATGCCCAACCGCCGCGTGAGGGTGGGCGCGAGCCCCAGCGCCGCCGCATCGACATTGCCCTGCACCGCTTGGACCGGCGCAATGGCACGGAGTTGGTCGAGCACGGCCTCGGACCCAACGTCACCGGCATGCAAGATCTCATCGACACCGTGCAACAGCTGCGGGAGATGCGGATCAAAATATCCGTGCGTGTCGGAGACGACGCCAATTCTCATAGGAGTCAGGAGTCGGAGCCAGAAGTCAGAATCGAAACTCGAAATTCAGGAAACTCGAAACTCGAATCGGATCGATGCTGCGACTTTCGAATTTCGAGTCTATCGTCTACTGTCTGACTGTCTTCTGGCTCCTGCTCCTGACTCCTCCGCGACAATTTTCTCCACCAAGTCCTTGCAAAGGGGGCAAGTGGGATGGTTAATTCGGCAGGCGGCGATGCTGGTGTTACAACCGCAAGGGCAGGGCTCCATGTTCAGGCGAAAGAGGACATGATTTCGTTGGGCCTTCGAAAGCGAACTCAAATCGACGCCGGGAACTTCCGTCGCGTCCGATGGGACGAAGTCGGGCGCGGTTTGGGGACAGCCCGCAGGCACCGGCCGAAGGGGGGCCGGCTGAAATTTCGCGCGGCTTGGAGCCATGGCCCACACCAGTGCCGCCAGCAAGATCAGAGCTCAGCGCCACCAGTCCGGCGGAACTGCGGGGTTTCCCTTCGGGGGCTGCGGGTGGCGGAGGGCTATTCGAATTTGATTCGTTGGAAGACATCGGATTCCACCGGTTTCAACGGCACGTTGCCAGGAACAACTCTTATGGTCACGGTCAGCGGCACACTGGTGGGTGGCAGGCAGGCGTGATCGTTGCAAGCCTGGTAGGCGAACTTCGCCTTCAGCGTATACGTTCCTGCCGGCACTGTCCTTCCCGGCTTGCAGCAGCGCGCCCACCACCACGGTGCCTTCATACACGGAGAGCGGGACGTCCGAGAACGCGAATTTCTTGGGCGTCCCCTTCGGGTACACCACATTTTTTACCGTGAACTGATCGCTGGGATCCACCTTGAGTTCGGTGGGGATCAAGTAATCCAGCGACGGCTTGTGATCGTTGATGTGATAGCCGGCAGCCACCTGCGCCAGCACGGCGAGTTTCAGCGGAGAGTTGGCGTGCGCCGCGTCGGTGGCCATCACCGCGTGGGCTTCCACCACGGGATTATTGTTCTGAGCCCATCCCAGGCTCGCTGCCATCAGCGTCAAGACCCAGCCCCACAGAAGCATCCGCATATGCCGTAAATCTCGCTCCTTCGAAGTTTGAAATCCCACTCCTGAACTCACTATCTTCGCGGTCAGGCAATTTGAAATGTCATCATCAGCTTCAACTATTTGGTGGCGACGCCGGGGCTCTTGACCTTGAGAAATGCGTCCAGTTGATCCTGCGCAAGTTTTCGGCTGATGCCGCACTTGCGGTCCACCTGGCGGCATTTGAGCAAGGTGAACTTACAGCCACAGGTGCATTGCTGGCTTTCCAAGATTTTTTTGAAGGCTTCTTTCTGATCGGCGGTCAGTTTGGTCAGATCAATGCCCGGCACTTCCGAATCGATGGCGGCGGGGTCGCCCAATTCGACTTTGTCCTCGGCAAAGACTTGCCCCACCTGGTGAAAGTCTTTGGCTTCGTCCGCCGGACTGGCCGCCAGCAGCTCCTTAATCTCCGCCTCAAAGACGCTAGGGTCAGTGGCGCCAACGTGCTTCGCATAGATGCGGCCGTCGCGCCCAATCACGAAGGTGGTGGGGAGTCCTGGCATGCCGCCATAAAGCTCCCCCAGCCGGTCGTTGCCGACGGCGACAGGATAATTCATCTGCAATTCCTTGTAGAAATCCACCACGGGTTCCGGGCTGTCGTCCATGGAGATGCCGATCATGGTAAAGCCTTGGGCGGCGTAACGCTTTTGTAATTCAATGAAGCCGGGAATCTCAATCCGGCAGGGCCCGCACCACGTCGCCCAGAAATCCAGCAGCACCACCTTTCCCTGGTAGTCACTCAGCTTGAGCGGCTTGCCGGTGATGTCGGTCAGCGAAAACGCCGGCGCCAGGGGATGGCTTCCTTCGCCTTTCGTTTGCGCCCTCACGGCGGGCGCAATCCAATAGCGGTTCACGTAGTACAAGCCCACGACGAGAACCACGGCCAGCAGAGCGCCAGCGAGTAACTTGGATTTTGGGGCCGTCGGGTTCTCCGGGGGAGAACTCTCCGGCGCCTTGGATTCCTGGGGCGTATTCTCAATTGGTGTCTGTTCTTCCACAGCTCACACCTCAATGATTTCATTTAACGCTTGGCGCGTTTAGGGACGGGCGCTGCGGCAACCGCCCGCGCCTTGCCGGCCGCTACTCCCCTGCCCGCCGTTTGTGCCCGGCCGAACCTGCTTTGCTGCGCCGCTTCGCTCGCTTGCGGAGCGCGCCGCTCGTCCCTGCTTCCCGCGACTCGGCGCTCAGTTCTTCGCCGCGATGAACGCGCCGCCAGATGAACACCGTGGCAATCCCCGCCAGCGCCAGCAGCGCGATGAACTGGGACGTCGAAAGCAGGTGATGAAACACAAACCCCCGGTCTTCGTCGCCGCGCAGGAATTCCAGAAAGAATCGCGCCACGGCGTACAGGCCCACGTAAGCGAGGAAAACATCTCCATCCCGTTTCTTCCTGGGGAACCACCACAGCAGCAAGCCGAAGATCACGAAAGTTGCCAGGGATTCGTAAAGCTGCGCGGGATGCAATCGCACTCCCAACGGGACCCCCGTGACTTCATGCGCAAAGGTGCTGGTAAAGACCACTCCCCACGGCGCGGTGGTGGGTTTGCCGTAATCGCAACCGGCGCTAAAGCATCCCAGCCGTCCCACGCTTTGGCCCAGCGCCACGCCGGGCGCCAGCACATCCGCCAGCTTCCAAAAGGAGAGCTTCTGCACCCGCACGTACCAGATGGTGAAGAAGAGCGCCGCCAGGAAGCCGCCGTAAAAAACACCGCCCGCCATGAGGGTTGAGAAACTGAAGATCTCGCCGGGATTAGCGCGGTAATAACTCCACTCCGTCAGGACCATCAGGATTTTCGCGCCGACCAACGCCACCAGAATCACCCACGTGCAAAAATCCAGTATCAGTGCGGAATCCAGGCCCACGCGGCGGCCCAAACGCATGGCGGTATAAATCCCGCCCAGGATTGCCAGCACCAGCAGGATGCCGTAGGTGGGAAGGTGGAACGAACCGATGCTGATCAAAATCGGGTGCAAACTTTTTCCATCCTGTAGGGCCGAACGGCGTTCAGGCCCCGGGGCGAGCGCCGCTCGCCCCTACAACGAAAACCGGTTCAAGAATGAAAAATACCCGGAAATAATCGTCAGCTTGTTAAAGGCCATCAGCGCGCCCAGCGCAATTAACAAGCACCCCTGATGCCACTTCCACCGCTTGCAAGTGCTTGCGGAATCCTTCATAGAATTTCAGGAAACTGCTCAGCCCCACGCTGGTGAGCAGGAACGGAATGGCGAGTCCCGCGGAATAAACTGCCAGCAGAAACATGCCCTGAAGCACCGTCTGCCGTTGCGCGGCAAGGGCCAGGATCGCTGCCAGAATCGGTCCGATGCAGGGAGTCCACCCGAAGGCAAACGCAAATCCCACCAGAAACGCTCCGCCCAGGCTGCGCCGCGGCGCGCCCGTATCCAGCCGCGCCTCACGATAGAGCAGCGGGATCTTCACCAAACCGGTCAAGTGCAATCCGAAAATAATCACAATGATTCCGGCGATAATGTTGAAGGTGGCTTGCGCTGCGCCAACAGGAATCGTCCCACCCACGTTGCCGAGGCGCCCAGAATCACAAAGACCAGCGGAAAACCCTACTACAAAAGCCAAGGAATTGCGCAGCACCCGGCGCAGAAGCTCTCCGCTGGCCTCTTTCTTCAGCTCTTCGATCGAGGCCCCCGAGAGCATCGAAATATAACCCGGGACCAAGGGCAGCACGCACGGCGATAGAAAGGAAACGATCCCCGCCAAGAACGCAATGGGAATGCTCAACTCGTGGGTCATGATTCGGACCGTGCTCCTCACCTTATTAGACGCACCAAGCCCTTTTGGGTGACGGAAAGGGCACGGGATGCCGGGCGTGAGGCCTTTCCCCCTCTCCATCCCCGGAATTTCCCTAGGGCCACCACGGGGCCCTCCCTAAGCGCTAGTAAGCACCGCCGGCATCCAGCCTGCGTAGCAGGTGAGGTCGTTTAGCCCACGGCGAGCCAGCCGTGGGATGCTGACGGCACACGAGATTCGTCAGCCCCGGTAGGGGCGGCATCCGGCGGTCCTACCCAGGGCGACATCGCGGGCAGCGTGCACTACGACCCGATGTCGCCCCTTGCGGGGCTCAGCACCCCTTTTGCTACGTCCTTTCCCACGGCTGGCTCGCCGTGGGCCACATGACAACTCCCGCTACGCGGGCTTTCGGGCACCGCTAACCGTTAATCTGGCGCCTATGGGGCCCTCCCTGATTCGGGCAAGAAATTGACACTCCCCCCCTTGTACCCACTTCCGTCTCAAGTGTACCATAGCGCCGGGAATTGACGATTGCCGATGGACGATTTTCGTTTTTTTCCATCGTCAATCGACAATCGAAAATCGACAATCGACAATTAAGGAGCTACCCAACTTGCTGCGCGCGCGTTATCTTCGACTTTGATGGCATCATCGTAGACAGCGAACCGCTCATTTTGAAGTTGACCCAGGAAATGGCCGCCCTGGAGGGCTGGACCGTCAGCGAAGAAGAGTATTACCGTGACTACCTGGCGCTGGACGACCGCGGCATCGTCGAACATCTATACGCCAGCCATGGGCGACCCGTGGATACCGCGCGGCGCGACGAGTTGGTGGCCTGGAAAGGGCAACGCTATCAGGAAATCATTCGCGACGGTCTGCCTCCCATGCCGGGCGTCGTAGAGTTCGTCACCGAAATGGCCGAGCATTATCCGTTGGCGATTGCCAGCGGCAGCCTGCGCGTGGAAATCCACCACTTGCTCACCAAACTGGGCTTGCGCGAAAAGTTTTCCGTTCTGGCGACCGCGGACGATTGCCAGCGCTCCAAGCCCGACCCCGAGGTTTATCTCACAGCCCTCTTCCGCTTGCGGGCGTTGCCTCAGTTCCGCGATCAACCGCTCCAGTCGGAGGACTGCCTCGCCATCGAGGATGCGCCCTTGGGAGTGGTCGCCGCGCAAGCTGCCGGCTTCAAATGCTTGGCGCTCGCCCACAGCCGCCCCGCCGCAGAACTCCAGCACGCGGACTTGATCGCGCCGGATTTCGCCAACGTGGACATGCGCGATATCCGCGATTTGTTCCGCTGAACCGCGCGTGTGTGTTTTCTCCATTAGGGTTCGAGTTACCAGGCGAGTAGCACCGACCTTTCGAGCCTGCCCTGAGTGGGACGAAGGGTCGTAATGTAGCGCCGACCTTCAGGTCGGTACGTGCTGAGCAAAAGCTCCGCGCTGGAGTTTCTACATTCATATTGTCCCTACCCTGACGCCCGCAAGCCGACAGCGCAGGGTACATGTACGGTTTGGCGACTGCGTCTAGTTGACGTCGGGTGCTACTTGCTCTCCAATGTCGCTCTTTCCAAAACGAAGAAGATGCGGTCGAGAATCTCGATAGGATTATGTACCGAAAAGGGTATGCGGACGTCGTCGATTCCCGGATGCAGGTGGCAACGCGGTTCGACAAGCGGATCGGTATGAGGTCCGTCATTCAAGTCAAATCGCAGGTATTGCGGCGACCGGCCATCGGGGAAGGCGTAATGGTAGCGAAACGACACGACCTGTGAACCACGCTCGATTTCACGCAAGGTTAGCCCGAAGCTGAGGAGGGCGCCCGAATCGAAACGAAAGTGCTGCGGGGTGGGACCTTTGTCAACTGAAGGACCGAGAACAATCACCTCAAACCCATCTTCTCGACGAAACTTTAAGAGCTGATAAGGATCGTTCCTCGTCGCCATCGCGTCGGCGCGCCGGAGAAGGTAAGCCCTGATTTCGCTGAACACTTTGCCCGGCGGCTCGAGTCGATGCTCCGCGAGCCGGCGATCAGTTTCGGAATCCAGCGCTACGGCCCGCTGGCGGGCGCGTTCCACCGTCACACCAAATCTCCCCGGTTAAGCAAAACCAGCCATTCCACAAACTCTGGTTCGTGGGGCAGTTCCCTGGCTTCTGCTTTCCGCACCACTTCCTCGCCCGTCAACCCAAAATGTTCACTGAGGTCTTTCAAGCGCTGTTGGCGTTCCGTTTCCGTCATGATCCCGCCATCCGGACCGGCGAGGAAGATGCTTCCACCGATGAAGCTGCGAATATTCGGCGCGAAGTCAGCCAGGTTAGCGATGTCATCTGGGGCGAGCCACAGGACCACCGGGCCTTTGCGTTCCAAAGCGCTACGCATAATGTCAAGCGAACGCCATTTTTCCGGCGTTAAACCCGTTCCACGTGACAGGATAACCGCGTCATCGTCCGGTTGATGCAAGGCCTCGCGCAGTTCTTCGAATATTGAAGGTTGAAGCTCGACCACGCGGGCAGGCTTTTGCAGAACCGATTCCAACTCAGTCCGCAATTCGTCCAAAGCGGCCGCCGAATCGCTGGCGAGGGTCAAAACCGCGAGCCACCCGGTTTCGCCACGTATTTCCAATCGGCGGGCGATTTCGAAAAAAGGCTGGCTTTCAAATTCAGGCACGCTTGGGCTCCGGCCGGGGAATGACGGACAGAAGGGCAGGGTGTACGCGAAAATCAGTGGACGAATACTCCAGAACGCGGCGTGTTACGAGGAGTTCGACGTTGGATGCCTGGCTGAGATCGAGGGATTTGGAGCTTTCCAGTTGAAGTAGTGCATTGATCGCCTCCGGGCCTAAACCGCGGAGGTAACCCGTGCCGAGTTGATGCCCCACCTTCTCGATGTCTGGGACAGTAATAAAATCCCGGTCCGAAACGTAAGCTTCCTCGGCAGCATCCCGCGCGAGTGAAATCAAATCGCGCAGGACTCCACCCGAATAATTGCAAATGAAGTACGCTAACGCCGGGTTCAGCAGGTTAGTGACACCGCGTTTTTCCAGCACTGACTCAAGAGATGTGGCCGCCGAGTCGTTGGGAATTACGGTAAGGTGGTGGACCCGGTCGAATTGATCGGAAATTGACTGTCCAACACCCGCGGCGAAAAGTACAGAGAGAGGGGCGGTTGCTATGACGGACACTTCGAGTTCACGCAGCAGTTTTAGGTCGTGGTGAACCACTGACCAAAACTTGGTGGCATCGAGCAAACGGTCAAGGCCATCAAAGAGGACCACAACATCCTTTTGGCCCTCATTGGTCAGATTCAGAAACGTCCCAAGATAGAAACGAAGCCCCTCCACGTCGCGGCTGAGTTGAGGAAATGGGGGCTCCAGCTTGCCGGGGATGTTCACCGAGCGACGGTCACTTAATATCCCCCGTAAGTCTACATTATTGGAGGGATAGTTCTCGAGGGGAGTGGTGCTTTGAAACCCTTGCTTTCCGTAAGCAAATTCATTTACCTTGATAAAAATCTCCTCCAACTTCGTCGCCTCTACGCTCGCGCGCGGGTGCGCCACCGTATCCATCATTAACCAACTGCCAAGGTATAGGCCAAAGCTGGCGAGCAAAGCACCAGTATTTAAGCTCGAAAGGTCGGTTTTAGCCGAAACATCGATATAAATAGGCAACACATGGCCCTGACCTTCGAGCCACCGTCTTGCAAGAAGCAATTCGGTCGTCTTCCCGGATCCAACTCCCCCGACTATTAGCTGTTGACTCCCCGGTTCAAGGTCAGCGCGTCCCGCTAAATTCCGATAAAGTGATTGATGCAAGTCTTCAACCACCAAACCTGCTTGGATGACGTCATGCGCCGGCGCCGTAGGGTTGAACGCCTGCATGTAGGCACGAAACTTGTCGCGCCGGCTAAGCTGGCCTTCCGGGGCTGTGATGGAACTTGGCATATGCGTAGTATAGGTTCACTTCCCGACGCAGGCAAAACATTTAGGCGTCCGGGCGGAAGCGCCCTAAAGCCGCTAACCTTGGACCGCAGGTTGGCGCTGCTTGGACCCGACAGGTCAAGCTAACTTTGGATCCGGAACCAATCCTTCACTAGCAGTTGGAACCGCGTGATCTCATCCTCATTCAAAGCGCAGATGTGTGCGACAACATTCCGAATTTTGTTGAATTGAGAAAGGATAGTCTGCATGGCCTTCTGACTTCGCAGTGTGTCTGAGAAATCACTCCAATTCTGGTCGAAGATACTGATCAGTTCGCCGAAATTGGTGTAAGCGAGAGAGTCTTCGGAGCGGATCGACATAGTCGTGTCCTTTTCTTCTCTCTGCTTCTTATCGACTTCTTTTTGAACTCCGTCGGGAACTTTGTCTTTCCACCAGTTGGCTCCGTGCTTCTCCGAAAGCCGCTCGGAGATCAGTCGCCGGATGGAGTTCTCCAATCGAATGCCCACTGTTTGAGTTCGAAACCACGGTCAGCGGCTGCCCGACCGTGCGCTTTTGACGCTGTGATAATCCTCCGAAAGCTGTGAGTAGTCAATGGCAGGCCACAGAACAGTGCAGCGCCGGGCACTTTGACGAGAACCGGCCTTACCATGCTTGTGTCCGACGTCCCCTGCCAGCGTGACGATTTGTCACCATCGCTGGCGAGCCTCGCAGCCCATTTCCTACGGGTAGGAAGGAGCCGGCGGGAATTGTAAAATCTTTTCCTACCGGCAGGAAATTCCGCCAGAATTCGGTTGACAACATATCTTGTCTTTGAGCTAGCCTTAGAGGGGTGAGGAGCGCGGCACCCCCACGGGGTCGCCGGGAGGAAAGGACGAATGCCTAGACCGACGCGGAAAATGCAGGACAAATTATCCGGTGCAAGGGAGTTTCCATCATCGCGGCGGAGGGGAAAAGTCGCGTGGGGAGCGAGCACTGAAAAAAAGATGTTAATAAATGACGAACGAAGCCGGAATGTGTATGAAAACAAAAGAAAAAATGACAATTTACCCGACAAAAAAAGCGACATTTCTACACAACGGAGCGACATTTTCTACCGAAGCACACGTATTTTGCTGAAACCGTCGGCATTCTTGTCACTTTTCTAGCGTTGGGGGAACGAACCACGCATTCAAAATGTAGAAGACTCGAGGCCCCCCTGAGTCAGGAGGGGAGCCTTGGGCGCGCCATGATGGGCGCCTACACCCCCGGAAGATACCGGTATATGCCACGATGTATATGAAAACACGAGGAACTTAGGAAAAAATCCAAGGATAACTCCCAAAATGCATCTCACTGAATTCAGGCTACTTATCGCATCGCGGCGGGACAGGGCGCAGAAAAAGGGGCAATCAAGAAATGAAGGGATATCCCGTGATGTTATTGAAAACAAATATAGAAAAAATGTCGGTTCTTGCCCATGCCGTGATGTTCATGAAAACAAATGCCTTATATTGATTAACCCATGATATGTATGAATAGAAAGGGACTTGGCTCAAACCGGAGGTCGAAAACGGAGAGGGGGGCGTGCGCCAGGAAGCGCAGTTTCTTGCCTTTGCCCGGCACGCGCAACGGCGTTTGGGGAAGCAACCCGTCGTCCTCATTCAAACCCAACCCTTCGGCGGAGCGCGGTCTTGGCAGAAGCATCAAGCCCACAGCCAGGTCCCGTGCCGTGCGGAAGCTGGACCCCAAACGTGCCCCCTCCTCCACGGACAGCGGGACGAGGTGGCGTTTGGGCACTCTCCCTCGCCACCGGCTCATGGCTGTCCGCGGTCGGCCCACGCCCAGCGGTCGGCGCCTCAGATAAGCTTGCTGAAAGCCGCGAACCCGCAGGTCGGGGGCGTCGGGAAACTCGTTGCGCAGGGCGCGATCGGCGACGCGGGCATGGATGGGGGAACTGGAAAACGGGGGTTGGTGGCTGCACAAGAACTGCAGATAATCCAGGCGTGTCGACCCGGTCAGACCACCTCAGCTTGGGGGGAAAAGGAAGTGGTTTTGCGCCGGACGCCGCGGGCGGTGACGCCGTTCGGGGGGCGGAGTGTGTTTATCGAGTATCTGCGGAAGATCGGCTATCGCCAGCAGGTGAGCGCACACCTGGCAGGCGCTGGAAGAGACCCAAGCGGGGGGAGAGTTTTCGTTGCCGCTCTCGGACTGGGATTGCGAGCGACAATTGGTGGTGGTGCGGGAACAGTTGCGTGAGACGAAGCGTGCCTTGGGGCGGAAGCTGTTCGCCGTTCCCCGCTGCAGACTCAGGAGCATCCAATGTTATGATAGTCAGGGACTCTTAAAGCACATTCGACGACACTGAGAGTGGGCGGCGGCTCTGAGTACTGAAACCCTTTCGGAAAAACCCGTTTCGCGGCTGCCCGCGATGTTCCGCGCGTTGCGGCACCGCAATTACCGGCTGTTCTTCTGCGGCCAGATCATCTCGTTGATTGGCACCTGGATGCAGTCGATTGCGCAGGCGTGGCTCGTCTATCGGCTCACCAAATCAGCGTTGCTGCTGGGGCTGGTAGGGTTCTCGGGACAGATTCCGGTGTTCCTCTTCGCTCCCCTGGGGGGATTGTTCGCGGACCGTTACAGCCGGCACCGCACCGTGATTGCCACGCAAACCGCCTCGATGTTGCTCGCCTTCATCCTTGCGGCGCTGACCTTGCTCGGACACATCCAGGTTTGGGAAATCATGCTGCTGGCGGCGCTGCTGGGCGTGGTGAATGCGTTTGATATTCCGGCGCGCCAGGCGTTTATCATCGAAATGGTGGTCCCGGAGGACCTGATCAATGCCATCGCGCTGAATTCCGCCATGTTTAACGGCGCCCGCATCCTGGGGCCCGCCGTCGCCGGCATCACGGTGGCGGCCATCGGCGAAGGCTGGTGCTTCTTCTCCAACGGCGTGAGTTACATTGCGGTGATCGTCGGCCTGCTGCTGATGACCGTCACGCCGCGCGAGCGCTCCGGGCCGGACGGCTTCGGGCCTGGAGAGCATTCTGGAAGGATTCCGCTTCGTGAGGCACACCGGGCCCATCCTGCGCCCTGCTGCTTCTGCTCGGACTGGTCAGCCTGACGGGCATGCCTTACGCGGTGCTGATGCCCATCTTCGCCGACAAGATTCTGCACTCTGACGCGCGCGGCCTGGGCTTGCTGATGGGTTCCACGGGCGTGGGCGCGCTGGCCGCTACCCTGGTGATGGCCGCGCGGCGCGAGGTGCGCGGCCTGGGACGCTGGATTCTCTACGCCTCCACCGGTTTCGGCGTCGAGCCTGATCCTGTTTTCGTTCTCGCGTTCGCTGCCCCTTTCCGTCGCCCTGCTTTTGCCGGCGGGCTTTTGCATGTTGATCCAGATGGCGAGTTCCAACACCCTCATCCAAACCATGGTGCCGGACGCTTTGCGCGGGCGCGTGATGTCCGTCTACTCCATGATGTTCATGGGCATGGCCCCGTTCGGCGCGTTGCTGGCGGGAGCCATCGCCCACCGCCTCGGCGCGCCCCTCACGGTAGCGATGGGAGGCGCCGTCTGCATCGCGGGCTCGGTGGTGTTCGGATCGAAATGGCCCGCCCTGCGCGGCGAGGCGCGCCAGCTCATCGTGGCCCAGGGCATGAGGAGCGGCGAACCGCCGGAAGAGATGACCGGCCAATTGGACGCCCTCGGCAACCGCAAACCCACCGCACCTTAGCGGGGAAGATCAGGGTCCTCCGGTTCGCTGGGACTTGACGGCTGCCGAAAGAATGTGTAAATCTGATTCTATGAAATTACATATCTCCGCAACCGAGACCGCCCGCAGATTCTCCGAGCTGATGAACCGGGTCCGCTACCGGGGCGAGAGTTTTATCGTGGAACGGGGTGGAAAGCCGATCTGCGAAATTCTGCCGGCAAAGCCGCCGAAGTTCACCGGTGGAGAACTGGCGAATCTGCTGCGTTCACTGCCCGCGCCAGATGGAGAATATCTCACCATGGTGGAAAACCTCACGAAGAAACAACCCAAAGCGGTGGAGTCAAAATGGCCACTCTGATCGATTCGAGTGTCCTGATCGCTGCGGAGCGTGGAGATCTTGCCCTAGACGCTTTCACGAATCGTTATGCGGAGGAGGATGTGGCGATCTCGGCGGTGACCGCATCCGAGCTCTTGCACGGTGTTTATCGGGCAAAGATGGCCGGCCAGCGTCACCGGCGACAGGCTTTCGTTGAGGGTTTGCTCGCGCAGCTTCCCGTAATCGCTTTTGATCTCACCGTGGCCAGGGTGCATGCCTCACTTTGGGCAGACCTCGCCAGGCGCGGCGTTGCGGTCGGTGAGCGCGACCTGATGATCGGGGCCACCGCCATTGCCAGGAATTACACTGTGGCCACCCGCGACAGGCGAAGCTTCGCAAAAATACCAGGGCTCAACGTTCAATTGCTATAAACCGCCATTAGTGACTAGTCGCGCCCTTGCAAGGTACGATGTGGCAAACGTAGCGGGAGCCGCGGCCGAACGCATCGGCTCGCCCCTCACTGCCCCACTGGTTGCTCATCACTCATCACTTGCCCCTCGGCACTGCTTTTCCCGCCTGCGGTTGCGACATCGAAGGTGGCGCGGCATCGGGGGCGCTACCCCAGGATTTATTGGGCTGCGGTCCCATCTGCAAGATTAGAGTGCCGCCCTGGGCGATGTCGGAGTGCGAGAACCAGGGCTTGTTGAGTGGTCGTTCGTTGAGCGTTGCTGACTGAATGTATTTATTGCGAGCGGACTGGTGCAAAGCGCGAACCGTGAATACCCGCCCATTCTCAAGAGAGATCCTAATTTCATCAAAAATCGGACTGCCAACATTGTAAGTGGGGCTGCCGGGGCAGACGGGATAAAAGCCCATGGCGCTGAACACGTACCAGGAAGACATGGCGCCCCAGTCCTCATCGCCGGGAATCCCCATCAAGCCCGAGGTGTACCAGATCTTCATGATCTCGCGCACGCGGCGCTGGGTCATCCAGGGTTCGCCCGCATAATTGTAGAGGTAAGGAATGTGAAAGCCGGGTTCATCGCCTTGCGGGTAATTGCCGATCAAGGCCGTCCCGTCGGGGAATTGCGCGAGGAAGCGGAACTTGGAGACACCGAAAGGCTCCTCGAACAGGCCGTCGAGCCTTTCCACAAATTTCTCTCTTCCGCCCATCAGTTCGATGAGGCCGGCCACGTCGTGCTGGACGTGGAACGCGTAGACCCATCCATTGACCTCAGTGAAGTAATCCCTGCCCCCTTGCCCGCCGCCTAATTTGGGATCGAAGTCCTCCACCCACTTGCCGTCCACGCTGCGCGGCGCCATGAAGCCAATGGCGGGATTGTAGACGTTCTGGTAATCGTGCGCGCGCTTCACGAAGTACTGCGTAATCCGCGTCCTTGTGCAGCGCCTTGGCCATTTGCGCCACGCACCAGTCGTCATAACTGTTTTCGAGGGTCACGGAGACGGCCTGGCGCCGCTCCGGGGTGACCTCCGGGGAGGTCTCGGTTTCGCCTTGGGCGAGCGCCGGGAAGAATCCATGTTCCTGGTAGACGCGGTCGAGCGATGTAAGCGGCCCCA
This sequence comes from uncultured Acidobacteriota bacterium, assembly GCA_963810005.1. GTDB lineage: Bacteria > Acidobacteriota > Terriglobia > UBA7540 > UBA7540 > Bog-366. The sequence continues at coordinate 178,524 of CAWELY010000002.1, forward strand.
GCCGCCAGGGCAAGACGGTGGCTTGCGTAGCATTCTTCCGAATTCCCTCATAGGCTTTTTCCGCGTCGAAGCTGGTGTAGCCCTTGGCGTAGGTGTCGGCGATGAGCGCCGCGGAATGGTTGCCGATCATCCAGTCGCCGGGGCCAGCCACGGTGGGGTCGCGCGGCATCCATCCATTCTGCTCGTACATGCGAATGTAGGAGCGCACCATGTCAAGCTGGCGGCTGGGCGATAGCAAGAGTTCCAAGGGGTGCTCGGAGCGATAGGTATCCCACAGGCTGTCGTCAACGTAGAAGTCATGCCCCTCGGTCGCGTGTACTTGCTTGGTCGTACCCGCTGTAATACCTGCCATCCTCGGTGATGTCCGCCATGCCGCAGAGGGAGCGATAGAGCGCGGTGTAGAAAATCGTTCTTTCATCTTCGCTCGCGCCGCTCACCGCAATTTTTCCCAGCGCTTGATTCCACACGTTGCGCGCCCGGCTCTTGACCGCGGCAAAGTTCCAGGCGGGAATCTGCTCTTGCACATTGCGGCGCGCCTGCTCGACGCTGATATAGGAAATGCCCACGCGCCATTCGAACGGATTAGCCTCCGAGTCAGGGAAAGTCACAGCCACCCCGATGTTGGTCCCGGTTTCGGCGGAAAGGCCCGGCGAAATTTTGCCGCCTTCCCAGGCGCCCCACACCGTAAAGGGACGTGACGACTCGGCATAGAAGTATTGCCGCGCGCCCGGGGTGTCCTCGAATCCGGAGAGCGTCGAATGGTCGGGGTCAGCGCTCAGCATTCCCTTGTCCTCCACGCGGACCACCAGGTGGCGCTCGCCCGTTTTCGGATAAGCAAGTCGAAAGCAGACAGCGCGCTCCGTAACGGTGAACTCCACTTGGGTGTTGGTTTTCTCCAGCGTCACCGCGTAGTCGTAAGGCGTGGCGGTTTCAAAATCGTGATCGTAGAGAGAAGCGTTCTTCGCCGGGTCCGTCTCCACCGGTCCGGTGGTGGGCATCAGCACGGCGCCATTCACCGGGAAGCCATAGATTTTTTGCGCCAGGTAGGAGTCGGAAATGTCGGGGCTGGTCACCGGGGCCAGCCGCATCATCCCGAAGGGGAGCTGCACCGTGGGCGGCTCGGACTTCAATAGATGCGAGATGCTGCCGATGTGCGGGTCCACGTAATCCACCGGCTGTTTGGTTTGCCCCCAGGCTATGGGCGCAAGCGCCCCAAGAAGACAGGCGCTCGCCATGACAATTTGCATGCGCGTTTTCATTTGATTTTCCGTCCTGAAGAGAATGGGCGTGGCACAGCGCCCCAGAGTATAGCAGCAACGGCTTCCGGCCGAGCGCAAGGAGTATGTGGTGGCCGGGAACGCGGGAAACCGCCTAATCAGGAGTGGGGCCGGGCCCGTTCTTGGGGATTGCGGTGATCCACATCCAGACCCGCGTCAGGAGGGTGTAGATAATGAGCATGAATAAGGGCACGCAGAATCGGCGGTTTTCTCCAAACTCCGTAAACGCTGCGAATACTGAAACCCATAAGGCAATAGCGAAAGTAAGATATTCAAGCTTTGTAAATGCCTTCAGGCGAAAGAGAGCACAAGGGACGGAGAGCAAGGCCAGAACCAGAAAAGCGGCCTTGACTTCGCGAACCAAGAAGTTAGCCATGGGCATCAGAAACTCGTCCAGCCTTACCTTGCCGCCCTGCGGCCACTCAACTTCAATAGGCTGGGCTCCCCCCAGAACTGCATCCAGCCTTGTTCGGCGCGCCGGAGGCAAAGGAGGGGATGATGGATTTCCAGGTAAAGGGCGAGAGAAGCGAATTCATGGGAGACCTGGGTGTCTGTTTTCCCCGTTCGCCTTTCCATTTCCGGCAGCGCGGCTTCATAGACATCTTCCAGCGTGCCGTAGGGGTGAGTGCGGGTTTGCCGGCGAGACTGTAGCCAGATATCCCGCAGCACTCGGCAAATCGGTCAGGAGCCAGGTCAACGTAGGGATCAACCTGGTCCATTAAATGTTGACCGGCGCGGGTTGTGGGGGTGAAATATCCGTTATTGAAATAGTTAAATCCGCACCAACCCAAAATGAAAACGATCACCGGGAGCGCAAAAGAGAGTGTTCTCTTGATGGCCTCGCGTTGCAGGATTTTCGCGGGGGGCCAAAGAGGAACCAGGAAACAGTAGTACACGGGCACCAAACATATCATCAAGGGACGAGTCAAACCCGCCAAAGCCACGATCGAACCCAGCCCCAACGGGTATCGGATATTGCTCTCCCCAGCGCCGTCACAGCGGGTGATGAGCCAGAGCGAGGTCACCAGGAGGAAGTTCGTCAGTGCTTCGGTCATGACCGAGGACTCATAGACGAGAACTTCCGGAATAAGGCTACAGGCAAGCCCGACGAGGAGTGAGTAAAGGCCGTGGCGGGTGCGGCGGAAGGCCATATCGAAGATCATTAAACTCGCCGCAACTCCGAGGATCGATTGTGCAACCCATATCGCCCGGGGATTGAGGCCGCACAAGGCAACCAACAACGGGTAAACGGGAACGCGATCACCCAAGGCATGGAAATTAAACCGGAGAATGTCCTGGGCCGCCTGGATATACGATGGCGTCGATAACGGAGGTGAAACTCGAAAGGGCGCAGCCAGAGTCATCAGGAGTAATCTGACCAAAGCGCCCAAGACCAGCAGCACCAACGCGTAGCTGCCAAATTTGTCCTGCTGCTCCGGCATGGCAAATCCTCCGGCGAACACCGTTGCCGCCGCTACCAAGTTCCCCGAGCTGGCTCTTTAACCCGCCTTACTCCACCGTCACGCTCTTGGCGAGGTTGCGGGGCTTATCGACGTCGCGGCCGAGGAGTACCCCGCAGTAATAGGCAAAGAGCTGGAGAGGCACGACGGTCAGCAGCGGGGCCACGGCTTCGTGCGTTCGCGGAATGTAAATGATGTCGTCCACCAGATTGCCGAGCTTGGTATTGCCTTCGGTGGTGATGGCGATGATCTTGCCTTCGCGGGCGCGAATCTCCTGCATGTTGGAGACCACGCGCTCATACGAGCCGTCTTCGAGCGCCAGGGCCAGGGTGGGAAACTTGGGATCGATCAGCGCGATGGGCCCGTGCTTCATCTCGCCCGCGGCATATCCCTCGGAGTGAATGTAGGCGATTTCCTTGAGCTTCAGCGCGCCTTCCAGGGCGATGGGGTACTGAAACTTGCGCCCGACGAAAAGGAAATGGTCCGAGTGGCAATATTTCTCCGCCAGCTCGCGGACTTTCCCCGCCTGCTTCAGAATTTCGCGGATCTGCTCCGGCACCTTCTCCAGCGCGCGGATGATTTCATGGCCTTCTTCGTAGGAAAGATCGCGGCTGCGTCCGATGAGCAGCGCCATGAGGGTGAGGATGGTGAGCTGCGAGGTGAAGGATTTGGTGGAGGCGACGCCCACCTCAATGCCGGCGTGGGAATAAATCCCGGCATGGGTTTCGCGCGCGATGGTGCTGCCCACCACGTTCACCAACCCCAGCACCAGCGCGCCTTTGCGTTTGGCCTCGCGCAGGGCGGCGAGGGTGTCCGCCGTTTCTCCCGACTGGCTGATGGCCAGCACCACCGTCCCCTGCCGGATGTTCAGCTTGCGGTAGCGGAACTCCGACGCCAATTCGGTTTCCACGGTCAGATCCGTGAGGGTCTCGAAAACGTAGCGCCCGAACAGGCCCGCATAGTAGCTGGTGCCGCAACTCACGATAATCAAGTGGCGGGCTTGCAGCAGGCGTTCCTGCACGGATTCCAATCCGCCCAGTTTGGCGACGGCTTCCGAGTGATTCACCCGGCCGCGCAGAGCGTTCTCCACGGCTTCCGGCTGCTCGAAAATTTCTTTCAGCATGTAATGCGGGAATGAGCCGCGGTCCATGGATTCGATATTCCAATCCAGGCTGGTGGTGCCGCGGCTTACGGAGCGGTTGTCGAGGGTGGTGATGGAGAACTTCCCCGGCTCCAGGCACGCCACCTCGTTGTCTTCGAGGAAAACCACCTGGTCGGTGTGCTGGGCCAGGGCGGAGGCGTCCGACGCCGCCAGCGAGGCCTTCTCGCCAATGCCGAGAATGATGGGGCTGCCCCGCCGCGCCACCACAATGGAGTTCGGGTGGTCGACGTGCATCACGGCGATGCCGAACGTGCCCTGCACTTGCAACAGGGCCTTCTGCACGGCGGCCTGGAGGTCGCCCTGGTAGTTGGCCTCGATAAGATGGGTGAGCACTTCCGTGTCGGTCTCGGACTTGAATTGGTGGCCCGCTTCCAGCAGCCGCTTTTTCAGCAGCAGGTAATTTTCAATAATGCCGTTGTGGACCAGGTAGAGCTTGCCGCCGCAATCCGCGTGCGGGTGAGCATTCGCCACGCTGGGCTTGCCGTGCGTGGCCCAGCGCGTGTGGGCGATTCCCGCCACGCCCTCGGGAGCGGAATTCCACACCTGGCGTTCGAGTTCGGCCACCTTGCCGACGGCCCGGGCCAGATAGGGCGAGCCGTTGGCAATGAAAATGCCGCTCGAATCGTAGCCGCGGTACTCCAGCCGCTTCAGTCCCTCAATCAGAATTTCCTTGGCCGGCTGATCTCCGGTGTACGCCACAATTCCACACATCGGTTGCTCCTTCCTAACCACACCCCGAGGATCCAAGGTTCAGCGGGGAAATGCACGATGCTGAATTATTTGGCCGGATCGTGCCGTGTTTATTAAACTACCATTCTACCTGCAAAAATGCGGCACCGGGCAACTCTCACATTGCTGGGTATCGATTAGCCAAATTTACACCAATCCTGTGCGCTTAAGCTGACCGTTCCCGAGAGGGTGACGATGCCATTCCGCGAATCCACCCGAAGGTCGCGTGTCTTAAAGATGGGGTCGCTGAGAAGCTTCGCCTGGATGCTGGCGGTGATTGCCTTGTCGTCCGTCGGTTAGAACAGCTTGAAACTGTTACAAGCTCCGATAAGAAGCACTCCTATGACCATCAAGATTGCCAGTCGGAGTTGTGCCCTTGTTACTGCCTACTGCCTTCTGCTCTTCAGCCCCGCCCTTCCAGACCGGTTGTGAGAAATCCGCGTCAGCAGCGGCGGAAATTCCCGGTCCGGCCGGGCAAGCATGTTAGAATTACCTCGAATCGGCGCGCATTTCCACCCTGCAGCTACGGGCCGATTTGCGGTGGGCCTTCCCTTGGCGTCGCGAACTCCGATAGATCGCCGGTGGGTTCATCGGGCCGGCAAGGTTGCCCATCTTGAGGAGGCAAGTGGAAAGCGATTCGCTAAGCGTTGTGGTTCCCGTTTACAACGAGGAGGAGAATATCGCGCCTCTCCTTGAGCAGCTCCAGGCCGCGCTGAGGGACTGGCCGGGAGAGGTGGAGTTCCTCTTCGTCGATGACGGCAGCACCGACGCGACGCTGGAGCTTCTCAAGCGCGCCCAGCCGAGCGATCCGCGAATTCGCATCGCCCACTTCCGCCGCAATCTGGGTCAAACCGCCGCCATGGAGGCGGGCTTTCATTTGGCCAGGGGCCGCGCCGTGGTGACTCTGGATGGCGACCTGCAGAATGATCCGGCGGAGATTCCCCGCCTCGCGCGCATGCTCTCCGACTGGGATGTCGTCTGCGGCATCCGCGCCCACCGGCAGGACACTTGGTGGAAGCGCCGGTCGTCCCGCATCGCCAACGGCTTTCGCAATTGGATGACGGGCGACGATATTGTGGATACCGGCTGCACCCTGAAAGCTTATCGGCGCGAATGCGTCGAGCGCCTGGAACTTTACAACGGCATGCACCGGTTCCTTCCCACGCTCCTGAAGATGCGCGGCTACCGCGTGACGCAGGTGCCGGTGAGTCATCACCCCCGCCGCGCCGGAAAAACCAAGTATGATACTTGGCGGAGATTGAAGAAAGGTCTGGCGGACGTGTGGGCCGTGCGCTGGATGAAGAAAAATTGGATCGCTTACGAGGGCGTTTTGGAAGTTGTGGAGACGCCCGCCACGAGCAACCTCAAAAGACAGGAGGTTGGTAAAGTCTGATGATCGGGTGATCGGGTGACCACCAAAGCGACCGATCACCCGATCACCGGATCATCGGATCACCCGATAGCCGTGACGCCCACGGAATTCCACCCCAACTCCAGGACGACCCTCGCCCTCTCGCTGGGCCTGCTGCTTTTCACGGCGGCCGTGTTGTTCTTCGCGGGCTTGGGACGGCTTCCCTTAATTGAACCCGACGAGGGCCGCAACGCCGAGGTGGGGCGCGAGATGCTGGCCTCGGGGGATTGGATTACGCCGCACTTCAACGGCTTTGCCTACCTTGACAAGCCCGCCGTCTATTTCTGGATGGTGGCGGCATCCATGAAAACCTTTGGCGTTTCCGAAGGCGCCGCGCGCTTGCCCGTCGGCGTTGATGGGCGTGGCAACCATGCTGCTGGTATGGTTCCTGGCGCGCCGCATGTTCGGGGATTCCGCGGGGCTGCGGGCGGGGATGGTTTTTGCCGCATGTCCTCTGGCCTTGGCGCTCGCTCGCGAAGTCATCTTTGACATGACGCTCACTTTCTTTGTCACCCTGGCGATGGTGGCGTTCTGGCTCGCGGAGGAGAGCGACTTCCTCGCGCCGTGGTTCGACGCCTTGATGTTCGCGGCGATGGGGGTGGCGGTTATCACCAAAGGTTTCGTCGGCATTCTGATTCCCCTGATCGCGATTTTGATTTACGAGGTGGCGCGCGGCCGCTGGCGGGAATGGCTGCGCCTGCGATGGGGATGGGGCCTTCTGGTTTTCCTCGCCGTGGCCCTGCCCTGGTTCATTGCCGTCTCCGTGCGCAATCCGGATTTCCCCCGCTACGCCTTTTGGAACGAAAGCCTGAAGCGCTTCACCACCGGCGCCGCGCACCGCGGAGGGGGAATCCTCTATTACCTTCCCGTGTTCCTCGGCGGCTTCTTCCCGTGGAGCCTCTTCCTGCTCCTGGCCGGTTGGAATCGCCTGCGACGCTGGCGGGAATTGAAGCAGGAGGCGGGCCGGCCCATCCTGTTTCTGCTTTGTTGGGCGGCATGGGTATTTTGTCTTCTTCACGCTTTCGCATTCCAAGCTTCCCGCCTATTTTCTGCCCGCCGTCGTTCCGCTGAGCATCCTGATGGGACGGGTCTGGCAGGATGTGGGCAAGGAGGCGCAAGCGCGCCCGCCGGATTGGCTGACGGCAGGATTTGCGCTGCTGCTGGGACTGGGAGTCGTGGTGGCCGCCGCGTCGCATTCCTGGCTCTACGCCACGCTTCAGGTGCGGCTGGCCAAGAAGCTCCACCCCCATGTGTTGGGACTCATCCAGCCGTCGCTGCTCTACACCGGGCTGATCCTCGCGGCGCTGGGATTTCTCGGCCGGAGGCTGGCGGCGCAGATGCGCGGGCGGACGCTGGCAATCGCCACATTTGCGCTGGCGGCCGCGATTGTTCCCAACCCTCGTGCTGCGCTGGTATGCGCCGCTGAAGTTGCTCGCCGAAACCGATTCCAGCCGCCGCCTGGCAGCCACCATCCTTGCCAGCCCGGAGCGGGATTCGCCGATTTTCGGCTACTATTATTTTCGCACCAGCCTGCCTTTCTATTTGCGGCGCCCGGTGGGATTGCTCTCGATTGAATGGGGGGAGATGACCAGCAACTACCAAGTGGCGCATCAGGCGGAGGCTCGGCGCGCGGCGGGCGGCCAGCCGGGTAAGGGCGTGCTGGTCACGCTCCCGGAATTTCGCGCCCTGACGAAATCGAACTCGCAGCCCATTCTGGTGATGACCCCGAACTCCTTGGTGGAAGACCTTTGGGGGAACGTGGGGCGCATCGACCCGCTCTGGAATGAATCGGACTTTTCCGTTTGGGAGGTTCCGCCGGCCAATGCCGCGCGGCCGGAAAGCAGGCCGACACACGTGGTCGCGCCTTTTCAGCCGTGAGGATTCACTCGCATCGAACCCCGGATTGGGAGTGACATTTCTGTTCCCTGTTCCCTGTAACCTGTAACCTGTTCTCTGACCTCCTTATGTGTGGAATTTGCGGAATTTTCAATTTGCAGCTTCAACCCTTGGCGCACGGTGAGCGCATCGACCCGATGGCGGCTCGCATCTTCCATCGCGGGCCTGACAGCGGCGGCAAATTTCAATTGCCGCACATCGCGCTGGCCATCCGGCGGCTGAGCATCATCGATCTTGAAACCGGCAACCAGCCGCTCTCCAACGAAGCCGGGGACATCACCCTGGTTTTCAACGGCGAGATTTATAACTACCGCGAGTTGTGCCAGGGGTTGCTGGAACGCGGCCACCATTTCAAGACGCATTCCGACGGCGAAGCCATCATCCACCTGTACGAGGAGCAGGGCCCGGACTGCCTGCGCGAATTGAACGGCATGTTCGCCATCGCCCTGTGGGATGATCGCGCCAAGCGATTGCTTTTGGCGCGCGACCGCGCGGGCGAGAAACCCCTTTATTACTGGCGCGACGGCCAAACGCTGGTGTTTGGCTCGGAGATCAAAGTCGCTGCTCGAGTACCCGGGCATCAGCCGCGCCATGGATCCCACCGCGCTCACCCACTATTTTTTCTACGGCCATTTCCCCAGCCCGCGCAGCGTTTATGCCGAGATCAAGAAGCTTCCGGCGGCGCATCGCATGGTGGTGGAAGGCGGCAACATTCACATCGACGCTTACTGGCGCCCGCAGGATTATTTGCGCTCGCCGGAGCAGCCGCCGGTGACGCCTCGCCAGGAGCGCGATTTGGTGGAGGAACTCGCCGTGCGTCTGCGGCAGGCGGCGGAGTCGCGCCTGGTGAGCGACGTTCCCCTGGGCGTCTTCCTGAGCGGCGGCGTGGATTCCTCCACCATCGTCGCCATCATGAGCGAACTGAGCCCGGGAAACGTCAATTCGTTTTCCGTGAACTTCCCGGAGAAGACCTTCAACGAGGAGCCCTACTCGACGCTGGTGGCAAAGCGCTTCCGCACCCAGCATCACGTCTTGAACGCCGACAAGCCCAGCATGTACCAGGCGCTTGATGACGCTGGCCGATCATCTGGACGAGCCCATGGCCGATCCGGCGGTCATCCCCACTTACATGATTTCGCGCTTCGCGCGCGAGCACATCAAGGTGGCGCTGAGCGGCGAGGGCAGCGACGAGCTTTTCGGCGGCTATCCCACCTACATGGGAGCGCGCCTGGCGGACTATTACCTGAAGCTCCCCGGCGTGGTGCGCCGGCAGGTTTTTGGCCGGCTCCAGCGCTTTCTTCCCGTGTCCTCCACGGCGGTTCCCAAGGGCCTTTTCCTGCGCCGGTTCCTGAGCCATGCGGAAAAAAATCCGGCGGAGCGCCACCACATCTGGTTCGGCATGTTCAATCCCACGGAGCTCGACCAGCTTTTCTCGCCGGATTGGGCGGGGCCGCGGCCGCCCAGCAGCGAAATCTTCTCGCCCCTGGCGCGGGTGCTGGAGGGCGCGCGCTTCGATGAGACCGTCTCCGAGATGCTCTACCTGGATTTTCGTTTGTACCTGGAAGACAACTTGTTGGTGAAGGTCGATCGCGCCAGCATGGCGTGCTCGCTGGAGTTGCGCACGCCATTTCTCGATCACCGCCTGATCGAATTTGCCGAAGGGCTGCCCGGCGACCTCAAGGTGCGGCGCTTCCAGCTCAAATACATCCTGAAAAAGGCCGTGGAGCGTTGGCTGCCCCAGGAAATTGTCTATCGGCAAAAGCGCGGGTTCTCCGTTCCCATCGCCAGTTGGATGCGGAATGAGTTGCGGCCGCTGGTGGACGAGACCCTGGGCGAAGAGAAGTTGCGGCGGCAGGGAATGTTCAACGTCGCGTTCGTGCGCCGATTGCTCAACGAGCATTGGTCGGGCAAGGCCGATAACCGCAAGACCCTGTGGACGCTCTTCTGTTTTCAACTTTGGTACGACCGGTGGGGGAAAAGCTAGGGGTTAGGGATTGGGGAGGGGTTAGGGAATAGCGGTTGCCTTCGGCGCGGACATCTTTGGTCCCGCCCATTTTGCATCTGGCATTTGCAACATTTAGGACCCTGCATTTACGGGCCTTCTCGCGACGTTGCGAAACTTACCAATGTTGAAACACGACAATAGCCGTCCGATGGAATGTCAATACCCGCCGCCCTGTCGCAGTAACTCCGCTACGATGTTTTGGCCGGAAGCTGCCGCGATGTTCAAAGGAGACTGGCCGTTGTGGTCCTTGGCATTGACATCCGCCCCTTTGGCCAGTAGCAATATCGCCACGGCCTTGTAACCCTCAAAGGCCGCCGCGTGCAATGGCGTTCGCCCATTGCTCGTCTTCGCGTTGACGTTGGCCCTGTTACAGAGCAGTAATTCCACTATATCATCGTACCCGTACTCCGCTGCATAGTGCAAAGGCACCGCGTCATGGACGGCCTTGGCATTGACATTGGCCCCTTTGGCCAGTAACAACTCCGCTACGTCCTTGTAGTGCTGTTCCACAGCCACGTGCAAAGGCGTATCGTGTTTCTTATCGGTGGCGTTCACGTCGGCCCCGCTAGCCAATAGCAATTCTGCGGTATCCTTGTGGCCGCCATGGGCGACCGCCCAGTGCAACGGCGTTCTTCCTCGGAATATCCCGCTGCCGTTGTCCTTGGCATTGACTTCAGCTTTGTTGGCCAACAGCAATTGCGCTACATCGTTGTGGTGCCAAGCCACGGCCATGTGCAAAGGAGTCATGCCGTCGTTGTCCTTGGCATTGACATCGGCCTTCCTGGCGAGCAGCAATTTCGCCACCTCCCTGTGGCCTGAGGCTGCTGCCATGTGCAAAGGAGTCCACAGGTCTTTGGTTTTACAAGAAACTAGACGAGGATTGCACTGGAGGAGATCTTGGATCTTTTCCAATTCGCCGGATCGCGCCGCATCAGTGATGGCCTCTGAACTAGAGGTGTCGGCCGGCCAGGTAGATTTCCCTTTGGCTAAGTCAGCTCTGGGCGATTTCTCCTTGATGCCGAATAGCTTCTTCCAAGAGCTCATGGACCATATGCTATCAGAAAAGGTCCTGCGCTGGGAAACGCTCCAACGCGGAGTCACGCATGTTGAGCAAAGGACCCTTTGCGAAACACGGCCGGGAAGAGGAAATTCGCTTAAGAATGGCGGAACCGCGCGCGCAAATTCTCTTGTCCCAGCAGTCTCACCGCGACCCAGCAAAACGTATCGGCAAAGACGATTCTCACGGGTTTCTTTTTGGCCAGCCGTAGATGTAGTGATCGTGTTCGCTGGCTCCATCTTTAGGCATGCCGGCCATAATTTCTGGCGGAACCCTGCTCATGTGTTCAAGGATGATTTCGGAGACGTGGCGGCGCGAACGGGCGCCGGCCTCAAGATCCTGTACAAGGACCTGGCGTGCGTATTCTTCCGCCGAGATGCCAAGCGCCCGCGCCTTGGCGGCGAGCACGGCTTCTTGTTCGTCGGAAAGATGAATTGTCAGCGCCATATTGCAGTTGCCTTTGCTTTCATCGTATCAAACCCAATCTTACGCCAGCCGGAACACTTTGTCACGCCGTCGGCGGCGAGCGTAGTGGGTCAATTTGAAATCGTAGCGGCGAGTTTACCTCGCCAGATGGCGGCGTAAAGCCGCCGCTACATCAAATTGACCCACTACCGCGGCGAGAATGACAAGGCGCGGGGTGACGTGGTTGGAAGCAACTTGGCCTGACTGTTTACTGGTGGACCAGCACCCCCTTCCGAGAGCTCGTTCCGCAAACCCTGTTTTCGTGAAATCACGGCTTCGGCTCGTTTCTGGTCGGCTTTTTATTGAACGGCTCCAACATGGCGGCGGCGATTTCGAGACTGCTCGGCCAATGGCCGCGCCTTTTCCCGGCATGGGTTTGATACTCCTCCAAGCGGTCGGGATCGGGCTGCACGACGTGGCCGTCTTTCAGGAAGAGCAACCCCGCCTTATCCGTGGGCATGCGGGCAACAAACGCTTCGGCTTCGCGGAGCACTTCCCGCAAGCGCGTCATCGTGGCGACGGGATCAATCGGCGGATCACTCGCGATGCGCCGGAAATCCGCATCCGTATAACGAGCGTTGCGGCGAATCTCGTTGATGATCCCTTCCGGCGTGAAGCCCAGGGCCTTACCCACGGAAGCCCATACGGCGGCGCCCAGCGGCAAAATCCGCTCATGGATGGCCAATAAGTCCACCACGTCACGCGGCTCCTGACGCCCGTAGGCTGCTCCAACTTTGTTGGTGGCGAGGTCAACCGGGTGCAGAACATAACCAAAAGTCTCATCCCGCACGGTGGGGAAGAACCGGAAATCGCTGTCGGAAACCCATTCCAGCTTGGTGGTTGCACCCTCGCGCTCGGCGATGACCGTGTACACGCCGGGGCCGGGCCGGGTCCATTTCACCGTATAGCCATGCTCTTGGAGAACGGCGATATCTTGTGTGGCCGCTTGGCCGACGCGTTCCTCCCGGTCATGGAAAACGTCGATATCGCCCGAATACCGGGCGGTGTCCCGCGTGAGCGGAGTGCTTCCCGCAACGTAGCTTTCCGGGTCACGGTGGGCGGCGAGAAGACGTAGAATATCGCTCTGAATTTTAGAGAGCGGCATGGCAGAGCCTTTCGATCTGTTCCGCCAAACGCCGCGCCTCCAGATTGCCTTCAACCCGCAGGCTGTGGGTTATCGCCAGAGCGTCGGCGGGGGTCGGATCGGGCACAGGTTTGCTGCTCCACAACGCCGATACTCCGAACTCTTCAAAGGCGCGGTGGTACAGGTTCACCAAATCTTGCGGTTCTGTCGTCGGGTCGTTCATGACGTCTCATTTTACCATGGGTAGCACCGACCCGCAGTTGCTCCAGGCCGCTTCGATGTTCAATGGCCGCCAAAATAGGTTAACTTAGTGGGTCCGCGGTGGTGGGCAGGTTCGAGGTGGCCGGGGGTCATGAAGCATGGGATGGCCAGTGCGAAATCAAATTCCCCTTTACGCTTGACGATAATTCCCAACTCCTAATAGGCTGATGAAAGGGTCCACAGGCGGGACGTAGCGGCGGGTTTACCCCGCCATATCTCCAGGGTATTCAACATTCGATGGCGGGGTAAACCCGCCGCTACGTCCTTTTTCACCAGCCTGCTAAACCTCAGATCATTACTCCTTACGCGCGACCATGGAGAATAAGACCGTGCTTCCGAAGAGCTTTACCGTTGCCCACAATTATCCGCCGTCTGCGGCGCCGGGCAGGGACGCCTTCCGCCCGGCGGAGTGGGCGATTATCCGCCGCTGCCGCACTCCCAAGCAGGTGCAGGAATATCTCCGCCAGCTTCCTTACAACTGGGAAAAGCGCGGGGAAACGCTGCGGACGTTTCGCGGCGTCGTGCGGCATGGGAGCGCCCACTGCCTGGAGGGCGCGCTCAGCGCCGCGACCATCATGGAGCAGCACGGTTACCCGCCGCTGCTGCTGGACTTGGAATCCCAGGACCAACTTGACCACGTGCTGTTTCTCTTCCAGAAGCACGGGCGCTGGGGAACCATTGCGCGCTCGCGGGACGCGGGGCTGCACGGGCGCAAACCGGTCTTCCGCACCATCCGCCACCTGGTGATGAGTTATGTGGACCCCTACGTGGATGGCTCCGGGCGCATCATGGGCTTCGGCGTCGCCGACCTGCGCACCCTGGTGAAGTGCGATTGGCGGCTCTCCTCGAAGAACGTCAAGGAAGTGGAACGCGCCCTCATCAAAATGCCCCACAAACCCATTCGCACCTCCGACCGCCGCTACCAGGCGATCCTCCGGCAGTTCCAAGCCTTTCGCAAAAAGTACCCCGACAAGCCCGCCACATTTTATTCCAACCGGCACGTTTGGCTGTGAGGAAAATAACAGCTAACTCCTTGCAAATCATAAAGTAAGCGATAAAATTACCTAACCCGTTTGTTTTCATCAACTCATTGGGAGCAATTTTTTTGCCCCTTTGTTTTCAATCAACCATTGGGAGCACTCTTCATTTTTAACATCTTTTTGCCTGTGCGTTTCCCGGGGGAGCTATAATCTTACAACTCCCTTAAGATCAATAAATTGACGAACTAAGCGGGGCATGGGAAATGTCCTCGATTCACAGCTAATAGCCTTTGTTTTCAATAACATTTCCAGTTCTGCTATCAGAAACATGGGAACCTCGCTTCAATTCCTCCAAAAAAGGGACCTGCCTCGAGCGTGCGGCAGGAGGAGAAACAAGCTCGTAGGCCAGCGGGCGTCAGCACCATTCCTTAGTGTACACGTGATTATTATCTTTGTCAAGTACTATTTTGGGCTACGCACTACAGCCTATGCGTGAGGAAGATGTGTCATGACAAAAGATCCAGACAAAACCTCCAGACCAATAATCTGGACCAATCATCCCGACCGGAGGTCCCTGACCAGCGCAACGGCCTGCCCCGCCCGCGCCCTCCTTTCAACTCCAGCCTCTGCAATGAAATGAGATTCGTTTGTTGACAAGAATTTTTCATCAGCCTGCCAGGGGTGATACGATTCTGAGCCCAGCGCGGACGAGCCGCAAGGGAAGGTCAAAAGGCAAAGGGCAAAAGTGAATAGCCGTTCGTCCCCACATCCTTGCTCAAGAAACAAGGAAGATCGGGTATGCAGTACCGGGAGGGTCCAATGAAGACTTCGGTAAAGCAATCAGCATCTCGCAGCCGGCTTTCGCCAGCGAGTTTTCCAAGAAGGTGGCAAGTCACTTTGTCTCGCGTGTTGCCTGCTCGTGCCAGCGCTGGCCCGGGCCACCACGCCATTGTTCCAATCGTCTTTCCGCAAGCCCAACCACGATTGGACCGTGGTGCGTGGTTCCGCGACTCCGGACTCTTCCGTGTTGCACGAGAATAACCCTTCCCTCCGCGTCGAGCGCGAGAGCGGCTCCGAGGACGCATGCATTCGCCTTGCGCCCGTGGCGCTTACCCTCGGCAAGCGTTACGAGTTGAGCGGCTGGGTGCGCACGGAAGCCCTGGAAGTGCGGGACCTGGACCGCTCGCCCATTGCCTCCGGCGCGACGCTCACCATGGCCTCCATGCCCTTCGACGTTCATTCCGCTTCGGTCGGCGGCACCGAGGCGTGGACTCACCTCACCCTGCGATTTGTCGCCAGCCGCACCGCGCGACCAGATCCTCTTAACCGTCGGCAACGGCGGCTCGTTCAACGGCAAGGCGTGGTTCGAAGGCATTCAGCTCGATGAAGCTTCCTCCGGAGACGACTGGCCGGCTCGGGAAGCCGTCGCAGACATTTGGCCCCGCCTACCGCTATCCCGCCGCCGGCTGGATCTATCTCCACATCGAAGGGCAACCCTACGAGCGCGGATACCAGCATGGCCATCTGATGGCCCGCGAGATTCCAGAGTATCTGGAGCGCTGTGCCGCCACTCTCGGCGACAAGGACCACTGGCAGGATTATCGCACCACCGCGAACGCCCTCTTCCTCCGCGGCTTCGACCAGCGAAATCCTCGAGGAGATGCGAGGCATCGCCGAGGGCGCCTCCGACGCCGGCGCCCGGTGGCAGGACCGGCGCATCGACCTGATGGACATTGTCGTGTGCCAACGTTACGGTGGAGATGGGCGAGCTTGCCTCCGCCGTCTCGACCACCCCCACCGGACTGGAGGGCCACGGTTTTGACAAGCCTCCCTACGCGGAGCGCAAACGCGATTCTCGCGGGACCATTGCAGCGCCTTTGCCGCCACCGGCTCCGGCCACGCGCGACGGCAAGATGGTGATTGGACACGTTACCTGGTGGCCACTGACGCTCGCCGAGCAGACCAACGTTTGGCTCGACATCAAGCCGGCATCGGGCCATCGCATGCTCATCCAAAGCTATCCCGGCGGCATCGAAAGCGGCACGGACTGGTACCAGAACGACGCGGGAGTGGTCCTGACCGAAACCACCATTAAGCAAACGCCGTTCAACATTCAAGGCACTCCCGTGGCCTTCCGCGCCCGCATGGCCATCCAGTACGGCGGCAACATCGACGAGGTGGTTCAATACCTCGGCACCCGCAATAACGGCCTTTACACCAATGAGTGGATCATGGGCGACGCCAAGACCAATGAAATCGCCATCTATGATCTTGGGAACGAACCACACCCGGCTGTGGCGTAGCTCGAAGAACGAATGGTTTGGGGACACTCCGGGCTTCTACTGGGGCGATAACAACGCCAAGGACTTGAGCGTTCGCCTGGAGGACTACCCCGATCCGCAGGGCGATCCGGAATATATTCCCTACGTGCCCGGCCCCCGCGACCTCGCCTGGCAGGAACTCTACCACAAGTATCGCGGCCAGATCGACGAGCAGTTTGGATTTCTCGCCTTCCGCACGGCGCCCCTGGTGAGCGCGAGCACCATGGATGCTAAGGTCGCGACCTCGGATATGGCATCCCACCTCATGGTGTGGGCCGCCATCGGCAAGCCCAATCAAATTCGAGTGGCTGCCACAAAAGGGGGACTATGCCAAGGATGACGGCCTTTATCCCTCGGGCTACTACCTGTTTCAGGGCGAACCTTCCGAAGCGTTGCGCGCCGCCATCCAGCAAAACGAAAAGACCCGCCTGACAGCGTCCCTCGACCCGCCCGCGCCTACGACACCCGCAGGTCTCTGATCCCGCATCGTATGACGGCCGCCTATGGAAAGGATGGGTGCTGCCCGCCTCCGACGCCGATACCTGGTTCGTCGCCGGCTCGGCCCGGTACAGGTACGCGCTTCAGTCCAAGGATCCGGAAGAGGCGCTGAACGCGCTGAGCGAGCCACCTGGCGCGGTCTGGAACTGAGCCCTGATACCCCGGCAAATCATTTTCGCCGGGAGCAGACGAAGGGCGTTCTTCTTTCTCGATTCCCTGCGTCACAAGATGGGGGACGATGCCTTCCTCAAGCTGATGAGCGACTACTTCGCCGCCAACACCACCAAGACGGTAACCGCGCAGTCCTTTCTCGACAAGGCCGGCGTTCCGCCTCAATCCGATTGATCTGCCCGAGGGTCCCGCCTATCTCGCGAGTGACATCTGGCGCCGCTTGGCCTCCGCCGTAATCGTCTACGGCACGCTGCGTGAGGCCGGGGCGAATCGATACGCGGCCGAACAAATGCAGAGCCGCTTCCTGGATAGCTACGAAAGCCGGGTGGCGATCTACAAAGATTTCGAAGTCACGGACGACCTGCTTCGCCACCGCGATGTGGTCTTTGTGGGACGCCCGGAGGCCAACTCCGCGCTTGCCCTCTGGTCCGGGAAGCTCGGCCTCGAGTTATGCGGGCGCTGCCTTCAAGATCGATGGAGAGGTGCACGCCTCCGAACGCGAAGGCCTGATCCTGGCCGCAAAGAACCCGTTGGATACTGCCCATATGGTGCTCACCGTGGCCGGCAACAGCGCCCTCAGCACGGTAAAGTCGCAAAAGGCGGACCTGCCCGCCGACCAATACATGATCGTTCGGAGATGGCGACAAGCCCATGAAGGGGTTCATGCGGCATAACTCTTCCACCGCGCAAAACCCCGACCCAGGCCGTCCCTGAGTAGGGCGGATGGAGTTGGAACGACACTAGGGTTTATAGATCTCGGGGAATTCCTTCTTGAGCGCGCGCAGCTTGGGCAGGTCGTTATAAACGATGTAGGGATTCATCCGGATGCAGCGCCAGGTAGTTCTGATGGTAAGGCTCGGCGGGGTAGAAATGGGTGAGCGGCACGACCTGGGTGACGATCGGGCCGGAGAATACGTGGGATTTGTTCAGTTGGTCGATATAGGCGAGCGCAATCTGCTTCTGCGCGTCGTTGGCATAGAAGATCACCGACCGGTACTGCGTTCCCACGTCGGGTCCCTGGCGGTTCAACTGGGTGGGATCGGTCGCCACGGAGAAGAAGACGCGCAGCAACTGGGAGTACGTGACTTTGCGATGGGTCGTAGGTGATCTTTACCGACTCCGCATGGCCGGTGCGGCCGCTGCTGACCACTTCGTACTCCGCCGCGTTGGAGTCGCCGCCCGAATAACCCGAGACGACGTCCTTCACGCCCTGCACGTGCTTGAAGACGGCGTCCACACCCCAGAAGCATCCGCCCGCGAGCACCGCAACCTCCTTGCCTTTGGCTGACGCGAGCGGATCGGCGCCGCATATTCCGGAACTTGTCCGCGAACGACGCTGCAACCCAGAAACCCCAGCGCTATAACCGGGATCAACAAGCGCCCCAGTGGCCTAAAACCGGATTCTCGAAACTCAGCCATTATCCGCCCGTCAGTTTCGATGCTTCAAACCGCGAAAATGTTCGCATTAACTCTCTTAAGGCTTGCTTCGTTCGGCAAGCTGTGGTGTGAGAAGCAAAATAGAGTGGCATGGTTGCTCCTAACTCCTATTTCAGCCCCATATGCCGCGCGATCAGCGCGTCGCGCCAGCGGTCGGGCAGGGCGCGGCCGAGGCTGATTTGCGAAGCCGGAGTGGGGGCCTACCACGTAGCGGGTGCGCGGGCGGCGGGCGGCCAGCGCGTGGACAACGGCTTTCACCACCACGTCGGTTGGCGCTGCCTGGGCGGCATCTCGCTCGGTGACTTCGCGAACGGTGCGCATGGCGGCTCCATACAACTGCAGGGCTTCGGCGGGAAGTTGTGCCCGGAGCGCCTCCTCGGCGGCCAGCGATTTCTTCACAATGGGCGTCTGAATGTATCCCGGCTCCACAATCGACACGTGAATTTTCCAAGGCCGAAGCTCCATGCGCAATGCGTCCGTCAAAGCTTCCAGCGCGAACTTGGAGGCGCAATAGGCGCCGGTAAAGGGCTGGAGATCAGGCCGGCCAGCGAACCGATATTCACAATGCGGCCCCGCGCCTTGCGCAGGCTGGGGAGGAAAGCCTGGGTGACGGCGATTTGGCCGACGACGTTGACCTCCAACTGGCGGCGGAGCGCATCGAGCGGCAGGAACTCCAGCATGCCACCTACGACGATGCCGGCATTGTTGACGAGTCCTGCCAGTCCCCCGCTGCCCAGCGCCTCAATGACATTGCGGGCGGCCTGCCCAACTTCCGTCTCGTCACTGATGTCCAGGCGGACCGGGACCAGCCGCTCGGATGCGCGCCGCCGCAGAGACTCACCATCCGCAGCTTTGCGAATGCCCGCGAAGACGCGATATCCCAGCTTATCGAGGTGCAACGCGCAAGCTTCACCAATCCCCGTCGATGCTCCGGTAATGACCACCGCACCTTTGTCTGCCATCGGCTCTCCTTCTTTCACTCCAAGGCAGCAAGCAGCAAAGAAGCTTTGCGCGCCAGGTTCAGGGCGCGCGGAAGATCGCCGCTCGCCATGGCGTGCGTGGCCTGGGCAAAGAATGTGCGCGCATCTTCCAGCGTTTTCTGGTCGTTGGCGGAAAGCTGCGCGCCGTTCAACCGCGTCAGTCGCTGGTGGATGTCATGCTCCAACTGCAGGAATTGGCGCCGAAGTTCAGTCTGCTGCGCCGAGCTCTCGCGCGGTTCAAGGGCGGGAACTTCCGCGGGCGGGGTCTCGGGATTTTCCTGCGTGGAGGTTTCATCGGGCTCGGAGGGCGTTTCGGTGCGCGCCGGACGGCCGCCACCTTTTTTGCCACCAGCATTGTTTTTCGATGACCCTGGGGTTTGGGGCTGTGGGGTCACCTCGGGCTCGGGCGGGGGGGCGGGTTCTTCGATCACGAGTATCTGTGGTTCCGCCGCGGCTGGCGCTGGCCCCGGCGCCGGCGCTGCCGCTGCCGCTGGCGCTGGGGCGTGCGCCGGAATGTAAACAACAATGCTTCTAGTGTCTTGGCGCTTGGCACAGCCGCCCAACCAGAGCGCAAGAGCGCAAAGCAATGAAATAGACCCACGGCACAGCATCTTGAGAATTCTATCATTACCAGGCGCCAAGACGAAAACCACCTGCACTGGCAGGAGACGGACGTTCGCTAGCCGATGGCTGGTGATTTTGTGCAAGGGCTAATGGAAAAAAGCAACCCTTCCCCTCGGTATCGATTATTGACGGTGGAGGCGGGCGCTTTGATAATTCGCGTGTTAGGGGCGTTCTATTACCCCCGAGCGGCCAAATCTGGATTAGCCGCAACCCGCGTCGGGTCTTAGGTCAGTTCAGCTACAGGGCAATTGCCATCCAAAAGGAGGGTGGTCATATGGGCAAGCAGGGGAGGCGCATTGGTGTCGGCGCGTTGATCATTTTGTTGTTTGCCGCAGCGCTCAGCGCGCAAGAGACAACGTCGAGCCTTCGCGGCGCCGTCATCGATCCCAGCGGCGCGCGCGTGCCCTCGGCCAAGGTCACCGCCATTCAGGCGGAAACCGGATTCACGCGCACCAGCTTAAGCGATGCATCGGGCGATTACTTGCTCGTGCTTCTGCCGATTGGGCATTATCGCTTGGAGGTTACCGCGCCCGGATTTCGCAAATACGTGCAGGAAGGCATCAGCCTAAGCGTTAACCAGGTAGCGCTGGTGCCGGTGCACCTCGAGGTCGGACTGCCGCAGCAGACCGTGCAGGTCAAGGCGGATGCGGTGCTGGTGGCAACCACCAACGACCTGGGTGAGACCGTGAATGATAGCGAGACGGTCGATCTCCCGTTGAACGGCCGGAATTTCTCCCAGCTTGGCCTTTTGCTGCCCGGGACTGCGCCTCTCACGCAAGGTTTACAGTTGGCCGGCGGCTCGCTGCGCGGCGGCCAGTCTTATGCTGTGAACGGCATGCGGCCGGAATCGAACGAATTCCTGGTGGACGGCGCCGAGAACTATAACACCATAAATGCCGGCTTCGTTCTGAAGCCTCCTCCCGACGCCATTGCGGAATTCCGGATTTTAACCAACACGGCTTCCGCCGAGTTCGGCCATAACGCCGGCTCCAACACCAACATCGTCACACGTTCCGGATCGAACCACATTCACGGTGATGTTTACGACTTCCTGCGGAACGATGCGGTGGATGCCCGCAATTTCTTTTCGACCAACGTCGAACCCCTGAAGCAAAATCAGTTTGGCGGCACGCTGGGCGGCCCGATCCGGCGTGATAAGACTTTCCTGTTTGGTTACTACGAAGGTTTTCGCAACCGGCAGGGGGAAACCCAGTTAACGACGGTCCCCACCGCCGACGAGCGGCAGGGAAACTTTGCGGCCGAGTGCTCCAGTTATACGGCGCAGGGATTCTGCACCGATCCCACCGGAACGCAGTTGGTCAACGTGTTCGCTTCGCCGCCGCAACCTCTCCCCTTCAACCAACTTCCTCCGGGCGCGATCAGTTCGATTTCGCAGAACTTGCTGGCGTTCTACCCGTTACCCAATGAGCCCAACTACGGCCCGAACGCCTACGGCACCACGCAGGAGTTGCAGAACACCTCGGACCAGTTCGGCCTCCGCCTTGACCACTACCTTACCTCGCGCGACACCATTCTCTTTCCACTACCTCTTCACCAACGGTTCGCAATTGGACCCGCTTTCCATTGCGGGAGCCAATGTGCCGGGTTTTCCCGTGGGAGAGAATTTTCGCGCCCAGAATGCCGCCTGGGAAGAAACGCACTCGTTCTCACCGTCGGTCGTGAACGTCGTCCGGTTTTCGTTCCTGCGGAACAAATTTCTTTTTGACCAGGCTTCCAATCATTTTCCTTCCGCCTCGCTGGGATTCACGTATTCCCCTACGCTGGCGAGCCAGGCCGGCCCCCCCTTCGTCGAGGTGGGTGGTTATGCGTCGGTGGGAAATCCCATCACCGGACCGGTCAACAATTATCAGAACACTTTTTCCTTGACGGACTCACTGGCTTGGGTTCGTGGGAGGCATGAACTCAAGTTTGGCGGCGAGTTCCAACGAGACCAATTGAATATTTTACTGGGCATTGCCTCGAACGGATTTTTCGTTTTTGCCCCGGTTCCCATCACGGGTGATGCATTTGCGGACTTCCTGATTGGGCAGCCGGTGGTTTTCTTGCAAGGCGGAGGTCAGCTCCCACGGGGTATGCGCGCCAGTAATTACAACCTCTACGCGCAGGACAGTTACAAGGCCACTTCGCGCCTGACGTTGAATGTCGGGCTGCGCTACGAACTGCCGCAACCTTACAGCGAGATCCACAATGAGAATGAGTTGTTCGTGCCCAACGCGCAGTCGACCGTCCAACCCACCGCTCCGCCCGGCCTGCTTTTTCCGGGTGACGTGGGGGTAGGGCCGGGTTTAATTCCCAGGGAATACCGCGCCTTTGCGCCACGCGCGGGCTTCGCCTGGGATCCGAACGGAAACGGGCAATGGACGGTGCGGAGCGCCTACGGCATCTTCTATGACCCTTATTACAACGGTGAAGGGGGTCCCCTGCAAGCGCCGGAAAGCGCGGCACCCTGGTTCAAGACGATTCAGGAATCGTTTCCTTCCAACTTCGCGAACCCGCTTCCTGCCGGGCCCAACCCGTTTGCCCCCAACTTTGCGGGGGGGCCCCAATCGCTGACCCTGCTCACACTCGATCCGAACCTAAAGATGCCCTATGCGCAAGATTGGAACTTTACGGTGGAGCACTCCTTTGGGCAAGGGTGGTTGCTGGAGGTGGGATACGTTGGCACCAAAGGCACCAAGTTGCCGCGCTTCATCGAAAGCAATCCGCCCACGCTCTGCTCCACTTTGCCGCTCAGTCAGCAATCCTCCTGCATCAGTGGCGAACAGCAAAACGTCAATGCTTACCGTCCCTATTCGGGCTGCGAACCATTGAATCCCAGCATTTGCAATTACGGGTCGATTGGCCTGATTTCTGGTATTACCAACTCCAATTACAACTCGCTGCAAACGAGCCTGCGTAAACGCCTGGGTTATGGTATGGCGTTCCTCGCTTCCTACACCTATTCCAAGGCGCTGGACGACGTATCAAGTTTCAATATCACTGGGTCCGCCCCCACCCTCGTTGCCGGCGAGAATGACCTCGCGCAGAATCCTTGGGATCTGGAGGCGGAGTATGGCCGCTCGCTCTTCGATGCCCGCCAGCGCTTGGTCTTCAGCTATCAGTGGCAACTCCCCTTTTGGAAGGACTCGCACACCTGGTATCAGAGCGCGCTGGGCAACTGGCAGTTGAACGGCATCTTTTCGGCCGCGACGGGGACGCCGTTTACGGTTTATGACTCCAGCGACCCCTCTCTCCAGGGACAATCCCCCGAGATCTCGGGATTTGTCGGCGACCGCCCGAATCTGGTGGGCAATCCGAACGATGGTCCTAAAACCGCGAGCGAATGGTTCAACACCCAGGCGTTCCAGCAAAACACCCAACTGGGAACCTTCGGCAATGCCGGCCGAAATATCGTCCAAGCCGCCGGCCTCTCCCAATGGGACTTCGCAGTCTTCAAGAATTTTCGCCTGGCGGAATCCGCCACCTTGCAGTTCCGGGGAGAGTTTTTCAATATTCTGAACCGGGTGAACTTTGGCGTGCCGAATGACGACATCAGCTCGCCCACCTTCGGCCAGGTTGAGACGGCGGCTCCGCCGCGCCAGATTCAATTCGCACTGAAGCTCTTGTTCTAGAGGGAGCGGGGTTCGGGAAATTGATTTCTGAGGAGGCAACATAATGAACGGAACAAAGAAGCTGGTATGGGGATTTGCCCTGGCTTTTTTCTTGGCGGCGGGTTGGCACATGGCCCGGGCCGAGAGCCAGACGGAGACGATCAAGGGCTTCGTCCTGGACTCCGCTTGCGCTTTTACGAAGGATTTGAAGAAGCCGATCAGCGTGGAGTGCGCCGTGGCCTGCGCCGAAGGCAGGGTCGCCGCTGGTGATTCTGACGGACAACGGGACGATTTATTGGCCGATCTCCGACGCCACCCCCGCCCAAGGCCAGAACGACCGGCTGATGGAGTTCGCGGGTAAACGGGTGGCAGTCACAGGCAAAGTCTATCAACGTGCTGGCTCCCGCGCGGTGGTCATCGCAACGATCGAAGCTGAAAAGTGAGCCGGGTTCGACCGCGAAAGAAGGTTACCTGAAACTGGGCGGCGAGGAGCCGATTGGCAAGAGTGTTTGGTGGATAAACCAAGAATGCCTACCAAAGCCTGTGGAATTCCGTAACGAGAGGAGTTCTTAACCTATGCCGCACATCAAACTTTCGGACGAATTGCCCGGAATTGTCGGCCTGTTCGCGTTTCGCCCTGAGACCGCCAAATCCCTGCGTGCGCTGGCCGAGGTTCTGCTGCGGGGGCCCAGCACCCTCACCCCCGGCGAGCGCGAGTTGATTGCCACCTATGTTTCTTCCCGGAACGATTGCTACTTTTGCCAAACCAGCCACGGCGCGGCGGCCGCCCATCATTTTGCCGGCAACGAGCAACTGATTGTGGACGTCAAGCAGAACTTCGAGCTTGCGCCCGTTTCCGCCAAGCTCAAGGCGCTGCTGGCGATTGCCGGGAAGGTGCAACTGGGCGGGAAGAATGTTACCCCGACGGATGTGGAGCGAGCGCGGCAGCAAGGCGCGACGGACTTGGAAATCCATGACACAGTCTTAATTGCCGCGGCCTTTTGCATGTACAACCGCTATGTGGACGGCCTGGGAACATGGGCGCCCCACGATGATGCGCTATACCGGCAGATGGGCGCCGGGATGGCAGAAGATGGTTACATCAAAGAGGACCCACCACCTGCCAAGGCGGGAACAACCGCAGCGTAAGTGAAGTTTGAGCGCCTCTCACCCCGAGATTACTGACGACTGATGACTGAGAACGCACAAGATAGTTGAGGTGAAATCATGGACACCCATGCTTAGCGAGTCCGATGGCCACTATTACGGCTGGCGGGTGGTGCTGGCGGCGTGCCTCGGCGTGATGGTGGGGTTTGGCTCGCTCTTTGTTTACACCTTCGGCGTTTTCATGAAGCCGCTGAGCGCCGAATTCGGCTGGAGCCGCGAAGCCATTTCGCGCGGCTTTGGCTTCGCCGCCATGATGGTGGCCATCATCTCGCCCCCTCTCGGCCGTTGGCTTGATCGCTATGGCCCGCGCCGGATCATCCTTCCCTGCATGACCATCTACGGTTGTGGCATTGCCTCGCTGGCCTTGCTGCGCCCGCGCCTGTGGCAGTTCTATGCCACCTGCATTCTGTTGGGAATAGTGGGCAATGGGGCGGCACACTTGGCCTATTCGCGCGCCATCTCCACCTGGTTCCATGAACGTTTGGGAATGGCCCTGGCGTTGGTCATGGCGGGAGCAGGATTAGGCTCCATGATCCTTCCCTTCTTCGCGCAGACCCTGATCAGCGGGGCGGGTTGGCGTGCGGCGTATCTCGGCCTGGGCGGCCTGGCTTTGCTCGTGGGGGTGCCCCTTACCTGGCGGTACGTGTACGAACGCGCGCCCGTGCATCACTCGATCGACGCTGTTCCTCCCCCGGGCATGACCTGGCAGCAAGGCCTGCGGACGTTTCCGTTTTGGATTATTGTCGCCGTGCTCTTTGTGGGTTCGGTGGCCATGAATGGAACGGTGACCCACCTGGCGGCATTGCTGACGGACCGCGGCATCACCCCCGGCGGCGCGGCACTGTGCGCCTCCATGCTCGGCGGCTCCAGCCTGGTGGGACGTCTGGCGGTGGGCTGGGTGCTGGACCAGATTTTCGGAGCCCGCGTTGCCTTTGTGGTTTTTCTCATCACCGCCGGAGGGATCCTCCTGCTTGCGCGGGCGGAAACTCTCGTCATGGGTTGCGTAGCCGCGGCGCTGATCGGGGTCGGGGCGGGCGGCGAGGCGGACATCACTCCCTATTTGTTAACCCGCTACTTTGGGCTGCACGCCTTCTCAACTCTTTACGGTTTCACTTGGACTTTCTATGCCATCGCCGGCGCTTTGGGTCCGGTCATATTAGGGCGGGCGTTTGACTCGACGGGGTCGTACACCTCGTTACTGACTCTGCTCGCAGTCACCCTGGCCATGGCCGGCGCCTTGATGCTTCTCCTGCCACGATACACAAGGCCAGAACCAACCGAATTGTAGTTCGCCCACCGCGGGGCGGGAAGGGTGGAACGCGAAATGTCCTTCTTCGCTCGCCCCCTTGGGGGGGGGAGAGGGGAAACCGCCATAGGCCTTAAATTTACGGTTCGAGGCGCCCGTGAGCCCGCCGAGCGGGCGGCATCCTGTAGCCCACGGCGAGCCAGCCGTGGGAATGAACGGAGCAGAAGGAGTTCTGAGCCCCGCCAGGGGCGACATCGGATCATGGTTCGAATGAGGCCCGCGACGGCGCACGCGCTAGGTTTTTGCCTGACGATGCCCGGATGCCGCCCCTACCGGGGCTCGCGAATCTCCTATGCCGTCAGCATCCCACGGCTGGCTCGCCGTGGGCTAGAGGATACCGCCCGCTTCGCGGGCTGGCGCGGATGCCCTAGCCCTTATTTTAATGCGTAGGGGGGAAACCGCCCAATGCCCGGCAAAACCGAGAGCGATTCCTAAACCCTTGGCGACTTTCGGCGGGGAATCCGGGATTTGACGGCCCTCCCACTTTGAGGGGCTTCGGTCACTTTTCCGGTACGGCGGTTTACCGGCAAAGTGACCGGGTGGCGGGACCCCCGACCATTACTAACCCCTTGGCGAGAGCTAATTCCTTGAAACCCATACGGGAGCTACTGCGTACAGGGCTAATGGTCGCAAGCAGGCGCGGAATTTCCGTACGTCGATAGTGAAGCCCCCTTTAACCTTGTTCATGTCGGCTCCGATTTCTGTCGAAGAAATAGATGTAATCAGGTGGACTGGAGTAGAATGAGGCAAATTTCGGAGTCGGCGTAAAGAAAACGGACCGTTAGTTGTAGAGGCGGCTTTACGCCGCCAGATTTTGCCGGCGTGGTTTTATCGCGCCGGAGCCGAAACAAAAATGGCGGGATAAACCCGCCGCTACGCTGCCAGATTCGTAACGGCGGCTTTACGCCGCCATGGTTGTGGCGGGATAAACCCGCCGCTACGCTGCCAGATTCGTAACGGCGGCTTTACGCCGCCATGGTTGTGGCGGGATAAACCCGCCGCTACGCTGCCAGATTCGTAACGGCGGCTTTACGCCGCCATGGTTGTGGCGGGATAAACCC
Organism: uncultured Acidobacteriota bacterium; assembly: GCA_963810005.1. Classification (GTDB taxonomy): domain Bacteria; phylum Acidobacteriota; class Terriglobia; order UBA7540; family UBA7540; genus Bog-366. The sequence goes on from CAWELY010000002.1 coordinate 205,487, forward strand.
GCCGCTACGGGTGGAGGGTGACCGAAAATGCCAGTGTTGCAATTCAAGGGTAAAACCGCCATCGAGAACTACCACCATACTGTTGCCCACCATACTCTCGAGTTCGACGCAAAGTTATCGGTGCTGGAAAAGGGCGAGAAGCCAAGTCTCGAGGGCAACCTGATCATCGAAGGCGACAACCTCCTGGCGCTCAAGGCTCTGCTCCCGACCCACGCCGGAAGAATCAAGTGCATCTATATCGACCCGCCCTATAACACCGGAAACGAAGGATGGGTTTATAACGACAACCTGACCCAGCCGCAATTCAAAGAGTGGATCGGGCAAACGGTAGGTAAAGAGGGCGAGGACGCCACGCGCCACGATAAATGGTGCTGTATGATGTACCCACGCCTCCAACTCCTGAAGGAGCTTCTCCGCGACGACGGGGCCATTTTCGTCTCAATCGATGACAATGAAGTTCAGCATTTACGAATGGTTATGGATGAGGTGTTTGGGTCGGAGAATTTTCTTACAGAGATTGTATGGAAAACGCGTAACACCGACAATCGACTCAAGACGATGCTATCGGTGGATCACGAGTTTGTGTTGGTCTACTCAATGGGTCGGTCGCCATTGCGGGGGCGATTGATTGATCGATCTGATTTTTCAAATCCCGATAACGATCCGAGAGGTCCTTACGTTACAGACCCTCTGACAGGTAAGGCGACCGCCGAAGAACGCCCAAATCTGCATTATGTCATCACTAATGTGGGTACGGGACATGAATATCCACCGGACCCTGCCCGTGGATGGGTAACTGATGAAGCGGGCTTTGCCGAACTCGTTAAAGGGAAGCTCGTTTGGTGGCCTAACGATCCGAGGACTGGAAACCCCCGAAAGAAACGGTTCATTTCAGAAACAAGCGAGCGAATGCCCGCGTCGAGTTTTTGGCCGGATGTTAAGGGGCAATCAGGGGCAGACGAGGTTGATCAGATTCTTGGCAAACGACTGTTCGCATTCCCAAAATCACTGGAATTCATGATGCGAATCCTGGACCTCGGACTCGGGCCAAATGATACTATCCTCGACTGTACAGGTGGTTCCGGTACTACTGCTCACGCGGCGATTGGCCTTAATACAAAGGATCGCGGTTCCCGCAAATTCGTGCTCATTCAGCAGCCCTTCGATACAAAGGCAGATGAGAAAGACAAATTCAACATCTGTCAAAGAGTTACAGCGGAGCGAATTAGGCGGGTATTGGATGGCTACACCCGCACCAATCAGAAGGGGGAGAAAAATAATATCAAAGGTCTGCACGGCTCATTCACGTATGCTCGCCTGGGCGCTCCCCTCTTCGGCGAATACCGAGAGATGGGCGAGAGGCTTCCCCCCTACGAGGAACTGGCCAAATACATCTTTTATACAGAAACCAGCACAGAGTTTGACAGCAAAGGGATGAATGAAAAGACTGGGAAAATTGGCCAGCACGCCGGGACCAGTTACTATCTCCTCTACACGCCGGAGGGGAATCACGACCGGGCAATGGATCTGCGTTGGCTTGCGTCGCTCGACAAGGCGGAGAAAAACCATCAGCTCGTGGTTTATTGCGAAAAGATTTGGGTTCATCGGGACGATCTGGCCAAGTACGAGGCGGAGAGCGGACGCAAGGTGAGGCCGATGCTCGTGCCGTTTAATTTGAAATGAGGATGGAGTTGCACCGGGGCGGGATCGTAGAGGCGGCTTTACGCCGCCACCGTCAGGAGGCGAATGGCGGGGTAAACCCGCCGCTACGGTGGAAAAATGGCCACGTTTCGACGCAAACAGAGTCGCCTGCAACGCGACGCCTACAATGGGCGGAACTGGTACTTCATTACCCTTAACGCGGAAGATGGCCAGCCGATTCTCGGCGAGGGGCAGGTGGTAAGTCTTCTTGTCGACACGCTGCGGGCCGCGTGCATGAAGCATATGTTCGACATCTACGCTTATTGCTTCATGCCCAATCATATCCATATTGAACCCGTCGGACTTACATCGAAGTCCGATTTGATCGAATTCATGCGGACTTGGAAGGGAACGAGCACTGTCCCTCTGCGCGAGTCAGGTCTTAATGATCCCTTCCAGAAGGGTTTCTACGATCACATCCTCCGACCCGATGACAATCAGGACGCCGTGGCCTGGTATATTTTCAACAATCCCGTAAGAAAAGGGTTGGTGAATGATCCCCGGGATTGGCCGTATAGCGGGTCGTGGATGTTCGATTGGAAAAAGGCGGTCGCCCCGCCGGGGGAGTTCGTGCCGCCATGGTTGGGAGAAAATCGGCAGGGTAGACCCGCCGATTTGAAAACAGGATGATGTAGAGGCGGCTTTACGCCGCCACCTGAGCGCGAAAAGTGGCGGGATAAACCCGCCGCTACGGCGCCATGGTGGTGGCGGGGTAAACCCGCCGCTACAAAGAGCCGCGATCGATATGCAACTGAAACGCTACCAGGAACGCGTCGTCCGTGAGGTTAAGGCTTTCCTTGAGGCCCTGGCAACCCAGCAGGCCTCGGCCAACAAACACGCTTCCGAAGACGCTTGGGACGACGCTAGAGCGCGATTCGACCTGCCCGGACAATATCGGTCGCGGAAAAACGGCCTAGGCAAGGACCTTCCCACTTTCTGCATTAAGGTGCCGACGGGCGGTGGCAAGACATTGCTCGCTACCCAAATTCTTGGCTCGATTTATGAAACCATCTTGAAGGAACGCAACGGGGCAGGCCTTGTCTTGTGGGTGGTCCCCAGCGATCAGATTTACAAGGACACGCTCAAGGCACTTCGGGACCGTAAGAACTTCCATCGCGAATCGCTGGAATTTGCCATATCGCGCCGCATTGAGGTCTGGGAAAAGCATGAGATTGCCCGCCTGACGCCCGGCCAACTGCGAAGCAATTTGAATATCCTGGTTTTAAAACTCGCCAGCACCAATCGCGAGACGCGAGAACAGCTCAAATTCTTTCGCGACAGTGGCGGGAACATCGTGCAGCACTTCCCCGCCGAAAATGAGTCTGATAAGAACAAGGCGCTGAAAGCGCGAATCCCGAATCTGGACATGTTGGCCGAGGATGAGAAAAGGGACCAATATCTAATCAAAACCTCGCTCGGCAACTTGGTCCGACTCTGTGAGCCCGCCGTGATCCTGGACGAAGGGCACAAAGCAACCAGCAAATTGGCACGCGAAACCATCGAGGGTTTCAATGCTTCGATCGTAGTCGAGCTATCCGCCACGCCGCAAAAAGAGGCAAACATTTTGGTGAGGGTTTCCGGCCGGGAATTGCTGAGCGAGCAAATGATCAAGCTCCCCATCAATGTCGCGACCTCGAACCAAAAGTCTTGGAAAGATTGCCTCACTCAAGCGCGCGACCGCCAATCGGAACTTGCCAAATTGGCGGCGAAATACTATGGGCAAGGCGCACGCCTGATTCGGCCGATCGTGCTGGTGCAGGTAGAACGAACCGGGAAGGACCAGCTCGATGCGGGGTTGGTTCACAGTGAGCAAGTGAAGGAACACCTGATCGAAAGGCTGGATGTTCCCAAATCCGCCATTGCGATTAAGACCTCAGAGAAGGATGACATCGAGGGCATCGACCTGCTGGCAGAGGATTGTCCAGTGGGATGGATCATTACGAAGGCGGCCTTGCAGGAGGGTTGGGATTGTCCCTTCGCTTACATTCTGGTATCGCTGAACAATACGGGACGGCAGCAGAGCATGACGCAGCTTGTGGGAAGGGTGCTGCGGCAACCCTACGCAGAGAAAACGCCGTTTGACGAACTGAATGAAAGTTACGTGTTCTGCTTACGCCGTCGAGCGGCGGAGATTGCGGGAGAGGTGAAAAAGGCACTGGAGCAAGAGGGGTACGAAGGTGATCTGATGAGCGTTGTGGATCGCAGCGACACTGAAGGTCAACCTGTCCCCGAGCGCGAGTCCGCGATACGCAAGGAATTTCGCCCCTATTATCGAGAGTTCGACGGGAAGGTCTATCTTCCACGCTTCTGCGTTAAACGGGACGATGACTATGAGGCCTTGGACTACTTTCGCCACCTGATTAGCGAGATCGACGTGGCGAAGTTCAACTATGCGGAAGCAGACTGGAATCTGTCCCAGGAGCTTGCCGGCGCTAAGGATTCCTTTTATCGAATCACACTTGATCAGGACATCATCGAACCCGTCGAACAGCGTCAAGCGGTCGGGGTCGAAACCGATGATCAGGTGAAAAGCTGGCTGGTCGCCAGCTTGTCGTTTGACTATTACAGCTACAAACAGTTGCGCAAAATTGTTGAGAAGGCCATAGAAGAGTTGGGGAAACAAATGCCCGAGATTACCGGACAGTTGGGCCTGGTGAAGTTCCCGGTTCGCGAGAAGATCACCGGCTTAATCGAGCGCCAGACGGATGAGCAGACGCGCGTGGTATTTGAGGGACTTTACAAAAAGAAAAGTCTTTGCTTCTTCCTCGAATGCCGTGAAGCGCGGTTTGAGATTCCTCCTCGGGTCAATATTCGGGCGACGCGGTGGTTGGCGCGCGACGATAATGAACCCTTGCAGCGCTCTCTGTTTGACCGCGTAGCCGATGAACTGAACTCATACGAAAAATCTGTCGCTTTATACCTCGACAACCACCCTCAGGTGCTCTGGTGGTACCGCAACTTGGTCGGTCCTGAGTGCTTCTCCATTCAAGGATACCGGCGGAACAAGATTTATCCGGATTTTGTCGTCCAACGTGGCAGCGGGAAGAAGCCGGTGGCCTCCGTGCTTGTCCTCGAAAGCAAAGGTAAACAACTCAAGGGAAATGAGGACACAAACTACAAGAAGAACATAGCTGAATATTTTGGGAAAGTCGGCCATAAGGTACCGTGGCAAAGGCTCGCCAAGGATTTTTCAGATCAGACATTTCGCATACAAGTGTTGGATGAGGGAGAGTACAAAGACAAGGATTGGAAGACTGATTTAAGAGAATCGTTGACAGAACCTTTGTCATAAGCTCCATGCCCGGCAAATCCATGATTCCCCGCGATGAACGCCATAGGATTTACATGGAACAGTTCACTTGACGGTTTGTCGCCTACACGTAGAGGTGCCTTACGCCCGCGCAGGATCGCAGGAGAAGAATCTGTCATCGGCGACAACCCGCAATAAACGCCGTAGGGTTGACCGAAGTCGCTCAACTGCGGCATGGTGCGCACTCGGAAATTACTCCGAAGGGGTCGCAGAAGAATCAAGTTGCCCGTCTCCGTCCAAGTTACTGCCGGTCAGGAGGTTCCGCTGCTGTCAGGGATTCAGCGCCAGCGGCTCACGGAGGCGGAGGCCCGGCAAAGGGCCGCCAGAGACGGAACGCGCGAGGCGATGAAGCGCACGCCGTAATTCTGGAGATAAACCTGGCCGGGCATTCCCACCACGCTCAGCAGGGCGAACAGCAATCCGGTGAAAATGCCCAGGGCGAGGGCGCCAAAAACCATCGTCACAGGATTCCAGGCCCACGCCAGGCCTACCATCCGTAAGGCGAGAATGACCAGCGCGGCGGTAACCAGCGCGCCCGAGGATAGTCCCATCAAGACCGGGAAAAGAACGAAGAGCACGGCGACGCTAATTCCCATCGATACCGCAAAGCGCAACACAAGGTAAAAGAGAAACGTGCCGGGATCGCGGCGCGAAATTCTCCAGACGATTCTCCACGCGGCGGGAAGGGAGATTCTGCCGCCATACATTAACGGCGCCACCAGATCATCCGTCAACGTAATGAGGATGGCGACCAGCAATCCGATGAGAACGACGGCCACCAACTCCGTCACCAGCAGCAGCGACCCCACCCACCACGGATGACCGGCTTCGCGAAGGAGACTCAGACAGCGAAACGAAACAATGGTGATTCCGGCAACCATCGCCAGGATAGCGCCCAGCACTCCCAAGAGCCAAAGGAAGTAGGAGCGGCCAAAGGATTGCAAACTTTTCCAGGCCGCGCCCACCGTCACGTCCTGCTTAATGACCGCATCGATCAGCACGAATCGGAGCACGCAGCGCGCGTAGATGAGGCCGAGAATCAAACTCAGGCTAAGGACCACGGCCAGCACGATCAAGCTAAGGTGCTGGGCAATAATCAGGCGGAGGCGGAGAAGAAGGTCCGCAGTATGAAGGTCAATCGGCAAGGCGCCGAAGCCCCACTGAAATGCCGCCGTCGATGTGCCGCCCCCCAGGAACAGGCACACCACGCTCAAGGCCATCCAGCGGCGTCCAATGAAGGGACGAAAAAGCAGGCGCAGAGTTTCCTGCCACGCGGGGGAAAGCGATTCGATAGGAGACAGCGCGCCCGCATCAGGTCGGCGGGTCGGGACGAAACGGATGGGTTGGGGAATTCGCCCGCCAGCGTCCAATGGCTTATCTCTCCGGCAAAACCTATGTCAGGATCGAACGGTGCTAGAAAATGATACCAAGACGGGCAGCGGTACAAGCATGGGCTTGCCAGCGCATGGACGCACACTTACCTTCTGGCGGGAACCGTCTTTCGCTCCCGCGAAGCAGCCGCCTGCTTCCCGTCCGCCCCGTTACGCTGCCTTAACTTGCTCCTGGTAGACCTGCCGCCATTCCTCACGCTTGGCGAGGACGTACTCTTTTGCTTCCTGGAGAGATTTATAAACCCGCTTACCCTTAAGGAGATTGCAGGGCTGGCAGGCGGTCACCAGGTTGTCCATGCTCCGCGCGCCGCCTTTGGCGTGCGGATGGACGTGATCGATGGTCAGGATCAGCCAGCTTTCGAAATCGCCGCCGCCCGTCGAGACCGCAGTAATGACATTTGAAATGATCTCGCCTGAAAACCTTCATCGCATCTTCGCGACTCAGATGGGGTGAGGGTCCGGTGAAGAACTTTGCTAGTCGGTTGAGGGCCATGGCTCCTCCTCCTGAGGCCGGAATCAAACTCGCTGATAATCGCAGATGGCGTCGTTGCCAGGATGGGAAGAACCACCGTCAAGCCACCACCGCTCAGGGTGGCAGCGGGCGACAGAAGGGTCTGCCCCGGGGGCCTTCCCAAGTGCCCGCAGCGCATAATTATCTTAGCGCCCTTCCGGGTAAACTGCGCTAAGAATTTAGCACTGGGCATTTTCCAGCGCTTATGAGATTCTTTCTGCGTCTCTCTCCGGACCGCCTTGGCTTCTGAAAATAACTACGCCGACGAGTTCTTCAGCAACCGGGGAAGCGCCGGAGGCTATTCCGCGGGGCGGAAGACGGCGTTGCCTGTTCAGTCGGGCGGACGCAATGGGCCTCGATGTACTTGCGCACGGGCTGGGAGCATGCGGTGGTCCAGGCAAATGTCGCGCAGGTCGGTGACCGCCATGTCGGGAAGGAAGGCGAGTACTCGGGCGAAAGGGGTGAGCGGATTGCGGATGAGCGCAAGACGCAAATGGTAGCGATGCGACCATCGCGGGTGCTGGGCCAGTTGTTCCACGACGGCGGAGGACAGGCCTTCGCGGGCGAGCACCTTCAGCAAGTGGCCTTCGGTCAGGGAAGGATTATCGAGCGCGGCGCGGATCAAATCCGGGTCGGGGTTAAACAGGAGGCTGGCGGCAAGGCGTCCGGTGCCCCGCCGGGCAAGAGAGAGTTTTTCCCCGCATGGCATGCCCTCAAGTTTCTTGAGGATGGTTTCTTCCGCCACCATCTTGACGTCGGTGGGGACAGCCGGAGTTTGCGCCACGCGCAGCAGGTCGAAGATATAGAGGAATTTCATGAGGGGCAGAGAAATCTGCCGCGGCGTTTTGGGATGCCTCACCAAGGCGAGTTGGACGGTGTGGCTGCGCCGGGCTTCCTTGTGGTGGGCAAGTTCGCGAACGACCTCGTGCGCCAGGTCTTTGCGCTCGAGCAGGCGGAGCAGATCGCGCTCCTGCAAATGGGGATTGCGCGCCAACCCCATCAGCACCTCTTTCGCGGTTTCTTGGCAGAAGCTCTCAATTTCCTCGCGCGAAGAAACCGCGACGGCCAGTTCAGCCCGTTGCCGTAAGCGCTCATGAGGGAACAAGGCGTCCATCAGAAGTGCGATTTTAGAAGGGACAGGCTCCGCCTCGCAAGGGAGACTGCGGACACCAGGGCGGACTTTGTCCAGGGGTGTGAAGGGCGATCTCAGCCGTCGGGGACTGCTCGCGCCACGCGAGCAACAGCAAGGCGAAATGACGGGGAGACGCTTGACGAGGCATTGGCATCCAAGTAAAAAGGAAACGGGCTTGGACCGGGAAGTGAGATTTTACTTGAAAAGTCCATCAAGAATTGATATTTGGAAGGGGTCATCCGAAGGATTACAGATTCGTTCAACAGATAATTCTAGTGTATGAGGCCGCTTGGACCTCTGGTAATATGGCTAACGGGTGCGCCCAGGTCACCTACGATTCACCATTCCAACATCGAGGTAGCTTTGCAATGAAGTAAAACCACTGCGCTTTGGACCCTTGCTTTGCTGGTTAGTCTTTCGTCCGGCGCCACTGCGGGCGAGGTTGCAAACCGCTCCCGCCGCTCCGTCGATCTGACCCTCATGGACCGCGTGGAGGCGCCACCCCAGGCGGCGCAAGCGAAGCCGTCCACGTGGAGTAACCGAGCTGAATACGACGCGTATCATGGCGATCATAAGGAGACGCCGGATAAGATGATCCCGCTTGCTGACGCGTTCCTCCAGAAGTATCCCAATTCGATTTATGAAGGCCGACGTATTTGGCAAGGGTCATGGGCGCATACGCCCAATCGAATGATATGCCCAAGGCCCTGGAAGCAGGACAGAAGGTTCTGGATACTGACCCTGATAACCTCCCTGCGCTCCGCTTCTTGAGTTTCACCTTCCCCTTTCTGTACAAGCCCGACGATGCCGACCACGACGCCAAGCTCTCTCGCGCCGACAGCAACGCCCACCACGGGTTGGAGGTCCTGCAAAAGCTTCAGAAGCCCGCGGGTGCGACCGATGAGCAGTTTCAGCAAGGAGTGAAGGAATTTCGCTCGGTGTTCAACAGTTGCATCGGGTTTGCGGCCCTTCAGCGCAAGGATTACCCAAACGCCATCACCGCTTTGAAAGGCGGCCGCCGCCGACAATCCCAGCGAGTTTACGCATTCTATTGGATGGGGCTGGCTTACATGTATTCGACCCCGCCAGATTACGATCATGCGGTCTGGTACATCGCGCGCGCCGTGGCTTTGGCTCAGGCGGCCAAGAATCCCACTGGCGATGATATCAACAGTTTTTGAAGCGCGACTTACGTGAATTACCACGGGACCGATACGGGGCTCTCTGACATCATTGCCCAAGCGGCTGCTTCCCCCAATCCACCCGATGGCTTTAAGGTCGAGCAGGTCAAGGCGCCGGAAAAAACCGGGAATAACATGGTTGACGCATATAACACGCTGACCTTCCCGTTGAAACTGGGTGGCGAGACAGCCCAGAAGCAATGGGACGGTGTGAAAGGTCAATCCATCGGACTGGGTGGCACGGTGATGAGTGTGGAAAAGGGAACCGATCCTAACATGTATTCTGGTGCGTATCGCCGTGCTCGACAGCACGAAATCGGCGGACGGATATGACATCGAACTAAAGGACTCGACCCAGCCCAACGTCAAGAACCTGCAAAAGGGTGACTTGCTCACCTATAAAGGAACAGCGGATTCTTACACGGCGACGCCTAACCTGATTTTGACTTTGGTGGGTGAGGTTACATCGGACCTTCCGGATAAACCACCTGCTAAGGCGCCGGTTCACAAGCCGGTCCATAAGACCACCCCACCGAGTAACTGAATTTCATGAGGCAGGGCGCTGGCGCTCGCCGGTGGCCCTGCCTCGACTTACCGGCTGGTTTCCCACACCCGCAGTTTTGCCCACCACCGTCACTTTGGGATTCCGGAAAAACGCCCCTGCCGGGCAGGCGGGGCGGCGTTTGCATGCGCTCAGCCTGCCCACGAAAATTGGATTGGGATTCCCCGGTGGGGTCGTTGGCGGTCAGCGGGCGGGGCGTGCGCGGCGCTTCGGCCGATGGTCGAGGCCCAAGTCTTCCACCTTCCGGCTTAGGGTATTGCGATGAATGCCGAGAGCCACAGCAGCCTTGGAATGATTGCCGTTGTTCTTTTCCAGCATCCGTTTGATGAACTTCTTCTCAAATTCTGAAACCGCATCGGTAAAAAGAATCCCGTGCTCAATCATCTGATTCACGAGGGATTCGAGTTGGTCTTTCACGGTAATACTCCGATCAATAGGAATTCGCGGGGCGCTGCGGGTTACTGCTTGGCTGATCCCTTGTCGCTCGGAATTAGCGCTTCCCGGAATTTTTCAAAGCCGAGATGGAATTGGGCGCGCAGGCTTGCCGGCATGACGAGCGCAACGACGCGCGTCCCGGTGGTCACATAGGGCGCCAAAGCCGATTGCCGCACGGCGTCCGGCTTGATCGCGAAGGCCAACATGGCCATCAGCAGAATGGCGTCGACCAAAACTCCACGCACCAAACCGAAGATCCCGCCCAGGAACCGGTCGAACCACTGAATTCCCGCGGTCTTGATGAGCTTGCGCGCCACCACTCCCACCAGCGCCCCCACCAGCATCGTGCCCAGGAACAGGACCAGGAATCCCAAGCCGAGGGCGATTTCGTGCGACTTGGTCAGATCATCAAACCACAGCGCGGCACGGGAATAGCCGATGGCCGCCACCACCAGGCCGATCAGCACCGACGCCAGGGAGATCAATTCCTGGACGAACCCTTTCATCATGGCCGTTACAACAGAAGCCACAACAATCGCGGCAAGAATACAATCCAGCCAATTCCATGTACCCATGGCGCGCTCGCAAACTACAGCGGACTCACCTAACTGAGGGAATCTCCAGTCAGTAAGCGATAAGCTTCGCGGTATTTCTCACTCGTTTTCTCCACCACCTCGGCCGGCAAGGGGAGGCGGCGGCGGTTGTTTATTCCAGTGGAGCGACTCCAGGTAGTCGCGGACGAACTGCTTGTCAAACGAAGGTTGGGCCTTTCCGGGCGCATAATCGTGCAGCGGCCAAAATCGTGACGAGTCGGGAGTCAGCACCTCGTCGATCAAGATAACTTGACCGTCCTTGAGCCCCCACTCAAACTTGGTATCGGCAATAATGATGCCACGGCCCTCGGCGAACTCCCGGCCTTTGCGGTAGAGGCCTAAACTCAAATCGCGCAGCTTTCCGGCAGCCTCTTCTCCCACGCGTCGCGACCGTTTCCTCCCACGTGATGTTTTCGTCGTGGCCGGTCTGCGCCTTGGTGGCGGGCGTAAAGATGGGATTCTCCAGGCGCGAAGCCTCCTGCAGAGCCGGCGGGAAGCTTGATGCCGCACACGCTTCCCGTGGCGCGATATTCTTTCCAGCCTGACCCCGCCAGGTAACCGCGCACCACGCACTCGATGGGAAAAGGCTGCGCCTTCTCCACCAGCATCGAGCGCCCTTCCAGTTGGTCCGCGAAGGGGTGCAGCTCCGGAGGATAGTCGGCCACTTTGGCCGTAATGAAATGATGCCGAATCTCATCCTTGATGAGATTAAACCAGAAGCAGGAAAGCTGGGTCAGCACCCGGCCCTTGTCCGGTATGCCTTCGCGCATCACGACATCAAAGGCGGAAAGGCGGTCCGTGGCGACAACCAGCAGCTTGTCGCCGAGTTCATAAACGTCCCGAACCTTTCCTCGCGAAAAAAGCTTGACACCGGGCAGATTCGTTTCGAGCAAAACAGTTTGTTTTGTAGATGGCATTGTGTTGGTTCAGGGCAGGGACATTCTAAAGCAACCCGACAATGTTGTCAACGGAAAAAGCACGGGGGAATTTTTCGACGCGGACTACTAATTACAGGGTGAGAGTGAGCTAGCCACACAACATTTGGAGTTCAGCGGAGCCGCATGAAATGCGGCTGCGGCGCTGACGCGGCATAATTCGCGGCGTCGCGACCCTGGAGCGCCGGTGCAAGTCCTCAGGCCGGCGCCCCGACAGGATCGCGGGCGAACGCATCAAAGCGCACGGACACGAGCTTGGAGACGCCCGGCTCTTCCATGGTGACGCCGTACATGACTTGCGCGATCTCCATGGTGCGCTTGCTGTGCGTGATCAGGATGAACTGCGTGTGGCGGCTCATCGTGTTGGATCATGCGAGTGAACCGATCGACGTTCGATTCGTCCAGCGGCGCGTCCACCTCATCGAGAACGCAGAAGGGGCTGGGAGTGTAACGAAAGATGGCGATGAGCAACGCGAGCGCGGCCATGGCCTTCTCGCCGCCGGAAAGCAGGAGCACATTTTGCAGGCGCTTTCCGGGCGGTTGCGCCACGACGTCGATTCCGCTGTCGGCATCATTTTCATCGGCCAGCCGCATTTCCCCGATGCCGCCCCCAAACAGGACCCGGAACGATTCCGCGAAGTAGGCGTTGATGGCTTTGAACGCCTCCAGAAACTGCTGGCGGGAGACCTGATCGATTTCACGGATAGCCTGCGCGGTGTCTTCGATGGAAGAGAGCAGGTCCTGGCGCTGCGTGTCGAGGAAAGTCAAACGCTCTTCCGCTTCCTGAAGTTCTTCCAGGGCCATCATGTTAACCGGTCCCAGATTCTCAATGCGCGTCTTCAGTTGGCGCAATTCTTCTTCCGCAATCTGCAAGGCCTCGCCGGCCAGAACCGATTCGGGCGCCAATTCCGCCAGGAGGGCGGCGGGGTCCGTGTTTAATTCATCCCGGCATTGCTGCGAGTGATGGGCGTAGTCGGATTCCGCGCGCGCCAGCGCCACCTCCGCCTCGGAGCGCTTTTGGCGCCGCGCCTCGAGTTCCGCCCTTGCTGCGTCCACGCGCGGGCCCAAAGTGTCGCGCTCGGCCCGGACGGTGCGGGATTCCTCCTCCAGGCCGTGCAGCTCAATGCGCGCCGCTTCCAGCTCGAGTTGAAGTTGTTGCAGGCGAAGCTGGTGGGCTTCGCTCTCTTGTGCCAGGCGCTCGCGCTCTTGCTGCCAGGTTTCCGTTTGTTGGGCGAGCCGGGCAATGCGGTTGTGAAAATCCTGCGCCGCCGCCCGCAGCCGCGCTGCTTCCGCCTCCGCCGCGCGGGTTCTTTCCTCCAGAGCCCGGGCCGCGGATTGGGCGTCGGCGATATCCTGCGCCAGCCGGTCCAAGCTCCGCGCGGAGTTCGCGCGCCAGCTGGGTGGCCAGGGTAATGGCCTCTTCGCGTTGCCCCTTGGCGGCGCCGGCGGTTTCCAGTTCGGCGCGCAGGTTCGCCTGGCGCTCCTCCACGCTGGCGCGCTCGCGCTCGAGCACCGCGGCCTCCGAGAGGAGCGCATCGAGCTGCTGGCGCGTGCGGTCGCAGCTCTCGCGCGTCTGGCGAAGCTTCTCATCGGCGACCACGGCTTTCTTCTCCGCTTCCATCTTGCTGCCGGTCAGACTCTTCAGTTGCGCGTCCAGGCGTTTCGCCTGCGCCTCGGCTTCTGCCAGAGCCGCCTCGCTGGTCCTGATCTGCGTTTCCAATTCCGCCGTTCGCCGCTCCAGCTCGCGAAAGTCACGCCGCAAAGCCAGGGGCCCGGCACTCGAGCCTTTGCCGCCTGAAACCATACGATGATGGTAGTGCGCACCCTTCGCCGTCAGGAAGTGGCAGTCCGGGTAAGCGCTCGCCAGGCGTTCGGCGGCGGCATCATCTTCCACCATGTAGGCGTTGGCGAGGGAGGGCAAAACCATATCGCCGTTCAAACCCAACTTGGATTCGAAGCGCACCAGTTCCCGGACCGCCGCCACCACCCCAGGCTCAGTGCGAACGGGCGAGTCGCCGTTGCCGTGCGAGTGCCCGCTGGAAGGCAAATGGGTGACGAAAAAGGTGGAGCGTCCCGTACCTTCGCTCTGCAACAAGGCAATTCCCGACCGCGCCTGCGCATGTTGCTCCACCACCACGCACTCCAGTTCCTGCTTCAGGAATTCCTCCACCACTTCTTCGTAGCCCGGTGAGACTTCCACAAAATCGGCCAGCAGCCCCATGGGTTGGAACTGGCTGCCCATTCATCGGGATCTCGCCGGAAAGCAGGCGCCGCACACTCTCCGTGCTGTAAGCGTGGCGCGCCAGGGATTGCTCCAGCGCTTCCTTGCGGGCCATGCTGCCGGAATACTCCCGGCGCAGGGCTTCGACCTGCGAGCGCAAGGAGATCTCTTCGCTGCGCGCCTGTTCCAGGTCGCGGGTGGTTTGGGAAACGGATTCCGCCAACTCTGCCAGCGTGCTGGCGTCGCGCTGATGCTCGGAGAGGTAAGCCTCCAGCTCCGCGGCCAGCCGAGAGTGCTCAGCCTCAATGCGGGACTTCTCCGCATCGGTGCGAGCCGCTTGGCGCTCGACCGCCAGGCCCGCCTCCTCTGCTTGCACAAGCTGATTGCGCAGCTCCGCCGCATGGCTGACGACCGCCATGAGGGATTGGCGGCAAGTTTCCACGTCCTGTTCGGCGGCGCCGAGCTGGAAGTTCAGATCCTCCTGGCGCATGACAACTTGGGCCAGCGTGTCCTTCGCCGCGGCAAATTCCTGCTGCAATTTCTCCACTTGCTGGGCGCGCTCGGCCGTCTGCTGCTCGAGAGTGGCAAGCTGCGCCTGGAGCTCGGAGCTTTCGCGCGCGGCTTCCTCCGCGCGCGCCTCCAGGTTTCCGGTCTGCTGCTTCACTTGCTCCAGGCGCGAGAGCAGGCGTTCGCGCTCCAGGTCGCCCTGGGACAAACGCTCGCGGCACTGGGTGAGTTGATCTTCCAGTTCTTCATACCGCTGCGTGGCGCCTTTCTGCTCGTGCTCCAGCGCTTCCAATTCCTGCGCCGCCGCCAGGCAGGTTTCCTGCACCTGGGCGAGTTCCGCGCGCAGCCGCTGGAACTCAACCTCCAGCGCCTTCAGGCGGGATACCAGGACGGTCTTCAGGCGGCCGCGCAGCTCCTCATGAAGTTCGCGGTAACGCCGCGCCTTCGAGGCTTGGCGCTTCAACGAGTTCACTTGCTTCGTGACTTCTTCCAGGATGTCGGCGATGCGCGACAGGTTCTGCCGCGACGATTCCAGCTTGGCCTCCGCCAGGCGCTTGCGGGTTTTGAATTTGGAAACGCCGGCGGCTTCTTCCAGAATCAGGCGCCGGTCAGACGGCTTCGAGCTGAGGATCTGGCCGATGCGCCCCTGCTCGATGATGGCATAAGACTCCGGGCCCAGCCCGGTCCCCATGAAAAGGTCCTGAATATCACGCAAGCGGCAGACGTCGCCATTGATCAGATACTCGCTTTCACCCGAGCGGAAAAGCCGGCGCGTCACGGTGATTTCGCCGGAACGGTGGTGAAATTTGCTCGGCTTGGCGCCGTTGCCATTGCCGTTGCCGTTCCCATGACCGTTGCCGTTGCCGGGAGTTTCCGGTTCGAAGCCTGCGGGTTCCTCGCGCGGCGGGCTCACTTTCCTGGGTGGACTCTGCTTCTTCCGGCAACCCCGCCTCGTTGTATTCGGGATTCACCAGGGTCATGCTGACTTCCGCCATTCCCGTGGGGGGGCGGGTGCCCGTACCATTGAAAATGACGTCCGCCATGCGCTCGCCGCGCAGCAGGCGCGCGCTTTGTTCACCCAGCACCCAGGTGATGGCGTCGGAAAGATTGGACTTTCCGCAACCATTCGGTCCCACGACGGCGGCAATGCCATCGGCGAATTCCAGCCGCGACCGGTCCGCGAAGGATTTGAACCCGAGCAGTTCGAGTTTTTTCAGCTTGTACAAATCACACCCTCATCCATTTTGGATTTGCGATTTTGGATTGAAGAGCGCATACGGGACATTTAATCCAAAAATCCAAAATATGTTCGGCCCAGCCAAAACGCCCCCGGGCACGGCCAGCGCTGGCGCGATGACTCCCACAGGTTCAAGGAACAATTACCATATCGATCGAGTCTTGTAAAGGAAAAACCACAATATTTCGGGGTTATCGAGGGGGTTAACCCCTATATCTAGTAGGGATTAACTGTCCGTGGGTTTCACCAAATAGGTATCCATCCATTCCAGGATGAGCTTGCGCATCTGGGGAAGCTCCTAGTGCGGGCAATCAAACAATTCGATGTGGCAGTCTTCGGGTTTTCCATACTTTTGGTAGAGGGGAAGCAGGTAATCGCGGATCCGCTCCACCCCGGCGGGAGGGGTCAGCTCATCCAGGCGGCCGTTTACGCTCAGGTGGGCGCGCGGTACGATGAGCTCATTGATTTGCGCCGTCTGGAAATGCTTGAGCAAGGAAGGCACGAAGTAGTAAATCCCGTGCCCGCTCAAGTTGTGGATGCTGGATGAGCTCTTCCGCAGTCGGTGAGGCAGCAAACGTCCATGCAAGCGCGCACCCGCGGGTTCGAGCGCCGCCAGCCACCACGCCTTGGTTGCCCCCATCGACATTCCCAGAACACCCAGGTGGGTCGAGTCCACTTCCGGCCGGCTCGCCAGGTAATCGAAGGCGCGGAATTCGTCGAACATCATCATTCCCCAAAGAACCTGGCCGTTCCAAAGCATGTGCTTGAAAGCATCCATCTCGCCGCGGCTGCCGTTTTCATCATGCTTGCGCTCGCCGAAACACCAACTGTCGATGGCCAGAGTCACCAGGCCCTTTTCCGCGCAGACCGACGCATAGGCTGGTTGAGCATCAACCCCGGTCAGGAGTTGTTCCTTGCCCAAGTCATACATCCCTCCATGCCAGTGGATATAGAGCAGGCCGGGGGCGCGTGCAGCGCGTTGGTCGGGAATCAGCAGCAGCGCGGGAACCGGTTCGATTCCGTTTAGGTCAAGGATTAGGCGCTCAAGCGTGTAGCCATCGTGTTTTTCCGCCGCCAGCACTTGGGCTGGGCCAGGCTTGTGGTCCCAAGGCAAATCTCCCAGCAGGCCCCACAATTCCTTTCGCCGCCGGGCTTGAAATGCGGAGAATTCCGCGGGAATCTCTTCAGAATGTGGCTTGCCTGACATGGGCTGTGCCCCTCCCAAGGCTAATAAGGCGGCGGATTGTTTCAAAAAGTCGCGACGATCGGACACTGGCATCGCTGTCCTCTGGCTCGGATTTATACCACGTTTGGGCGCTCTACGAGACCAGCAGGTAGCGCAACGCGGCCGCTGTTTATTGTAACTAATCACACTGAAGTGGCTTGCTTAGGCGGGAGAATCCGCCGTGAGCGGTTCGAAATCTACCGTGGTCATTGGCTCGTAATCCGGCCAGTGTCCAGACAGCTCTATCAGCATCCGCTGCTTGGAAGGCGCTGGCATAGGATTAACCTGAATCACTTGCGCTTTGTAATCTCCGGGAGCTTTGGCGATCGCGCTCACCAAATCATGCACCAGATAGCGCGGCGCCCAGCCGATCACGTAATAATCCTCGGTTTGGATTTGGACTGCCAACTGAGTTGCGGGATTCGTTAGTTCGAGGGCAACGTACAACTTGTCTCCTGATTTCAGCCGCTCAAACCGGCGCTGGGCGTCTTCGCTGACGTGCCGCCATCCGTGAAGAAAAAAACGGCAGCGAAATGATCCATCCTTGCGGCGTTCGATCTTGGGAAAAACCTCGAAGCTGTCGGTTGCCCGATAGCCACCGTTTACAGACAAGATTTCGATGGGGTCGGCCTGGTCGGGCAAGGCAAGCTGCCGTAGGTATTCGTGAAAATCACGGCGGCCTGGCGCGAGGACCCGGTTCTGGAAGAGCGGAAATAGGTCGGAGGCTTCGTACCGTTGGCGGAAGTTAGGAAAATCATACAACGGCTCGAAGCCGGTTTGTCGACGCGCCCGTTCTGCTCCTCGTAAATAGCGAAAGCGGTAGAGCGACTCAGGCATTTGCACATCCAATCGCCCCACTGGGAACCATTCGCGTGTTCGCACCTTGTCCTGCCAGGCTAGAAACAGGGTTTTTTCACTCATGGTTTAATTTTCCCTAACTCTCTGAAATTATAACACATTAACTCGACCGCAAATTGACGCGCCAAGGGTGTCATCCAATCGGTCGGCACCCGACCAATAATGGTTTCTACACCGTGCTGGTCCAGTCGCTTGAGGCGGCTCAGTGCTGGCTTGAATATGTCCGGGTGCGACGCCGCTGCCCGTCGGACCAATTCCAGCGGACCCAGGCCTCGTCTATCTGTCGTCTCCCAAAAAATTGCCCCGTGGGCTTTCTCAGCGTAGTCCCCTACTCGTCCCTCTTGGAGTAGTCGCTCGCGGCCTTTGCCTTCTTTGGTGTCCAATAGTTCGCGCCCGAGCGAGGATGCATGGTCGAAGGTGGGCGCAAGAATTCCCTCCAAGTGGTCCCCAACTTGTTTCATCAGCAAGCCCCAGTTTTCATGATGCCGGTCGGTGTTGCCGATGAGGGCATCCAACACGAGGTAGTCGGCGAACATGGCCTTGGCCCTGTGCGCACTCTCCCGAACTGCGAACGCCCTGTCGATTGCGGTAAAGATGTTGGTTAGCGTATGGTCGGATTGACGAAATGCTTTCATGGGATCGTATCCCAGTACTTGACCGGCGAGGATCTGGTTGCCGTGATAGAGACTTCGCCCATACCGGGCGAAGGACTCTGTCGCCGAGCCGCGCGCGCCCTGGAATACAGCCAATTCAACCTGCGCGTGAAGGACCTTCAGGCTGGCTGCTACCTCCGCTGCAATCTTCTCCGCCCAATGCTGCCCAGTGTTCGCCTGCGGGAATTTGAAGAGCCATTCTGGTTCACCGTCCTTAGCTCGATACCAAAACTTCTCCTTGCTGCCCAGGGCTTCTTGCTCCAGCACCCATTCGGGCTGGATTTCAAAAACACTGTAGGTGGGCTGAGACATAAGCCAGAATTTCCGTTTTCAGTTTTCGCACGACCCGTAATGTACACCCGAGCGCCTCTGCATTCAATGTCCAGCCGAGCTTTCAGTAAGCGTAGCGGGACCTGTTGGTAGGTCCGCGGTTCGTCCCATACTGAAAACAACAAGTCGCGGAGCTACAGAACGGGTTGCGCTACGATACATCGCTGACAATCTCACTGTTGAGGCGGCGCCAGTGCGGACTTCCAGCGCAGGATGGGCTTGCGCGCCGCGGCGACTTCGTCAAGGCGGGTGACGCGCGTGGTGTAGGGGGCCTTCAGAACGAATTGCGGGTCTTGCTCCACCTCGTCCGCGATCGCCTGAAGGGCGTCGATGAAGGCGTCCAACTCTTCTTTGCTGGCGCTCTCGGTGGGCTCGATCATCAGCGCGCCCGGCACGATCAGTGGAAATGCCGTGGTGTAAGGGTGGAATCCATAGTCGATCAGGCGCTTGGCGATGTCCATGGTATGGACGCCCTTGGCCGCCTGGCGCCGGTCGGAGAAGACGCATTCGTGCATGCAGGGCCGGTCGTAGGGGAGGTCATAAGAATCGCGCAACTGGCTGCGCACGTAGTTGGCGTTCAAGACCGCGTCTTCGGTGGTCTGCCGCAGTCCTTCCGGTCCGTTCGCCAGCATGTAGGCGAGGGCGCGAACCGCCATCCCGAAATTTCCCAGAAAGGCGCGCACGCGCCCGATGCTCCTGGGGCGGTCGTAATCCAGCTGGAATTTCCCTTCCGGTGATTTTTCCACGACGGGAGAGGGAAGATACGGCTCCAGGATTTCCTTCACGGCCACCGGACCCGAACCCGGACCGCCGCCCCCGTGGGGAGTGGAAAAGGTCTTGTGCAGGTTCAGGTGCATCACGTCAACGCCAAAATCCCCGGGCCGCGCCACTCCCACCAGCGCATTCATGTTGGCGCCGTCCATGTAAACCAGGCCGCCTCGGGCGTGGACAATATTCGCAATCCTGCCGATTTCCGTTTCGAAAATCCCCAGCGTATTGGGATTGGTCAGCATCAATCCCGCCACATCGGCATCCATGGCGCGGGCAAGGTCAAAGATGTCGATACAACCCTGCTCATTTGATTTGAGGTGGCGCACCTCGTAGCCGGAAATGGCCACGCTGGCGGGGTTCGTGCCATGCGCGGAGTCAGGAATCAGGATGTACTTGCGGGGATCGCCGCGCTCGGCAAGGAAGGCGCGAATCATCAGGATGCCGGTCAACTCTCCCTGCGCGCCGGCGGCGGGCTGAAGGGAAACGGCATCCATGCCGGTAATTTCCCGGAGGCAGCGAGCGGTTTCGTGCAGAATCCGCAGGCAACCTTGGGCCAGGGCCTGCGGCGTGTAGGGATGCTCAGTCGCCAGGCCCTCCAGCCGCGCCACCACTTCATTGATGCGCGCGTTGTACTTCATCGTGCAGGAACCGAGCGGATAGAGTCCCGTGTCCACGCCGTAATTCCAGGTGGAAAGCCGCGTGAAGTGGCGGATGACTTCCAATTCCGAAACTTCCGGAAAGCCCTCCATCTCCGCGCGCGCCAAGTCTTGGCCCAGCAGTTCGGCGGGGGAAACGGCGGGGACGTCCAGGGGCGCAAGTTCGGCGCCGACTTTACCCGGTGAACTCCGCTCGAAGATCAGTGCCTCGTTGCGGGTGACGTGGGGCCGAGCTTCGCGAATGCGATTTTCCATGATCATGAGTTCTCGTTAGATTCCCCCGAAAGCCCGCCTGGGCGGGCGAAATAATGTGGCCCACGGCGAAAGCCGTGGGGTAAGAGCGGGCTCGGAGATATCTTAAGCCCCGGCAGGGGCGGCATCATCTTCGACGGGTCGGGCGGAAATCTTCTTTCGCCACTACCGTGGCTCACGCGTAATTGTGCGCCCCGCGATCCCACGGCTCGCGCCGTGGGCCACATTATGTCGCCACTACCGTGGCTCAGCCCCTGCCAAGCGCGGTTAGCTTTGCGCTTTTGCACCCGCCAGCCGGGGGCTGGCGGAAAACTGGCGGCACACCTCCACCAAACGGTCAATGGCGGCCCGGCTCACCAATTCCGTGAAGCACAGCAAAAGATGGTTCGCGAGTTCCGGATAGAACTCTCCCAAGTGCAGGCCGCCGATAATCTTTTCGCGCCGCAAGTCTTCCAGCAGGCACTCGGCATCACCGGGGACCTTCACGACGAACTCATTGAAGCACGGGCTGGTAAAGGGGGTCACGACTCCGGGAATTCTCCGCAGTTGCCCGGCGGCGTAGTGAGCCTTGGCCAGATTCTGCTCGGCCAGCAGCCGCAGTCCCGTTTTACCCAGCAGGCAGAGGTAGATGGTGGCGGCGAGCGCGCACAGCGATTGATTCGTGCAGATATTGGAAGTGGCTTTCTCGCGCCGGATGTGTTGCTCGCGCGTGGCGAGGGTCAGCACGAAGCCGCGCCGGCCCTCGGTGTCAACGGTCTGGCCCACCAGGCGGCCCGGCATCTGCCGAAGGAACTTTTCCCGGGTGGTCAGGAAGCCCACGTAGGGACCGCCGAAAGCCACCGGGCACTCCGAACGATTGCGCCTCGCCACACACAATATCGGCCTCGCTGGGAGGCTTGACGATGGCCAGGGAGAGCGGCTCCGTAACCGTGACGATCAGCGAGCGCGCCCTGCCGGTGGGCGATGGAGGCAATCTCCGGGATGCGCTCCAAAGCGCCGAAGAAATTCGGTGACTGGACCACCACGGCGGCGGTCTGGGCATCCACGGTGGATTCGAGTTGGGCCGCGTCAATTTGTCCGGAGGCTCGCGTAGGGGACTTCCACCAGTTCCACATCCTGGTGGCGGACGTAAGTCTTGAAGAACCTGGCGATATTCCGGATGCAGCGTTCGCGCCAGCACCACGCGCCGGCGCCGCGTGACGCGCAAGGCCATCAGCGCGGCTTCGGTGGTGGCCGTCGAGCCGTCGTAGAGCGAAGCGTTGCTGACCTCCTGCCCCGTGAGCTGCGTCATCATGGTTTGAAACTCGAACATGGCTTGCAGGGTTCCCTGGGCGATTTCCGCCTGGTAAGGGGTGTAGGCGGTAAAGAACTCGCCGCGCGAGAGCAGGGCGTCAACCACCACGGGGCGATAGTGCGAATAGGCGCCCGCGCCCAGCAGGGAAACGTACTCGCGGCTGCTCTCGGCCGCCGCCTGCTGGAAGAACTCCAGGATTTCGGCTTCGGAGAGCGGCCCGGGAAGGTTCAGTTTTCCTTTGAACCTCAGGTCCGCGGGGATCTGCGCGAAGAGTTCATCGATGTGAGCGTGGCCGGTGGCCCTGAGCATGGCTTGCCGGTCGGCGGCAGAGTTCGGCAAGTAGCGCATCAATGGGCCTTTTCTTGTTGGATGTAGGCCTCGTATTCATCCGCCGTCATCAGCTTGTCAATTTCGCCGCGATCGGCGAGCTGCACGCGGATCAGCCAGGCGTCGCCATGGGGATCGGTGTTGACCATCTCCGGGTTGTTTTGGAGCTTGTTGTTGACGGAGGTCACCTCGCCGCTCACCGGTGAGTAAATCTCGGAAACGGCTTTGACGGACTCGACCGTGCCGAAAGACTCCGATGCCGTCACATGATCGCCCGGCTTGGGGAGTTCCACGAAAACGACATCACCCAATTCCTTTTGCGCGTAATCGGTGATGCCAATGGTTCCCACGGACTCGTCCACCCGGATCCACTCGTGGTCTTTGGTGTAAAGAAATTCTGGAGGGTACATTTTCCTCTCCCTTGTGTTTTCGCCCTGGGCTGCCCGGCCCCCATCAACACGCCGGCGTGGGCGTCGTTCTGCGGAAACTTCCGTCGGATTTCCATTTCTACCTCGGGGTAATGCAGCGGCCGTCGGAGACTCGCCGCGACAACTACCTACTTCCGCCGTTTATAGAACGGCAATGAGACGACTCGCGCAGGCGCCAGCCGTCCACGGATTTCAATTTGTATTTCCCGGCCCACCTCCGCGTCCCTCCGGCGGCACGTAAGCCATCCCGATATTCTTCTTGAGATAGGGCGCGGGGGAGCCGCTGGTGACTTTGCCCGCTTTCTTGCCATTGACCCAAACCGCATAGCCATCGCGCGCCGGGGCACGATCGATCATTTCAAATCCGATGAGCTTCTTCGCCGTTCCCTGCGCGCGCTGCCGCAACAGGACGTCCCGGCCCAGGAAGTCTCCCTTCTCGAGTTTCGCGATCCAGCCCAGGTTGGCTTCCAGAAGCGTGGTTTCTTCATCCAGTTCGTGCCCGTAAAGTGCGTATCCCGCTTCCAGGCGCAGCGTGTTGCGCGCGCCGAGGCCCGGCGGGAATCAGCCCTTCCGCCCGGCCCGCGTCCAATAACGTGTTCCACAGATGCTCGGAGGAGGCCGGAGGGAAATAGAACTCGAAACCGTCCTCGCCCGTGTAGCCCGTGCGCGCCAGGATACCTTCCACGCCAGCGCAACGGGCGTGGCGGAACCAGTAATACTTCAAATCCCCCGGATGAGCTTCCGTCACCTTCGCCAGGATCTCCAGCGCGCGCGGGCCCTGCAACGCAATCTGCGAGTATTCCGCGGAAACGTTGCGCACCTCCGCGCCCAACGAATTGCACTGCACGATCCACGCGAAGTCCTTATCCGTATTCGCGGCGTTCACGCACAGAAAGTAGTGATCGGGCGCGAAGCGGTGCACCACGCAATCATCGATGGCGCAACCGCTCGGGCAGCATCAGGGCGCTGTATTGAGCCTGATAATCCTGCAAGCGGGAGACATCGTTCGAGGTCACGTGCTGGAGCAACGCCAAAGCCTGGGGGCCGCGAACTTCAATTTCCCCCATGTGGCTCACGTCAAAGAGCCCGGCGGCCGTGCGCACCGCCAGGTGCTCGCGGGTGATGCCGGAATACTCCACCGGCATGTCCCAGCCGCAGTAATCCACCATCTTGGCGCCGCTCGCCCGATGGGTGGCATTCAGAGCCGTGCGCTTCAGCGCCTCTCCCGCCGGAGCGATCAAGCCGATTCCTCCACTTTAGATGGACATTTCGGTGTACGAAAATGAACCTAACATAGTCTTCGCAAACCGGTCAAGGCGGGCGGTGCGCGGGGGTGCGCGACACAGGAGTTCAGGGTGGAGGCAGGCTGGCGCAGGCCCTGCTCCTTGGGGGCAGCGATTTTCCGAAGGGACTTGTGGGAGATGATGGCTCAACCCGGTTGGCTTGTAAAACGGCACGCAGCCGAAGACTAAACCCGAGACAATGCCGCGCCAGAGGAGAGTCCCTTCGGAAGATCGCAGAATCAAGAATTCCACCCACTGCACCAGCCCGCCGGTCGCTAAGGCTCTTCGCTCGCGCCCAGAGCTTCGAGGTCGGCTTTGTCTTTTGCCCGCCCGGTCATCCTCTTGTTGAGAATCAGCGCTTCCCGACCGATAAAGTTCACCGGGGTTTCTCCTAGCACAGCCTCGACTCGGCCCGCCCACGCCTCGTCAAAGGTCACCCCGGTCAGGGAGGTGAGTAGATCGATCCGGCTCGGCGGAAAACCTAACTGGATCACGCGGTAGGAATCCACAAAATCAGCAGCTTTTAGACCCAGATCGGCGAATCCAAAATCCGCCAAAGCCGCTTCCACCCTCGTGGAGTTATCAGGGGAGTTGCGGACGAGGACGTCAAGGTCGCCGGTATAACGCGGGAACCCGTGGTGGGCCAGCGCCACCGCGCCTACCACGAGGTACTCAACCCCGTTGGAGTTGAGCGATTCGATAAACGCGCGCCAGTCTTCCGGAAGTGGCATCGCTCTCCTTGTGCGCCATCGCCCGAAGCTGGAACAAAATCTCCAATCGTTCCGCGGGCGAAAGCCGGCGGTAATAGTCGCGCGTGGCTGCATCCGCCTCGCGGAAAGTTCGGAACTTGGCGACGACCAGCTTCATCCCTCTATTTTATTCTCTGATGCCCGAAAGTCCTACTGCAAAACATAAGAGCGGGCCGGCCGGCGCAGACGCGAAAAACCGATCATCTGCGCTATCCCGCTACGACCTCTGCTTAGCTTGCCCCGCAGACCTCCTTGCGGGTTCGTCGCAGTCGCGGTTTGATTTTGCCTGCGCTTGGCGGCAGAATGGGTGGGTAGGAATTCAATTCCGAAAGTGAGGCGTTCGCTATGGCCTACAAAGAACTTCGTTGCGTCGTCTGCGACCAACCGGAGGACCGCTGCACGTGCATTAAGTATTGCGCCCTGTGCCAGACCGATTACCGGGTTCGCCTCACCGAGGACGGCCAGTTCTACTGCGCGGATTGCCGGGAGGCCTGCGGCTACAAGACCCAGGACGATTTTTGAAGGCGTGACAGGTACGGGTATTCGCACGGGGTGTGTAATCCTTGATGGGCCTGTTCTCGGCAGGCCTTGGGGAGGCATATTTTCAGGGCCATGACTGCATCATCCGCGAAGAGACCCCTCACCCGCCCTCCTCCGTCGGGCACCCTCTCCCCAAGGGAGAGGGCTGTTATTTTAATTTCTATTTCTTTCCATCGGGAAAAGGGCTGTCAGTTTGATTTCTATTTCCCTCTCTCGGGAAAAGGGCCGTGATTTTGATTTCTTCCCTCTCCCCAGGGGAGAGGGTGCCCGACGGAGGAGGGCGGGTGAGGGGGTCCTTTTCAACCCCGTCAGATTTTCACCGAGCCCGGTTCCTCTAGGGAGCCCAGAGGGCGGAACTCTGCTATGCTACTAGTGGTCACCTACCCATGCTGCGCCGCAGCGGGGCAACCCATGAGGGAGAGATTCTATATGGAAACGAGGGGCTTCCCCCCGGCGTCGAGAAGGATTCATTGCTGGTGAAAATGATCAGAATTGCCATCAGCAGCGAGCCGCGGCTGCTGAATATCCTGCGCGCTGTGGTAAAATTTTGCGCTCAGGAAGCTGGATTATCCAAATCTGACGCTGAGTACGCGGCCCTGGCCATTGATGAGGCCGCCGCGAATGTCATCCGGCATACTTATGGCGGCCGTCACGATGCGCTCTTGGCCCTGGACGTCCGCAGTCTGCCGGACCGCCTGGAGTTCCTTCTGGAGGATTGGGGTCCCAAGGTCCGCGAGGATCTGATCCGACCCCGGCCCCTGGATGAGTTGAGGCCGGGCGGCCTGGGCACATTTTTTATCTATAGCTTTATGGACGAGTGCTCCTACGACCCGGATTTCAAAGAGGGTAATCGCCTGAAGTTGGTCAAGTTTCTGTCACGAAAGGGTGCTTGGTGCAATGAAGGTTCAAGTGCGAAATCTGGATAAGATCTCGATTCTCGACTGCTCGGGCGACGTCGATCTGTATTCTTCGCCACGCTTACGCGATGCCCTGTTGGCGGAGATCAAGGCGGACGGCCCCAGCGTTCTGGTTAATATGTCCGGCGTGGCCTATATCGATAGCTCCGGCATCGCCACGCTGGTCGAAGGCTTGCAGCTTTCCCGGCAGACCAAGACACGCTTTGGCCTTTTTGGATTGCGGCCCAATGCCCGCTCGGTATTGGAGCTGGCGCGGCTGCACAAGGTCTTCACGATTTTTGCCGACGAAGCGGAAGCCCTGGGAAAAATTGGTTCGGTCCAGCCCTTCGACGGGGTGTGAAAAGAGCAGTGACAAGTGGCGAGCGACGAGTGATGAGTGACCATTGCAGTGACGAGTGACAAGTATCAAGTAACAAGCAACAGGACCATTCGCATGCACTTGCTCGTCACTCTTCACTCATCACTCCTCCCTCGTCGCTTGTCACTGAAGTGAGAAAATGACTGGGGTTCTGGCTTTTCTCGGACGCAATACGCTGGGTTTTCTCCGCTACGTGAGCGGACTCTACGAACTGAGCGCCAAGGCCGCCTATTGGGCCTTCGTCGCGCCGTTCAAGGGCCGCTACGTGAAGTGGGGGAATGCCGTCCATCAGATGGTGGTGGCGGGCGTCGATTCCATCCCCATTGTCGCGCTGATCGCCTTTTTCATCGGTATCGTGCTGGGGTTGCAGGGCGCATATCAGCTTGCCAAGTTCGGGGCAACGTACTTTGTTACCGCGCTGGTGGGCGTGTCGATGACGCGGGAACTGGGGCCGCTCATCACCGCCATTATCATCGCCGGGCGCTCCGGGTCGGCGTTTGCCGCCGAGCTTGGCACCATGAAGGTTTCGGAGGAAATCGATGCGCTCGAGGCCATGGGGCTCGACAGCGTGCGTTACCTGGTGGTGCCCAAATACCTCGCCATGCTGGTCATGATGCCTTGCCTCACCGTGCTTTCCGACGTCTGCGGGTATCCTGGGGGGCGCCACCTTTGAGATGGCACAGCTTAATAAGACCTTCGCCATGTGCCTGTGGGCCACCCGCGACGCGTTGCTGATGCGCGACATTACCACGGGCCTGATCAAGAGCCTGGTGTTCGGCCTGATCATCACCACCATCGGATGCTTTGAAGGATTCTCGGTCAAGGGGGGCGCGGAGGGGGTGGGCAAGGCGACAACTTCCTCCGTGGTGATTTCGATTTTTCTGATTATTTTCGCCGACGTGATCTTTACCGCAATTTTTTACTACACGGGTTAAACATGGCGAATGATTTACGAGGGACCGATGATTCGCGTGGAGGACCTGGTCACCCACTATGGTGAGCGGCGCATCCTGAACCACGTTAATCTGGACTTTCCCACGGGCGAGACCATGGTGATTCTGGGGGGAAGCGGAACCGGCAAGAGCACGCTGTTGCGCCACATCATGCGCCTGGAGAATCCCACCTCCGGCCGAATCCTCATCAAGGACCAGGATATCTGCCCGATGTCGGAGGAGCGCTTCAACCAGATCCGCCGCAAGATCGGCATGTTGTTCCAAAGCGCCGCGCTCTTCAACTCCATGACCATTGAGGAAAACGTGGCCCTGCCGTTGCGCGAGCTGACGGAACTGGAAGAATCCACGATTCGCATCATGACGCGCATCAAACTGGACTTGGTGGGGCTGAACGGATTCGAAAACTACATGCCCTCGCAATTGAGCGGGGGAATGAAAAAACGCGCCGGCCTGGCGAGAGCGCTGGCGATGGACCCGGAGATTCTCCTTTTCGATGAGCCGTCGGCAGGACTCGACCCCATTACCGCGGCGGGAATCGATTCGTTGATCCTGAAATTGAAAAGTCGCCTTCCGCATGACCATCATCGTGGTGACGCACGAACTCGCCAGCGCGTTTATGATTGCCGACCGCATCACGGTGATGGACCACGGCGAGGTGATCGCCACGGGAATGCCGGAAGAGATTCGCAACAGCCAGCAGCCCCGCGTGCTGCAATTCATGAACCGGATTCCCGAGGGCGATCAGCAGGACGCGCAGGAGTACCTGCGCTCGCTGACGCAGAACTAGGTCAGGTGCGGGTGTCAGGGCAGGTGGGAAAGCCGAAATTCGAAATTCGAAACTCGAAATTCGGCGCGTAGCTCGCGAGTTTCGAATTTCGAATTTCGAGTTTCGTTTTCTACTAAGGTGGGAACTATGGCGCGTGCCAACGAGGAGATTAAGGTCGGAGTGGTGGTGGCGGTGGCCGCGCTGCTGTTCTTAGTCGCGCTGGTCTTTGTGGGCGGAGTGAACCTGCTGCGCAAGAAGAAGATCGAGTACACCACTTACTTCAAATTCGCCGGCGGTCTGGAACCCGGCAGCCTCGTGCGCTTCGGCGGCTTCAAAGTGGGGACCATCAAGTCCGCCTCCCTCGACCCGGAGGATACCACCCGCATCCGGATTGTTTTGCAGGTCGATCCCGGAACGCCGATGCGGGCCAACTCCAAAGCGCGCGTTTCGTCGCTCGGTTTCCTGGGGGAAAATTATCTGGAGATTTCCGCCGGCACTCGCGATGCGGCGCCGCTGCCTCCGGGGAGCGAGATTCCCACGCGTGGAAATTGTCCAACTGGCGGACGTGTTTAATAATGTGAATAATATCACTGTCAATGCCACAAAACTGGTCAACGACCTCGACGACCGCAGTCCTGGCGCTGTCCGATAACTCCAACCAGTTGATCAAGAACCTGAACGGCGTGGTGAGCCCGATGAACAAGGAGCATTTCAATTCCGTTCTGGCCAACGCCGACGGGATGCTGAAGGAATCGCGCCCGCACCTGGAAAAGACCCTGGCCAACCTGGAGACCGCGAGCGGCAAGATGGCGCCGACCATGGACAACCTCAATGGCACCATCGGCAAGGCCAACAAGCTGACCGACCACCTGGACGGCGTGGTGGTGGAAAACCGCAAGGAAATTCACGACACCCTCCTGCGCCTGCAAACTTCCCTCGCCGACGCGGAGCGGATGATCAACGACCTGGACAATACCCTGGGCGCGAATCGGGGCAACCTGGACGAAGCGCTGGAAAACATCCGCGCCACCAGTGAGAACCTCAAGGAATTCACCGACACCCTCAAACAACGTCCCTACAGCCTGATCCGAATCAAGGCGGAGAAGGATCGTGTGCCGCCCACGGGAAAATAGGCTGTTTACCCCTCCGGCCGGATTCTTGCCGGGGAGGGCTGGGGAGTGATGGTGAGCCAGTCGGCGCGCACGCGGTCCCATTCCTGGATGAACAGGCCTTGCTCCTCAAAGAAGGTGCGGATGCGAGTGGTGTCCCAGCCGGCGATTTCCTCCAGGATCGGGACCATGATGCTCAGGGCGTCGTCGCTCAGGACGGTGCGCTTGGCAATGGGAGCGATGTGCCGCGCCTGCGAAACGGCAATGGTGAAGCCATCGCGCCGGTTCACATGCAGCATCACATGAATGTCGGATCCGCCGTCTCCGACGTAGAGGATGCGTTCCGGACCGACCTGAAACTTCTTCTGTAAATCGTCCAGCACCGCCACTTTGCCGTAGCCGGCGTTCACCCGAATGATGGATTCCACCTGCCCGGAGCTGTCGTACTGCAATTGCGTGCCGTGGATGTGATCGGCGGGAATGATGTCTTCGAGCGCCGATTCAATAACCTCCTGCGGGGCGGCGGAAATGACGTGGAAGTCAAAGCGATAACCCGGGATGGCGCTGGCCAGCAACTCCGAGAGCTGCCGGATGTTTTTCTTCAGCCGCACACTTTTCCCCGCCTGCACCAGGTGCTCTTTGCGGACCTTGGCGCGATACTCGGGGTCATGGAGCAGGAGATAGCTCAATTCGCCGCCTTGCTGCACCAGGTTCTGTATCGCCAGCGTCGCGACTTTGGCCTCAAAAATCTTGGCGGGGATTCCCACCAATTCGCTGAGGACCAGGCCGGAATCATTGAAACTCAAGGTCTGATCGAAATCGCTGGCCAGCAGATACTGCTTGACCAATGGAATAGTGGCTTGCATAAATGTCCTCCCCTTCACGTAGTCTGGGCTCTCTTGGCTACGGCCAATGTTCAGATTCGATGAAGATTTGATGGCGGAGCGATTATCTGAGTCGATGCCATAATCCCGTGGCGAGTACAGGCGGCAACTCTTTGCCACATCGCACCGTGGCAACGGAAAACGGACTCAGGGGGCCGGCTCTGATCTCTTAGTGGATATCCCATCGCAAGATCTATGTTAGCGGAAAGCCCCCGGTTTCGTCAAATCCATTGAATTTATGACTCCCATAAACAGTAGGCAGCAGGCAGAAGAACTGGTGGCGTTAAAGTAAGTGAGCTACAACACAAATTCCAGCCCTGGAAGGGTCGACATCGTGTGGCCCACGGGGGAACGAACCGGGAAAGAATACCGCCCCTGGAAAAGTTATTGTGGTAAGAAAAACCGGTTGTGATAGCATTTCCGGTCTGCGATCCCTTTGACTGCCTGGGAGCGGAGTCTACAAGCAAAGAAGAGTCAGAGGTATGGCGCGTCGAAGAGCTTTTGCGGTTGCCGGCCCATCCAGATTCTCAGGGGAATTTGTCCTCCGATTAGTCCTGGGGCTTTTAGTTCTGCTGGTTGTCATTTTTCTGGCTCTGGCAGGAGTGGGAGCGGGTCTGACCTACTATGTGACCACGGCCAATAGCTCGCAGGAAGCGGTCAATCCCCAAAGTTATCTTTTAAATAGTTATATTTCGCTTAGCTTTACTGACCGCTCCGGGGGGGAGCATGAGGGCTGGTTGCTGCTCGGATTGCGTGGCGCGCCCGTCATCATTCTCTGTCACGGTTACGATTCGAATCGCTCTGACCTGTTGTCGCTGGGAAGCATATTGCGTGAGAACCATTTCAATGTGTACCTTTTCAATTTTCATGGACCCAAGGCCAAGGAAAGCATCTCGAACTTGGGACCGCGGCAGGCATCCGATTTGATGGCGGCGATTGAAACCGTAACCCAGCAACCCGATGTTAATCCCAACCGCGTCGGATTATTCGGGACGTCCGTGGGCGGCTACGCCGCGTTGGTGGCCGCTGAGTTGAATTCCAAAGTGAAGGCGCTGGTGGTCGACACGACCTACTCGACCCCGGAGCGGATGTTTGATTCGCAGATTGAACGTCTGTTGGGAGGCTCCAGCGGGCTCTTCCACGTTCTCACGGACGCGGAGTTTCACCTTGCCTCGATAGGGGGTGAATCTTATGCGATGCCTGCCAACCTGCCCAAGCTTGCGAATCTCCCCAAACTTTTTATTTCCGGGCGCGACAATCCCCCTTTGGCGGCGATGACCGAGACCCTTTACGACCAGGCGCCCCAACCCAAGCAGTTGCTGGTGATGGAGCATTCGGGGTCCGGCTTGGCATCGGAGGCAGAGAAAAAGGAATACGAGAATCAGATCCTCAATTTCTTCCTCCAGAAACTCTCTCTCCGCGCCGACTAGCGCTTGCATGGCGCCTGAGCGTAAGAGCGTGGGCAGGTTGAACAAGTAAGAGCTCACAGCATTTCCTTGGTATCTGAGCAGGGAATGAAACCAGCGGTGGCTGACAACAGTCCTCAAATTTCCGCACCGGAAGAGCAGCCCGTAACCCGGCCGCGCGCGACGTTCAATCAGCGCTTGCAATACTGGGTCGCGTTGGCCGTGCTCAAGACGCTCGGCTGGCTTCCCCACAAGCTGGCGCGCGTTGTGTGCTCCCTCCTGGCGGCAGTGAGCTACTGGCTTTGGCCTCGCCTGCGGCGAGTGGGGCTGTTCAATCTGCGGCTGGCCTTCCCGGAATGGACCGAACGGCAGCGGCGCCGTGTTATTTACCGCCTCTTCCAGAATTTCGGCCGCATGCTGGCTGATTATGCTCATTTCCCGCGCTGGAATCGGGACAACATTGAAAGCCTGATCATTTACGATGGGTTTGAAAACTACGAGCGCGCCGAGGGCCAAGGCCGTGGCGTACTTTTCCTGACGGCGCACTTCGGCAACTGGGAACTGGGTTCTTTTGCCCATGGGCTGTACGGCTATCCCTGCCATTTCGTTGTGCGCGAATTGGACAATCCCCTGATTGATCGGCTGGTCAATCGCTATCGCTGCCAAAGTGGTGGCAAGTCAATCGACAAAAGCGAATTTGCGCGGGGAGTGCTGCGGGCTTTTGCGCAAGGACATGCGGTGGGCGTGCTTACCGATCAGAACATGCTGCTGAACGAGGGCGTCTTCGTGGACTTCTTCGGCGTGCCGGCTTGCACCACCACGGGCCCCGCGCGCGTCGCACGGAAAACCGGCGTCCCCATCGTCCTGGGGCTGGTGATCTGGGATGCGAAGCTGAATAAATACCGCCTGCGCTTCGACGCCGTGGAATGGATCAAGCGCCAAGACCCCGAGGAAGAGATCCTGGCCAACACGGCGAACTTCACCCACCTTATCGAAGATTATGCGCGCCGCTATCCGGACCAATGGCTCTGGGTGCACCGGCGATGGAAAACCCGGCCGCCCGGGGAACCGCCCCTATATCCTTTCTGACCTCCGCCGCGAAGCAGGGAGGCAGTAGGCAGTAAGCAGAAGGCAGTAGGCAGCCCACCAATTGCTTGTCACTCGTCACTTGTCACTCGTTACTGCTTTTGAGAGGCCAACCATGAAAGTCTCTGAGATTGCCGAGTTGTTGCGAGGAAATCCTGCCGGCGATAGCGAGCGCGAGATCCACGGGGTGGCGGCGCTGGAAACCGCCGGGCCCACCGAGTTGGCATACGTGGAGAGCCCGCGCGCCCTTGAACCGGCTGCGGCTTCGCGTGCCGGATGTCTGTTGGTGCCGGAGGGCGCGTCCCTGCCGGGGCACACCACCATTGCTGTGCCCCATCCCAAGCTGGCGCTGATTCGCGCCGTTGAGGCATTACATCCGGCTCCATCTCCACCGCCGGGGATTCATCCCACTGCGGTGGTGGCGGCGGACGCACAACTGGCCCCGGACTGCTCGGTGGGCGCACACGTGGTGATTGAAAATGGAGTCACCGTGGGCGCGGGAACCCGGCTTTGCCCGGGGGTCTTCCTTGGCGCGGGTGTGCGCGTGGGGGCCCGGTGCATCCTGCATCCTCGCGTCACCGTCTACCCCGGCGCGCAAATCGGGGACCGCGTCATTCTCCACGCGGGTGTAGTGATCGGGTCGGACGGTTTCGGATACGTCTTTGCCGAAGGGCGGCAGGTGAAGTTTCCGCAATTAGGGATGATCGTGATCGAGGATGATGTGGAGATTGGCAGCAACACCACGCTGGACCGGGGCTCGCTGGGCTCAACCGTAATCGGACAGGGCACGAAAATCGACAACCTGGTGCAGATCGCCCACAACGTCAAGATTGGCCGCCACTGCATCATTGTTTCGCAAACAGGAATTTCGGGCAGCACCGAGGTAGGTGACTATGTAGTGATGGCCGGGCAAGTGGGCATCGGTGAGCATGTGCGCATCGAGGATCGCGTTATCATCGGCGGCCAGGCAGGGGTTCTCCCCGGCAAGATTGTTCGCAGCGGATCGATCATCTGGGGAACACCCAGCCGCCCCATGGGCGAGTTCAAGAAAACCATCGCTCGTTTGGCGCGGCTCGACACTTTGGCGGAACGAGTGAAAAAGCTGGCCAAGCAGATTGAGAAGGAACGATGAATTGTGAATTGTAAATGATGAACCAAGGCCCGTCGGCGTTCGTGGTGCTCTAATTTGGACACGACCTCACCATGGGCCGGCACCCACTGTGAAATGCGTGATAGAATCATGACCCCCTCAAAAGGAATCCACTTACGCGGAGGCCAGCATGCCAAATCCAGTCATCGTTATTCCTGGGATTAAGGGAAGCGGCCTTGAAAATTACTACCCCTTGCCGCCTGCTACCACGTGGTCGGCGGTGGAGGCCTTCGAACAAACTCTTTTGGGGCCCAATTTCGACCAAATCGCCCTGGATGACAGCGGCGAAGCCGACGAGGACGAAAGTGTGATAACCCGCGCCTCGCAATTGCTGCCGATTGCCTATGCGTCGTTGGTCTCCTCGCTGCGCGGCCGATTGAGTGTTCCCGTGTATGTGTTTCCCTACGATTGGCGATATTCTATCGGCAAGGCTGCGGATGCGCTGGCTCGCTACATTGACCAGTTAAAGAAGAAGAAACTGCCGAGCCTGCCGGGATGGAAGGGCACGTTTGATTTCGTTTGCCACAGCATGGGCGGATTGGTGTTACGCGCATTCATCGCCCGGTTGAAAGGCGCCGGCGCTCCGCTGCCGCTTGGAAAGATTGTGTTCATCGCCACTCCCCACCTGGGTTCGGTGGAAGCGATTGAGGCCATGATTCGGGGCGAGACGGTTATTTTCGGCGGGCGAAAGCAGATCCGCAAAATGGCCCGCACCTTCCCCGGCGTCTATGACTTGCTGCCGCGCTACGACGGTGCGGTGCTGGATGGGCAAGGGAACAATCTGGACATCTTCGATCTCTCCAACTGGCAGGAAAATGTCGCCACCCCAGATCAAGATGACTACCAGTTGATTCCCACTCACCTCCCCGTGGAACTGAGGGAATTACAAGGCATGGAGATCATCACTGGCAATCTTGCCGCGCAGACTTTGGTGATTTACGGATTGTCCGCTAACTCCACACTGACCAGCGTCAAGGTTCTCCCCAAGCAAAACGGCATCCGGAATTGGTTCGACTTTGATGGCGCCGATAAGGCCAAGGGTGACGGCGATGAGGTGGTGCCGGCTGTTTCCGCGTTGCTGGCGGGTGTGCCGGCAGTGGAAATCAATGAAAGTGATTTGGGTTACTTGAGGATAAAGGAGCGCATGCTTTCCATGCACGCCGCGCTGCCCTCCATCGACGAAGTACAGACCGTGGCCGCTCGCTTTCTGGGCGGGTATACGGGCACTGATCTGCTGCCTACAGGAATCGACGACGGGGGGTGTAAGCCGCCGGTGTGAGGGTAGAAGCGCGCAGGGTGGCTCGTCAGTCTCCTGTCGGCACGATCCCGGCGTTTTCGACCATGAGGATCACAGTCCGCTCCGGAGCGCGCGTGCGGTGCAGGACTCCCTTGGGGACCACGAAGCCTTGTCGCGGAGCAAGCTCTACGGTTCGATCCTCCAAATCGACCATGAATCGACCCTCGACCACATAGAAGAATTCATCGTCAGTCTCGTGTTTGTGCCAATGATAATCACCTTTTACAACCCCCAACCTCACCACGGATTGGTTAACCTGGCACAACGTCTGGTTGTACCACTTGTAAGCGCATGCGTCAGCGAGAGCTCTCTCGTCCATTACCTCTAACGGCTTGAACAGGATGTTGAGCCGAGTTTCGTAAGGGTAAGACTGTGCATCGCTCATGTCAACTCCTCCGCTGGCCCGTTTCAGAACGCATTATTGCACGAGCAGGTGCCCCGGCACTTTTGTAAGCGTCCGAAGCAGGCCGTATTGACAAGTGAGATTTAGGTAGGTGTCCACATCTGGATTTTGGTGGACACTTAAGGTACTCAGAGATTGTTAGTTCGCCTCGGAAGAGTGGTCAGCGCCTGGTGCGGCGACGTTCCAGGGTAGCAACACCTCGATGCGGTTGATAGGATGGTCGGCGATGCGTGAGAGCACGCCCCGCAGGTAGCTCTCGGGATCGAGGCCGTTCAGTGCCGACCTAAAGGTCGGTGCTACACCGCCTTGTAGCTTCTCACCTTGCGCAACTCGATCACCAAGTCGGCGTGTTAGAGAGAGTAGGGGTAGGGCTTGCCCTACCCTTCCTGGTTCGGCGGCAATGTACACGGAGGGGACGGCAAGCCGTCCCCCTACTGCGAAAGGCCTTGCGGACATCGGGGTCCAGGAGAACGAGATTTGTACCCGCGTGGTAGCGCAGGGCCCGCACTCCGGCCCTGCGGCTTTTCCAGCGGTGCGGGTTCTTGCCGCGCCGCAAACAAGATAATCCGAATTCTCACGGGCCGCGCCGCCAAAACCACGGCGCGGTGGAAAAGCCGCAAGGCTGGAGAGCGAGCCTTGCGCTACGTCTTTTCTTGCGTGCTTTCCCGTGCGGGTTTCCCGACCCCGACACGAGAAGCCGCAATCATAGACCTGTCCTCACTTTTGACTTTTGCGTTCTGACCTTTGCCTTTGGATTTTCCTCTGAAGTCCCCGATGGGCAAGGAAAAGCCGCGGACCTACAAAACAGGTCCGCGCTACACTGGCTTTCCGGCAGCGACATTTTGTAGCCTCTAACACTGGTAGATTTCTCTTGACTTTCATAGTATAGGATGATACAATAACCGGGTGTTACTGTGGGGTGCAGTCATGTCCGCGCGCAAGTCTCCCACCTTCTCGAAGCCGAGCCCATCCAAGCTACGAAGTCAGCAGGGCAGAATTCCGGCGTCAGGATCCGAGGGACGGAAAGGGCCAGGCCAGAAAGGAGTAGGCAGCGGGCAATAGGCGGAGAGATGACCGCTGAACGTAGTTGACCACTAACTGTGGGCTGTCGGCTGTAAGTGTCACCTCCAAATGGATGGAAGATTCCAGCCTGCGGCTGATTTACGATCGTTGATTTACGATTGCCGATTTACGATTGTCGATTTGCGAAGTGCCCACCCACGGTGGCGGTTTACCAACACGCTGGTCAAGACGTGCCGACCTGAAAATCGGCGCTACCTCAGCGTCCGAAACGGGGGCTGACACAAAAAAAGATGTTAAATTATGACGATCGAAGCCGGAATGTGTATGAAAACACAGAAAAAGATGACAAAATATCTGGCGAAAAAACAGGTTATTACACGAAAATGCACCCATTTCACGATAATCGACAACAATCTGTCGGGCTTTTGGCCGAGAATGCGCAGGTTACGCGATAAAGCGGGACGGTAGACGGCAGACCGTAGACGGTAGACAGAAGACAGAACAAAAGAAGCTGCTTCCTGTCCGCTGGTCGCCGAAGGCTAAACCCACGAGTGCTGATGTAGCGCCGACCTTCAGATTGGCACCTGACGGCCAAAACAACATTGCCAACCTAAAGGTCGGTGCTACAAAAGGCGGCGGGATGCCACAATGTATTAGAAATAAAAGGGGTTATCGGTGAAAGACGAAAACCTTGCTGCAATCTATGTCACTGAAATTAATAGGTTTAGCGGATTCCGCGGCGGCTTGGGTCACCCCCCCCCCAGAAATCCACGCGAATCGACGAGCAAAGCCTGAAGGTTATTGAAAACACACGGAACATAGGGTGCGGGTTTTCCGGAACCCCAGAATATATTGAAAAGCAATGAGTTATGCCTCAAACCCCAGTATGTTGGTGAAAAGTAACGGAGTTATCGAGGAATAAATGTGACAATTGACATTTCGACAGGCTAAGGGCAGACTCAGTGGCGAGTGACAAGCAAAGGCAAAACCCAAGGGCGCAAAGGCGGGCAGGGCCGACGGCTAAGCCCATTTGTGACACACTTCCCCAAATCGGCTATCGGTAGTGTCAGGTGAGAAGATGATTCAATTTGTGTTGTCTGAAGGTTTTCAATGGCCCGATGACCCGATCTCCCGATAGCCGAAAGGCTCAGAATAACAACCCCGACGGTCTTTTCCATAGCTTCGTGGAAAAAAGCGGCGGGAGCACAGTCACCTCGCTCGCCACTCGCCACCGGTCACTATATTTGAGTTTTCGCTCGACGGAAGGACGTGGCCTCCTTACAATGACAAAGTTCATGCTGAAAGCAAAGTCTCACCACGCAGCGGCTGGCCCTCTATCCCTGATGGGAGCGGGGCTGGCAGCTCTGGGTTATCTCGCGGGTTGTCACCCGAGGGTGGCCACGCGCCCGGTGACCAAGCAAGTGGTGGTGCTGGGCTTTGACGGCGCCGACCCCAAGCTTGCTGCCAAGTGGATGGCGGAAGGCAAGCTTCCCAATCTGGCGCGCCTGGCACGCGAAGGCACGTTCAAACCGCTGGGAACCACCAACCCGCCGGAGTCGCCCGTGGCCTGGGCATCGTTCGCGACGGGGCTCAATCCGGGAGGCACGGGAATCTACGACTTCCTGAAGCGCGACCCGGAAACTTACCTGCCGGAATTGGCGCTGGTTTCACGCGAGCGGGCCAAGTTTCTGTGGGGCATGATTCCCCTCAAGGCGCCGAAGGTGACGAACCTGCGCAGCGGCGTGCCCTTCTACAAAGCGGCGGCCGACGCGGGCTATAAAACCACCGTCATTCGCATGCCGCTGGAGTTTCCGCCCACCACGATTCCGGGAGGAAAGTTGTGGGCGGGCTTGGGCGTGCCGGACCTGCGCGGGACGTGGGGAACATTTTTCTACTTCAGCTCCGACCTGACGCCGTGGGACGTGGGCGACACGGAGTTTGGCGGCAAGCTGGTGCGGCTGGAACTCGAGCGGCAACCACGCGGCGACAACCATCGAAGGCCCCGTGGATCCCACCAGCGACAAGTTCACGCGCCTGTCGGTCCCCATCGATTTCAAGGTCTCGCCCGACGGCAAAACCGTGACCATCAATCTGCAAGGCCAGACCGCCACGCTCGGGGAGCGGCAATGGAGCGACTGGTTCCACGCCAAGTTCCGCGTCACGCCGTTTCTCTCCCTGAGCTCGATTTGCCGGTTTTACATTTTGCAGGCGTCGCCGGATTTGCGCGTGTACATGTCGGCGCTGAACCTGGACCCGGAAGATTCACCGATCCCCATCTCCTCGCCGCCCGGTTACGCCGGCGGAATTGGCGAGGAAGCACGGCCTGATGAAGACCCTGGGCTGGTGGCACGACACCTGGGCGCTCAACGAGGAGCGCATCGACGAGGGCGTGTTCCTGGAGGATTGCTGGCGCACCATGCAGCAGGAGCGGGAAATCCTGCTGGATGAATTAAAGAACGATCCGCCCAGCTTGCTGGTGTCGGTCTTCACCGCCACCGACAGCGTCAGCCACATGTTCTGGCGCTTGACCGACCCGCAGCATCCGCGCTACGACGCCGAGCTCGCCGCAAAATACGGCAATGCCATCGAGCTGACTTACGAGCGCATGGACGCCATCGTGGGCGACGTGATGCGGACCATGAAGCCCGACGGCACGCTGATCATCGTCTCCGATCACGGCTTCCATTCCTGGCGCAAAGGATTCAACACCAACACCTGGCTGGTGCAGAACGGTTTTATGACGCTCAAGAATCCCGGCGCGGAGGAGAAGCAGTACAACCTCGACAACCTGTTCGGCCAGGGCAGCTTCTTTCCCAACACCGATTGGAGCCGCACCCAGGCCTATGCGGTGGGCTTGGGCCAGGTGTACCTGAACCTGCGCGGGCGCGAGAAATATGGGATCGTCAACCCCGGCCCCGATGCCCAGCGGATTCTCGAAGACCTGCGCCAGAAGTTGCTGGCCCTCGAGGATCCCTGACACCCACGAGAAGGTGATTGAAAACGTCTATTTCGCCCGCGAGATTTTCCATGGCCCGCGCTTGAGTGAAGCGCGCCGACATACAAATGAGCTTTCGCGATGGCTATCGCACTTCGTGGCAGACCTCGCTGGGAGCGGTCCCGGCGGGCATTATCGTGGCCAACATGAAAAAATGGAGCGGCGATCACTGCGCGTCCGACCCCAGCGACACGCAGGGAATCTTTTTTTCCAACCGGCAATTCCCCGCTCCGCCCTCCATTTTGGATATCTCGCCGACCGTGTTGAGCCTGCTGGGCGTGCCGCCACCGGGAAATTGGACGGCACGCGCTGACCCCGCGCTAGCGGTGGCGGCCTCCGAACGGAGGTGTGATAGATCAGCCGCATTTTTCGCCCGTTGTCCTCGCAGAAAGGATCTTGCCGATGCCAACTGCCGAAAAGATCGATCTTTACAAAATCCACAAAGCTGAGTACGTCGCAACCAAGAAGCCCGCCCTGGTGAAGACTCGCCCGGCCCAGTACCTTACCATCAGCGGCCATGGCGCACCCGCAAGCCCGGAGTTTCAAGAAAAGGTCGGGACTCTGTACAGCGTCGCATTCACTCTGAAAATGGCCCAGAAATTCGCGGGCAAGGATTACAAGGTTTGCAACCTGGAAGGACTGTATTGGGGAAGTAGGGAAGAAGAAAACGAGGATGCTTTGATCCTAAGGAATGGAGTGGTTGCTGATAATTCGCGTTCCCGACTTCATCAAGGAGAAAGATCTTCAGCAGACTTTCGCCCAGCTCCGCGCCAAGGGGAAAGCCGGTGACTTTGAGAAGGTGAAACTCGAATCGCTTGACGAAGGCTCGTGCGTGCAGATGCTTCACGTCGGCCCTTACAACCAGGAGAATAGGACCATTGATCAGATGCTGGCCTTCGCAGGCAGAAGGGCCTCACTTGCCGCGGCAAGCACCACGAGATTTATCTTTCCGATCCTCGCCGCGTGCCGCCGGAGCGCCTTCGCACGATTTTGCGGTTTCCCGTGGGATGACAGACGGGCATTCCCTGCCGGGCCCGACCACCGGATTCAGACCCGCGAGAAAGGTCGAAGGGCGTAAGGGCCCGGGGGAGGATCGGAAGGTCTGGTTCTCCACCAAAGCCAGACAACCACGGCGATCATTCCCAGCCAGCCGATGGCCCGGACGACGGCGGCGATTTTGGTGTCGTATTCCAGCACGCCCATTTGCGAGAACATGGTCAGCCAGTCGTGCTCGGCAAAATCCGGGTCGCCCACCGTAACGTATTGAAGCTCCATGCGGCGCGAGTCCGCCATGTAGGTGGCAACGTTCAGGAAGTTTTCAAAGAAGAAGAAAGAGCAGAACGCCGTGCCGGTGGCCTGGCGCTGAAAGGCAAAATAAACGGCCAGCATCAGGGGAACGCCGAGTTGCAGAAGGGTTCCGCCCGCCACCATCAAGGTGTGCCCGAAGTAGCTGAAAAGCAAATGGCCGCCTTCATGAATGGGTACGAACACATAATCGATCAGCAGGTACCCGGACTTATCGGTCAGCGCGTAGAGCAGAAAGATTCCGTAAAAAGCCAGCCAAGCCGAGACGCGCGGGCTTGGAGACGGGCTCCCAGTTTTCGCGAAGGGCGCAAGAAATTCCCAATCCATTGGCATCCTCACCCGAGGGATCAGGCACCGTGCTGCGGCAGCGCCTTACTCGGCGGTTCGCGGTGAGGGTTCACCCCGGCCGACGTGATCCTTGATGAACGCCTCGACTTCCGCCAGGCTTGAATAGGGAACCAGCGTGCAGTTCGGGTGGGAGTTCCCTGTAATGAGAAATGATATCTTATCTCTAGGTTGAATATTATAAAACAGTATTACCTTGGTTGTGGTTGCGCCGAGCAGGTAACCCGCCTCGAAGCCCACGCCAAAGGAAGAGCCGGAAGCCTCCGCGATGAAGAG
The DNA here is from genome assembly GCA_963810005.1 of uncultured Acidobacteriota bacterium. Lineage (GTDB taxonomy): Bacteria > Acidobacteriota > Terriglobia > UBA7540 > UBA7540 > Bog-366. Next base: position 246,842 of record CAWELY010000002.1, read on the forward strand.
GTCACACTGCCGGAGCCACGCCATATCGCGCTGGTAGACCGCCTCGGGGCCAAGCATTCGGTCGGCCGCGCGTGCATCGTCGCTCACCAGGTGGCGGGTCAGCACCTCGTGACCCAGGTCTTCCAGGCAACGCACCATGTTTCGGGCGGTTTCCACGGTCGAGCGGTCACCCGCCACGGTGAAGCCCAAGTAGATTTTCATGGAGGTGTCTCATTCGTATTGAAATTGTCCCCTCGCCGGTGAGAGGCGCGCCGGGAAAGCAATGAAGACGCGTTGTCACCCGCTCATTCTAGCACGGCGTGACCACGCAACCTGCACGCCGTGCCTGCCTTGACGTCCCCCTGCCTTTTCCCCTACAGTCATTCCTTGGTAACTTTGTGGAGGCGCCCAAGGTCAGGAAGTTCAGTTACCCGCGCGGGTGATTGTTGTGCCATGCAAACGTCTGATTCCCGCCACTGCACTTCTCGCTGCGTTGCTGTCGTTGCCGTCATACGGCCTCGCACCGGTGGCGGGACGCAGTGGCATGGTGGCATCGAGTGAGCCGCTGGCTTCTCAAGTGGGCGTGGAAATCCTGAAGGCGGGCGGCAACGCGGTGGATGCCGCGGTGGCGGTGGGATTCGCACTGGCGGTCACCTTTCCCCAAGCAGGAAACCTGGGTGGCGGCGGCTTCATGCTGATTCGCATGTCGAGCGGTGACGCCATCGTGGTGGATTACCGCGAGCAGGCGCCGGCGGCGGCAACACGCGCGATGTACTTGGACGCGCAGGGGAATGTGATTCCCGGCGCCAGCACCATCGGGGCGCGCGCGGCGGGAGTTCCCGGTACGGTTCGGGGACTGGCCTTGGCGGAAGAGAAGTATGGCCATCTGGGGTTGGCGCGCGTGATGGCACCGGCCATTCGCCTGGCGCGGAAGGGCTTTCCCGTGAGCTATTCGCTGGCCGAGCACTTTCGTTCCGAGCGGCCGCTCCTGGAGAAGTTTGACGGCTCACGCCGCATTTTCCTGCACGATGGAAATCTCTACGAGCCCGGCGCGCTCTTCCGGCAGCCGGACTTGGCCCGCACGCTCACCGCCATCGCCAAACGCGGCCCGCAGGCGTTCTATTCCGGCGCGGCTGCCAAGGCGCTGATCGAAACCATGCGGAAATACGACGGCCTCATCACGCGCGAGGATCTTGAAAACTACCAGCCCAAGTTGCGCCCGCCCTTGTTGGGTCATTTCCGCGGCTTTGATATTCTGAGCGTCCCTCCGCCCAGCGCCGGCGGCACGATGCTCATTGAAATGCTCAACGTGCTCGAACCTCTCGATTTGGGCGCCGCGAACTCCTACGCCTGGATTCACCTGCTGGCTGAAACCATGCGCCGCGCATACGCCGACCGCGCTGCCTACCTGGGCGACGCGGATTTCGCTTCCGTGCCGGTGGCCGGACTCACCTCGCCTCGCTATGCCGCCCAGGTGCGGGAAGAAATGCTTGGCGCGCGCCCGGAGGCCCCGGTCCGGCCCGGCGCGCCGCAGGTTTTCGAATCCGGCGCCACCACGCACTTTTCGGTTGTCGATGCCGCAGGGCAATGCGGTGGCGAATACTTACACGCTGAATGGGTGGTTCGGTTCCGGGGTGACCGTGGAAGGCGCGGGATTCCTGCTCAACAACGAGATGGATGACTTCACCGCCAAGCCCGGGACGCCCAACCTTTTTGGGCTGGTGCAGGGTGAAGCCAACGCCATCGCTCCGCGCAAGCGTCCCCTCTCATCCATGACGCCGACCATCGTAACCCGTGACGGGAAGGTGCGCCTGGTGCTCGGCTCGCCCGGCGGCAGCACGATCACCAACACGGTCTTGCAGGTCTTGCTCAATGTCCTCGTTTATAAGATGGATGTTCTTCAGGCCGTGACTCGCCGCGCTTTCACGACCAATGGACGCCGGACCTCTTGGCATTCGAGCGGGTGGGTTTCTCTTCTGACACTCTCGAGAAGCTTCAGCAGGCCGGCTACCCGGTGAGTTTTCGCGATACTATTGGCGATTGCGAAGCCATCGAGATTGCTCCCGAGTCCGGGTGGCGATTGGGCGCTTCCGATCCCCGCGCGGATGGAAAGGCGGTAGGATACTGATGGAATACGGTCTCTCCACATACCTTTACGTCAACCAGCGGCTCAGTTCCCACATCCTGGATAAGATCCTGGGGGCGGGATTCCAAAACATCGAACTCTTTGCGGCCCGCCAGCACCTGGACTACACCGACCGCAATCACGTGCGCGACGTGGGACAGTGGTTTCGCGACCACCAAGTGAACCTGCATTCCGTCCATGCGCCGCTTTACGGCGACGCGGATTGGGGGCAGTCAGGCGGCATTGCCGTTTCCCTCTCTTACCTGGAGCGACGCCTGCGCATCGACTCCATGGATGAAATCAAGCGCGCCCTCGACATCGCCGATTATCTGCCCTTTCGCTATCTCATCGTGCACATGGGATTGCCGGACGAGGAATACGATCTGAGCAAATTCGACGCGGTCATGACTTCGCTCGAGCACCTGAAGGTCTCCGCCAAGGACCGCGGCGTGCAGTTGCTGCTCGAGAATGTTCCCAATGAACTGGGGACGCCGGAGCGTTTGGTGGAGTTTCTTCAGTACACGCGCTTGAATGTGAAAATCTGCTTTGATACCGGCCACGCGCATATGACCCAGGGCCTGCACCCGGCGTTCGAAACCCTGCGCCCGTACATCGCTTCTACTCACGTCAATGACAATCGCGGCGAGAAGGATGACCACCTGATGCCCTTCGACGGCGACATTGATTGGACCGAGGCGGTGCGCGACCTGCGCCGCGGCGAAGGCCAGTTCCCCGTGCTCTTTGAAATTCGCGATAATGGGCCGGACAAGACCAGCCTCTCACGCCTGGCCGAGGTCATGGACCGCATGGAAGAGATTTCCGAGGAGGAATAAAACCTTGCCCCCTGTTGTTGAAATCCGCCGAGTTTCCGAATACGCCGGCCAGGAGGTGATTTTGAACGGCTGGCTCTATAACCTGCGAGAAAGTGGCAAGCTGCTGTTTCCGCTCTTCCGCGACGGCACGGGAATTATCCAGGGTGTGGTAGTGAAGAGCGCGGTACCGGCGGAAGTTTTCGATTCCGTGCGCGGGCTTACGCAGGAATCTTCCGTGCGCGTCACTGGCAAGGTGCGGGCCGATAAGCGCGCCCCGGGCGGCTTCGAAATGGACGTCTTGAATGTGGAAGTTCTGCACCCCATTCCCCCGGAGACGCCTTATCCCATCACCCCCAAAGACCACGGCATCGAATTCCTGATGGACCATCGCCATTTGTGGCTGCGCTCGACGCGGCAGCGCGCCATCCTGGGGGTGCGCCACGAGATCATCAAGGCCGTGCGCGATTTCTTTGACGATCGCGGCTTCACCTTGGTCGATACTCCCATCTTTACCCCCGCCGCATGTGAGGGCACCACCACGCTTTTCGAAGTTAACTACTTTGACGACAAGGCCTATCTCACCCAGTCCGGCCAGCTCTATAACGAAGCGGCGGCCATGGCCGTCGGCAAGACTTACTGCTTCGGCCCGACGTTTCGCGCGGAGAAATCCAAGACCCGCCGCCACTTGACGGAATTCTGGATGGTCGAGCCGGAAGTCGCCTTCGCCCACCTGGAAGACGCCATGACGCTCGGCGAGGAATTGGTGGCGTTCGTCGTCGGGCGCGTGCTGGAGAAACGGCGGCCGGAACTTCAGACCTTGGAGCGGAAAATCGAGAACCTGGAAAAGATCAAGCTTCCCTTCCCGCGAATGAGCTACGACGAGGCCGTGAAGATTCTCCAGGGCAAGGGGAGTGAAATCCAGTGGGGCGGAGACTTCGGCGGCACGGACGAAACGCTGCTGTCCGAGGGCTCGGAAAAGCCCCTCCTGGTGCATCGCTATCCCAGCCAGGTGAAGGCCTTCTACATGGCGCCCGATCCCGCGCGGCCGGAAGTGGCGCTGTGCGTTGACATGCTCGCTCCCGAAGGCTACGGCGAAATCATCGGCGGCGGCGAGCGCCTGGCTGACCTCGCGCTGCTCGAGCAACGCATTCAAGAGCAGGAGTTGCCGCGAAAAGCTTTCGAGTGGTATCTCGATTTGCGCCGCTACGGCACCGTGCCGCATGCGGGTTTCGGCATGGGCATCGAGCGCGTCGTGGCATGGATCTGCGGGCTCGAACACGTGCGCGAGACGATTCCTTTCCCGCGCATGTTGTACCGTTTGACGCCTTGACGGCTGCTGGGCCGAACGCGGGCTTGCGCCCGACCCCGAAAAGGGCCGCAACGGGGAAGCAGGGCTCCGTCAAGGTCGCGGGTGTCGCGTACCTCCACGGCCATCCGTGTATTACCCCCCAAGAGACCCCGGCGTTGAAATTTTGATTCCCGATTGGCATGTTTTGACCTATGAGAATCACGATTCGAATCGACGATCAGCTTCACGCCAAAGCCAAGAAGTGGGCTGCGGAACAGGGCACGACTTTGAGCGTCTAGATTGAGGACAGCCTCCGCGCGGCGCGCGCGCGCTGGGAATCCGCCCATCGCCGCAAGAGATTTCGGATGATAACCTTTGGGGGAGGAAGGGACACATCCCGGAGTTGACCTGGACAACTGAGCCTCACTACTCGACCGCATGGAAGGCATTGATGGCGCTGGTTGAGGTAGAGGAGCAGGCGTATTTGTGGTAAAGGGCATCATGCTGAAAATCAAAATCCTCGGTGTTCCGTTGGACCTCGGCCAGGAGCGGCGCGGCGTGGACATGGGGCCGTCGGCCGTGCGCGCGGCGGGATTGAATCATGCCTTGAAGAGTTTGGGACACGAGGTCGAGGACAGCGGCAATATCCACGTCCGGCTGCCGGAAGAACAGCCTTTCGGCAACCAGCGCGCCAAGTATTTGAAGGAAATCGCGGAGACTTCGCAAGAAGTGGCGCAACGTATTTGCCAGACGCTGGAGGCAGGCTACTTTCCCGTCTCGCTTGGCGGCGATCACTCGGTGGCGATCGGCACGCAGGCAGGCGTTGCCAAGTTCTATCACGATCGCAACCAGGAGGTGGGATGCCTTTGGATTGACGCCCACGCCGACATGAATACGCCGGAGACCAGCCCCAGCGGCAACGTGCACGGCATGCCGTTTGCCGCCACGCTGGGTCACGGGCCGGATTCGCTGACGCAAATTGGCGGCTTCGCCCCGAAGATGCGGCCGGAAAAGTGCGCCCTGATTGGTATCCGTGACCTCGACTCCCGCGAGCGGCAAATGGTTCTGGACTCCGGCGTCAACGCCTTCACCATGCGCGAAATCGACGAACAGGGCATGCGCGTGGTGATGGAAAAAGCCATCGCCCTCGCCTCGCCAAGGCACTGCGGGGTTCGTGGTATCCTTCGATATGGACGTGCTCGATCCCCACGAGGCCCCCGGTGTGGGCACGCCCGTTCGGGGCGGCATTACTTTCCGCGAGGCGCACCTGGCCATGGAAATGGTCGCCGATAGCCAGCAAATGGTGGCCTTTGAACTGGTCGAGATTAATCCGATCATCGATGTCATGAATAAGACCGCAATTCTGGGCGTGGGGCTCGCGGCCTCCGCCCTGGGAAAGAAGATTTTGTGACCAGGAAAATCCGCGTCGGAATTTTGTTTGGCGGGCGCTCGGGCGAACACGACGTCTCGCTGCAATCCGCGGCCTCGGTGATCAACGCCCTCGATCCGGCGAAGTATGAAATCGTGCCCATTGGCATCACCCGCGAAGGACACTGGCGGATTGGCTCTGGAGCCGCGCAACTCCTGCCGCAGGTCCTGGAAAGTGGCGATCCCGTTACGCCTTCTGTGGATCCCACCGGGCCCAAGCTCTTGCCGCTGGCTCCATCCGGTTTGCCCGCGAATCAACGGCCATCCCTCGATGTCGTTTTCCCCGTCCTTCACGGGACCTTCGGCGAAGACGGTACGGTGCAGGGGCTTCTGGAGTTGGCGGATGTTCCCTACGTCGGAGCCGGGGTGCTCGCCTCCGCCGCAGGCATGGACAAGGATGTGATGAAGCGCCTGTTTCGCGACGCGGGCCTTCCCGTTGTTCCCTGGGAACTCATCCTGCGCGCGGACTGGGAAAGCCATCCCGGCGCCATCCGCAAGCGAATCGAAAGGGAACTGCGCTACCCGCTGTTTGTGAAGCCTGTGAACCTTGGCTCCTCGGTGGGGATCAGTAAGGTTCATGACCGGCGCGAACTCGCGGCCGCATTGGATCTGGCCGCGCAGTACGACCGGAAAATTCTGGTGGAAAAGGGAATCGACGCCCGCGAGATCGAATGCTCCGTGCTGGGGAACGACCACCCCCAGGCCTCCGTGCCGGGGGAAGTCGTGCCGGTTAACGAGTTCTATGATTACGAGGCGAAGTACATCAAAGAAGGTTCGGAGTTGGTCATCCCGGCGCGACTCACGGCCCGGCAGACGAAACAGGTGCGGGAAGTGGCCATCCGCGCCTTTCAGGCCATCGACGGGGCCGGCATGGGGCGGGTGGACTTTCTCCTCGATCGCAAGACCGGAAAGGTCTACTTGAATGAGATCAACACCATTCCGGGCTTCACCTCCATCAGCATGTATCCCAAGCTCTGGGAAGCGAGCGGCGTGTCCTTACTCCCAGCTTCTTGACCGCCTGATCGAGTTGGCCCTCGAGCGCCACCAGGAAAAGTCTCGCACCCGATTCACCTATTCTCCGGCAGCGCGGAAATAGAGTCGAGTCTTCCCGAAGTAAAATCCTTCTTGACACGATTGAGGGCGGCATGTTATTTAACTATCTGGTTAGTTAAATGATGAAACGGGTCCGAGAAATGGGTACTCCAACACACGCGCGACACCACGACAGCGCCGGGACACGGGCCGCCATCCTGAAGGCTGCCGAGCAGGTCTACGCCGAACACGGCCTGGCGGGGGCGCGAACGGACGCCATCGCGGCTGCCGCCGGCGTGAACAAAGCCCTGCTCTATTACTACTTCAAGAGCAAGGAAGGGCTTTACCAGGCAGTCGTGGGCTCGCAAGTGCGGGAATTCCAACAGCAAGCTCATGAAGTACTTTCGGCGAAGGGCCCGGCGGGGCCTATCCTCTTGCGTTATGTGAGCTATCACTTTGATTTCATCGGCACCCACCCGCATTACCCCCGCATCTTCCAGCGGATGATGATGGAAGGAGATCGCGCCTTAGAGCGGATGATGCGCGAGCACTCGCTTCCCCTCAAGAAGCTGTTGGAGGCGTTGCTGGCGCGGGGAATGAAATCGGGGGAATTTCGGCGCCTGAACAAGGGGCACACGATCGTTTCGATTGCCGGGTTGACGGCGCATTACTTCAATATCGCTCCTGCATTTCGGGTGATCACGGGCCAGGACCCTTACAGCAAGGCGAACTTAGCCAAAAGGAAAGCGGAGGTTCTGAAGTTCATCCGCTACGCCCTCTTTCAAAATCCGGAGGCTGCAGAGCAATGAAGCGCAAGATTATTTTGCCCATTTTGATCGTGGTCGTTCTCGGTGGCGGGGTGGTTTATTACAAAGCGGTCACCGCACCGCGCCCGCTGATCCTGACCGGCATCGTCACCACCAACGATGTGGTGGCAAGCTCGCAGATTCAAGGCCAGCTCGCGCAGGTGCAGGTGAAGGAAGGCGACAGCGTGAAGGCCGGGCAGTTGCTCGCGGTCATCGAACCCCAGGAATTGCGCGCCGACGAGTCATTTTACGCCCACACCGAGCGAGGAACGGCCTCGCAAGTGGAGGAAGCCGAGGCGGCGTTGCAATATCAGGAGGCACAGACTCGCGACCAGATCAAACAGGCGGAGGCGGCGCTGGCAGCGGCGCAGGCGCAGGAAGACGAAGCTAAGGCTGACCTGGAGCTGGACCGTCTGAATTATCAGCGCACCAAGGGGCTCTACGACCAGAAGATTGTATCCGATCAATCGTTGGACCAGGCGCGCGCCGCCTTCGAGGCGCAGAAAGCCCACGTGGAATCTCTCCTGAAGCAGGTGGAAGTCCAGCGTGCGGCGGTCGCCCTTGCCCAATCGAACAATGTCCAGATCACCGTGCGGCGAAGCCAATTGCAGGCCATGGAGCGGCAGCGGGCAGCCGCCGGCGCGCAGATGTCGAAGGCCCAAGTTCGCCTGGACTATACGGAGATTCACGCCCCCATTTCCGGCGTTGTCTCCGTGCTGGCCGCACGTCAAGGTGAAGTCGTGAATATCGGCCAGCCGATCGCTTCCATTATCAATCCGGATGATCTTTGGGTGCGCGCGGATGTGCCGGAAACATTCGTTGATCGCCTACGTCTGGGCGACCGCTTGCAGGTCCGTTTTCCCGATGGGATGGAGCGCATAGGAACCATTTTCTATCGGGGGGTGGACGCGGACTATGCCACGCAGCGCGATGTGAGTCAAAGCAAGCGGGACATCAAGACCTTCGAACTCCGCTTGCGCGTCGACAACAACGACCGCCGGCTGTGGCCCGGCCTGACGGCTTTTGTGACGGTGCCCCCGCAAGACGTCCACTAAGCGCCCTCCGGGTGGATGGGATTGTAACCATGGGACCTTTGCCGATGGAGCACAAAACGATGGTCGCGGTGGAAGTCGAAAAGTTGCGCAAATGTTTCGGCAGCTTTTGCGCCGTCGATGACGTGAGTTTTTCGGTGGGGCACGGTGAAGTGTTCGGCTTGCTGGGTCCGAACGGCGCGGGGAAATCCACCTTGATCCGCGTGCTCACCACGCTTCTTCCCCCCACCTCCGGCGTGGCCCGAATTCTCGGCTTCGATGTTGTCCATCATGCCGACGAGGTCCGCAAATGCATCGGGGTTATTCCCCAGGCCATGACCTCCGATCTTGATTTGAGCGCCATGGAGAACATGCAGATCTATGCAAAGCTCTACAGTGTTCCGCGCGAGCGCCGCATCAAGGTCGCCAAGGAACTCCTGGAAGCCGTCGATCTGCTTCCTTGGGCGGATAAGCCAGTGAAGAATTTTTCCGGTGGCATGCGGCGGCGTTTGGAAATCGCTCGCGGGCTGGTGCATGAGCCGCGCATTTTCTTCCTAGATGAACCCACCACGGGCCTCGACCCTGCGTCTCGCGTGGGGGTGTGGGAAATGCTCATGCGCCTCAAGAAAGAACGGGAATTGACGATCCTTCTGACCACCCATTATATGGACGAGGCCGACAAGCTCTGCGACCGCATTGCCATTGTCGACCATGGAAAGCTGGTGGCGCTGGATTCGCCGCTCAAGCTGAAGGCTTCCATCCCCGGAAACAACGTCCTGGAGGTCGGTTTTTCGCGCGTCCCGGAGGCTTGGCTCGAAACCCTGCAAAACCTTCCGGACGTGCTCGAGGTGAAGGGCGAAGACCACGTGTTCCGCATCGGCTCCAATAACGGCCCCAAGACCACCGTGGCGCTGATGGAGGCGGTCCACCAGGCGCAAATTGAGGTAACTTCGCTTTCCGTTCAGAGCACCTCGCTCGACGACGTGTTCATGCATTACACTGGCCGGCAATTGCGCGACACCTTGCAGGATGCGCTCGGCTACGATCCCACGGTTTTTTATCAGCGAGGGCAAAAGTAGAAGGCTATGAATCGAATTCTAGCGCTGATCGAACGCGACCTGCGCAAGTTCATGCGCAGCCCCACGCTGATCGTGGTGTCCATGATCATGCCCCTGGTGCAACTGGTAGTCCTTGGTTACGCCTTTGGCGGCAAAATCCATGACCTGCGTGTCGGCGTGGTTAATCAGGATCATGGGATGCCCACGGTAAAGCTGCGGGAAATGTGTGGGGCCATCGCCGCCAACGCGCGGACCTTTGAAACGGTTGATTACACCGATCTCCAGCAGGCCTTGAGGGACTTGCGGGAGGGGCGAATCAACGGGGTCCTGAGCTTCCCGCCGGATTATTCGCGCCGGGTTCTGGCCAAGGATGCACCGCAGGTGGCGCTTATCGAAGACAACACAGACAACTTCGCGGTCGCCGCGCTGGAGGGTGGGTTTAGCGATATTGTGGGCGCCTACAATCAAGGTGGCGCCCCGCCGCGCGTCCCCAGCGCGGTCACGCTCTCGGTGGTGGAGCTCTATCCTTACGTTCCTTATATCCAATATCTCCTGGCGGGCTCTATCGTCATGGCGATCTTCGTTTCCGCCATGATCGGTGGAGGTATTATCTATATTGACGATAAAGCGCGCGGCCTCCATGAAGGTTATCTGGTTACGCCGATTTCCAGACTGGAACTGATCCTGGGCTTCAATCTCTCCGGAGCGATCAAGGCGGTGTTGGCGGGGATCGTCCTGACTACCGTGGGATCCGTCATCGCCGGAATACCCAATCCGCTGGATCCCTTCCGGTTGGCGAAGCTGCTGCTGGTCATCGTATTGACCTCCCTGGCTCTGATCAGCATGATGTTTTTGCTGATGGTCCGCGTCAACGACCCCCTGGTGCCACGCGCCACTTTCGGCGTACTCAATACGTTGCTGTATTTCCCCAGTGGCGCCGTCTATCCTATCTACGGATTTCCGCCCTGGATGCGCGCCATTTCCATGGTTGATCCCTTCACCTATGCCGTGCATGCGTTCAAAGCGCTGCTGCTCAAGAACACGGGAATCATGGCCATTGCCGGGGACTTGACTTTCCTGGCGCTGTTTACCCTGGTGATGGTGGTTGCTGAAACCGCCCTCTTCAAGCGCTCCCTCTAACCTCCCCTTGGCAATTCGCCCGCGCATCTAACATAATGGGGGTGCTCGGGAGGGTGCTTATACTCCTGGCTCCCGGGAGGAACCGGCCATGACTTTGCTTGATGCCACACCGCCCAAACCGCCTCGAAAAATAGGACGCTATATTCTGGTTGCCTTGGCCGTTGTCATCATTGGCGGGGCAGGCTACTTCGTTTTTCGCAACTTACCCTGAGGAACGAGCCATCTCGCGCTTTCTCACCACGCTGGAGCAGGGCAACTACCAGGAAGCCTACCGGCTTTGGCAGCCCAGCGCCACTTACACTTACGCGGATTTCCTGCACGACTGGGGCGAGCGCGGCGACTACGGGAAGATTCGCACCTTCAAGATTCTGGGGTCGCGATCCAAAGGCGAAGTGACCGTCATTGTCACGGTCACCATCAATGATGAGGAGCCTCCGCGCGAGCTCTTGGTCGATCGCAAAACCAAAGGGCTTGCCTTCTCCCCATTCTGAATTGCCGGAGTGCCAGCACACACGCCGTGCCCTCGCTCGAATGCCCGCGAGTTGAATCCATCCCGCAAGCCCTCTGCGTAAATGCTGGCGATGAGATGCGTCATGAGGATTGGTGCCAGGACCTCTTCCACGGCATCCTTCACCTGGTCGAAGGTCACGGAAAGGATGCACTCCGGCCGCGGCGAATTGGTAACAATGATCGCCGGGGCAAGGGTTGCAGTCGAAGGGGTTCTGCACCACGCGCGCGCCGGGGTTGGAACCTTGCCGCGGCCAGGGACCCCAAATGGGGGAACTGGAAGATCCGAAGATGACCACCACGGGCCGGGCCAGCGCCGCGGCCATGTGGGCGGGGCCGCTGTCATTTCCCACAAACAACCGAGCCCCCGCAAGCGCTGCGGCAAATTGCGCCAGACTCACGCCCTCCAATCGCCGCACGGGCGCGCCCGAGGCTTTCTCCACGGCATCGAGCACCGGCGCTTCTCCCGGTCCGCAGGAATAAATGGGCGCGACGCGGGCTTGGCGCTCCAGGTATTCACCCATCCGCGCGAATCCTTCCGCCGCCCATTCCTTGGTCTTGTACGAAGCGGTGGGATGGACGATGGCGTAAGGCTGTCCCGAGGCGATACCCAGGCTCGCGCGTTTGGCGTCCCACCACGCGGCCTGTCCCGCCCCGGAGAAAATTTGGGCGCGCGGGATTTCCTTCCGCGGCAGTCCCAGGTAGAAAAACGCCGCCGCCTGATGTTCCGCCGTGTGCAGAGACGGCTGGTTCAAAATGGTCCGGGCGTCAGGAACCAGAATGTTGTAGAGGCTTGCCCCGCGATAGTGGGCAAAGCCTACGCGCCAGCGGGCGCCGCTCCAGCGCGCAAAAAGGCGGCTGCGTGGGGCCGCCGTGCAGGTTCACGCAGAGAGAAAATCCGCGGCGGCGAAGTCCGCGAATGACGGCCAGGCGCGAGAGCAGGTTGCGCACGCCGGACCCTTCCCCGGGAATGAGAATTTCCTCCACCGCCGGGTTTCCCTGCAAGAGGTCGCGAAAGCGGGATTCGACCATCACGGAGATGCGCAGGTCAGGCCGCCACTCTTTGAGCAGCCGCAGTGTGGGGGTCAGCAGAATGATGTCGCCGATGGACCGGAGGCGAAGAATGAGGATGCGCGCTCCGGCGGGGAGATCGGGAAGAAGGGAAGCCGCGTTCATACGATTTTAGATTTTGGATCTTAGATTCCATTAGAATTAACAATCCAGTTTGCTGTTACCCTTCATTGAATCAGAAACCCGCCTTCGAAGCCGGGGTTCTTCGCGGAAGAGCAAACGGTCGGCCTCAATCCAAAATCCAAAATCTAAAACCCAAAATCGCGTCACTCCGCTTCCACCTTGGCGTCTTCGATGATCATGTCGGGGATATCATCTTTGATGGGATAGACGCGCCGGCATTGGGCGCACTTCAAGCCTTGTCCGTCCGGCGTGAGCTGAACGGGCAACTTACACGCCGGGCAAACCAGAATGTCGAGCAGTTCTTGCGGTACGGCCATGCAGAACCTCCAACCCCGGAGAATCTAGCGGATACCGTTAGTCGCTGTCTCCTTCGGTCTTTTCGAGTACCAACAGACGTGCTTCATGGTCAAGTACAATAGCGCGTACATAACGGCCAAGTTGGCGAATTTCTTTCTCCGTCTTAAGTTGCATCTGAGCGATCATCTCCACGGAGTGAGTGAGTGCTTCGAGGCGTTCATCAATGCTCATCGCTGTATGTCCGGTAAATATTATATCCGATTCGTTTCCCACCCGCTCTTATCCTGCCGTCTCTCTGCCGGCTTGGTGTCTGGATGGATGATATTCTATGGGCGCTCACTCCTCGGCGCCGTTGGTGTTCTCCCAAGGCGCAATTTCCATCTGCAAAACGCAGGTCACGTTGCGCCAGGAGGGTGGATCGATTTTCCACACCGCCAGAATCGCGGAGCCCTGGTACACGCGCTCAAATCCCAACTCGGATTGGGAAATGGTTTCAATCGGCACGATCCACCAGCAGGCTTGCGGCCGGGTTTCGAGCGTGATCTTGACGCGTTGCCACTCATCCACGAGCGTCAGCTTGGCAGAATCGATTTCGCCGCGAAACTCCAGCGGGCGGCGAACATCCTTCGCCAGGAAATATCGATCGTGGGCGTCGGGAGCGAGAAGGTTCAGGACCAGCTCCAGCCCCATCGCCATGCCGGTGGGGCAGGAGCGGTCGGTGTTCAGCGAAGAGCGGCATTCAATCTGCCAGGTCGAACCTGACACTTTGGAAGTCAAGGTCTTGAGCGCATCGACCCGCATCACGCAGCCGTTCGAGTGGACCTCGGTGGCGCTGCGGAATTCGATGGCCGCCGCGGGGGCCTTGATGGGCGTGGCCTTCCAAGCGCCTCGCGCCAGAGTCTCATTCTCCTCCAGGCGGAGAAACTCAAAGTCCTTCCAGCTTTTGGCGCTGGGGAAAACATAGGTGCGGAAGGCATGCCGCGCATAGCGGTCATAGCGCAGCAATGCATCCAGGTGCGATTCTTTGCTGAGCACCTGATCATGGATGGAAGCGGGGCCTTCGCGCGGCGCTTGCTTGGAAGAAACGTGTTTCCGCACCAGCGCGTGGTAGGGTTCGGGCCGCCGCATGAGGGAATTCACCAGCTCGACGTTCGCGGGCTGGAAGCGCAGGCTGGAAACCGTGGCGCCATCCGCGGGGTGCAGCGTCATGCCGGAGATACTCTGCCGGATCAGGATTTCCTCCTGCCCATCCAGCGTCGAAGTCCGTCGTCACAATTTCGGGTTTGGCGCCGGCGTCCCGGCCTTCCGCGCAATCCAGTTGAAACTCCGCCTGGATCAAGTGGCGAAGAATCGCGCTGCGCAGATGGGGCGCATAGAGCCCGCCGAATACGCCGTGCCAGTAAGGGTCATTGCACTGGGCAGCAAGAAGGTGCGTCTGCGCTTCCGCGAGCAATGCCGCTTTTTCCGTTCCACTTTCCGCGGACGCTGCTCAGCTTCTGCAAGCGATGACTCACACCCAGCGCCTGTTTCTGAATGCGATTGGATTCCGCGTACTTGGTCAGGAAGTTGCGCCACAGCCCTCCGCGCAGGAAGCGCAGGAAGCGCTCGCCATTCGGCATGTGCTCACTCTCTTCCAAACAAGCCTTGAATTCCGTCGATGCCGCGGGCGGAAGGGACCATTCCATCATCTCCGCGTAAGAGGCCGTGGGCAGATAGATGCGCCCCACCGCCGGGTGCGAGCTGAGGTAATCCGCGACGGTGGTTGTCTCCAGCCAATCCTGGCAGCTCTCGAGCGCCTTAAGAAAACCGCTCCAGCCAGCCGTTCTTGTAAACGTGATCGTAAGTGCCGGGCCAGACGCCGAACTTCTCGCAGTCATCGCCCATGGCGAAGAGGGCGTCATGCTGGTTGATCCCTTCCCGCAGAATCCGCAAGCGTTTCCGCCGGTTCCTGAAAGGGGATGGTGTAGCGAAGGGCTTTCAAGCTGGGAACCAGGCGCAACGGGGAGGCCGTCCTCTTCCGTAACAAAGCTGCCGTGCAATTGCCAGGGCTGGAGGCCGGCGGCGAGGAAGTGCGTATCGTCCAGAACGACGTATTCAACGCCCGCTTTGGCCAGCGGACGGGGGAGCGTGGGCTCCCAAACCCGCTCGGCCACCCACGCCCCGCGCGGCGCGCGGCCGAAGTGTTGGCGAAGGTAATCCGCCAGCTTGCGGAGCTGCGCGATCTTATCGGCATCGGGAATCATCGGCAGAATGGGCTCGTAATAGCCCCCGCCGACCAGTTCGATCTGGCCGCGCTCCACGAGTTCGCGAAGCTGCTGGAAGTATTCCGGATGGCTGCTTTTCCAGCCACTCCAACAGGATTCCGGAAAAATGCAGGCTCACGCGGATGCGCGGATGCGCGTGCAAGAGCGCGCACAAATGGCGCATAGGATTTCTGGTAGGCGTCTTCGATCACATGATCGAAGTTTCCCACCGGCTGGTGCGAATGGATAACAAGAGCGAGAGAGACTTTACTCAATTTTGCCGCCCCTTCTGGCGGTTGCGGAGCATTTCGGGAAAATTCTAGAATAGAATGGAACCGCAGCATGTTGTCAGTAACAAATAATTTATCGGCGCGAGATACAGGGACGAGTCATCCAGCTTCACGGTCATTTGCGAATGGCGCGATAAGTGCCTTTCCTTCCAATAGTATTCAGGCTTCGTTCCATTTATTGTGTAACCCGTTTATTTTCAACAACTCATTGGGAGCACTTTTTTTGCCCCTTTGTTTTCAATCAACCATTGGGAGCAATCTTCATTTTTAACATCTTTTTGGGTCAGGACATCGTCCCGATGTTTCTTCGAAATAAGCTCTCTGTTTTCAAGTACTTGATTCTCTGCTCGGACGATTGAAATCCTCCGAAAACTCGATAACATACTTTTTCACAAGCTTATCATGGTCGCGAGGGGACAAGAATTTCCGGTCCCCAAGTTGTGCAACCAATTCGATCCTCCCCATTGCGGCCTGCCTGGCCAACTCCCTGCGTGTTCTCTGTGGCTCAGAGCCTCCAACACGGAGGGCACGGAGTTTCCCGACAATTCTAGGCTATACCATTTGTATCATTTTGTCAAGAGACAACTTGTCCCAGAGTATCGCATTCGTCACCTGCGAATCCCTCAAACCTGCCGCCCCCCGAGCGGAGCCCTAGCCCTGCCCGCGCGCGGACGTGGTAAGATTTGCGCCACGGGAGAATCCAGTCCGCTCAGCGATCCGCCCATCGACCGGCGCAGGAGGAAACATGTTAGACCCCAAGGCGTTGCTGGCATACTGCGAATCGGAATTGGACGCGCTCGTGCATTGCTTGCGGCAAGCGGTGGAAATCGAATCGCCCAGTCAGAACAAAGCGGCAATTGACCGCATGGCAAACTTTTTTGCCCAGGAGTTCAGCCAGCGAGGCGCGAAAGTCCAACTCCTGAGCCACGCCGACGGCGGGTTCGGCCGTGGTGGCGGAGTTCTGGGAAGGGGCGGCGGATACGAAGCCCATCCTGCTGCTGGGCCACATGGACACGGTTTGGGAAACCGGCACGCTTGGCGGAGATGCCGTACCAGGTGAGGGAGGGGCGCGCCTACGGGCCGGGAATCTACGACATGAAATCCGGCATCGTCTGCGGCCTCTGGGCGGTGCAGGCGCTCACCGCCTTGAAAATAACTCCTCCCGGCCCCGTGCGTTTTTTCTTGAATGCGGATGAGGAGGTGTCAAGCATCGCGTTTCGCGACGAGTTGCTGGCGGAGGCCCGCCGCGCCCGCGCGGTGCTGGTGCTGGAGCCCGCCGCGGCCTATGGGGCACTCAAAACCTCCCGCAAAGGAGTGGGGGAGTTTCAGGTCACGGTGCGCGGCCGGTCGGCGCACGCGGGAATCAATCCCTCGGCGGGCGTCAATGCCATTTCCGAGCTGGCCCGGCAGATTCCTCGCATCGAAAAGCTGGCGCGCCCCAAGCGGGGGCTGACCGTTAACGTGGATGTTATCCAGGGCGGCACACGCGCCAATGTGATCCCGGAACTTGCGGTGGCGCGCGTTGACGTGCGGGTGCCCACCGCGCTCGACCGCGAGAAGATTGAAAAGCAAGATGCGGGCTCTCACGCCCATTCATCCCGAGGCCAAACTGGAAATAACCGGCGGGGTCAACCGTCCTCCCTTGGAACGGAAAATGGCCATCGCGCTCTTTCGCCAGGCACGCGAATTGGGACGCCAGATGGGTCTGGAACTGAAGGAAGCCGCAACCGGAGGAGGCTCCGACGGCAACTTTACCGCCGCGCTGGGAATCCCCACGCTCGACGGCCTGGGCGGAACCGGCGACGGAGCCCACGCCCGCCACGAGCACGTCATCCTTCGCGAATTGCCCCAGCGCGCGGCACTGCTGGCGGCGTTGATGGCAACCGTTTAACGTCACAGGATAGAATGAGGGTGCCAATCCAGTCCATCCGGCGTAGCGCTCGTTTGCTTCGCGAAGGTCACTCTGTATAGGCCACCCCGCAGTCTGCCGCCGTCGCTCTTCCGTCTGCTAAGTGCTGGAAACGAAATTATCTGCGTGGTAATATCCCGTCGCTATGCCGGAACAGCTCAGCAAACAGTACAAGGAACTTAAGGGCCTCGCTGCCGAAGCCCTCTCGGGCGGAGCGGTTGCTCGTCTCATCTCGGAGATGGCCATGCACGCACGCGAGATGCTTCAACAAGTTGAGCGCGTGGAACTAAACTCTCGGGTTGCGGCCAAGAGCTATTTCAGCTTCAGGAGAAATAATCAGTCCAGGCCAGTCAATCAAGGTCTCTATGTCGACGATGCGGGCGAGTTCAATCGGCTTCTGCGGGCATTCCGCAGAGGATTCCGAGACTCTTCGGACGAAGACACTGTCAAGTCGTCATACACGATTGCGTACAGCGTATTTGCTGCCCATGATGTGTACGATGTCGGGCGAAAAGCTTCCGCGACATTTTTTGAGATTCTTATCGGCCATATGGTAGCTCGATCCATAGGTGTTTCTCCCCGCAAGAAGGTCCGCATTCCAGAATCGGGAGCGGACCTTCCTACGGATTATGTTTTTGACCCGGGCCGGAACAGCCGGAAGATTCATCTCCCGATCAAGACGTCGACGCGCGAACGTGCGGTTCAGGCGTGGGTTCATCAGCTCGTTTTAGACCGCATATTCGGAACCGGGCAATACAGGGGTATTCTGGTCGTCGCGGCAGAGACCAAACGGGACAGCCGCACGGGAGAGGTGATTGAAATCTGCGTCCCCAGGCAACTGCAAATGTTCCAATCCAGGGTTGCGGAAATAAGCCATATTTATTATCTCGATCCGCCTCAGGTGTATCTGGCCTTAGCCAATGATTTCCCGCGGCTGGAGGTGAGGTCCTTCGGTGGGGTGTTTGAGGACTTGCGGCAACTCCTTCAGACTTAGGCAGGGGGCTTCACGGGTTTCTTTCTGAATACAAGGAAATACGAATGATTCTTGCGAGCATGGCGTTGGCGCAAGATTCGGCTGACACCAGGTTTATTAGTCCGCATCAACACGAATAAATCCTCTACGAAGAACATCGTCGCGGTTAGGTAGTTGATGATTTCCACATGCGTAAGGCGCTGCTTGCACGCGCAAACTTCATCCTGGCACTTGACGATAAGGATGCCCCCGGGTTTCAGCACCCTCCACGCTTCTTTTGACCCAAGAAAGTACAGGGCCAGGACTGCCTCGTGGTATTTCTTGTCCGTGCCATTACCGGTTCCGTTGTTCTTATAATATGACTCGTAATTCTGATGGCCTTCGTGCGCCGTACCCCCGGGAGTGTGCATATAGGGGGGATCGAACACCACGCAGTCGAAGGTCTGGTCCATATAAGGCAGGGCTCGGCAGTCAAGGCCCTGCTTGATGTCACTCTTCATGAGTTCGTATTGTTCGAGCCTGACGTTTTTCCAGAAAACACCCTTTCCATAAGTGATGTCAGCAATCTTGGACCCGGGCGGGACATAAAGGGAAAGCACGCTAGGAAAAACCTCTGCGTTCATTCCCTGATAGGCCGAGAAAATAAGTTCGTTCGTGGCCTTGCCGGCAGGGGACCTTCGAGGGCGTACCCCCATCCGCCTCACCAAGACGCTAGGCTTAGCGCTTGCGAGAGGTCCTGGGAAGAGTGGCTCGGTTGTTTGATAAATAAGTTTCAATTGCATCCACCACTATATCGGCCATTTGCCGATTTTCCTGAGCGGCCGTTATTTTCAGGCGTCGGTGCAAGTCGACAGGCATTCGAAACGTTGTTTTCCGCCTCGGGATCAGGCTGAGTTAAAGTCTATCGACCATACCGCCGTCCATAAGGCTGTATGGCATTGTAACAGTTCCTGGGATGAAGTCAATTGGCGATCAGCGCAGCAGCGTATTGTCCCTCATGGATGAACTTGGTGTGATGCCCTTTGTCCATAACTTAAGAAAACCCTCTGCCCATCGGCTTACGACCCGTACTTCTTCACCACGTAGTTGGCCACTTCCGTCTTCGAAGGCGGAATAACTCATCCGCAAATCGTTTTGCAGGATGGTACTGAAATCCGAGGAAGGCATTTGTTTCAACATGCGGCGGACTTCCCCCATGCCGAAAACGTCGCGAAGGTATTCGAGCGCGGCCAAGGACTTGGCGTAAGCCATGGGCCGCCTGATCCGGGGGCAAACCCACAAAGATCCTTCCAGCGAGGCAAGAGCCGGAATCTTCCCGGCGGCGAAGGCTCGCGCCAACTGGCTTCCCAGCGCCGGCGGTGGTGGCGCCTTCCTCAAGCTGCGCCAAACCCTCGTTGAACCAGGTGGGGCAATGGCCCAGCGTGATCTGGCGGACAAAGGAATGCGTCAGCTCGTGCTTCAGCACGCGCGCCAGGTCCGGGGTCATTTGCGTCAGGCCGGAAACGGGAACGCGAATCTTCCCGTCATTCAAAGCGCCCACCCAGGAGGGGGTCCGGGTGATGTCGCGGAAGGCCTGATTGGGATAGAGAATAACGACGATGGCCTCCGTGGGGGAATAATCCAGGTCCAGCACCAGGTCCTGAAAGGAGCCGTCCAGGCTGTTCAAAATTTCGCCACTCAGCTTTTCGTTCTGCTGGCCATCGTAGCGAAGCAGGAAATGCTCGCTGCGCAATTCCGAATAAGAGCCGGAAACCTCCCGCTCGCGTTGCGCCTTCGCCACCGCTTCGCGCAATTGGGCATTGTCCTGAATGGCGAGCGCCTTGTTCCACTGCGTGATGGCTTGATCGAGATCCTCCATCCCGTAGTAGGCCGAGCCCAAGAGCACGCGAAAGTCCGGCGACTGGGGATAACGGTCCGCCTCCGGCGACAACAGATCGACGGCTTCCAGATAATGCTCCTGCTTCCACAACAAGTAGCCGAGCGCCAGCGTCAGGGCCTGGTCGTGAGGCAGATACTTGAGCGCCTCGCGATATTTGAGGATGGCCCCCTCCGGGTCACCCTTGCGG
The DNA here is from genome assembly GCA_963810005.1 of uncultured Acidobacteriota bacterium. GTDB lineage: Bacteria > Acidobacteriota > Terriglobia > UBA7540 > UBA7540 > Bog-366. Next base: position 267,020 of record CAWELY010000002.1, read on the forward strand.
GTCAGAAAAACCGCCGCTGCCTGGAAGCCCTGTTTGAGCTTGTGAAGGTTCTCCGGTGTGGGATTGTGGATGGCGTCGTCCGCCAGTTGCGTGAGGTAGGCCTCGTCCACAGCATCGTCGTGGATGGCCGCCGACCCTTCCTCCAGCGAGGTATCCACGGGCGGCGTGAGCGGCAAGGGGACATCGCGGCTCGGCCGGGGAGGTTCCTGCGCCGGCGCCGCGGCGGGGGCATCCGACTTCTCCACGTGGTCCACCATGGACTTCGAAATCGCAAATTCACCGCCGTCCACTTCATAGTAGACTTGTTTCTCGTCCTCTTTGGTGACTTGGGCAACAATCTTTCGACCGTTCTTCAGGTAGATAACATCCGCAAGCAGCAGCGAGGGAAACAGGAGAAGGACACACAACAGGCTCCAGCCCCACGCAGCTTTCCCGTGGGGCGCGAAGGGCTTGCGGATTTCGGTGGTGCCCTGCCATCCTGCTCGCATCATACAACAGGGCTCCGCACTCCGTCGAGTTGAGGAGCGGCCAATTTCCGCGCTACAGTAAGCCGGGGGATTCAAATGGGGCGTGCCATGGGGTCGGCGGAAATTTGCCGGGCGGATTTGCCGGATGGGTCGCAAGTTTGCGCTGCCCGCGTTCTGGTTGCTCGCTTGCTCTCTCCAGCTGTCCTCGGCGCCGCGCCACAACCCCCCGAGCCCGCTCGAACTGCTGAAGCAGTTGAACAGCGTCACCTTGGACCCCACCCAAGTCTATGTGATCCGCGACGCCCACATCACGCGCGGCCGGATGAACCTGTATCTTAATCGCGGCTTCATCGCTTTCCTGACGCCGGTGAAGGGCGAGGTCACCGGGGCCGTTTTCTCGGGGGAAGGTGAAGTTCTGATGATCCCGCCCGAACCGGGCCGAGAAGCGGAACCTGGCGCAGTTCACGCAGGCCCCCATCCTGGAGGAGAAAGTCGATTCCGTTTACATGCGTTTCACGGACCAGACTGCCCAGGAATTGCTGGCGGCGTCGCGCCGGCCTGATCCGGATGATCCCGAGCAACCCGGCCCCTTTCTGGAAGAGTGGGCTGCCGTGGCGCAGGCGCTGAATTTTGAAACTTCCGTGCGCATCCTCACCGACATGCTCGGCGACCGTAACCATCCTTATTTTTACGCCCGTGTGAAGGGGGAGGCCCTGGGAGTGTTCGAGATGGCTGACGACGAGCGCCTGGCGGAGCCCTTCACCATCGGCTCATTGCGCAAGGTGGGTTCCCAGACTTTCACCGATATCTGGTGTTCCTTCCCCACGCACGATTCGCAGGAGGGCCCGGCTGCATCCTTGGATGTTACGCCCAGGGCGCTGGCATACACCCTGGACGTTCGCATCCATCCCGACCACAGTCTGGAAGGCCGGGCGGAGATTCAGCTCGAATCCCGTTCAGCGCAAGATCGCGTCATTTCCTTTGGGCTCTCACGCTGGCTGGCGGTCACGGGAGTCGAGGACGATCAGCGGGCGCAAAATCACGGTGATCGGGGGCAACCGCCGGAGGGGGACCCGGCGGGGGCGCGCGCCTACGATCACGTCGAAGTGGTGCTTCCCCACCCCTACCCGGTCGGCGAGCGCTTTCGCTTGATTTTCAAGTATCACGGCAACGTTATCGCCGACGTCGGGAACGGAGTGCTGTACGTTGGCGCGCGGGGAAGTTGGTACCCCAACATCGATATCGGCCTTCCCAGCCAGTACGACATGACCTTTCACTACCCGCGCAAGCTGGTGCTGGTGGCCACCGGCGCCCGCGTCGAGGAGAAAACGTCAGAGGATGAGTCGGAGAGCCGTTGGCGGTCGGACGGCGTTTTCCGCGTGGCGGGCTTTAACCTGGGCCCCTATACCTCGGTCGAGCGGCACGCGGGCAAGACGCGCGATCACGGTTTATGCCACGCGGGAAGCGGAAAGCTCACTGGAAAAAAGGCATGACGACGGAGCCACGGCCGCCCATGGACATTGGCGGAGCACACCCAAGGGTGGTCGCTCCGCATCCAGATGGAGCCGGTACCTCTCGCGCCCTCCGCCCTGCTGGGCAACGTCGCCGACGTCGCCTCGCAGGCCGTGCAATATTATTCCACGCCTGTTCGGCCCCTACCCTTATCCCCGCTTGGCCATCTCGCAGGCTCCCGGGAGCTTTGGCCAAGGGTGGCCGGAACTTGTGTACCTGCCCACTCTTTCCTTCCTTCCCAAAACCGAACGGTCGGAACTGGGCTTGAGCCAGGGAAGGGGGTGACCCGCTGGGGCCGGGCATGATCGCGCATGAAATTGCTCATCAATGGTGGGGAAATCTCCTGGGTTGGCAGACCTACCACGACCAGTGGCTTTCGGAAGGGCTGGCCAGTTACGCGGCGGCCCTTTTCCTGGCGCAGGGTAAGGACGGCAACCGCCAGTTCCGCGATCTGCTGCACATTTACAAGGGCGATTTGCTGGCCAAAACCAGCGAGGGCGCAACCGTTGAATCGGGCGGTCCCATTTGGCTCGGGCAGAGGCTTTCCAGCTCTCTGGATCCGGAGGGATACTCCAACATCGTTTACAAGAAGGCCTGCTGGGTTCTTCACATGCTGCGGGGATTAATGACCGATCCCAAGACGGGTTCGGACGCCCGCTTCTTCCGCATGCTGCGCGACTTCGTCACCCAATATCAAGGGCAGGCCGTCTCCACCGAAGATTTCATTCATCACGCGGAAAAGTACATGACCCCGGAGAGTGACCTGGAACAGAACCACAAGCTCGATTGGTTCTTTAACGAGTGGGTCTACGACACGGGAATTCCCGCTTACACGCTCAAAACTGAGGTTCGCGCGCTTGCCACCGGCTCGTATGTTGTGCAAGGGACCATCACGCAGAGCGATGTCTCCGAGGATTTTGAGATGCCGGTTCGGGTGGTCGCTCTTTATGCGCGGGACAAGCGGGTCACGCTGGGACAGGTGGTGGTGGGCGCGAGCGGAGCTCACTTCAAATTCACTGCGCCTCAAAAACCGCTAGCGCGTGATGATTGATGAGGAGAATTTGCTGGCGGTGGTGCACTGACGGACAGTGGTATTTCAAATCGAAAATCTCAACTCTCAGATCTCGAATCTCCGATACCTACCCCGGCGGCCAGTGAAACGGCGGCCTCCCAGCACGTGGACGTGCAGGTGGAACACGGATTGCCCCGCCCCTGCGCCGTTGTTGATCACGGTGCGATAGCCCTTCGGATTCCAGTCCCCGCTCACGCGCCAGTTGCGCCGCCACAAGAAGAAGATGGCCGAGCAACGCTTCGTCCTCGGCCAGGGCCTCCTCGAGCGAGGGGAGGTGCTTCCGCGGAAGCACCAGCAGGTGGACCGGCGCTTGCGGGTGAATGTCTTCAATCGCCACGGCGCGCTCGTCCTCATGAACGATCTTGGCGGGGGACCTTGCGGTCGATGATCCGGCAGAAGAGGCAATCCACCATTAGTTCACCCTGACGACAAAAGTCTCCGTCGCCAAATTCGCGCTGCGAAGCTTTTCCGCCAATTCGCAGCGCCGCGCCCTCGGAACTCTCGTGGCCCACGCGCACGCGGTAGAAGAGGCCGTCGCCGCGGTCGAAACTCAGGATAACCACCGGCCCGTAGCTCGCCTCAATCAGGGCCTTCAAGCGGCCGGCATTGGCGGGGTCGCGAAATGCGCCCACCTGCACGGCAAAGACGGCGGGCTCCGAAGTCGAGCCGAGCCCCAGGATTTCCAGCCGCACGCGCGCAATGCCGGACATCCCCATGGCCTGCGCCGCGGCATAGGAGAGATCGATAATGCGGCCCTCCACGAACGGTCCGCGGTCATTGATCCGCACGTCCACGTCGCGGCCGTTCTCGAGGTCGTGCACGCGCACCTGGGTGCCAAACGGCAAGGTGCGATGCGCCGCCGTCATGTCGTACATATTGTAAATCTCACCGCTCGCCGCGCGACGCCCGTGATAGGGATGGCCGTACCAGGAAGCAATGCCCTCTTCCCCCTGAATGATGGGCGCGGTCGGCGCCGGTGCGTGGGACGCGGCCGTGGGGGCAGCCGGCGGAGGTATGTTGCGAGCGGAAGGAGCGGCCGCTTTGTGGTGATGCAGGCAGCCCGTGGCGCAGAGAAGCATCGCCATCGCCACGCCGATCCGGGCAGCGGGGGAATGCCATCGTCCGAGCGGTCCTTCCGTAACGTGACTCAGCACGGCGTCAGGGTTTTGCCTCTTCCTTTTCCAATCGCTCTGCCATTTTCGTCAGGCGGTCTGCGGACTTTCTCAGGAACTCCGCCGTCTCCTTCTTGGTTTCGGGACGGACTTCGTCATTGAAAAACTTCCGCAGCTTTTCGAATTCGCGATCGATGGCGCGCCCTGCATCTTCGAAATTCATGACCCTCTCCCATCCTATGGTGGTTATTCTAGCCAAGCTGCGGGCGCGCTACAAATGAAATTCCTGGAAAGATAGTTCGAGGTCCGGAGTCCGAAGTCGGGGGTCAAAAACAAAGCAGGCGCTGGCGCAATTTCACGCAAAAGGTCCCGCGGCGCACTCAATGAGCGGACAGTTTCCGCAGTTTTCCAGCGCGCTGTCAGATATAATCTAAATTTGTATTCCGCCTGGAAGGGATGGAAATGACGATACGTCTAAATTTGCTGCTCCAGTTCGGACTTCGGACTTCGGACCCCGGACTTCGGACCTAAGCATGCCCCTACCTCCCAAACTGTGGTTCCAGTGGCAGCGGCTCAAGAAGGTTTTCGTCTCCTCCTTGGGCGCGCAGGAAAGCGGGCCCAGGAGCACGGTCCGCATGTGCCCGCACTGCCGAGCCCTGATCGACCGCGACGCCAAGGTGTGCCCCCTCTGCGGCGAGGCCACCGGCCCCGTGCGCGCCCGCGGTGGCAGCAGCACGCCCGGCCGCATCATGGGCGTGATCCCGATTCCCACCACCGCTACCTCCGTGATGGTTGTCGCCAACCTCGCGCTTTACGTCATCTCCTGGTACATGACGCAGAATACCGAGGCCGCGCAGTTGTACGGAGCGCCCTCCATGGGTGGCATCGACGGCAATGTGCTGATGCGGCTGGGCGCCAAGGCTCCCTACATCCTGGCCGGTCAATGGTGGCGGCTGGTGACGGCCATGTTCCTGCACGCCGGCCTGCTCCACATCGGAATGAACATGTGGTGCCTGGTGGATCTGGGGCCGCGAAGTGGAATCGCTCTTCAGCGCCACCAAATTCACCGTGCTCTACCTGGTGACGGGGGTTTTGGGGTTCGTGCTGAGCCTTTTGTGGTCCCCCTTCGGAATGTCGGTGGGAGCGTCCGGCGCCATCATGGGACTGATTGGAATCTTAATCGGCGCAAGCTTCCATCACGGACATCTGGGAAGGAATATCGCAGCCAACTCTGGAAGTGGGTGATCTACATCGCGATTTTTGGAATCTTCTTTCACGCGGATAACGCCGCGCACTTCGGTGGGTTGGCGAGCGGCCTCGTGCTCGGTTACCTCATTCCGGAAGGTGAACCCGCGACGCGTCCGAGCGAGAACTTTGGAATGCGCTGGCCGTGCTTTCCGTGTTGATCATCGCCGCCTCATTCGTGCTGATGACATTGCAACTCGGGCAAGCGAAGTGACGAGTGACGAAGACCAAGCACCTGTTCTTGCTTGTCACTCGTCACTTGTCATTCGTCACTGAAGTAAACGGCAACGCCGCAACTTCCGCCGTAACGCCGGAAGCAAAGGTGAGTTTAGCGCCGGGCTCGGTGAACTCGCGGCGCACGTAGGCGAGGGCGATCGTCTTGCCGAGCGTGGGTGATACGCAGGAACTGGTGACCTCCGCCACTTCTCTTCCTTCCACCACGGCTTTCTCGCCCGGCTGAGGTGGCTGCTCGGCATTCACGATCAAACCCATCAGTTTCCAGTTCACATGGCCCCGGCTGCGGGCGCGCTCCACAATTTCCTGCCCGATGTAGCAACCCTTGTTGAAGCTGAGCGCGTTCAAAAGGCCCGCTTCGAGGGGAATCACGTCTTCACCCAATTCCGTCCCATAGCGCGGAATGCCGGCCTCGATGCGCAGACTTTCCAGCGCCTCCCAGCCGCAGGGGAGCATGTCGTAGGTCGGCGCCTGGCCGCACGCCGCGCCCCAAACGGCTTCCATCCCCGCGGCATTCACCCACACTTCGTAGCCTTCTTCGCCGGTGCTCGAGGCGCGAACCACGCGGATGGGGAAGCCCGCGTAGTTCGAGGCAAAGTGGTCAAACTCCTGCATCGCCGGCAGGTCGATGTGCAGCGTCTTCTCCAGCAGTCCCCGCGCCCGTGGCCCCTGGAACGCCAACGCGTAAAGATCGAGCGGCTCGATTTCCACCTGGTCGGCAATGATGTAGCGGCGAAAACTTTGGATGGCTTTCTCGCGCAAGTCCGCCTCAGTATCAACCAGGAAGCAATCCTCGGCGCAGTACAAGCGCAAGTCCACCACGATGTGCCCTTGCGCGTTGAGGAGCGTGGCGTACGTGCCCTGACCGGGCGTGAGCTTCTTGACGTCGTTGCTCACCAGCCGCTGGAGCAGGCGCGCGTGGTCGCGGCCTTTCATGCGGAACTTGGCGCGGAAAGAAAAATCGAAAAGCCCGGAGGCGGTGCGTACGGCGCGGTTCTCCGCAGCGGGATCGGTGAAACGCGCGGGAACCATCGCGCCGTGATATTCCGCCAGCGTGGCGCCTTGGGTGACGTGATATTCAGCGAGCGGGGATTTTGGAAGATCAGACATACGGCGACACAGAGGCCCATCAGGGCCGATAGAATGTAGCCCACGGCGTCAGCCGTGGGATTGAAACATGCTGCAAGTTGTATGGCGAGCCCCGTTAGGGGCGAAAGAGGGCTCCGGAATTCCTGCGCGCACAGGTGATGTTTCTTTCGCCCCGACGGGGCTTGTTGCTCATCCCGATGCATTTTCCCACGGCTGTCGAAGCTGTGAAAAATCCCCGAACGAGCAAAGGCATCTCGCGCAGAGGCGCAAAGGCGCAGAGGCCGCAAAGAAAACAAAGCAGTTATTTAATTCGAATCTCTGCGTCTCAGCGCCTCGGCGCGAGATGGTATATTTTTTCACACCTTCTGTCGCCGTGGGCCACAATCTGGCATCCCTACCGGGGCCTTAGAAAAATCCTAGTTGCAGCTTGGCGGCTTCCGACATCATGTTCTTATCCCAGGTCGGCTCCCACACCACATCCACTTTGACTTTCTTAACCCCGGGGATCACGACGATCTTGTCTTCCACCTCGCCGGGAAGCGTGCCGGCGGCAGGACAACCGGGCGAGGTCAAGGTCATCTTCACGTAAACGTCTGCGGTGGGTTCCACCTTCACCTCGTAGATCAAGCCAAGGTCATAGATGTTGACGGGGATTTCCGGATCGTAGACGGTGCGCATTTTCTCGACGATCTTGTCGTTGAGCGCCACGATTTCGGAGACATTGAGCCTGGTCGCCGAAGTGGAAGGCGCCGGGGAAGTCGGTTCAGCCATAGTCCGTTTCCTTTAGTCGAAAATCGAAACTCGAAATTTGAAACTCGCCCCCATTTTCGAGTTTCGAGTTTCGAATTTCGATTTTCCGCCTCTACTCCGAGCTGGCAACCGCCGGGGTGCCTTCGAGCGCGCTCTTCAGGGTGTGCCAGGCAAGCGAGGCGCACTTGACGCGCACGGGAAATTCGCAGACACCGGAAAAAACCGCCAGCTTGCCGAGGGCGGGCGCGCCTGCGGATTTCACGGGCTGGCCGGTCACCAGGCTATGAAATGTCTTCGAAAATCGCTTCGGCTTCGGCGCGGGTTTTGCCTTTCAGCGTCTCCGTCAGGATCGACGCGGAGGCCGTGGAGATGGCGCAGCCGGAACCCTGAAAGCTGATGTCCGTAATGCGATCGTCCACAAGGGTCAGATAGATGGTGACCTTGTCGCCGCACAGAGGATTGTAGCCGTTGGCGTGATGGTCAGCATTCTCGATCGGGTGGAAATTCCGCGGCCGCTTGCCGTGATCGAGGATGACTTCTTGATAGAGCGAACTTAGTTCTGACATAACCCCTCTAAAATTGGTGATTGGTGATTTGTGATTGGTGATTGAAGAAATTTGCCATTGGTGATTTGCGATTGGTGATTGTCAACCGCGGCTTCCCATCGTCAATTCGTTCAATCATTAAACGGTTGTCCTTTCAATCGCCAATCACAACTCATCAATTACCAATGTCGTCAATCACCAATCACAAATCACCAATCTCATCAACTCTCTCAGGCAAACATCGCCTTAACGTGCTCCAGGCCCGCCGCCAGGGCGTTAATCTCCTGCTTGGTGTTGTAAAAGGCCAGGGAGGCTCGCACCGTGGCGGGCACGCCGAAGCGCTCCATCACCGGCTGCGCGCAGTGATGGCCCGTGCGCACGGCGATGCCTTCCTGATCCAGCACGGTGCCGACATCGTGCGGGTGGATTCCCTCCAGCATAAAGGAGAGGACTCCGGCCTTCTCGCGCGCCGTGCCGATCAGGCGCACGCCGGGAATCTGGCCAATGGCCTCGGTGGCGTAAGTCAGCAAGGCATGTTCGTAGGAAGCGATATTCTCCATCCCAATACGAGTGAGGTAGTCGAGAGCAGCGCCCCATCCAATCGCCCCCGCGATGTTGGGCGTTCCGGCCTCGAATTTATTCGGGATGTGATTGTAGATCGTCTTCTCAAAGGTGACGGAGAGAATCATGTCGCCGCCGCCCTGGTAGGGAGGCATGGATTCGAGCAGGCTGGCCTTGCCATACAGCGCGCCGATGCCCGTCGGCCCGAAAAGCTTGTGGCCGGAAATCGCGTAAAAATCGCAGTCCAGCGCGCGGACGTCGATCTTCATGTGGGGCGCGGCCTGGGCGCCATCGATGAGCACCGGGATGTTCCTGGCATGCGCCATTTCCACAATCTGTTTGACCGGATTGATGGTGCCGAGCGCGTTGGAAACGTGGGCGACGCTCACCAATCGCGTCCGATCGTTGATGAGTTTTTCAAATTCATCCAAAATCAGTTCGCCGCGATCGTTGATGGGGCCGACGCGCAGGCGGCAGCCTTTTTCCTCGCAGAGCATCTGCCAGGGCACAATGTTCGAGTGATGCTCCATCGCCGTGATCAGGATTTCGTCGCCGGCGCCGATGTGCTGGCGGCCGTAAGTCTGCGCCACCAGATTGATGCCTTCCGTCGAGCCGCGCACGTAGACGATTTCGCGCGGCTCGGCGGCGTTCAGGAACCGTTGCAGCTTGACGCGCGCATCCTCGTAAGCCTGCGTGGAGCGCTCGCTGAGCAGGTAAACGCCCCGATGGATGTTGGCGTTATCCTGCGTGTAATAGTGCAGCAGGGCATCAATGACCGCCTGCGGCTTCTGGCTGGTCGCCGCGTTGTCAAGATAAACCAGCGGCTTGCCGTGCATCTTTTGCTTGAGGATGGGAAAGTCCTCGCGGATTTTCCGCACATCGAAACCGGGCGCCGGCGCTTCGCGCGGTGGGGCCTGGACTAAATTGCGTGTTGTTGCCATCGAATCTCCTACTATTAACGATCATCCGTTGTAGCGCGGGCGTCTCGCCCGCTGTGGCGAGGGCATCTTGCCCGCGCCGTCATTGCGCCTTGCGGGAGCGGGACGCTCCCGCAACAGCGGGCGGGACGCCCGCGCTACACCACCGCTCGGCAATCGGCCAGTTCTTCAATCGTCAATTCTTTGCCAGCCGCGCATACAGCCTCTCCGCCAGCCGCTCGCGCAGAGGCTGGAACTTGATGCGCTCCATGACGTCATTGGCGAAAGCGAAGGTGAGCAGCTTTTTCGCCTCTGCCGCGCCAATGCCGCGGGAGCGAAGATAAAAAACCGCCTCGGGATCAATCTGGCCGACCGTAGCGCCGTGCGTGCATTTCACATCGTCGGCAAAAATTTCCAGTTGCGGTTTGGTGTTGATGATCGCGTCCTCGGAAAGCAGCAGGTTCTTGTTGCTCTGCTTGGAATCGGTTTTTTGCGCGTCGGGGCGGACAATGATCTTGCCGTTAAAGACTCCCTGCGATTTGCCGTCCAGCACGCCCTTGTAAATCTCGCGGCTGGAGCAGTGGGCCTTGGCGTGGTCGATGATGGTGTGGTTGTCCACGTGCTGCCGCCCGGTAATCACATAGAGGCCGTGCAAAAGGGATTCCGCGCCTTCACCGCCCAGCACCGTCTGGACTTCCTCGCGCGTCAGAGCGCCGCCCAGTTGGATGGAGTGCGTCGCCACGCTCGAAGAGCGCTCCTGGTGCACCTGCACGCGCGCATAATGAAACGCCGCGTCGCTTTCCTGCTGCACCTTGCAGTAGTCCACCAGCGCGCCCTCACCGGCCACAATCTCCGTGACCGTGTTGGTGAAGGTGGTGTCTTCCTCCAGGCTCAGGAAGGTTTCGATAATGCTGGCCTGGCCGGTGTCACCCACCAGGATCAAATTGCGCGGGTGCGAAACGGTGGTCCGGCCGCCGCCATGGGAAATCTGCAAAATGTGCAGGGGCTTCTGGAGCACCGCGCCCTTGGGAACTTCGATAAATGCGCCATCTTCAAAAAATGCGGTGTTGAGCGCGACGAAGGCATGGGTCTTCGCGTCCGCGTAGCGCCCCAAATGCCGCTCCAGCAGCGCGCCGTGGTTTTTCCAGGCGGAGGCCAGGCTGCCAGCCCTCAGTCCCTTGGGAACTTCCCGCAGTTTCGAGAGTTCCGGAACGTAGCAACCGTTAAGAAACGTCAGGCGGCTGCAACCCAAATCGGCCAGCGGCAGGCGCTCAATCTTCTTGCCGAAGTTCTTCCGTCAGCTTCACGCGCGCCGGCACAAACGGCGTGGAGGCCAGCGGCGAGACATTCGTGTAGATCCACTCCTCGTCGTGAGTGGTAGGGAAACCGAGTTCGGCAAAACTCTCAATGGCCGCATGGCGAAGCTTGGCCAGCCACGCCGGCGCGTTCTCATTGAGGGCCTTCTCCAGGTGCGTGAAGCTTGCGAGGTAAAGTCCTTCTTGTTCTTTAACAGTGGTCATCAAATCTTGCATCCCTTTCTAATATCGAAGCCCTAGTTCTGTCCCGGAAAGCCCGCGTATCGGGCGGCGTCCTTTAGCCCACGGCGACAGGCGTGGGATTTGGATGGCCCAGACCACCCTTAGCCCCGTCCGGGGCGACATCAGTCCCGCACCGGACGATGCCCGATGCTCCGTTCGCCGGGACGTCGCCCCCCTGCGGGGCTCGCGGGCTCATTACTATTGCTCTCCCTCGCACGGCACGCTCCGAAGGCTGTTCTTTCCTTTTTGCCTTGTTCCTCACTTTTGCACTTTGCCTTTTGCGTTTTGACTTGTTCTTCTGTCATTGCCAGGCTCGTCTCCGAATGGCCAGGAAAAGCCGCGGACCTACAAAACAGGTCCGCCCTACTGGCGACTAACCACGGACAACTGTCCACTGACGTCTTCCTCCAGCCATCCATAGCCCTTTTCTTCCAGCTCCAACGCCAGTTCCTTGCCGCCGGACTTGACGATGCGCCCGTTCGAAAGCACATGGACAAAGTCCGGAACGATGTAGTTGAGCAGGCGCTGGTAGTGCGTCACCACGATGGTGGAGCGGTCGGGAGCGCGCAGGGCGTTGACGCCGGTGGCCACGACTCGCAGCGCATCGATATCCAGGCCGGAGTCGGTCTCATCCAGAATGGAGAGCTTCGGTTCGAGCACCGCCATCTGGAAGATCTCATTGCGCTTCTTTTCGCCGCCGGAAAATCCTTCATTCACGGAGCGCGACATCAGGCTCTCGTCCATTTCCAGCAGCTTCATCTTGCCGCGCACCATGGTGAGGAAGTCCATGGCGTCGTATTCCTCAAGGCCGCGATGCTTGCGGACGGCGTTGAGCGCGGCGCGCAGAAAATAGGTGTTCGAGACGCCCGGAATTTCCACGGGGTACTGGAAGGCGAGGAAGATGCCTTCCCGCGCGCGCTCTTCCGGCGACATTTCGAGCAAATCTTTGCCCTCAAAGGTCACCTCACCGCCCGTAACCGCGTAAAGTTCGCGGCCCGCGAGCACCTGCGCGAGCGTGGATTTGCCGGAGCCGTTCGGCCCCATGATGGCATGCACTTCGCCCACGTTCACTTGCAGGTCAATCCCGCGCAGGATTTCCTTGTCTCCAACATTGGCGTGCAGATTCTTGATCGTTAGCATTCATTGCTCCGTTGTTGTAAATCGTCAGGTAGCGCGACCGGTTCTGTAGGTCCGCGGCCCGTTTTCTATGGGCAAAGAAAAGCCGCGGACCTACAAAACAGGTCCGCGCTACCCTTCTCGCTCGCCCCACCATTCCGCCTTCATCATTCTGAATTCAGAATTCAGAATTTAAATCATGCTTTTCCCCGCAGCCCGTCGATACTCAGCGTGCCTGCGCCGTGCACCGCCAGGTAGAGGAAGAAAAAGCAGAAAACCACTGCCAGCTCGCCGTGATTCACGATGGGCCAAAAGCCCCCCGGAAAGTGCCCCATGAAATAAGCCACCGCCATCTCGCCACTCAATAGAAAGGCCGTCACCCGCGTGAAGAGTCCCAAGGCAATCAGGATCCCGCCGCCGAGTTCGAGGACGGCGGCCGTCACCATCAAGGGACTGTGGAGCATGGGTTGTCCGCCAAAGGCCCCAAAGAGCTTCATGGCCCCGTGGCAGGCGAACAGAAATGCAAATACCACTCGCGTCAAGGCGAAGACAACGTCCGGGATATTGGATGTATTCGGGGTCACTTCGTTATTCGTTGTTGTCGTTGTCGTTGTAGAGGAAGGAGCGTCAAACTGCCCTAACTCAGCTTGCATCCACGTGTTCTTCATATCAGGTTTCATAATTCACCATTCATAATCCGAATTATCCCACGCTGCCTTCAAGGCTCACGCCCAGCAACTTCTGCGCCTCGACGGCGAATTCCATGGGCAGTTCGCGGAACACCTGCTTGCAGAAGCCGTTGACGATAATGCCCACGGCGTCTTCGGTGGAAATCCCGCGCTGGCGGCAGTAAAAGATCTGGTCCTCGCCGATCTTGGAAGTGGAAGCTTCGTGCTCCACGGTGGCCGTGGAATTCTTCACTTCGAGATAGGGGAACGTGTGGGCGCCGCACTTATCGCCGATCAGCAAGGAATCGCACTGCGAGTAATTGCGGGCGTTGGCGGCGCCTTTCAGGATGCGCACCGCGCCGCGATAGCTGTTCTGGCCGCGTCCGGCGCTGATGCCTTTCGACACAATCGTGCTCTTGGTGTTCTTGCCGATGTGAATCATTTTGGTGCCGGTGTCAGCCTGCTGGTAATTGTTGACCACGGCGACGGAGTAAAACTCGCCCACGGAATTGTCGCCCTGGAGGATGCAGCTTGGATACTTCCAGGTGATGGCCGAGCCCGTCTCAACCTGCGTCCAGGAAATCTTGGAATTCACCCCCGCGCACTTGCCGCGCTTGGTTACAAAGTTGTAAATGCCGCCCTTGCCGTTCTTGTCGCCGGGATACCAGTTCTGCACGGTGGAATACTTTACCGTGGCGTTGTCCAGGGCCACGAGTTCTACAACCGCGGCGTGGAGCTGATTCTCATCGCGCATGGGGGCCGTGCAGCCTTCCAGGTAGCTGACGTAAGCGCCCTCGTCGGCGACAATCAAGGTGCGCTCAAACTGGCCGGTGTCCTTGGCGTTGATGCGGAAGTAGGTGGAAAGCTCCATCGGGCAGCGCACGCCCTTGGGGACGTAGGCGAACGAGCCATCGCTAAAAACGGCGGAATTGAGCGTGGCGTAAAAGTTGTCGGTGTAAGGAACCACCGAGCCCAGGTACTTGCGCACCAGCTCGGGATGCTCGTGCACCGCTTCCGAGAAGGAACAGAAGATGATGCCCAGCTCGGCCAGCTTCGCCTTGAATGTCGTGCCCACGGAGACGCTGTCAAACACCGCGTCCACCGCCACGCCCGCCAGCAGCTCGCGCTCCTTGAGCGGAATGCCGAGCTTCTCGTAAGTCTTCAGCAGCTCGGGGTCGATATCATCAAGGCTCTTCGGGCCCGAGCCCGCCTTTTTCGGGGCGGAGTAGTAGCGGATGGCCTGGTAATCGATGGGAGGGAACTTCACGTTCGCCCACGTCGGCTCCTGCATTTTCAGCCAGTGGCGATAAGCCTTCAGGCGCCATTCCAGCAACCATTCGGGTTCGCCCTTCTTGGCGGAGATCAGGCGAATGACGTCCTCGTTCAACCCCGGCGGCACGGTTTCCTGTTCAATGTCGGTAACGAAACCGTATTTGTATTCCTGCGTCGCCAGAAATTCGACGTCGGTTTGCGGTGTTGCCATTAAAATTCCTCCCCCAAATCAAAAGGCAAAAATACAGGTCACCACGAAGACACAAAGACACCAAGAGACCCTTCGGTAAATCGCAGGGTTACTTCTTTCTATTCGTGGCTTTCTTGGTGTCTTAGTGTCTTGGTGGTTCACGATGTCCTTCACTTTTGACCTTTGCCCTTTGCGCTTTGCCCTACTCTTTCCCCTTACGCTGCTGCCGTTCCCCCCATACTCCGCAGGCGCTTCACGGTTTCCACCACGCGGCCGAGGCAGTAATCGATTTCCTCTTCCGTGTTGAAGCGGCCCAGCCCGAAGCGGAGCGGCGTGTTCGCAACCTCTTCGGAAACGCCCAGCGCTTGCAATACATAAGAGGGCTCGGGAGTCCCGGAGGTGCAAGCGGAGCCCGACGAAAGCGCGATGTCGTTCAAAGCCGCCATCAGGGTCGCGAGATCGACGCCGGGGAAGCTCACGTTGAGATTGTTCGGCAGCCGATGCTCGAGACTGCCGTTAATGTGAATGCCCTCGAGCCCCGCCAGCAGTCCGTCTTTAAGCCGGTCGCGCAGAGCCGCAAGACGCCGCGATTCTTCCGGCATCACCTGGCGGCAAATCTCGCAAGCTTTGCCCAGGCCCACAATTCCCGGCACATTCAGCGTTCCGGAGCGCAGCCCGCCCTCGTGGCCGCCGCCATCCATGATGGGCACAAGCTCCACCGGCGTGCCGCGCCGGCGCACGTAGAGCGCGCCCACGCCTTTGGGGGCATACATCTTGTGCCCGGCGATGGAAAGCAGGTCGATCTGCATGGCCTCAACGTCGAGCGGAATCTTGCCCGTGGCCTGCGCCGCGTCCGTGTGAAACAGCACCCCGCGCTCGTGGCACAGCCGGCCGATTTCCGCCAGCGGCTGCAACACCCCAATCTCGTTGTTCGCCGCCATGATGCTGACCAGTAAGGTCTTCTCGGTGATGGCTTGCTTCAGATCGTCGAGGTCCACCAAGCCATCGGGCCGCAAGCGCGCATAGGTTACGCTGAAGCCTTCCTGCGCGAGCCGCTTGGCGGAATCGAGCACGGCCTTGTGCTCCGTGGCCACGGTGATGATATGGTCGCCGCGATCGCGATAGCGGTGCGCCACGCCCTTGATGGCCAGGTTATCGGACTCGCTTGCGCCCGAGGTGAAGACGATTTCCTTGGCGCTGGCGTTAATCAGCTTGGCCACCTGCTTGCGCGCGTTTTCCACCGCCGTGGCCGCCGTCCAGCCAAACTTGTGGTTCCGGCTGGCAGGGTTGCCGAAGGTCTCGGTGAAGAAAGGCAGCATCGCTTCCAGGACGCGCGGGTCCACGGGGGTCGTGGCGTGGTAATCGAGGTAAATGGGAAGCTTCACAACAGGCCTCCCTCGATCTGCACCAAGCCGGGGGCGTCGCTCGAGAGACTCGAAATCGTGACGGCGCTCAGGGCCTTCACCAGCGTCTCATTCACCTTTTTCAGGGGCTCGCGGACCGTGCAGCGGGTCATCTGGCCGCACTCGCGCTTGTCGGTCACACAACTGGTGATGAACAGAGGCCCCTCGATGGCGCGGATCACCTCGAACGCGGAAATCTCCTTGGGGTGGCGCGCCAGCGCGTAGCCGCCATTCGTCCCGTGCTGGGAGACCAGCAGGCCATTCTTGGCGAGCTTCTGAAGTATCTTGGCGAGCAATTCGGTCGGAATTCCGTAGGCGCGGGCGATTTCCTTGGCGCTGCACGCCGCCGCCAGAGGCTGCTCAGCCAAATGCCTTACGGCAATCAACCCGTAATCCGCCTTCTTGGAGAGTTTCAGCATAGCTATATCCGACAATAAGAGTCGGATATAGAATGCCCCTTTGGAAGGACCTTGTCAAGTGTTTCGTGAGGGTCGGGATGGGCGACATAGAAGTGACCATTCGCGTGTTCCTGTCGCCGCCTGTAAAATCGTGCAACAACGCTGGACGCCTGGATCAACTCAAGGCTACAATCAGGCGGCCAACGGTGCCGCACGGCAACTTCATTTTAAGAGGTGACTCCGTGAGGGCGTGTAAGCTCATGATAGGTTTTGGGATGGAGGATACGCGCGGCAAGCATCCTTTGAAAATCTAGCAAAAGGGAGCTATCCTGTCACTTTGGGATTCGGCAGGAAATTCCGCCGAGGGCGCGAAAGCCTTTACACCAGACGATGCCAGACCTCGACAAGCTTTACGAAAAAGCGGATAAGTATCTCCAGCGGCAGAAATTTGAAGCTGCAATCGAGACTTATCAGGAGATTCTTCGCTACGAGCCCAACGACGAAGAAGCTCTTATCAATCTGGGTGACCTGAGCGTCAAACTGAATCGTACCGCTGAGGCGTTGCGCTACCAAGTTCAGTTGGCGGATTACTACCTCAAGCGGGGTGACAGTTCCAAGGCGATTGCCTCCTATAGGAAAATCTTAAAGTTATCACCGCAGGATGCCGCGACCCTGATGAAGCTGGCAAGCCTCCTGGAAAAAAGCCAGAAGGAAACCGAGGCCCTCGAGGCGTATCGAGAGGCGCTGGGCCATTACCGCCGAGCCGGCTTGATCGCGCCGGTGCTCGATTGCCTGACCCACATCGTTAAGCTCGACCCCAATAAGCTGGAGGAGCAACTGGAGCTCGCCGAGGTGGCCACCCGCTCGCGCCAGAACAAGGTGGCCATGCCGGCGCTCCTCCGCGCCGCCCACCTTGCCCGTCGCGCCGGGGATGAAAGCCGTTGGGAAAAGCTTGTCGACCAGGCGCATGCGCTAGATCCCGCCGATGAAACTGCCGCCATCGCCGCCACGGAGATCTTCTTGAAGCGCGGGAGCTTCGCCGAAGCCACCAAACTGATCGAGCCGATGCTGGCGAAGAGACCCGATGACCTGGAAGTACTGGAATTGGCCTGCAAGGGTTATCTCGGGGTTGGCAACTACACCCAGGCCCAGCCGCTATTGCTGGAAGCTCTATAATGCCAATCCCGAGCGCGTGGATCTGGTCCTGAAACTCATGGAAGGCCTGATCCAGAACGGAGCTGTCCAGCAAGTGTTGGGAACTGCTGAACGAACTCAAAGACCGCCTTTTCCAGCAGGGCAAGCGGAACGAATTCCTGAAAATCATGGAGAAGGTGTACGAGTCGGACGAGTCGAACCTGGAAGTCCTGGAAGTCCTCAGCAACCTTTACAACGAAATGAACATGGAGGACGGGCTGCGGCGTTCGCTCTCGCGCTTGTTCAACCTATACCTGGCCAGCGAGAACTATACCAAGGCAGGGGACACGCTGGAACGAATTCTGGACGTCGATCCCTACGGCGAGGGCCACAACGATCGGCTGGTGAATCTGGAAGGGCACATCGACGCGATCTGGTACAAGAATATCCTCGTGCGCCTGCAACCCCCTTCGTCCGGGCGGACGTCTCCGGCCATGCGTGCCGCGGCCGCCGCGATGGAAAAAACCGAATCCCTGGAAGACCTCCTCGTCGAGGGGGAGATGTACCACCAATATCAACTTTCCTCCAAACTGGAAGAGACGCTGGAAAAGATCGACCGCCTTTTCCCCGGTGCGGAGGAGAAGAACCAAAGGGTCCGCGACCTGTACGAAGCCGCGGGATACACTCCCAAGTTCAAAGCGCCCGCTGCCGCCCCGTGGCGCCAGCTCCCCGGCCGGATGCCGCCTCCCCGGGCGTCGCGTCATTCCAATCTCTTGACGACCTGCGAAAAATCTCTGAAATCACCGCCAACATTTATCGTGAATCAACTCCGCAAGGAGTGCTCCAGGTCGCCGTCAATGAGATTGGCCGTGCTATGAACGCCAGCCGCTGCTGGGGAGCGGTGGGGGTGCCGGACGGGCCTCCCGTGCTCACCGCGGAATACTGTTCGCCGCTGGCTTCTCCCTCTGACCCTGCGGCCGCAGCGAAGCTTTTTGCTTTCCTCATGGGACAGGCCGCCTCCAGCCCCGACGGATGGTCGCTCGAGAACGTTGCCCAAGCTCCTTTGCTCTCGGCGGTCACGGCGGAAATTCAGAAATTGGGAATTCGCTCCTTGCAGGCGTTGCCCCTGATCGACAAGGACGCGGCCGCGGGGTTGTTGCTTCTGGAACAATGCGAGGCGCCGCGTACCTGGTCACCCGGTGAAAGCCTGCTGCTCAGAGCCATCGCCACACAAGTGGTCATCGCCGATCAACAACACCAAGTTGCGACGGCTGGTGCGCTCGCTGGCCGGCACCGATCCCGAGACCGGCCTGCTTCCGCGCAGTGCCTATCTGGAATGCTTGCTTTCGGAAGCCCGGCGCTCCAAGGACCAGTCGCAGCCGCTTTCGGTGTGCCTGCTGGAGCCGGAAAATCCCCATGCGCTGATGAAGTCACTGGGCGATGCCGGCGTGCAGCGCTTCGTGCTGCAAGTGGGCAAAGCCCTTACCCCCGCCCTGCGCCAGAACGACATTTCCATTCGCTACAGCCCGCTTTCGGTCGTCGTGGTATTTCCGGATACGGCTTTGCCGCAGGCGGGGCTGGCGGTGGAGAAAGTGCGCCGCGCGCTGGCGCAAGTTCGGGTGAATGGCGCGGAGGCCGAGCGATTTCTGCGCGGCGGTTTGTGACGTCCCACTGGGACCCAACTTTGATGCCGTGGATGGCGTCACCGAGGTGATCAACCGGCTGGAAGTCTCCCTGGACCGCGCGCACAAAGAAGGCGGGAAACGCATTCTGATTTCCAGGTTCTCCGGTTGAATTCAGGTCAGAATCTCAAGTTCCATACGCGCGCAGCCGTAAATGGGGGACACTTGCTACTGCGGCCGGCACGCCCTGAGTTAATTCCCGAACGGCGGCCGAGTGGCAGGAGAGAAATCCATGGCCTATGAAACACTTCTATACGACAAGCGAAATGCCATCGGCTACGTCAAGATTAATCGGCCGGAGAAGCTGAACGCCCTGAACCACCAAGTGATGGAGGAGTTGTTCGAATGCTTTCAGGCCCTTCAAAAGGATGAAGAAGTACGCGTCGTGATTATCACCGGGAGCGGCGAGAAAGCTTTTGTGGCGGGAGGCGACATCAACGAGCTGGCCCGGCAAAGTCCGGTGGAGGGGAAGGAAACCTCCCAGTTTGGGCAGCAGGTGTTCAATCTGATCGAGAACCTTGGCAAACCCGTGATCGCGGCCATCAACGGCTTCACGCTGGGCGGCGGGTGCGAGTTGGCCATGGCCTGCACCCTGCGCATTGCCGCGGAAACTGCTCGCCTGGGACAGCCGGAAGTGAAACTTGGACTCATCCCTGGCTATGGCGGATCGCAGCGGCTGCCGCGCCTGGTGGGGAAGTGCCGCGCGCTCGAATTGATTCTGACCGGCGAGCCCGTGACCGCGCCGGAAGCCCATCGCCTGGGCCTGGTGAACCAGGTCGTGCCAGCGGCGGATTTGCTGGCGGCGGCGGAAAAATTGGCCCAGAAGATCATTGCCAATGCCCCGCTCGCCATAAAGTTTGCGCTGGAAGCGGTCAATCACGGAATGGAAATGTCCGCGGCCGAAGGACAGTTCCTGGAGGCAACGCTCTTTGGGCTTTGCTGCACCACCGCCGATATGAAAGAAGGAACGCGCGCTTTTCTGGAAAAAAGGCCGGCGAAGTTCACGGGAAAGTAGCCTGTGGTAGCAATACGCTGGGT
>CAWELY010000003.1:0-58698 GCA_963810005.1 uncultured Acidobacteriota bacterium
CCTTTCGGGAAGGGTTTTCAATAGGGGAAAGTAACGAGGCAAGCCGAGGAGGGTTTTCTACCAGGGAAGGCCAAGGATCGGGAATCCCGTGACTTCCGCTCGGCCGCCTTCGTGAATGCTCACCTCAATCAGTTCTTCACTGAAATCGGCAGGAGTATAACGGTCGCTGAACAGCCGCAGAACCTGATTGCGACTTGTGCGCAACGGCAAACTGCTGGGCTGAGCCTGATTGAAACGCCCGAGGATCGCGAAGTCGAGGCTGGCACAGATTTCTTGCCAGAGACTTTTCCGGCGCGGTTCAGAAGAACCATCGCCCCAGACCCAATATTGACCTTTGGCGAGTTCGTTTTCCGCATACCCGCTGAACATACCGAAACTTAGCTCTGGGGCTTGCTGATGCAGGCATTGAATCAATCGCAGCAAACTGTCCGCTTGCTGCACGGGCTCGCCACCGGAGAAGGTGACACCTTCCAATGGATGTTCTTGGTGCGCCCGCAGCACTTTCTGAACCACATCATCATCCTCGATTTCCGTACCGAGAAACTGATGTGTCGAGGGGTTCCAGCACTTTGGACAACCGATTGAACAACCCTGGAAAAACACTACGGCGCGGATGCCTGGCCCATTAGCGCGGCTGGCGGGAATCAACGCATGAAGCAGCATTTCAGACCTCCTTCAGCGTCGGCTCTTTTCTCGCTCGATCTGCTGGCCGGTGTAATAGACGGGCTTCTTCCGCTCCACTTTCACCGTGTCCCCGCCACGAAAGTCATCAAAGACCTTTTCGCAGCCCTGTCCTGCAAAGCCCTCGAGATCGAGCGTGGAATTACCTCGCTCGTCAATGGTGATCGTAATCGTTTTCTCTTGCATCGTGGCTTACCTCCGCGCGACAAATTGGAGTCGCACCTGTTCACCTTGCGAAGTCTCAATCACCTCGCGACATTTCAGCGTGTAGCCCTTCGCCCGCGCCATGGCCAAGGTCTGCTTCTCTTTGTAGAGTTGCTGAACGCGGCCGAGCCACCTGGCGCCGTAGCCGCGGTACTCGTCGAGTTCGTCCTTGATCAGGGCGAGCTGCCCGTCGGGCTGGCGCACAAACCCAACATCACCGTAAGCGCCGCGCAGTTGGTCCCGCCGGATAATAATGTTCGCGACCTTTGCCTCTTGGTCTGAGTAGTAAGAGTTCAGGGGCGCGCCCCCGGGGTGGGCCTCGATCTCGTAGCCCATCTCCTTCAAAGCCTCCACGAGATATTTCTCTTCGCGCAAGACCGTCTGATTGACACTATATTTCGACATTCGATGCCTCCTTCTTTTGCCCGTTAAGGCATGTTGGACTGGTCGCGGGCAGCTCACCGCCGCCCGAATCATGTCTCTCGTGCATCCCGCCAAGCATATGTACGTGCGAGGGCCCACGATCGAGATCGACAGGTTGTCTCCGCTGCGGTCGTGCCCCCCTTCCGCGCAGGATTGGCAGCGGGTAATATTGTTGTGCCCCACAGGGCGGAGTTTTGTGTTGATGTGGTCGAGGATCACAGTGGATCGAAATGGTTGGTCGAGCAGGCGGGGAAATTAAACCTTCAAAATCGTTTGGGATTCGTTGTCAGTCTCGCTCTGGAAGTAGCCGAAAGAGGAGCGTAGTGCATCGCAACCCAGGGGAGAACCTCTGCGACACGGGCTTCGAGTTTGTCTTGAGCTAGCGCCGTCAACAGAACCTCGGCCGGATTCTTCTGCGAGAGTTGAGTTGAGTCACAGTTTGGGTCACAGATAAGCGCCAAAGGAACCATTTTCCGCCTAGTTGTCGGGCTCGGCGGTCCTATAAATTCAATGGTTTGAGTGTCATTCAAAAGCCCTCAACGGATTATGAGTCCGCTGCTCTAACCAACTGAGCTATGGGCCCATCCTCTGATGATGGGCGAACCTTATCCTCTCGCGGTGCCTGGATCGAGTCAATTTGCCTCCTGCCAGGACCGCTGAACCCACACTTAAATTACCGTTTTGGGCGCGGGAAAGCAAGTCCGCGGTGAGCCGACTGTGAGAAAAAATGTTTGCACCATTGCCTGAAATGCTTTTGTTCGCCACTGGATTATTTCGCAGCTTGCTTGCCATTCGGCCCCTGTTTCTGACGTAACGGATGGCTGTCGTTCGACTATCTATAGCTCCAGAGGAGTTCCCTACACAATGTTCCTAATGAAGAAGATCGTCTCCCGTTTCCTATTTCCTGTACCTCTGTCTTTGGAATTCCTGATGGTGGGATTGTTCCTACTCTGGTTCACGCGCCGTCAGCGGGCGGGGAAGGTGTTGGTTACCTGCGGGGCGATGCTGCTGGTGGGGCTCAGCAACACTTTCATTTCCAACGCTCTCCTGCGCCCGTTGGAGCGCCGTTATCCTCCTCTTGTTGTCGCCCGTCTGGGGCGGGGGCTCCGGCCGTTAGTTTCATCGCGGTTTTAGGGGGATGGGCGGACGATGATCCGGATGTTCCCATCACCAGCCACGTTTCCCCCGGCCTGATGGTTCGTTTGATTGAGGGCGTGCGTCTGCACCGCGAAATTCCCGGCAGCAAACTCATCCTTTCGGGAGATAACGATTCCGCCGAGGGCATGGCGACCATGGCGGAGGCGCTGGGGGTGAGCGGCGAGGACATCGTGCCGGCTTTCGAGCCGCGCGACACGGAGGAAGAGAGCCAGCAAATTGCGCCCATCGTGGGTGCGCAACGATTCATTCTGGTGACTTCGGCCTCCCACATGCCGCGCGCCATGGGCCTTTTCCGGAAAAGGGGCTTGCAGCCGATTGCCGCTCCCACGGATTACCTCGCTCCCCGCCACCGCATTGGAATCCGACGATTTCGTTCCCGATGGCTATAAGCTTTTCAAGTCGCAAATTGCTTTTTATGAATACCTGGGGCTGGCATGGGAGACCCTGCGGGGGAGAATTTGAGGGGTGTATCGGCATCCAGGTAAGGCCAAGCGCAAATGAGGATCGTTGCGTCACGCCCTTAAGCGCCTTCATTACTTTGACGCCCGAGTATTTCCTTCCGTTCGTGCAACCCGGTTGTAGCTTTACACCTCTATATGCTTATGGGATAATTTCTTTATCCATGACTGGCAGGGCAGAAAGGGAATATGAAAAGACATCTCAGGAAGATTGTGGCGGCTATAGGTCTTTTTGCAATGTTGGGGGGAAGTTTGTGGGCAGCGCAGGCAGCCCGCGCCGCCTGGCCCGGGACAGGCTGCCGAACCGGCCTCCAAGCCGGCATCCGCGGCCTCTTCTACTGCTCCCGACCACGCCAAGTCTTACTATCACTTCATGCTGGCGCGGCGCTACAAGGAGCTGGCCGGAGTCTACAACCGCCCTGACTACATTGACCGCGCGGTCTCCGAATACAAGCAAGCCATCGCCGCTGATCCTGATTCTCTCTTCCTGCGCATTGAACTGGCCGAGCTTTACTCGCTCTCCGGCCACACCGACGGAAGGCATTCAGGAAGCTGAGGCCGTGCTGAAGGAGGATCCCAATTACCCCGACGCCCACCGTCTGCTCTCGCGCATTTACTACCACATGCTCGAGACCACGCAAGGGGATCAAGGCGTCCCCAAGGAAGACTTGGCCAAAGCCATCGAGCATCTGGAAGCCTTGGTGCGAGTGACGCCCGAGTGATACGGATTCAATGCTGCTTTTGGGGCAGCTGTATCGGGTTAACAACCAGCCCGCCAAGGCGGAAGAGGTGTTTCGCAAAGTCTTGCAGACGGACCCGGATTCCAAGGTCGGGCTCGCCAACCTGGCGGAGCTTTACATCCAGCAGAGCGATTTTGACCAGGCCATCGAAGCGCTCAGCAAGATTCCCGAAGGCGATATGGATTCCCGGCTTTATCACATGTTGGGTTATTCCTACTCGCAAACCCAGCAATTCGACAAAGCCATCGACACGTATCGAGAAGGCCCTGGCGCAGGACCCCGATAACACCGACCTTCGGCGCTATTACGCCGACGCGCTCCTGAGCGCCGGCAAGAACGACTGCCGCCCGCGTGGAGTTGCAGAAGATTCTCAAGAGCGAGCCCGATGACGGATTGAGTTACAAGCGTCTGGCGATGCTCAATCGCGAGGAAGGGCGCTTTGACGATGCGCGCCAGGAGCTCGAAAAGGCCAGGTCCTTGAGCCCGGATGACCTGGAAATTCCCTATCAGCAGGCATTGCTGGAGAGCACGGTGGGAAACGACGACAAGGCCATCGAAATTCTGCAAGGGCTGGTAAAGCAGTCGGAACGCCCCGGAGGCCAGTACACGGTGCCGGAAGCCAACAACCGGGCGCTTTTCCTCGAACGCCTGGGTCTGGTGTACCGCGACCAGGAGAAGTTTTCCCAGGCCATGGACACCTTCAAACAGATTCAGGCGCTGGGGCCGTTGCAGGGGCCCCGGGCGGAGATGCTGATCATCGAAACTCTGCGCATGCAGCACCAGCCGGATAAGGCCATGGCGGAAGCGGAGGCGGCGGTCAAGGCCTATCCCAAGAATCAGGATCTGGCCATCCTGCACGCCACCATGCTGGGCGAGCGGGGCCATGTGGACGAGGCGGTGGCGCAACTTCAGCCTTTCCTCACCGACCGCCCCATCGACCGCGGCATCTATATTTCCATTGCCCAGATCTATTTGCAGGCCAAGCGCTTCGACGCCGCCGAACAGGCGATTCAAAAAGCTTTGGATTTAAGTCCGAACCCGGAGGACCAGGAATACGTGCTTTTCGTGCAGGGCTCCATCTTCGAGCGGCAGAAAAAGTACGATCAGGCGGAGCAGACGTTCAAGAAAGTGCTCTCCGTGGATCCGCTGAATGCTTCCGCATCGAATTACCTCGGCTATATGCTGGCGGATCGAGGCGTCCGTTTGGAAGAGTCGGTCAAGTATATTCAGAAGGCGCTGGAACTTGATCCGAACAACGGCGCATACCTCGACAGCCTGGGCTGGGCGTACTTTAAGATGGGCCGCTACGACTTGGCAGCGCCGCCCCTGGAAAAGGCCGCGAGCAAAATCCAGGATGATCCCGACCATCCACGAGCACCTCGGCAATGTCTATTTGCGCATGGGCAAGACGGCCATGGCGCAGGAGGAGTGGCAGCGCGCCCTGAAGGAATGGCCCGAAGCCGTCTCCAGCGATTTCGACGCCGACCAGGCCAAGCAGCTTCAGAAGCAACTCGACGAACTCAAGAGCCACTCGGGGCATGGCAAGCCTTCGGACAAGTGATTGGCCTGCTGCCGACCCTGAGTCTTGCAGCTCGTGGCTGGCGTTTCTCTTTTTTGAGGTAGAATTCCCTGCTGATTTGCTCCGCTTTGCCAGCGGAGCCATCTCAACGAAATTTCGGGTTGGCCTGCGTCGAGTGAGCCCCACCCGGCTGCGCGTTCACTTTGCCAAAGACACTTCGCCTTCGCGCCTTCGCCAAAATCAACACCGGGCTTAAGATCCTCCGCAAGCGGCCCGATGACTACCACGAAATCCGCACCATTTACCAGACCATCGCGCTGCACGACCGTTTGGGAATCAGCCTTTCCAAGGCCGGGAAGGGAATTGCCGTCGAATGCGACAACCCGGCGATTCCCCGCCGGGCAAGGTAATTTGGTTTACCGCACGTGCGAAGCGTGGGCGCAGGCGCGCGGCTGGCGCGGCAGGATTCAGGTTCAAATCGAAAAGGTGATTCCCCTCGGCAGCGGGCTGGGCGGCGCCAGCACCAACGCCGCGGCCACGATTCTGGGCCTCGAGCGATTGACCGGCGACCGTCTGGATTTTCCCGCGCGGCAGAAGCTGGCCGCGGCGCTGGGTTCCGACGTTCCCTTGTTTTTCCTCGGCGGCCGCGTTCTGGGCTGTGGCCGCGGGGAAGAGGTTTACCCTCTCAGCGATCTTCCTTCCCGCGCCTGCCTGGTTATTTTCCCGGGTTTTTCCGTTTCCACCGCGGAAGCTTATCGCCAAGCAGGTTTGCGGTTGACAGAGCAGGCCGGAACCGCTTACATTGGTAGTTTCGGTGCGTGGCCACAATTTCCCCTGATGAGTTGGGGACCGGCCGAGAACGACTTCGAGCATGTCGTTTTCGCGAGGTGGCCTGAGTTGGCGCGATTGAAGCGCCGGCTTATCCGGGCCGGGGCCGAAGTTGCCTCCTTGACGGGCAGCGGGTCTGCTGTGTACGCCCTCTTTTCCTCGTCTCGTCAAATGGATCGCGCCTCGAAACTCATCCCCAAAGGGTGGCTATTATTCCCGACACGCACGCTGGTGCGCGCCGACTACCACCGAGGATTATTTGTTCATTGAATCATCGGGTCATTGAATCATTGTGCGGTTCTATCAGTGAGGGTGATCTGGCTTTTCAATGACTCAATGACCCGATGATTCAATGAATCAATTTTCTTGGGAGGTCGTCCAGCGGTAGGACACATGCCTTTGGAGCATGGAACCCTGGTTCGAGTCCAGGCCTCCCAGCCAGGTTTCATATTTTACGGTTCTAACTGTTGAGCAGGCGTGCGAGGATGGAATGAAAAGTCAGAGAATTCGCCACACGCTGAAGATCTTCACGGGGAATGCCCACCCGGCGCTGGCCCGGGAAATCTGCGCGGAACTGGGAGTGCCGCTGGGTAAGGCCCAGGTGGGGCGCTTCCCCGATGGCGAGGTGCGGCTGCAAATCCTCGAGAACGTGCGCGGCGCTGACGTTTTTGTCATCCAGCCCACCTGCCGCCCGGTGAATGACAATCTGGTGGAATTGCTGGTGATGCTCGACGCCCTCAGCCGCGCTTCCGCCTCTCGCATTACCGCCGTGATGCCCTATTTTGCTTACGCCCGGCAGGATCGCAAGGACCGCCCGCGCGTTCCCATTTCCTCCAAGCTGGTGGCGGACTTGTTGACTTCCGCGGGCGCGGACCGGGTGCTGGCGCTGGAGCTGCACGCCGGGCAGATCCAGGGCTTCTTTGACATCCCGGTCGATCACCTTTACGCGACGCCCGTCACCGTGGCTTATTTCCGCCGGTTGAGATTGAAGAATCTGGTGGTGGTTTCTCCTGACACCGGGGGCGTGGAACGCGCGCGGGGATTTGCCAAGCGCATGAACATGCCGCTGGCCATCATCGACAAGCGGCGCGAAGACGCCCATGTGGTGGAAGTGTTCAACGTCATCGGCGAAGTCGAAGGCAAGACGTGTTTGCTGGTCGATGACATGATCGATACGGCTGGAACCTTGCTTCAGGGCGCCAAGGCCTTGAAGGAAAAAGGCGCAGCCAAAGTTTATGCCTGCTGCACGCACGGGGTCTTTGCCGGCAACGCCATCGAGAGAATCTGCTCCGCGCCTCTCGAGCAAGTGGTGGCGACCAATTCGATTCCCCTGTCACCCGAGGCCAAGCAGTGCGGCAAGATTAAAGTTCTAAGTGTGGGCAGGTTGCTCGCGGACGCTATTCGTTCCATTCATGATGAGACTTCCGTGAGTAAGCTCTTCATTTAAAAGGAATGGCTGAAACTGGAAAATCGAAACTCGGAGCATCGAGTTCGCGATATTTCGAGTTTCGATTTTCGAATTTCGAGTTTCGAGTTTCGGACTTCGAGGAGTGGAAAGCTATGAGTCAAGCATTCACCGTTGAAGCAGAGCCCCGCGAGGATTTTGGCAAGAACGCAGCGCGGCGCACGCGGCGCTCGGGACGCATCCCGGGCGTGGTCTATGGAGGGGGCGGTCCGGTCATCCCGGTCACCGTTGACCCGGAGGGAATCCGCGAGATTCTCCACTCGGAGTCCGGCCATAACGCCATCTTCACTCTGCAGGTTCGCGGCAAGGCGCCGGCCCGGGCCATGATTCGCGATTGGCAGTCGGAGCCCGTTCGCGGCGGGTTGCTGCACGTGGACCTGGTGCGCATCGCCCTCGACACCAAGTTGAAGCTGAAGGTTGCCATCCATGTGACCGGCGAACCCCAGGGCGTGAAGGTCGAGGGGGGAATCTTCGAGTTCATGTTGCGCGAGGTGGAAGTGGAGTGCCTTCCGGACGACATCCCGGAGGCCATCACCGTGGATGTGTCGCCGCTGGCCCTCGGCCAAAACCTGCGCGTGTCGGAGCTGCCCATAGGGCCCAAGGTGAAGGTTCTCACCGACCCGAACCGCGTGGTGGCTCACGTGGTGACCCTGAAGGCGGAAGAGGAGAAGCCCGCGGAGGTGGTGGCGGAGGCGGCTCCTGCTGAGCCTGAGGTCATTCGCAAGGGCAAGGCGGAAGAGGAAGGCGCCGAGGAAGAAGCCGGCGAAGAAAAGAAGGAGAAAGGCGAGAAGAAAGAGAAAAGCGAGAAGAAAGAGAAAGGCAAGGAGAAGGTAAGGGCAGTGACGAGTGGCGAGTGACAAGTGACGAGCAAGCGGAAATCGTCAGGTTTCTGGCCATTCTTCGTGACGAACAGCGACACGTAAATGATGGGGCGGGTCTTTTTGCTTGTCACTCGTCACTCGTCACTCGTCACTGTTCTTATGAAGCTGATCGTCGGTTTGGGGAACCCCGGCTACGAGTACCACCTGACGCCCCACAACCTGGGGTTCATGGCGATCGACCGCTTGGCCGACGCTTGCGGCAAGGAGTTGTCGCGCCGCGAAGCGCAGGCCCTGACGGCTTCCACCGAACTGGCGGGCGAACGCGTGGTGCTGGCGAAGCCGCAAACTTACATGAACCTGAGCGGCTTGGCGGTGGCGCGGCTGCTCCAGAACTACGAACTCGAGCCGCGTGACTTGCTGGTGCTGGTGGACGAGATCGAATTGCCGCTGGGCATGTTGCGCATCCGGCCGCGCGGCAGCGCCGGCGGGCATAACGGTTTGAAGTCCATCATCGGCGCTCTGGAGGCCGATGATTTCATCCGGCTGCGAATGGGCGTACGGGCCGGACCGGCCAGTGGAGGATTACGTTTCCTACCTCCTCCGGCCGTTTCGCCCGGCAGAGACGGAGTTGGTCGCGGAGATGCTCGATCTGGCCAGTGAGGCCGTCCGCGTGATTCTTTCGGAAGGTGTACAAAAGGCGATGAATCGCTTTAATCGGAGGGTTCCGCCCACCGAGTCGTGAGGTCCCATGCGTAATTACGAAATGATTTTTATCGTCCGGCCCGATGTGGCCGACGACGAGGTTCAAAAGCTCATCACGCAGATGGAAGGCGTGGTGGCGTCCGCGGGCGGCAAAGTGGAGAAGGTCGAAAAGATGGGCCGCCGCCGGCTTGCCTACCGCGTGCACAAGACAGCGCGAGGGCTTTTACGTTCTCTTCTACGTGCAGGGCACCGGAGACACGGTCAAGGAGTTTGAGCGCCGTCTCAAGGTGACCGACACGGTGATCAAGCACCTCACCGTCTGCACGGACGAGATTCTTCAGCGCGCAGCGAAATTCAAGGCCCTGCGGACCAAGCAGGAGGCCAAGCGCCGCCGGAGCAAGCCTGCTCCCGCGCCCGCTGCGCCCCCCGCTCCCGCGGAGAACGCGCAAGCATAAAGGAGTCAATGACCATGCCAGTTCCCAGAGAAGGCGCGCCCGCCGGCGAACGCCCCCCACGGCGGGAAGGTCCGGGCGGTGGCGGCCGGAAGCAATATTTTCGCCGCCGCAAGGTCTGCAAGTTTTGCACCGAGAAAATCGACGTGATCGATTACAAGGACGTGCGCCTGGTCAGCGAGTTCATCGCCGAGCGCGGCAAGATCCTGCCGCGCCGCCTGACGGGCACTTGCTCCACGCACCAGCGCGCGCTGTCGGAAGCCATCAAGCGCGCCCGGAATATCGCCCTGCTGCCTTTCGCGGCGGGAGCGTAAGAGAAGCCGGGAGACGGGACACGGGATACGCGTTACGGGACACGCTAGACCGCAGACAGCAAACGGCCCCCGTGTACTGCGTGCTGAAGGGCATGCCCCGTATCCCGTGCCCCGTATCCCGTGTCCCGTACCAGAGGAGTTTCGATATGGAAGTTATCCTTCTTGAGAATATTGATAAGCTTGGAAACCGCGGCCAGATGGTGAAAGTGGCTGACGGTTACGGCCGCAACTTCCTGCTGCCCAAGAAGCTGGCGGTGGCGGCCACCGCCCAAAACCGCAAATGGGTGGAGCAGCAGCGCGTCCGCTTCCTCAAGCTGGAGGCCAAGGAAAAGGCCGATGCCGCCGATCTCTCCACGCTGCTGGAAGGCGTCAGCGTCACCGTCATCCGCAAGGCGGGTGAAAAGGGCAATCTTTTTGGCTCCGTCACCTCCATGGACGTTGCGGAAAAGCTCCTGGCCCAGGGCTACCACATCGACAAACGCAAGATCAGTCTCACCACGCCCATCAAGGTGCTGGGCGAGTACAATGTCCCGGTCAAGCTCCACCGCGAAGTGACCGCGACGGTCAAGGTTCTTGTCGAGCCCGACGCGGAGACCAAAGCCAAACTCAAGGCTGCGGCGGAAGCTCAAGCCAAGGCCGACGCCCGGGCTCCTGCTCCCCCCAAGGAAGCTCCGGCCGCGGAAGTCCCGTCGCGGAAGCTCCGGAGACCGCCGCAGAAGCTGAACAGGAAAATGCCTAGCCGCATCTCTCACCACGCTCGGATGGGGCTACCGGAAGGGCGGGGCTTTAGCCCCGCCGCCTCAAGCGAAGGGATGAATGGGCCTTTAGGCCCTGAAGCAACGTCGCTTCAGGGGCTAAAGCCCCTAAATTCCGCCCGAGTTCCGCGGCGGGGCTGAAGCCCCGCCCTTCCAGATACATGATGAGAAATTCCCATTTGCCGCACCCACTCCACCCTTCCCATCGATGGGCGAATCTGCGCCCATCCCCGAGTTGAAACGGCAGGCCCCATACATCCTGCGTCACCGGCAGATAATATCCACAGGCCGGCCTGATTTCTCCACAGAATTTCGACCTTTTGCACAGGATATCCGCAACCGAGGGCATTCTCCGCCTATACATGTCCACCCAGATATGGCACACTTCGCATTCAGCACAGCGAGCCTGTGTCTCAAGAAAAACCAGAATCCATGATAGGTTTTCCGTCTTTTGCACAGAATTTCCGCAGGTTGCCTCCACGCACAGCTTGAGGGAAGTTCATGTAAAATTGACAATACTGCCATGCCGACTGCCACTGCCAGCGAACGAACCGTTCCTCACAACCTGGAAGCGGAGCGCGCCCTGTTGGGCTCGGTCCTTCTCGACAATGGGGCCCTGAATTTCGCCCTCGAACTCCTGGGCAAGGAGGATTTTTACTCGGAAGCCCATCGCCTCACCTTCGAGAAAATGGCCGAGATCTCGGAGAAGAATCGCACCATCGATTTGGTGACGCTCTCCGAGGAACTCGCCAAAGAGGGCTTGCTGGAAAAAGCCGGCGGCGCGGCTTACCTGGCGGCGCTCACCGACGGCGTTCCCATCGGCACCACGGCGGCGATGGGGGAGTATTGCCGGATCGTCAAAGAGAAATCGACGATTCGCCGCTTGATCAATGCCTCGAACAATACCATCGCCCGCTGCCTGGAAGGTACCGACGATCCCGAGACGCTGATCGACCTGGCGCAAAGCCAGGTTTTCGAAATTGCCGAGCAGCGCATGCAGGGGGGCTTCACGCCGCTCCGAGATGAGGTCAAGGCCAGCCTCGAGAAGATTAATACTCTGTTCGACCGCGGCCAGACCGTGACGGGCATTGAGACGGGACTCGTGGACCTCGACAGCATGACCTCGGGCTTCCAGGCCGGCGAGTTGGTGGTCATCGCGGCGCGCCCTTCGCTAGGTAAAACCGCGCTGGCGCTGAACATCGCCGCCCATGCGGCCATCAAAAACCGCAAGGTCGTGGGAATGTTTTCACTCGAAATGAGCAAGGAATCCCTGGTCATCCGCCTGCTTTGCTCGGAGGCGCGCATCGATAGCCACAAGCTTCGCACCGGGTTTTCCAGCAAAGAGGAATGGAACCGCATGACGCCGGCCCTCGGGCGCCTCTCGGAAGCGCCTCTCTACATCGACGATACCGCGGCTCCAAGCATCATGCAGATCCGGGCCAAAGCTCGGCGGCTGAAAGCCGAAAAGGGACTGGATCTGCTGATCGTCGACTATCTCCAGCTCGTCTCCGGCGATAGGCGATTCGAAAACCGCACGCAGGAAGTCAGCTCGATCTCGCGCAGCTTGAAGAGCATCGCGAAGGAACTCAAGGTTCCGGTCCTGGCGCTTTCGCAATTGAGCCGTGCCCCCGAACAGAGGCCCGGCAACCAGCGTCCGCAGCTTTCCGACCTTCGTGAATCGGGCACCATTGAACAGGATGCTGACGTGGTCATTTTTATCTTCCGGGAAAAGAAGCCGGCCGAGGAACAACAAGAGGGAGAAGAGGAGTTCGTCCAAGGCGGGTCGGAGACGCGGCTGATTATCGGTAAGCAACGGAACGGTCCCACCGGAGAGGTACCCGTCGTCTTCCTGAAACCCTATGCAAAGTTCGAAAATAAGGTTCACGATGGTGGGGAGTCCTACACGTGAACCTTCCGACTGATAAACTTCTGCGCCCGACCTGGGTTGAAATTTCGCTCTCCAAACTGCGCCGCAATTTCCAGCGGATTCGGGAGCTGGCCGGCGCGCGCAAGGTAATGGCCGTGATCAAGGCCGATGCTTACGGCCATGGCGCCGTGCCGGTTTCCAAGTGTCTTGCCGAGTGCGGCGTGGATTGGTTCGGCGTGGCAACCGTCGAGGAAGCGCTGGAATTGCGCGCGGCGGGAATCCGGCAGCCCATCCTTTTGCTCGGCGGGCTTTATATGAGCGACCCGGCCCACCTGATCGAGTACCGGTTGACGCCCTCGATTTCCTCCACCATGCGGCTCGACACTTATGCGGAATGCGCGCGCCGCTACGGCCAGCCCATTGAATTTCACCTGAAGGTTGATTCCGGATTGGGGCGGCTGGGCCTGCCGCTGGACCGCGTGGCGGCCTTCGTGGACCATTACCGCGAGCTCGAAGGGCTGCAAATGAAAGGGCTCTTTACCCACCTTGCCTCGGCGGAGGATTTGGTGGCCTCCCAGACCGATGAGCAGGGGGAGCGTTTTGCCGAGGCGCTCGCGCAACTGCGCGGCTTGCAAATTGAGCCGGAATGGATTCACGTTTCCAACAGCGCGGCACTGCTGACGGGACGGAAGTTTCCCGAAAACCTGGTGCGCATCGGTGCGCTGCTTTACGGCTACTGTATGCCGCTGGTCGTGCCGCCGGGTCAGGAACTTCCCAAAGTGCCGGAGTTCGAACCGGTCCTCACCTTCAAGTCGCGCATTGTTTACATGAAGGACGTCCCCAGCGGCACTCCCCTGGGTTATAGCGCGGCATTCTACACGCGCCGGCCTTCGCGCATCGCCACGGTGCCCGTGGGTTATGCCGACGGCTTGAGCCACGCCCTCTCCAACCGCGGATACGCCATCGTGCGCGGACGGCGCGTACGCATCGTGGGCAGCATCAGCATGGACCTCTCGCTCCTCGACGTCACCGACGTCGCGGGGACGAATATTGGCGATGAGGTCATTCTGATGGGGCAGGCGGACCACTGCTCCATTACCGCCGTGGAGATTGCCCAACTGCTTGACACTGTCCCCTACGAAATCCTCTGCTCCATCGGCAAACGCGTGCCGCGCCTCTACGTGGATTGATCCCTGTTCTAGGGCGCGCCGGTTGCCGCCCGGCGAAGAACTCCGGAAAGACCTTGCGGTAGATGGACATTCCCAGCGCGGCGTGCATGCCGAGTTCTCGAGCGCTGCAATCTCTTCGTCCGTGGTGATTCCGCCCGCCGCGGTAATGGGGAGCTGGGTGACGGCGCGCAAACTGCGAAACCATTCGATGTTCGTTCCTTGCAATCTTCCCTTCCCCATCGATGTAAGTGCAGAGAAACCCCGAGCAATACGGTTCGAGCTGGGGCAGCGCCTGCGCGCAGGTGAGCGGCAGCGTTTCCTTCCAACCATGAACGGCCACGCGGCCGCCGAATGAATCCACGGCGATCAGGATTCTTTCGCGCGGTACGGCCGCGGCGAGTTCACGCAGGAATTCCTGATTGATGCCCTTGCGAGGTGAAGGCGCTGCTGCCCACAATGGCTTTCAGCGCTCCGTCGCCCACGCACCGCCTGCGCCCGCGCCGTGCTGCGGATGCCTCCACCCACGCGGCAGGGCTTGCGGCGGCAAAGCTCGCGCACGATTTCCGCGTTGTTTTCCGCCTTGCCCATCGCCGCGTCCAAATCGATCACCTGGATTTCCGGATAGGCGGAGAATTTCTCGAGGACGGCAAGCGGTTCGGGCAACTCGAGGAATTTTTCTTTGCCCTGGACGAGCTGCACAACCTTGCGATCCATCAAGTCGATGCAGGGAATGATCATAGTGAAGACCGGTGTTGGGCGCTGGGTGCTGAGTGCAGGAATTATGAATTCTGCAATTACTGAATTATGAATGAACCGACCACCTTCGGCCAAGTTAAACCACCCGGCCGCCCAGTACAATTCATCATTCATAATTCAGAATTCATAATTCCCTCAGCACCTGTCCTCAAATCCTAACCGGCACGCCTTGCGTGCGCAGGTACTCTTTCAAGCTGCGGATGGTGTGCGTCTCGTAATGAAAGATTGACGCGGCCAATGCGGCGTCGGCGCAGCCTCGCTGGAAAACTTCCGCAATATGTTCCGGGCTCCCGGCGCCGCCCGAGGCGATGACCGGGATGTGCAAGGCGCGCGCCACCGTGGCGGTCAACTCGCAATCGAAGCCCGCTTGCGTGCCGTCAGCGTCCATCGAAGTCAGCAGGATTTCGCCCGCGCCCAACTCCTCCACGCGCCGCGCCCATTCGAGCGCGTCGAGGCCCGTGGGCTTGGTGCCGGCGTGGGTCACAACTTCCCAGCGGGGCGGTTCGTCGCCTTGTGAGGCAGGCGATGAATTTCGAATCCTGCGCGCATCAATGGCTACCACGATGGCCTGTCGGCCGTAATTCTCCGCAATGGTTCTGACTACCTCCGGCGTTTCAACAGCGGCCGTGTTGATACCCACCTTATCGGCTCCGGCGGAAAGCAATCGGTGCGCGTCATCGAGCACGCGAACCCCGCCGCCCACGGTGAGCGGTATAAACAGGCGGCGCGCCACCCGCCGGACGGTTTCCATCAGCGTGGTACGACCTTCGCGAGTGGCGGAAATATCGAGCATCACCAGTTCGTCGGCGCCTTCGCGGTTGTACATCTCCGCCAGGTCGCCCGGGTCGCCGGCATCGCGCAGGTTGACAAAGTGGATGCCTTTCACCACGCGGCCGTCTTTGCAGTCGAGACACGGAATGATGCGTTTGGCAAACATAATTGAAAAACTTGTCCGTTGTCCGTGGTCCTTTGTCAGTCGCCTCAGAACCGTCGAGCATGCTCGCATTGCAACTGACAACGGACTACTCACAGAGTCAGAAAATTCTTCAGAACCTTCAACCCGACTTCGCCTGACTTTTCGGGGTGAAACTGGACAGCCCAGATCTTGTTTATTTCGATTCCCGCGGCGAATGTCTGGCCATACTCGGTGACGGCGCAAGCTTCGGGCGTCGACGGGTCCGTAATAAGAATGGCAGAAGTAAACAAAGCTGCCGTCGGCGACTCCGCGGAATAATTCCGTCTCGGGGCGAAGAACAAGCTGGCTCCAACCGACGTGGGGGACCTTAAAGACGCCTTGAAAGCGGGTCACGCAGCCCGGTAGGATGCCCAGGCCGGGGACGCCGGGGGCTTCCTCGCTCGATTCGTAGAGCGCCTGCAATCCAAGGCAGATGCCGAGAAAAGGTTTTCCCGCGGCGAAGGCTTCCCGCAGCGGCGTGAGCATCTCGCGCTCCGCGAGCCCCTTCATCATGGCGCCGAAGTGTCCTTGCCCGGGGAAAATGATTTTCTCCGCGGCCCGCAGCGCCGCCGGCTGATCGATCCTTTCCGCCGACAGGCCCAGGTACTCAATCGCCTTGAGCACCGAGCCCACATTCCCGCCGCCGTAATCGAGGACGGCAATCATAGAAGCCCCTTCGTGCTGGGAAGCTGCGATCGCAAGCGGCGGTCGCGCGAGCAGGCAAAGCGCAGCGCGCGCGCGAAGGCTTTGAACAGGGCTTCAATGGCGTGGTGGCTGGACCGTCCGTACGCGACCTTGAGGTGTACGTTGGCCGCGGCGGTGGTGGTGAAGCCATGAAAGAAATCTTCCAGCAGCTCGGTTTGCAAATCGCCCACGTAACCGCACCTTCAGGGGGGCCTTCAGCACCAGGTAGGGCCTGCCACTCAAGTCGATGGCGGCGATCGCCAGGGTTTCATCCATCGGCATCAGGAAATAACCGGCGCGATTAATACCCTTTTTTGAACCCAGCGCCTCGCGCAGAAGTTGGCCGAGGACGATGCCCACGTCCTCCACCGTGTGATGCTGATCGACGTCCAGATCGCCGCGCGCCTCGAGATCCAGGTCGAAGCCGCCGTGCCGGGTGAAAAGCTCCAGCATGTGGTCAAGGAAGCGAATGCCCGTCGAGATCTTGTAAGTGCCGCCGCCGTCCAGATTCAGGCGCCCGCGGATATCGGTCTCGGCGGTTTTGCGATGCAAGGACGCGGTGCGCGCTTTCATGCAAACCCCCTGTAGGGCCGAACGGCGTTCGGCCCAGAGCCAGTGTCGCTGGCCCCCGTCATCCCATGCGACCGGAAAAGCGCTTTCATGCAAACCATCCTGTGGAAGAGTAGGAGACCATGTTTTTCCAAGCCCCTGCGCCATTGCGAGTCTGGATGAGATCCTGCAGGCGTTGAAGTTCAGCCATCAGGCGGCGCGTTTGCGCTTGCGAGCCGATGGTGAATCGCAGGTAACCCTTCAGGTGCGGGTCGTAACTCCAGTCGCGCACCAGGATTTTCTTGTCGCGAAGTTTGCGGGCGATTTCCGGCGCGTGCTCGCCCACCCGCGTCAGGACGAAATTCGCGGAACTGGGAACGTAGGGAATTTCGTGGGCGTCGAGCCAGCGGCAGAAGCCCGCGCGATTGGCGCGGATGGTCTCCGCATACTTGCGCACCTGCGCGTCGTAGCGGATGGCGATGCAGGCGCACATCAAGGCGAGCGAGTTTACGGCAAAGGGATTCTGCCCGCGTTGCAGGGGATCGATGAGCTGGGGGTTGGCGAAGAGGCAGCCCATGCGCAGCGCGGCCAGGCCGAAGGCCTTGGAAAACGTCCGCGTCACGATCAGGTTCGGATATTTGCGAATCCACGGCAGGATGGTCTGGCCGGAGAAATCCTGATAAGCCTCATCGACCAGCACCACCGTTTCCGGGGCAGCGAGCAGAATGGCCTTCAACGCGGCCTTGGGAATCTGCGTGCCCGTGGGATTGTTGGGGTTGGCCAGCGCCACCCACCGCACGCTTCTGCTTCTTCAACGTGGCGACGAATTCATCCGTGGGCAAGCGGAAATGTTCATCGTAGCGAATGCGCAGGATTTTCCCGCCCGCCACATTGTTGAAGAACTCGTACACGGGGAAAGTGGGGGCAGGGACCAGCAACGTGTCACCGGGATCGACGAACGTGTCGCAGACCATTTTGAGCGCGTCGTCGGTGCCGTTGGCGAGAAGCATCTCTTCCGGCTTCACGCGAAAATATGCGGCGAGCGTGCGGCGCCCTTCGTCGTACTCGGGATAGCGCGTC
Source organism: uncultured Acidobacteriota bacterium (assembly GCA_963810005.1). Classification (GTDB taxonomy): domain Bacteria; phylum Acidobacteriota; class Terriglobia; order UBA7540; family UBA7540; genus Bog-366. The sequence goes on from CAWELY010000003.1 coordinate 17,581, forward strand.
ATCATTTCCGGGTTCAAGGCGCGCCGCAACGCGCGAATAACCTGAGGAGGGCAGCCCACCGTGTTCTCGTTGAAGTCCAGCCGCATCTTGCCGCCGCGGCCCTCTTGGGGAGGGCGGTACTTCTTCAAGGTTTCGATGGCTTGGCGGGGTCGAATCATCGCCTCGCGGTCCCTTCTTGCGCCGAAGATTTGGCCGCAATGCTCGACGTGGAGTGGAACCGGGTCTGGACGGAATAGGCGTGCGCTTTCAGTCCCTCGGTATTCGCCAGCGTGACGAGGGTCTTTTCGAGTCCTGCCAAGCCCGCGGGGGCTGAGCCGCTGGACGGAAATGGCCTTCACAAAATCCGCGGCGCTCAGGCCGCCGCGCAAACGCGCCGCTCCGCTGGTGGGAAGAATGTGATTCGTCCCCGAGGCATAATCTCCCGCGGCGACAGGGCTGTACGCGCCCAGAAAGATGGAGCCGGCCGATTGGACGCGCCCCAGCAATGCCGTGGCGCCCTCGAAAAGCGTAAGGTGTTCGGGGGCCAGGCGATTGACGAGGTCGGCGGCCTCCGCCATGTTGCGTGTGACGATGATGCGCTCCCTGTGCGGTAAGCGATTGGCCCGCGAGCGGCAAATCCAGCCGCGCCACGATTCCCCGCGCGGCTGCCTGCACCTGAAGCGCCAATTTGAGGGAGGGGGTGATGAAAATGGCCACGGCATCGGGGTCGTGCTCAGCTTGCGCAACCAAATCCGCCGCGATCCACTCGGCGTTGCCGCGACCACCCACCAGCACCAGTTCCGACGGTCCGGCGATGAAATCGATGCCGCACTCGCCCGCCACCAGTTTCTTGGCGGCAGCAACGTAGCGGTTCCCCGGCCCCACGATCTTGTCGACGCGCGGCACGGACTCGGTTCCGAAGGCGAAGGCGGCGACGGCCTGCGCGCCGCCCAAACGATAGATTTTCTTTACGCCCAGCAGGTCAGCGGCCACCAGAACGGCCGGGGCGGGGCGCGGAGAGGTCACGATCACTTCGCCGACTCCCGCTTCTTGCGCGGGGATAACGCTCATCAGGACGGTGGAAGGCAGAGGGAAAGCGTCCACCGGGAACGTAGCAGGCCACGCGCTCCAAGGGGCCGGAGGATTTGCCCCACGCTGACGCCGGCGCGCGTTTGGCACGTCCACGGCCGCGGCAACTGCCGGCGCGCCGCCTTGCGAATATTCGCCGCCGCCACTCGCACCGCCGCCACAAAGCCGCGGGGGACCTCGCGATAGGCGCGGCGAATCTCTTCGCGGGATACCGTGAAGCCGGTCTGGCGGAGGTCGAGGCGGTCAAACTTCTTCGCGTAGCGCAGCAGGGCGCGGTCGCCGTGGCGCCGGATATCCTCCAGGATGGGGCGCACCACCGCCTCCGCCTCCGTCAAAGTTGTGGAGCGTGCGCGGAGCAGTCTGCTAATCGCTTTCGTATCGCTGCTGCGAATAATATCCAGCATCAAAGTAGGTGTTGGGTGCTAGGTATCAGGTGCAGGGGCAAATGGTACGGTGTTGTTCTAAGTTTTAGGCTCTGCAAATATCTGGCATGCAACCACTATTACCTAGAACCTGGCACCTGACACCCGGCACCCGCCCTTCAGACTACGATTTTATTCAGCGGATATTCCACAATGCCTTGCGCGTTCGCGGCCTTGAGGCGCGGAATGATTTCGCGCACGGTTTTTTCTTCAATGACGGTGTTGACGGCGACCCAATCGGAATCGCTCAGGGCCGAAATCGTGGGCCGCTTCAAAGCCGGGAGAACCGACAGCACCTTTTCCAGGTCGTCACGGCGGACGTTGAGCATCAGGCCGACCTTGCCCGCGGCCTCGATGGCCCCTTGCAAGAGCATGATGAGCGTCTCGATTTTCCGGCGCTTCCAGGGATCTTCCCAGGCGCCAGGATGAGCGATAAACTTGGTGTTCGATTCCAGCACCGTTTCGACGATGCGCAGCCCATTGGCGCGCAGCGAGGAGCCGGTTTCGGTAACTTCCACGATGGCGTCGGCCAGCACCGGCGGCTTTACTTCCGTGGCGCCCCAGGAAAATTCCACTTTGGCTTTTACCCCGTTGCGCTCGAGGTAACGCTGGGTGACCCCCACCAGTTCCGTGGCGATGATTTTGCCTTGCAGGTCTTTCACGCTCTGGAAAGGGGATTTTTCCGGGACGGCGAGCACCCAGCGCACCTTGCCGAATGTTTGCTTGGCGTAAACCAGGTCCGCCACTTCGATGACGTTGCGCTTCGTTTTCCAGAATCCAATCCTTGCCGGTCAATCCGGCGTCGAGGATGCCGTCCTCAACGTAGCGCGCCATCTCCTGCGCGCGGATCAACATGCACTCGATTTCCTCATCATCGATGGAGGGAAAATACGAACGCGAGCTGACACTGATTTCATAGCCCGCGCGACGAAAAAGTTGCAACGAGGCTTCTTGCAGGCTTCCTTTGGGCAATCCCAACTTCAACAGATTCATGTCTGGCTCTCCGGGTGCGTGTGGTAGCGCCGGGCTTTAGCCCGGCATGTGCCTACGTAGCGGCGAGTTTACCTCGCCATGGCGGCGTAAAGCCGCCGCTACGGTATGCCGCCCTGAAGGGCGGCGCTACAAGTGCTCATGTCTGGCTCTCCGGGTGCTTCTCGCCGTAGACGCGGGCGGGATCGAATTCGCGCTCGAGGATGAGTTCCTCACCTTGCGGGGTCAGCTTGCGGAAGAAACACGAGCGATAGCCCATGTGGCAGCAGCCCGGGCCGGTCAGACTCGGCTTGGATCAGCAGCGCATCCTGGTCGCAGTCCACCCGAATTTCTCTCGCCACTAACCGGTGCCCGGAAGTCTCACCTTTGGTCCACAGCTTCTGGCGCGAGCGGCTATAAAAGGTGACGAACCCGGAGACGAGGGTTTGATGGTAGGCGTCCGCATTCATATACCCCAGCATCAAAACTTTTCCCGTGTGACGGTCCTGAATGATGGCCGGGATCAGCCCATCCTCCTGATATTTGAGTTCCAACATGCACAGCCCCCCTTACTAGAAAATGAAAAAGCCCGCTGATTGTCTGTGTCAGCGGGCCGCTTTGCCGATCTCGCTTGGTGCTTTAAGCATTCGCCCACTGACACGCCACCCGGAAGCTGAAGTGATGATGATGGTGGTGTGCCAGCGCGCGGATCATAAGGTAAAAGACTATCGTTTTCAGCCTAAGCTGTCAATCGGGATTTTTTCACCCCGCGCAGGACTGGCCTTGAAATCGCACCGCCCCGAGCCCCGTGTCCCATTCCCCGCCTTTCCGGCCGCATGTTCGCCCATTTCTTGAATCGTGAATCTCAGATCTGCAATCTTAGATTTCCGATTCCCCAGCCCCTAACCCCGGGTCCCGTATCCCGGCCTTTCCAGCCTCGTGTTCGCCCTTTTCTTGAATCTTGAGTTTTGAATCTGCAATCGCCCTTTCCCCTAGCCCAACTTTCGCAGTTGAGGCGACAAGCGCCAGCTAAGTAGTTTATTTTCAGCAAAGCGGTCTCGAAGGTCTACACTACATTTTGAGCTGCACCTGTTGGTCGGTGACGGTCTCCGCCGGCTTGATGCGTGGCGGAGGTTGCGACGGCAGTGACAGGTGAAGTTGGTGGAGCAGGAGCATCTGCTCTGGTTCGGGTTGCGTATAGCGCGGCATGATCAGCCAGCGCCCGTCGGTGGTGGGCAGGCAGACATCCAGCATTTGAATTGTCGCCAATTTTTCCAGCACGCCGCGGGGTGTCAACCCCGGAGCGCAGGGGGCCAACCGGTGCCGGAGCGTGACCGACAGGGCGTAAGCCAGGAAAGCCACGAAGATGTGGGCCTCCACGCGCTTTTCCACTTGATGATAAATCGGACGCAGTCCCAGTTCGCTCTTCAAGGTTTTGAAGGCAGCTTCAATTTGGGTCAGTAAGATATAGAGTTCCCAGAGCACTTCCGGCTTTTCTCCCAGCAGGTTCGAGCGCAGCAGATAGTGGCCGTCGCGCAACTCCGCCTTCCGCAACTTCTCTTTGTCCAAGCGAAAAGAAAACGTCTGACGGGTGACTTCCTCTCCCTCTTGGGGCAAGCCGATCGGCACGAAGCCGAAGGCGCGTCCCGCTTCCTTTTTAGCCGCGCCGATCCGCAGCAGCAGTTGATCGCGTGCCGGAGCACTGCGGCGCAGCTTGCGCAAGGTCTTTAGCAAGCGCACCAACTTGCGCCGCCGCATGGCACGTTCCTTGGCGTGCCTCCCCGCGCTCTTGGCCAGCACGTACAGTTCGCCATCCGCGGCGAACAACTTCACTTCCACCGACTCACGCACTTTCTGCCAGGGCAATTCCAGCCAGCGCTTTTCGTACTGCTGAATCTTGCCGCGCGGCGTCCCCACCAGGTAGAAAACTTCTCGACCCCCGGTGCGCATTTCTTCCAGTACTTCTTCCGTAGGAACCCCCCGGTCCATCACCCACACCCGCCGTGCCCGTCCATACTGCGCTTCGATCTTGTCCAGAAATCCTCGCAGCGTGGTGCGGTCCGAAGTGTTGCCCGCCAGCACTTCATAAGCCAGCGGAAATCCTTCCGGCGTCACCACCAGCGCGATCACCACCTGCCGGCAATCGCCGCGATGATCCCGGCTGTAGCCATGCTTCGCCTTGGGAATCTCCTCGCCTTCCCCTTCGATGTAGGTGCTCGTCAGGTCGTAGAGCAGCACATCGAAGCGCGCCTGAAACAGCTCTTGCCAGCGTTGCCGCAGATGATCGAACAGCGCGGTCTTGTGTTCCCCCAGGCGGTCCAGACATCGATACAAACGGTCCTTCTCCGCTACGGCAAAGCCCGTGCCTAACAGATCTCCCAGGGCGCTCTGGTCAAACCCCTGCCGGTGCAAACGGAACTCGCTGCCCGGCGCCACCAAGCGGCTCACCACAAGCAGCTCCAGCACCTTCGCCCACGGCACTTCTTCCCGCCCCTTACCCAAACGATCTTGCCAAAACGCGCTCAGCCCCAATTGCCGCCACAGTTCGCACCCCAGCCAATAGTTGCCAAACGCCCGCGGTCGCCGCAGTTCCATCTCCTTCAGCTTCACCTGCACGCCGTCCAGCGCGTCGGCTGGCAGCGCCCGGTCCTCGGGAAATAAACTCAGGCTCGCCGCCCGCTGCTCGGCTTCATCAAACACCTCCAGCGTCTTGCGCCACGCCGCCTGCTGACTGTCGTTGATCTCGCCCAAATACAAAACCCGCCGCTGCACCACCCGCCCCGAACGCAGCCGCCGACTCTCCTCCACGCTCCAATCGCGGTGCTCCTTGCCGTCTTTGATTCGCTTGTTCGCACGCAGGTACATGGCTGGCCGCCATTGTGCCAAGCTTGAGCGGAGATGAAAAGGGGGTAGGTCTACACTACAAGCCCTTTTGTACAACCCCCATTGAAGTTTCAAGAGTTACCGCGATGCCCACACCGAATTTCACCTGGAATGGCTCCGAGCTGCGAAAGTCGGGCTAGCCCCTGCCTTTCCCGGCTGCCGTGAACACCTGGGCGCGAGAGGTCGCAACGCGAGGCTTGGGACGCAGACATCAAACCCAATGTCTGCGCCACCCGCGAGAATTTATGCGACTAATGCCGCAAAATCACTCGCAGAAACGATCCGAGTGGCTTTGTGGCGGTGGAGGGCAAGCAGCCCGCTCTTGTCGCCGGTCACAAGATAGTCGGCGTTACCCGCTTCGTAAAGAGCCAGCAGAAAATCGTCGCTGGGATCGGGAGAGCGATTCACGGTGGGGAGCGAACTCGCTTCCTCGGCGAGCCTTTTGATCTGGTTGAGCAAGCGGCCGGCCTGGTAGGGTTTGACGAGTTCGGCGACGTGCGGCTTTTCGAGCGTGGCGAGCAACTCGTCGAGATGCGCCGCGCAGGTCAAGAGCGTGAATTTTCCCTTTACCCAGGCGTTATAAATCGCGGCGGGCTTGCCGGCCGGGGCGATCAGGGCGGAGACGAGGATGTTGGTATCGAGCACCACGCGCATCAGGCTTTACCTTCGCTCGGGCGCGACGTTCGGCGCGGACCTCACCCACGGCCTCGTCGACGATGCGCTGGATCTCGTCCGGGTCGGCATCGGCGTTGCGCGCCTTGATATCCTCTACGGTACGCTGAAACACACGCCAGCGGACGGCGTCTTCGATGAATTTCGAGAGGTCGCCCTTTTTCATGCCCCGAGCGCCCAGAAAGGTGCGCAGGGCGAGATCAGTTTCCTTCGAGACACTTTGATGTTCCAGCGGATAGCTTCTTTTTCCATTTCAACACCTATACATTCAGGCAGATAAACTCTTATACACCTATGGTAGGCCGGAATCGGCGCCGGGGCAAGGGTTTCCGTGTCCCGAATCCCGCATCCCGGCCTTCCTGGCACCCGACACCCGGCACCTGACACCCCATTTCCTGAATCTGCAATCTTCGATTTCCGACTCCCCAACCCCCAACCCCTGCTCTTCTCGGCTGCCGTCAATACTTGAGCCCGAGAGGTCGCGGTGCAAGGCATGGGGCGCAGGCATCAATTTTCCCGTGGTAGAATGCCCGCAGATTGTTGGGTGAACGCGGCGGGCTGCGGCGGGTTGTGGGGTAGGCTGAGGCGCGAAGTCTCCGCGAACTCTGACGCGAGGTGCATCTGATGCCCGCCGGTCGCCGAACCCTTCCCTCCATGTCGCGGCCGGAACGCATTATCGTGGCTCTTCTGGTCGCGTCGATTTTCGTTAATTACATCGACCGCGCCAATCTCTCCATCGCTGCTCCCGTGCTGGAAAAGCAGCTTCGGCTGTCATCGCTGCAAATCGGCTCGCTGCTTTCGGCTTTTTTCTGGACTTATGCCTTCCTGCAACTGTTTGGCGTGGCCGGCTGGGTAGTGGACCGCTTCCCGGTAGGGCGCGTTTTCGCGTGGGGCTACTTCAGTTGGTGCGCGGCCACCATCGCCACCGGCTGCATGTCGGGATTCATTGCCCTTTACGCGATTCGACTGCTGCTGGGCGTGGGCGAGTGCATCACCTATCCCTGCTATTCGCGAATTTTCGCCGAATTCCCCGAGCATCACCGCGGCCGAGCCAACGCTTTGATCGACGCGGGAACCAAGGTGGGTCCTGCCTTCGGAACGTTTATCGGGGGTTTTCTCCTCATCCACTTTGGCTGGCGCATGATGTTTATTGTGTTGGGCGCGGTGGCGCTGGTGTGGCTATTACCGTGGATCAAGCTGATGCCCCATTCCCGCCGGGAAATTTCCGGTCGCCGAGCCGCTGCCGCCCACTTCCGAGTTGCTGCGTGTCCGATCGGCCTGGGGCACGTTCCTGGGGCAGTTCTGCGGGAATTACTTCTACTATTTCCTGCTGACCTGGCTTCCCATCTATTTCGTCCGGGAACGCAACCTCTCGCTCGGAGCGATGACGCGCCTCACTTCCGCCATTTTCTTCGGCATTGCTTGTGCCACGCTCACGGCGGGGTGGATTGCGGATCACCTCATCGGTCGCGGCATGTCACCTACTCAGGTGCGGAGAAGCATCGCGGTCGGCGGCCTCCTGGTGGCATCAAGCCTCAGCGCTTTCGCTTTCATTGATAATCTCACCGGTTCCGTGGTTCTGGTGATGGTGGCCAGCCTGGGTCATGGAGCTTTCGCTGCCAACCACTGGGCCATCGGCCAAACCCTTGCCGGGCCCAGCATGGCCGGACGCTGGACCAGCATTCAGAACGGCGTCGCCAATCTGGCGGGAATCATCGCGCCTTCCGTGGCCGGAATCATCCTCCACACCCGAGGCTCCTTGCGACTGGCATTTGTCCTGGCGGGCGCCGTTTCGCTCGCCGGCGCTCTGATCTGGTATTTCATGGTGCCGCGCGTCGAGCCCGTGCAGTGGCAAAAACGAGTTTCTGCTGGAGTAACCCGCTAAAGGCAGCGGGCGTTAAGGGAAAAGACCGCAGTCAAAAAAGCGTTGACCGTGGCTAGCCGCTTTCCTTCGCGACGTAAAGCCAAATGTCGTCGAGATCCGTTTCGGCGCGGGGCGCTACGCGATGGGTCATCAGCGGGACGCGGTGAGTTCCGCGAGAAGGCGCGCGCGTCCGCGTTCCTTCACCTCTTGGGCAAGTTGCTGCATGGATTCCGGCGTAATGACGCGCCCTTCGCCACGGGCCAGCGAAGCCTTACCGTGAACACTTGGGCGCGAGAGGTCACAACGCGAGGCTTGGGACGCCCCAATGCATCGGGACGCCACCGGCAACCTGGAGGTCTTTCTCAATCGGACGGGTAAAAGACCTCGAACCTGCGAACTCCGTTCCTCGAATGCCGGTTTTCGTGATACATTCGGGAAGGCACTTTGGTGACGAAGCAAAGGGGGAAGGAATATGGGTGGAGTAAGAGAGGAAGCCCACAAGTTGATCGACGCCCTGCCCGAGGAGACTTCCTGGGACGACCTGATTTATCAGATGTACGTGCGGAAGAAGATTGCCAAGGGGATTGAGGCGGCCGAGCAGGGCCGCGTCGTCCCTCACGACGAAGTGAAGAAGCAGTTCCTTTCCCAATGAAGCTCGTATCGAAATCCTTGCCATCGTCCACGGCTCCAGAAACCTTACCCTAGGCCGAACAGGGTTGTGAAGAACCCGCCAAGTGGCAGGACTCCCCTGCCATACTTTACCCCTAATCCCTAACCCCGAATCCCGCGTCCCGAATCCCGTATCCCGGCCTTTCTGACACCTGGCACCTGGCACCTGACACCTTTTTTTCACATCGCCTGCCGTGAACACTTGGGCGCGAGAGGTCGCAACGCGAGGCTTGGGACGCCCACATAAAACTCGATGTCTGCGCCACCCGCGAAGATCGGTGAGCGGAATTCAAAAGGGAAATGCGGGATTAAGCTTGTAAGACATAAACCGCAAGATCGTTTGAGAATCTCTCGGCTTCCGAACAGCGAACCCGTACTTCATCCCAGGCCTGCGTGATTTCATGTGCACGCGCCAGATAAACTTTCACGATTTTCCTTCCGCCGGTGACAAGTCTTCCAGGCTTAGGTTGCGCCTGTAATCTGTGATCAGGGTTTGCAAAGCATTCTACGTTTCCTTTTATCCCTAAAATTGCTGATTGATACAGCGCGCACAGCACCCACGTCTCCGTGCTCATGGATGGCGTGCAGAGCACCGTCTTCGGTGGGACAACGTTTTCACCAATCCAACGGAGCATTACGTTGCGCAACGCATTCGTCGAGACCTCGGGAGGAGGACACGGCTGGGAGCATGGCAAATCGTTCGCTGCGTCTGTGATCTCGTAATCGGAGTATTTCTTACCGGCTACGTCGGCGTCGAGATGCAAAATGAGCAGGTCGTAATTCCGAAATAATAAATCGTTGCGTATTGGCCCGCCGGCCCTGGCGGAAGCTTGGCGACACCACCGATAGACACCGCCCCACCCTGTGCCCATCGAACCAAAGGCTTGAGACTCTTCGGGCTGTAGCTGCCGCAAGATAAAGGGCCGATCTCCAAAAAGTCTCGAGATCACAGCTTGAATTATGATTTTGTCGGTCGGCCCCTCAGCAACTACGGCCACCGTGAAAGGGTTAGACATCCGGAACGCCCCCGATGAGTCCGTTGGCCCACAGGCGGGACAAAGTCCAGCCCTCGGCAGCCCGTGCAAGCAATTCACTGTCGAGCATTACCCGTTTGACTACTGTGTGGCCGCGGTTGTCCCTGTCGACGGTGAAAAGCCGGACCCTTTCGTCCTTCAAGGGAAGCCCGTCAAGCACCGCTGGATTATGCGAGGTCAAAAGAACTTGTTTCTGATGATGTTCATCGAGAGTCCATCGGCAGATCGCTGCTGAGAGCTTCTTGGCCAATACGGGATTCAGAGACTGATCAACATTGTCGATCGCGAATAAATGAGGGGATTTCGGGTGAAGTATCAAGACCGAAGCAAAAAGCACGTAAAGCGCACCTTCGCTAGCATCGTAGCCCGAAAGAAGATTTCTCTTTGGGGCCATGAAACGATCTCTGAACCGGATTACCCTCCTGGAAGTTGCAGCCGAAGGTGAGAGCGGCATCGTCTCAGAGGAAGCAGATCCGATTGCATCGGCCCAATCGATGAGGTCCGGCCGAATTTCTGCAAGTCTATCCCGCAGCCACTCGAAGCGTTCCGTCTGTCGAGCCCTCGTCAGTTCTAAAATTGCATCGGGTAATCTTCCACCGGACAATCCGACAGGCTCACGAGCCTGTTGGTCGAGCGTCAAGCCACGCAATGTCGGGGTATTTGCACAATAAATCGAATATCCTCTTAGCAACTCTAAGAGCTGCCGGGCGGGGTCATCTTCCTTGAACTCCACCGACTTGAGGGCGGCCAGACCTTGCTCGGGGTTCATCCCCTTTGCCTCCCTCGAGTAGGGGGCACGAGAGACAATTGGTTCGCCCGTACAACGTCGTAGACTCTCGGTCTTAAATCGCCAAGCTGGCTTTGGGTCTTTTAGTGGATTCCAAAGTGAAACCTCATATTTCGCGGTCGAATTTTCAGCACTGAAAAATATGTGAGGACGCCATTCCGATTTCTCATATGGGAATGCTGACTTGTAGAGTTGCGGCACGCCCGGGCGTACGCCCCGCCTAAGCAGGGACTCGTCATCGACCCGGCCAAAACACGCGGCACTTAACACTCCCACAGCTTCTAAGAGATTGCTCTTGCCGCTGCCATTAGCGCCCACAAAAACGTTTACCTGCCCGAGTTCAACCTCAAGGCTTTCGAGCGACTTGAAGGATTTCACTACCACCCTAGTTATCATGGCACTCACGATATACCAAAAACCGGTCACTTTTCAAAAGTTCTTGCTGCATGGCGGGCTGTGAAAAGCGCGGAGTTGTGCGCTTTCTACACTACTCCGCGGCTCCTAAAAAGAAGCGTTATTGCATGTCTATCAATGCAATAGACCGAAAAGCCGCAGACGAAGGCAAACTACGCCTACGTCTGCCCCGCTTACGCTGCCCAGCGGCAATAGCGCGGGTTGATCGGGAAGTTACGCCAGTTGCCGCTGTGTCCGCAATGGAGGTGGCATGGACCGCACATCTCCTTGCCTCTTTCCTCGCCACGGCCGGCATAGTGATGCAATTCTGTGGACCGGAAACGCCCACCACAACAGCCGCAACTGCCCGTTTTCTCGATCCTGAGACGTGTTCGTCGCCCGGTGAGAGGACAATTCCGCGCCGTATGGTTTGCAATCCCACAATGAGAGCAATGCATGATGCGCTCATCCGTACCGAAGAGCAGTTCGCAGCCAACGTACACACCGCCAAGAGCGACCCCTGCAATTACGAGCTTGCCAAGGGCATCGACGATGAGTTCCCCCAGCGTGGGCTGCTCAAGCTGAATCTGCGGAGTAGGGGGCGCGGCACCAACTTGCCACTGAATAGGACCATTCTGCTGGGGCGGAACGTAATAGAATTGCTGATCTTGCCCGACCACGATCATAAAGCCTCCTAATTGACAACAGTATAACGCGAACAAGGGCGAAGGGATGACCATTTTGTGAACGCCATCGTTTTTATGATTGAGTTATACTATACACGTATGGCCTTTACGGTTGTACCTCTCCACAATCTGCACTTGCCGCCCGGCACGAACATTCCGTTCGGAAATGATTTTGTCCTCCAAGATATGCCTCAATGGGTAAAAGACGATAAAGGCATCCTTGGGGACATCAACTACTACGACCGGCAAGCAATTCTCGAAGATAAACACGCGTTAGTCGCCGAGTATGAAGCGAATTCCATTGGCCAACCGGATCCCGCATGGCCAAAGCAATCTCACCGATCCATTCAAGATTCTAAGGGTGAAGCCGTCGTTCTGGCGAATCTGGCTATCTGGCTGAAGCAGCCATCAACTGTCTGCTTTACTACCATCCTTCACGCCATCTCAATCATCCAACGCGTCGATGCACGGCTTCCTCTCCGCTGCCTCCCTGATGATGCTCGAAGCATTGTCGACAAAAATGATGTCGCCAAGGCAGGCCAACTGCACGCTGTTCTATGCTCGATCCCACGAAAAAACTCGGTCTGGACCGCTATGCGCGCGCTTTGGGGAGCCCTAACTACCAATGAAGCGGACATCCGTTATTCTCTTCTTTGGATTGCCTTAGAGGCATTATTCGGAGACGAAGGCACCAGCGGCGAGATTACCCATAAACTGGCCGAGCGGATTGCTCTCTTTCTTACGAATACGCCGGATGAAGCTCGCGAACTTTACCATAAAACCAAGAAAAGCTACCAAAAGCGGTCAATAATTGTCCACGGTAGGTTCAACGATTCCGCGATAGATGAATTTATGGCACACACGGAAGGGATTCTGCGAACCTCGTTTCGCCATCTTCTAGACAAACCGGACCTTCTCCACACTTTCACATCAGAGCAAAGGGCTGACTTTGTGGGTGATTTGATATTTTCCCGAGCCGCTAATCAGGCGCAACTGTCAACTGATACGCCGAACACCATTTGAGCACCATTAAGCTGGCAGCGCGTCTATAAAGGCATTGGAGGTGGGCGCACCTAGCCCAACTTTCGCAGTTGAGGCGACAAGCGCCAGCTACTGATTCGGCCCTAAACGGATGTAACGTTTTCGGGTGTTCATGCATCTAACAGCGCATGGAGAGAATCGATTCGCGGAAGTTGCCTGAAGCAGCGTTGAACGAGCGGCGGCGGCGAGCTGTGAAGCTGTGTCGGGCGGGAGTTTCGGTGCGCGAGACGGCACGGCAGTGCGAACTGTCGGCGACCACGGTGGTGAAAGCGCATCAGGCCTATCGCCGTGGCGGCTGGGCGGCGGTGAAGGTCAAACACGGACACCGTCCCAAGGGTTCAGGGTGTTTGCTGGCGCCGGAGCAAGCGCGGGAAGTTCAGGGTCTGATTCAGGACCGGACGCCGGACCAGTTAAAGATGGGTTATGCCTTGTGGACGCGGCAGGCCGTCGGGGAGTTAATCGAAGCCCGTTACGGGATTCGATTGAAAGTCAGGAATGTCGGCAAGTATCTCAAGCGTTGGGGATACACGCCGCAGAAGCCCTTGAAGAAGGCCTACGAGCAGTCCCCCGCGGCGGTGGGAAGGTGGCTTAACGAGCAGTACCCCCTTATCGCCGCACGCGCCCAACAAGAGGGCGCGGAGATCCAATGGGGCGATGAGTCGGGGTTGAGATCGGACGACGTGCGCGGACGCGGCTATGCGCCTAAAGGACAAACTCCGGTGTTGCGGGTCAACGCCTGCCGCGAGGGCCTGAGCGTGATTTCGACGGTGACCAATAAAGGCCAGATGCGCTGGAGGGTCTTTTCCGGAGCCCTGAATGCCAAGATACTGATCGGCTTTCTGGAACGGCTGACGCGCCCGCAACAGAGGAAGATATTTCTGATCCTGGACAACTTGCGGGTTCACCACTCGAAGCTGGTCAAGCGCTGGCGGGAAGAGAACGCCGACAAGATCGAGGTCTTTTATCTGCCCAGCTATTCTCCGGAATTGAATCCGGACGAATTGCTCAACGCCGATCTCAAGCAAAGAGTCACCACGGCCGCTCCGGCCCGAACCGGAAAGGCTCTCAAGCGAACCGCTGTGCGCGCTTTGCGGAGCATTCAAAAACAACCGCAACGCGTCCAGAATTACTTCCAGCACCAGGATGTGAGCTATGCCGCCGCGTAGCATTCCTTCGGGGCCGGGTCAATAAGTAGTTTATTTTCAGCAAAGCGGTCTCGAAGGTCTACACTACATTTTGAGCTGCACCTGTTGGTCGGTGACGGTCTCCGCCGGCTTGATGCGTGGCGGAGGTTGCGACGGCAGTGACAGGTGAAGTTGGTGGAGCAGGAGCATCTGCTCTGGTTCGGGTTGCGTATAGCGCGGCATGATCAGCCAGCGCCCGTCGGTGGTGGGCAGGCAGACATCCAGCATTTGAATTGTCGCCAATTTTTCCAGCACGCCGCGGGGTGTCAACCCCGGAGCGCAGGGGGCCAACCGGTGCCGGAGCGTGACCGACAGGGCGTAAGCCAGGAAAGCCACGAAGATGTGGGCCTCCACGCGCTTTTCCACTTGATGATAAATCGGACGCAGTCCCAGTTCGCTCTTCAAGGTTTTGAAGGCAGCTTCAATTTGGGTCAGTAAGATATAGAGTTCCCAGAGCACTTCCGGCTTTTCTCCCAGCAGGTTCGAGCGCAGCAGATAGTGGCCGTCGCGCAACTCCGCCTTCCGCAACTTCTCTTTGTCCAAGCGAAAAGAAAACGTCTGACGGGTGACTTCCTCTCCCTCTTGGGGCAAGCCGATCGGCACGAAGCCGAAGGCGCGTCCCGCTTCCTTTTTAGCCGCGCCGATCCGCAGCAGCAGTTGATCGCGTGCCGGAGCACTGCGGCGCAGCTTGCGCAAGGTCTTTAGCAAGCGCACCAACTTGCGCCGCCGCATGGCACGTTCCTTGGCGTGCCTCCCCGCGCTCTTGGCCAGCACGTACAGTTCGCCATCCGCGGCGAACAACTTCACTTCCACCGACTCACGCACTTTCTGCCAGGGCAATTCCAGCCAGCGCTTTTCGTACTGCTGAATCTTGCCGCGCGGCGTCCCCACCAGGTAGAAAACTTCTCGACCCCCGGTGCGCATTTCTTCCAGTACTTCTTCCGTAGGAACCCCCCGGTCCATCACCCACACCCGCCGTGCCCGTCCATACTGCGCTTCGATCTTGTCCAGAAATCCTCGCAGCGTGGTGCGGTCCGAAGTGTTGCCCGCCAGCACTTCATAAGCCAGCGGAAATCCTTCCGGCGTCACCACCAGCGCGATCACCACCTGCCGGCAATCGCCGCGATGATCCCGGCTGTAGCCATGCTTCGCCTTGGGAATCTCCTCGCCTTCCCCTTCGATGTAGGTGCTCGTCAGGTCGTAGAGCAGCACATCGAAGCGCGCCTGAAACAGCTCTTGCCAGCGTTGCCGCAGATGATCGAACAGCGCGGTCTTGTGTTCCCCCAGGCGGTCCAGACATCGATACAAACGGTCCTTCTCCGCTACGGCAAAGCCCGTGCCTAACAGATCTCCCAGGGCGCTCTGGTCAAACCCCTGCCGGTGCAAACGGAACTCGCTGCCCGGCGCCACCAAGCGGCTCACCACAAGCAGCTCCAGCACCTTCGCCCACGGCACTTCTTCCCGCCCCTTACCCAAACGATCTTGCCAAAACGCGCTCAGCCCCAATTGCCGCCACAGTTCGCACCCCAGCCAATAGTTGCCAAACGCCCGCGGTCGCCGCAGTTCCATCTCCTTCAGCTTCACCTGCACGCCGTCCAGCGCGTCGGCTGGCAGCGCCCGGTCCTCGGGAAATAAACTCAGGCTCGCCGCCCGCTGCTCGGCTTCATCAAACACCTCCAGCGTCTTGCGCCACGCCGCCTGCTGACTGTCGTTGATCTCGCCCAAATACAAAACCCGCCGCTGCACCACCCGCCCCGAACGCAGCCGCCGACTCTCCTCCACGCTCCAATCGCGGTGCTCCTTGCCGTCTTTGATTCGCTTGTTCGCACGCAGGTACATGGCTGGCCGCCATTGTGCCAAGCTTGAGCGGAGATGAAAAGGGGGTAGGTCTACACTACAAGCCCTTTTGTACAACCCCCATTGAAGTTTCAAGAGTTACCGCGATGCCCACACCGAATTTCACCTGGAATGGCTCCGAGCTGCGAAAGTCGGGCTAGCCCTCCTCCGCAGCACCACATCGGGAAATGACCGCTCGGGGACGCGGGTGCAAGGCCTGTCTTTCGGAGTGCGGCGACTCGTCGCCGCTTTTGCTCGCCGCGACTCGTCGCGGCGTACCTTGGCGCCGGTGACGAGCAAGTAGCGCGGACCTGCGGTTCAAGGTCCGCGGCTCTTCCCCCCATCATAACGAAAAGCCGCGGACCTCAAGATCAGGTCCGCTCTGAGATGCGAGAGTCTGCGCTACCTTGCTGATAATTCAAGGCGGAATATGATCGAAAAAGATCGCACTGACCACTGCATCGCCCCCCCGCACGTAGGCCAAGCGGAATCGACAGGAGCGATGGTATTGGTACAGGAGGTACTTACCACCGCTGAAATCAGAAACCAATCTCACCGGCGCAATCAGCTTTCGCGTATCGTAATCGAATAGTTCTACCGCAAGCCGGCGCTCGCTCCGGTCCCAATCAAGGAGATAGAGCGCAATTTGGAAATTGCGCTGCGACTTCACCGCCACGTCCAAGGTCATGGTTACGTATCGCCAGTACGGAATGCCAGTCGCCAGAAAGCCAATCTTGCGTGTTGCACTGGGTGTGGAATCGGACAGAAGGGCCCTATCGTCACTCGTGGCAGACGACCACTGCCCGCCCCGTGCGCTTCGATGCGTTACCGCCTCGATATAATCGGGCAGTCGCTTGTTGTCCTGGTTCAGGCCGCGGTAGTTGAACAGCACATAGCCGTCAGTACCGTAAGTGCCCGGCCAGTTGCCACGTGTTGCCGTATCTTCCTTAATGAACGAAGCAGCGTAACGAGCCGTCGGTTCCACATACTTAGGTACGGAACCGTGATAGCGAATGTGAAATGTATATTGTCCCGGCTTAATGCCCGTGAGGTAAACAAACTGCTCATCCTCATCGGCGCCATCGATCCCTGCAACCTTCCGGTACGCGCCATCCCAAATCACGGTTCCACTCAACGAGATCTGCCGAATGGCCCGTTCCTGCTTCGGGATGCCGAGCATAGCGACTGTCCCGGCAGGCGACGTTAAAGACATCGCTCCAGTCACGGCATTGAATTCGACGGAAATCGGACCGCGCGGAGTTGGCATTGTTCCTCTTACGTGAGTTACCGTACTTCCCATGTGGGGGAGGATCGAGTAGTGCGAAAACCCTGGAGCCGTAGGTGTAATTCCGAGCACCTCCTCAGAAAGCCATTTCGTGACTCCACTGCTCCACGGGTGGCACAAGCTGGTGTAACCAGGCCAATTCGGCACGGGATCGTTTGGACTAAGGATCAGGTTCCAACTGGGGCGGAAGACCTCAAAGAAACAGGTGCCGCCGTATTTGATCTGGCCACCCCAAAATTGCCGGACGATGCTGAGTGCCTCGTCGTATCGGGAGAGGCGGGCAAGCGCCTGGATCACAAAGTATTCGTTGAAGGGAGAATAGGAGAGCCGGTCGATAGGGTCGGCGAACTCGCGTGCGTACAGCCGGCGTGCCTCTTCTGGGCCGGCGACTTGAGCATTGATGGCCTCCGCAGCAGCGTGCAGACCGAGTTCGTCTGCCCAGTCGGACCTTTTCCGGAAATCTTGGGAAAACCGATTCGCCCTCTGCGCCACATCCGCCGCGTCCGCACCGAGACCCCGTTCGCCCAATGCCCAGGCGAATTCGCGGCAGGCTCGAATGAATAACAGGCGAAAGGCGTTCTTGTTTTCCGGCATGTTCTGGTCTTCAAAGCCGCCTCCCAATCTCTCGTCCCACCCGAACCAAGACGGCGGCGGGTCCCGCCAGATTGCGGCAGCGTGAGCGAGCTTTTCCCGGGCAATATCGGCGAGAGCATCAAAGCCGGCCTGGTCGCCAGAGTACTTGTAATAATCCACCAGGCTCAGGACCCAATACAGGGAGTAGCTCTCAATCCCGTTGTTGTCGTGCGCAGTCCGTTTCAGGTTGGCCGCGATGAACTTATAATTTCCAAAGACAGCAAGCGCCGCAGCCTGAGAAGGGTAAGCGTCGCCAGTCCACGCTATGCGATCGCTTCTCTCCATAAGAATGGCGCCGAAGTAGTCCTGGAGTAGGTTCAGTTTGACGGCGTATGCGCCAACGTACCAGACGCGGGTCAGGAGCGGGTCGCTAGAAGAGAATGCACCCTCGTAATTTGTGGGTTTCACCTGGCAAACAAGGCGAACGGCACCGATATGCCAAGGGCGTGAGAAAGTCTCGACATGGATCCAGCCGAAACGCACGCCTTCGTAAAGCTCGCGGTTGAGTTCCAGGCGGTATGTTCCCCCGTATTTGGAAGGCTCTCTGGTTTTTACCGGGTGTTGTGCGCCAGTGTTCACGATGGCTGGCTGGTTATACTCGCTGATGCTCATCGTCACGTTGCCGACGAGATCGGGACTGTCGAATTCCAGCCAAGCGGCGCTTTCCACTCCGAAATCGAGGCGGATTGAACCTGTGCCTTTGACCGTAACCGCTGGTTTGCCGCGAACGAGGGAAGGAAGGTTTTCGAATGAGCCAGGCGCGTCCGTCCACACCCGCGCCGGACGCAGCGTGTAAATTTGCAAACTGTCGCTGGCGTGCGCTGCGTGCCAGTGGTACGAAATTAGCGGGTCGGGAGATTCTGGCACGGGGGAACCAGAGAAGGCGCCGCCGTTCAGGGGCGGGTAAGGTTCGATGATGCTGGGGGAGAAATCAGACCCGGGCGTTTGGCAGAAGGCAGCAGCAGCAACCAGCCAGCTAAAACCGACCAACCAACATCGTCCATTCCAGATTAGCGTTCGCATTTGAGCCTTGTGAGCCAGCCTATGCGGACGTTCTGTGTTTGTCAACTCGATTTGGTCCACCTTGCGGCGATTCGAGGTGCTGCTCCCTCTTCAGTTCAATGATGGGCGGGATGTGCCCCCCCGAGTGGCTTGCCGAAGCCGTCTTGGAAATGGGCGACCACTTCGGCGCTGCCAGTTACGAGACCCAGAAGCTGGAGGGCCAATGGCGCCACGGTGGTGTGATCTACCGAGACAATCTGGTGCGGCTGGTGGTGGACGTGCCCGATTCGTCGCAGAGCCGCGAGTGGATGAAGGATTTCAAGGTCCGCTGGAAAACGCGGCTCGAACAGCTTGAACTCTGGATGGTAAGTTATCTCATCGAGGTCGGATAGAAACAGCCGCACTCGATTTCTGCGGAAAACGAGAACAGAAAAACCGGGACCCACTAGCGCCATTTGAGCGCGGGATGGCGGAGAATGCACCAGGTTCCGCCTTTCGCGGTCCGCCCGGGCTGCCTGTGGGGCGGAGCATCCGCCGGTTTTCCTCTGTGCCTCCGTGGTGAAGGCTTGTCTTGGGGGATTGGGTAGGTCGCCCCTTAGGGCTCGGGGTTGATGGGGGTTCCGTTGACCCAGGCCGTTGGCCTGGGCTTTGTTAGATCGCCCCTTTTGGGGCTCAAAGACCTGGGCTTTGTTAGATCGCCCCTTTGGGGCTCAAAGACCTGGGCTTTGTTAGATCGCCCCTTTGGGGCTCTAAAACCTGGGCTTCGTTATTTCGCCCCTTTGGGGCTCAAGGACCACGGCGGACTGCGCCAGACTTGGGTTCGTCCGCGGTACATTTCATTTCCCATTGAAACGCCGTACGAAACCCATTGCAGCCAGGAGCTAAGCAATTCACCTTGCCGGTAAACGGCCTAACATGAGAAGTGCGGAACGGGCGGGCGCCTGCGGGTAACGGCGCAGAACTTACGGATCGCCGTTCACTCGACGGCAAACCACGCGTGCGATCGGCGCTGTCCTTTTTGCGGGTTTGGCCCGGGGGAGACCGTGCGCCAATGTGGAGACTTCAGCGGGGTGGCGCGAAGGCGCCACCCCCTATTGAGCTACTTGCCGCGCTTCACTGCGGCGAGGCCCAGGAACTCCGCGGCGCTGCCCAATTCCTCCTCGATGCGGAGCAACTGGTTGTACTTGGCGATGCGGTCGCTGCGGCTGGCGGAGCCGGTCTTGATTTGGCCCGTGCCCATGCCGACGGTGAAGTCCGCAATGAAAGCGTCCTCGGTCTCGCCCGAGCGGTGCGAGACCACGGACGTGTACCCGTGACGGCGGGCGAGTTCGATGGCGCGGATGGTTTCCGTCACCGTGCCAATCTGGTTCAGCTTGATCAGAATCGAATTGGCCACGCCCTCTTCAATGCCGCGCGCCAGGCGTTCCGTGTTGGTCACGAAGATATCGTCACCGACAATTTGAATCTTACTGCCCAGTTCCTTGGTGAGAAGCGCCCAGCCTTCCCAATCGTCCTGCGCGAGGCCGTCCTCAAGGCTGACGATGGGATATTGGCGCACCCAGTCGGCGTAGAGCTTCACCATTTCCTCGGATGATTTCTTCGACTTATCGGACTTGAAGAAAACGTATTTCCCGTCCTGGTACATTTCGCTGGAAGCGGGATCGAGGGAGATGGCGATGTCGTGGCCGGGGGAGTAGCCGGCTTTGGCAATGGCTTCGAGCAGGACTTCCACCGCTTCCTCATTCGATTTGAGGCTGGGGGCAAAGCCGCCTTCGTCGCCGACGGAGGTGTTGTAGCCGCGATCTTTCAGAACCTTCTTGAGCGTGTGGAACGTCTCCGCGCACATGCGCAGCGCCTGCGCGAAGCTCTCCGCGCCCACCGGCATGATCATGAATTCCTGAAAGTCCACGGTGTTGTCGGCATGCACGCCGCCGTTCAGCACGTTCATCATGGGCACGGGCAGCACGCGCGCTTGCAGTCCGCCCAGATAGCGATAGAGCGGGACGCGCGCCGACTGCGCCGAGGCGCGGCAAGCCGCCATGGAGACGGCCAGGATGGCGTTGGCGCCCGAGCTTGCCTTTGTTGGGCGTGCCGTCGAGCGCGATCATGCGCTCGTCGATTTCCGTCTGGTTGCCGGCGTCGTGTCCGCCCAGATCGCGGGCGATCACCGAGTTGATGTTGTCCACGGCTTGCAAGACGCCCTTGCCCAAATAGCGCCGCTTGTCGCCGTCGCGTAATTCCACCGCCTCGTGCTCGCCCGTTGAGGCGCCGGAGGGAACCGCCGCGCGGCCAAACGAGCCGTCGCGCAGAACCACGTCCGCTTCCACGGTGGGATTGCCGCGTGAATCCAGAATTTCTCTTCCTTGAATGAGATCAATTTGTGCCATGCGAATAATTCCTCGATGCGAATTTGAAAACGGGAAATTGTAACACACTGCGCCTTCGAAAGAACCTGCTAAACCGCAGGGCGGCAATCTGTCCGGTTGGTGATCCCCCCTGTTGTGCCCTGGGGGCCACCGTAGCGCGGGCGTCCCGCCCGCTGTAGCGAGAGCGTCCCGCTCCCGCCATGAAGGCGCGGGCAGGATGCCCACGCCAGCGGGCAGGATGCCCGCGCTACCAGGTTCTCCTCCTGCCCGGCAAGAGATGCCCCGCCTTCAACTTGCATTTCGTGCCTTCCTGCCGCAGGTTGGAGTTTGAAAATGCCCCGGATGTGTTCATAATGTGGTGAACGCGGCAGAGGGGCTTGATTTCCCGCGCGGGCGCAGGGGATTGAGGCGAAGCGGCGGACCGCATTGCGTAGAGAAAAGGTTGGGCCTGCGGGGCGGCTCTATCGCGCTTTCCGGGAGGAAGTAAATGAAAAACAATTTGGAAAATAATCCTGGTGGTGGCTGTCATCGTCGTGGCGTTGCCGGTGCTCGCCATCTGCGGGATTATTTATGCCCGGCGGATAAAGCCGAACACGGTGCTGGTGGTACGAATCGAAGACGAGATTCCGGAGCAGACGCCGCAAAACTCCCTTCAGGATCTGTTCAACGGTCCGTCCACAACGGTCACGGACATCACCGAGGGGATCGAGCGGGCGCGGACCGACCCCCACATCACCGGGCTCGAGTCTGCGCGTGGGCGAGACCACCATGGGCATGGGCAAGATTCAGGAGATCCGCGACCGCATTCGGGCTTTCAACCGCGCCCGCAAATTCAGTGTCGCCTACCTGGAGTTTGCGACGAACCGATCCTATTACCTCGCTTCGGCTTGCGAGACGCTGATCATGCTTCCCAAGTCGGAGTTCCACCTTCACGGAATGATGGCTTCGACCACGTTCCTGCGCGGCACGTTCGACAAGCTCGGGATTTACCCAGACTTCCTCCACATTGGCGATTACAAGAACGCCACAAACATTTACACCGAGAAGAAGTTCACGGCGGCCCATCGCGAGGCGACGAAGGGCTTGGTGGATGACTGGTACCGCCAATTCGTGCAGGGCGTCGCGGCGTCGCGCAACCTGAAGCCGGAGGAGGTGGAGAAGATCATCGCCGCGGGGCCGTACAATTCTGATGCGGCCCCGGCTACGGGTCTTGTGGATCGCGTGGGGTACGGGGACAGACTCCGAAATTTCGTGGACCAGAAGAACCATGGGTATGACCGGCGCATCAGCCTGCACCGATACCTGGACCGGACGGAGAAATTCACCGCCGATAAAATCGCCGTGATTTATGCGGTGGGGGAGATTGTGCCCGGCCGCAGCGCCGGTTCGCCGTGGGGAGACGAAATGATGGGCTCGGATACAATCGCCCAGCAGTTTCGCCGCGCCCGGGCCGACGATTCCGTGAAGGCGGTGGTGGTGCGCATTGATTCGCCCGGCGGCGTCGCTTTCTCTTCCGAAGTGATGCGGCATGAGCTGGAGCTGACGAAAGCGGTCAAGCCCGTGGTGGTTTCCATGTCGGATGTCGCAGCCTCGGGCGGATACTGGCTGGCGATGTCGGCCAACCGGATCATCGCGGAACCCGGCACCATCACCGGCTCCATCGGAGTGCTGATGGGCAAATTCAACATTCAGGGGCTCTATGAAAAACTTGGATTGAGCACGGACTTCATCGCCACGACGGAGAACTCCACGCTGGAATATCCCTTCCAGAATTTCACCCCGGCGCAGCGGGAAATCGTGCTGAGGAATATGCGCGAGACCTACCACGATTTTCTTCAGGGGGTGGCGGCGGGGCGCCACATGAAGGTCGAGGACGTGGATAAAATCGCGCAAGGCCGCGTGTGGACGGGCGAGCGCGCCCGGCAGCTCGGCCTGGTGGATGAACTGGGAGGGTTGCACACGGCCATCGCCCGCGCTCGCGAATTGGCCAAGATTCCCGCGGATGAAAAAGTGAGCCTGCTATCGCTGCCGCCGCACCGCTCGTTCTTCGAGCGCCTGCTGGATACTTCCGGCGATGACAGCGCGTTCGCCCCCACCCGCCTCCCTGCAAGTGTGGCTGGGCAAATTGGAGTCGCTGGCAAGCTATTCCGTGTGGACGATTCTGCCGGGAGTGCCGGAAGTGCAGTAGGCAGTAGGCAGTAAGCAGTAGGCAGTAAGCAGTAGGCAGTAAGCAGTAGGCACTAGGCAGTAAGCAGTAAGCAGTCGGCAGAGAACGAGAGACACAATAATCGACTCTGGAACACGTTCGGGTATGAGTCCAATGAAGGGGCACAGAGATCTAAAGGCTTACCAGCTTTCCTACCAGCACGCGATGGATATATTCAAAATCAGCCGCACGTTTCCGGAGGACGAGCGCTACTCACTAACCAGCCAGATTTGTCGCTCGTCACGAAGCGTCGCGGCGAATCTCGCTGAGGGGTACCGCAAGCGACAGTACCGGAGCATGTTCATCAGTAAGATGGCGGATTGTGATGCCGAGGCAACGGAAACCCAGGTCTGGCTGGACTTTGCGCGGGACTGCGGATATCTGTCCCCTGAATGTCACGGACAGCTCACGGCAGGTTATCAGGAGCTCGGGCGAATGTTGAACGGCATGATTGCAAAACCTGAGAGCTTTACCCCGGCATGAATTCGAATTTACTGCCGACTGCTTACTGCCTACTGCCTACTGCCTACTGCTCTACTCCGGCTCTTCGAACATCCTCTGCTCGGGGACCACGACCACGATTCCGGTTTCGGTGACGTGATATTTCTTGCGGTCTTCTTCCAGGTTGTATCCAATCTCGGTGCGTTCGGGGATATGCATGTGGCGGTCGATGATGGCGCGGCGGATGCGCGAGTAACGGCCGATGTTGACGTGGGAAAACAGGATGGAACTTTCCACTTCCGTGTAGCTGTTGACGCGAACGTCGGGTGACACGACGGAGCCGGTGACGCGTCCGCCGGAGATGATGGAACCCATCGAGACGATGGAATCCACGGCGATTCCCATGCGCCGGCCCTCCTGGGCGAAAACGAATTTCGCGGGCGGGTATTGCCGCTGGTAAGTGCGGATGGGCCACACGGAGTCGTACAGGTTGAAGACCGGCGAAACCGAGACCAGGTCCATGTTGGCTTCGTAGTAGGCCTCAATGGTTCCGATGTCCCGCCAGTAGAAGCGCTTCCTTCTTGTTTTCGTCGATGAAATTGTAGGAATAGACGCAGCCCTTCTCGATCAGCTTGGGGATAACATTCTTGCCAAAGTCGTGCTGGGAGCTCGGGATCATCGGCGTCCGCCAGCAAGGTTTCCATCAACAGGTCGCGGTTGAAGCAATAGATGCCCATGGAAACGTGGCACTTCGCGGGGTCGTGCGCGGCAGGTTTGGGATCGGCGGGTTTTTCCTGCCAGCCGACGATGCGCCCGGCGGAATCAATCTCGCACACGCCGAACCGCGAGGCCTCCGACCGGTCGAACTCAATGGTGCCGACGGTCACGCCCGCGCCCGCGTCCACGTGCTGCTTGAGCATCAGCTGGTAATTCATCTTGTAGACGTGGTCGCCGGCCAGGATCAGGACGTACTTGCAGGGCTCGCTGCCGATCGAGTAGAGGTTCTGATAGATGGCGTCGGCGGTTCCCTGGTACCAGTGGTCGCCCACGCGCTTCATGGGCGGCAGCACGGTGATGAATTCCCCCAGTTCGTGCGCCAGGATGCTCCACCCTTCGCGAATGTGCCGGTTCAGGGAAAGCGCTTTGTATTGCGTTAGAACATAGATGTGACGCAGGTCGGAATTAATGCAATTGGAAAGCGTAAGGTCGATGATGCGGTAAATGCCGCCGAAGGGCACGGCGGGCTTGGCCCGGTCCCGCGTCAGCGGGTGCAGGCGTTCCCCTTCGCCTCCGGCCAGCAGGCAAACGAGTGTGTCGCGCACCACGATTCGAGGAACCTCCCCGGTAGGTTTTCAATTGCTGGTCTGCCACGACAAGGTCTTGCAGAACCTGTCGCCCCTTGCACGGTATCTTGAACGACCATTATACCAGAGCCGGCGCAAGCGCTCAACCGCTCTCCTGCCGTGGACCACTCGGGAGTGGCTCGGGATCGATAACGGCGCGGTGGCCTTGCCCGGTTTACTTCGCTTCGGCGCCGCTGTGCTATATTCGCTTTCAGGGAGGCTGCCCGCAAGGAACTATGCGCCGTCAGGATCGCTGCCAACTCGCACCGTACGCCATGCGGGTGGAAGAGTCGCAAGGCCGGCGCTACGCTGAGCCTCCGCACCCTTACCGCAACGATTACGAACGCGACCGCGATCGCATTATCCACTCTCGCGCTTTCCGCCGTCTGGAGAACAAGACGCAGGTTTTCACCCGGCGATATTCCGATCACTTCCGCAATCGTCTGACGCACACGCTGGAAGTGGCGCAGATCAGCCGCACGGTGGCGAAGGCGCTGGGTCTGAACACCGACTTGGTGGAGGCGTTGGCGTTGGTGCATGACGTGGGACACCCGCCGGGCGGCCACTCCGGGGAGTCCGAGCTCGACAGGCTTGATGCGGCAGCACCACGATGTGTTCGACCACAATCTGCACGCCTTGCGCATCGTCGAGTCCTTTGAGCAGAAATATGCCGCGTTCCCCGGCCTCAACCTGACCTTCGAAGTGCGGGAGGGCATCATCAAGCACTCGCGCGATTACCTTCCCGCCACCCACCCGGAACTGAAGGAATACCGGTTGGGAGAGCGGCCGCCGCTGGAAGCGCAGCTCATCGACGTCGCGGACGAAATTGCTTACAACTGCGCCGATCTCGACGACGGCTACGAAGCCAAACTCCTGACCTTACCGCTTATTCGCGAGAGCTTGCCCCTTTTTGACCGGATCTACCGGGCGATGGAAAAGAAGTATCCGGCGGCGAAGGAAAAACTCAAGTTCAACGAGGCTCTCAAGCGGCTGCTGGATGCGCTGGTGACCGACCTGATTGAATCCACGCGCCGGCGCCTGGCGGGGAAGGGGATCCAATCGCTCGGGCAGGTTCGTGCTTGCCGCATGCGTCTGGTGGCGCTGGGACGGCGAATGGCGCGAGAGAATAAGAAGGTGAAGGAATTTCTCTATGCTCGCCTCTACTCGCATCAAAACGTGAACTCCGAGCGCAAGCGGCTTACCGGCTGCATTCGCAGCCTTTTTGCGTACTACCTGAAACACCCGCGAAGCCTGCCCGCTTTTTACTTCGACGCAGTCGCAGCACGAACCCGTGCACCGGGTCGTTTGCGACTACATTGCCGGGATGACGGACCATTACCTTTGGAGCGGCATCGCAAGCTGCTGGGGGATGGCATAGGCGCAGGTGTCAGGCGTGGGTTTTGGAGAATGGAAAAGGGTAAATTGTAAAGGTTAATACCTAATCCTTTTCTTTAACCTCATCTCCCTGCCGAGAGGGTTCTGTGAGTCTGCGAAGACAATTGGTGCTCTCGCTGTTGCTGCTGGTCGTGGTGGTGCTGTCGGCCGTGGCGGTTTACATGTGGTTCGGCGGGCCGGAGGTCACGCTGCTGGACGCTTTTTACATGGCGGTGATCACGATCACGACGGTGGGATACGCGGAAATCGTCGATACCCACGCCAACCCGGCGCTGCGGCTTTTCAACATCTTTTTCATCCTCATCGGCATCGGCATCATGCTCTATGTTTTTTCCGCCTCGACCGCCTTCATCGTGGAAGGCGAACTTAACCACTTTTTTCGGAGACGCAAGATGCAGAAACTGATCCGGGACATGCACGACCACCTCATTATCTGCGGCGCGGGTGAAACCGGCACTTACCTGGTCAAAGAGCTGCTGAAGACCGGCAACGTCTTTGTGGTGATCGATCACGACGAGGAACGCCTGGAAAAAATCAGCCAACTCGGCGAGGTTCCGGTCCTGAAAGGGGAAGGCGGGGACGAGGAAGTTTTGACGGCCGCGCAGATCCAAAAGGCGCGCGGCCTGGCTTCCGTTCTGCCCGAGGACAAGGACAACCTGCTGACGACGGTAACGGCGCGGCTGTTGAATCCCAATCTCCGCATCGTGGCGCGCTGTGCGGAGGCCCGCATGGTGGAGAAGCTCCTGCGTCACGGCGCCAACTCCGCGATTTCTCCGAATATGATCGGCGGCATGCGCCTGGCTTCGGAACTGATCCGGCCTTCCGTGGTCAGCTTCTTGGACGTGATGCTCCGGGACCAATCCGGAACGATGCGGGTGGAGGAAATCACGGTGGTCCGAGGGCTCGCCCTGGATCGGGAAAAAGCGTAAGGGAAATGGACCTGCGCGGGCGTTACGATCTTCTGCCTTTGGCGATTCGCAAGCCCGACGGCGGCATGAAATTCAATCCCCGCGATGACACGGTCATGGCGAGCGGCGACGTTTTGGTGGTCATGGGTGACGTCGCGAACGCCTGGAAGGCTCGCGACGCGGCGGGAAACAAGATCCCGCATCGCGCGATTTAGTGTAACGCAAGGCTCGCTCTCCCGCCTTGCGGCTTTTCCGCCGCGCCGTGATGCTGGCGGTGCGGCGGGCCGACGCTCGGTGTGATGGGAGTTACCCCTAAGCGACGATGCCGAGCCAACGTGGCGGGCCGCGGTCAATCGTACTCCGATTGACCGTGCGCCTTTAGCCACGATCACCAGCCCACGGTCCGCAAACCCCTGACCGCGGCTACCCGCTGGGCAACGATTGACCCGTATCTGCCGGTCCTCAAGCATTTTACGGCATGGGCCGTCCGTAGATAATCATCCAGGACGTGCCGAACTTGTCCCGGAGCATGCTGAAGCGGAAAGCAAAAAACGTCTCCTGCATCGGCATGAAGATCTGACCGCCATCGGAGAGCAGAGCATGAATCCGTTCCGCCTCCTCGATGCTGGTGACGGAGAGGGAAAGATAGGCGCTGCGCATCGGCTGGAATCGTTCCGGTGGAACATCGGCCGCCGATAGCTCCGTCTCGCCAATGATGATGCGGGCATGGAGGATATCCTTCTGCCGTTCGGGCGGTACGTTGCTTGGATCCGGCTGTTCGCCATGGGTCATCATCATCGTGATCTTTCCGCCGAGATGCTGTTCGTAGAAACGGAAAGCCTGCGCGCAGTTGCCGCCATAGTTGAGGTAGGTGGTTAGCTTCATTGTCCGGTTGTTCCTTTCTGTGACGTGACCAGACGATAAAACGCCAATTGCGCATCGCCGTGGCGCAGGAGGCGCGTGCGGTGGAGGGTGAGGTAATTCTCTTCCAATTGGATGTGCTGCGAGTGCTCCGCGACGACGATGGACGAAGGCTGCAGCAGCAGCCCGCGCGCGAGTTGCCGCAGCGTGTGGTGGTACTCGCGAATCTCCTCGTAGGGCGGGTCGAGGAAGATCACGTCGAAGTGTTCGCCTTCGCGCTCCAGCCGCTCCAGGCCCGCGTCAGCACGGCGCAGGTGAGGAGCGCATATCCGGAATCAATCTTGAGCTCCGCCAGATTATGCCGGATCAGTTGGGATGCGGCGCGGTGATGCTCGATGAAGACCACGTCGCGCGCGCCGCGGCTCATGGCTTCGATGCCCACCGCGCCCGTGCCCGCGTAGGCATCGAGAAAAGTCGAGCCCTCCACGCTGGGGCCGAGGACGTCAAACAAAGTCTCGCGCAACTGGTCGGTGGTGGGACGCAGATTCCCGCCCTTCAAAGTGCGCAAGCGAAGACCGCGGTAAGTGCCGGAGATGATTCTCATAATCGGTCCATCGGCTCATCGGCCATCGGTTCATCTGTAAATATCGCGTCATCCGTCCATTGGATCATCGATTCATGCGGTTCATCAACTGAATGCTTCATTTGTTTTTCCGACTGGACCGATTGGCCGATAATCCGATCCTTTCACGCCACGCTCGCCAGGCCGTAGCGGCGCGGCCACTCGGTGCGCAGGTAGGTGACGAAAGCCTCCAACTCCTCCGGCGAGGGTGGGTTCGCGACAAAATCCGCCGCCTCGCGCTTGGCCCATTCCAGGATTTCCTGGTCGCGCAGAAGGTTGGCGATGCGAAACGCCGGAATTCCCCACTGGCGCGTGCCGAAGAACTCGCCCGGACCGCGCAGCTTGAGGTCGATCTCGGCGATGCGAAAGCCGTCGGTGGTGGCCACCATGGTGTTCAGGCGCTCCTGGGAAACTTCGCTGCGGCGCTCCTCCGCCATGAGCAGGCAAAAGGATTTCTTGCTCCCGCGCCCAATGCGCCCGCGAAGCTGGTGAAGCTGCGACAGTCCGAACCGGTCGGCGTGCTCGATGAGCATGATCGTGGCGTTGGGCACATCCACACCCACTTCCACCACCGTGGTCGCCACCAGAATCTGCACCTCGCCGCGCTTGAAGCGCTGCATCATGTCTTCCTTCTCATCGCTCGGCCAGGCGGCCGTGCAGCAGGCCCACGCGAAATTCCGGAAAGACGTTGTGCGCCAACTGCTCGTACATGCGCACGGCGGGCTTAAGGTCCAGCTTACCACCCTCTTCGATGACCGGGCAGACAACGTAAGCCTGCTCGCCGCGCCGCACCTTTTCGCGCAGGAAACGTATAGGCGCTCGCGCGGTCGCGCTCCTCCATGAGCTTGGTCACGATGGGCGTGCGATGGGGCGGCAACTCGTCGATCACGGAAAAATCCAGGTCGCCATAGAGCGTCAGCGCCAGCGTGCGGGGAATGGGCGTGGCGGTCATCACCAGGACGTCGGGATGATAGCCTTTGCG
The DNA here is from genome assembly GCA_963810005.1 of uncultured Acidobacteriota bacterium. GTDB lineage: Bacteria > Acidobacteriota > Terriglobia > UBA7540 > UBA7540 > Bog-366. The sequence continues at coordinate 47,133 of CAWELY010000003.1, forward strand.
CATCAGTTCGAAGCGCTGCAACACGCCGAACCGATGCTGCTCATCCACCACCACCAGGCCGAGCCGGGCAAAGCGCACGTCCTCCTCGATCAGCGCGTGCGTGCCGATCACCAGATTGACGGCGCCCGCGGCGATGTCCCGCTTGATTTCCGCCTTCTCCGCCGCTTTGCGCGCGCTGATGAGCAGCTCCACGCGGTAATCGAGCGGGCGGAACAACTGTTTGATGTAGAGGTAATGCTGCGTGGCCAGGATTTCCGTGGGCGCCATCAGCGCCACCTGATAACCGTTTTCAATCGCCAGGATGGCGGCCTGGATGGCGACGATGGTCTTGCCCGAGCCCACGTCGCCTTGCAGCAAGCGATTCATGGGGCGCGCCGAACACATGTCGTCCACGATTTCTTTCAGCACCCGCTTCTGCGCGCTGGTGGGGTGAAAGGGCAGAATTTTGCGAATCGCCTGGCGGGCGCTGTCCTTCACGCGAAACTCCACGCCCGCGAGCGGACTTGGCCTTGCGGCGCTTCAGCGCCAAACCCGCGCCCACACTGAAGAACTCTTCGAAGATCAATCGCACTTGCGCCGGAGTGCGGAAAGCGCAGAGTTTATCCAGGTCTTGCTCGCCCGGGGGAAAGTGCGTTTGCGCGAACCGCCGCGGCGCGGTCGAGCAGGCGGTTTTTCTGCACCACGGTGGCCGGCAGCCGGTCCGGGATTTGGCCGTCGACGCCCTTCCAGCGCCGCCCACATCAGCCGCCGCAGCACGCGCGGCCCCAGCGACGCAATGGATTCATAAATGGGCACGACGCGGCCCATTTCCAGGGAGTCGCCGCCCTCGGCTTCCTCCTCGGGCAGAATTTCAAATTGCGGCTGGATGATCTCCATCGTCCCCGTGCCGTAACGGTCGCGGTCAACTTTGCCGTAGAAAAACACCTGCTGCCCGGAATGGAAAACCTTGTTCTTCTCCAGGTAAACCGCGTTGAACCACTTGCACCGCAGCATGCCGCTGGAATCGCTGGCGGCGAGGTCATAGATGTACATGCCGCTGCGGGTGCGCATCAGGCCGCAGGTGAGGACTTTCGCAAAGACCGTGGTGGTCTGGCCGGGCACCAGGTCGCGAATGCGCGTCAGGCGCGTGCGGTCCTCGTAACGAAACGGGGTGTAGTAGAGCAGGTCTTCCACCGTGCGGATGCCGCGCGAGGCAAGAAGTTCCGCGCGCACGGGACCTACACCTTTCAGGAACTGAACCTCGGATGCGGCTGTGAGTTTGGAGTTCGCCATTCTGCTCCGATTTGACTATTATAGTTGCAACCATGGCTCTTCCGCGCTCCAAATGGATAAAGTTCCTGGCGGCCATCCTGCTCGGCAACGCCCTCTATTTTGCGCTGTCGCCTTACCTGCCGCCCGCCGCGCAACACCGCTCCTGGGCCGTCGACCTGGGAACCGTGGTCGACTTCTGGTTTTGCCTGCTGATTTATGGCCTCCTGGATCTCGGCGACCTCTTCCGCCGCAATGACACCGGAAATCGCCGGCCCCCGGCGTAGCACGGGCAGGGGTAGTGTCTCCGTTTGATGTAGAGGCGGCTTTACGCCGCCATTTGGCGAGGTAAACTCGCCGCTACCTCATCAAACTGAGACACTACCCGGTCAGGCAGCAGACAAACCGTTCCATGCATCATATAATGAGGTGAGATGATTCCGGGCAGGGCTGGGTGAACACTTGTTTAGACACATACTTTCGTGGTTGGCCATCGGACTGTTTATTCCCAGCCAGGTTTTCTGGCTATGGCAGGTACGCGCGCTGAGCCGAAAGTTTATTCGCCGCCCGTCCGCGCGGCGCTGGTCAGGCTGGTTGGGAATAGGTATCTACCTGGCCCTGTTGGCTTTCAATCTTTCTTGGTCGAGAGCTTTTCCGGACCCCGACCACTTGACGCTGCAAGCGGCGCTGCTGCAAGCACCCTTTGGCTGGTGGCTGCTCGCTTCCTTGCTGGGGTTCGTGGTGATTGCCACGTTCTACCTCTGTGGATTGCTGGGGCGAGCGGCCTATTGGGCGTACCGGAAGTTGCTCCCCCCCTCGACCCCCGGGCGCGAGCGATTGCTCTCTCCGGAGCGCCGCCACTTTCTTGCCCGGACCGCCGTGGCCGTAAGCGCCACGCCCTTCGCCGCCTGCGCCTATGGCCTTCTGTACGAGCGCACGGAGATTGAGACCACGCACCAGCGCATCGTGCTGGGGCGGTTGCCGAAAGCCTTTGACGGCTTTCGCATGGCGCAGCTTTCTGACATTCATATCGGTCCCTTCATGCCGGCGGGCGACATCCGCAAATGCGTGGCGATGGTGAATGAAATGAAGCCGGATTTGGTGGCCCTGACCGGCGACTTCGTCACTTGGCAGGCTTCGCCGGAGGGCGCGGTGGTGGAAGCCTTGTCCGGGCTCAAGGCGCCGTTTGGCGTTTTCGGTTGCATGGGCAATCATGAGCGCTGGGCAAACGTGGAGGATTCCATCACTCGCCTCTTTGCCGAGCACGGGGCCAAGATGCTGCGCCTGGAGAACGCCGCGATTGAATCCGCCGGCGAGCGCTTGAATTTGATCGGCGTGGATTACCGAAACCGAAACGCGCTTTGGCCCGCCGGGCGATGGCATCGTAAGCGAGTATCTTGCAGGGCGTCGCTCCCCTGATGCTGCCCGGGACCGTCAACATCCTTCTCAGCCACAATCCCAACACCTTCGACCGCGCCGCCGAACTCGGCATCGACCTCAGCCTGGCCGGCCACACCCACGGCGGCCAAGTGACGCTGGAATATATCTCGCCTGACCTTTCCCCCGCCCGCCTGATTACCGCCTATGTGCGCGGTTGGTTCCAAAAAGGCGAGTCGCAACTCTACGTCAACCGCGGCATCGGAACGATCTTTTCCCCCGTCCGCTTCGGCTCCCCGCCGGAAATCACCTTGTTTGAATTGAAACGCGGGTAGTAGGTGTAGGGCCGAGCGGCGCTCGGCCTCATGCCGCTGGCGCGAGCGGGGAATATTTTCCCCGCAGCCCGCGTAGCGGGCGACATCATGTGGCCCACGGCGGCAGCCGTGGGGAAGGAGGCGAAAGTAGAAAGAGTTCCACAGCCCCGGCAGGGGCGACATCATCGCGGCGGACTTTGGTGGCTCGGGGTGGCCTCGGGCTTTGGGCCGGAGCCGAGCGGCGCCCCGGGGAGCCCAAGCCCCGTTCCCCTGCCACTCAAGCTGACGGTCTGCGGGCTGCCGGGATCGCTGTCACTGATGACCAGGGCAGCGGACCGCGCTCCTGCCGCGGTGGGCTTGAACGTCAGGTTGATCGTGCAGCTCCCTGGCCCGGCTACGTACCGCCCACCCCACACGTAGAGCTGGATTGAATTGCGAAGTCTCCCGCATCCGTGCCCCTGAGGGTGAGACTCCCAATCCTCAGCGGCGTGTTGCCCAGGTTGGTCAGCGTGACCGTCTTTGGGGCGCTGGTGGTGTCCACCGGCTGTGGGCCAAAGCCGAGGGACGTCGCGGAGAGCCGCACCGCCGTCCCCGTGCCCCTCAAGTTGACGGTCTGCGGGCTGCTGGGATCGCTGTCAGCGATGACAAGGGTAGCGGACCGCACTCCGGCTGCGGTGGGTTTGAACGCCACGTTGATCGTGCAGCTCCCTAGCCCGGCTACGCTACCGCCCGCCACACACGTGAGCTTGATTGAATCGTGAAGTCTCCAGCCTTCGTGCCCAGGGGAGTGAGGGGCGCAATGCTCACCACGCTGAGGCCCGAAATGCTCAGCGGGGTGCTGCCCAGGTTCGTCAGCGTGACAGTCTTCAGAGAACTGCTCCCACGAGCTGCGCGCCGAAGCTGAGGGACGTCGCCGAGAGGCTCAGCGCCGTCCCCGTGCCGCTCAGGCTGATCGTCTGCGGGTCTACGCTGGCATTGTCGACAATCGTAATCGAGCCGCTCCTGGCGCCCGTTGCCGTGGGCGTGAAGGTCACGTTGATCGTGCAACCGGAGCCCGTTACCGAGCTCCCGCAAGTGTTCGTCTGGGCGAAGTCACCCGCAGCCGAAATGCTCCAGATCAGGAGGGTTCCTTCGCCCGTGAGCGTCACGGTGGCCGTCTGGGGCGTGCTGGTGGTGCCAACGTCCTGCGGGCCGAACGTGAGGCTGCTCTGGGAGAGACTGAGCACTGCCGGCGCAATCTTGCTCACAAAGGCCGAGTTTTGGGTCGAGGGTTGGAGCGGGTTACCGGTGGGGAAAGTGTCGCCCCCGCCAGCAAAGCCGGTCACGTAGGCGTTGCCGGAGGAATCGACGGCGATGCCGTAGCCCCAGTCATATCCAGCTGCCGCCCAGGTAGGTGGAGTAGACCAGGGCCGAGCCGGCGGCGTTCAACTTCGCCACAAACGCGTTGGTAGCTGGCCGGGACAGCTAGCGCAGGTGGCTTGGAGCGGGTTCACGGTGGGGAAGTCGGTCGAGAGGTGTACCCCGTCACGTAGGCGTTGCCGGAGGAATCCACGGCGATGCCGGTGCCCATAGTCATCATTACTGCCGCCCAGGTAGGTGGAGTAGACCAGGGCCGAGCCGGCGGGATTCAGCTTGGCCACAAAGGCGTCCGTGTAGTATGCGCCCAGAGACGAGAAGTCCTCCATCCCCCCGAATTCGTACTACAGTTATTGCAGGTGCTTGGATGGGGTTGACGGTGGGGAAGTCGGTCGATGCCGTATAACCCGTCACGTAGGCGTTGCCGGAGGAATCGACGGCGATGCCGTAGGCCTGGCCTCCATTGCTGCCGCCCAGGTAGGTGGAATAGACCAGGGCCGAGCCGGCGGCGTTCAACTTCGCCACAAACGGTTCCCAGCACGAGTCGATTCCACCGCAGAGAAGGGTTGACTGAAGCGGGTTGACGGTGGGGAAGTTGGTCGATGCGGTGTACCCCGTCACGTAGGCGTTGCCGGAGGAATCGACGGCGATGCCGTTGCCCTGGTCGTCACCACTGCCGCCCAGGTAGGTGGAGTAGACCAGGGCCGAGCCGGCGGCATTCAGCTTGGCCACAAACGCCGTCCACCATGCCGCCCACCAGGCTCGCCTGGAGCGGGTTCAGCGGTGGGGAAGTCGGTCGATTCGGTGTAACCCCGTCACGTAGGCGTTGCCGGAGGAATCGACGGCGATGCCATAGCTCTGGTTCCCGCTCCACTGCCGCCGCCCAGGTAGGTGGAGTAGACCAGGGCCGAGCCCGCGGGATTCAGCTTGGCCACGAACGCGTCGGTGCGGAGGACGTTCGCCGCAGCCGTTGCAAGTGGCCTGGAAGGGGTTGACGGTGGGGAAGTCGGTCGAACTCGTGAAGCCCGTCACGTAGGCGTTGCCGGAGGAGTCCACGGCGATGCCGTCGCCGTTAGTCATCCGCCACTGCCGCCCAGGTAGGTGGAATAGACCAGGGCCGAGCCGGCGGCATTCAGTTTCGTCACAAACGCGTCCGCGCAGTTTTCGCCGCTGGCGTTGCAAGTCGGCTTGGAAGCGGGTTAGCGGTGGGGAAGTCGCTCGAGGTCGTGTAGCCCGTCACGTAGGCATTGCCGGAGGAATCGACGGCGATGCCGCTAGCCATAAAAGGCTCACCAACCGCTGCCGCCCAGGTAACGTGGAGTAGCTGAGCACCGGGTCAATCACCAGAGCTCGCTTGGGGTCGTACCCCGCCACGCGGAAGGCCACTTGGTTGTTGCTCGCCAGGACGAAAGAGGAGTGACGAGTGACAAGTGACGAGTGACGAGCATCCAGACCGGAGCCCGCTGCCACCGCCGGCTGATAGACGCGGGCTTGCGGAAGCGCACTTCGTCGCCGCCCACCTTCAGCACCAAGTCGCCGCTGGCCGTGTCGACGCGCATTCCGTCCGCGCCCGCGAAGCTCAGCTTGATCTGGTTCGGGTCGGCGCCCGGCTCCACCACGAAGTCATACTCAAGCTGGCGCTGGTTGCCGTAATAGACCAGGTCGACGCCCGGGTAGACGCCCTCGTACTTCACCTGTGCGTAGCTCGGCACGTTGGTGCGCCACTTCTTCGGGTCGTTGCCGATGAAGTAGTTGCTCTTGCCCGGGAGTTCGCTCTGCGCCCGTCACTGCGGCGCTGGCATTGGCGCCGATAAGGCGCATCCGGAGAACGGCGTCTGTGGTCCAGGGTCCGGGGTCCGGGGTCCGCTGCCCCGCCTTCGTTATCACCGGCAACCGTCCGCGGACCACGGGCGAAAGAATTTCGCCGGCAATTGACGCTTGACCACTGACCACGGACGACTTCTTCAAGGTCAAGACGGCCTCGTCATCGGTGAGAAAAAGCGTATAGCCACTGCCTCGCGCCAGGAATCGCACCCGGGGGTCGGTCTGGCCCTGGTTGGCCTCAAAACTGAGAGGCAGCTTGCCGTAACTCGTGGCGAGCTTGGGCTGAATTTTCATGGGTGCGGCAGAAACCTGACGCGCAGGAAGAGTATTTTCGGCGGCTTGCATCCTTTGAAGAAGACCAAATCCTGCGATGGCGAGAAATGAAAGGCCAACAAATTTGCCGCAGACCGCAATATTTTTTGTCGCGGTGGGCGTTTGCTTGCTAACGCTGATACACATGGGCAATCCCCTTTGGACACTGCAATCCGTGACCATATTCGAAATGATGTGCCATGGGAATAGCACGAAAGTAACATGCCAAAATGTCTAAGCGTAGAACCTCAGGTGCCCGATGGTCGCCGGTCCGGGGTGGTCGTCTGGCGTGTTCACGAGGGCGGGCGCAGAGGAGCAGATCGCGAAGAGCCGGCAAACGTAGCGCGGACCGCCGCCTTTGCGGTCAGCGTCTCTTATCCTGAAAGCCAAGGCGTGGTAGTAGTGAAAGCCGGGGTGCGGGGTCGGCGGTCAATCTCCGGCGGTCGATGGTCAAAGCGTAGCGTTGCAGTTGTTCCCCAAGGCGCATGCCCGCATACCCGGGGCGCGCGGTGAAGAAGGAATATCGGTCCGAAACAAAAAGACGCCGCAACTTCGATCCGCCGGCTGACGGGCGCTACACTACAACACGGTGGACATGATTGCGACCGAAAAGAGGCGGACCGCAAAATCAACGGTCCGCGCTACCCTGTGTGCCGAGCATGCTCGACAGCTTGGAGGTGAAAGTCCTCTACCCAACCGGATGGAGGTGAAGGGTTAGCGAAGCGCAAGGGCGTCGTCGCGCGGCGGGGTCGGAAGGAAGCGTGGAGCAAAAGTGCGAGCCGATGGACAAAAAACGAATAGAAGGCGTGAGCGTCGGGCGAGCGGGCCGGTGATCGCGAAGCCCACTTCCATCAAGGGCGCAAAACGTAGATTCGGCGGCGGTGCACGGAAGGCGGTCGAACTTACCGCGGGAGATCTGCCGTAGGTCACGAATTCGTGACGGAGGGTGATGCAAATCAACCTGATCCTGCGGCAGAAGTCAGCCGAGGGCCTATTCGTCCCGACACGTCGGGACGAAGGCCCGAACCGTGATCGGGAAGAGTAGGGCGCTGGTTTCTTGGACGGCTATGCGCCAGCCCATCAGCTTCGGCTGAGCTGGCCAGGGGTGGATAGGGGGAAGCCCGAAAAGAACCTGGGAGCGGCGAAGCCTCCCACGGCGAAACGCGTATCGAACCTCCAGCCCTTACGGGCGCAAGTCAATGAACCGCCGTATACGGCTCCGTACATACGGTGGTGTGGGAGGGGTGAGCGGGCAACCGCTCCCCCTATCCCGATCTCTCCCCTAATCACTCACGCTCCTCCCCACCCGTGCTCTCGGGGGAGAAGCTGGGAGCCACCTGGAAGGGCACATTGCTCAAAAGCGGGTGGCTGGGCGTTACCACCTCGACTGGACCGGTGGTCGCGCCGGCGGGTACGCTGGTCGTGATTAAGGAACTCGAGACCACGGTGAAGACCACCGCATCGCCATTGAACATGACCCTGGTGGCGCCGGTCAGATTGGTCCCCAGAATCTTGACCGCCGCTCCCACCTTGCCGGATGTGGGCTGTGTTTTCACAAAAGGGCCTAGACCCACAGCCAGGCTGAAGACCGTGCCATCCTGGCCGGTCCCGCCTTCGGGCGTTGTCCCGTAGAAGGCCCCGTTGGTGGCCTGAAGCAGCCCGCCTTAGGGAAGGCGCCGTCACTGTAGTCGAAGCTGTGCAGGGTTTGGAGGGTACCCCCGGGGCTGATCTCAAAGACGTTCCCGCAGGGAGGTGAGCAAGCAGTGCTGGTTCCCCCATTATAGGTGGTCCCGTAGAAGTTGCCGTCGGTGGCCTGGACCAACCCCGCCGAAGGGTTGGCGCCGTCCGTGCAACCGCTTTGGGAGCAAAAGCTGTAAAGCGTCGTCAGCGCGCCGGCGGGGGTGATTTGGAAGACCGAGCCACAGCCAAAGCTATAGCATATGCTGTTGTTGTTGGCCCCGCCAAACTGCGTTGTTCCAAAAAAGTTCCCATCGGTGGCCTGGACCAATCCCGCCGAAGGTTCGGCGCCGTCCGCGCAAGCGCTTTGGGAGCAAAAGCTGTAAAGCGTCGTCAGCGTGCCAATTGGGGTGACCTTAAAGACTGTGCCCTGGCCGTTGGCCCCGCCCTCTTCCGTCGTCCCGTAGAAGTTCCCGTCGGTAGCCTGGACCAACCCGAATGATAACCTGCCGTCCGCGCAAGCGCTTTGGGAGCAAAAGCTGTAAAGCGTCGTCAGCGTGCCGGCGGAGGTGATTTTGAAGATTGTGCCACAGCCAGAGCCTTGGCATATGCTGTTGTTGTTGGCCCCGCCATACTGCGTTGTTCCATAAAAGTTCCCATCGGTGGCCTGGACGAGCGCCGCGCCGGGGTAGGAGCCGTCGGCGCAACCGCTTTGGGAACAAAAGCTGTAAAGCGTCGTTAGCGTGCCGCTTGGGGTGATCTTGAAGACGGTCCCACCTTGACCATTGGCCCCGCCCAGGTACGTTGTCCCGTACAAGTTCCCATCGGTGGCCTGGACCAGCCCCCACACCGGCCCCTCCCCCCCTCCGTGGTGCCGAAGCTGTGCAGTGTGGTGAAAGTCTGCGCGGGTGGGGCAACGGTCTCATTCGGAACTACCGGAGTGATCGACCCGGGATGGGGCGTCTTGGAAGTCTGCGCCGGTAAGGCAATTGCCGTCGCTGCGCACAGCAGAACGACAGCATAAGCCCTCTTCCCCCAATTAAGTCTTCCCATGTTTCCTCCTCGCGGCACCCGCGGATTTCGGCTCCGGCTGGGCAAACTACTCCTGCTGTTAAGCCCTGTCAAGCCAAATCCAGCCAAATCCAGCCAAATCCAGAGCCAAATCCAGAGCAAATCTAGAGCAAGCTACAAACAGTGCCTTTCTGTCTGTGGCTTCGTTCCGTAGTGGGTCATTTGAGGCGGTAGCGGCGGGTTTATACGTCAAATGACGGACCCCATGGCGGCGTCCCGATAAGATCGGAGCAGGTTCCGCCGCCCGACACCTTGACCCACTACCCTTCGCCCCCGGACCAGGCGATTCACCAATTCTGCATGCGCGCTGATCCTCGACGTGCTGGAAGCTTCACGAAAACGGCGGCGATTCCCGCTTCGCGGCTAGCCCAACTTTCGCAGTTGAGGCGACAAGCGCCAGCTAAGTAGTTTATTTTCAGCAAAGCGGTCTCGAAGGTCTACACTACATTTTGAGCTGCACCTGTTGGTCGGTGACGGTCTCCGCCGGCTTGATGCGTGGCGGAGGTTGCGACGGCAGTGACAGGTGAAGTTGGTGGAGCAGGAGCATCTGCTCTGGTTCGGGTTGCGTATAGCGCGGCATGATCAGCCAGCGCCCGTCGGTGGTGGGCAGGCAGACATCCAGCATTTGAATTGTCGCCAATTTTTCCAGCACGCCGCGGGGTGTCAACCCCGGAGCGCAGGGGGCCAACCGGTGCCGGAGCGTGACCGACAGGGCGTAAGCCAGGAAAGCCACGAAGATGTGGGCCTCCACGCGCTTTTCCACTTGATGATAAATCGGACGCAGTCCCAGTTCGCTCTTCAAGGTTTTGAAGGCAGCTTCAATTTGGGTCAGTAAGATATAGAGTTCCCAGAGCACTTCCGGCTTTTCTCCCAGCAGGTTCGAGCGCAGCAGATAGTGGCCGTCGCGCAACTCCGCCTTCCGCAACTTCTCTTTGTCCAAGCGAAAAGAAAACGTCTGACGGGTGACTTCCTCTCCCTCTTGGGGCAAGCCGATCGGCACGAAGCCGAAGGCGCGTCCCGCTTCCTTTTTAGCCGCGCCGATCCGCAGCAGCAGTTGATCGCGTGCCGGAGCACTGCGGCGCAGCTTGCGCAAGGTCTTTAGCAAGCGCACCAACTTGCGCCGCCGCATGGCACGTTCCTTGGCGTGCCTCCCCGCGCTCTTGGCCAGCACGTACAGTTCGCCATCCGCGGCGAACAACTTCACTTCCACCGACTCACGCACTTTCTGCCAGGGCAATTCCAGCCAGCGCTTTTCGTACTGCTGAATCTTGCCGCGCGGCGTCCCCACCAGGTAGAAAACTTCTCGACCCCCGGTGCGCATTTCTTCCAGTACTTCTTCCGTAGGAACCCCCCGGTCCATCACCCACACCCGCCGTGCCCGTCCATACTGCGCTTCGATCTTGTCCAGAAATCCTCGCAGCGTGGTGCGGTCCGAAGTGTTGCCCGCCAGCACTTCATAAGCCAGCGGAAATCCTTCCGGCGTCACCACCAGCGCGATCACCACCTGCCGGCAATCGCCGCGATGATCCCGGCTGTAGCCATGCTTCGCCTTGGGAATCTCCTCGCCTTCCCCTTCGATGTAGGTGCTCGTCAGGTCGTAGAGCAGCACATCGAAGCGCGCCTGAAACAGCTCTTGCCAGCGTTGCCGCAGATGATCGAACAGCGCGGTCTTGTGTTCCCCCAGGCGGTCCAGACATCGATACAAACGGTCCTTCTCCGCTACGGCAAAGCCCGTGCCTAACAGATCTCCCAGGGCGCTCTGGTCAAACCCCTGCCGGTGCAAACGGAACTCGCTGCCCGGCGCCACCAAGCGGCTCACCACAAGCAGCTCCAGCACCTTCGCCCACGGCACTTCTTCCCGCCCCTTACCCAAACGATCTTGCCAAAACGCGCTCAGCCCCAATTGCCGCCACAGTTCGCACCCCAGCCAATAGTTGCCAAACGCCCGCGGTCGCCGCAGTTCCATCTCCTTCAGCTTCACCTGCACGCCGTCCAGCGCGTCGGCTGGCAGCGCCCGGTCCTCGGGAAATAAACTCAGGCTCGCCGCCCGCTGCTCGGCTTCATCAAACACCTCCAGCGTCTTGCGCCACGCCGCCTGCTGACTGTCGTTGATCTCGCCCAAATACAAAACCCGCCGCTGCACCACCCGCCCCGAACGCAGCCGCCGACTCTCCTCCACGCTCCAATAGCGGTGCTCCTTGCCGTCTTTGATTCGCTTGTTCGCACGCAGGTACATGGCTGGCCGCCATTGTGCCAAGCTTGAGCGGAGATGAAAAGGGGGTAGGTCTACACTACAAGCCCTTTTGTACAACCCCCATTGAAGTTTCAAGAGTTACCGCGATGCCCACACCGAATTTCACCTGGAATGGCTCCGAGCTGCGAAAGTC
>CAWELY010000004.1:0-105936 GCA_963810005.1 uncultured Acidobacteriota bacterium
GGTTTGCGAGCGCGATTCCATCATTGGTCACGGTCGCCGTCGCAAGCAGGCACACGATGAACACCATGACTGGATTGGGATTCGACGCGGCCTTTGCCAGGTTTGCGGAAAGACTTTCACCCTGCTTCCCCTGCTCTCTCTCCCCTACACCCACTACAGCTTGCTGGCTCGCTGCCAAGCACTGCGGCGGCGTTGGGAGGAGCACTGCGCGTGGGAAGAGGCGAGGCCTACGCTGGGGGCTACCCCGATTGGGTGCCCGATCCCTCCACCCTCCGCCGTTGGTCGGTCGGCCTGGACCGCTCCCAGGCAGCGTCTTCGTTTCGACGCCAAACGTTCATCCGTCTGGCGCATTGGTTGGGGTGCGGTGACGCGGCCGATCCTCGGGCTGGTCCGTTATGGCCACTGACCCCAGTTCTGCAGATTCTCCCCGCGCTGCGGCGCGAGAAGTTTTCTGTTTACCCCACCATCCTTGCCTGGGAACGCTGCCCCCTTTCTCTTAGGCTCGTCTCCAGAGAGGCAAAAACAGCGCCATGGGTGAGGATCTCGAAAAACTCAAACAGCGCCTGCCCCTGCTGGAGTATTTACGGCAGCAGCATTGGACCGCTCGGCCGACCGGTCACCGGCGGCGAGTTCGTGGGACTCTGTCCGTTACACCCGGAGACCCGGCCTTCCTTCTATGTCAACGCCCGCAAAAATCTCTTCTACTGTCATGGCTGCGGCCAGGGCGGCGATCTGATTCGCTTCGTCGAGTTATCCCAACACTTGTCCTTTCACCAAAGCCTCACCTATCTCGAACAGCACAAGGCTGCGGCGAAGGCGGGCGCCGTGCCTAAGGAGACGGCGGTGCTTCTGATCACCGCCAGGGGCCCCATTACCCGGAAGCCCTCCGTTATCTCCAACACCGAGGAGTGCACGATGCCGCGCTCCTGCAAGAACTGCACATGGGTTATGCCCCCGGCGGGAGCTTGCGGAGTCATCTCACCGCGCAAGGCTATTCCCTCGATCTGCTGCGGCGCATCGGCGTGGTTAACGCGCAAGGCCACGACGCCTTCTACCGGCGAGTAATTTTTCCCTGCTACCAGGAGGGGGGCGTGGTCAACCTCTACGGCCGCAGTCTGGACCACCGCCTTCGCCCATCGCTTCCTCCCCGGCTCCAAGGGCGGCTTGTTCGCCTGGGAAGCGGTTCGTCAGTTCCCCAGCGTGATTTTTGTCGAAGGGATGTTCGATCTGGCGGTGTTGTGGCAGGCCGGTTTCCGCCACACCACCTGTGCGCTGGGCACGCATCTTACCCCGGACCGTTTCGCGAACTGTGCTACTGCCCGCGCACCGTTGATCTCACTTTCGATGTCGACGCCAACGGCAGTGGCCAGCAGGCCGCGCAGGCCTTAGCCCCTCGTCTCCGGGCGCAAGGCATCACCACTCGCCGCGTCATCCTGCCCTCTGGCCACGATCCTAATTTCTTCTTTGTCCAGGGCGGTGACGCGCGACAGTTCCACTCTCTCTTGGAGGAAGCCCGACATGAGGTTCCATGTCATCCGCTCTCAGACCCCCAACCCCGCCCACAACTCCTCTTCGCGTGATCGAGCACGAAAGCGGCCGGGAGGCCGGCTGGGTCAATCGTTACCTCGACCGCGAGTATGTCCGCCGCCTGGCGGACACCACGCTGCGCAGTTGCGCTTACGCTCTGTTCACTTTGTGCGCTGGTGGGAGAGTCTTCGTCATACCGGCGACGTGCTCGAAGGTGACCTGACGAAGTCGACGCTCCTGGATTATCTGAAGTTTCAATGCAGCCACCAACCTGCGTTTTCCGGTTCCACCATCAATGACCGCATTGCCGTTGCCGAGCGCGCCCTGCGCAACGAGTTCCCCGACGCCCCCGACCCGATGGCACCGGGCTTTCAGCAAGCCTATCTGCGGCGTGGACCGCTGGGGGCGGGCCGGTCAAGGGTAGCGATAAGCCGGTTGCGAGTCAGAGTGCCCAAACGCCAGATCGTCCCGCTGTCCGTGGAGGAGGTGGCACGTTTTTGGTCCAGCTTCCGTACGGCGCGGGACTTGGCCATCGTGGGGTCGATGCTCCTGCACGGACTGCGGTCCGCCGAAGTCTTGGGTTTGAATGAGGACGACGTGTTGCTCGCCGAAGCCCAGTTGCGCGTGCGCGGCAAAGGTCACAAACTGCGTTTTCTGCCCCTGGCCCCGGAAGCCGTGCAACTCCTCGATTACTATCGGCGGCTGGAGCGGCCTCATCCCTGCACGGCCGCACTCTTCGTCTCGCTCAAGGGACCGGCGCGCGGAACCCGCATGACGCTGCCGGGACTGCGCTCCTTATTCCGCTACCATTGCCAGCGCACCGGCATCAAGCTCGCGAACCCGCATCGCTTCCGACACACCTTTGCCTCGGACATGGTACGCGGCGGCATCAGTCGCCCGCGCTGATGCAGTGATGGGTTACGCCGACATCCAAACTACTCTGCGCTATGTGCAGATCACCCCGCAAGACATCTACCAGCAGTACACGCGCGCCGTGGCGCAGCAAGTTCGGCCCCTCCCGAGGCTCTCCTCATGAATCGCGCCCGGCACCCCCCGCTCCTGCATCCGCTGGCCGCCGTCTTCGACCGCGCCGTCGATTCTCTCGGCGCGGCGCTCGGCCCCGAAAGCCATCGTCACTACCGTGGACCGTCCGCAACTTCCTGCGCTATCTCGGCGCCGCTCACCCCCAGGTGAACTCCCTCGAGCAACTGCGACGGGATCCTCACCTCCTCGGCTGGATGTCCTGCCTGCGCTCCCAGAAGCCGCCGCTCGCCACTTCCTCCTATATCAACCGCTGATCGCTCTGCGTCCCCTGCTCACCGAATTGGCTTGGACCGAACAGCTTCCGCAGCTCGCCCGTCTGATTCGTCGCGAGGACATCCCCCACCCTCCGCAAAGACTGGCACGCCCGCTCACCGCCCAGCAGGATCAGCTTGTGCAGCAGGAGTTCGTCGGCCGCAACGATCGGGAGAGTAACGCCTTTCTGCTCATCCGCCATACCGGCCTGCGCATTGGCGAGTGCGCCGATTTATCCTTCGATTGCCTGCGCTCGACCGGCCCCCAGCAATGGGCCATTCACGTCCCGCTCGGCAAACTCAAAACCGAGCGGATGGTCCCAGTGGATGCGTTGGTGGTGACGGTCGTTCAACGCTTACGATTCTTCCGCTTCCTCGATCCGCGGCCTCCCGATGGCCAACTCCTGGCCCGGCGCAGCACCCGCGATGCTCTCGTTCGTCAACTCCGCCGCTATCTACACGAGGTCTGTGAATCTCTGGGCCTGTCCACACGCATCGTCCCGCATCAGTTGAGACACACCTATGCCACGGAAATGCTTCGTGCCGGGGTTAGTTTTCCCGCGCTGATGAAACTACTCGGCCACACTTCTCCCGACATGACCATGCTCTATGTGGAAGTAGCGTTGAATGATCTCCAGAGGGAATTCCAACAGGCTCGTTCCAAGCCTCGGCATCTGGTTCCCCAGCCGAAAGCGCCTTTTACCCACTTTCGAACTGGCCTCGATGGAGTTATCGATTCTGTGCTCGCCGCCCAGCATGCCCTGGAGATGTTCCGGCGGTCGCTGGCGGTCGGTCCTACCCGCCGTTGCCTCGACCGGCTCTCCAATCGCCTCACCAAGATCGCCGCCGAAGCCCGCAAACTCCCCACCCCCTGAGAATGGGCAGAGATTGGCCGGTTATGTCGCCAAACCGTACACGTTCCCTGCGCTGTCAGCTTGCGGGCGTCAGGGTAGGGCCAACATAAATGTGGAAACTCCAGGCGGCGGTCATAGACTGCCGCTACGGACCCACCCGCCAATATTTGTGTCGCTCTGTCTAGAGGTTCCACCGCCCCGCGAGCGCACTCGGCGGGTCGGTGAATGATTGGAAGCGGAGCAAGCGAATAACCGGTTGGTCCTTCAAGGAAACGAGCGGCATAAACCCTTTCCCTATCATCTCCTCTGCCGATGTCTGGGTCATCAGGACTTCCGCACACGGCTTGGTTCTCGACTCACCTTCCAGGGTGTAAATGTGAATGGGCAAGCCCGTGATCTCCGCGAGCGCTCCCGGGCGGAGTTCCCACCCCTGCTCGGCAAAAGTCTGTGCCAGCAGCAGAACTGCGGCAAAGGCGGGGTTCGCCCACAGATAATCGTCATGGGCGTCGGTATCAGGGATTTCCTCGAAATCAAAGAGTTCGGTGGAATCGGTTTCCTTGCCGTAAGGCAAACGAATTAGAAAGCGGGGCAAGGTCAACCCCAGATAACGTGCCTCCGGCATACCCCGCAACGCTGTCCAGGCGGCAACGGTCGCTGGCACGGGCGGCTTGGTCCACTTGCGCCGATCGGGCAGGTCGGCAATAGAATCACAACCCAATAGACCGGGGCTCGCACCGGTGATGAACGGAGCGCCCGCCGCTGCGGCCACCTTCGCCATGCGACCGAGCAGTTCAGCATCTTCGCGGGAAGAGTCGAAGGTGTAGTTCCCCGCCAAGAATGGCCCAGGGCTCAGCGCCGGGAGTTCCTACCGTCTTCTCCACCAACAACCGGTAGATCCCCGTGGAACGGAGGTCCGGCGAGGAGGCGAGATCTCGAGAGAGCTCCTCCTTGCTCACGTCGATCAGCAGCACTTTGAGCCGGGAACTTGTTTCCAGGTTGCGAACCAGGAAGAAAACGGCGCGCCATGCGGACTCCAAGGGCCTGGAACGCGGGCAAGTGAAGAAGGGCGCTCATTTGCGCGCTCGTCGCCAGATCAATCAGTCCCAGCGCCTCGGCCTGCCGAGGATCAGCCTTGGGGACAACGTGTGGAGCAATAATGCTGCGCACCAAGGAGGTCCATGGGTCGGGTATGCGGGAAGGACGGGGCTGGTCCGCTTTCTTTTCCGTTTCCTCCAGCATTTGGTCCAGGAGGTTTCCCGAGACGGCTTGCTGCACGTCGGCACTCGCATCCCTTTGCGGCTGCCACCGGGGCCGGCGCCGCCGCCCCTGGCGGGGTTGCTCTTATGCCGAGTTCGCCCGCCGTCTCGGCAAAAGTCTCCGGGTCGCTGAGTTTTTCCCGCGTGTCACGCAGCTTCTGAAACAATTGGACGTGCCGGAAGAGACTGTCAGGATGAAACTCCTCCAGATCGGTGAACTTCAGGGTAATGGGAAAGCCATCCTTCCCACCCATGAGGAGGTCTAAATGGGGCGACATCTTAGCGAAAACGGAATCGAAATTGTCCCGGTCAATCAGCGTGGGCCGTCGATTCGCCAGGGCCTCACCGATTTCGATGAGCTGGCGATTCCCACGGCCACTGAAATCCCCCAGGATGGCGATTCGGAAGGGGGTTTCCGACCCGGGTGTTGCCTGAACCCTCTCACGGCCTGCGGTGACGTCGAGATGAATCTCACCAAATGAGTGACGATCCGGCATGGGAATGCTCCTCACCTCATGACTTTGAAATTGCCTCGGACGCTAGGATTAGAATGACCCGGGAAATGGGCTCATTGCTTCCACGCCCCATGGCCCGCCGGCCGCCTTTGCGCCGCCACCTTGGTGCTAGCCGCCGATCAAAACGGTAAAACAGCCGAGAATGATGGTGCCCCCGTGGGCGGTCAGATCACCCAGACGCGCGGCAGGCAAGCCTCCCACCAAAACTGTAAAGGAGCCCAGCGCGATCATATCGGGGGGGCCGACGCAGACGGCCATATCCGTCACCCGCGCTTGCGGCAGCATTCCGGTAAGGACGGTGAAGCAACCGAGCATGATGGGGCCGCCTACGTGCGGGACAAGTACGGTAAGCATGGGGCAAACGTGCATGTCGGTCAATCGAGCGGCGGGCATTCCCATAATGATTCTCCCGAACGACGATCTCGTTGAACCTTCACTGCTGCGGCTGCTGCAAGCGAGCTATTAAGGCCATCGCCTTTTGCATAAATACGCCATACTTTTCCTTCGCCTTTTCGGGTTCTTTGACCACGCCGGCAAGGGTCACCGCGTTGGCCACCATCTCGGAAGTCATATGGTCGGGCGGCGGCACGGCTTGCAGGTTGGCGGGCGCCATGCTGGGACCCGCGAAAAAGGCGGCCATGGCCAGCAGGCTGGAGGCGGTCTTGGGCTTTTCCTTATCCGCCGTTTTCTTGGCAACCCAGCGATTCTCGTCATTAGGAGCAGACACCCATCGCTCCGCAGTGACGTGAACCTCCGGGAGGGGATTGTCAGGTTGGCTGGCCAGGATATGCCGCACGCAGAGGCAACCCCACCCGACCGCTTCCCGCTTGGGAAGCAAATAGGCGACCAGGCGAAGCGCGTCTGGAAACAGCTCCTTCTCCACCAAGAGAGCCATGAATTCCTTCGTGGCGAGCTCGTCAGTCAACAGTGCCTTGGCCTCGTCGCTCAACTTGGCACGGTCGCAGAGCTGCCGCAAGGGTGATACCGGCGTTTTCGCTATCTCGTCACTGCTCATGATTTGCGCCTGCAATTTTCCTGGAGTAAACCCATCTTTAGTTGATCATGGTGATTGCGCCCTGGAGCTGGAGCATGCCGTCGGCACTCTCCGAGATCATCGGAGCACTCGACGAGATCATCGCTGTTCCGTTGATATTCACCATAATCCCTGAAATCGTCACGCCCGATGGATCAATCGTAATACTGTTTGCCCCCACCGTGAGGGTGATCGATTGCATGGCTGTGGTCGAGATCGAACCCATACTCACCGTGGTGGTTTGATTTCCCATGGATATTGTCACCGAATCGTTGCCCATGCTGATGGTAGCGCTGCGATTGCCCATATCGATCTTATGGTCGTCGTTGCCCATGCTGACCTCAACCGACCGGTTCCCCTGCGCAACGGTAAGGGTTTCGTTGCCCATGGTGACTTTATGGGAACGATTGCCTTGTTTTATCTCGACGGTTTCATTCCCGTTGGTAACGGTCTCCGTCCGGTCATTATCGACCGTGATGGTCTGATTGTTCATGATGTGGGTATCTTCATTGTTCTCGACCCGCACCGCCATGTCTTTCTCGGCGCGCATGTAAAAGACTTCCGAACCCTCTGTGTCATCGAAGGCCAGCACGTTGGCATCGTGTTCGCCCCCACCCTTGCGTGCTGTGCGTGCGCCAACCGCTTACATTCATCTTGTCGGGCAATGTGCCCGGGGTAGTTTGGTCGGCGTTGTACACCCGACCGGTAATCAGCGGTTGATCGGGATCACCTTCCAGAAAATCAACGATGACCTCTTGGCCGATACGCGGCAGGAACATCGCTCCCCAACCCTTGCCGGCAAAAAGCTGCGACACCCGCATCCAGCAGGAACTGTTCTCATCGTTCGTTCCCAACCGGTCCCAGAAAAACTGCACTTTAACCCGGCCGTATTGATCCGTGTAGATCTCTTCACCCGAGGGGCCCACCACCACCGCCGGCTGCGGTCCCTGGACGGTGGGACGGGGAGTCACGCGCAGAGGCCGAAAAGGGACGGAGGCAGGAATACATTTGAAGGAATTGGAGTAATGCTCTTCCGGTGCCCTGCGAAGTGCCATAAGAAGTGGTATGGGCGTCGTGCTCAATTTCCGTCAAGAGATAGGAAGTATTCAAGTCATCGCGATAATGCTCCGTCAACGTGAACTTATAGCCGCTAACCATGCTGCGGGCGTTGCTCGTACCGCTTACGACCGAGTACATGGCTTCTTCTTCCTGCATCCGGATTTTCGTCAAGGCCTGCCCATCATCCTTATTCAGGTACTTTCCCGGATAGTCGTAGGTATCAAACTTGCTGTTTCCGCCGACGTTATCGGTGGTGGCCGTGGTCACCAGAAGACTCGTGCTGGGGGTAATCAAAGTTGTAGTCGGCAAGAGTGCTTTTGCCCGTGCGCAGCTCCTGCTCGGTATGCCATCCGTTCACCACGTCCTCATCCAAATTGGCGGTAGCCTCAAAATATAAACGGAATGCGTCTTGGCCCGGGCAATTCGCGTTGGCGCTCGGATCATCGCCCAGCACCAGCGTATGTTTGTCCTGCTCATGCTGAAAAAAGTAGAAAATGCCGTACTCTTCCATGAGCCGGGATACAAAATTGAAATCCGTCTCGCGGTATTGGACGCAGTAATCTCGCGCCGTGTAGGTACTATTCAGGGAATCGGAAAACTCATTGAAACCCAGGCCGGTGAATATCTGCTTAATAATATCTGGAATTGTCATATTTTGAAAGATACGGCAATCCGCGGTGCGCGTCAGGAACCACAAGCCAGGGGACCATTTCAGCGTGGTAGGAGGTGAAGGGGTCTCCATGCCCCCTTGGCCAAAGCGGCTGATAACTCCACTGAGGTAACGGAAAGTACCGTCCGCTTGCCGGAGAGAAAGGGTCACGCCTTTCCCGATGATTTGGGTGTAATCGATACTGGGGTCTTCGGAAAGGAGGTCCAATTCAAAGCGAAAGAGACGCGAAATTCCTTCTGAACCCTTAAACCCTCTCAGGAGGAGCTTATCCTCTCCCAACGGCGTGGTAAGCGTGAATAGACTGGCCTCCCCGTGTGAAAAGCTTGTCCCCATGACTTTGCTCCTCCTGGATGCGTTACAAAGCAGTTCCCGCCTGCCACGCCTTAGTTGTACACAAACGCCCCATCGGCGCCGACGCCGACATGGAAACTTGCCAACTTCTCGCCCTCGGCCATTCGCCCCAACAACTGCCGGGAAATATCCGGTAGCAGGGTGTTGGTGAGAATGTTATCCACATTGCGGGCCCCACTCTCAACTTCCGTGCAGCGGCTGGCCACGGTGTCCACCAGGGCCGGCTCATAGGTCAAATGGATTTTGTGGTTCTCCTCGATCCGTTTGCGAATTCTCCCCAGCTTCAATTCGATGATCAGCTTGAGGGAATCTTCGCGGATCGGGTAGTAGGGAATGAGCACCATGCGGCCGAGAAAAGCCGGCTTGAAAATCTTGTTCAGCTCGGGGCGCATCGCTCGGATAATCCCCTCCGCCGTGGGCATGGTTTCTTTATCCGCGCACAGCTTCATCATCTGATCGGTGCAGGCGTTGGAGGTAAGGATAATGATGGTGTTCTTGAAATCGATTTCGCGACCCTCCCCATCCTCCATCATGCCTTTATCAAACACTTGATAGAAGAGTTCGAGAACATCCGGATGCGCTTTCTCCACCTCATCGAGCAAAACCACCGAGTAGGGGCGCCGGCGGACGGCTTCCGTCAGAACCCCGCCCTCGCCGTAACCGACATATCCGGGAGGCGAGCCTTTCAAGGTTGAAACCGTGTGCGCCTCCTGGAACTCCGACATGTTGATGGTGATGAGGTTGTGTTCCCCGCCATAAAGCAGATCGGAGAGCGCCAGCGCCGTCTCGGTCTTTCCCACGCCACTGGGGCCCACCAGCATAAAAACCCCGATAGGCTTGTTGGGATCATCCAAGGCGGCGCGGGAGGTCTGCACTCGTTGGGCGATCATGTCCAAGGCGTGCTCCTGGCCGATGACGCGCTTTCCCAACAATGAACTCAGCGAAAGCACGGTGGAGATTTCGTCTTTCAACATCTTTCCCACCGGGATGCCTGTCCAGGCAGCGAGCACCTCGCCCACGATCTGGGCGTCAACCGCCACCCGCATCATAGGGGTTTCACCTTGCAAAGCGGTAAGCTCGGCTTCCAGCTTGCCAAGTTCGGCGCGCAAGACTTCCGGGTTCGCAGCCGGGGCGGGCGTGGCAGGCGCTGGGGACGCAGCCGCAGCGGCGACGGCCGCGGGCTCGGCAGCAGGGTTGGGCGCCGCCGCCGGCGCTTGCGCCGGGGCCGGGGCGGCAGCGGGAGCCGTTCCCGTAGCGCCCTCGATTTGGGCGTGGAGATCCCTGATCTTCGTAACCAGTTCGTGTTCCTTGATCCAGCGCTCCCGCAGGATCTTCAAACGGCTCTCGACGGCGACCTTCTGTTTGGCGATCTCCGCCAGGCGTTCCGCATGATCGGCGCCGATGGCCGTCTCGCGCTCCAGGATTACCCGCTGAACTTCCAAATCATCAAGTTGACGCCCCGCATCCTCGATGGCTGGTGGCGTGGCGCTCTGCCCCAACGCCAGGCGCGCGCACGCGGTATCCAAGATGCTGACCGCTTTGTCGGGCAACTGCCTTCCCGCCAGATAGCGATGGGAAAGCCGCACGGCCGCCGTCAGCCCTTCATCCATGATGCGAACCTTATGATGCTTCTCGAGGGAGGGAACAATGCCGCGCAGCATCACCGAACATTGCAGTTCGACCGGTTCTTCCACTTTGACCACCTGAAACCGCCGTGCCAAAGCGGCGTCTTTTTCAAAGTACTTTTTGTATTCGGACCACGTGGTGGCGGCGATCGTCCGCAGTTCACCACGCGCCAAGGCCGGCTTCAGCAGGTTGGCAGCATCGTTCTGCCCTGCCTGGCCACCGGCGCCGATCATGGTGTGGGCCTCGTCGATGAACAAGATGATGGGGATCGGAGAAGCTTTGACTTCTTCAATCAAACCTTTGAGGCGGTTTTCGAATTCACCCTTAATGCCCGCCCCGGCCTGGAGCAAGGCCAGATCGAGACTTCGGATCACCACGTTGCGAAGGGGAGGGGGTACGTCGCCCTTGGCGACGCGCATCGCGAAGCCTTCCACCACCGCCGTTTTCCCCACGCCCGCTTCGCCCGTGAGGATGGGGTTGTTTTGCCGGCGCCGCATCAGGATATCGATGATCTGCCGGATCTCCAGATCTCTTCCCAATACCGGGTCGATTTTTCCGGCCTTGGCGTTTTCGGTGAGATTGATCGTGAATTGGTCCAGATTGGCGGTCTTACCGGCGCCTGCCGGGCGCGGAACGCCCGGAGCTCCTGCCGCAGCGCCCACCGGCTCGACCATGTCTTCCTCAGACCGCTCCATGATGGAGAGAAAATCCTTGCGCAGGACTTCCCCTTCGATCTTCTGGAGTTCCTTCGAGACCTCGCGAACGAGCCGGCTGAGCTCATCATTCGTCACCAGAGCCAAAACCGTGAATCCGGTCCGAATCTCCCCGGAACCGAAATCAATGGACCCGATCGTCCACGCCTCGGTCAGCATTTTTACCAGCGAAGGGCTCAAGGTCGGGTTGCGCGCATTTCCTTTCTTGAGTTTGTCGAGGCTCCGGTTCAGCTCGCCGATAAGACGCGATTTGTCGATGCCAAAGCGATTAACGATCTGGGCAAAGTCGCCGTCCGGCTGATCCAGGAGCTTGAGCACATAATGCTCGACTTCAATATCATAGTTCGTCCGAGTCAAGCACAGGCCCGCAGACGACTCCAGGGTCTTCCGGGTATACTCATTGAGTTTTCCGATCAGTGATTTCAGGTTGATGCTCATAGGCGTTTCCTTCCCAAAGTTGGAGGATAGTTTCCGATGCGTCTTCTTTCATGGGCCGCGTCTTGACATAGGTATGCCATCCGAGTTGGGGAGCATCCTCCCCTTCCTCGCCCAGCTCACAAGGCGGCACATCCCGGCGGTCCAGAATCAGTTGGATCTCAAAGTCAAATTCGCCATTGGAGAAAAAGTTGGTCAAGGCGCGGAGGGAGGGGAAGGCGGAGCCTTGCGGCAGGAAGTCCTGGTACTGGTGCAGGGACAAAGGCCCGATGGCAATACGGACGCGGGCCGTCTGATCCCACACCTCATCCCCCACCACCGCCCCGAATCCCAGTTGCTCGGATTCGCCGAGTCCGCCTTGGAGAGCCGTTTGCGTATTCCGGTCCAGCGGATACCATCCACCTGCGAATTGTTCCACCTCGACAGGAACTTCGAAGTAATCGCAGAGAACATTCCGCAGGGCCGTCGCCGATCGCGGCCGTTGTGCCAGGAGCCCGGAGTAATAGAGCAGAGAGTCATCAGGCACCGGGAGGCGATTTTGCAGGCCGGGAGTCCCCAGGCCAATCAAATCCATCAAATGGTGAGAAAAAGGGTCCAGGCCCTCCCGCTCATAAGCAACCGAAAACCGGTATTTCTCCCAAGCCAGATAAAAAAGCGAAATCATACGGTGGTTGAAAATATCGAAAAAATCGACCGCCGAACGATCGCCCGAGCGCGTGCGCTCCGCCAACAAGGACGTGTAGTAGAGGGGCAATACACCTTGCGGGCCGGTCAAACCCATGAAGTTGACTTTCATCTTTCCCGCGCCGTCTTGGGACCATTCAAGCGATTGTACTTGGCTGGCGGGAAACGCCAGAGTGGAATTGGCGACGAACCGGACCACTTCGGTGCTGGGAGGATGGAATCTCCCCACGGGTGATTTGCCGGGGAAAAGACGCTCCAGAAGGCGAACGGCTTGAAAGAACTCAAAGAGATAGGGTTCCTCCCGCAGTTCTGCTTCCACCGTGGAGCCACTTACATCAGGATCGATTGGCCCGCCCGTGGTGGCCATTGTTTCAGCACCTCCCTCCGCTGAGGAGTCTTGACGACGAGTTGGCTGAAGCTATTGAGCGAAGCGTACAGGCCCAGGAAATGGTCAAGGACCGAGGAAAATAGATAGACGCCGCTCCCGGAGAAATCTTCTTCGTCCAATTCCATATGCACCTGGGTGCCGCGGGCAAAGGAAATTCCACTTTCGGAATTGATGCGCGCAAAGTGACGCTTGCTGCTTACCCCCACAATTCCGGCGATTTGCTTGTCCAGATCAGCGGAATCGGAAAAGTTATAGAGACGGAGGACCTCCTGCAAGGCTTCCTTGCCATCCTCGACGAGGGAGAGATAATTCAGCGCCAGATGGGAAATCAACCGCCACAGGGCATTCCGCCCCATGGGGGGCCGGAGGGTGGGGGTGGGTTTGCGCAACGCGACGGCGCCCTTGATCGATCCGATTCCCTCGACCTCGAAGTCGCCGCTTTCGTTCCCAAACGGCAAGCGGGAAAGAATGTCACGATTCGTGCAGGTGCAATGAACAGTTATCGTCTGCGCGTCCGGCAAGCAAGTGTGCATGGAAAGGTCAACCAGGAATAAGGAAACTTCCGAACCCTCGTCCCCTTTCCGGGAGGAAGGCCGCCGCGTGGAGTACCAAAACGTCTGGTTCTTTTCCCTCAGCGTCCGGTGCCGGTAGGAATAGAACGGTTCGTAGTGGGTCAGCTCATGGGTGACCGGGTCAGAACTGACGACATCGTCAATGGAAAAAATCTCCGTGGCCATCCTCCGCCGGGCATCCGGAACCACCGGATACTCCGACCGCCTCTGCGTCAACATGATGGGCTCGGCAGTTTGCGGAAACAGATTGACGATCGGCGAAGACCCCAGAAGAATCGACTTGGCGGTGACGGCCACGCCCAATCTTTGTTGCCGCTGCTCGGCTTCAAAGGGAGCGATGAGAAAGATGATTTCCGCGCGTCCGCCGGCCACCGCTTTCAGGGGTTGCTCCAGGTCGTTCAATTCAAAAAAGAAAAATTTCTCGGGAAAAATGAAATACTCCTGCAAGAGCCTGTAGCCCTCAAAAGATCTTCGCGGGTACGGTAAAATCGATTCCGTTTCGGAAAACCCCATGGGCCGCAGGGACTTCATGCTGAGCGTGTGGGGGGGCTTCTTGGGGTTGTCGGGGTCCCGCACGATGATTTGCCGGCAATTGTTGCAGAGCAGTTCGTACAGCGTATTCACCACATCGCCTTCACCGTTCAGATAGAACTGGAGGGACGAGATCTGGAAGCTTATCGAAGCTGACATCAGAAAGGCAGCGGAGTTCCAGCCGGAGAGCGGCGACGGCGTCGGGAGCGCGCAAGGGGGGATTGAGTTTGTCGGGTGTGACCCAACGGGCATCACCGACCTCCAAGGGCCAGAGCGTGACATCGTAGCAGGTGCGGAATTTGCAGGGAACGCCGTCTACCGGCCGGGAATATAGGATCGAGCCGCGGGGAATGCGGAGCCCGGAGGTCAGCTTGCCCTGCTCCGGATCCAGGCGAAACCGCGCCACGGTCATGGAGGGGACGGGCCGAAGAAAATGGGGATAAAGGATGTTGAGCAAACCCTCGGTGACCTGAGGGAATTCATCGTCAATTTTCAGGTGGACGCGCGCGGCCAAAAAGGCGAAACCCTCGAGGAGCCGCTCGACATGCGGGTCGTCACACCGATTCATGTCCATTTGCAGGCGCGCGGCAATCTTGGGATGCTTCTCGGCGAATTCCTTCCCCATCTGCCGGAGGAAGGTGAGCTCGTTTTCATAATAATCGAGAAGATCATCGCGCATTCTATGTGCTCTTGACTTTGTATTCGCCTCGGGACGGTTCTAATACCGTGTCGAAGAAAACCGGTTCCGGGGCCGGATCCATGCGCAGTAAGCCTTCAATACTGAAGTGGATGCCGCGCGCTACGTCGGCGGAAGGTTCCATGGTTACTTTCACCGCCATGAGCCTGGGCTCAAAGAAGCTGATCGCGGTCTTAATGGATTTCCCCAGAAACTCCTGATTCTTGGACGATCGCAGGAACAGGCTGGTGATGTCAAGGACGCCAAAGTTGTAAACGGAACGCCCCACCTCCCGTAAGGATTCCGGGGGGGCTTCAATGGCGCAACGCGTATTAAACAGCCACTCCAAATCCCGCTGGAGCGCCGCCCGCAATTCCCGCAGCGATTGGGCCCTGGTCATGGGCGGCTCCACGCGGCGGTCCGGTTCCTGATCGATGAGCCGATCCAGCACCGACAACGTTGCGGGGCCTTCCTTGTCAAATGATGGCATGAGTATCCAAGATTAGGGGATAGCCTGAGCGGGGTCGAGGCGGCAGATCCGTTCAAAGAGTTTCTGCCGCTGGGCCGCGTCATTTTGAAGCCTCACGCTCAACTTCGAAATGGTCGACAGCGCGCTCGCGACCAGGGCGGGGTCTTCCCATTCGTCGAGTTTGTGGGTCTCGATGGCCGCCGCCAGGTCATCCAAGATCGGCTGGGCAATGTTCTGCTTGCCCGTAGATACACAGATCTCCACCAATTGCATCTTGCGACGGAATCGCTCCCTCCCGCAACGCTGGCGCGCGATTTCTTTCTGCAGAATTTCGAAGGCCTTCTTCTCTTGTCCGTCGCGCAAGGCCTGTGACGCCGTCAGGTAGAGGTCGGCAGGCTGGCCCGGCCATCGGGACGCCGATCCGTCCGCAGCCACCGCAGCGCCGCCGGAGGACCCGGCGGGTGCAGCCGGAGCGGGAGATTCCTGAGCGAGAGACTTTAACCAAGCCCGCGTCTCCGGATTGGCCGCCGGTGCATCATCCATAAGGGTGGCGTCGAGCAGTTGCGGAACGTCGGTCACCAGTGCCTTCAGTTCGGACCGAAGGGCGCGGGCGATGGCATCGTAATCACTACCCAAGGCTTGGCAAGCCTCCACCACCAAGCGCTGAAGATCGAGCCAAGCGCGGCTACAAGGAAGCGCCATGGCATTTTCCGCGGCTTCGAGCAGCTCTTCCCATTTCTTGTCGAGCGCCAGGCGCTTCAAATGCGTCCGCAGCTCGGTGGGAGGGGCTTCAAGGGCAGTCGGATCGGCGCGGTCGATAGCGGCGCGCAACTCGCCCCAGCGCAACCCCCGCAGCATCAAGTAGGACGCGGGGCTGCGCGGCTCGCGCCGCCGCAGAAAGGCCGCCGCCTCGGCAACCTTGCGGACAGCTTCCAGGCGATCGGGAGGTTCCGAAGAGGTTTCAACCGAAAACACAACGCCGGAGCGCACCGGCCCCGCCGCCGCAAGTTCAGCGGGTGCGCCGGGAGCGGCATCGGCGGCGGCCTCGGGCGGCGCCGCCTCGACGGGGTCCGGCTCCTTCTCGCGCTTTTTCTGGAGAAATCCGTGCACGACCTGCCGGATCTCTCCCAGCACTGACTCCAGCGGGCCCAGGGAAGGCGCCACGTCGCCAAACTTCTCGTTGCAGGACTCCTTCAGTGGGGCGAGGGTGGCCAGGCAAACATCAAGGTCCTTCTCAGCTTTTGCGTAAAAGGCCTTGGGCGTTTCTTCGAAGCACTTGTCGATGGCTTCCAGCGGGATCTTCCCTTGTTTAATCGCCGCAGCGCGTGCCTTCTTGGCTTCGTCAGTTTTCGCGTCGGTCTCGTGCCCCAGCTTGCGGGACTCCTGCACGTCCGTAAAGCCGTACGGTTCCTTGGCCACGAGGCGAATGCTCTTGAGGGGAATTTCGAGCCTCGTGCCCAGGAACTCCAGCGGGGCAGCCCGCATTTCCGCATCGCCATCCTCAATCGCGGGATAGAGCGTGTCCCAGAATTTCTCCACCAGGCCGTGGCAAAGGGTCAACCCATCACAGAAGCCGCCAAAGCCGTTTTGCTTCACCCAGGCCTCAGTGAGCCAAGCCGCCAGCCAAAGATCCTTAGTCTTCTTGGTGAGAGCTTCGGTGGCAAGTTTGATGACCAGGGGATTGTCCGCCACTTTGCGGTCTTGCTCGGTCATCCCAGCGGGTGGAACGTCTTCCTCGCGCCGGGCTTCCTTGACCTTGGCGTAGATATCCTCGTAGCGAAGGTCGGCGCCGCTGGGGTTGGGTCCCTCGATAGGTTTTAGCAGGTCGTCAGCAAGCGGCATGGTTCGTTAGTCTCCCGCGGGAGCCGGGCTGAACTCCAGTGAGCGAAGTTCGAGAAAGGGGATTTCCTCATCATCAACCATCCACATCTTCTGGCCGAAAGGGACCTCCGCATCATATCCCTCGCGTTGCTCCCACACGGTTGCCCGTCCCAGCCGGACGGCATCATCGGAGTGCTGCCAGGAGAAGGGAGCAAGCGCCGGGAGCAGTACCTCGCCGAGTTCAGCCCCTTTGAAAGCGGGCGTGGTGCGGACCGCCGCAGGTGTCCATAAGAGATCTCTTAACCGCTTGGGAGGCTCGATCTGCACCGAGGCTACGTGCTCGAGGGGAAGCCACAGGTAGTTGCCTGCGGCAAAAAGTTCGAGTCGGGCTCCAATCCTGGGGTCGGCGTCGGAAAAAGAGCTGAAGGGCTTGCCATTGAATGTGCCCTTAGGGGCCGGCGCAGGCGAGTCCGGGGGCTTCGGAAACTCGCCGCGGGTAAACAGGTCCTGCCGCTGTCGTTCGGCGTAGAGGGCGCTGCGATAAAGCAGGACGCCTATCTCGCTCGACGGTCCCGCTTGACCTAGCACCTCGAGTTGCTTGTCCGCCCGTTCATACTCTCCCGCGAAACACAAGAGCTCAAAGAGAAATGTTCGGCGGCGCGCTTCCGTCGGATTATCCCGAACTTCGGCACTCAGAGCCTTCAACGCGTCCGCTAACCGGCCGGCTCGAAACAGTTCTTGTGAGTTCATTTCCGGCTCTCCATTTTGTCGCGGCGGTCTATGACCGCCGGGTCTTGAAAATAGAAGTCAATGGCGCTCCCCGCTCGGGCGGGAAAGACACCGAGCGCCGCTGCAGCCTGCATCAATCTGTTGTAATTCCTGGCTTCGGAGGCTGCGGTAAAACCCTCCAGGGCTGCCATTGTGAGCATTTAAAGCCTTGCGGCTGCCCACGATGGGCAGAAAATCACGCCGAGGATAAGGTAGCGCGGACCTGCAAAACAGGTCCGCGCTTGCTCATGAAACCTCACGGGCATAGTAGAGATACGCCCTGGCGTGTCCATAGTCCACGGCGGCTCCGCGCCCCGCCTGTAAACCATCTTCACGCCGTGACAGGCAGTCGTCATACCCATCGACGTATCTTCACAGCCCACGCGTCAGAGAGCCGTGAAGACACTTTGGTCCTCGAGGGCAAAACCCAAGGACTGCCGGCGGCGTCACGTCGATTTCACCTGCCCGATGTTATAGGTTGCCTGGCCAGCCAGAGTAACCGAGCCGCTAGACGTATCCTGAGTATAGTACTGGTACTGGACCTGTTCGTAAGATAAGCTCAGGCTGGCCGGGGGAGTACCCGACGAACCACCCCCCGTGCTGAACTGGGTGACGAACGCGTTGGTGAGCGTAATAACCAGATAGGCGTATGGAGTCCCCCCGCCGCCGGTCTTACGCCCAGTGAAAGTGGCGCTGGCAATGTGGGTGCCTTTGGTAAGGTTTGCCACGAGCTGGAAACTGGCGGCATCCAGCGCGAATGAGCAATTGAAATCTGAGAGCGACGGCTTGCCGGCAGAAAGGCCCTTGTTGCCGACATCCGAGGGGGCGGACGCGCCCCAACTCCAACTATCGAGCTCGATGTTATTGGTCATGCCGTCCGCTTGCGATTCCCCATTCACACCTGCAATCAAAAGGTAATAATCACTAGGCATAGCTCTTTCCTCCTTTTTATTTACCAAGTTGAATCTACGGGTCGGCGGCATGGGCGCATCCTGCCGAAAATCCCGCTAAAACTAAAAACTGAGAGTCACCTCTTCGCCGGTTCCGGCAAGGTCGCTACCAGCCGGAGAGAAACACTGATCTCGTCCAATTGAAAGTGCGGGCGAAGATAACTAATCGCCCGGTAGCAGCCCGGCTTGCCTTTGATCTCCTCGACGTCCACACGCGCTTCCCGCAGGGGAAATTTGGCCTTGGTGGCCTGATCGGCATTGTCATCCTGGGTGACGTACTGGCTAATCCAGCGATTCAGGAAGCGCCAGCAGTCCTCGCGGGACAAGAAGCTGCCGACCTTGTCGCGCATCATCGACTTGAGGTAGTGAGCGAAACGGCAAGTGGCCATCATGTAAGGCAGTTGCGCCGAAAGGCGGGCATTGGCGGTGGCGGCATCGCTGTCGTACACCTTGGGCTTATTGCAGGATTGAATGCTGAAGAATGCCGCCTTATCCGTGCCCTTGCAATGAACCAGCGGCACCAGCCCCTGGTCTGCCAGCTCCTTCTCGCGCCGGTCGGTGATGGCGATCTCGGTGGGGCACTTGAGCGCCACATCGCCCTCGTCGGTATGGAAAGTGTGGGAGGGAAGGCCTTCCACCAAGCCGCCACCCTCGACGCCCCGGATGGCCGTACACCAGCCGTACTGCGAGAACGCACTTCGTCATCCTGGCGCCGAGCGCGTAGGCGGCATTTCCCCAAAGGTATTTGCTGTGGTCCGTCCCATCCACCCCTTCTTCATAGTTGAAGCCGTCTACGGGCACGGTATCTCGGCCGTAAGGCAGGCGCATCAGAACCCGGGGGCAAGTGAGGCAGACGTACTTCGAGTCGTCGCTTTGCCGGAAGCCCTTCCATTTGGCGTACTCGGTGGTGTCGAAGATCCTCCCAATGTCGCGGGGTTGGTCCAACTGCGTGTAGCTTTCCATGTTCATGAGCTGGGGACCGGCCGCGGAAATGAAGGGGGCATGCGCCGCTGCCGCCACCGCCGCCATCTTTTCCAGAAGCTCCAGGTCTTCCGGATGCTTGGTGAACTCGTAATCGCCAATCAGCGCGCCATACGGCTGGCCGCCGAATACTCCGAACTCTTCTTCGTAAACTTTCTTGAACGCCGCGCTTTGATCGAATTCCGGGGCGCGTTGCAGGTCGCGCAGAAGGTCCTTCTTGGAGACATTCAGGACCCGGATCTTCAGCATGGCGCTGGTTTCGCTCTGGCTGATCAGGTACTTCAGGCCTCGCCAACTGCCTTCCAGCTTTTGAAACGTGGGATGGTGCAGGATTTCGTTGAGCTGGATGGAGAGCAAATGGTCAATCTGCGCAATGCGCGCATTGATCATCGCCTCGGTATCTTTGGAGACGGTTACCTCCCCCTCCAAAACCTGGGTGATGAACTCTTTCACCAGACTCTTGCCGCGTTCCCGAGTGGCGGCGTCGGTTCCCACCCTCCCCGTCTCGACAATCTGATCGAGAAGAGACTTTTCACCGACTTGCTCGGTGGTCTGAGGTGTTGCGGCCGCTTTTGCTTCGTTAGCCATTGCCCCCCTCCTTTCCCTCTTCCTTCTTGGGTCCGAGTTCCGACCGCAACTTATTTAACTTTTCAGTGTTGGAGACGGCGTCCAGCAGGACCTCGTCCAACTTATCATTGGTCTGCAGCGCGCCCTTCAAATCACTGAGACGGGTGCGGAGTTCGAGCAATTCGCGCAAAGGTTTCACCTGCCGGGCAACCTTCTCAGGCTCGAAGTCGTCCATACTCTTGAAGTTGAGATCGACTTTCAACTGCCCCACATTCTCGTCATCGCTCAGCTTGTTATCCACGGAAAATGCCACGTGAGGTTTCATGCTTTCCAAGACGCTGTCAAAATTATCCAGCGATACTTCAACAAACCTTCGATCCTTCAGCTTGGGAAGCGGATCGACGGGCTGACCCGAAAAATCACCCAGGACTCCCATTACGAAGGGGAGTTCTTTAGTTTCAATCGCACCACCCGTTTCCACGTCGTAGGTAACGTGGACACGCGGGGGTCGCACCCTTCCAAGCCTCTTCTGGACGCTCTCTGCCATTGGGCACTCCTCACTTCGCTTATTTTATTGGCGATATTGCCGCTGCGCAGAATTATCAGCAAAATGTCTTATGGCTTGTCAATAGAAAAACGATTGGGAAAACAATTTAGTTGAAAAGACGCATGGAACCTGCCGGTTCTTTAGTACCACTCGCATGAATTCGGCGCAATAGGCCTTCACGGGGCCGACAAAAGGCCCAGTGGCAGGGCGGAAAGCTGAGGGCTATCCTTGGCGTGGGCAAAGTGGGGTCTGCTCTGGAATGCGTAAGCGCCTTCGCGGGTACCTATAAGGAGCTGAAAATCTTGGCAACGCCCGAATGATCCAACGGTCTATGGGCCCCACCCGGCAGTTCAACCTCGGTTTTGGCCGCGTAGAAAAGAAGACGCCCAAGGAGCCGCCCTCCAGGGTCAGGTCAGCTATAGCTTCCGCTACGGGTTTCTTGCTCTCCGGGGCGGCTTGTCTTCCCGTCTTTTGAGTCTGGATCATCAACTTGCCGGACAGGCATGCGAGCCATGCCGGCCCAGCGGAAATCGGGCTTCTTGTCAAGTTCGAGGAGCGCCCCCCGCGCTTCAATCGCTTCCTTGATTTGTTGGAGAGCGTTGTCCATACGCTCGAGAAGTTCACTGTCAGTCATTCCGCCTCCTCAGGTAATTCCTGCGCTCCGCAAGCCGGAGTGGAGCAGAATTCCAAAGGACTATCCATGAAGTTTCAATGTTCCAAAAGGACCCTGTGCCACGCTTTCTCACCGCGCTACGCATACAATAGATTATGCAATTAGGCTCGAGAAATCAACTGTAATTTCTTGCAATAGCCACAGAAGCTTATCAACCCTCGTCAAGCTTCGCGGCGGTCCCCATACTCCTCAGCCGCCCCAGGGAATTTCCCTACTTCGACACACGGTGGATACACACCGCAACGTGGAGAAGTAACCCTTCTGCAAAATGGGAGGGGCGCCGAGGGTATCGAGGTCGAATTGCACGGTTACGGGCTTGCCATTAGGAGCGGTTACGGGGCGCCCGCCGGCGACGCGCAGGACCCACTCCACGTTGTAAACACTCCCATTCTGCAGAGTCTTGTCAGCATCGGCAAAGAAATGGAAAACTCCCCATGTTCCGCTGTAGCTGGGGAAACCCAATTCGGACCCACCTTGGAATCTTCACCGTAAGCGTGACACCCTGGCCTGATCCTGGCCACGTAAACTGCTGGAACGAGGAATTGCCGCCGGCATAGTTCATCGCCTGGCCGTCGATATTCATAGTGAGGCCAGTGACGCTCTCGGTGGGATGCGGGCGCAGCGCGTACTTGAATTGAAGTTGCCCGGGCGCGCCCGGATAAAGTGCGCGCTGCACGCCCATGGCGCGATTAAAGAAGGCGAGGAACAGCGGGATTTACTGCCTGCGTTGCCGAGGATTGGCAACGTAACCTGTCCCCTGGGGGAGCAGAAGGTTCTTCAGGAGCGCGCGTTGTAGAACTGGGCCAGCGCGCCGGTGCTGGGATCAAAAACCCCTCCCAGCTCTTGCGGCGTAGCTTCCGCGGTAGCCTGGGGACTGAAGGGGAACTTGGACAGAGCGGGCCCATCTGCGCGCACAGACCTGCACCACTTAACCGGGCCCGGTTTCAGTATGCCCGTGGCCGCCGTGATGGGGGCTAAGAGCAGATTCTGGACGGTCTTGTCGATGTGGCCATCCTGATCGATTTTGAATCCCTGGCCAATCTGATTGGCAGCCTTTTGGGCGGCGGAAGCGTCAGGGTTGCAGGCACTGACTTTGCGGCTTCCTTGTCGCCCGGTGCATTGTTGGCCCGGTCCAGGCAGACCTGGAGGCCGCTGAGACCCGCGACGTAGGGCTTGTTGGCGTCCCCAATATATTATTTGATCCTGGCAACTTGGTGAAACCACCACCGTGACAGGCTGGAAGGCCTTGACCACATCGGGTTGGTCGACCGCCGTGTTCTGAGCCGCGACGCACAACAGAGCCAGGAGCGGGGACTTGATTGCCGGAAAGCTTCAAGAGCTTTTGCGCCGCGTCCGCAAGGCCGCCGTAACGGACCACATTCCCGCTATTCAGGAAGGCCCGCCATTGCCCGATGAAGTCTTGTTGATATCGGCTGCGCAGATCCGTGGCGAGTTTTGACAAGTCGATGTTGGAGGAACTTTCCTGTCCCAGAACCCACTGCTCTCCGCTGAAATACTTGGGCAGATTCTGCAAGGCATTTTGCATGAAGGTCCAGCCGCCTTTGGTGAAGGCGCCACTCACTTCGGTTCGGTCAACCACGACCTCCGCGGAGCCGGGGAATTTCTTGTTGAAGTTGATCGACGGATTGGCCTTATCCGCCTCGGCCAGCACGACCCGATAGACGCGTTCCCCGCCCGAGAACTGGGAGAGGTAATTGCGCGCCGCGGGCGACGACCAGCGTGTCATATTCCGAGGAATAGGGGTTCTCAATTTTCAACTGCTCGCTGTAGAAGTCGAACTGCTTTTGCGCCAGTTGCACGCGGTCTTGATCGATGTCCCGGCCGGCAACCCATGCTTTCATCAGGACCGGTGAAAGGAACAAGGCTGGTGCTCTTGTCGTGATTGGAGGTCGTGATGAGGTAAGCCTTCAGGGTATCGTAGGCGGGACCATATTGATCGTTGGGTCCGGGTGCGCCGGGAAGCGCGGAAAGGGTCTGCACCAAATTCGCCTGCGCCTGTCCAAACAGCAGGTGCTGGAAATGCTGGAAGTAGATCCTCCGGACATCGGGATAAAGGGAATTCCCCACGTACAATCCCCACCGCATACTGAAGGGCGGGCCATTCTGTTGGTAGTCCGACAAGGTCTCGACGGACTGGCGAAGTGTTTCCAGCTTGTTCAGCATATCCAGCGACGGTAGTTGTTGACCCGTCAACTGAATATCCGAAATCCCTTGGGCGGCCGTGACCACCTGGCTTTCCAGGTTCTTGTTCCGAGCGAATGAGACGATAAACCCAATGATGAAAATCAAGAGAAGCACCATGGCCGTAGCCAGCAGGATCCGTCTCCAGAGACTGGTCTTTGTGCTGGAGGCGCTCGCCGCAAGGGCGGAGGCATCCTTCAGAAGCACGTCACTAAATACATGGGGTAGAAAGACCCACTGGGGGACTCGGCGGGTTTCCCCGACCTCCGGAGCCTGGGCTTGCTGGGCCTTCTGGGCCATCGCCTGCCGGTAATCGAAGAATCCGGTTGCTTGGGCCGCCGACTTCGAGGCGGAGCGTTGGGTGATCGGTTCCTCGCGGGCCAGCGTGGGTCCTGCCGTCGTGATGGTAACGGGTCTTACGCCGGAGAAGTAGAACCCGCGCAGGAATGGGCCTCTGCGCAACTGGCTTGGCCGGCACACGTCGACCAGCAATCCTACCAAGAGAGTCCGTAGTTTTCTGAACTCCCGGGGGAACTCGTAGATGGTGGGCAGCTTGGTGGCATCAAACTCCTGCGCCAGCATATTTACACGCCGATCCGCAAGAGATTTAAAAAGATTGTCGAACGCCCATGAGACTTGGGCCGTCTCCTGTTCGGCGTACACGCCGGTGGAATAGGTGACCATGGGCAACGTCGCGCCAAAAACCACCGAGGCCTCGTCATTGGTTAGATTGCGCACGTAATCATGAAAGAATTGCAGGCGATCAGCCCGCGTGAAAAGTACATACACTGGCAAGCTAATGCCCAGCAATTGCGAGACTTCGCGAAGGCGTGTCTGTATCCTCAGGATACTGGCGGCCGAGGCTTCGGGAGCGCCGGGCATCATAAAGCTTTCGCAGTCCACGCAAACCAAGGCGGCGCGGGGAGAAGGCGTGCCCTTGCCAAATACCGAGTGAAGCTGGCGTGGCGCCAACTTCTTCACCAATTTGGTCCACCTTGGACGATCTTGCAACATCGACCCACCCGCTTCGGCAAAGATGAATTGCCGGGCGTACCAGAGGTTCGCCGTACGAGTGCGGATTGGGACTTTGTCCTGAACCGTCTGCCCCGTCAGCAATTCAGGTTCGAGCCCGGATTGCAATACGACACTGGTTTTGGCGGAGCCGGGCTCACCCAGGACGAGAAAGAGAGGCAAGCTGCCGATTCTGGCGCCACGGCCCAATTGCGACGCCTGGAGCCGCGTCTCCGTTTCCCGAATCAGGTTGTCAATTTCATCACCTGCCGCCCCTGCGCCGGGGGACATTTCCGTGTGTTCCTTGTCCTTGACCAGGAACCACCAAATCAAGACGATAAATGCTGCTACGCCAATGAAGGCCAGTGCAATCCGGAGTATCCAAAGGCTACTCCCTTGCAAATGCAACCAGGATCCTATAAACCAAGCCAGGACCAACCAAACAATAAGAGCAAGGGCAGCGATCCAATATTTTAATTTGGTGTTCACGGTGACTCCCTAATGGGGTGTAAGCGGGGTGATCGAGTGTAATCCTGATGCCCCGGAGATGAGCGCGAATTTGAACCCCACGAAGAACAGAATCGCAAAAAACAACGCTCCCATCGTGGCCAGGAGGAGAGCTCGAACCCAGGGGTCGGAGGCTCGCTGCTGCACCGCATCATGGGGAGGCGCCCAGTTCGGCGCCAGCGGGCGCGGTCCGCCCCGAAGACGTTGGAGCTTTTCCGTCACCGTGGACGCGACCGAACGTACGGCCTCTTGACCGCTAATACTGTAGCGCCCCCGATACCCGAGCAGCAGGCAGAGGGCATAGATCTCCAGCACGTCGGCCGTTTGCGCGGAATCGCTTTTCGCCATCAGCCGGTCGACACACTGAAAGAACATTTCTCCGGCGGTGTGGACGCCGAACAATTCTTCCTGCAAGGGCATCCGCGGCCAATCGGCAAATAGAGGATTGTTGGAGTTGAGAATCGATTCATCCAGGAGAGCGACGACCGCGAAGGTCGCCAGACGCACATCATCAGCGGCGTATCCGGCCCGGGTTGCTTCCGCTTCCGCCGCGCCAATCGCACCCTTGATCTGATTTCGAAATGACCCGGCGTCCGCCACCGCCTGCCGGTTGGAGCGAAAACGCGTAATGGCGGTCAGGATTTCCTGGTAAATCAATGCTAGATTCGTGCGTCCGGCGCCCGGTGCCGGTGCAACGCCAGTCTGTTGTCCACCCATGCCTGACCTCTCAGGATTCCAGAATAACGAGCAATTCAATTTCCGGGTCGGGGATGTCACCCGGAATGTAGATTCCCACGCGACGAGTTTGCACAATGTGATCCCAGCACGGCCCGGCGCGGCTAATCGAAAAGTATTGGCTTTCGACCCGCCGGGCTACGGCCGAGGGAGGAACCGGCACGTGGGCCAGTTCCATGCCGGGCAGCGCCCGCTTAACCAGTTGCGGAACGAATTGCGCGGAGCAAACCTTGACCAGTTGAAGCGTCCGGGTAATGACATCGGCATCGCCCAAGGCCGCCGCATGCACGGAAATCATCCAGCGCGCGCGGTCCAGACAACGTTGATCCGTGATGACGCCTTCGTAGAAATAGTTGGCGACGGGTTTAAGCGGAATGGAAATGCAATTCGAAGGCGCTAGAAGCTCGAGATGTTCGCGGATGTGCTTCTCAATCTCCGCGAAGCACGTATCGAGAGCCATGTGATTATAGAGGGGAAGATTACGGGGCTGAGAATCCAGGGCAAAAGTACATAGTGCTCCCCCCAGACGAAGGAGTTCGAGGAAGAGTTCTTCCGGATGCCCGCGTTTGGAGAAGAACAGGTGACGGAGGGGGCCCAGGCTGGAATTGATGGCATGCAAAAACCAGAATTGTCCAATCTCCTGCGCCGAAAAGCCGGCTTGAAATTTCCCCTTCCCCCGGCTATCAAGGGACATCGTTGCACTCTTCTCCTGAAGAATGTCGATCAACCGGCGGGTCATCAACATCAGGGTGGTGCTGGCGCTGATTTGAGTACAGGGGGGAATAAAGCCTTCGTCATAAATGTAATTGCCCGATCCATCTCTACGGATGCGGGCGAT
Source organism: uncultured Acidobacteriota bacterium (assembly GCA_963810005.1). GTDB lineage: Bacteria > Acidobacteriota > Terriglobia > UBA7540 > UBA7540 > Bog-366. The sequence continues at coordinate 26,255 of CAWELY010000004.1, forward strand.
GGGCAGAGTCTGCATATCTCCGCGATCTTCCGTGTCGAGCAGGATTTGTATATTCTTTCTTCCAACTTTCAAGGGTTTTTCATCAATGCCGGTATTCTCATCAGGAACCATTTCGGATTCGGCGATGAAACGTGTTTGTCCGTTCTTATCTTGATCGCTTAGAGCGCAGTTCGGCGCGCCGAACCGGTGGGGAGAAATCGCCGCCAGCACGGTCAGGCTTTCCCGCGTCGGCGGAAATAAATCCGCAATACCCCGCGCGACAGGCAGCGGATCGCTCTCAGGCATGTTGAAGGACAGTCCGTCCGGGAAGATCCCCCGCGCATGGACTACGGACACGGTGCCGTTGCGCAATGCCTCAGCATCAAGTTCCAGCCCGACGATTCCGTAAGGCTCGAACCACAGGTTCGAGATCCCGAAGTGCGTGATCTCTTCGAAAAAGCGGCTTTGCACTTGAAAGTGATGCGGCCCGAGGTGCATGCCCTCCGACCACACCACTTTTGAAAGTTGCTTCATAGGGAGTTCAGTTCCTGTACGATTCGTCGTTGATATTACAACATCTTGGCGCCAAGCAACAGACTTTCGCAACCGTTCAGTGTTTCCACGAAGAGAAAGTTCCCCGGATGGGGCTTGGGTCGAGGAATGACTACACGCCAAAACCTGTACTCAAGGGCAGGAACAAGGCTTGCGAACCTCTGTCTATGGTGATATAAAAAGCGTTTAGGTGGAACCCAAGTCATGAGCTTCCTGGAAAAATATCTCATTGTTTCTAAGTTAGAAGCGAGCGAAACGATGTCGTTCCAGGCGCAAGACACTTGGACTGGCCAGCCAGTCCTGCTGCACCAACTCTTGCCCGGAGGGACTGCTCCGCATCAGCCCGATTTGGCGATGTTGGTCTTCAAGTATCTCCCCGGTGCGGGCACCCCAGGGAACCGAACACTTCCTTGAAATGGGGGAAGAGGATGACCGCGTATTCATCGTAACCGCGGATGTGCCGGAGTGCTTGGACCTTCGTAAGTGGCTTCAATCGATCGCCGCTTCACAAGCAAACCGGGAAACTCTTGCCGGGCCTTCACCAGCTGAGCCTGGCTCGACTCCCACGTTTATTGGGTCAAGTCCGGATATTTTGCCTGAGCATCTGGCCTCGACAAGTGAAGCTTCGAATCTCTCCTCTCCTCAACCTGACGGGTCGCAGCCGGCCGCTCCCCATCCCTGGGAGAAACCAACCGTGGTGGTTGCACCGCCGTCGTCAAGGCCGCCGGAGCCGCAGGAAAGCAAGCATCAACCCGGTGACTTCACGCGCATGTTCAACGCTTCCGGGGGCGCGACGGAGCCCCCTGACAATCCTCCCCGAGGTCAGGTTCCAGGTGGATTTGAGGTGGTTTTCCAGAGCCGTAAGCAACCATCGCGTGCGGGCTCGCACCTGGAGCCCCCTGGGCCCGCAACTGTGCCTCCGCCACCATCCCCGGTGACGGCGGGCCCCGGGAAGTTCACGCAAATGTTCGCCAGCATGAGCAAGGACAAAGCCGGGCAGCCCCTTCCGTCCTCGCCGCCCGCATCCATCGAGCCGCCGAGTGTAGCCCCTCCGCCACCATCCCCGGTGAGTGCGGGCCCCGGGAAGTTCACGCAAATGTTCGCCAGCATGAGCAAGGACAAAGCCGGGCAGCCCCTTCCGCCCTCGCCGCCCGCATATGTCGAGCCGCCGAGTGTAGCCCCTCCGCCACCCTCCCCGGTGACGGCGGGCCCCGGGAAGTTCACGCAAATGTTCGCCAGTATGAGCAAGGACAAAGCCGAGCAGCCCCTCGCCTCACCCCCGCCCCCTTCCCCCGGCCTAACCCAGCCCTCGGCGCCACCGCCTGCTTTGACCGCCGAAGAAACTCGTACTCTCCCGGCTTCCCAAAGCGATTCTCGCGGTCCCGGTGAGTTTACGCAATCATTCAAGACTGGCGGTGAGCCGATGGGGGAGACGCGGTCCCCTGGTTATGCAAGCCCATCCCAACCGCCGGCGCCTCTGCCGGGCGCTGCGAAGAAGGGGCCCGGTGAGCTAACCCAGTTGATGCAGGGCTATAAGTCGCCGACGGCAACACCGGCAGCCCAAGCGCTTGAATTGCCCACACCAGCAAGTCCTCCGCCCGCCGCGGCGCCGGGCAAGAGAGCGCCCGGCGAATTCACGATGTTGTTCCAGCATCCACCCCAACCGACGGCTCCCGTGCCCCCAGCCGGTGCCCCCCCACCCGTCGCTCAGCCCGCGCCGCCTCCACCCCAGACTCGCAAGCCTGGCACTTACACGAGTCTCTTTGAGACTCCGCAAATACCCCCAACGCCACCGCCAGGGGCTCCACCGGCAGTTCCGCCCGCGGGCTACGCCTATCCCGCGGTTCCCGTGGCTCCTCCGCCTCCCCCAGCGATGCCGCAGATGCCAGCGTACAAAGCGCCACCTCCCCCAGCGGCGCCCAAAGTGGCTTACCCCCAGGTCGCGATGCCGCAACCTCCGCAGTGTCAGCCACCCCCGCCGCCGGCCATGCCGCAGATGCAACCTATGGCCATGCCACCACCGCCAGCCCCGCAGGCAATGCCCCCTGGAACCAAGAAACCGGGGAATTTCCTGGTGCTGCTCCTGGTTCTAGGAGGCTTGTTCCTTGTCGCCGTGGCGTTGATCCTATTCTTTGCTCTAAAGCACTAAGAGGGATTTCTCACCACCTGTCCGGAGGGGCGCGGCTTAACAGGATGCGGTTGGGCTCGCTGGCCTTCCGCCTACTTCCTCTTTTCCTGTTTAGCCCAACTTTCGCAGTTGAGGCGACAAGCGCCAGCTAAGTAGTTTATTTTCAGCAAAGCGGTCTCGAAGGTCTACACTACATTTTGAGCTGCACCTGTTGGTCGGTGACGGTCTCCGCCGGCTTGATGCGTGGCGGAGGTTGCGACGGCAGTGACAGGTGAAGTTGGTGGAGCAGGAGCATCTGCTCTGGTTCGGGTTGCGTATAGCGCGGCATGATCAGCCAGCGCCCGTCGGTGGTGGGCAGGCAGACATCCAGCATTTGAATTGTCGCCAATTTTTCCAGCACGCCGCGGGGTGTCAACCCCGGAGCGCAGGGGGCCAACCGGTGCCGGAGCGTGACCGACAGGGCGTAAGCCAGGAAAGCCACGAAGATGTGGGCCTCCACGCGCTTTTCCACTTGATGATAAATCGGACGCAGTCCCAGTTCGCTCTTCAAGGTTTTGAAGGCAGCTTCAATTTGGGTCAGTAAGATATAGAGTTCCCAGAGCACTTCCGGCTTTTCTCCCAGCAGGTTCGAGCGCAGCAGATAGTGGCCGTCGCGCAACTCCGCCTTCCGCAACTTCTCTTTGTCCAAGCGAAAAGAAAACGTCTGACGGGTGACTTCCTCTCCCTCTTGGGGCAAGCCGATCGGCACGAAGCCGAAGGCGCGTCCCGCTTCCTTTTTAGCCGCGCCGATCCGCAGCAGCAGTTGATCGCGTGCCGGAGCACTGCGGCGCAGCTTGCGCAAGGTCTTTAGCAAGCGCACCAACTTGCGCCGCCGCATGGCACGTTCCTTGGCGTGCCTCCCCGCGCTCTTGGCCAGCACGTACAGTTCGCCATCCGCGGCGAACAACTTCACTTCCACCGACTCACGCACTTTCTGCCAGGGCAATTCCAGCCAGCGCTTTTCGTACTGCTGAATCTTGCCGCGCGGCGTCCCCACCAGGTAGAAAACTTCTCGACCCCCGGTGCGCATTTCTTCCAGTACTTCTTCCGTAGGAACCCCCCGGTCCATCACCCACACCCGCCGTGCCCGTCCATACTGCGCTTCGATCTTGTCCAGAAATCCTCGCAGCGTGGTGCGGTCCGAAGTGTTGCCCGCCAGCACTTCATAAGCCAGCGGAAATCCTTCCGGCGTCACCACCAGCGCGATCACCACCTGCCGGCAATCGCCGCGATGATCCCGGCTGTAGCCATGCTTCGCCTTGGGAATCTCCTCGCCTTCCCCTTCGATGTAGGTGCTCGTCAGGTCGTAGAGCAGCACATCGAAGCGCGCCTGAAACAGCTCTTGCCAGCGTTGCCGCAGATGATCGAACAGCGCGGTCTTGTGTTCCCCCAGGCGGTCCAGACATCGATACAAACGGTCCTTCTCCGCTACGGCAAAGCCCGTGCCTAACAGATCTCCCAGGGCGCTCTGGTCAAACCCCTGCCGGTGCAAACGGAACTCGCTGCCCGGCGCCACCAAGCGGCTCACCACAAGCAGCTCCAGCACCTTCGCCCACGGCACTTCTTCCCGCCCCTTACCCAAACGATCTTGCCAAAACGCGCTCAGCCCCAATTGCCGCCACAGTTCGCACCCCAGCCAATAGTTGCCAAACGCCCGCGGTCGCCGCAGTTCCATCTCCTTCAGCTTCACCTGCACGCCGTCCAGCGCGTCGGCCGGCAGCGCCCGGTCCTCGGGAAATAAACTCAGGCTCGCCGCCCGCTGCTCGGCTTCATCAAACACCTCCAGCGTCTTGCGCCACGCCGCCTGCTGACTGTCGTTGATCTCGCCCAAATACAAAACCCGCCGCTGCACCACCCGCCCCGAACGCAGCCGCCGACTCTCCTCCACGCTCCAATCGCGGTGCTCCTTGCCGTCTTTGATTCGCTTGTTCGCACGCAGGTACATGGCTGGCCGCCATTGTGCCAAGCTTGAGCGGAGATGAAAAGGGGGTAGGTCTACACTACAAGCCCTTTTGTACAACCCCCATTGAAGTTTCAAGAGTTACCGCGATGCCCACACCGAATTTCACCTGGAATGGCTCCGAGCTGCGAAAGTCGGGCTAGTATTGCCTCCATCGTTATGACCACCCACGGACTTATAAATCCTACACATCGCTCCATCCGCAAATATTACGAAGACGTCGCCCCGTTGCGGGCTCAGGGCGTGCTGAACGAGATGAGCGTGCGTTCGCCCTTCGAGTCCCTGCTCCAGGAGACCGCCCGGCTCAAGGACTGGACCTTCATCGCCGAGCTTTCAGGAAAGTCCGGCGGCGCGATCATTCGTCCTGACGGCACCCTGCGCGACCGCAACAGCCTGCCGCGCGGCTACTGGGAAGCCAAAGACGCCCAGGACGATCTCGACACGGAGATCAAGCGGAAGATCGCGCGCGGCTACCCCCTCTCCAACATCATCTTTGAGGACACCCAAACCGGCGTCCTGTTTCAGGGCAAGCAGAAGATCAACGGCCCGTATACTCTCGGCAACCCCAAAGAGTTGGCCGCCCTGCTGAACCAATTCTTCTCCTACACCAAGCCGGCTATTCAAGAATTCGAAGAAGCGGTTGAGGAATTCAAGGAGCGCGCGCCCGAACTGGCGCGCGGCCTGGTGGAGAAGATCCAGCAGGCCAGGGTCAGTGCCTTCCTGACCTTGGCTTTGTGGTCATGGCTAAAGGCCCACGGTCAATCAGAGTACGATTGACCGTGGCCGCTTATAACTTGAAAATTCTCTATTGCTGGCTTGGGAAGATGCCGATAGTATATGCGTGATGAGACCTCCGCACCCAATTCCGTACCAGGGGAGTAAGCGGCTCTTGGCTCCCTCCATCTTATCCTACTTTCCAAAAAATCCCGTAAGGCTGCTAGAGCCCTTTGCTGGGGCAGCCGGAGTCTCTATAGCCGCTGTTCTGAAGGGTCGGGCCAATCACATCGTGTTGAATGACATCAACGAACCGCTAATGCGCCTTTGGGAGATCATCATCGAATCCCCTGAAACGATCGCATCGGAGTATGAAGGAGTGTGGAAGGCGCAGCTTGGCAGGGAGCGGAAATATTACGATGCCGTGCGCGCCAAGTTCAATGAAAAACACGAACCCCATTGTCTCCTTTACCTCTTGGCGCGTTGCGTCAAGGCGTCTGTTCGCTATAACTCCGAAGGCGAGTTCAATCAGAGCCCTGACAATAGGCGCCTGGGTATGAATCCAGACACAATGCGTAGGCACATTCTAACCGCATCGCGGCTACTCAAGGGAAAGACCGCGATCACTGTAGGAGATTACCAGCAGACGCTTGACTCTGCGCAACCCGGCAATGTGGTCTATATGGACCCACCCTACCAGGGCGTATGCATGAACCGGGACCCACGTTACATCAGTCTCCTAGGCTTCGACGCATTCACCATGAGCCTTCGCGGCCTTAATGATCGGCAAATTTCTTTCATTCTGAGTTACGACGGCAAGACTGGAGGGAAGTCCTACGGGAGGCCCATGCCAGATGACCTCGATCTCGTGCATATCGAAATTGACGCTGGAAGGTCGTCGCAAGCCACCCTGCTTGGTCGAGATCACATCACCTATGAATCGGTTTACCTTTCGCCTGCGTTAACCAAACGTATTGGCATAACCAACAAAAGGCATTTGACCCTTGCGCCAAAACAGGTTAGTCTCTTTGCCCAGAATGGCCGAGCAGAAACTCTCCAAAGAATTCCTTGAACGCCTCACCGCCGTAACCGACAAACGACCTAAGACCGTCATTGACCACATCCTCAAGCACGGGTTTGTTACAACACAGGAGCTGCGGGACCAATACGGGTACAACCACCCTCCTAGAGCAGCTAAAGACGTAAGAGACCAGGGTATCCCGCTTGAGACGTTCAGAGTAAAGGGGGGCGATGGAAGAAGCATCGCGGCCTATCGCTTCGCTGACCTGTCCAAAATCCACCGTGGTTTCCTTGGGGGCCGCCGCGCCCTTCCGAAAGAATTCAAAGACAAGCTAGCCCAGGACACCGGTTGCCGTTGTCACATCTGCTTGAGCCAATTTGAGGAGCGGTATCTTCAAATCGACCACAGAATCCCGTATGAGGTTGTCGGCGATGTGAAATTCGACGAACGCGACTCAGGCTCATACATGCTTCTTTGCGGGTCGTGCAATAGGGCAAAGTCTTGGTCCTGCGAACACTGCGACAATTGGACAGACAAAAAGTCTCCCGAAGTGTGCGCGGCGTGCTATTGGGCGTCTCCAGAGGCTTATCAGCATGTCGCCATGCAGGATTCACGACGGCTCGACCTCGTGTGGCTGGGAGATGAAGTCGCGGTATACGACGAACTACAGGAACAGGCTAGCGCGGGGCACCAACCGATTCCGGAGTACGTCAAAAGAGTCCTAAGGCAAATCACCTCAAGAAAGTAAGATCCGGTAGCCACAGTCAGTGCCGTCCTGACGGCGAGTTTTTCTCATGCCCGGAGCCCAAGCGGCAACCGCACGCCGTCAATCTGGACGGGGCGCGCCGCTGCCCTCGCCTTACCCAAAGCAAAATTGTTGTGACACGACCACCGCAGTCTTCCGGCCGTTTCACCTGCCCCTTGCGCACGGGATTCAACTATTCCAGCAGGCTATGCCTTCGCCGTCAAGGGAGGAACCCACGGTCACAAGAGCACTGACCGTGGCTACCTGACTGGCGAAGCGGACGGGGGACGGGCGGTGGTCGAGTTACAACAATATTGCTCTGGGCAAGGCAACGGTAGCGGCGTGGCCCATCCAGATTGCCGACGTGCGGTTGCTGCTGGGGCATCGGGCATGAGAAAATCACACGGTCAGAAAAACGCTGACCGTGATGGCTACGGGGCATGGCACTACGGGGCATGGCAGCCTGTCTCCGCAACCAAACTGATATATACTACGGCCCGTGCCAAGGCCGCGCTAGGAGCAGCGAATTGCCACGAACACCAGCCAAAGAACAATCACTCGGTGACAGAATACTCAGCGCTATTCGCAACGTTCTAGAACGTTGCGAAGAAGTTGGAGAACGGGTTGGGTATCCCGGCGAAGGGGGTGAGCGCCGCTTTCGCGCTTGGCTCAACTCCGATCTACTCCAGCAGACCCTTAGCTGGCCTGCCAAGAACGTAGTGGTGGGTGAAATCTTCGACATCTTACTTCTTACTGATTCGGCCCTAAACGGATGTAACGTTTTCGGGTGTTCATGCATCTAACAGCGCATGGAGAGAATCGATTCGCGGAAGTTGCCTGAAGCAGCGTTGAACGAGCGGCGGCGGCGAGCTGTGAAGCTGTGTCGGGCGGGAGTTTCGGTGCGCGAGACGGCACGGCAGTGCGAACTGTCGGCGACCACGGTGGTGAAAGCGCATCAGGCCTATCGCCGTGGCGGCTGGGCGGCGGTGAAGGTCAAGCACGGACACCGTCCCAAGGGTTCAGGGTGTTTGCTGGCGCCGGAGCAAGCGCGGGAAGTTCAGGGTCTGATTCAGGACCGGACGCCGGACCAGTTAAAGATGGGTTATGCCTTGTGGACGCGGCAGGCCGTCGGGGAGTTAATCGAAGCCCGTTACGGGATTCGATTGAAAGTCAGGAATGTCGGCAAGTATCTCAAGCGTTGGGGATACACGCCGCAGAAGCCCTTGAAGAAGGCCTACGAGCAGTCCCCCGCGGCGGTGGGAAGGTGGCTTAACGAGCAGTACCCCCTTATCGCCGCACGCGCCCAACAAGAGGGCGCGGAGATCCAATGGGGCGATGAGTCGGGGTTGAGATCGGACGACGTGCGCGGACGCGGCTATGCGCCTAAAGGACAAACTCCGGTGTTGCGGGTCAACGCCTGCCGCGAGGGCCTGAGCGTGATTTCGACGGTGACCAATAAAGGCCAGATGCGCTGGAGGGTCTTTTCCGGAGCCCTGAATGCCAAGATACTGATCGGCTTTCTGGAACGGCTGACGCGCCCGCAACAGAGGAAGATATTTCTGATCCTGGACAACTTGCGGGTTCACCACTCGAAGCTGGTCAAGCGCTGGCGGGAAGAGAACGCCGACAAGATCGAGGTCTTTTATCTGCCCAGCTATTCTCCGGAATTGAATCCGGACGAATTGCTCAACGCCGATCTCAAGCAAAGAGTCACCACGGCCGCTCCGGCCCGAACCGGAAAGGCTCTCAAGCGAACCGCTGTGCGCGCTTTGCGGAGCATTCAAAAACAACCGCAACGCGTCCAGAATTACTTCCAGCACCAGGATGTGAGCTATGCCGCCGCGTAGCATTCCTTCGGGGCCGGGTCAATAACGACAACCAGCACGCCTTGGCAACAATCGAAACCAAGACGCCTTACCACAAGGCCTCCAAGAAGGAACAAAAGAATTTCGAAGATAGGCTTTCGGGCTTCCCAACGCTCAGAAGCGCCTACTTCACTAACGGCCCGGAGTGGCATCGGCTTGACATAGTAGTGATCGGCGCTCAGCTTTCGATCCTTGAGCGTTCCACCTTGGACACGCGTAATGCCTCACCCGCACTCGCCGAAGCATTCTTCGCTCCCGTGATGTACGAACGCGAGACTGCTGAACCTATAGGTCAGGTCTACCACGTCAATCGCGATAATCCGTTTATTGGGACAACGCTTGCTCGGCTAGCGGCGGACCTCGACCGTATAGTTGCCGAATTTGCTGAGTTTTATTGCCGCCTCTTCTACGGCTTGCGTGAAGGCCGCGCCGGAACTTCTGCGCAACAGGTCACGATGGCAGTATACGAGCAGTGGTGCGGCAAGTCCCTGCGCGTCACACCTCAGATGGCAGCGCAGGCGCTGATCAATGTTTTCAAAGAAGAGTCAGCCAGCCCGCTCGTCATTACTCGAACGCTGTCCGTTCTGGGCCTGGATGGGCCAAACAGCTCGCGGGTGATTGAATCGATCATGAGCTTGGCGCCACAAAGGCGCAGGATTCAGCGGCTTTGATTGAAGCGCTATGGCCTGCGTTTGCTCCCTCGGTCATACAGCTATCCGCTCAGACCGCGCATGTCACACTTGCCCGCGCCCTCCTGTACCGAGTCGGTGAGGACGAGAAGGTTTTTTCCATCCAGATTTCTGGCGACGAGTTACAGAAGCAACTCGACGTCTCGACCACCGATATTACCGGACGCCGGTTCCCAGCTACTGAATCATTAGAGGCTATTCGCAGCCGGATGCAGTCATTCCTACCGACCGTGTATTTGCGGGGCGAGTTTGATTGGTGGGCCGTCCTACCGGAGAAGCGGGCGCTCTTCACTCCAATACAGTTGGCTTGGTTGCGGGATTACGACGACGAGATGGAAAAGCTCGCCAGAATCCTCCTGCGCCGCCTGAGCCATTACCACTTCGAGTCCGTAGATGTGGACATCTGGCGGAACATATACGAGAACTATCTGCCGGACGAAGAACGGCAACGTTTGGGAGGCTTTTACACGCCTGACGAGTTGATCAATCTCATCCTAGACCTCGCGGGTTACCGTCAGGAAGCTGAAGGCCTTTGCCGCCTTAGCTATCTCGACCCCGCTTGCGGAAGCGGCGCATTCGTAACAACGGCATTGGGGAGGCTGCTTGCACATCTTGATTTGAACCTCCCTTGCCACTCCATTGGGGGAAGGAAGCGCGAGCCCGAATGGAAGACCGCCGAGGAGCGATTGCGGTTAGTTGCTGATAGGGTTCACGCGGTTGACCTTCACCCCTTTGCCGGCTTTCTGACCACACTCAATGTGCTCTTTATGGTGCTGCCTCTTTACGTGAAGGCACGCGATAAGGACCCAGATTTCAGCATCGACTTGCACATTTTCACAACAGACAGTCTGGAACGCCCTGAGAAAATGACCGAGAATCAGACGCACATGTTCGAACAGATGAATTCCCGCGTTCAATTGAGCGCCGATAGCCACGAACGTTATCGACGCATCATGAACAGAGAATTCGATCTTGTGTTTGGTAACCCACCTTGGGGTGGCGTACTGAAAGGGCCTATGGCCCCCGTCTATGACACGGCCAAGAAGGAGCACTTCGCAAAGGCATTTCCTTCAGCCGCAACGGGGAAGTACGACGCATATGCGCTCTTCATGGAGCGCAGCCTTCAGTTACTTAAGACCGGTGGGCGGATGGCACTCCTGACGCAGGATACATACCTTGATAAAGAGTGGGCGCGCGAACTTCGGAAACTGCTCGCGTCAAAAACGCGCCTTGAATATATCGCTGACATGAACCCTTTCGGTCAACTTTTTTTCAACGCGATGAACGCCCCATGCGTGACGGTCGCTGTAAACACGCAGAAAAAGGCGGACGGCGGTTGCCTATGCGTTATGTCTCATCCGCCTAAGGACTTCAAGGGGTTAGATACTCAGGAGAGGCGCGAAAGGGTTGTCGAAACAATCCGTGGGGTCATTGGCAAACTGGGCATCAAGAAAAAGCAAGCGAATCATCTCTTCACCAGTGCCGCACGAGTGGGACTCCAGAGGTTTCGTGAGACCGCCGCCGACCGGTGGGATTTGAGTGGCGGTACTGATGAGGCCGCCTTCCCCCCCAACTGGTTCACGGCTGCAGACCTCCTTGAAATGCGCCAGGGCCTCACCCCCGGCGGCTGCCTTGATATATTTCTCATGGACGAAAAGAAAGCTACGTTCCTCGGGCTGGAGGATGCAGTCATCCACAAGGCAATAAAAGGAATAGAGCTTGAACGCTGGAGGATTCAATGGAAAGAACGGATGCTCTTTTACCCGTACCACGCGACAGACAGAGGCTCCGAGCCCGCATTCACCATTCAGTGGGATGAAATCGAAGACAAGGATATCACGAAGCGGTTGACGCGCCTTGGAATGGAAGACGCCCTAGACTTTGATAAGCAGGTCGACAATCGAGAGACGGAGATTGTTAAACAAAGTGGCGTCAACAATGATTCAGTTAAACGGTTACTGAAACACCGAGTCTCGCTCGGCCTAATAAAGTACCCCAAGGCAGCGGAATATCTCGTGGAGCATTATGATCATTTAGAGGGGCGGGTCTTCAAGAAGAAGAATATTCGAAAATTCAATAGAGCGTGGTACGAGTATATATGGCCACGAGATGCAGGCATCATGCTTGCCAAGCCCCGAATTCTCTCGCCGCGACTGGTACGAACGCCGCGCTTTGTCTTTGACGACGTCGGGTACTTAACCGACGACGCCTGCACGGTCATCAAACCGAGATCCAAAACCAAACATGCATGGGATGAATTTCGCCGGATTATGGAGAACACGCTCGGCACCCAGGCCTCGAAAGAAGATTTGTTGCGTTACTGCCTTGCATTCCTGAACAGCAATTACGCCCAGGACCGCCTCACAACTGGTCACCGTCCCACACCCAAAGGGTCCTATGCGATCACTGAGGAGTATCTCAAAGAGATTCCGATACCTGCCCCAACAAAGAAGTCGACTACTACGGCCATCATCAATCTCGTGAAAAAACTGGAACGCCCGGAGCCTTCAATAGCGGATTCTCGAGACCGCAAGGAGTTGGAAGGGGATCTGGAAGCCGAAGTCCAGAAGGCTCTGAAGAGCAAGTAGCCCGGAAGTGTCTTGTAAGTCCGCAGCTTTTCGTGCCCGCAAGCGCTCTGCCGTGCCGTTTACTATTGCCTCCGCACCGAAGCGCGTATAGATTGACCGCATGTCCAGGTTGGGGCGTCTGTATCTTTGTGACCTCGACATCTTCGTGACCGTGGACTTCCGGGTAGCCCCCACGTCGTCAGGGTTGACGAACTCAAAGAAGCGCTTGGCCTTGAGTTCGTCGCGGGTATCATCGAGGCTTGATTCCCAAGCCGGATTCAAGCGGGCGTAGCGCAGGGCGTAGCGCAGACCTCCGCCTTTGAGGTCTGCGGTTCTTCCCGAGACTCGCGCTTCCGAACCTGAAGGTAGACGTCTACCTTTGAGATTCCCGGCTTTTGCAAGAGAAGAGCCGCGGACCCCAAAGACGGGGGTCCGCGCTACACTTGCTATGCCAGGGTGGGATGCGTCGGGGGCGGTGATATAGGCGCTACGAGCCAGCGCCCGTGCCAGTCCTACTCGCTTCTGCACACCGCCGGAAATGTCGGAAGGCATCTTCTTAAGATCGCCTTCCATTCCCACACTCTTCAGCAATTCCTTGACTCGACCCGGCGCTGGGACTAGGGCATGTTGGTATTGTGTTTCAGCGGAAAGGCCAAATTCTCTTCCACCGTGAGCGAGTCGTAGAGCGCCGCCTGCTGGAACAAGAACCCCCTCTTCCTCCGGATGGCGTTGAGCTTGCCGAGATTGATTCCGAATCTGCTCGGCCCAAGCGGGACGTTCTGGCTGTACGGGTTGCTTGCGCTAGGCGCCTGGCTCTTCTCTTACTATCTTGTGCCGGAAACGAAAGGGCAGACTCTGGAAGAAATCGAGAGTTTGGGGCAGAAGAAGCGTTAGCCGAACCCAATCATGACCCCGATAGGTTTTGCGCAGGGGAACGGTTTCCATCGGTATCCTGGGCTTTATCGATTACGCGGGCAACGGCGGGTTGACAGTCAACAGTGGCCTCTTGAGCATAGTCCTGCACGATTAATCAGGGATGGCCCGGCATCGCCCCGCTCAGGGCAGGCTCTAAAGGCCGGCGCTATCACTTTTTTCGTCCTAACCGTAATTTCGTAATCGCCAAGACGAGCAATTCCTCGCCGTCCCCTAAGCTCCATTTTCGCTTTCCAATCCAAGACTGTCACGCCGTGGGGTATCTTGTGGAAGGTGGTTAAAAGTGAACCGGAAGGTGGTCAATTTTGAACAGACAGGCACTCTTGGCCTGCTTATTATAACTATGGCCGTGTCCGGGGAGAGCCAATTCGTGGTGTCTCTGAGCGATGAGCAACCGAAAAACGAAAATCGAAACTCGAAATTCGAAACTCGCTGCGATTTTCGAATTTTGATCCTTACCGGCTCGTCACTCGTCACTTCCGAACACCGCAGAGGAGGTTCAGGAACATGAACATTTTTGGACGTGCCGCAGGGTTCTCAAGACCTCGATGGGGTGTGCAGATTTTATTTGCCCTGTTGTCGTTGGCTCTGTTGTTCGCGATGGGGCCTCAGAACGCGTCGGCCCATCAAGACGCGCCAGCCCCGCCGCAGGCCGCGGCCGCCGAGCGCGCCCGCCCCGCCCTACACGCAATCGACTCCCGAACAGTTGCAGCAGTTGGTGGCGCCGATTGCGCTGTATCCGGATTCGCTGGTGGCGCAGATCCTGGCGGCGTCCACGTTTCCCGAGCAAGTCGTCGAGGCCGACCGATGGGTGCAAGAGCATCAGGATTTAAAGGGCGACGCTTTGGGTCAAGCGGTGGACCAACAACCCTGGGACCCGAGCGTCAAGGCGCTCACGGCATTTCCCTCCGTCCTGGGAAATATGGACAAGAACCTCTCCTGGACGTCATCGCTAGGCGACGCCTACTACAACCAGCAACAGGATGTGATGGATGCCATCCAGGTGATGCGCCAGCGGGCGGAAAAAGCCGGCGATCTTAAGACCACGCCGCAGCAAGTCGTAACCACGCAAGACTCGACGATCAGCGTTCAGCCTGCTAACCCCGAGGTCGTTTACGTCCCCGCGTATGATCCGTGGATGGTTTACGGAGGTCCCATCATGGCATGGCCGGGATGGTACCCGTATCCCGGCATTTGGTATGGCGGCCCGTACCTGTCGTTTGGGATGGGTTTTGGAATCGGTTTCTTCGGAGGTTTTGGATGGGGCTGGAATCACTGGGGATTCGATTGGCATAGCCGATATGCAACATTTGGCGGCGGCAGGTACTACTCCCGGAGCAACACGTTTTATAACCGGAGCAGCATCAACCGAGGGGGAGGCGCGCGCGGCGGAGTTGCCAACCGCGGCAGCATCAACCGAGGGGGAGGCGCACGCGGCGGAGTTGCCAACCGTTCCGCCCCAGCGGCCAGAGCTTTCAACGGAAACAGGCAGGCGGCGCGAGGATACGCTGCACCCCGCGGACAGAGCGGCACCCGCTCGGGCGCCTTCAGCGGCATCGAGAAGGGCGGACAGACAAAGAGCTATTCGTCACGGGGAAAGGCCAGCGTCGGTGGCGGAGCATCGCGTGGCGGTGGTGGTGGTGGTGGAGCATCGCGGGGCGGCGGAGGCGGAGGATCGCGTGGCGGCGGCGGTGGCGGGCATCATTAATCAAAGCTCCGTAATGTTCTTAGTAGCTCGTAAAATTTGGAAATGGAGAGAAGCCATATGCGGCGAACGAAGCTGAACTTCGACAGATTTCAACGGGCCAATCTTCCTATATTAGCTGCGGTCGCGATCCTTCTGACGGCGTGCTTTCCCACCCGTTCCATGGCGCAGCAACCGGGCCAGAAAACGTTTTCATCGCCGGAAGACGCGAGCAACGCACTCGTCGCGGCAGCGCAGAATAACGACGAAAAAGCCATGCTCGATATCCTCGGACCGGACGGAAAGCAAATCGTCTCGTCGGGAGACGAAGCCGAGGACGCCGAGAGCCGCGCTAATTTCGTACAGAGATATCAGCAAATGCACCGTCTGGTGAAAGAACCGGATGGAACCACCATCTTGTATATCGGCGCGGAGAATTGGCCCACGCCCATACCGCTCGTGAACAATGGTAGTTCGTGGTATTTCGACACCGAGGCGGGCAAGAAAGAGATTTTGTACAGGCGAATTGGCCGGAATGAAATATCCGCCATTAGCGTTTGCCAGGAGCTCGTGGCGGCGCAAAAGGAATACTACTCCGCCCAGCACAACGAGTATGCCCAGAAAATCTTCAGTGATGAAGGGCAGCACAATGGCCTTTATTGGAAAGCTGCTGAGGGCGAACCCCAGAGCCCCATCGGGCCGCTGGTGGCATCGGCCTTTTTGCTACGGGCAAAAGCCAAGATGGCGCTCCGACTCCTTACCGCGGTTACTATTACCGCATCCTAACGCGTCAGGGGAAAAATGGCCCAGGCGGCGCGAAAAGTTACATCGTAAACGGCAAAATGACCGAGGGTTTCGCTTTCGTGGCCTATCCGGCGGAATACAGGTCGTCGGGCGTGATGACATTCATCGTTAACGAGGATGGAGTAGTGTATCAGAAGGACCTCGGCAAGAAGACCGATGCTCTCGCCAAAGCTATGAAGGAATACAACCCCAATTCCAGTTGGCAAAAGGCGGAAGAGCAGGAGGAGGAGACTGCTGAGCGACCAGAAAACCCAGTAAAAGGAATTCCGTCGTCGCACCGGCTTATCTTCGCAGGTGAAGGACTAACCGCCATGAGCAAGATTAGGAAGGTGGCCCGTTTCACTTTATGGTTAGCGTCTCTTGCCCTACTCTCCATGCTGACTGCCGGAGCCCTTCGAGCACAGGAAATCCGGCCCATCGCCGAACCGAACCAGTCCATAAGAATGGGCCGGGGTGGGTACGTCTGCGAGGGCCAGCTCACGCATACTCCGATAGATGCTACCGAAAACTGGACCTATGAAATGGTCCAGTGCACCGGTCCGATTTACAACTCCAGCGATTATGCGGCCCTGCATTCGAAACTCAGCCACGATGAGTTGGTGAAGCTGAGCACGGCGCTGGATCGGCTGAACGCAACCAGTAGCGCTACCCAGGACGCCCTTAACAAACAAGTGCAGAAGTTCAATAATGACCTCAGAGCGACAATTGAAAAGCGTTTTCATGATCTCCCCAATGACGTTTTGCTATCGCCAGCCATTCAGAACCTCAAGAAAAGTCTGATCGAGTACATCGACCAAAGACTATCCGGGACATCCCCGAACAAATCGCCCGCTCCACGGTCTTCGGCGCCGGCCAAAATCCAGCCAAGCCCCGCCCCGAACCAACCCTGACCAAAAGGGGGCACGGAAAGAGGCAGTTGAGCAAACCCGGGGGTACCGGCGAGCGCCGCAGAATGGACTTGGAGAAACCCCTCGCCCCTTCGGATTTGTTGCGGTTCATCGGAGACCACGTTCAGCGGCGAAAGGAAGATAGAAACAATTCTCGCACGATAAGGTGGTCCACGGCAAGGGTTCGATGGGGGTCACCATACTTGCCGGAAACATACGGGCAGTGCTACAATCCTTCCCGGCTATAGTTTCTGGGGCCACAATCGTCAGGGTCGGTTGCGGAAGTCATCTCTCGAACCAATCAACAGGTGCCGCCGGTAAGAGCCCCGGTGCGCTAGGCCTTGGCCAGGAGCCAAGATGGAAATCCCGGATAGATATCATTCCTCCGCGAGAACTGGAACTTGCGTGGGCTGAAGCGCGAGAAAGGAAAAAATAGATGCCATCACGCCTTGTCGGATTGATCAAAACCCTCTCCTGGAATGACTTCCAGGGGACTCCCGATCCCCGGAAACCGAATATGCTGGCGTTCACGAGTGCAACATTCAGTTTACCTCCCATAGGTCCCACACTCATACCGGGAACGAGAAGCTTTCACTTTGAGGATAATGTGGTGATCACGATCACCATGAATTCCTCGAAGAGTTGGAAACGGCAAGCGCAACCCTCGAACGATTTACTTAAACACGAACAGGGCCACTATGACATTACCGCTCTTATTGCTCGCAACCTGTTCATCGAAATCATGCAATTGAAGGCGAACACGTATGCGAATGGGGCGGCAGCGCTGGCAGACCTGCGGCCGATCATCACCAAGTTCGGGGGCAAGGCGGAGAAGATTTCGGTGATCTACGATGCGGTTCAACAGACCGACCACGGGACGAATGCACCCCAGCAGGCCACGTGGAACGCGATGATTAGGCGAGCCTTTACGGAACCTCGTAATCCCCCCATGTCAGCTCCGGATGGGACGCCCTACAAGGTGCCTTTTCTCGACGTGCTTAGCCAGAACCAGATCAATCCTTGAGGAGTTGTGCTCGATTCGGCGAATGCCCCACCCTTAAATTAATGCGGGGCGCCCCACCCCATCCATCCGCTACACCGCTCCAAAGTCCATGAATACTGGGCCAAATGAAGTACCGCAGGGCCCGCCCTCCGGTCCGTCAGCCGACGGACGGCTTTTCCACCGCGCCGTGGCACGGCCATCCTGCCCGTGATGTTCATGGCCAGGACCCCGATGGATCGGGGCAGGTTGGCCATGCCACGACTTTGGTTGCGGCGCGGCAAGAACCCGCACCGCTGGAAGAGCCGCAGGGCCGGAGTGCGGGCCCTGCGCTACGCTTTGAGGTCGCGCAATAACCGGTCGAAAGACTTCTGGTATCGGTCGTGATCTTTCCAGGCACGGAAGTCGCCGATGTGACGCGTGCGGCGGAGGTTTGACGCCCAGGCTTGCTCGGTTTCCATCACCGCATCGTCCAGGCGAATGGGGAAAAGGACCAGCTTGTCCTGCTTACGTTTTTTCTCCAGCGCCGCTTCGACCTCTTCCTCTACCCATGGGCTGCGGATCGAGTTCTCCGATAAGATCACCATGAGTTTGTCATAGACGCGGATAGATTCATCGATGCGCATGCGGAATTTGTCGCCAATCTTCAAGTCCTCGGGCGCAAACCAGCAGCGCACGCCTTTCTGCTGAAGGTCGGCATGCAGCGTGAGCTTTCGGTAGGGGTGCGTAGGCATTAAATTTCCAAATCCGCGAGGTCGCGGACCGATCGAGTTTTTTGCCCACCAGCGTTGGAGAGGTGTGAGCCTCCGGTTGACCTCATCGAGGGAGAAGGCGTCGGGATTGAATTCGCCGCCCACCCAATCCAACAGCTCCTCATATTCTGGATGGCTTGAATCGCTGAGGGCTTCCAGGAGATGGTAGTAAATAGGAGAGAAAGTTGAGGGCCATCAGAGATCCGAGCTGGAGACCAATGGATTAGCGAACCGTTGCTCGAATGTTGTTTTCGTTTTCGTAAGTTATTGAAAAGAGGGCCTGGAGGGATTCGAACCCTCGGCCTACGGTTTAGGAATTCTGTTTCCGACGCTGATTCTGAAGGAGATCAACAACTTAACTCGGCAAAATCCGAACAAGTCCGGCAAATTCCGCAACCTGGGCGCAACCAAGATTCTGACGATGACAGCGGTAATCTGACCGGAAACGAAGACCCGGAAAGGGGCGAATCATGAACCTCTTCTCCCTAGGCTCCGGTCATACCCAATCCGCCAGAAGGCCCCCTCGAAATCCGCCGATATTCCAACTCATGGCAGGTACTAAGACATTGGAGCCGTGGCCAGCACCTTGGGGGGACAATGCCTTCGCATAGCGCGCTGTCAATCGTGAGGTTGCAGTTGGCGTCAAGGGTTATTCTCCAAATGGTGTCGTAGTCGCCGCCCGGCCAATCGGGTACGGTTTGGCCGCTAGCAAACGTGGCCAATAGCGCGTTGACGGTCGATGGGATGTGGTCTTGTTCCCACGCCGCCAGTCTGGTTTGATGGGAGAACGCGCCCCCGATGAAGAAATAATCACTCGTCACGGTGGGTCGACCTCGGCACGATCAGGCTGGCTGCCTTGAGCGGGCGGGGCAGCGACGTGCGGCCGCATGGGAGTGAGGGCGGTCACATCCACCGCCGTCTCCAGGCCTCGCACCTTCAGGTTCCATCAGTGTGGCCGAGGCCCCACGCCGCGCGCCGCCACTCACCGCCTTGCCGGCGGAGGGGTCGGAATGCGTGTTTCAGTACGTGTTCACGCATTGAATATAATCCAGTTCGTCCATTTGGCCGATCGTGCATGCGAAGATGGGCCAGGTCGCGCTGCTGATGGGATTCCAGGGCGACGCGGTGGCACTGGATTCATAGTATTCGGTGTACGCATTTTGCTGGGTCGGGTTCCCAGCCAGCAACGGGTACAACTGCTGCAAAGAAGAGCTCAGGGAGCCTTGCGCACCATAGGCGGCAGAAAACTGATAGAGACTTACGAACTGGGTCGGCAATGGGGCGCTGCTTAGATTAAAGTAGTAGGATTGGTAGTCTGTGGCCGCCAGCGTCTTCTGATCAATCGTAAAAACCTTGAACGCAGGGTTATTGCCAAAGCAAGGGCTGATTGAGGGCAATTGTTCCAGAACGTTCCCCGTTGACAGAATCCGGTACTCGTCCATGTGGGTATGACCGGCAAGCATCAGCGTTACCATGCCGGGATAATTTTCCAGCGTTTGCAGGAAGACTTCCTGGATCCCGGGGTCCCACATCATCGCCGTGGTTTGCTCGCTCACCTCACTGGGAGTGCCGGCCTTGACCGCATTCTGTGCGGTGCTTTGGGAATTTGCCCCCGGCGGCACATGCATCAGGATCCATACTTTCTGCCCGGCCGCTTTTGCCGCCGCGAGTTGGAAATTCAGCCAATCGAGTTCCGCGTTCGCGCCGGCGCTGGTGGGCGTTCCGTCGACGAAAGAATTGGTGTTCAGTCCGATGACCATGAGGTTTGATCCCAGCGGCTGGGCGGAATAGTAGCCTCCGCTCGTGAACGTGGTCGTAAATGCCTGTTGGTCCACGCTGTTACCAAGAAACTGGGTATAGAATGTCGGCGCATTATTCATGAGGAAATTGGTGTCGGGGCCGAGGCCGGCCGGATCGTAGGTATCAATATTTCCCACCGCGAACATCACGGGGGCATTGTCCGCCGCTGCCCGAAGCTGCTGGGCCACAAATGCCACGGTCTTGTCGATGAACTGCTGCAGCGCCGTAACCGCTGCCGGGCTCGGCGTCGTGGGAACCGATGCGGGCGAGTAATAGGCAGTGTAAAACGCGGTGGGTATGTAATGCCCCAGCATGTCGCCGGTAACCAGAACCACCGGACTATTTCCCGTCTGCTGCTTTAGACTCGCCATGGTAATCTCCAGCAGGGGATAGTTCGTGTCGTGCAGGGGTGTGGTAAGAGCCGTAATCTTAGACCCCTGAAAAATGCCGGCCCATAGGCTGGGATCGGCGGCCACCAACTGCGAATACAAACTTGGATCGTAGAGCGGATTAAAGTGCAAATCCGAAACGGTCACGACCTGATCGTTATTAGTTGCCGGATCTGCCGCCGGGCTGTTTCCCGTCTGGCATGCCACTGTGGCGAGGCCACTCACTAATATGAGAACCAATAAATAGCGCGACATCGCAAGAATCCCCTTTAACCGGACATTTCCTCTAGGCCTGTCAGCAAGTTCGCTGCATGCTCGGCCCAAGCCATCACCAAGGTTGCGGGACGACATAACCCGCACTGGTCTAATCGGCAAATCGGTTCGCGAGCTTGAAGTTATTCATCTCCAGAATCGCGAGGCTGACGGCTCGGCGCCGGGGCGGTTTTTCGTTGCAGCGCTGGCCGGTCGTCGTCATCATCGCCATCTCGCCGGCTCCGGCGTAGATTCGCTGCGCTGAGCGCGGCGGGATAAGGCCGGTTGCCCATCATCCCTTTCCAGAGAATGCGGTTGTAGACCGCGGGATCGACGCGATCGGCGTCCGAGAAGTCCATTCCCTTGGTGACCCGCGCCCAATACTTCGCGTCGTGCGTCGACTTGGGCACGACCAGCCCCGCCGCCTTGGGAGGCAGCGGCAGACTGCGTGTTGTAGAGATACGCCGAGGGCGTGGCGGTAAAGCTCCAATTGGTCGGGGTGGTGTTGAAGATGTCGGCCATGGGCCTGGCGAGCGCGTCGTTCAGGTTCAGCGGCGGGAGGCCCAGAACCTCTTCCATCGTGCGCAGGAAGTTGATGGTGTTGTAGGGCGTGGAGACCACCGTTTGTTGCTTCACGTAGGCGCCCGCCACGAACGCGATGGTGCGGTGCGAATCGACGTGGTCGCCGCCATCCTGCGCGTCGTCTTCAATGACAAAGATCAGCGTGTTGTTGGCGTAGATGCTGTTCGCGATCTTCTGCACCAGCAGGCCGACCGCATAGTCGTTATCGGCTTCCTGCGTTTCCGGAGTATTCACCAGGTCAATCGCGGTGCCGAAGTTTCCGGTGTGATCGTGCATGAAGCGAACGAGGCTCAACGAAGGGAGTCCACCTTTGGCGTAATTGGCATCGAAATCCCGCTCCCACTCCGTGTAACGGTAATAATCCGGAAAGTTGTTGTCAAAGCCGCGGAAGTACGGATCGGTGTAGGGGAAGAGGGAAACATTCGTCGGGGTCGCCACGACCGTGCCGGTTGCGGCCGGGTCGTGCGCCAGGGGAATGGCGCAGGTGGGCTCGTTATAGCAGGTCGTGTCCAAGAAGAAACCATAGTTGCGAACCGTGAGACCCGCCCGCAGCGCGGAGTCCCACAAATAGCCGGTATTCACTTCATTGTTCGGTCCATCCGGCGCAGCCACGTCGGTCTGGCCCGCCAACACATCCGGATCGTTCGGGGTGAGGGGATCGGCGGCCATGCGCTGGGCGAGGGTCGGAATCGCCACGTTCACATTGCGATTCGAACCCTCGCTATCCAGGCTGAGGCCGCGTCCCGCGTAGGCCACCGGGTATTGGTGTTCGACCACGTCGGGGGCGCGAGCCGAGGTGGTCCACGGCCAGCCGTCATTGCTGACTTCGGCGGTGGCCATGATGTTGTCGAGCGTGACGAAGGTTGTGCGCCAGGTTATGCAGATTCGGCGTGATCGCGCTTCCCCACTGAACCAAACTAGTGATCGCCATTGCCGACCGGCAGGTCGCCCAGAACCTGGTCGTAGGTCCGGTTTTCCTTGATGATGAAGATAACGTGCTGGATGCCCTGGCGCACGGCCGCCATGACCGCGGCGTCGCTGGCGCTCTCGGTGGTGGAGAACCGGTTGTTCGTCAGCACCTGCGCCGTCAGCGCCGGGAGCTGCGCCGCGAGGGTGGCGGTGGGGAAGCTCTGCAAGCCGGCTTTGGTCAACTGGGGATTCCACTCATTCATGGTCATCGCAACTTGGGTAACCCGCCGGGCCGTCGCCATAGCACCAATTGGGATCGGCGCCCGTCGGCGACTTCCCATTGACCACGTACGCCCATTTGCCATCGGGGCTGAAGCTCACGGAGTTCGGGTACCAGCCGGTGGGAATGAGACCCACCACCTGGTCGTTCTTATCCGTTCCGGTCAGCGCCACGACGGCGATGCTGTTCAGATTGCCATTGGTCACGTAGAGTTGCGTCCCATCCGGCGTGAGCGTCACGCTGTTGGTGTTGGCGCCCGTCAAATTCTGCTGCAAGGCGGGAACGGATGCCGACGACGGACGGGGGAGCGATGACCGGGATGGTTTCGAGCACGGTGTTCCACTTCGCTCGTGTCGCTCGGGTTCGTGTCGATGACATCCACCGTATCCGACTCGTCTTCGGCGACATACAGGCGCGTCTGGGCCGCGTTAAGCGTCATCTTGTTGGGTTGGCCTTTCACGGGGATCCGGGCTATTACCGCCGGTGTCCCTCCATCCAGATTCACCACGTCGATCTCGCGGTCGCGAAGGCTGGAGACATACGCCCAAGTGGTTGTCGTGCTACCCGCCGGCAGGGTCGGCTGGGCGATGACCACCCAAAACGGATATTCGCCGCCCGGCGTGCCCGGCTGCGGCGAACTGGCGGCCTTGCCGGGGCGCAGGTCGAGTTCCCCGTGTTTTCCAGCCCACCCGGTTCCTGTGCCGTGAGAGTGCTCAGCGGCGCCCAGTTGCCCAAGCCTCCCGTGAACACCGTTATCGAGTCGTTGTAGTAATTCGCCACCACCAGTTTCTGGCCATCACTTGAAACCGCCACGCCGGCGGCGCACGGCTGCACGTAAACCGTGCTGTTTACCAAAGGTGTTGGTTCTGAGGGAGCCACGGCAAGGCCAACGCCCCCCGTGCTGTGGCCCAAGAGAAGCTCGGGTCCCGGTGACAAGTCGGATGGTGCCGGCGCCCAGGTCTGGTTCGAGCTCAGAGTAAAGACGTGGACGTTGTCATATTGAGGGGTTGGCCGGGATCGGGATAACCGTTGCTGCCAAAGGGGAAGTCACCCATGCCGCTGGATACGTAAAAAGCGCTCTGCGATGGGATCGAAGGCAATCCCGTTGTAGGAATTGGGGATCATCACATCTTGCTGATAAACCGGCGTGCCCGTTGAAATGTCGTAGATGAACACGTACTCACTCGACGGCGAGTTGCGCGGGCAGCCCGCCGGCGGCCGGGGACGCGCCGGGTGCCAAGCTCCACGACGGGCGGCTCGGGCACGAAGGCCATGGCTGATGAGGCGTTGGCGTAGAAAATGCGGTTGAACCCGCTGGTCAGAACCAACAGGGTGTTCCCGCTCACCACGCTCGAGACCGCTTGCCCGGCCAGCCAGGGATTACCGTTAACCAACCAAGGGGTGACCAGGGGTTGGAACTGGGAACCCTTGGGCGCCAGCGGCGTAATCCATTGGTTCATATTGGGGATGAACTGGACGCCCGCGGCCGCGGCATTCACCGTGATGGTCAGGGTCGCCGTGGTGTTGCCGGTCAAGTTGGAAGCCATTACCGTGTAGCTGGCCTTGGCGGTCACGGCCGTGGGGGTTCCGCTGATGATCCCGGTATCTCGTCCAGGCTCAGGCCCGCCGGAAGGGTCGGGCTCACGCCGTACGCGGTCACCGCTCCGCCCGTGCTGGTGGGGCTATTCGGCGGGATCGGCGTCCCCACGGTGTAGACCGCCGTGCCGGTAGCTGTAGGCAAGGCCCGCCGGGGCCGCGTACATTCACCGTGATGCTCAGGGAGGCCGTGGTGCTGCCGCTCGAGTTGGAAGCCGTTACCGTGTAGCTGGCCGTGGCTGCCACGGCCGTGGGGGTTCCGCTGATGACACCCGTGCTGGTGCTCAGGTTCAGGCCCGCCGGAAGGGCCGGATTGACGGTATAAGAAGTTGCCGCGCCGCCGCCGTTGCTGGGATTGTTCGGAGCAACAGCCGTCCCCTGAATGTAAGCCGCCGTCATGGTCGAATAGGTGAGTGCCGAGGGCGCTTGGACAACGGAAACGGGGCTGTTGCCCCCTCCGCACCCGCAGACGAAGAGGATTGCTGCCGACAGAATTAGACCAAGGCAATGAATCGTTCGCATAGGGAAGGCTCCTTGTTAACGGATACCGGCATCAGGCGTCGCATTGAACTCCGCGATTGACGACGTTGCGTGGATGATGCAATCGTGACTGTAGAATGAGCAGAAGATCTTCCTCCGCTGGTTCCCACACGGTCATCGATAAAACGGTCCTGATGAGGACCTCGGCTTCTTCACCAATCTCGTTCCCGGGCTGACGACAAAATCTGATGCCTGACTCTAAGTGCAAATGCCCGGACCGTGCCTTCGTTCATGACAAGCCGCGGCCCGGCTGCCGCCTGCTTGTTGGGGAGTCCGCAAAACGATTATCCTCGGGAATATCGTGCCCATTCGCGTCGCATCGATGATCAGGTCTCCGAAATTTGCGGCGAACATTCACAGGTCGACCTGGGCTTTCACTGGCGGGCGCGAATATCGAGACTGACAACGCACTCCATCAAATATGAATGCGGGGTGGTGCCGATCTTGGCAGCGTGCAATCCGCTGACAGATCTCTCTGCTCCCAGATTCTTATCGGTTGAGACAAGACAGGGCTTGAGCTTTTTTCACTTAGAGACGCCGCGAGGTCAGATGAAGGGTTGTTGATCGGGATTTGATAGGATACGCCTATCCGGTGTCTATAACCGTCCGAGGCCCACCACTGTCTCGAAGATCTTTCCAACTCGTCCCCAATCGCCTTCGCCGGCGCACCGCACCGCCCAAGAATAATGGCGAAGTAAGATCAAGGCGCCAACTCATCCCAAAACCTGTGTGTGCGAGAAATGCGGCTTGGGGGATGTCCCAGATTCACTGCGAATTGTACGCGTCGACCCGGTCTACAACATTCTGTTCAAGATTGCGATAAAAGAAGTTGTAGTCGTAGTGGTGAAAGAAAGGCGCCTTATTGTAAGGCGACGCCAGATTTGCCCAGTTCGCCGGGGCCGGCAACAGTAAGGGATTGATGACCAATGCTCCGTTATTGTTTTGTGCGCCCGTGTAGTTGTCGATCTCGTAGGTGTAATCGCCGGTATCAGGATCCTGGTTGAAGGTCACGGGCGTAACGGTCCCCAGTTGACCTTGGTAGAACAGCGCTCCCAGATTTGCCGAAGGGGCGCCTCCTGGTGACTCGACCTCTCCGGGGCCGCTGGCCACCCAGGTCAGCGGGTTCACGCTGTAGGCATTGTTCTGCACGAGACCAAGCGTTGGCCCGGCTACCGTCCAAGGTCCTGCATACGCCTGCGTGTTGTAGGTGACGATGCAGCCAGTCACCCTTGTGCTGGGAATGCCGCATATGCCAATCTGGCCCAGAGATGCAGGGTAGTTGTTCAAGTCGTCCGAAGTCACCGACCAGCCAATCACATAAGCGGCAACCAACTGTTTTCTAAGCGCTGGATCGGAAAACTTATCCTCCAACAGCATGAGCAAGAGGTTGGAACCCTGGCTGTGGCCAGCCAAAATAAACGGGCGCGGATTCCCGTTCGCGTCCTTGTTGAACTGGGCCAGGTAATAGTCGAATGCATTCGCGACATCCGTATAGGCCACCTGCAGAGCCTGGGTGGCCGCGGTGGTGTTGTGAGGGGTGGTGGAATAGAGCAGGGCATCCAGAACATCAAGGCCTGAAGCTTGCTGAAAATAGGGCACGTAAAGGTTCGTGCCGGCCTTGGCGAAGACCCCGGTTTTGGAGGTAACCTGAGACTTGATCTTTGCGTCGGCATAGGCTTGCGCCAGCGACTGATTCCAGGCGGGGGTCCAGGTGGAAGCCAACGTACCAGCCGTCGCGCTATAAGTCGTCGGATAGAAAAAGAGCACGTCGACCCCTTGCGAAGCATTGGGGAGGGTTTCCCAGTTCTGCGCTTGCGAATAGTCGGCGGGGGTAGCCGAAACGGTCGGCGCCAAAGCGGTCGAGTTGTCTCCGCACCCTACGAATAGCAGCAGAACAAAGATGGAAAACGACATCGCAATATATTGAACGGATCGATGTTGCGATCTGTTGCGAGCTGGCCGTCTTACCTTGTTCAGGTTATGTCTCATATTCATCATCGCTCCCCGGAGCCCCTTTCCGGTGGGGTGAATCGTTGGCGATTCCTGGTGCAGGAATGCTAGCTTCCTGCGTCACTTCGGCTTTCCATCCGGATACTGCGCCTTGTTGGTCGCAAGGCGCAGAGCAGAAATCCCTACAGGGATGTATCGGCAAGATCAGCGAATCGCATCAGCCGCGCTGGTTGGGACCCAAAATAAGCGTCCGCGCCGGCGCCACGACTTCCGCCCGACTAAGCTATCTCCCGCCGACGTTGGAAGCCGCCGCGTTCACCGCCGACGGCGCCACACAGGTGAAACTGGCAGCGCTATTGATGTCCACTGTGCCGCATATGCGCATACTGCGGATAAGGGCACAGCGGACGCGTCCTGTTTAGGGGCAAGAGCGTCGTTGTCTGGCCGACTGGAGCGCCGGCGTGATGAGCTTCAGCAGGAGCGACATTGCACCATCGGTGATATCCGTCACCACGGGAGGGCTTGGGTGCTGCCCCATCCTGAGCGGAATTCCCCAGGGATCGCTCCCATGGTGCGCGATGATGAGATCGAACAAATCGCTATTCGCGCAGTGACCGAATACGAGGAAGCCCGCGGATGGCATGTAGAAAGCGTCGAGAGGGACAACCGTGGCTTTGACCTGATCTCGCGGCGGGCGCACCCTGAAGACCCACAAACCGCTGTAGAAGTCCGATTCATCGAGGTTAAGGGTCGGGCTACGATTGGCGAGATTGCGCTGACAGCCAATGAATACAAGACGGCTGATCGGCTAAAGAAAGACTACTGGCTGTATACGGTGTTCAATTGCGGATCTGAGCCGAAAATCCATACTGTTCAAGACCCGGTCCGGCTAGGCTGGGAGCCGATAGTAAAGGTTGAGCAATATCGTATTGGGTCGCAGTCTATTTTGAGCCAGCCATGATGAGGTGACGATGGCCTACAAACCCCGCTCGCTTTTTCGTCTGATTGAGGAGATGAACTACTCCCTTTTCCTGCCCCATATTCAACGACCCTTCGTCTGGGACGAAGACCAGATGCGAAAACTGTTTGACAGCCTAATGCGCGAATAGAGGCCGACCCGCAACAGAGTTTTGGCCCTGGGAGGGGGGTGGCCAAAAACCATTGCCGATTTCGTCCTGCGGGACACCCGTTTTTCGGCCATTTTCGGGTGACGCTCCCCCCGGCCGCAGAGGATCCTTTTCGGCCAGGCAGGAGGCATTCTACTCCAGGTAAGGCCTAAGTGGGATCCCTGCTTGTACCGGCCTGCTGCTGCAGCGTCGCGCGATAATTCCACGGCATCCAGGCCGCCGGCGTCTTGGCCAACTCGGGGAGGTGTTTCTGCAGTTCGGTGAGGTAGTCGAAGGGATTGATCGTCATTCAATTCGCAGGTATGGATCAGGCTCATGAACAGGTCGCCCACCTCGGCGCCGTTGGTGGTCTTATAAAATAAAGAGTTTTTTCGGTGCAGGATGGCCTTCTTCAGGGCGCGCTCGACGAGGTTCGAATCCAGCGGCGCCCCAGCTTCGCGCAGGAACAGGGTCAGCCGATCCCACCGTTTCAAGCAATAAGTGATGGCCTCGCCCAGACCCGAGTTGGGCTCCACTTTCTTTTCTGCGAACTGGGTCTCGAACCAAGCGTGGAGAGTGTCCATCACCGGCTGGCTGTGCTCCTGGTGAAACCGCAGTCGTGCTTCCGGGCGACAGGCCCTGCTCCTCCGCCTCGGCATCATAGCGGTAGACTTCGCGCAAGCTTTCCAGCACGAATTGGCACTCCTGGGGAAAGTTGGGTGTCACCTGCACAAAACGGCGCCTAGCGTGCGCGTTACAGTTTCCCAAGAGGATTTCCAGTTTCTCCGGCAGCTTGGGCACGTTGCGCGATAAGGCATCGCACATCTGAATGGGCGGCGCCAGTCCTTTGGCCCGCTCCACCAACACGCGGGCGAGGTTCTCCCCGGCGTGCTTCCGCCCCGTGAAAAACATGACGATCCGCTGCCCCTGCCGCGTCGTCGACACGATGCCGGTGGTGAACAGTCCCGTCCGTTCCTTGGAGCTCGACGAGGCTTCCTCCTCCCTGCGCTGAGGACTCGCTCTCGCCAGCGCCAGGATCTTCATGCTGGTGTCATCGTTATAAAAGACCTCGCCTTGCGCTGCCTGGCGGAGCAGTTCGTCGAAAGCGGGCTGGATCGGGGCGGCGATTTCCTCGACGATCTCCCACTGGGTCGAGGCCGGCAAGGGAATCCCCAGACTCGCCTCCAGTCCTTCCAACCGGTAAAAGGGCACCCCGCTACCGTACTTCAGCAGCGCGATCATCGCCGCCGCCGTCTCGTCGTACTTCTTCTCGCCCACGCTCGCCGGAGCTGCCGCTTCAAAAATCTCGCCGCACAGGTTGCAGCGGAGACGTTCGAGTTCATAGACCGTGGCCGCAATCGGCGCTTGGCCCACCACCCGAATGCGTAGAGCGGGTTCCTTCTGTTCGTAAACTTTGCCCTTCTGGCACTCCGGACAACCGTCTCCCCGTTTCAGGGAAGCGTGCGCGATCTTGATCCGGCGAGCCCCGCCATACGCTTGGGCGCCGTTTCGACCGTGCCCCGGCTTCGGCGGACTCGGCGCGTTCGGAGGCGGACTGTTTTTCGGCGGGGCCTTGATGCCCGCTTGCTCCAGCACCTTGCTGGTCTTCTCGGTGCTCGGTTTCGCCAACAGCGCCCGCAGGCGGCTAATCGTGGTGTTCTTCTCCCCGATCATTTCGGCCAGGAGACGGAAGGCCCGCAGCGCGGCCTGGAGCTTCTCATAACCCTTCTCGTCCAGGGGCTCCTTACGCGCCCGCTCCAGCAGCGTTTCCCACTCTTGCAGGTTCACCTCAATCACCTCGCTCGCGGGCTTCATCCTAATCCTCCGCCAGCAACTTCCGAAAGTGCGGCGTGAGCGGATACCCCAGCACTTCCTTGATCGACCGATTGGGCCGCTGGTTGGGACAGTTCTTGCCCCGGCCGGTGGTTCGCCCCATCACCACCCAGTTCGCCGCCCGATAGCAGGTGCCCCGGTAGCGTTCGGGATCGACGAAGGTCTCGAGAAAATAAATGGGGTGCCCGTAGATTCGTTCCCAGTCGGCCGCGATTCGGCGCGCCATCTGACCGAGAACGTGCGACGCCAAATGCGGGACGCGCACCCAAGGCAAAATGAGATAGCGAGGGTTGTAGGCGAGAAAACGGATATTGCGGCGCCGCGCCTCCGCACTCCAGCCGATGAAGCGGTCGCGGGCGCCCAGATGTCGCGGGGCCGACGACCACGCCACACAGGCGATGGGGCGTCCCGCCGCATACACCAGGTACTTGAGGTGCTCGCCCACCGGCCGCGCGTAGCCGAGCGGATGATACTGGGCGACGAGGTAGTTAAACAGCGGCTCGTCCGGCAGGCGTCGCACTTGCTGAAACTCCAAGGGCCGCAGCGCCCGCAGGGGTGCCTCCAGAGGAGTCGTATCCAGGAGGAGCGGCGCCACCGCTGGTCCGCTCGTGGCGCACCGGACGGCCGGGTTGCGGTGTACATGGGTCGCGGATGGTAACTCCAGATGCCCGGCCCGTGCGAGTTCCAGCAGCAACCCGCGACAGACCATGTCGCGCAGCGCCCCGTTGGCCTGTCTCCATCCCCACGCTTCGCACAGCCGCAACGAAAGTTGCCGCCGATTGGCCTCGGGATGGGTTGCGATCAACTGACGGATGAATTCCACTTCCGCCGCGGTGATCACCCGGCCTCGATAGCGAAACTCTCCTTCCATGCTCCCGAGGGTAGCAGAGAAGAATTTAGAACGCAAGTGCGTCGCGCTCTTTTTCTCAACTCACCACGCTTACCGGCCGCCACGCCGGCGCCGCTTGGGTTGCCGTCGGGTCGCCCGCCGCCAGCAAGACTTGCAGTTGATGCGCCGCCAGACTCCGCGCCACCTCACGCGCATTCCGCCCTTCCGGCCACCAGCGAAAACGCCCTTTGGATAACCGCTTCTGCGCCAGCCAAAACCCCTGGCCGTCGTAAACCAAAATGCGAATCGCGGTTCCCCGTCGGCTGCGGAAGACGAACAGGCAGCCCGAGAAAGGGTCGGTTAGCAATCTCTCCTGGCACAACTGCGCCAGCGAGTCGATGCCTTTACGGCCGTCCACCGGCTCCACCGCTACCAGGATGCGCATCTGCGGCGTGATCTGAATCATGCCCCGTCATTCCACAAGGTCCGGCTCAGCGCCACCAACTCCGCCGGCCCTACACCCTTAAACTCGATCTTCATCCGGCCCCGCGGTCCTTCCAACTCCACCACGGCGCTCGCCACACTGCCAAGCCGCGGCGAAATCAACTCCATAAATGTCGGCGGCGCGGGCGGTCGTGCGTGGCGTGGGATCACCGACCGTGCCTTCCTCACGACCTTCTTCTCTTGCCCCGGCGCTTCCGCCCGCTCCTTCAGCTTGCCGTATTCCAGATGCAGAGCTTTCGCCGTGCGGTTTATCCCGTGCTGCCGCGCCAGTTCTCCCGCCGCCGCCCACAAGGAATCCGGAAGCGGTATACGGCGAGCGTGCGAACTCCGCCATCGCCGCAGACGCAGATAAATCTTTCGCATGTCAGAGGGAATATCAGGAATCTCGTCGGCCATCGTAGGTCCTCCCTGCCCTGGGTGGGCATAAGACCGACGCTACCACGATGGCATACTTGAGTTAAGCAGGCTCACCGAAAGGACACGCTCTACCTTCTCAAGCCCTTTGACTGTGCTGAGGTCATTGTAACCAAACACATTTGTACCCATTCGAGCCCCTGTAAAATTCGACTTGTCGAAGGGACTTGTGGGAGCTGCAAAAGGCAGTGACAAGTGACGAGTGGCGAGTGACGAGTGACGAGAAAGACAGTCCGGGGTCCGGAGTCCGAGGTCAGAAGGGCAGTGACGAGTAATGAGTGACGAGTGACGAGAAACAGGCAGAGGCCTCTGGCTGGCGACGGCAAAAACTGAGCGTCTGCGCCGGCCCGCCTAATCATTCAATCTTAATGTCTTTTGGATGGAGGACAGTTAAGTCTGGTATCTGCTTGAAGTCATCCTTTTCGTCAAACGTCAAGATTTCGGTGATGCCATTATTCTTCATGATGACGCTGTGGATTACGTCTCCGACTCCCGAGTGGTACTTCAGGATACCTTGTCTCACGTGGTAGAAGAACTCTGCAAAGTCGTAGTCTTTTTGAGGACTGACCTCAGCGAAATATATCTTAAGATTAGCAAGCCGCCTCTCGCTAACAAGTTGACTCTCGATTTCGGCAACAGTGCCGCGATCCATCTTCTTCTGGGAAACCAAGATATTGACCATCTCGGTTACCGCCCACACCGAAGTCCAAAGCTGAACGTCCTTGAGCTCCGCGAAGACGGCCAAGGCATTTTCCACCATCTTCTTCTTGGGCTCCTCCGCCTTATCTGTCGAGTAGTGTGCAATCAGAATATTGCTATCTAAATAGATGCGTTTCATTTGTTTCTGGCGCGGAGGTGAACTTCCTCTTTCTTTCTGAAGGTCTTGAGCGCCTTGAAAGACACTGTTTCGCCTGACTTGGTCTTAAACCTGACGGTGGCGGGTTTGGTCACAGTTTTGACCGCAGTAAACCTGACGTTTCTCTTGGCCATGTCCTTATAATATCACCGTTCGGCGAGTATGCAAATAACGCCGGCGGGCTGGCGTAGACCCCGGCTTTGGGGGGTCTGCGATTTCCCGAAGGGACGGGGAGAGCAGTGAAAAGCGAAAAGTGACGAGTGAAGAGTGACGAGATACACCGTACGGAGTCCGAGGTCCGGAGTCCGGGGTTAGAAGAGCAGTGGATAGTGGCGAGAAGCGCGTTCTGAATCCCCACATACCCTCTACCACCTACGACCTACTTGAGGGGTGAATTCGAATTTCTGGTAGAAACCTCTGGCGGCCTCGCTAGGCGCGGACTCTTTCCTCGGCAACGTAGCGCTTCACGGCGATAGATCTCTCCTCGCGGCGGGCCTGGGCCAAATCGTAAGCAAGCTGCATGCGCATCAGGTGGTCCATCTTCGGCCCGAACGCCTTTTCGACACGCAGGGCCATGTCGCGGGAAAGAGCTACCCTCTCGTTGAGCAAGGCGGAAAGCGCCTGCCTCCCGACGTGAAGCACCTTGGCCGCTTCGGTCACGGTTAACCCCAGCGGCTCGATCACTTCGCGGCGGATCAGCCCGCCCACATGCGGGGGATTCTTCATCGGCATGATTCCCAACACCTCCCTTAGTGGTAGTCAACCAGGTCAACATCAAACGCGTCGCCTTCCTCAAACCGAAAGATCACGCGCCAGTTGCCGGTGACCGTAACGCTCCAGAAACCCTTGAGGCCGCCCTTGAGCGGGTGCAGCTTCCACCCGGGAAACAACCCCACATCCTGCGGCTCCGCCGCTCCGTCGATCGCCAGCAGGATGTCCGCTATCTTCCCCACCAGGGCGGGGGGAAGACCCTTGACTTCCCCTGACTCGTAAAGCCGCTTGAGGCCGCGATGCCGAATCGAACGAATCGCCATTCCCACGAATTATCGCCTGTCGCGCGACGCGCGTCAACGGTTATTTTGCAGCGGGTAGCCACGGTCAGCGTTTTTCTGACCGTGGGCTTTTCTCATGCCCGATGCTCCAGCGCCAGGTCGTCAATTTGGATGGAACACGCCGCTTCCGTTGCCCTGTCCAAAGTAAGTTTGCAGTAACCCGACCACCGCCAGAAGAGCCCACGGTCAGGACTGCACTGACCGTGGCTACCCCCGCCTCACCCGCCGCTTCCGCGCGGGATTGGAAATTGCGGATTCAAAATTCAAGACTGGCGGGGTAAACCCGCCGCTACGTTGGTTGTCCAGCATTACGGAGTTGACTCCCTTTAGCGCGCGCCTTATTCTGAACAGAGTTGCAGCAGCAGCCAGAAGGACGCGATATGACGATTGAGCTTTCGCCAGAGCAGGAGCAAGTGATTGACCGGGCAATTCAAGCGGGTCTGATCAGAACCGCTGACGATGTCGTGGGCGTGGGAGTTGAGACCATCCAGCGGCGTTTGGAAGAGCGGCGCGCACCGGCGAACTCAACGAGCGCGGAGCAATGGCTCGAGGAATTTCACGCCTGGGTTCGCAGCCACCCCACAACCACCCCTCTGCTCTCCGATGAGGCCATCAATCGCGAATCGATCTACGCCGCGCGCGGCCAATAAATGGCAATTCTAATCGACACGAACATTTTGTTGCGGTTGCTCCAGCCGCACCACCCCCATTGCGCCCTCGTCGAGCGTGCGGTGGGGACACTGCGTACGCGAAACGAAACCTTGAACGTGACGCCTCAGAACCTGATGGAGTTCTGGGCCGTGGCGACTCGCCCGGCAAGCGAAAACGGCTTGGGAATGACGGTTGCAAATGCGGCGGGAGAACTTGCCGCTTTCCAGCGGTTGTTCACCCTCTTGCCCGAAACAGCATTGGTCTTCCCGGAATGGCATCGCTTGGTGACCACGCACCAGGTTTCCGGCAAGAATACGCATGATGCCCATATAGTGGCGGCGATGAACGTGTATGGGATCACCAGGATTCTGACCCTCAATGTGCAGGACTTCACCCGGTACTCCGACATCTCCGCCGTCCACCCCGCGAGTGTTGCTTGAACCTTTCCTTGTCTAAATTACCCCCTGCGCGGGCATCTGCGGTGGGAGGTCCGCGGCATTTCGAAATGCGCACGTAAGAACAGTGATGAGTGAAGAGTGACGAGGGGCGAGAAAGGCGGGGGCTAGGGACCGGGAATTGGAGATCGCAGATTCAAGATTCAAGATTGGCGGTCGCAGTGCGGGGCACGGCGGGCGGGATTGGAGATTGCGGATTCAAGATTCAGGAAGCCTGCTGAGGAAGGTCGGTGGGTTTGAAGACCGTGATATCAACTAATTGACGGATTGGACCTACACGCTTTCACTGAAAGCGATATGACCGCTACCGTGAAAAGCAAAACCCTACTCACCGTGCCGGATGCGGTGCGGCGCCGTGCTGGCTTTAAGCCCGGCGACCAGTGTGGAGTTCAAGGTCTCGCGTGGGACGGTAACCATCCTGACCCGTCGTCTCGCCGCCCCTGATCTCGACGATACCTTAACGACCGAGGAAGCGAAGAAGGTTCGGCACGCTATGAAACAGGTCCGCGAAGGCAAAGTGACGGCATGGTCGAAGGTCAAGCATGAGCTGGGTTTGTGATCTCACGGATGACGCAAAACGGGATCTCCGCGACCTGCCCAAGCCGATTCAGAAGCGTGTCGCCCGCGCGCTTGACCAGATGCAAACCAACCCCTTCCAGGGTGACGTGAAGGCCCTTCAGGGCGAGGAGTGGAAGGGTGTGTTTCGCCGACGCCTCGGCGACTATCGAGTCCTCTTTCTCCCAGACTCGGAACAACATATTGTGCGCGTCCTGCGCATAGCCATTCGATCCGGTAAGACGTACCGATAAACGCTGCAGGTCACACCCCCAACGCCAAAAGCCGAGCCACCCGCCTCATTTCTCCTGCCACCCGGCCGGGTGTAAACCCTGCTCTTGCAGGTCGGCGATTTCCCGAAGGGAACTGTGGGAGCTGACGGCATTAAATCGGACACGATGTCTCTTGACAAGTTTAGGCTATAAGTATATACTAGCACCGTAGTTAACCTCAGGTGGCGCCATGTCCCTGACTCTGGAGCAAGCCACGCACCCCAAGTTTGCCGGACTCGTGGAAATATTTCGGCGGGCGGAAATCGAAGTGGCCGCTCAATTCAGGCAATTATTTGGACGATGGAAGACAGGTACAAGAAAAGCGTCAGCCTCCCCGAGCGAAGCCTAGAACCTATTGAAAACAATGACATGATGAAAAACCAATCACCCTTCAAAGCTGACATCTCATTGAAAACAAATAAGTTATCCATCCAAACCTTAATGTCCATGAAAATAAAGGTGGTTACGCGCCAATAGGGCCTCGTGCTGATGCCGCAGCTATCACTTCCGCGACGGCATCACCCGATTCCACCCCTCGCCGGGCGGTCGCGCCTCCGAATCCAGACGGGATTATCCGATCTCCGGATTTTCAGCCTCACCCCACCGTGCGCCCAACCTTGACTTTTGACTTTTGCGTTTTGACTTTTGACTTGCTCTGGCGGAGCAAAGCCACCTCGGCATCAAAGCCCAGGGGCGGCTTCCCCATAGGATCGGGATAGGTTCCGCAGCCGCTAACCGAAAGCCCTCAGTGCGTCGTGCTCATGTCGCCGGAGGTTCCGCCCGCCGCGGGCACGTAACACTTGAGGGTGTAGTCCATCACCATGCGGTCGGCATTGAATCGCCATCCGAGGGTGCGGATGGTGCGCTTCATGCGCTTGATCCAGCCGTGCGGCAAGCCGTCGCGGTCGCGCTGGTAGTAAAGAGGAATGACCTCTTCCCGCAGCACGCGATACAGATCCTCGCTGTCCCGCGCATCGTGCACGACTCATGTTGGAATGAGTCCTGCCCGTGCCGATGGCGAAAGCCATTCAAGCCGTCATAGGCCTCCGCCCACCAGCCATCCAAAACCGAGAGATTGAGGCCGCCGTTCAGAACCACTTTCTGACCGCTGGTTCCGGACGCCTCCAGCGGCCGCCGGGGATTATTCAGCCACACGTCAACGCCCTGCACCAGGTGACGTCCCACATTGATGTCGTAATCCTCGACGAAAACAAAGCGGTCGGCAAACTTGCGGTCGCGCATGAGCTGCGCAACTTGTTGGAGAATGCGCTTGCCGGGTTCGTCGCGCGGATGGGCCTTTCCGGCGAAAACAAACTGCACGGGGCGTTTGGGATCGTTGGCCAGAGAGGCCAGCATCTCGATATCGGTCAGAATCAGGTTGGCGCGTTTGTAGGTGGCAAAGCGGCGGGCAAATCCGATGGTCAGGGCGTCAGGGCTCAGAATGCGGGCCAGGCGCTGCCGGAGCTCCAACGGTTCGCCGCGGCGCTCCGCCTGCTCGGTGGCGCGGGCGCGAACAAATTCCAAAAGGCGCTGCTTCAGGCTGAGATGCGTTTCCCACAGTTCGCCGTCATCGACGTTTTCGATTCCTTCCCAGATGCGCGGTTCGCTGCTGTGCTCGTGCCACCCCGTTCCCAGGTGGCGGTCGTAGAGACGGAACATTTGCGGCGCCAGCCAACTGGGAACGTGCACTCCATTGGTGATGTGTCCAATGGGAACGGTGTCTTCCGATTCGCCGGGAAACAGCCCTTTCCACATGGCGCGGGTCACGCGCCCGTGCAGCGCCGAAACAGCATTGGCGCGGCGGGAGATCCTCAGGCCCAGCACGGTCAAACAGAAATCTTCATTCGGCATCGGAGGGATTTTCCCGGCCAATCTGCATCAGGCGATCGAGCGAAAGCCCCAAACGGTCGCGCAGCGGGCCCAGGTGCTCTTCCACCAGCCCGGCGTTGAATCGATCGTGGCCCGCCGGCACGGGAGTGTGGGTGGTGAAAACCACTTCCCGGCAAACGAGCGGCACGGCTTGTTCAAAGGTCAGGCCCTCGTCCTCCATGCGGGCGCGGATGGCCTCCAGCACGGCAAAAGCGCTGTGCCCCTCATTCAGGTGAAGAACACCGGGAGTGATCCCCATGGCTTTCAAGGCCCGGATGCCCCCAACTCCCAGCAGCAACTCCTGGCGAATGCGCACCCGCCCATCTCCACCGTACAAGCGGGAAGTCAATTCCCTGTCTTCCGGAGCATTCCCGGGCACGTTGGAGTCAAGCAGGAGCAGGTCGCACCGGCCGACTTTCAACCGCCACACCTTGGCGCGCAGCGAACCACTGCGGGTTTCGATTTCCACCGTGACCGGTTCACCGGTCTTGCCGATGGCCGCTTCCATGGGCAACTGGCTGACATCGGTCTCGAAATACTCTTCCCGCTGCCAGCCGTCCCAATCCAGCCGCTGGCGGAAATATCCCTGGCTGTAGAAAAGCCCCACCCCCACCAGCGGAATGTCGAGGTCAGAAGCGCTCTTGATGTGATCGCCGGCGAGGACTCCCAGGCCGCCCGAATAGATAGGGATCGACTCATGCAGACCGAATTCCGCGGAAAAGTAGGCGACCGGGCGCGGCCTCAGCACTCCCGCGTTCTTGGCGCCCCAGGTCCGATCCTTGTGCAGATATTCGCGCTGCCGGCGGTAGGCGTAATTGATCCGCCCATGCAGCACCAGCTCGCGGGCGCGGCGCTCAATCCCCGCGAGAGGCAGAGTGCGCAAGCACGGCAATGGGGTTGTGGTTGAACTGCCGCCAACGCACCGGATCGAGGTCCAGAAACAAACTGCCGGAGTCATGGTCCCAACTCCACCAGAGATTGCGCGCCAGCGACCAAAGCCGCTCCTGGGAGGGAGCAACGAAACGATCGAGGGTTCGAGCTTCACTGACCACCGGCGCGACCTGCGCGGCGGCCTCGGAGAGCATGCGAATCTCTTCCTCGTGGTAGACGCGGGGACTTATCGTCTGAACCGTGAGAACGCCTTGCAACAGACCTTGATCAATCAGGGGAACCCCGAGGAACGATCGGTAGGCGTCTTCTCCCGCTTCGCTGAAGTACTTGAAGCGGGGATGGCTCTTCACCTCTTCCACCGCGACGGGACGCAGTTGCTCCGCCACCAGACCCACCAGACCTTCATGCGTGGCCATGCGAAGAGTGCCGATACACTGCGGGCGGAGACCCACGGTGGCCGCCAGCACCAGGTTGATGCGGTCCGGCTCCAACAAATACACGCAACAAACGTCTGTGCGGAAACGCCGGGCAATCAGGGCGACAACGTTCATGAGGGTCTCGGCAGGCTTGCCTCCGTCCTGCGCGAGATTGGCGATCTCCTCGATCGTCAATACATGACTGGCATCCAGCGTGTCTTCAGTTTGGCCCATCCCAGTAAATCCCCCTGCCGCTCAAGATTCTCAGCGGCAGTGACATTTCGATGCAGACTTGCAGTTGTAGAACTGCCGATTCAGGCCAATAAACGCCTGACAATCCCTTTTAAGGCCTTAATAGCGAATTCTGCCCTTTCCAATGGTAAATGCAGAATCCCCAAAGCCCCCATGTGCTGCTTTTGGACTTGAAATAAACACCCGCTGGATGGTGTGACTTAAAGTCACGAATCAGAAGATAATGTCCGATCTGACAGTTAGGAGGCCCCTCCTTAGCCGCGCCGCGTGCCGCAGGAGCCTAGGGGCACGCAGCAGTGACCTCCTCCTTGCCCCCCTTGGGCTCGTGGTCCAAAGGATGAGCCTTCCCCAAACGGCTCATTGACAAGAAGCTAAATCATTACAAGGACATAAGATAGCATACACGGGAGGCGGCGGGATGTCAACGGGAAACCAGGGGTGTGACTCATTGCGAAGCTATCTAGCCGCAGCCTTGTTCCCAGCATTGGAACATCGCTTGGCGCACCCAGTATTGAAGCTATCCCCTACCTTTTCAGCAGCCTATGGTAAGTATTGCCTCAGCTCGCCAAGCTGCCGGACCAGCCTAAGATTCCAATCGCCACCAGGAGGATTGCCAAGCCCCCCAGCATCCAGCGGCGAGCGGCGCGGGAACTGAGTTTCCACTCCCCGGTCAGAAACCCGCAGCAGTTGCCGGCAATGAGGCTCACCACCATGCTGAGGGGCCAGCCGATGGCCGGTCCTAATTTGCCGAGTTTGGGCGAAGCCGCGCCATAGGTAAAGACGCTGCCTCCCCACAGCAGGCCCATGACAATCACGAGGGCATAAAGGGGAGCAGCCTGGGGCTGGCGGAAGTCGGTCCAAGTTCCATTTTTGCGGAGCAAGTATCCACAATAAGCCAGATTGGCAATGGCGCCGCTCCCCAGCGTCAACAACCAGATCATGTTTGACCCGGCAAAGGAGCTATTGCCCGCCTGCACAGCACTGGTGATAATATCCTGCGACATGCTATAGCCCACATTGAAAAGAGCCGAGATAACGCCGGCGCCAAGGCAAATCAATAGCCCCACCCCAAAGGGACGGGCGACGCCCACAAATTTCCGCTCGACGCCCGGCCCGACTTTTTCGCTCCGTTCCCGCAGCGACCCCCGCATAGCCGCAAAAGCCCATGCCCACCAGAGCCGTAACCGTTCCCAGCGTAATCGCCTCACCCTGCGGCTGGCCGAATCGCCCGGCGCCAGGATGAGGAGGGGCAGAAGGGATCCCAGCGAGGCGCTGACAGCCAACAAAAGCGTGGTCGCCATCGAAATGCCCAGGGCGCTCACCCCTAGCCCACACAGAATCGCGCCAAACCCCCAAACGAAACCCGTAACCATGGCGATAATCTCGGCGCGCGCCGGCGCGGCTGAAAGGATTTGCAGCGGATGGGTGACGGTCAGAAACATCATGACCGGCGGCATGACCAGACAGGCCACCACAATAAAGAGGCCCCAGACGCTTTCCCACGACCAACGGCCCAGATAACGCATGGGTAGGACGAAAGTCCCGTTCATGACGCCCGAAATGACGGCCAGTGAAATCCCTAAGTAGACTGACGAGCTATCAGGCATGATCCTTCCATAAAGCACGGACTTAAAACCTATGCAGTTGGGTCCACGTGGGTGCGATGCTTTGGAGTGCGGCAGCTTGCTGGCGCTTTCCTCCCCGCGAGCTCGCTCGCGGGAATTTCAAGCGAGAGCACCATTTCCAGCCAGCAAGCGGCTGGTGCAAAAGCGGCAGCAAGCTGCCGCACTCCAAAGCTTCGCTCGCACGCACAAGCTGTAGTGGCGCCCGACGCCTTCCCTCTCGCCATACCCAGCAGGTTTACTTCCCAATGCTCGCTGCGTCAAACCCCTCTTCCAACGCCGCGATTTTGGTGAGCCACACTTTGTATTGGCGAGAGCGAATAGGGCGGCATGCCTTGCAAATAATGGTTCGCGTACTTCTTGCCGTTCGCCGTCCATTCCATCAGGAAGAGCCGCTTGCCGGAATGAAAAACCGGAATTTGGCCGAGTTCCAGGTTTTCATTGGCCTTCACCGCATAATCGCCTTCCAGCAAAGTCTCGCCGGAATCGGCGTCCCAGACGCGGTAATGGCCGGCGGCATCTTCGCGCGAATCATCTCCCACCACGACGCGGCAGTGCCAGTCCCGGGGTTCATCCACCATGACGCAGACCGGCTCCTGCACGCGCCGGATGTAGTAATAGGCAAGCTTCTTATTAAAGTAGTAGTCAACGATGGCGTCGGAGAACTGCGGCCAGCCGTCCATGACATTCCACCAAATCAGGCCGGTGCTGCGCCACTTGTTGAGGCGGGTCATCTCCACGAAGAACTTCTTCGCCTCGGCCTGCGAAATCTGCGAGGCCAGGATGAAGTCCTCGATGTTGGCCGGCACAGCGCCGAAAAGCTCCTGCACCTGATTGGACATCAACTGGATGCGGTAGGGATTGCCCGTCCAATCCGTGGAGTGAAGAACCCACTGCGGATTGTCCGTGGCGGGCCACAGGTGCTCCGGGTCAATGAAGCGTTTGATGGAGGAAAGGCTGGGGCAGCCGTGATAGCCGATTTCGCTTACGAAATGCGCCGTGTGCTCGGTGTAGTAAGTACTTTTGAAATAGTCGCGCGGGCCCCACAAATGGTCTTCGGGCATGAGCCTGAGGTTTCCCGTGGCGATCACTTCCGGCGACATGTAGGGAGAGCTGGGAAGATAAGGCCGGTAAGGATCGGCCTGGAAAACCACTTGCGGCAAAATCTCCCGAGTGATTTTGTTGTGCGCAGGGTCCAGGCCTGCAAAATAGTAGGATTGATCCACCTCGTTGTCGCCGGACCAGAGGGCGAGCGAGGGGTGGTTCCGCAGCTTTCTCACCACCGAGATGGCTTCTTTCCTCATCACCTCCAGGAACTCCGGCGTCTGCGGATAAATCGCGCAGGCCATGGAGAAGTCCTGCCACACCATGATCCCGTTGCGGTCGCAGATGTCAAAGAACGCGTCATCTTCGTAAACGTTTCCTCCCCAGCTTCGCAGGAAGTTGCACTTCAGGTCGATGAATAACGCGAGGATTTTTTCATAGCGCGACGCGTCGCGGCTGTGGAAGGCATCCGCCGGCACCCAGTTGGAACCCTTGATCAGGATCGGCACGCCGTTGACCTTGAAAAGAAACTGACCGGGCTTTTCCAGGCTTGTCGTCTCGGTGCGAATCAATTCCAGCTTGCGAACTCCCACCGTGTCCTCGCGCGAGGCGATCACCTTTTCGTTCTGCAAGAGTTGGGTCGTCACTTGGTACAGATTCGGGTCGCCGTAGCCGCGGGGCCACCACAACCTGGGGTTCTCGACCTCCATCTCGAACCGTCCCGCCGTGAACTCCACTTTGTGGTTATAGGTAAACGTCGATTCGCCACAGCGGCCCTCCACCCTGAGCCGGAGTTGGGGAAGCAGTGCGAGGTCGGTCGAGAGTTCGTACGAGACCGCGAGCGCGGCGCGGCCCGGCTCGACCGCGAGGGTGGTGAAATACAGGTCGGTGATTTCGTGCTTCGCATGGACGATGAGTTCCACCGGACGCCAGAGGCCCGCCGACACTGCCCGCGGCATGATGTCCCAACCATAGGAGTGCGCAGGCCGGCGAATCCAGATGGCCTCCTGATTCGTCTTTCCGGCGTTGATCGTGTAGGCGGGGTCATACGTCTTGCTGGCCGCTTCGACAATGGGGGAGCTTAGCCGGACCGTCAGGAGGTTCGGCCCGGCGCCGTTCAGCATTCCCGTCACGTCAAAGGACTGCTCCACCATGGCGTCCGCCGTTTCTCCCAGTTTCTTGCCATTCAGCCAATAGGTGGCAAGGCAGTCCACCGCATGAAAGCGAAGTTCCACCCGCCGTCCGGCAATGCCCGCGGGGGTTGGGAACTCGCGCTGATACCACCACTCGTACAGTTCGTAGGGTTGCAGCTTCTTAAGGTTTTCGCCAAAGAACAGGTCGGCGGGCAACACTCCCTGGCGCGACAAATCCAGGGGCGCCTCGCCGGGCACGGAGGCTTCAATCGGAGTCAACCCTTGGGCCTTCAATTGGTCCGGGTTGGTAATCTGATACTTGCCCTGGGGAAAATAGAAGAGCTTCCACGGGCCATTCAGGCTGACATGAACCGCTTCCGTAGGTGTTTTCTCGCCTCGGACTCCGGGAGCCGTCTGTGCCGTCAGCCACGACGAAACCCCATAAACAAAAGACCAATAAAAATAGTCGGGCTTGCTTCATGCCTATG
Source organism: uncultured Acidobacteriota bacterium (assembly GCA_963810005.1). Taxonomy (GTDB): domain Bacteria; phylum Acidobacteriota; class Terriglobia; order UBA7540; family UBA7540; genus Bog-366. The sequence continues at coordinate 69,114 of CAWELY010000004.1, forward strand.
TCTCCTCCTCACTGTTCCAGCACGTTGACTTCGCGAATCTCGCCTCCCATGATTGGCACGCGCAGGGTCTTGATTTCCAGCGGCCGGAAGTTCCCGGACCAATGCCGCTTCATCAAGCCAATATCGAGCGTTGCCCGCACCGGGCGGCCGGCCGTCTCGTAAGCGCGGATGATGATGTCATTGCCCACTTCGGCCTTCTTGACTACCGAAACGACACGTTCGGCACATCCACGGACAGGTAAGAACCCGCCGGCGGACGGCTTCCACCATGAATCCCCTGGTAGAGGACCGGCACGGGCGCGGTGAACTCCTCCGCTCGCCGCACCACCTCCACATCCTGCCATGACCCCGCGTGAGGCATCAGCAGCATTCGAAACGTCTGCTCGCCCTGGTCCTGCCAAAGATACTCGCCTTTGGGGTCCACCTTGCGGCCACTATCTTGCGCATAGATTGCTCCGCGCGCAATGGAAACGCGCAGGTCGTTTCCTTGCACGCTGTAGCCATACTTGGCATCGTTGATGATGGCGAGGCCATACGCTCTTCCGCCGCGCTCACCGGAAAGATCCACCCAGCGCTGCCCGGGATCTTCTTCCCCTTCGGCCTTGCGAACCAGATAGCCGTAAGGTATTTCATAAGTTGGCCGCGGGTTCTGCACATCCACTGGAAAGGAGAACTTCAGGAACTTCATGTGCTCGTGCCAATCCAGGAGCACGCGCGCTTCCAGGCTCCGTGCGCCCGCAGAGAGAATCCAGTCGGTTTGGAGCGAGGATGACCCGTAACGGGTCCGCACGCGGATAGCAGCTCGCAAAAGACCATTTTCCAGCACGCGGAAGCTGGCATTGCTGAAGGCTCCGACCTCCACCGAGTAGTCACGCACATCGTGACTCCAGGTATCACTGGGGTCATCCAATACCACCGCGCGCGCTCCTCCCCACCGCGGAAAACCTCAGCCTTGGCGTCCTTGTCGTAGATCGCCAGCGTCCCGTCGTCAGCAAACGTTATGCGCAGGTGTTCGTTTTCAAGTTCCTTTTCCGCGGCATGCACCGCGGAGGCGGGCTGTGGCGGCGGCTGGACGTTTCGCAGCCGGAACTGGCGATACCCGAAAGCCGGCACCGGCGCGCTGAAAACCAGTTTGACGCGGTGGTCCGTAATCGTTGAGGCCTGGGTCCATTGATGGGGAATGCGAGTTGCCGCCGTCATCCTCCAACAAGCTGTTCGGAAATCGCTGCTGTTTTCCACGGAAAAGCCCAAATCGTATTCCACATTCAGCTTGGCGTTCCACGCGTGAGGGTTGAAGACCACCAGATACTCCGAGTTCGGGTCCGTTGGTGGGAATTTGCCAGGCAATTTTTTCCGCCGCGAGGTTGATGGCCTGATCCGCCACTTCCAGCGCCGACCCGTACGCATGTCGCGCCACATCGTATTGCTCCGGCGCTGCCGACCCCGCCAGGCTGTCGTGGAACTGCATCAACAGCACTTTTTTCCAGGATGCGGCGAATTCCGCGGCAGGGTATTCGGATCCCGCCAGCACGGACGCCAACGACCGCCATCTTTTCGCCCGTGGCCAGAGCCGCCTCGGTGGCACGGTTATTTTTCTTGATTTCCGCTTCCGCCGTGTAGCAGCCTACCGCGACATGTTGGAGCTCGTCCGCCACCGTCGGCAGATTCGGGAGCTTGCCGACCTCATTAAAGTAACGGGAGGGGGTGCTGAAAAGGACCATCGGCGCGCCTGATTGCTTCTGAATATCATGAATGGAGTTAATACTAATCTTGGTGGGTCCGCCACCGTGATCCCCCGCGCCATAAAAAGCCATCAGGTCCTGCAACGGCCCCGGGTAGGCGGCAATGATTTCGTGCAAGCGGCTGAACACGGTGGTATCAGACGCGCCTCCATTGTAGGCAATGGGAATCCGGTAAGCCAGCACGCGCGAGCCGTCGGGGCTTTGCCACCAGAAAAGAGGCCCGGGCAGCGTTTTTTCATTGTGGAGTGGCCGCATGAAAACAAAGGCGTGCATCCCTTGTAATTTGAGGATTTGCGGCAGCGTGCCGGGATGCCCGAAGGCATCGGGATTGTATCCAATCTCCGCCGGGCGGCCGAATAACTGCCGAAACACCTCCTGGCCGTAGAGTCCCTGGCGGACCAACGACTCGCCATTCGGGATATTTACGTCGGGTTCGACCCACCACCCCCCCACGGCGTCCCACCGCCCTTCCTTCGCCCGCTGGCGAATCTCCTCCATCATCTTTGGGTCTGTCTGCGCGACCCATTCGTAAAACTGCGCCGAGCTTGCGGTAAAGGTGAAATCCGGATCTTCGTTCATCCGATCCAGCGCCGACCGAAAGGTGCTCAGCACAAGCGACATCGACTCCCCCCAGGGCCAAAGCCAGGGCGCGTCGATATGAGCATTCCCAATCATATGGAAATGGTACTGCGGGGCTTGCGGCGGCCACGAATCCGGCAACTGTGCAAGGGCGTGTTTACCTAAGAAAGAAGAAGCGCAAATAAGAACAACTATCGTGCACAAGCGAAATCGGTGTGATGTCATTGATGATTCTCCGGCGGCGGCAATTTAACACGAGTTCGCATGGATTTACACGTGAACTCTGCAATCACACTGCTCTCGCGGGCAGAGGGAGCGAAGTTTCGGAGTGCGGGAACTCGCTCTGGCTTTTCCCACCGCTCACTCCTCAGCGGTGAATGTGGAAACTCCAGTCACCGCTGACGGATCAGCGGTGACTGATCGCCGCGACCAGTCGCGGCAAGGGAAAGCGGCGACAAGTCGCCGCACTCCGAAACCGCAGCATGCACTAACCGCAAGGCTGATGTTATAGTGCAATGACCATGCCAAAAAGGGTGCTGATCAGCGACTACGCGTGGAAAGATCTGGAAATTGAGCGGGCCTTCCTGGCGCGTGCGGACGCAAACCTTTTGGTGGCGGAAACGGGGTCGGAAGACGAGTTGACGGCCCTCGCTAATGATGCCGACGGAATTCTCACGTGCTGGAAGCCGGTAACGGCAAAAGTCATCCAAGCGGCCCGCGCCTGCGTCGCCATCGGGCGGTACGGAATCGGGCTTGATAACATCGACGTCGATCGCGCCACCGAGCTCGGCATCGTGGTGACGAACGTCCCCTCGTATTGCGTGGAAGAAGTTTCCGACCACGCTCTGGCTTTGCTCCTGTCCTTGGCTCGCAAAGTCACGTTTTATGATCGCGCCATCAAGTCAGGGGTCTACGACCTCCAAGCCGGGACTCCGCTATTCCGGGTGCGGGGGAGAGTTCTGGGAATCGTCGGCTTCGGCAAAATCGGCCGGGCGCTTTATCACAAAACGCGCGGACTGGGGTTAAGGGTCTGCGTCTTCGATCCCTACGCCGATCGCGATTCCCTAAGCGGTTTCGAAGTGGACGTCGTAGACTTTCCGGGCTTGCTGGAACGTAGCGACTTCATCTCCCTACACGTACCTCTGACGCCGGAAACCAGAGGGCTTTTCAATCTTGCGGCGCTGCGGCAGATGAAGCCCGGCGCATTTCTCATCAACACGTCGCGGGGCCACTTGATTGATGCCGAGGCGCTGCGGGCAGCTTTGGATCAGGGCATCATTGCAGGAGCGGGCCTGGATGTGTTGCCCGCCGAACCACCCGCCCCCGGCGATCCCTTGGTCGGTCATCCACGAACCATCATCACCCCGCACGCCGCCTTTAATTCCGAGGAGTCACTCATCGAACTGCGAGAAACGGCGGCCGGGCAAATGGCTGCGGTGCTCGGCGGCACACGGCCGGACAACATGGTGAACCCCGAAGTGCTAAAGCAAGCAAACCTGCGGGTAACATTCAATACCCCCAGCGGCGAATAATTCGAGGTATGGATTCTCCCTTTTGCCTTAATTCTACTCGTGCCGCGGCAAAAAGCTTCACCACAGAGACACAGAGACCACGGAGAAAATCACCTCTGCTGGGGCGGGTAGGAACAACGGTTGCTTCGTGCGTTGACCCGCAGTTTTTATCCGCGTCTTTTCTCTGTGATCTCTGTGCCTCTGCGGTGAAATCCTTCTTGGGTTGTGGCCGTCAATCGCGCGGTGCTACCTCCCGCCATTCATCTCGCGGCGAATCCGCGCCGGATCATCGAGCGGCTCCGAGGGAGGAAGCGGCTTCCCTCGACGCAGGCTGTAAAGCGGGTCGCGCGCTTTGGCGGGATCGAAGATGCTGCGGGTCCGAAGGCAACGCCACGTAAGGGGAAATATCCGGGATATCGGTGAAGCAATCCGCCAGGTCGGTGGCCGCGGCATCATACTGGTTGAGCGGCGGAAGACCCAGGATGTGCTCCATGGTTTTGAGAATGCTCAACATGCTGGTGTGGGTGTGGGAAACGCCCCGGCGGGAAAAGGGACTGACCACCAGCAGCACACTGCGGTGGGCATCCACATGGTCACGCCCATTCTGCGCGTCATCTTCGGTGATGAAGACGGCCATCTCCGGCCAGAACTTGCTATGCGAGAGCAGGTCGATGAGCTTGCCAAGCGCCAGATCATTATCGGCGACATACGACGCGTGATAGGCGTAGCCATCCTCCGGCCGCGGCTTCGCCGTGTGGTCATTGGGCAGCCAGATATAAATGAACTGCGGCAGCGGCTGCTGCCCGCTGCACATAGCGTTCCTCAAACTCTTTCTTGAATTGCTCGAACCGGTACTGGTCCGGAATCGACGTGTTGAACGTCGGATAAGTTCGCGAGGTGTTCTCGTAAAGCGGTCCCGGCATGGGGAGGTTGACTCCCAGCCGCAACCCCGTGGGCTCGTAACCCTCGTCGCCCTCCCCGGAGAGCCCCTCGCCGTAATTCCGGAAGCTTATATGATGGCGCGCCAGATGATCCCACAGCGACCCCGCTTCGAGATAATCCTCCGGGCGCAGAGAGGAAGATCCTCCCAGGCTCAGGCGGCCGGGAGCGTCGTTGTCGTAATACAAATGCGAGTGTCCCCCGTAACCGGGAGGCCAAGCCGTCTCCACCCACTCATTGGGATAGCTATCCACCAGCCAGTGGTGCCCGTCAAAGGAAACGTCGGAATCCACATAGTAGTTGTCGCTCAGGCCGAAGCGCTCCGCGAGCGCGTGATGATTGGGGGTGACGCGCACGTGCTGTAAAGTTGGCTGGCCCTCCTCGTGAACTTCGGCATCCAGTCCCCAACGCGCCAGCGTCGGATCGCCGTTCACCTCCTCGCCGCCCATCGTTCGGATGTCGCCGAAGACTTCGTCAAAGGTGCGATTCTCTTTGACGATGAGCACCACGTGGCGAATGCGCGAGCTGGGTCCGCCGGCGGAAGGAATGGGGAAGTCCGCGGGCCGTGGCTTCGGCGCCGGGGCAGGAGCAAAGCCGTTGTTGCGAATGACCCGTGTCCGTCAGTTCCGCAAGCTCGCGGTCCGACGGCACGGGGATGATGGAGACGGTGCCCTTCGTGATGTCGCCGATATAGTCTCCCTCCGGTCCTCGTTTGAAAATCCGCGCCGCCATTGGGTCCGGCGCCGTACCCCTTGGCGTTGGCCACATAGAGGGTGCGCCCGTCTTTGCTCAAGGCGACGCGCGCCGGAAACCAGCCCGTCGGGATATAGCCCAGCACGGTATTGCTCCCGGTATCGAACACCGCCACCGCGTTGATTCCCGCGCAGGCAATGTACAAACGCGATTCGTCCGGGCTCAGCGCGAGGCCGAAGGGCAAAACCCCGCGCAAGCCGCCCACGCCCGGAGCAGGCTCCAGCCGGATGGTGGCAATGAGGCGATTCTTCCCCGCGTCCAGAATGCTGATGCTGTCCTGCGCGGAGTTCGAAACATAGACGCGGTCATGTCCCGCGACGACGGCGCCGGGACTCGACCCGCCCACGGACTTGATTCCCAATCGCCAAGCCCGTGCGGATGCGCGCCAGCACCGTCGGCGGGCTGCCGCTCGCGTCGAGGACAAAAACCGAATTCGACTCGGGCACGTTGGGATCGCCCAGGCCGGGGATTCTTTTCCCCGCGATCACCGTGCCCTGCTCCGCCTCCGGCGTCCCCGTGGCGAAGGGCGGAAAATCCAGCCCGGTCTCCCCCGCCCGCTTCAAATCAAATCCCGGCACCACCGAATACTGGAACGTGCCGACGTTGGAAACGTAGACCCGGTCGCCTTTCGGGCTCACCGCCACGGCAAAGGGCAGCCTGCCCACGCCGACCCGCCAACGGATACTTCCCCCGCGCGGTTTCAATACCCACCAACTCGAAGTGCGCAAGGTCCAGAGCATAGAGAAGCTTGCCATCCGGCGAAAGCGCCAGCGCCCCGGTAAAGCTGTGGCGGTAAGTCTTCCCGTTAAACTCACCGTCGAAAGCAATGACTTGCGACCGCTGGCCATATTTGCAGGTCGTAAACATCAATCTTTCCCGTATCACCTTCGGAAACATAAACCGTCCGGTTGTCCCCCGCGATGGCGAGTCCCATGTAAACGCTGGAGGGCTCCACGTCGGAATGCTTGGGCGGGTAGCCGGGAGGAATCTGCTGCACTTCGGGGGCGTTGCTGGCCAGCGCGCTGATGATCGAAAGTGAGAAAGGCCAGGTGCCGATGTTGGCCGTCACCAACAGATTCCCGTCGGGGCTGAGCGCCATCCCGTAAGGATGCGGCTCCACGGTAACTTGCACACCTTCCGGCGTAATCAATCGCCCGTTCGGCAAAACCGTTTCGCCGGAGGGATTAATGTGGGTCGGCCGGTCCCCCGCGGGCGCGGCCAACTCCACTGGGCCGCTGTCCTTTCCCGCCTTCACCAGCAAGGGCGGTTTGACGATCAGGAACAAACCCACCATAACCAGGCCGATCAGAAGGACCACTCGCCGCATAAGATCACCCCTCTACCCAATCCCCACCGCCCCGACAGTGTCCCTGGGGACATGCCCCTTCACCCGGCGCGGGGGAAAATACCGCGCAAATAATTCAGATCGTAGCGCACGCTTTCTTCCACGCCCAGCGGTAACTTGACGCCTTCAATCTGCATCCAACCGCGATAGCCGATGTCATCCATAGCCTTGCGAACCGCGGGAAAGTTCATCGTGCCTTTGCCAAAGAGGTCGTCGTAGTCCTTGGCGTGGAACTCGCAGATGCGCTTGCCCAGGAAGCGAATCTCCTTGCCGATGTCATACCCCGCTTTCTGTGAATTGCCCATGTCGTAATAGACCTGCACGGCGGGGGAACCCACCCGCTGGAGGATTTCCACGTGTTGATCGGCGCTGAGCCAGCTTTCGATCCCCAGGATCACACCTGCCTTTTCCGCCTTGGGAGCCACGCGCTGAAAAATAGCCACCACCGCATCGGTCCCTGCTTTGTCACCCTTCAAGTCAGCATTTCCAAAAAACGGCACCAGCACCACCTTGAGGTGCATCGCTTTGCACACATCCACGCTGTCGGCAAGCCATTTTTCCGCGCGGGGGTCGCTCTTCAGGGGGAATTCATTGAGCAGAAGCAGGGCGAGGGAAGAAACCGCCACCCCAGTCTGCCTCTCCGCTTCCCCATAACGCTTCTGAACTTCCGGGCGGCGCAAGGGTAAGTCATCCTTGAGACTGACCGATGTCTACCATCACGCCATCGAGTCCAATTTTCTTTGCGACTTCCAGCGCGGCAGGGTCCGCCCGCTTATTAATCGTCCAGTCGCACGCACCAATTTTGAATCCCGGCGCCGCCGCCTTGATTCGCGCCGCGCGCAAGGCGATCGCTCCCACAGTTAACGTGCTGAGCATTTCCCGGCGCGTCAGGTTTTGGTATTTCATGATGGTCTCCCCATTCGATGATTTAGCGGAAATACGGTTCCTCCGCCTAGGAAGCGCGCCTGCATCTTACTTGCACCGGTAGTGCCAGACACGCGCCGCGCCAATAAGATTGGCGCTCTCTCCCAGCGACGCCAGCATGAGTTCCACCTTCTCCAAGGGAACAAATCGGCAACCCTGACGCATGACTATGGGAATTCCCTCCCAGAAAAGGCTGGCACTCTTCATGACGCTTCCACTCAAAATCAGGGCATCCGGAGTAAACAAATTTACCAGGTTGGCCAAACCCAGGCCCAGATAGAAAGTCTCACGCTCCACGGCGCGAAGCGCCAAGGCATCGCCCGAAATCGCGAGTTCGCATATTCGTTTGGCCGTAAGCTCTTCACCATCCTGGTAACCGGGTTGGCCCTCCATCCACTTGACCATAGCCGGCCCCGTCGCCAAGGACTCCCAACATCCCTGGAAGCCGCAGGAGCAAAGCGGACCGGCCGCGTCGATGACGTGGTGGCCAATTTCCGGGTGCGCGCCGCCCACTCCGCGATAGAGTTGTCCATCGAGAATAATCCCGCCGCCGATTCCGGTCCCGATGGTCACATAGACGAACTTCGACTTACTTTTCCCGCGCCCCAACTGGCCTCCGCCAAAGCCGCCGCGTCGGCATCGTTCTCCAGCGCCACCTGCACCCGGAAACGCTTCGCCAAATCGTCGACCAGACATTCACCTCTCCACTCCGGAAGAAAATCCATGTCACCGAACCGTCCGGTAAACGGATCCACGGGGCCGGTCGATCCAATACCGATACCGGTGAATTCCACTCCCGCCGTTTGCGCGGTGCTTCGTAACATCCCGGCAATCAGTTCAAGTCCGTCACCGTAGGATTCGACGGATTGGGATGGAGATTCCATTCTGGATAGAATGCGGCCATTCTCATCCACCATACCCACGGCGATTTTGGTTCCGCCGATGTCAACCGCTCCGATGGTCGTCATAGGTCTTATTCCGCCGGCGTGATGACGATCTTGCGAAAGGCGACGTGGCCTTTTTCACTGCCTTGCAGATAGATCGGCCCAGGCAACGCTTCCTGGCTATCGAGTGCCCCGCCGGTAATACCGGGGATCTCCTGGTTATCAATGATCGTCTGGCCATTCTGAACGACGGTTACCTTTCGCCCAAGCAGGGTAATATCGAAGGTCTGCCATTTGTCGGCCTGGCGGGGCAGTTCCGGCGAGGGAGCCAGGAATCCGTATATCCCGCCGGTGTGATGGCTGGGGGGCTCAGACTGTGACTCCGTCTCAATCTGTACTTCATAGCGGCCGCGCAAATAGATACCGCTGTTCGCATCCTTGCCGCAGTTGAACTCGATGTGCAACTTGAAATTCTGGAATTTAGATTCACTGATCAGCTCAGGACCACTTCCCGGGCTGATCAGCGTTCCGTTGCGGACCGTCCACGCAGGTAGGCCGGCTTTGCTCATCGTCCAACCCGTCAGACTCTTCCCGTCGAATAATTGGATAGGCTTTCCCCACTTCGGAGCCTGGGGGGCCTCAAGCGCCGGCGCCCTATCGCCAACCCACTCCCAGGGAGTCCCATCGGCCCCGGTGGTGTTCCCTGACAGGCTGCCGCCAACGAGTCTTCCCTGAAACACCATGTCATCCTTACGATCTTCCTCCTCCTTGGGAGAGACAAAAGTAAGAACACCCTCCGCGAGGTCAATCTTGGGGAGAGGCCGGGCATTCCCCCAACGGCTCACCATCTGCGCCTTCAATTGTCCGCCTTCCTGCCGGATCTCCAGCCAGGAGGGATATTCCCGGTCAGGAGCCTTTAACGTCAAATCCCAACGGCCCAGGAAGGGTTCGGCTGACACGGCCGGACCGGAGGAGGAGGATTTGTTTCCCCCGGAGCAGCCAAGGACAGATAGAAGTGCAAGCAGGATTCCTGTAAGCAAGACCATTTTCTGAAATTTCATGGAAATATGCCCCCTGTAGCAAGCCTCATTCCCGAGATGGCAACCCAGGACGCGCCCACCGCTCCACCGGTGGTTTGCCGCAACTTGCGGCGGGAGAAAAGGGCTTTGTCATCGTTTCGATTCTCCTTACCGGACCATAACCTCTGCTTGGCGTCCGAAACTCATCCATTGTGCACTTCCGCCCTTCAATGTCAACAGGGAGATGGTCGCAAGGCGAGCGAAACTTGAACCTGCCAGCGGGGGCTGTTACAGTGTCCTCTCTCTATTTGCTCCTCGAGACTTCCAGGAGGTGTGATGCGCACCATAATTCGAATCGTTTTTAGTCTGTTTATATCTATTTGCCTGTTTCCAATAATTGGCCTGAGCGCCACGATGAAGGCCGGCGCCGCCAAGGTGGACATTACTCCACCCCTCGGCCTGAAGATGTACGGGTACGGTAGCCGCACGGAGGGCGCCTCCGGCATATTGGACCCGCTTTACGCGCGCGTGCTGGTTCTCGAGGCCGGTGACCAGCGCCTGGCGATGGTGGTCTGCGACCTGGGCCGCCCCTTCGCCCCGGCCTGGATCGAGCGCCTGCGCCAGGACGCGAAGGAGAAGTACGGCATTTCCTACGTTGTGCAGGCCGCCATTCACACCCACGCCGGCCCGGAGATTACCGATGAGTATCCCCCGCTCCAGGGCCCCGACTGGGAAACCCCGGTACTGGAAAAAATCGAGCGCGCCCTGGGAGAGGCGGAGCACGGCGCCGTGGAAGCGCGTCTCGGCACCGGTTACGGCGCGGCGTACATCGGCCACAACCGCCTGCGCGAGCAAGCCACCGGCCGATTCGGCTGGTTCATGGTCAACCCCACCATGGTGCCCACGGCGCCCGTCGATCCCACCGTATCGATCCTGCGCATTGATAACGCCTCCGGAAAACCCATTGCCATCCTGGTGAACTACGCCTGCCACCCGGTGATTTTCGGCCCCGACAATCTGCAATACTCCGCCGACTGGCCCGGCGTGATGGATGCCACCGTCGAACGCGCCTTCGCGAGCGAAGGTTCCGGCGCCGTACCGGTCTGCTTCTTCCTGCAAGGTGGCGATGGCGACATCAATCCGTTTTTCGCGGTCACGCCGCTCGAGCAGAACGCCATCGGCCGTCGCGATTGGACCGGCAACCGCTTGGGCGTGGAGGCCACGCGGGTGGCGAAAGAAATCGTGACCAAGCCGGAGCCCGATGCGAGCCTGCAATTCACCGAGGACCGGCTGGATATGCACCTGCGCTGGAACCCGGACAAATTCCGCGCCGAGATCCTGACCTCATGGGGCGCGGAAGCGGCGGAGAACTTCGACCGTCACCGCAAAGAGCCGCTGCGCTTGCCGGTAGCCACGCTGCTGATCAACAAGCGCATCGCGTTCGTGACCCTGCCCGGCGAGCCTTTCGTGGATTTTCAATACGACTGGCGCAATCGCTGCCCGGTGCCCGACGCCTTCTTCATGGGCTACTCGAATGGGGACTTTGGGTATTTCCCCACTGTCCTCGCCGCCTCTCGGGGCGGCTACGGGGCCGCCAGCACCTCCACGAGTGTCGAAGTAGGGGCGGGCGAGCGCATGGTGAATCAGGGGCTGGTGCGCGTCTATGAAATGCTGGGCCGACTCGTCGATGTTCCGGAGGACTGACCTGGAGCAGTAAGGGACAGATGGTGTAGCACGGACCTGTATTGTCGGTCCGCGGCTTGTCCCCTATGGGCATGGAAAAGCCGCGGACCTACAAAACAGGTCCGCGCTACCCTGCTACCCGAATAGCACTTTCTTTTCCTCCCGAAAAGCGGTAATTTCTCGCTGCGTTGCTCCCTTAACGGTCCAAACTCCACCGATCGGATCGGTGGGAAACAATGCTCGCTAATTCGCCGAGGGGAATTAATTCAGCGGCCACATTTTGGCAGTTGAAATTTGCATAAAATTTGGGAGGTTCACACATGGATGTCACAAGGCGCAGGTTTTTGGAAACATCGGTAGGCGCGAGCGCGGGAGTCGCGGCGTCCCGCATCTTGAAAGCTGATGCGGGCGTTGCTTCGCCGGCGGAGGCGAGCGTTGCTCCACCGGTGAATGAACAGGTTATTCCCGGCCCCACCGGCGAGTGGATGGCCAACACACCCGCCAGCGCGTACCGGGCTTACCGTTCGAAACCCGCCAAGACCGCGGATGCCACCACCTGGGTCCAGGTCGACCTGGGCGAAAGCCGGCCGATTGATTTCGTCAAAGTTTACCCGGCCAATGAAAAAGGCTATCCCGGCCGCGATGAGGATTACGCGGGCGAGGGTTTCCCGGTCCGTTTCAAGATCGAAAGCGCGAGCGATCCCGGACTTTCATAACCCTGCGCTGATCGTGGACCACACCGGTGCGGACTATCCCAACCCGCAGGGCCACATTGAACAATATGCTGCGCAAGGTGTTTCGGGCCGTTACGTACGTCTGACGGCTACGCGTCTGATGAAGGTTGCCGGGGGTGGATTCTCCGGCGTGAGCGGCGGCTACTACCTGGCTTTGGGGAAGATGGATGTGTACTCCGGAGGAAAAGAAATCGCCACGTTATGCCCCGTCACAGCGGACTCGACTTACGGAAATGACGACGACGTCGCCCAGGTGACGCGGCCCGCGCGCCTGGGCGGAGAAACCACTTTCATGGACCATCCCGAGAACGTCACCGATGCCGAGCGCCTGGAAGCCTCCCGTCCACCAAGGCCCGCGTGCCGCGCACCGGCGTGACGCTGGAAGGCGGCGTTTTCCAGACGGCCATGGAAAATAACATTCTTTATCTTTTGAACTCCTATTCGGTGGATGACCTCCTGCGCCAGTTCCGCGAGCGCGTGGGCACGGCCAAGCCTCCGGTGAAGCCCAAGGAGGAACGGAATGGTCGTCCAGTTTTGGGAGGAAGACCTTGCCGGTTCGAACGCCGGCCGCTTCCTCATGGCGGCGGGCAACACCCTGCGCTGGGTCGATCACCCGGAGCTTCGCCGCCGTCTCGATGCCGTGGTGGATGGCATCGCCCAGTGCCGCCAGCCCAACGGCTACATCATGGCCTACCCCGAGGACACCATTTTCTATTCGGAACGGGGCGCCTACACGCGCGCCTGGCTGGTGCACGGTCTGATCGAGGCGGGTTACGCGGGAAACCCCAAGGCTTTTGAATTGCTGCGGGGCTACTCGGACTGGTTTAACCAGTGCTCCTACCTGCCGCAATTGCTGCGCTTCGCCGTCCAAGGCGGCCAGGGCATGATCGCCAACACGCGCATGTACTTCACGCCCGTGGGCAAGCCCGCGGACATCCAGGTGATTCAGCGATATTTCCAGGAGAACTTTTGGATGGAGCAGTTGGCCGCGCGCGAGGACCGGCGCCATCTGGCAGTACCCTTATGATCGTCCTCACTGCTATTTGCTCACCAACCTGGAAGCCTACATGGACCTCTATCGCGCCACGGGCGATCCCCGTTACCTCCACGCGGTGGAAGGCGCGCTGGGAGCTTTATCACGACAAGTGGGAGAACCCCGGCGGATCCATCTCCATCATCGAGTTCGTCGTGTCTCCGCCCAAGTCCTATCATGCTGCACGCCGAGCTGGAAGAGCTTTGCGGGAATGTCCTTTTGGGCCTTTTTGAGCCAGCGTTTCCATCTGCTGGATCCGGAAAACGAGAAGTACGTCACGGAAATTGAGAAGTCCATCTACAACGTGGCGATGGCCAATCAGGCGGGCTCGGAGGGTTTTCGTTACCACGCCTTGCTGGCCCACCGCAAGGAGAAGCCCACGCAGATGAACACTTGCTGCGAAGGGCAAGGAACGCGGCTGATCGGTTCGCTGCCGGAGCATATTTACTCGCTCGCCTCCGACGGCGTGTACGTCAACCTCTTTGAACCTTCCACGCTTCATTGGACGGAGGGGGGAGCGTCTCTGCGGCTGAAGATGGCCACGCAAGTTCCCGTTCGACCCCGAGGTTCGCTTGCAGTTCTCCGCGGCGACGGCCGACGCAGGCGAAAATCCGCGTCCGTGTGCCCTCCTGGGCCACGCACGAAATGGCCGTGTACGTCAATGGCAAGCCGGCGGCTACGGGCCAGCCCGGCAGCTATGTGGTGCTCGACCGCGCTTGGTCAGAGGGTGATACTGCGAGCTTCACGCTGCCCGCGGCGCTCACGCGCGGAGCGATATACGGGAGTGGATCAAATCCCCGATCATGAGCGCTACGCGGTGAGCTTCGGCCCCATCCTGCTGGCCGCCGTGGGCGCGCCGGAAATCAGGCTGCGCCTCGAGAAGGTGAGACAGCCGGAAGATCTGCTGAAGCATTTGCAACCGAAACCCGGCCAGCCGCTCCACTATCTGGTCGAGAATAATCCCGGGCGTCGAATTCATGCCCTACTGGCAGGTGGACAAGGAGCCCTTCAATTGCTTTCCTGCCGTGGACATGCGCGCCTGAGCGCCGGGGGGCCAAGCCCAAGCTGCGCACGTGCCGACCTAACCCGTATATCTCACCAAGTGTCCGGAAGGGCGGGGCTTTAGCCCCGCCCTTCGCAGACCCCCACAAGCGTCCAAGCGTGGTGAGAAATCCGGGCTAAAGGCCGGCGCTATACTCCCGCATGAGCATAGGTGCGAAGCTTTGGAATGCGGCTGCTTGCTGCCGGTTTGGGACGTGCTGCTACGGAGTTGCCTTGTAGTCTCCCACTTCCGGGGCATCAGGATTGGTGTCAGGGCCGAAATATCGCAGTGCCACGAACGGATCCCGCTTCGAGTGGTTCTCGAAGGTCACTCCCACCCTCGCTGCGTCATAGGAAACAAACACCTCGTCCTCCGTCAACTGCCCAAACCGGATCAAGGCCGGGCAATCCACTCGGAGCTTGCCGATTCGCCCGTGGCCTTGGGTAACAATCAGCCCATAGGCGCCATGATCCTTAATCGTGCATTGGGCCCCGGGTTGAACGGTTAATTCCTTGGCGCTGAAAAGCTGGCGACCCTCCACTTTGCCGTACACTACCCACCGGTCCCCATAACCTTCCGAAGCGGTGTCGGCAACGGGGATGGGTTCGAGGAAGTGGTGTTGCCGGAAATGCGTATCCGTATTCATGGGCCAGTCGATCTGATCTACGAGAAAATCCAGGTCGTGATGTCTTTCCTTGGGCACGTCTTTCACCAACAAATCCCATGGTACATAGCGGCCCTCGACCAGGGATTGGTACATTCCGAAAACGTCGCTTCCCCACTGGGGTTCGTAGGTGACCAGTGAGCCTGGAGCGTGGAGAATACAAGGAGGCACCAACCAGCCCGTTCCGGGCCGCAGACGGTAGGCCTTGGAAAGGTCTAAGATGCAATTGTCCCCCCGGTCCCAGCGTTCCAGGCGCCGGCGAACTTGCGCTTTGGTCGTGCCGGGCTCAAGGCCGAAGTAGGTATGCGGAAAGTTGTTATCAAAAGGGTTCAGTTGAGGAGGAAAGTAATAGGACTCGGGCTTCCCTTCCTGGCCCACCAGCTTGGCCTGGGCGGCGTTTTGGTGAAGATGCAGGGGGATGGGACCGAGGTTGTCAAAGAACTTGCTGTAGACCGGCCAGCGGTGAAACTCCTCCCACAATTTCGGCCCGATAAGCTGCGACCCCTCAGCGGCAATGGCATCCTTGAGGGTAAATCGCTGCCCGTCCTGAAGCACATAACTCAATCCCTCGTCGGGAGTGCGGTTATCGTTCATGGCCTCCGTGGTGGAAGCAAACCATCGCTCATCGATACCACCTCGATGGGCGCCGTAGGCATAGAGATCTTCGGTTGCCAACTTCAGCCGCTGGCCGGGCATCAGGAACGACCGTGGGACCCAGGTCGGCGTCAAACGCAGAATTCCTTCCCCCGCTTCCATGGCACTTCGCGTCATTTGATTGATGGACGCTCCACTCATTGCTTCCTCCTTTTACCGAGTTATTAGCGGTCCCAGTCCTCCGCCGTCCTGGGGCGCGGAAAAATGATCCCCACCAGCGCTAAAGTCTTTTGACCCAGATTTCACGAACCGACACTTTGCACGGCACGCTTTCAATCTCAATCCCAATCAGTCCCGACTGATTATTCGAGGAATTCGGATCATCGTCCACGTAGACCGCCATCAACTGTCCATTGAGAATATGGATGAACGTGCCGCCCCGGGCCATAATCAGATACTGGTTCCAGTCGTTGACCTTGACATAGCCTCCCAATGCGGTACGGTCAGCGATATTGCCCAGCAGCCGAGGGCCCACTCCAGGCGAGGTCTGTACCACTTGGCCGCGCCACGCAATGATGCCGAGCGGGGTGTTCTCCGAATAGAATTGGCCGGTAAACTCGGCGGTCATAGGAACCACCGGAAACCAGAAGTCGGCCTGCGGACCCGTCATCATCCAATCGAGATTGGGGGCTGGCTGGTCGGGACGCTGGCGCCGCCAAGGCAATCCCGTCTTGCTCCGATACTGGATGCCGCTTCCGCCACCGTTCTCGACTTTGATTTCGAGCTTCAGATCGAAATCCTTTGCCTCGAAGCCGTGATAGGAGATATAACTGTTGCCAATGGGCTTTTCCTTGGTGGATTCTCCCACAATCGCACCGTTCTCGACGCGCCACACCGACGGGTCGCCAACCCAGCCCTTCAGGGTCTGACCATCGAAGATCTGAACATAGCCCGCATGGTCGGCAAAATCGATGGGATCGGGTTCCCGGAACCCGGACGGTCTCTGCCGGTGAGCAGGGGGCGTTACATTACCGGTTGTCTGCGCTGTGCCCCCTTGGGCCGAGGCCGCGACAAGCTGGGCTTGACCCGCCGCCAAGGGCGTGGCGTGGTCGATCGTCCACCCCATGCCGAGGGCCAGACACATCAGCATCACTCCGCCCTTCAACTCCGTGAAAAACTTCGCTGCCAACGTTGACGCTTTCATAGGCCTCCAATCGGTCTCGTCACCTGCTAGCGCGCGCTGTTCACCTTCTCCCAGTCGCCATTCCTGGCTGCGGCCAGGACAGCATCAGTCACATAATCCGTTGCCAATCCGTCGCGGAAACTCGGTCCCGGAACGTCCTCCTTGGCCAATCCGCTAAGGAAATCTGCCGCCTGATGAACAAAAGTGTGTTCGTATCCGATTTGCAGGCCGGGCACCCACCAGTGCTTCATATACGGATGATCACTGTCGGTAATATGGATGGAACGCCAACCCCGCAGTTTTCCTTCGTCGCGATGGTCGAAGTATTGCAACCGGTGGAGATCGTGAAGGTCCCAAATGATCGACGCGTTTTCTCCGTTGATTTCGAAGGTGTAGAGAGCCTTGTGCCCGCGCGCATAGCGGGTGGCTTCGAAAGTGCCCAGCGAACCGTTGGTGAAGCGCGCCAAGAATGCACTGGCGTCGTCGATCCCGACCTTTTGAACTTTGCCCGTGAGATTATGCTTGCGCTCTTTAATAAATGTTTCAGTGACGGCAGCGACCGAATCAATGGAGCCGTTCAGCCAGAGGGCCGTATCGATGCAGTGCGCGAGCAGGTCTCCGGTAACGCCGCTTCCCGCAACATCGACGTCGAGACGCCACAGCGCTTCACCGCCTTGAGGCAGGTCTTTCGAAATCGTCCAATCCTGAAGAAACTTGGCGCGATAGTGAAAGATACGGCCCAGCCGGCCCTCGCTGACCAGTTCCTTGGCCAGGGTAACCGCCGGCACCCGGCGATAGTTGTACCAGACCATATTCGGCACGCCCGCTTTCTCGGCGGCCTCCACGATGGTCTTGGACTCGACGGCGTTTCGACCCAGGGGCTTTTCACACAGGATGGCTTTGCCCGCCTGAGCCGCCGCGATGGCCACCTCGGCATGGGTGTCGTTGGGACTGGCGATGTCGACAACATGGATGTCCTTGCGCTCGATAAGTCTTCGCCAGTCCGTCTCGACGGATTCATAGCCCCAGGTTTGCTGGAAGGCCTCAGCTCTCGCGCGATGGCGCCCGCAAACTGCCTTCAGCACCGGTTCATACGGAACATCGAAGAAGTTTGGTACTCGGCGGAAAGCATTGGAATGGGTCCTGCCCATGAAGCCGTAGCCGACAACGCCTATGTTTAATCGTGGTTTGCTCATCTCACGCCCGTTGTTTTCGGTACGGTGAAGTGAAAACTCAATCCCATCCGTGTGCTTCCCGCACGGCGATCATAGTGGCAAGGATGTCGCGCCAGGTCTTTTGATCCGTCATCACGCGGTTAGGGAACATACAGCCGTCCCAGCAGATGTGGTGGAAGGCGCGAGTTGGCTCGCCTTGATCGTCTCGCATCCAGTAGCCTGCGTCGCGGACAATGTTGAGCTTGCCGTTGGGATCATTGGGAAGGCAATGGCGTCCGGTCTTATCATGCGATCCCGATCCTCTGACCGTGGCATCGTTTTGGGCGATATGGAAATCGATAGTCCAGGGTCGTAGGGCGCCGGTCAATAATCGCAAAGATTTTTCGAGCTCGTCAGCCGAGTTCCAATCAAACTGATCGGGCAGAAGCCGGTCCTCGGGAGCGTTATAGCCAAGAGTGAAAAGCAGGGTGTGCGCCATATCCGCCTGAAAGCCCAGCGTCTTGGGGCGATCGACCAACTCCAGGAGCTGGACCATGCGCTTCCAGCTATGCATACCGCCCCAACAGATCTCACCTTCCGCGGCCAGCTTCTCGCCGTACTCCTCGGCGATGTCGCAAGCCTGGCGAAAAGTATCGGCAATGCGCTTGGTACTCGTCTCGGGATCTTTCGCCCATTCCGCGGTGGGAGTTGCGGAATCGATGCGAATGATGCCGTAACGTCGGATACCCAATTCACGCCATCTCCGGCCGATGCGGCAAGCCTTGCGAACTTGCTCAAGAAACCGCTTGCGCTCGTCGTCGGTCCCCATGGCCGAGCCCCCGCCCGTGGCTCCCCACACGGGAGCGACTAGCGAGCCTATAACCAGGCCGAAAGAAGCAATCTTATCGGAAAGCCTCTTCAGGTCTTCATCGCTCGAATCGATGTCGGTGTGCGGACTGGACAAAAACAAATCGACACCGCCAAATTTTTCGCCATCAACATCCACGGCGGCCGTGAGCTCCAGCATGGTGTCAAGGTCGATGGGCGGTTCAGAACCATCTCCCTTCCCGACCACACCGGGCCACATGGCATTGTGCAATGCAGGTAGTTTGTGATGTGAGTGAGTATTCATCTTCTGAAATCCCGTTGATTTCACTTGAGAATGGTTAGGTCTTTGGGTTCCGCCCTAAACGTAAATCGGAACTGTTGCCCAATCGACCAGATCAGCGGCTGCACCCTGGCCGTAATTCGCTGGATTTTGGCAAAGAGGTCTTACCCCGGGTAACATACACCGGGACGCGCCGGCGTGCAAGCTTCTGTCTGGTAATGGGTCTGGTAATGGGTCCATTTGATATTGTAGCGGCGAGTTTACCTCGCCAAAGGGCGGCGCAAACCCGCCTCTGCTTTCTGAATTCGCGGTTCAGCCATGCCCTCCGCCTGATGCCAGAGGCTCAAAGAGCAGTTCGGTTGTAATCTTGATCGCCTTGTAGAGGCTGAGATAAACGGGGCATCGTTCCGCGAAGAAGCCGTGGACCTTGAGCGCCGTTTCGCGCTGCTGCTCTTCCGCCTTGAGCCTCAGCCTGACATGTATGCGCCGGATCACCAGGACGCTGCCCTCCAATTCCACTTCACCCACCGCTTCGGATACCAGACGTTCATTGGACGCTGAGATTTGACGCGCCTCCAGCGCGCCCCCGAAGGTTCCGGTGAGTCAACCGGCCGCAGCGGCGACAATGTAATCGAGCGTTGTGGCGTGCTCCTCGAACGCGTTTGGTGGGACCTTGTAGTGCTCGGCAACGGCTCCATGCACGCCGAAAATGACCGGCTCATTCTCAGCGGGTAAATAGGCGCGGCGCACGGGACCCTTTATCCGCTCGATGCGCACTTCGGATCGATACACGACATTTCCCATAACTCACCTCCGCAACGCGAATTGTACGCCACACCGCTCAGCCGCGCACGAAAACCTCCACCGCGATGGACCGCGGGCCGCGCACCACGATGTGATCGCCGGGCCGAACCGGGTAGAGTGGCAGCGGCGAGCCGGTCAGGACGATCTGGTCGGGCTGGAGCGCGCTGCCCGCGGACGCGAGGTGCTCGGCCACCTTGGCGAGGGACGCGAACGGACCGCCAGGAATCGCGCCGCCATTCGCGGTTCCCAGCAGCTCGCCGTTGCGGAAGACCGAAATCATTTCGCGAATCAAGTCTGCGGGGTCCGGGCACGGGATTTCGCGGGACGGGAGGACGACGCCCGCGTGCAGCGCGTTGTTGGCGATCAGCTCCGGCGAGGTTGGCCGAGCCCCGCGGAAAACGTTGTTGTGTAACTCGATGACCGGAAACACCGAGGCAATTGAAAGGTCGCTGGCGACTCGGACCGCAAACTCGCCCTCGATGGCGAGGCCGTCGAACGCGGAGGCATCGAGAACAACGCCGGAGCGGTAAATCTCGGTGGCGAAAAGATGCCCAAACGCGGGGCGGTCGAGACCTAACTGCCGCTGCACCGCTTCGCTAATGCACCCGATTTTATATCCGGCGACCGCTTCGCCGCGAGCGGCGCGCAGCGCGGCCACTTGGCGCTGCACCGCAAACGCCTCGGCAAGGGTGAGCGTGAACGCGGGATCCTCAAAAATCCGCCCTGGGCGGTGCGCGTCATAATCCGCCAACTGCTGTCTTGCAATCTTCGCGATGGGAGATTCAGTCATGGGGGATTCAGTCACTTCCCTGACTCCGGGTATCATGGTATTGTACGCCGATGATGCTGAATGGTGAACTTCTCGCGAAAATCGAATCCGCCCAAAACGAGATCATCGCCGCGGGCAAATATCTCGGACGCCGCCAATATCATGTTGGCCTGGCTGGCAATATCAGTGCCCGGGTCGCGGAGGACCTCCTGATCTGCACCCGTCGCGGCACGGAGAAGGAAGCGCTGGTCCCCGATGACATGGTGTTGTGCGATTTGGGTGGACGGAAGCTCGACGGCGCCGGAGAGCCCACCTCGGAGCTCAATATGCATCGGATGGCCTACGCAATGCGGCCGGAGGTACACGCGGTGATTCATGCTCACCCACCCACTGCGACCGCGTTTGCCGCAACCAGCCTGCCGCTCGAACAGCTCCAGCTACCGGAAATGTTGATACTCCTGGGACCCGTGGGGTTCGTCCCCTATGCAACTCCCGGAAGCCAAATGCTGGCGGACAAACTGGCACAACTGCTGCCCGGTCACGACGCTTTTCTGCTGGAAAACCACGGGGCGCTGACGCTGGGCCGGACAGTGCGCCAGGCGGCTCTTCGCATGGACCTCCTGGAGGAACATGCGCGCATTTCCCTGATGACGCGGCAGTTGGGAAAGCCCTTCGCGCTGGCTCCCCAGGATC
The DNA here is from genome assembly GCA_963810005.1 of uncultured Acidobacteriota bacterium. Classification (GTDB taxonomy): domain Bacteria; phylum Acidobacteriota; class Terriglobia; order UBA7540; family UBA7540; genus Bog-366. The sequence continues at coordinate 90,271 of CAWELY010000004.1, forward strand.
GGGAAACCCTAATGACCTTCCGGGGACCATTGGCAAGCTGGGGGTGCGAGCCATTCGCGGGTCGCGAGCGGTGACCGTCAACTCTGATTCGTGCCAGGGGCATGACGCCGGCGACACCAGCCATTCAGGAGGAGGTACAGCCATTTCCCTCTCCCGGTTTTTCATCTAAATCCTTACACTACAACCTTTTCCCCGCAACAGCTTGGCTTGGGGGTCTGAAAGCATCTGCCCTCCCCTTGAGTGGCCCAATTTGGCCAGTCGGCCATCGTTTTTGGCTCAAAGCAGCCACTCAGGTGGCCGAAATCGGCCACCGCGCTCTTCCGAATCCCGTGCGTTCGCCAAGTGGAATGGGGAAAACCGAGAGATGTTGCATTAAGCTGCCTTAGGGCTGCACTGAAGGGGGCGGCAATGCAAAGGCTGGCAATGGGGTCTGCCCAATGCTCGGGAAAGTGTGACAGCCAATCGACTCTTCGACGCCTAAAGTGAAGCAAGACAATGCCGATACATCCCGCTGGAGATAATAGTTCATACATTACTTGAGTTCAGGGACTCGCAAGTAAGCCCTGTTGTCTAACGAGACCCTGCGGCCTGGATTTAATCCTCTGGGGGCGTGGGAACCCGCTGGCTTGATGGCTTCCGGCCGTGGAACCCCAATTGCATCAACCCTGTCGAGGTCAACACAACCATGCAACCGAACATACGATCCCTAAGCGTGTTGGTGTTAGTCTTGGCGTGCCTCCCTTCCTCAACAGAAGCCACTGAACGGCTTCGGGTCGAGCCCGGCACCAAAATCCCGGTTCGGCTGGAAAGGGCGGTTGGCACCAAGGATTTTTATCAGTGGCACTCCTTTGGCGGCGTCCGCACCGTTTCCGGAACGCTCATGCAGGATATTGTAACCTCCAACGGTCAGATCGCGCTCCCCGTAGGAACAAGGATCAGTTTGGCAGTCCTTGAGAGTAAACGCGCGGGGCATGTGGAGGGTCGATCGCGCCTGCGGCTGGGCCTCTATTCCGTGGCTACGCCGGATGGTGAAGTCATTCCTCTTGACGGGTACCCCAATCGGATAGACCACTACAAAGCTGACAACGAGGGAACGGCCCACGGCCACCGGGGACTGGTAAAGGACGCGGGCGTCGATTTCGGGGCAGTTACCATCGGCGCCGGAGCGGGTTTCGTCGCCGCCGGGCCGGTGGGTGGGGCAATAGGTGCGGGCGGCGGTCTTTTGGTGGCGGCGATCTGGACGGTGGCGCGGCGCGGCCCCGACCTGGTCGTCCCCGCCGGCACGGTGGTGGATTTCGTGCTGGGCCGGCCGGTATCCTTCGTTCCCACGGGTGACGTTGTCGATGATGGCGCCCAACTGCGGCCCGCCCGCTGGGGTGCGGGGTTGTCGATTCCACCTTCGGAAGATCTCTTGGAAATGGCGGATCAAGTCGACACCGATCCCAATGGCGTGCTTCGGCAAGTGAAGGAAATCAGTTTCAAGAACCGTCCGGCTGTCGATCGCACGTTTGCCAAATATTTGCAGGCAGACGCGCGCTTCCAGGCGGGTGACCATAGCTCCGAACCGCTCAACTTGATGCGCGAGGCCTATAACGATTCCCAAAAAACCAGCCTGCCGGACGCGGCGCGCGCGGAGATGGCGCGCAACCTCGTGGTGATCATGCGCGCCACGGAAAAAGATTGGGAAAGGGACCCGCTCCTGAACGATCCCCGGGTGCAGCGGGCGTTGGTGGAGGAAATCCAATGAGGCCCACTCCAATTTTGACCCTGCTAGGTTGTGCGCTTGCCGGCGCGGCCCTTGCCCAGCAGCCTGCGCCGCCCGCAATTCCTGAAGCTCCCCAGGCAGCGCAAGTCGAAACGGAGGCCGGGCATGAGTCGCCGCCGGGCAAGGAACTACTCCCCGTGCGTGTCCGCCGCCTCCTCGATGACTTCGACCAGCGCCACCAGCAGCGAGTGCTGGAGATGTCCTCCTACGCGAAGGTGGGCAACGCCGAGCCTGGGGTCAAGCAATTCGCCGACCCGCGAAAGGTGGAAGTGGAACTCAAGGACGAACAAGATCGCGAGCAAACCAGCGAAGCGCTTGCCAAGGAATATACGGAGGAGTCTCAGCAAGTTCAGAATCAGGAACAGGCGCTTCAGGACTTCGTCGCCAAGCGGCAAAAGACCCTTGACGACTTGAGCAAACGGGCTAGCGCCATCAATCGGCAAGATCTCGAAGCTGGCGGCCGCGAACCTGGCTCGCCAACCCGGGACCGAGGCGCAGGTAAGCGAAATCCGCCGCCGGTTGTCGGAAGCCGAACGCAACGCCCAGGAGCTGTCTTCCCAACAATCACAGAACCAGCAAGAGGCGGCCAGCGCGGAAGAAGAGCTGAAGAAGCTCCACGCGCTCGCGCAGTCGCTCGAGAAAGAGTCCAAAGCCTACACGGCCGACGCTGCCTCGGCCCATCAGAACCAGTCGCATTTGGCCGACCGGCTTGAGTTCTACGTGGTCAACGCGCAGGCGGAAGACGTGCTCGACCAGGACCGCAAGGCCACGCAGGCGGTGCAACACCTCGCGGCCAGCCCCGAGGTTCACGACACGCTGGAGAGCCTGGGCCCGAGCGCGAAGGTGGACGCCAAACCGGGCCCCGCGAAGCCCTGCGCCGGGACGCCCAACAACGAAAAGGGATGTACCGAGAAGCCCGCCCCGGCCCCCAAGGAGTAAACCATGTGCCCCAACCGAAACGCCGCTTCCACTACTGCGTCGGCTTCCATGAGTAGCCTCGCGATGGCCGCGGTTTTTGCCCTGCTTCTGGCGCTTGCTCCGGCAGGCTGGGCCCAGACCGACGATTCCAAGCCGGAGGACCTCGGCCAACAGCGTTCCGATCTTTACCTTCGCGCCACCCACGCGCCCCTCGCGGATCTCGCATCCGACGTGAATCAAATTGCCGTACTCTCGGAAACCTGCCGCGTCAAATACGGGTCCACGGCGTGCGGCCTTCCGGACAAAGCGCTCGAATCCGACAAGCTGGAAGAACGCTATGCTTACTATGTCAAGCGGCCGGTCGAGGCGCATTCGAAGCCCCATGCGGTGAAAATCGACCGGCGGAATTGGGCCGGGTCGGGCGCGGCCGCTCAACCGTAAAGAAGCCTGGGTGCGTACCCTGCTGCTCCAGGGAGAAATGTATGGCTCCGACGACGCCCGGCAGCACATCTGGCCTTCTGATTCTGGTGGGCGTAGAGTTCTGCCTTCTGGCAACCGGGGCGCTTTCCGGCACGCCGCAAGCGCGAATGCCCGTTCACCCTTCCTCACCTTCGAGTCATGCCAGAACGAAGAATCCCACCTGGCGCAACGGCCCTGCTTCGATGCCGCCTGAGACCGAGGTCGTGCCGCCCCATCCTCCATCGGTGCCCCCGCCCATAAGGGCCCTGACTCTCAGCGTGCAGGGAGAACGGAAAGGCATGGGGGCGGAAGAACCCGGGGGAAGCCCTTTCACGGTTCGACTCTTGCTGCTACGCCTCCCTCTGCCGCCCCGTTCAAATCTGAGGTCGCGACGGTCGACGTATCGCGCTCCTCCTCGGGCTACGTCGATCCGGAGAAACGCGCCCGGGGTGAGCTCGACTGTCTCCGCGCCAATCCCGGCGCGCGCCAGGCCTTCTACGAAGACCTGAGCCGCACTGTGGAGCGAGTCCGCGCCGGCCAAAGGGATGCAGTCTCCGACGAGAAGAAGGTTGCTGCGTGTGGTTTCTAGCGCGGTAGACGGCAGACAGTAGACGGTAGAGAGAACACTGGCACGAAGTACTTCCCGACCTACGACCTACGATTTCCCCTTGCCCAAGAAGACCAATGGCGAAACATGGAAACGCCGGCTGAGCCGCGCGATGTGGTCGCGGTTCAATTGACGTTTGCCGGAAAGGACCAGTGACACCGTGCTCTCGCTGCCAAGTTCCGCGGCGATGTCCCGTTGCGAGAGTCCATTCTGTTCGAGAAGAAAGCGTAGTACGTCGATCGGGTCGGCGTCCGGCACCGGGTAGCGCTCCGCCTCGTAGCGCTCAATGAGCAGCGTCAGAAGCTCGATGGCCTCTTCGTCCTCCGGTGTGCGGCGGGACTTGGCCGTCAGCTTATAGAGCGCCTGGGTGTACTTCGCGAGTTCCTCATCCGAGTGGATGAGGTGGGGCGCCCCCCGCCGGATCATCTCGGTCGGATTCGCCAGTGCGGTGCTCATCGTGTAACCCCTTTATCCCAGTTGGCCGGATTGTCGTACTGTTTATGCGTCAGAAAAGAGCGGATATAGATGTGCCCTTCGGTGGTCCCGCCATCCTTCACGCGCGAGTAATGAATGATGGTGACCAGCCGGTAGCGGTTCTGCCGGATATTAAAGATCACGTACCCCTTCACATCATCGGCATCACTGAAAACCTGCCGGACTTCCACGAAGTTCCGCCACCGTGCGGCCTTCGCGATTTTGCGCCAGGCCATAATTTCCTGGACCCGATGTCCGCAAGGCCTTTCGCCGTGCGGCGACGGCTTGCCGTTCCTTCCGTGGGCATTGCCGCCGAACCAGGAAGCGTAGGGGCACCCCTCGTGGGTGCCCTAAAGTCGGCCATGCCGACGGGGAGGGCAGGCACGAGGCCTGCCCCTACGTCGCCTTCCGCGGGGTGATCGAGCAGGCGTAGCGCCGACCTTCAGGTCGGCACTTCCGTGGTGATCGAGTTGCGCAAGGTGTAGGCGGACGGCTCGCCGTCCCCCGGTTCCGCATTCACCCTGCGGAACGCCGGGCAGGGCAAGCCCGGCATCTCGTGATTGCATTCACCCGTTCGAACGGCGCCTGAGGTTGCGTGACCCGGAGGTGGCCACGGTCAATTCGTCTTGGGAATTGGCCGTGGGTTTGTCATCAAAGGAAAAGGCCACGATCATGAGTGCGGTGCCCGTAGCCCTGGGGGGGGCGCTACTTGCCGGAAGACCTCGATGCGCGTGCTTCGGTGGGAAATAGTTCTCTGCGAACGAACTGTTCCCCTCGCAGAACATGAACGATGTAAATGACCCTCTTCTCCACGCGATAGAAAACGCGGCAAGGGGAGACAACCAACTGGCGGTAAGGCAAACCCATCAGTTCGTTTGGGAGGGAGCCCATACGGGGGAACTTCTGAAACCGCTCGACGGCAACCAATACCCGTTGAACGAGTTCGCGAGCCGCCGCAACGTTCTCCAAGGCAATATAATCTGCCATCGCATCCAACTCGTGAATCGCCGGATCAGCCCAGATTATTCTCGCCATCGTTCGAGTCGCCGCTTTGCCTGGGCGTGCGTGGAGATCCGCCCGTCCTGAATGGCTCTTTCCCCGCGGGCGATTCCTTCGAGCACGCGCATCCGATTCTGCAACGCTTCAAAGGTGCTAACATCCACCAGATAGGCGGTGGGAACTCCGTGCTGAGTGATGAGAACGGGTATTTGATCCTTTGCCAACTCGGTGAGAATCCCGGTGGCTCTCCTCTTGAGAGTTGTCACAAGGTGGGTTTTCATAAAAGTGATACTAAAGTATCACCCTGCCATTGGCAAGCGCAAATTTCAAAAGGAGTCTGGAACCATGGCGGTGAATTGGTATTGCATCTCCGTCAGCTTATGAAACGACACGCTACCGGAGTCTATGCCGCGCATTGCCGCCGAACCAGGAATCGTAGGGGCGCCCTCGTGGGCACCCTCAAATTCCGGGATTGAATCCCGGCCGAGATGGGCAAGCACGAGGCCTGCCCCTACGTCGTGATCGAGTTGCGCAAGGTGTAGGGGGACGGCTTGCCGCCCCCTGGTTCCGCATTCACTATGCGGAACGCCGGGTAGGGCAACTTGTCCCGGCGAAGTCGGGAGCCCTACCCCTACATCTCGCGATTGCATTCACCCCTTCGAACAGCGCCTGAAGTTGTGTGACCCGCAGGTGGCTACGGCCAATTCGTCTTGGGAATTGACCGTGGGTTCGTCAATGAAAGAAAAGCCCACATAAACGAGGGTGTTGACCGTGGCTCTCTATTTATACGTCGCCTCGTTACGCAGCAAAACACCGAGGACATGAACCGTCCGGGTCGAATGGAAGGGCTCAAAGATAATGCGGTAGCGGCCCGAAACTTTCCGGAAAAGACCTTTGTGGCTCTTACCCTTCAGGGGCTTTACCAGACCGCGAAAAGGATCATTGGCAAGCTCCCGAATGTCATTCAAGATGCGGTTGCGACGGTCGGGTGGGATCGCCTCAAGCTGTTTTGCGGCGTCGCGGTGAACGTTTATGAGCCAAGTCATACTCGAGTTGGGCCAGGGGGATACCCCTTCCCGCTCGCATCTCGCGGCGCGCTTTCGCAATCTGGGCGCTTTCTTCGGGGCTGAGGACGTCGTCGGGATCAACTACCCGCTTAGGCTTGATGAGCACGCCATTCGCTTGCTTCCGAAACGCCACAAAATCGCCTTCGCGGATATTGAGCGTTTCCAGCATCTCGCGCGGAATCACTACCTGCCGGCGCTGACCTACGCGTCCTATCCTCTCCTCAGTTGGTTACTGTTTTCACTGCCATGCCTTCAGATTATCTGATTGTCAGAAGATGTCAAGGGCATTCCTCCCTGTTCTGGGCCCCAGTCCGCAGGGCCTTCCGTCGTACGGGGACGGCTTGCCGCCCCCTGGTTCCGCATTCACCATGAGGAACGCCGGGTAGGGCAAGCCGGCCTCGTGATTGCATTCACCCGTTCGATCGGCGCCTGAGGTTGTGTGACCCGGAGGTGGCCACGGCCAATTCGTCTTGGGAATTGACCGTGGGCTCGTCATCGAAGGAAAAGCCCACGTACAAAAACAGTGACCGTGGTTACGCCGCTTTGCACGTCCTCGATTTCGGCGAAGCCCGCGCCGCCTGCTTTGACGGCGAGGTTTAGGCTTGCGTGTAACTACAAAAAGAGCTACATTGGGGAATGAAACGGAAATGCAATACGAATGGGACGAAGCGAAGAACCGGAAGAACTTCGCCAAGCATGGCCTCAGCTTCGAGGATGCCGAAGCAGGTGTTTTCCGGGCCTTGCGTCACGTTCGAAGATGACCGCTTCGACTATGGGGAAGAACGGCTCATCACTTTGGGCTTACTGGCCGGGCGTCTGGTGGTCATAGCCCATTCACCGCGCGATGAGGGAACGCGCATCATCTCCATGAGAAAGGGGAACCGACGTGAACAAAAAATCTATCAAGAGCGACTTGGCACGGATTGACCGCATGCGGGATGCCGATATTGACTATTCGGACATCCCGCCGCTCGACAGGACGTTTCTCAAAAAGGCCACGACGGCTTGGCCCCCGGCGAAAAGGCAATTGACGATTCGTCTCGATGCGGACGTGCTCGATTGGCTCAAGGGTCAGGGCAGGGGCTACCAGACGCGCATTAACCGCATTCTGCGCGTTGTGATGGAGAGTCAGCACCCCGGCTAGGTCATCGGTAGAACCTGTTGTGGGTTCTTCGCCACGTCGCTGACCTTTCGCTCGTGAACGAGTTGCGCAAGGCGTAGGGGGACGGCTTGCCGCCCCCTCGTTCCGCATTCATGATGCGGAACGCCGGGTAGGGCATGCGGCGCTTGTACGACGGCACAGGCAACGTAGGGCCGAACGGCGTTCAGCCCGGGCCCAGCGCTGCTGGGCCCTACGTTCCGTAGCGGCGGCTTTACGCCGCCATGGCGAGGTAAACTCGCCGCTACGTCAGCACGTGCCGACCTCAAGGCCGGCGCTACAGTTTTCGGTTGCGCCCAGGCAGACAGGGCAAAGACCCACCCCGCCGCCAGAATGAGAAAAGTCAGCGTTTGGCGGAATCTCATGGCCACCTCGCGCGGCTCGCGTGGACTGAGAAAAATCGATGGGGAGATTATACCGAAAATGGACAAGCGTGGCGCGAACCCTTACGTAGCGCGGACCCCCGATTTTGGGGTCCGCGGTTCTTCCCTTGCAAACGCCGCAAATCGCAAAGACGGACGCCTGCCCTCGGATTCGGGAGTGGGTCCAGGGAAAAGCCGCAGACCTCAACGGCGGAGGTCAGCGCTACGCTTGCTTCTGCTGCGCTCGCAGGGGCAGCGTAAGCGGTCCAAATTGGCGGAGGGAGTTGCCGAGGTGCAAAATGTCAAGGCCGAGTCTGGAAAAACGACATTTTGACCCGTGCCACAGACTCTGGCATGGGCCATAATTCTCGGGCATATCTGGGCTATCCACAATGCGGGGATACGAAAAACCTAATTTGGACAATCCTGACGTAAACTCGCCGCTACAACATCAAACTGGACCGCTGCCGATTCCTGTGCTGGCGCGCCGATAGCCTTCGAGCGAACGCAAGCCAAGGGTTCGTTCAAGGTTATGACGGACCGGGTGGCCGAGCGGTTGGATGCGGACATCATCCTGCCTGAATCCTTGGCACCCTCGCAATACAAGGGCAAGCTAACGCTTCTCAAGGGGCTCACGGGTGGAGGTAGGTAGTAGGTCGCGGGCAGGTAGGTGTCCGGAATTCCGGGCAAGTTACACCTCTTTGCCACCGGCAGGAGTGCCGGTGCCACCCACCGAACGCCGCCGCGTCTGCTTTTTTCCGATGGTTAGCTGAAGCTAAGGGGAGGTTGGTCGGGGCGCGCGGATTCGAACCGCGGACCTCTTGCGCCCAAGGCAAGCGCGCTACCAGGCTGCGCCACGCCCCGACATAAATCATTTTTAGGAACTTAGATTACTTCTCCTTCTAGCTGATTGGGCCCGTTGTGGGGACTTTTGTGGGGAGCTTGCCTCATCCTCAAAAATCGGATTTCCCCATTCATCCTCCCTCGGCTTCCAACTCTCCGCCTCTTCCTCTTCCTGAAGCTGCTTGGCTCTCCTGGCTGCCTTCACATAAGCCTGGAGCCTCGCTCTCGCCTCAATCTTCATCTTCTATGAGCTGTGGACATAGATCATTGTGGTCTGGAGGGAGCTATGTCCCGTCAGCTCCGCCAGCGCCGGCAGCTCAGTCCCTGCCTGGGGATGCCTTGTGCCGTAGGTATGCCTGAAGGTGTAGACCGTAAACGGATCCTCTGCGAAATGCTTCGCAATGACAGCAATGGCAGCATCGTGTGCCTTACGCAGGCTCGTAATGTGTTTCACGTCCATGTTCTTTGTCTTGGGCCTGCGGATGGGGAAGATGAAGGTGTCAGCATCCTTCTCCATACGCCGCTTCAATACCTCCAGCGCATCGTCTGTCAACGGTACATCTCGCTTGGCTCTCCGCGTCTTGGTGCCAGGAAGCCTTAAGTACTTCCCTTCCAGATTTATGTCCAATCTCTTGAGAGCGAACAACTCCATCGGCCGTGCTCCGGTCTCTAGGGCAAGCACCGCAAAGTCCATCAGGTCGCCCGTGGCTGCTGCCAGGTATTTGTCCACTTCTTCCAGCGTCAATGCTCTTACCCTGCCAGCCTCCTTGAAGTACGGCACGTATTTTACAGGGTTCTTGACGTTCAACCCCATAGCGTCAGCATGATTGAAGACTCGCTTCAGCGTGGTCAGATTCCTGTTGACTGTGGCGCCCGATACTTTCCCTTTTCCATTCTCCCGCCTCTGGGCAGCCCGCCAGACCTTGAAATCTTCCACACTCTTGCGGTCAATTTCATTAATTAGCTTACCACGAAAAAACTGCTTGAGCCTGTCGACATTGACCTTATGCAGCACGACCGTAGCTTGCGCTAAGTTTGCCTTCGCCCACTCCATGAACTGGTCCGCAAATTCAGCAAATGTGGGTATAGCGGTTGGATTTGGGACATCCTGAAGCGAGTTCAATAGCCGTGTGCGCTTGGTGGCCTCAACTTTCAACGCATCTTGGCGAATTGGTGCGCTGGGTGCTTCCTCGATACCGGCGGCCGGCGAGATCAAATTCATAGTGATCTATCCGACCCCTCTTTGAGACGGCCATGATTGAAGTTTACACTCTCCTGGTTTCCGTTTCCAACCTGCCGCTTCCACAACGCTGCGGGCAATTTCCGACCGCTGCCAGAGCGTTAGCACAGGTAATTCCGGCACGTCTACCACGGCTCACCAGGGCCGGATCGTCTTGCTCGTTGATGCGGCGCTTACCTTTCTGAATCATCTTACCGGCAGGACGAGAACATGTCAAAATCGGTTCCTAACTTGTGAACCGTTCAGTATGTTGACAATGAGTTCCGGGGAAATTAAAGATCCTGTGATCGCGGAGGGTTAGCGCGACCAAACACGTACAAATCTCCCTCCAGCTCCGCTCCGTGATTTCCGGCTACCAGGATCACCGGAGCGTGGTTGGCCATTTCGACCAGCCTGTCGACCCAGAGGTTCCGTTCCTTAATCGTGGCCTTGTAGGTCGTGAGGTCGCCGTCGATTACAAACAGGTCTGTCTGCTGGCGGATTCCGTCATCCACGAACCAACCCAAGCACCGAACGGTGTCACCAAAATATCGGTCTTCCTCCAGATGTATGTCTCCGCAGTGGTTGACGCGGAAGGTCATAAGAAGCCTCCTCAGCGTTGTTGATGTTGTGACCTAAAGCATAACTTTGCCGTTCGGCAAGGTTATGCCTTATTTCGATCGACTGGATGCAGACGCTGCTGGCTGGAATACCCTGGACTGATCCTTTCAAGGCCGGCGCCCTTTGCGTGTTATCCAGCCCCAAACACACTCACCAACATTATTAATAGCGGTGGAAGGCTAATCGAAACAATGGTGCGAGCAAGCAACCAACAGGCTTTCGCTAGATCTGACCTCAGGACTCGACACTTTTTGGCAACATCTGTCGCCGCCGTGCACGTTCTTTTCGACGTTGCAGATACCTCGCCACAATGACCCTGTATTCATTCGGGAACCGGCGACTGGCCATTGAGCGCTGCAGTCCCAGCCTGCGGCATACCTCGCCCACCGATGGTGGCGGCTCCTTGCGGGCGGAGCGTTGAAGCTTTCTCCTGAGCTGTGCCGATTCCTTTTTCTTTAATGCTTTGCGACGCGCCAGCAGCTCAGCGGAAAACGCTCCGAAGTAGTGCCCAATTACCTTTTTGTCCTTGTACCCTAAACGAGCGGCCAACTGGCGGAGGGTTGGCGGGTCTTCTTGTTGAAGGGCTCGCTTGACGATCCGTCGCATCGCCCGCATTCGAGCTTTCTTCCGGCTCGCGATCTTTGAGTGGATCCCACGGCACAATCCGGGGAATTGTTCCAGGAATGGCGCCGAACTTGCGTACCCGAGCCGCCGCGCAATCCGCGGCACGGACTCGGGGTCATCCTGAGCGAGCGAAGCCTTAAGTGCTGCTCCAATCTCCTTGCGGGCACGGATTCGTGGCCGGGGACCATTGTAGTAAGGCTCCAGGGTAAAGGACCTCTTATAATTGTCAGTAATCCGCTTGCAGAGGCTCCGGCCGATCCTCCTCAACCCCTCGGTTCCGCGGTAATTTAACCGCCGCGCAACTTCTGCCAAGCTCGGAGATGGACGCTCACGTAGGGCCAGTTCGAGCGCACGGCGCGTCTCTTCGGCTGGTCGATAGCGTACGGTTGGAGGGGCATATCCAGAGGCTGCCGGTTTGATGAATTTCCAGTCCCTCGCACCGGCTGCATTTCTCACCCTCAGAAATTCGCCAATTGGGATTCGCAACCGCTCACTCAGTTGCAGTAGTTGGTCGATCCGTGGTGTCGTTGCTCCGTTGCGCCAGTTGTAAACAGACGTGGCGGTACAGCCAACGAATTTCGCGATGTCCGAGCCGTTTCCTCGAAATAAATTGTTAATGCAAGCCTCGAGATTCTCGCGAAAGGCGTGCCGCATGATCCCGGAGTCATGCCTGTCTCGCGGCGCCAGTGCCAGAAGTTCTCCCGCTGACCTGCTGACCCAGTATTCAGAGTTCGCCTCAGATACCGTCTCCCGGGCCGCACCTTCTTGCGTAATACCCAGCCATCCGTTGCATCGGCCACAGTAACCTGGGCACGTAAATGAGGTGAGTGGTCTCATCGGCCTGTGACAGTGTGGGCAGATGCTAATTAACCGCTCTCGATGGCGGGGGCAGACGCTGACCACTTTCAGCGACCAGAGAAGAGGTTCATAGACCGTTTCACCCGAGACCCGCCATTCTTCCAAGCAGGCAGGACACCAAGTTCTGAGTCGACGAAAAAAGAGAAAGGCTACAGAAGAAGTCTCCAAAGGCGAGAAAGGTCAGGCGGTGCAAGCCCTTGCGCAGAGTGCATCTCTCCAACGCATGAGACCACTTGACGGCGCTTTCTTCAACTCCGTTAGCAGAGTATGAAATCTGCCCACAGGAGCACCCGTTCCTCTTGTTCTGTGCGGGCGGATTAGGGATCTCCATGAACGTATGTCGTTCTAGTTCGAGGCCAATGAGAGCACCCACAGGTAGGCAGTGTGCCTCGGCAAGTCGTAGCACATACCCGGTCAAGCTCTCGATGAACGGTGTGCCGAGACCGATGGGCTCCAACGGGTAGAGGCGAGTCCGTGGCGGGACTGGAGGTACGGTTAGGTCCCAGGATTCATAAATTGCCGGCATAAGAGACAGCGGGCTTCCCGATTCCGTCGCGTTTCGGTCGGCGCTGGCCTGGCCGAACCCTACCGCGCCGCGTCAGGCTCTTCCTCCCTGAAACGCGATCGCGGCCTATGTCGGAATCCACCAGACCCAGCCGTGTCCGCAGGCGGGAGCGCCCTTCTTCGCTCTCTTGCAATCGCAATTCACCTTCGACGGCTTCGGAAAGCATCTTTTCACATTGCGACACCGAGAGGGCATGACCTTCCAGATCTTTACGCATGAGGCTCGTCCTCCCCATCTTCAGGGCCTGCGTCAACGCCCGCACTAACCAGTCTTTTAAAATGCCGACACAACCGATGCTCCGTTCGTAGAGGTATTCCCAGTCCTCTGCCAAGTCCGGCGGTTCCGCAAACGGCAGCCGTTGTGCGAAGGAGTGAACGATATTGACGAAGACCTTGCGGTCTTCTTCGTTCTCAGCCTGGTAGCGTCGAAAATGGATATCCACACTGCGCCGGCTCAACTGACCATTCAAGTTGTGAAACGCCAACAGGTCATACGTGCCGAATAAAACATGCACTGTACTGGTCAGATTAGCGATGGACTTGATCACGTCCAACTGGTCTAAGAGCCTGCGGCCAGAGGTCACCTTGGCCATGTGCTGTGCTTCATCGATCAAAACGGCAAAGGGTTGGCGGTGGCGGAGAGCCTGCTCCACGGCGTAACGGTATGCCGCAGCCGATGCTTTCGACGCCAAGCTGGCGTAAAACTCACTCTCTTCGTTCCGTCGGCCGGCCGAAGGGCACTTATACCCAACCAGCGGCTCACGCATCTGTAATAGAATCCGCTTAAACTGATCGCGCCAGTTGAAGTTGCCGTATTCCGGCGCAATCGCTTCCACGCTCACCACTGGAATTCGCGCGCGGTCGGCTTTCAACTCGCTGAGCGCGCCTTCTGTGAGGATCTGCTCCGTCTTGACCCGGAGCGTCGTCTTCCCGACCCCCGTCGGTCCCAGAATCATCACCAGCGAATTGCGGTTTGACTCCGGAATGGCACTCATCAGCTTTTGTTTAGCCTCTACCAGCCGTGGGTGGGCAATCGTATAAGACTGAAAGTATGCCAGCCTTGCCGTCCACACCTCTGTCAGAAGTTCCCGCGGTAATCCCTCCGTTGCTGTTACCATCAGAACTCCCCGTATGTTGCGTAATGGCCCGGAGTTTCCTCTCCAGGCTCCTCCTCGGCACTCTTCTTCTCCACTTGATCGTCATTCTCCCCCTCGGGGCCCGCCGTTGTTTGTGCCATCCCTAGTCGCAAGATTGTACTTTCCCGGTCGCGCAGTCTTTGCGCCAGGAGCACCTCATCAGCCTCGATGGACTGCAACAAGTCAGCCAATTTTCTGGCAGTGATTTTCAGTTGTCCAGAATGGCACTGATGACGTCGCCGCAGTTCTTTCGAGGCCACCATCACCTCTCTTTCCGATCGGCCTTGGAAGACGGCGTAGTGTTCCGAATGACACTGGACCCATTGGCGTCCGGCGAAGGCGTAGGCCGTGCCGGCATCGAAGGGGTCATAGCGCACTGGAACCTGCTGACATTCGATTTCAGGGTCGCGAAAAGTGTCGGACCAATAGTAAAGGTAATTTATCTTCACGCCGCAGCCGGGTAGTACCTTGGCCGTGCCCTTCAGGGTCGACGGCAAAGTACACATCCAGAAATCCTGGTCGTAGGGGATCTTTCGCTGGGGGCGATTGCCGGCCCTCTCTGATCCTGCACAAAACGCTTCCCGCGGGCTCTGGCCCAACGCAGGGTGATCGATCGTGTCGTAGACCTCAAACAGGTAATGACACAACTTCTCGTGCAGCTCCCCGAGGGTCCAGGCGGCGAACTTCTTGGGATCGACGGATTTCGTCACTTGCCGTACATTGCGTGTGATCTGAGTATTGCCACGCAAGTTGTGAACGAACTGTGTGTTCGCAACCCCGAACAGACGCTCTAGCACCGAGCCGAATCGTGCCTTCGCCGGCGGCCTCGCTTTTTTCGTACACTCGTACCTCGCCAACAGGGTCTCGAAGTATGTGCTCCCGAACTCAGACCCGTTGTCGACAACCACAATCTGTGGAAGCCGGGCATGTCGCCTTACACACTCCCGCAAAATCATCATGCAAGAACGGTAGCTGGGTTCATCAAAGGTGAGGTAAACCGACAGAGCACGGCGGGAAAAGGCATCTGTCAGAAGTGTCATCCAAGGGCGGCCCAGAACCCGGCTCGTCTGTGAGCACACGACCGCTACGTCCAGCTCCGTATGGTCGATATGGCCGATCTCAAACGGGCGATCTCCGTGACGTGGTACGGTTCTGCCCAGCTCCAGGTAGAAGGGCTCATGTATATAGGCGGCGCGATGCCCCTGTCGTTTTACGGTCCGCTCAAATGAGGGTCGCCGCTCCACCGCCAGGCAGAACGTCACATAGCTGGGAGCTACGATGCCCTGCTGGTCACAGGCGCGCTTCAGGAGGCCCAAGAGGCGAATTTGGATTTCTGCTTGAGCGTTTCGTAGTCTTGTTTGATGAACTCGTCGAGCAACTTGCGGCTCTCGTCCGCCAATCTGGGGCTGCGGTTGCCCCGGCGGCTAGTGTGTGGGAGCAGCCCGACGTACCCGCTGCGGTACTTCTCCTGCGCTTGCCGGTATCGCGAGATCCAAAAGCGAAGCGTTCGCCCGGGCACCCCCAGCTCACCAGCGGATAGCTTTTCATCCAAATGGCAATGTACGAGGTCGAAACGCTCGTTGGCGCGCTTGAGATCGAGTGTACTGGCTTGCGCAAGCAAGCTGCTGATTTCCGAGTTCGGTGATGAAGTGGCGCCACCGGTGATATGCCCCTGCTCGATCAGAGTTTCAAAAGTTCCGAGGGGCATTTCCGTGAACGCATTGGTTTCTCCGACAAGGCTGATTCGTGTCTCCCCGGTGTTTACCACCGTCCAAGTTCTACCATCCCACGTTAGGGAGCTGCCAACAGTGAGGTCGACCCGCCCACCGGACGTCTGCGGCCGTGTCCCTCGATGCGCCCATAAGCCATGCTCAGCTCTTGCTTCGAGAAAACATGGACCTTATCAGGTTCGGCTAGGCCCCGGCGTAGAGATCCACATAGACCACGCCCGCTGCGATTAACCAGTGAACGTCGTCGCGAGTCGCATCCGT
>CAWELY010000005.1:0-195462 GCA_963810005.1 uncultured Acidobacteriota bacterium
TGCGGTTATCTGCCCACCAACCTGCCCAGCAACCCGACGTACCGGAAAGTGAACCCGGCCGATTCTCCCATCTATGCTGCTCGTCGCTCACCTCCGACGTGCTGCCGAAGAGCAAGATTTACGATTATGCCTCCTCCATCCTGGCGCAGAAACTGTCGCAGGTCAGCGGGGTGGGCCAGGCGATCGTGGGCGGGGGCGCTCTGCCGGGGGTTCGGATCGAATTGAATCCGACCGTGCTCAACAAATACGGCATCGGGTTGGAGCAGGTGCGGGGGGTGTTGAGTAATGCCAATGCCAACGAACCGAAGGGGCACTTTTCCGACGGTCTCCGCATGTGGGAGGTGGGCGCCAACGATCAACTGTTCCAGGCCAGTGATTATCGCCCGCTGATCGTGGCTTACAAGAAAGGCTCCGCCGTGCGCCTCTCCGATGTCGCCGAAGTGCGATGACGCCCCGGAAGAAATTCGCGCCGTCGGGCTACTCCAACGGCAAGCCTTCGGTGCTGGTCATCATCTTCCGCCAGCCCGGCGCCAATATCATCGACACCGTGGACCGCATCCGGGCCATGCTGCCCCAGCTCAAAGCGGACATTCCCCCTACCATCGATATGCGCGTGGCCATGGATCAAACCCTGACCATCCGCGCCTCCGTTCACGACACGGAGCGGACCCTGATCATTTCCGTCATTTTGGTGATCCTGGTGGTTTTCGTTTTTCTGCGCAACGTGCGCACCACGTTTATCCCCAGCGTCGCCGTTCCCGTGTCGCTGGTGGGGACCTTCGGGGTCATGTACCTGCTGGGCTACAGCCTCGACAATCTTTCCTTGATGGCGCTCTGCATCTCCACCGGCTTTGTGGTGGACGATGCGATTGTGGTGATCGAGAACATCACCCGCTATCTGGAAAAGGGCATGGCGCCGTTCCAGGCGGCGCTCAGGGCGCGAAGGAGATTGGCTTCACGGTGGTGACCATCAGCATTTCGCTGGTGGCGGTGTTCATCCCCTTGCTGCTGATGGGAGGAATTGTGGGCCGGCTGTTTCGCGAGTTTGCCGTGACGCTGTCCGTGGCGATCATCGTTTCCATGGTGGTCTCGCTCACCGCGACGCCCTCCATGTGCGCGCACCTGTTGCGGAGCACGAATCCCATGGCTGGATGTATCAGGACCTCCGAGCGCGCCTTCAACTGCGGTGGTGAAATTCTATGGCAGGACCCTGTCCGCCGTGCTGCGCTTTCCGGCGATTACCCTGGCGGTATTGTTGGCCACCATCGCGCTGAACGTCTACCTTTACATCCACGTTCCCAAGGGGTTCTTTCCCCAGCAGGACAACGGACGCATGATGGGCTCGATTCAGGCTGACCAGGATACCTCGTTTCAAGCCATGGACAGGATTTTGCGGCAGATGGTCGATATTGTGGTCGCCGACCCGGCGGTTGATACCGTCAATGGATTTACCGGGGCGGCGGCCCCCGCGGCGGCGCCATGAACACGGCGCGGATGTTCATCTCGCTCAAGCCGCCCGAGGAGAGAAAAATCAACGCCGACCTGGTCATTGCCCGGCTGCGGCCCAAGCTGGGCCGGGTGCCGGGCGCCACGCTCTATATGCAGGCCTCGCAAGACGTGCGCGTGGGCGGGCGCTTCGGCGCCGCCCAGTATCAATTCACCATGCGCGGTGACAATCTGCAGGATCTGCAAAACTACGCTCCCCGCATGCTCCAGGAGTTGAGGACCATCCCCCTGATCGCGGACGTGAACACCGATCAGCAGGACCACGGGCTCCAGGCCTTCGTGCAGTATGACCGCGCCACCGCGGCGCGCTTTGGCATTTCGCCGCAACTGATTGACAACACGCTTTACGATGCCTTCGGCGAGCGCCAGGTCTCCACCATGTACACGCCGCTGAATCAGTATCACGTGGTCATGGAGGTGGCGCCCGAATTCTGGCAGAATCCGCTGTTCCTGCGCCAAATCTACGTGCACGTCGCCCAGCGGGACAGGAGGTTCCCCTGAGCGCCTTCACCAAATATGCCCCCATTACCGCGCCGCTGGCGGTGAACCACCAGGGCCTCTCTCCTTCGGTGACCATCTCCTTCAATCTCCGGCCGGGCGTCGCGCTGGGAGATGCCGCGGATGCCATCACCGATAGGGCCAGCCAAGATTGGTTTGCCCTCGACCATTCGTACGGGTTTTGCCGGAACCGCACAAGCCTATCAGGATTCGCTCGGCAGCGAGCCCCTGCTGATCGCCGCCGCGCTCATTTCGGTTTACCTGGTGCTCGGCATCCTCTACGAAAGTTACGTTCATCCCGTTACCATTCTCTCCACGTTGCCGTCGGCGGGCGTGGGCGCGCTGCTGGCGCTGATGCTCACGCACACGGACCTCACGGTGATCGCCATCATCGGAATCATCCTGTTGATCGGACTGGTGAAGAAGAACGGCATCCTGATGATCGACTTTGCGATTTCCGCCGAGCGCAACGAAGGCAAGAATTCACGCGACGCCATCTACGAAGCATGCCTGTTGCGGTTCCGCCCCATCCTGATGACCACCATGGCGGCGATGCTGGGCGCTGTGCCGCTCGCCCTCGGCACCGGCACCGGATCGGAGTTGCGCCGTCCCCTGGGAATCGCCATCATCGGCGGGCTGATCGTAAGCCAGTTGCTGACGTTGTACACGACTCCCGTGGTGTACCTCTATTTTGACCGGTTGCAGAATTGGCGGCATCGGGTGCGGGGAACAGACCCCGACGGAGATCAGGCCCCTGGCCCCGGAGATCTAACCCTAAGAAAGCAGTAAGCAGAAGGCGGAAGGCAGTAAGCGGCAGGCAGTAGGCGGAAACCTGAAAGGAGTAGGTAGATGGACAGATGGGAAGTGCGAAGCCAAAAGGCAAAGGGCAAAAGGCAAAAGTCAAAAGGGCGAACATCCAGGGTTTTGACTTTTGCCTTTTGCGCTTTGCGTTTTGACTTTCTTGTTCTGCCTCCTGCTTGCTGCCTTCTGCTTACTGCTTCCTTCCTGCCGCGTGGGACCGAATTACAACCGCCCGCCCGCCCCTGCGCCTACCGGCTTACAAGGAACTCCCGCCCGCGAACTCTCCCCAGGCGGCGGAGTGGGCGCCGGCGCAGCCCAGCGACGCCCTGGCCCGCGGCAAGTGGTGGGAAATCTATAACGACCCGGAGCTCAATGCCCTGGAAGAACAGGTGAGTGTCTCCAACCAGAATCTCATCGCGGCGGAGGCGCAATTCCGCGAGGCGAAATTCGCCGTGCGGATCGCGCGCTCGAACCTGTACCCGACCGTTTCCGCCGCTCCTTCCATCGTGAACTCGCGAGTGACCGGGTAGCAACAATGGAAACGCGTATACCACCTACGAACTTCCGGTGGATGTGTCGTACCAAGCCGATATTTGGGGAAGTATCCGGCGCAGTATTCAGGCTAGCGCCGAGGCCGCGCAAGCCAGTGACGCCCAATTGGAAAACGCGCGACTGTCTTACCAGGCGGAACTGGCGCAAGATTACTTTGAGTTGCGCGGCACGGATGGCGAGAAAGAATTACTCGACACTACCGTGAAGTCCTATCAGGATTACCTCAAGCTCACACAAGAAAGATTTAATAGTGGTGTGGCGTCGGGCTCGGACGTGGCTCAGGCGCAGACCCAACTGGAAACCGCGCGGGCCCAGTTGATCGATTATGATGTGGCGCGTGCACAGTACGAGCACGCCATTGCCGTCCTGACGGGCAAGCCTCCCGCCGAGCTTTCCATCTCTTACAGTCCCATCAAGATCACGCCGCCACCCGTGCCGGTGGGACTTCCTTCCACCCTGCTGGAGCGCCGGCCCGATATCGCCACCGCCGAACGGCAGATGGCCCAGGCCAACGAGCAGATCGGCATTGCCAAAGCTGCCTATTACCCAACCCTTACCCATGCCGCCGACACCGGGGCAGGCCTTGAAAGCGTCGGAATTCTTGAAGTGGATCTCCTGGCCAAGCCGTTTCTGGTCCGTGGGGCCGCAGTTGGCGGAGACCCTCTTCGATGCCGGCAGGCGCCGCGCGACGCTTAACCAGACACTGGCTGCCTATGACGCCACGGTGGCGAATTATCGCCAAACCGTTCTCACGGCCTTCCAGCAAGTCGAGGATAATCTGGCGGCGCTGCGCGTGCTTGAGAACGAAGCGCAAGCCGAGGACGATGCCGTAAAAGCTGCCCAAAATTCGCTGGATATTTCCACTTACCAGTACAAGGCCGGCACCGTCAACTACCTCACCGTCATCACCGAGCAAGCCATTCTTCTGCAAGACCAGGTGCAAGCCCTGAATATTCTGACTCGCCGCATGAGCGCCAGCGTCCTTCTGATCGAAGCGCTGGGCGGCGGTTGGAACTCCTCAAAACTTCCTCCGGTGCAGGAGTTGAAGAGCGGCAAGTAGATCCGGAATTAGGTCGAAGTCGCATTTACTGAGGGGGCCCTCGGTGTCTTCACTTCAATCCTCTCTGAGGGCTGCCCTATCCGCCAAGATCCTGGGAACTCGACTCGGCACAGAATCGTATTGTTCTATCGTGGGTCTTCTTTCATGCCCGGGAGCACAAATATGCTGACGAACGGCCGCCTGCGAATTCCGTTGATTGCCGCCCTCGCGACGTTTGGGTTGCACCTCGTGGGCAACCCGCACTATGGATTTTTCCGCGATGAACTCTATCTCATTATTTGTGGGCAGCACCCGCGGTGGGGCTACGTTGACCAGCCTCCGGTGGCGCCGCTTCTCGCTGCCGGAACGCAGATGTTCGGCCACTCGCTTGTGCTCTTGCGCGCCGTCCCCGCGTTCTTTGCCGCCGCGGCCGTTTACGTTACGTGCTTGCTCGCCGAGGAGTTGGGGGGAGGAGCTTTCGCCGAGGTCCTCGCCGCGCTCGTGGTGTTTTTCGCCCCCGTACTGATGAACTTCGGCATGAAGGTTTCGCCCGACACGGTCGGCCTTTGGCTTTGGCCGCTGGCGGCGCTTTACACCCTGCGCCTGGCGAAAGGCGCCGATCCCCGCGGGTGGCTGGCGGTGGGCGCGGCCATGGGGGTCTGCCTTCGAGAGCAAATACACCGTGGTGTTCTTCTTTGCCGCCTTGCTGCTCGGCTTGCTCCTCACCCCCGAGCGGAGGATTCTCTTCTCGCGCTGGTTCCTGGCGGGTTGCGCCGTCTGCGGGCTGATCGCGTTGCCGAATTTCCTTTGGCAGGTGTATTACGGCTTTCCCACGCTGGAATTCCTGCGCAATGGCCAGCACGGGAAGAATCTGATCGTCGGCCCCGCGCAATACCTGTTTCAGCAGCTCCTGATCACCAATGTGTTTCTTTCTCTGGTGTGGATTATCGGCTTGGTCTGGCTGTTGTGGAACGCGCGTCTCCGTTTCCTGGGTTACACGTACATTATCTTGATCGCCTTCATGATCGTGCTGCACGGAAAACACTACTACCCCGCCGACGTATACCCGTATCTCATGGCGGCGGGGGGCGTGGCGATCGAAGCCTGGACGAATCGACGGAAGGTGCTTCGGCCGGTCGTGGCCACAGCCGTGATCGCTTTGGGCCTCGTTTTCGTTCCCTTCGCCATGCCGATCTTGCCGGAAGCGCAAGCGGCCTCATATACAAACTGGCTGTTCGGGACCATGCACGTCTCCCGCCAAACCGTGGCCACCGAGCACCAGCGCCTGCCCGCGCTTCCCAGCGATTGGGCCGATATGCACGGCTGGCCCGAACTCGCCGCGACCGTCGGGAAGGTCTATCAGTCCCTTCCGCCGGGTGACCGCGCGCAGGCGGCCATCGTGGCCAAGAACTACGGCGAAGCGGCGGCGATCGATTTCTTCGGACGTCAGTATGGATTGCCTCCCGCGATCAGCGGCCACAATCAGTATTACCTCTGGGGAACGCACGGCTACAGCGGCAACGTGGTCATCGATGTGCAGGGCGACTGCGGCGCCCGCGAGCATTTGTTCGCATCCAGCGAGCGTGCCGCGACCTTCACCTCGCCGTGGGTTCAGCCGTATGAAGACGGTATCCCCATCATGGTTTGCCGCGGCATCCAGAGACCTCTGGCGGAGTTGTGGCCAAGTATCAAATCGTACCGATAGGCGCATTTCGTGATACATCGCGCGATTTTGGAAATCCGATTTACTCCCAACCGTTGTCGGCGAGGCCGGTGGCGGGCAAGTGCACTGACGACCGGCGGCCGCTTCCTTGGATCAGGATTTCGTTCTTGGCCACTTGGATGTCGCGCACTCCGCCAAAATCCTCCGGCACTTGCGTGAGAAAGCTAAGTAGTTCACGGTCGTCTTCCCTTTCGCCGGAACGATGGAAAAGGTTGGCGTGTCGAACAGGGGCGACACCGCGAACGCCTCCCGCCGCGTTACCGGCAAAGGTGTTGAACCGAACTCGAGCCCGCGCGTTTGGCAGCGCCCATTCCACGGCGCCACGGTTCGGGCCTGGTTCTCTTCCCAAATCGCCACCCAGGGAAAATCGCTGCGCCGGAAGCAGTAGCCCAGCAGAAGGCGGTGCGGCTGGTTGAGGGCGGCGATGTATTGCACTTGCCGGCGTGGATTCAGCAAAACCGACACGATGAATCCCAGCCCCTGGCGCGCGAAGGGGCGCGTAAGATCGATGCTTCCGCCGGTTTGCGCCGGGGCAAAGGGCCAATGAAAGTTGCGCCCGGAGGCGAGCAACTCATTGCCTCCGTAGCCGCCCGCACCGGTTCTCCCCCGGGTGGCGGGGATCGAGATGCGGCTGGTTTCGTGCCCCAGAAAGGGCGGGCTCAGGGTGACGTGTTGGGTCCAGTGGAAGAAGTGGTCGGCTTTCTTTTCGTTGACCACGGTCTCGGTAAAATAGGCCACGGACTCGCCGCGCCGCAGGCGGATTTCACGGCTGAAGCGCAGGCCCGCCACCGGCAGGCCCACCGCGAGGGTGAGGCTGACCTCTTGTGAAGTCGCGCTGAGCTTGGTCTTTTGCCATTTGGCCGAAGGCGCTTCCCCGTGCGTCGAGAGGCCTTGCGCGGCCTCTTCCTCCGACGGCGGGCCGAAATAATCCAGGCAAATATTGTGCCCGGCGATGCCGGAGAGCAGCTTCCCTTCATTCACCGGACCGTATACCGCGGCGTGCTTTTCCGCCCGGTATTGGTAAGGCTCCATGGACTTCCACGGTGGAACCCAGAGGGGATTGAGGACGGGCAATCCCGTGCTGGCCAGAAACTGAAATTCCGCGATGTGGCCGCCTCCGGGCAGGGTCACCATTTGCACCAGGTCATTCTGGAGCGTGTAGGCCTCGCGCCCGTTCCATTTCGTTTTCAAACATGCAAGTTGTTGGCTCATGAGAATGATCTTCCTTCCGCGATCGGGTTTGTGCTTCCTTGCCTCGGGCATGATATTGCTTATGAACCCGGGGTGCAAGCTGGCGATGGCTACACCGACTGGCCTTCGTCGTCGCCCGTTTCGGCCGTGACTTCGTCCAGTTCTTCCGCCGTTAGGGGAATGGTGGAAGATTTGCTCCCGCGCCGCATGGCCACGATGCCGGTGCGCACCATTTCCAACACGCCAAAGGGGCGCAGCACTTCCAGCAGGCGATCGATTTTCTCTTCCGCGCCGGTGATTTCGATGATCAGTGACTCGGGCGCGACATCGACCACGCGCGCCCGGAAGACGTTCACCAACTGGAGCACGTGGGTACGCTGGTCGTGCTGCGCGGCCACCTTGATCATGGCCAGGTCGCGGGTGATGGCGGGCTCGTCGGTGATGTCTTCCACCAGGAGGACATTCACCAACTTGTAAAGGCTGGCTTCAATCCGGCGCGCCTGGTCCTGGTCCGCCTCCACGGTAATGGTCATGCGGGAGACTTCCGGCTTTTCCGTGCGTCCCACCGTCAGCGAGTCGATGTTGAAGGCGCGGCGGCGGAACAGCGATGCCACCCGCGTCAGGACGCCGGGCTTGTTTTCGACATGCACCACAAATGTTTTCAGCATAGGAACCTGGCATTTCAGATTTAAATTTGCGGATTCAAGATGCAAGATCCTCAAAATGATTCGAAATCGACGAATTCAACGTGCAATCGAATCCAAAATCCTAAAATCACCAATCCCAATCCTATTCATCCTCGGCGGTTTCCACCAGCGGGTTGGGGCGGCGGATCATTTCGTGCAGCGCGGCTCCGGCCGCCACCATGGGATAGACCGAATCTTCCTGCTCGACCTGAAAATCAATCAGCATCGGCCCCTCGTGCCGGCGCGCCGATTCGCACCGCGGGCACCACTTGCGAGCGCTGGGTCACCGCCGCGCTGCGGATTCCATAAGCCTCCGCCAGCTTGGAAAAATTGGGGCTCAGCAACGGAGTGGATTCGTAGTTGCGCTCGTAGAAAAACTCCTGCCACTGCCGCACCATTCCCAGGTATCCGTTGTTGATGATGGCGATGTGGATTTTCAGGTTCTCCTGAACGAGGGTGGCCAGCTCGGCCATGGTCATTTGGAAACCGCCGTCGCCGACCACCACCCACACTTCCGCCTCGGGGCGCGCCACCTTGACCCCGATGGCGGCGGGCAGCGCGAATCCCATGGTGCCGAGGCCGCCGGAAGTAATCAGCGAGCGGGGCGCTTCGTGCTTGAAGTATTGCGCCTCCCACATCTGGTGCTGGCCGACGTCGGTGACCACCACGGTGTCGCCGCCGCGGGTTTCCTGCCACAAGTCGTTGATCACGTGCGCGGCATAGAGGTGCCCGCTGTCGGGCAGGTTCTGGATGTCCCGCACCGCGGCATCGCCTTTCAGTCCGTCGATGTAACTCCGCCACTCACTGCAATCGATGGGCTGGAGGCGGGGCAATAGTTCGCGCAGGACTTCCCGCAGATCGCCGATGAGGGCCACATCCACCTTTACGAGTTTGTTGATTTCCGTGGGATCGATCTCCACCTGGATTTTCCGCGCCTTGGGCGCGTAGGTCTTCAGGTTGCCGGTCACGCGGTCGTCAAAGCGCATGCCCAGGGCGATCAGCAAGTCGGCATCCTGGATGGTGTGGTTCACCCAAGCCTCGCCGTGCATTCCCATCATGCCGAGATTCAGCGGGTGGGAGGCGGGGAAAGCGCCGAGGCCGAGCAGCGTCAGCGTGACGGGAATTCCCGTGCGCTCTGCCAACTCGCGAACCTCGTCCATGGCGCCGGAGAGGAGGATGCCGTGCCCGGCGAGGATCACGGGCCGCTTCGCTTCCTGGATCAGTTTGAGGGCTTGGGAATAATCCTCCGCCGTGGGCGAGAGATCGGGGCGATAGCCCGGCAATTGGGGTTTCGCCGCTTCCCAATCGAATTCGCACGAGGACTGCTGCGCGTCTTTGGTGATGTCCACCAGGACGGGGCCGGGACGGCCGGACGCGGCCACATAAAAGGCTTCGCGGAGCGTGCGCGCCAGTTCGCTCGCATGGGTCACCAGATAGTTGTGCTTGGTGATGGGCAGGGTCACGCCGGTGATGTCCGTCTCCTGAAAGGCGTCGGAGCCGATCAGCTTGCTGCCCACTTGCCCGGTGATGCAGACCACCGGGGAAGAGTCCATCATGGCCGTGGCGATGCCCGTAACCATGTTGGTGGCGCCGGGGCCGGAGGTGGCCACCGCCACCCCCACGCGCCCGCTGGCGCGCGCGTAGCCGTCCGCCATGTGCGTTGCGCCCTGCTCGTGCCGCACCAATACGTGGTGGATCTTGCTGTGCTTCAGCGCATCATAAGCAGGAAGAATCGCCCCGCCCGGATAGCCGAAGACGTGCTTCACGCCTTCCCGCTCCAGGCATTCCCAAAGAATCTCCGCTCCCGTCTTGATCATGTTTCCCACTTCCTCTCCAACTATGGCTCGTTGTTGCTGCCTGTGCCAAGCCCCGTACGTGCATTGTACAATAGGCGGGGTTTACTTGGTGAAACTCCTGTCACAGATGCAACGGGGGCGGTCAGGTCTGCCATGGATCGGGTCATTGAAAGGCTGTCCGCAGTCCGTAGTCAGCCGTCAGTGGCTTAGGGCTTTGGATCTCCGCGAATCCCGATGCAACGGACAACTGACCACGGACAACTGACAGCTTTTCTATGACCCGATAAGCCGATGTTGCGCAATATCTAATTTATTTTCATCAGCTTATAGTGAAAATACTATTACTCCTGCGTTTTCATCAACTCATCCAGAGCACTTTTTTTGCCCCTTTGTTTTCAGCAACTTATCCAGAGCTACCTTCATTTCTAACATCTTTTTTGTTTCGCCCCTTTGTTTTCAATAACTCATCCAGAGCACTTTTAATCATTTGAATCGGTTAGGGTTAGCGCCCCCTTCCGCACCTTCATGAGGATGTTGGTGAGCCGCCACAACTGGCGCAGGGTGGAGTCTTCCACTCTCTGCATGAGCATGGCATTTTCATCCTTGGGAGCCATCAGCGCGGCAATATTCTCGGGTGACTTCATTTGCTCAAGTGTTTTCACGAACAGGTTCCGGGTTTCACCGTAGCGCGCCGTCACCGGGTCCAGCACGGCATCGAGCTTCTCCCGCGCCGAATCCCTTTCCAGCTCGGCTGCCGAAGGCGTGGGGCTTTTCTCGCCGTCCTCGTCGGCCGGCACCGGCGCCTTCCACGCCGCTTTCCAGTAGGCGCGATACAAAGGAAAGACTTGCTTGATTTCCTCGGGCGGCTTGGGCCCGAAGGCGTCGATGAGGTCCTCGATCTCCTGGGACGAGGGTGGTGGATCAGGGTTGTTGATCGGCCTGTACAGGGCACACAGGGCTTCGTAGGTATTATAAATGTGCAACGCCTGGGGGGCGACCGTGAGCTGCTCCCTTTCCATCCCGTTCCGTACGCGCTTTACCGCCAGCCCATCCTGCATCCGTTCGGCGCGCTGCATCCTCCAGAAGGTGCGCCCGATGCGGCCCACCACCTGGGCCTCCATGGCCTCGGCCAGATGAGTGTCCAGCGATTTCATCATGCGCCGGTACTCCGCCGGATCTTCTCCCAGGGCGATCAAAACCTCGTCCTGCCCCTGCGAGTAGAATCCATGGCGCAAGTTGGCTTTCGCGGCGCGAGCCCTGCCTTCTGGCGTCACCGCGCCCCGCGATTTCGGGCCATTCGAGCGATGTGCGGCCAAATTCTTCTCGGTCATTTTACGTTTAGGTGTTAAGGACATAAAAACCTCCATGGGGAAGTGGTTAGTGGATAGTGGTCAGTGGCGAGTGGGCAGTCAGCCTTCAGCAATCGCCAATCGTCCATCGTCAATTGTGGCGCCTCGCCGTACTGTGCAATTTCACCCCGACACAATTCTCCCTCCTGTAGGCTCGCACGTTGGCGGCCAGTGCCGAGGCGGATACTTGCGGATATGGTTAAGGCAGGAACATTATGTCTAATTCTTCTTTCCCAATTCCTACCGGTAGGAAGTGGTAGCGCGGGATCGCCAATTTCCCGAGCACGTCGTAGGGGCGGTTCGCGGACCGCCCGGTACGCGGGCTCGCATCGGTCGCTGCCAGTACAGACGGCGTTCACGGGAACAACGGGAACAACTGATCCATTACCCCGCGCCCTGAGGTTCGAACAAGTCTGGGCGCGACAAAGGATCGTTTTTGACTACCAAGTCCTCCCCAATGTGTGTTATAAGCAGCGTCGGGCCGGTGGTGTAATGGGAACATAGCACCCCGCGAAGGTCGCAGATGCGGGTTCGAATCCCGTCCGGTCCACTTTCGGGGAGGGAAGAGTTTTCTTCTTGAAAGGAGGAAGGAGGGAAGATAACGCGGGGATGGTCTTCCCTCAGAGTTTTTTCCTTGACTGCACCCGCGAATCTGCCGATAATAACTATGACCTTCGCGGGGTGCATATATCGCCCAAAGGATCAAAGGGTCGAGTGCAAAGAAATTGCACTCGGCCCTTTTCTATTCTTTGAGCATTTCTTACACCTTTTCTTACCGTCCACACACACTTAGGATACCACCGGGAATTGAGTGTGAGCACTTAGGCATACCTAATACGGACATATTGCAACGTTGCAGGCTCTCGTTGAAGAACACGCGGAATTTTGGGCCACGTGAAGTGGCGACTATTTGCTCGTACCCGAGATAACGATATCACGCCAACCTGTGGATGAGGCCGTGATAAACACGGAAGAGTTCGTGCCCCAAGCGGACCAGTTCGGCAGATATACCCCGTTACGTGCCAGGGTAAATCCGAAGAGCATCTTGCATGCCAGCGTCTCATGCAAGTGGACAATTCGAAGCGATAGGTCGCAGAACACTCGGACGGAGGTCCTGAACCTTATCAGAAACAGAATGGGCAAGGTTCCTATTGTCGTAGCAGTTGTCTTTGAGCCCTTGCCAACCCGCATCGCATCAATTGCCTTAGGGACAGGCGACTTGGACTGCGTTTACCACGGCGCGCTGCACGAACTCCAGGAGGGGATCGAGGAGATTGGGAACGAGGATCAGAAGGAGATGCTCGACACCCTTGTCCAAGGCCGCAGGCTTCGAGACATAAGCGATTTGCCTTTCGATTTGGCGATTTGAACCCAAGGTAGTTCGGAAACTGCCACTCACAGGCGATGGCCCTGCCTGAGGCTGAACTGTCGCCGCGACAACCGCTACACCGGCCCCCGAATCCCTAATCCCCAATCCCCAGTCCCCAGTGGTATCATCGCCTTTCACCGAAGGAGGAATGCATGAGCAATCTTCATCGAATTACAAGAAGACAGTTTGTTAGTTCGGCAACGGCGCTGGCGGGGGCCGCGCTTTTGCCGAAAGCCGTCTTGGCGAATCCCGTCCTTAATGCTGCGGCGGGCGCGGCCGAAAATGGCTCGCGGCCAAGCAGTAGGGAGAAAATTCCTTGGAAGGTCGAGCCCTTCCCTTTGCCGCAAGTCCGTTTGCGCAAGGGACCGTTCCAGGACGCGCTGGAGGCGGACCGGCGTTACCTGCACCTGCTCCCCTCCGATCGGCTTCTTCACACTTTTCGCTTGAACGCCGGACTTGCCTTCCTCGGCGCAACCCTTGGGAGGGTGGGAGAAGCCTGATAGCGAAGTGCGGGGCCATTTTGCCGGCGGCCACTACTTGTCGGCCTGCGCTTTGATGTATGCCAGCGCCGGCGACAGTGAGTTGAAGGAAAAGGCTGAGGGGTTGGTCGCCCAACTGGCCGATTGCCAGAAGGCGCACCAGAACGGTTACCTTAGCGCGTTCCCGGAAGAGTTTTTCGATCGCCTGCGCGAGGGGCGCCAGGTCTGGGCGCCCTTTTACACTTATCACAAAATTATGGCGGGCCTTCTGGATATGTACGTCCACTGCGGGAACGATCAGGCGCTGGCGGTGGCCGAAGGCATGGCGCGGATGGGTCGACCATTGGCAGGAGAGCATCAGCGACGAGCACATGCAGCGAATCCTGCAAACAGAATTCGGTGGCATGAATGAAGGGCTCGGGAACCTCTACGCCCTGACCGGAAAACACGAATACCTGGATTTGGCGGGGCGATTCGAAAAGACCATGTTTCTTGATCCCCTGGCCGAGCATCGCGATGAGCTGAAGGGAATTCACGCCAACACGCATATCCCCCAGGTGATCGGCGCGGCCCGCCGCTATGAACTGACCGGCGAAGAACGCTATCGTGAGATCGCGGCCTTTTTCTTCCGCACCGTCACCACCGACCGAATCTATTGCACCGGCGGCACCAGCAACGACGAATTCTGGCGGACGCGCCCCGGAGACCTCTCGACGGAACTGGGGAAAACCACCGAAGAGTGTTGCTGCGGTTACAACATGCTCAAGCTGGCGCGCCACGTCTACGGATGGACGGCGGACCCGCGCGTGGTGGACTATTACGAGCGCACGCTTTTCAACAGCCGGTTGGGCACGCAAAATCTCGAAGATGGCGGGATGAGTTACTTCCTGCCGCTCGGTTCAGGATTACTGGAAGTATTTCAATACGCCCTATGACTCATTTTGGTGTTGCACCGGAACCGGCGTCGAGGAATATGCCAAGACCGCCGACACCATCTACTTTCATGATGATCACGGCATCTTCGTCAATCTCTTCATCGCTTCCGAAGTGGCCTGGCCGGAAAAGGGTTTGCGCGCTGGAACAACAAACCAGCTTCCCCGAGGAAGAGGGCACGACGCTGGTGTTTCACGCCGAGCGGCCCGCCGACATGGCTCTCAATATCAGAATTCCAAGCGTGGGCCACGAGCGGCGGCGACGATTAAAGTTGAATGGAACGGCGCTGCCGGCGTTCGCAAGTCCCGGCAGCTATTTGACGCTGAACCGAACCTGGAAGGAAGGCGACCGCGTGGAGGTCCGCCTGCCCATGAGCCTGCGGATTGAGACCTTGCCGGGCGACGATACTCAGCAGGCCGCGATGTATGGCCCGCTGGTTCTGGCGGGGCGGCTGGGCACGGAGGGCCTCACGAAGCAGATGTTTTACTCGGAGTACTCAACCGCGCCCGCCGGTGAACCGATTCCTGCTCCCGCCATCGCGACCAGCCCCAAGGATCCGCTGGGCTGGCTGAAACCCGTCTCCGGCCAACCGCTGACTTTCCAAACCGTGGGGCAGGAAAAGCAAATTAGCTTGATCCCGCTCTATAAGTTGTTTGGCGAGCGGTACGCGGTGTATTGGAAAACGGCCTCCGCAGCCTAGCCGCGTAGTGGGCGCAATATCGTAGCGCACGGCGGAAGCCGTGGGAGTCCAGCCCCGCGCCTCCGAGCACCGCCTCTACCGTGGCCGTGCGGGGACGAAGGCGAAGGGGCGTGCAGGAGTGCTCCTCGGTCGCCGGGCTTACGCCAACGGCGGTACACGAGACCGCCGCGTCCGCGGCTGGACATGCAGCTAACTCGGAACGTACGAGCAAGAATGCTTGCCCGAAGAACTCGAAGTTACCGTAAGTTACCGTATCGCTAGGGCAGAGAACCTGCAGAGAGGAGGATTGGCGGCATGAATTGGTTTCTTTCCGTGCTGGTGGCAGTTTCGTGCGTGATGGCCGTCGTGGCGCAGGCGCCGGATGAAAACTCCACGGAGGCGCGCCGGGCGCGCCTGAAGGCCGCGCTCCAGGAGGAGTGGGAATACCAACTGCGCACTTACCCCGAGTTTGCCACGGCGGTTGGCGACAATCGATATAACGACCGCCTCAGCGATTATTCGCCGGAATTCTATCGCCGGGGAGGTCGAGCACGCGCGGCAGGCGCTCCAGACTTTCGAATCCATTGACACCACGGGTTTCCCGGAGCAGGAGCGCTTGAGCAAGGAGCTGATGGTCCGCGATCTGCGCGAGCAAATCGAGGGGGCGCGATTCAAAGACTGGGAAATGCCCGTCGATCAGATGAATGGAGTGCAACTAGGCAATTGCGAGCTTGCCCTCGGACACAACTTTCCGCTCCGTGAAAGACTATCAGGATTACATTGCCCGCCTGCATCAAATCCCCCGCGTTTTTCAGCAGGCCACCGCGAACATGCGGGCCGGCCTGCGCGACCATCTGGTTCCGCCCCGTTACCTGCTGGAGAAGGCCACCCTCGAGGCGCAGGATATCGCCGGGAAGTCCGTGGAAGACAGCCCCTTCACCCAGCCCGTGCGCAAATTTCCGGCCGGCATTTCCGAAGCCGAACAGAAAGCTTTGCGCGATGCGGTGTTTGCCGCGGTCAGGCAGGAGGTGACGCCGGCTTACGCGCGGCTGGCGGAATTCCTGCGCGACTGAATACGCGCCGCAGGGCCGCACCGAATATGGCATTTGGGCGCTGCCCGACGGCGACGCCCGCTATCGCTTCGACATAAAGCAAATGACCACGACGGATATGAGCCCGGAGGAAATCCACCAAATGGGGCTCAAGCAGGTGGCGGAGATCGAAGCGGAGATGCTGAAGCTTGCTCGCCAGCAGGGTTACAACGATTTGCCCAGTTTCAATGAGCACATTCGAAAGGACCCGCAACTCTACGCGACCTCGGGTGAGCAGCTTTTGAGTCTGTACAAGCATTACACGGATCAGATGTATGCCAAGCTTCCGCAAATGTTCGGCCGTTTGCCCAAGAACAAACTGATCGTCGTTCCCATGGAGGCCTTCCGCGCGGCCAACGCGGTCCCCGCCGATTACTCGATTGGCGCCGGTGATGGCTCGCGGCCCGGGCGCATCAACGTCAACGAATACGACCCGCGCCATCGCCTGCTGCTCAACGTGGAAGCCATCGCTTACCATGAGGGCATCCCCGGCCACCATCTGCAATTTTCCATCGCCCAGGAGCAGACGGACCTGCCTGCCTTCCGCCGATTCGCTTCTTACAATGCTTACTCCGAGGGTTGGGCGTTCTACGCGGAGCGGCTGGGCAAGGAAGTGGGCTTCTACCAGGACCCCTATAGCGAATACGGGCGGTTGGAAAATGAAATGTGGCGCTCCGTCCGCCTGGTGGTGGATACGGGCGTGCACGCCAAACACTGGTCGCGCCAGCAGATGGTGGACTTCTTCCGCCAACATACCGCGATGGACGAGCCGAATATCGAAACCGAAGTGGACCGCTACATCGCCTGGCCGGGGCAGGCCTTGGCCTATAAGCTCGGGCAGATGAAAATTCTCGAGCTGCGCGAGCGCGCCCGGCAGCAACTCGGCGAGCGCTTCGACTTGCGCGCCTTCCACGACGCGCTGCTCGGCGATGGCCCGTTGCCCTTGGATGTGCTGGAGGCGAACATGGACCGGTGGATTGCCGCGCAAAAAGGCGGCGGCGCGCGCCAGCCGTGACGAAACCGCGGGAGGGGGAGTGCAGCCGATTCGCTGCCCGCGCCGCATCATCAAATCGCGCCTCCATCGCGGAGCCGGTTCCAACCTTCAGATCGATCGCAGATGGTGGCGCTTGTTGAAGGGGTTGAGCGTCTTCTCGAAGGCGAGATCCTCGCCAGCCTGACGAGTCTCCCAAATTTGATTCCTGCCATCAGGGGCGGGTTGCTTGGCGGATGACGAGTTTGGTCTCGACCCGGCAACGCCACGGATCGCTACTCTGCCCGTTGACGCTTACTCAAGCGATTTGTGAAAGCGCAGGACGCTGATCGTCAGCAGGAAAACAGCGATGCCCGCAAGGGCGGCGATCTGCGGCCAAAGCACGTCGAAACCAGCCCCTTTCAAGTAGACGCTGCGCAGAAGCACCATGATGTGGCGCAGCGGGTTGGCGTAACTCATCTTCTGAAGCAGGGGTGGCATGCTGGCGATGGGAGTGCCGAAGCCGGAGAGGGTGATCATCGGCATGGTGAAGAAGAAGGAAGCGATCATCGCTTGCTGCTGGTTCGCGGAGACCGTGGAAAGAAACAGCCCCAAACCCAGACCCGCGAGGATGAAGGCCACTAACCCGACCGCCAGCACCCCCAGGTTTCCGCGGAAGGGCACCCCGAACCAAAATGTTCCCACCAGGGCGATGAGTGTGGCGTCGACGCAGCCGACCAGGAAGAAGGGAATGGTCTTTCCCAGAATGAATTCCCAGCGGCGAATGGGCGTGACCATGATCTGCTCGAGCGTGCCGATCTCCCGCTCACGCACCACCGCGAAGGCGGTGAGCATCATGACCAGGATCAGCATGACGTTGCCGATGACTCCGGGAACGAAATACCACTGGCTTTCCAGCCCTTCGTTGAACCACGGCCGAACCTCAAGGTCCACTTGCGGCAGCGACGATACCAGTTGCGGGGCCGTCCGCTGCATCTGGTCGAGTTGGTAGTCGCGGCTGAACTGCGGCGCCAATCTGGTTGAGATAGCCCAGCGCCACCAGGGCGGTGTTGGAGTTGGAACAATCCACCAGCACCTGGACGGTAGCCCCTTGGCCGTTGCGCAGGCGCTGGGCGAAGCCGGAATCGATTTCCATCGCCGCCAGAATATCGCCACGGTCAAGGCCTTCGCGGAGGTCCGCGGGCCGAGCGGCATATTCGATTCAGATGAAAATAACGGCTGGCGGAAAAGTGCGCCACCAACTCGCGGCTCTCCTGCGTATTGTCCAAGTCGAGCACGGACAGCGTCACGTTTTTTACATCCAACGTGGCCGCATAACCAAACACCAGCATTTGAATGATGCGGCGGGCCAAAGAGCAGCCAGCGCATGTGCGGGTCCCGCAGCGTCTGGATGAATTCCTTCTTGACCATGTGGCCGATGCGCCGGAGTGCGGAGATGAAATTCATTCCAGCCTCTTTTGAAACGCGCGGGTGGCCCTGATGATCAGCACCGCGGCAATAATCCCCAAGGCGAGGATGTCTCCTGCCAAAAGCCGCACCGCCGTGCCCTTGAGAAAAACACTGCGCAGGATGGAAACGTAATAGCGCGCCGGCAGGATGCGCGTGATCCACTGCACGAAGACGGGCATCTGATCGATGGGAAAGATAAAACCGGAAAGAAGAAATGTGGGCAACAGCGTCACCAGCAGAGCCAACTGGCTGGCCCCGAGCTGCGACTTGGCCGTGACCGAGAAATAAATACCCCAGTGACAACACCACAATCAGGAACAGCGCCGAGCAGGCAAACAGCACCGTCCAGCTTCCGCGGAAGGGAACGCCAAACCACCAGACCGCCGCGCCGGCGCAGAGCGCTGTATCCATCATTCCGATGACAAAATAGGGAATCAGCTTTCCGATCTGAATTTCCAGCTTGCGCACCGGCGTGGCGATGAGCTGTTCCATGGTGCCGCGCTCCCACTCCCGCGCGATGGTGAGCGAGGTCAGGAATGCGCCCACCACGGCCATCACCATGGCCACCACGCCGGGCACAATATTGGCCATGCTTTCCAGGTCTTCGTTGAACCATGTGCGTGGCTGGAAGGTGACGTTGGGGGTTACCGGCGGCAGGCCGTGGCGCTGCTGCCATTCGATCTGTATGTCCTGGGAGTAGGCTTGGACGATGCTCAGCGCATAACCCATGCCGATGCTGGCGGTGTTGCTGTCGCTGGCATCGAGCAGCGCTTGCACCGGGGCCTGCCCGCTGGAGTGGAGTTCTTCGGAAAATTGCGGCGGCACCACCACGGCCACCGTGCAGGCGCTCCTGGTCAATCTGCTGGACGACGTCGCGATAGTTTTCCGCAACGTGAACAATCGTGAAATAGTCGGTGGCCTGGAAATGCTTCAGCAGATCCTGGCTGGTTTGTGTCGCGTCGCGGTCGTACACGCAGAGGGGAATGTGCTTGATGTCCAGATTCACACCGTAGCCGTAAATGACAAGCTGCACAATCGGCATGGCGAAGATGACCAGGAGGCTGCGAGGATCGCGCCAGATCTGGATGACTTCCTTGCGCATCATGGCGAGGATGCGGCGCAGGCTCATGCGGCTCTCCCCGGTTTGGATTCACGCGCGGCGGTCAGGGTGACGAAGACGTCCTCAAGGCTGGGCTGAATCTGCTCCAGCCTTCCCACCTTCAGCCCGCGGGCCGTCGAGGGCGGCGCGGATTCCGGGCATCGCCGCCTGGGCGTCGGCCACCGCGGCATGGAGGCTGCTGCCAAATACCGCCGCGTCGAGCACGCCCGGGCGCCTGGCTCAGCGCTTCCAGTCCCGGCCCCAGCGGTTCGCATTCCACCAGCAGGAGTTGGCCTTTCATGGATCGAGTCTTCAGTTCGGTGGGCGTGCCCATGGCCACGATGCGCCCGCGATCGATCAGCACCAGGCGATTGCAGTATTCCGCCTCGTCCATGTAGTGGGTGGTGACGAACACCGTGATGCCCTCGCCCACCATCTGTTGGATCAATTCCCAGAATTGCCGGCGCGAGACGGGATCGACGCCCGAAGTCGGCTCGTCAAGAAAGACGATGGGGGGACGATGCAGCACCGCGCACCCCAGCGCCAGCCGCTGTTTCCAGCCCACGGCCAGCTCGCGCGTGGGGGTTTGCTCGCGGCCTTCGAGCCCCGCCATGTGCAGCGCCCAGGCCAGGCGCTCGGGAAGAACCTTGGCGGGAACGCTGTACAATCCGGCAAAAAAGCGCAGGTTCTCGATGACTTTCAAATCGTTGTAGAGGGAAAATTTCTGCGACATGTAGCCAATCTGCTGGCGCACCGCTTCCGGCTCCTTGGCGACGTCAACCCCTGCCACCCGCGCGCGCCCGGAAGTGGGCCGGAGCAGGCCGCAGAGAATGCGGATGGTGGTGGATTTGCCCGCGCCGTTGGGGCCGAGGAAGCCGAAGATCTCGCCACGGTGCGCCTGGAAGCTGATGCTGTCCACCGCGACAAAGGCTCCGAAGCGCTTGGTCAAGTTTTCGACCACCACGGAGGGTTCGCTTCCATTCATGAAGGTTTCGTTCTCCCCGGCGGCCTCCGGCTCGCTCTCGACGGCCGATACAAACAAGTCCTCAATGGTCGCCGCTACCGGCTGGATGGAATCGTAAACGACGCCGGCGGATTCCAGCCGCGCGCGCAAATCCGGCAGCCGGCGAGCGGCTTCGTCCACAAACAGGTGGACGCGGTCGCCCACCAGCAACGCACTGCGCACGCCGGGGGCGCCCGCCAACGCCGCGCGCACCTGCCCTGGCTGCGCCGCGTGCACCGCCAGAATCTCGCCGGGGAATCTCCTCTTCAACTCCTCCGGCCGATCGCAAAAGAGCATGCGGCCCTGGTGCAGCAGCCCCACGCGATGGCAGCGCTCCGCTTCATCGAGGTACGACGTGGAAGTGAGAATCGCCACGCCCTCGGCCACCAGGGAATAGAGAATGCGCCAGAAATCCCGCCGCGACACGGGATCGACTCCGTTGGTCGGCTCATCGAGCAAGATCACCTTGGGCGTGTGAATCAGCGCGCACACCAAGCCCGAGCTTTTGCTTCATGCCGCCGGAAAGATTTCCGGCCAGCCGGCTGCGGAAATCGCTGAGGCCCGCTGCCGCCAACAATTCCTGCGAGCGTTGTTCGCGCTGCTTGCGGCGCACCCCGAACAGATCCGCATAAAACCGGATGTTTTCGTCGACCGTCAAATCCTCGTAAAGTCCGAATCGCTGCGACATGTAGCTGAGGAGCGACTTGGCGCCTTCCGGGTCGCGCACCACGTCGCAGCCGGCAACGCTCGCCGAGCCGGAATCCGCGCCCATCACCCCCGCCAGCATCCGCAGCGTGGTGGTTTTGCCGGCGCCGTCGGGCCCGACCAACCCAAAGATTTCTCCTGCGTACACTTCAAAGCTGAGCCCGTCGACGGCGCGCACTTCGCCGAAATGCTTGCTCAAGCGAGGAGACGATGATGGCAGGAGAGGAACTCATAGCGTTCTGGCTACTGCAGTTTGATATCGACATCGGCCGGCATTCCCGGCTTCAACTCGTGACGGGGATTTTCCACGTCCACTTTGACCCGGTAGACCAGCGTCACGCGTTCCTTTTCGGTCTGCACGCTCTTGGGAGTGAATTCCGCTTCGGAAGAGATGAAGGAGACGCGCCCGGGATAAATCTTGTCGGGAAACGAATCGGTGTGCACGTCGACGGCCTGGCCCCAATGGACCTTGCCGAGATCCGTCTCCGGCACATACACCCGCACCCACAGATGGTCCAGGTCGGCGAGGGTCACGATCGGCGTGCCGGGCGAGACGACCTCTCCCAACTCCGCCTGCCGCACCAGCACCACTCCATTGAAGGGCGCGCGCAGCACCGTGTAGGTCAGCCGGATGCGGGACATTCGCAGGTTCTGGTCTGCTTGGTGAACATTGGCGTGCTCGACGGCCAGTTCTTCCTTGCGCGTTCCTTCCACGAGTTCGTTGTAGATTTGCTGGTCGCGATCATAGGTATGCCTGGGCGCGGGTGACATTGGTGGCGGCCAAGTCGCGCGTCTGGCCCGGGATTTCGTCCTTTTCGTAGAGCGCCTGGTAACGCGCGTAATCCTTCTTCTTCTGCTCGAGGTCGGCCTGAGCGTCGAGCACCGCGAGCTTGGCGGCCTCGATGTCTTGCGTCCGGCTGCCCGCCAGACCCAAGGCGAGTTGCCGGTTGCGCACGCGAATAGCAGATTCGTCCACCGCCACCTGTTGCCGGTAGTCATCGTTATCGAGCCGCGCCAGCAAGTCGCCCGCTTTCAGGGTCATGCCCTCATCCACCGGCAGAGCGATGATGCGGCCGGATACCTTGAAGCTGACCAGGCTCTCGTGCGCTTCAATGTTTCCCGAAAGCTTGAGCATATTTTCATCGACGGGCTTGCGGAACCACTGGGGATGGAAGTAGACCACTGCGCCGCCAATCGCCAAGAGCAGCAGGAGCGGAATCACGCGTTTCATGACTCGTCAACCTCTTCTTCCAGATTCTTACCTACCACTGATTTAGCTGGCATTCGCTATGACTGCCATCTAAGTCATGCCGCATACCGCCTGAACGGCACTACGATTGCTATTAACTATGAGCTACTGACTACTAACTGCCTACTGCCTCTTACACCTCAGGGCTCGCTGAGGTATGTTTGGTAAATCTTTTCGGTTCCCCCCAGCGAGCGCACCAGGGCCATGACGGCGTCGGCGTGTTGCGCCAGGGCCATGATGCGGTCATCCTGCGCGCTCGCCAAGCTGGCCTGCGCGGTCACCACTTCGATGTTGTCCGTCACCCCGTTGCGGAAACGGTCTTGCGCCAGGCTCAGCTCGCGTTCTGCCAGGTGGAGGGCCGCCTCGGTGACGGTCACTTGATTCTCGGTTGATTCCAAGTCCAGCACCGCCTTGCGCAGTTCCTGCTCGATCTCGCGGTTGAGGTCGTCAATCTGCGCGTTCAGGCGTTTCACCTGGCTTTGGAGTTCCGTTTTCTCTCCGGCGCGGTCCCGGTCAAACAAGGTGACCGTGAGCGTTCCCTGAATCTCGCCGGTTCCCGCCATGGAGCCGAACCCGCGCCCGATCGCTCCATAATCGCCGTTAACCGACAGGGTGGGGAGATAGCGCGCCCGCGAGGCCTTGAGCTGCTCGTCGAGTGAATCTCGCTGCTTGAGAAGCGCGGCGTAATCGGATCGCGCCTCGAGGGCGGTGTGCAGCGCCTGGTCTGCGTCGGCTGATTCCACGTGATGGAATTTCAAGGGCTCGGCCAATTCCAGCGGGGCGCCGGGGCTCAGTCCGAGGAAATGGGCAAGGACGAGCAGGGAAGTCTGATAAGTGTTGCGCGCCACCAGCAGGGTCTGCTGGTCGCGCGCCAGTTGCACCTGGGCGCGAACCTCGTCCACCGCGGTTGCCAGTCCCTGGGCGTGTTGGTCGCGCGCCAATTTTTCCAGGGTTTCGGAAGTCGTCACGCGAGCTTTCCGCCGCTTCCACCTCCGCGGCGGAAGCCTGGGAGTCAAGATAAAGCCCTGCGGCCTGGCGGATCACCAAATCGCGTGCGTCCTGATAATCGAGCTTGGCGGCCTCCTCTTGTTTTTCGCTGGCCTTCCAGTTGTGGTAGGAGTGGCGGTCAATCAAGGATTGGCTCGCCGAGAGGCGGAAATCATAGTGCGTTGAACGGGTCCGACGACCGTGGAGGAACCGTGGGAAAGGAAATTCCCATGGCGGCCAAATCGATATTCTCGCGGTTGGCTAATGCGTCTCCGTTGACGTGCGGCAGCAGGGAAGCCCGCCGCCGTTCGCGCGTGCCTTCCAATTCCTCCACTTGCGTACTCGCCACGCGCACGCTGAGGTTCTGCTTCAGCGCCAGACCGATGGCGTCCTGCAGCGTCAGCCGCCGCGGAGCGGTCTGTTGCGCATCCATGGGCGCCCCGCCTGCAAACGACAACGCCACCAACAACGTGACCCACCTTGCCCTCGACTGCATGGACCTTCTCCTTTGTCGCGCCGCTTCAATCACCGCGCGGCTTTCCATCCGGCTGCTGCCGCAGGCTGTCCAGCACGAACTCCAGGTGCGCCTTGCGGTAAGCATCAAGGTCGAGCCGGTGCCGCTCCCCGTGAAGCAATCTCCACACAATAGCCAGAATCCCGGCGCCGCCAGAAGCTGGGGAAATTCCACGGCCGCGGTTTTCCGGAATTCACCCTGAGGCGATCCCTTGCTGAAGCGCCTTGGCGCACCGCCTTCATGCCCGGGGCAATAATCTCGCGGTGGTAGATTTCGGCAAGTTGAGGGAACCTGCCGCTTTCGGCGATCAGCAGGCGGACGATGGAGCGGACCTTCTCATTCCTCACGACCTG
This sequence comes from uncultured Acidobacteriota bacterium, assembly GCA_963810005.1. Lineage (GTDB taxonomy): Bacteria > Acidobacteriota > Terriglobia > UBA7540 > UBA7540 > Bog-366. Next base: position 24,043 of record CAWELY010000005.1, read on the forward strand.
GCTATACATGCGTGAGAGCAACTCGCGGAGCAATGTTCCGCCGTCCCTTGAAAGCTTCCGGCGATGGCGTCAAATCGCTTTTGCACCAAGCTACGCACCACCGCCGGAAAAGCCGTTCCTTGTCGCGGAAATAGAGGTAGATCGTTCCCTTGGCGATTCCGGCCTGCCGGGCGACATCGTCGATGCGGGCGGCCTCGTACCCATGGGCAGCGAAGACTTTGAAGGCGGCCGCCAGGATTTCCTCCTGGCGTTGCAGTTTCTGCTGCCGTCGGCGCGGGGAGGATTTGGCAGCCTTTGCTCGCCTGGAGTTTGTTCCCCTCATCGCTCTCTCCATGATATGACTGAACAGTCAGTCATTATCGTTCGGTGCAAAGATAGCCACACGCAAACGCATTGTCAAGCATTTTCCCCGAAGCATTTTTGCTTGCGGTTGAGAATTGGCCTTTCACGGTTTCCCACCGGAAATGGATAAGCCTCCCCTTGGCAGCGGATTTGGTGAAAAGGTAGCGCGGGCGTCTCGCCCGCTGGGGCACGGGCAGCCTGCCCGCGACCTTTGCGCACTCGTCTTGGCTCTCGATCGGCGTCCCTTTGCATGCGGAGAGGGGGACTTCCCGGTGGCGGGAGCGGCACGCCTACAAGCTTCTCTCTCTGGTCTCGAGGAGAGACCCAGCCTTCAACATTTATGTCGCGTACCTGCTTACGCCCTTCTCAGAAGAGCCGCGTGGCTGCGGCGAATCGCGGGACGCTCGACCAACTCGAACCCAGCATGGATTGCCGCCTCCATCTCGGCTTCGAAATCCGCCGTCTTCACATGTCCTGCCGGCTCGGCAAAAAGCAGGCCCGCACCCCGCCTCGAGGCCATCGCTACTTCCGCGAAAAATGGTTCGACGGCCGGCAATTCATGCACCAAAGCGAACACGAGCGTAAAGTCTATGGCGCCAGTGAGGTCGGCGATCCGCAGGGTGTACGGAGCGGCTGAACGCGCATCCACACGCGCCAAAAGCCCGGCCCGCGCGGCACGGCGTTTGAGCCTGGCGAGCATGCGCGGCTGAATATCGACGGCCACCACCCGGCCGGAGGGGCCGACCAAGCGGGCGAGTTCGAGCGTGAAGAAGCCCATGCCCGGCCCAGGTTCGAGCACGGTCATGCCTTCTCGAACATACGGGGCGCAGCACCTTCACCGGATCCTGCATGAGCCGCCGCAGCGGGCTGGCCAGCAAATAGCCTAACCACCAGGGGCAGACACGATGCGCCATGGTTTCCTCCCTCCTTGTTCTTTTTTCATGAGTCAAGCCTTGGGTGTGGCCGGTGAGGATCCAAAGGGGCCGCAGCCACCGCGCATCCCGGCCCGGAATTTCTCTCGCTCTTCGGGGGTCATCTGCTCCCAGCGCTCCATCATGCGGTGGCGCCAGTGCCCGCCGAAGCCAGGCCGGCCGTGGAAACCGCCAAAGAGAATCTTGCTCAGAACCAGTAGTCCCAAGGCTTGCCCGACGTGGATGGTATGCAGGCCGAATATGGGTGGCATGAGCCGGTTCCATAGCCCCATGACAACAAAGCTAAACACTGTTGCCGCCACGGCAACGATTACCAATATTTTCAAACCTCGAAAAATCCAATGCCTTTTCATGATTTTTGACCTCACGCCTTCTTGAATTCATCATAAATGGCCCGCAAGCGCCGCCGCAGATGGAGCACCGCGTAGTGCTTTCGGGAGAGCAAGGTGTTCACACTCAGTCCGGTTGCAGCGGCCAGCTCGTTAAAACTCCGGCCCTCGAGTTCGTGCGCTACAAACACCTCGCGTTGTTCTTCCGGGAGTTCATCCAAAGCAGCTTCGATCTCATCGAGCAGCACCTCGCGAGCGTAGGCCGCATCTGGACCGGCGTCGGGCGAGGGGAGCAATTCTTCCCACGGAAATATCTCTCCCTCTTCTTCTCTGGCCAGGGCATTGCTCCCTGTCACCTCTGGCCGGCGCTTGCGAAACCTGTCGATGATGCGATTCCGCGCCACCCGAAACAGCCATGCCCCCGCTTGCTCCACAGGTTTCATGAGCCGATAAGCTTGAACGAGTTCATAGAAGACCTCTTGCAGAATGTCTTCCGCCTCGCTTTCGTCCAGGATGCGCTTGCGAATGAAGTTGCGAAGGCGGCTTTGTTCCCGCTCGATGGTCTCCGCGATGCGGTAGTTTTGCTCGTCGATCATGAATTCGGTGCTCAGCGCGTCATGCATCCAGTAGTGTAGACGAAATAGCGATCCAAATATTTTAAGGCGTCTCCCTCCCGGGACTTTTTTGCGGGTGGTTAGTGTGCCGGTTCAAGTATGCTGCGGAAAATCGGTGCTTGGAAATGTGGCGGCGATTTTAGATTGCTACCCTTCATCGTTTCAAAGCCGGAATGGCAAGGTCAAGTCGCCGCCGGAAAAGACGAAATCGATCCATCACCAAATCGGCTCTTTCCGATGTTCACTGACCTCTGCTAAGCTTACGTAGTTGCTCATGACAAACCCATCAGGATGGGCAGCAGGCGTAGGAAATAAGTTTCCCAAGCCAAACCAAACCCACTGAAAATATCGCAATGGAAGGTTTAAAGGAGGCACGCATGAAACGGCTTTGTGGAATTCTTGCAGTATTGCTTGTGTTCTCAGTTTCTGCTTGGGCCCAGCATGGTGAGGGTAAAGGTGAAGAACCCGGGGGCAATGCGGTTGCACATAGTGCTCCCAAGCATGGCCCCACCAAGTCAAATGATAAAACTCATGCAACCCCTGGTGCGCAACCGCAACACTATAGCGACGCGGCCGGGCACCCTGAGGCTCCGCACGTTCACGCCAACGGCAAATGGATTGGACACGATACTGGCCCGGGAGACGCCAACTACCACCTCGATCACCCTTGGGAGCACGGACGCTTTACCGGTGGCATTGGCCGCGGCCATGTTTGGCATTTGGCCGGCGGAGGACGTGACCGTTTCTGGTTCGGCGGCTTCTACTTCAGCGTTGCCCCTTACGACTACGGCTACTGCAACGACTGGCTTTGGGACAGTGACCAGATTGTAATTTATGATGACCCGGACCACGTCGGCTGGTACTTGGCATTTAACGTCAGGCTGGGTACATACATTCACGTCATGTTCCTCGGGAACCAGTAGTTTGATTCCGGTCAACGCCAAAAGAGACGGCGCTGACCCACTCTTGATCTCCACATTTCCCCACCGGCAGAGGGGCCCGGAGGAAGTATTTGCGCTGGGCCCCTGCCGGCCTCTGCCAAGCGACAACTTAAGATAGCGTCACTAGCCCTGCGGATGCGGAGGTCGGCGCGCCGGGCAGGGCAAGATTGGACAAGTTCACAAGCACAGGTGGCACTTGTCCAGTGCCGCGCATATACTTTGACCCCCATTGGTTGGAGGAGGTCACGAATCTCATGTGGAAATACCTTTCTTCGCTTTCAGCACTTCTGCTGTTTATTCTGGCCAGCGCGATGCCTGCTGCGGCGGTGGACTTGCGCGCGGGTGCGGCCAAAGCGGTTATTACCCCTGACATTCATGCCGCCCGCGTTTACATCGCGGGCTACGGCAAAATCGCGTGGCGACCGGCGTCCACGACGATCTTTACGCGCGTTGCCTTGCCCTGGGCACGGGTGACCAGACCCTGGTGGTGTGTGCTGCGGACCTGATTGGCCTCTTCTATGACGACGTCCTGAAAATTCGCGAAAGGGTGAAGGCCCAGGCGCCGGAAGTGACGCACCTGATCGTGGCCTCCACGCACGACCACGAGGGGCCGGACACCATGGGACTGTGGGGCCCGGGGCCTTTGCAATCGGGGATCGATGAGAAGTACATGGCGTGGCTGCGGGAGCGCATCGCCCAAACGGCCGCAGAGGCAGCGCGCTCGATGCAGCCGGCGCGCCTCACGCTCGGACGCGACGATCATCCCCTGCTGGCGCTGTTGCAATCTGACAGCCGGCCCCCTTACGTGAAGGACCCCTATCTTTTTGTCATGCACCTGGCCGCCGCCTCCGGTGGCAAGCCTATTGCCAACTTGGTTAACTGGAGCGACCACCCGGAAACCCTGGGGGGAGAGAACACGGAGATTACCGCCGACTACCCGCATTGGCTGTGCCAGTACGTGGAAAGCGCATTTGGGCGGGACGGCCATTTTCCTGAATGGCTCGATCGGCGGGCTGCTTTCCACCAATGGCAGTTCCGTGGCGCTCCAAGATCCGGACACCGGCAACGTGGCCGCCGACAACACCTGGCGCAAAGCGGAGCTTTTCGGCAACACCCTTGGCCAGCTTGCGGAGCGCGCCGTGAAGGGCGGGGAAGAGGCCAGTGTGGATTTCATCGCCATCCGCGGGACCACGATTTTCTCTCCCATGCACAACGATCGCTTTCGCGCCGCGGGCGCGGCCGGAGTCTTCGGCGGCCGAAAGCCACTCTACACCAATGGCCAGCTTGATCCGTCGGTCGCGGAAAAGGAAGTTCCCGGCCTGGGCAAGCTGAAATTCGCCACGGGCCAGGGCGTGCGGACGGAAGTCAGCTATATTCGCTTCCTCATGGGCCTGCGCGTCGGTGGCGGAAATCGTGACGGTGCCCGGCGAGATTTATCCTGAACTCGTGAACGGGGGCATCACGCGCTATCCCGGCGCCGATTATCCCGACGCGCCGTTTGAGCCCGCAATTCGCCCCCACCTTAAGAGCAAATACCAATTCATTTTCGGCCTTGCCAACGACGAACTCGGTTACATCATTCCCAAAGCCGAGTATGACGACCAGCCGCCCTGGCTGCGCGAACAAGAAAGACCGATGGTACGGTGAGGTCAATTCCGCCGGGCCCGACATCGCCGGCGCCGTCACCAAGGCGCTGGTGGGATTGATCGAGGGCAAGTAGCGGGCAGTTAGGAAGAAAGGCAGGTGGGCAGATAGGCAGGTGAAGTCTCTCCATCTGCCCATTGCCTACTGCCTACTGCCTACTGCCTTCTGCTCTACCCCGGGCCGTTGGGGTAGGCGGGAAGGTCGGGCGGCCGTGGGGGCAGATGTTTCGGGTGCTCCTTGATTGCCTTCATCACCTCTTCGATGGCCCTTTCGAGTTGCGGGTCATGGCCTTTCATGACGAGGTCGGGCGTATTATCCACTTCAATATCAGGCGCCACGCCGTGATTCTCGACGACCCACTTGCTGTCGAGCCCGTAGACGGAGAATTCCGGCCGGGTGACGTAGCCGCCGTCGAGTAAGCGGGATGTAGCCGCGAATGCCGCGGACGCCTCCCCAGGTGCGCATGCCGATGAGCGGACCCAGGTGATACTTCTTGAAGTAGTAGCTGAAGATGTCGCCGTCGGAAGCGGCGTAGGCATTGGTGACGCAGACCATGGAGCCGTTAAAGACCACGTCGGGGATGGTGCCGCTGGCAAAGTTGCGGGCTGAATCCATGCCTGCCAGGATGCGGCGCAGGCGCTCGAAGATGAGCTGGTCCACAAAGCCGCCGCCGTTGTAACGAACGTCGATGATCAGCCCTTCCTTGCGAATCTGCGGGAAGAACTGCTTGACGAACTCGTTCAGGCCGTCCCCTTCCATGTCGGGGATGTAGATGTATCCCAACGCGCCCGCCGGTGGCTTGGTCAACCTTGCGGCGATTGGTGTTGACCATATCGAGCTGGCGCAATGCGTATTCGCTGGAGATGGGCTTCACCACCACGTTGCGCGCGCCCGTCGCGGTGGGCTGGGAGTTGACGGTAAGCGTCACGTTCTCACCCGCGGTGTTCACGAACAACTCGCTGGGCGCCTGGGGCGCTTTGAGGTCGCGTCCATTCACGGCGATCAGGTAATCGCCTTCCTTCACGTCCACGCCGGGTTCGGTGAGAGGAGAGCGCAGGCTGGCGTCCCAGTTTTCTCCCGGGTAGATTTTCTTGAAGCGGTAAAGGCCGCTGGCCGCGTCGAGTTCAAAGTCCACGCCCAGCAGGCCCAGATTGACGGGATGCAGGTCGGGATAATCGCCGCCGCCGACGTAGGTGTGGGAGTTGGAAAGCTCGCCCACCATTTCTCCCAGCAGGTAGGTGAGGTCGTAGCGATCCGCCACGTCGGGCAGCAGCGGGGCGTAGCGATCGCGTTCCTTGGCCCAATCGACACCGTTCATCGAGGCTTCGAAGAAAAAGTCGCGCTCCTGCCGCCACGCTTCGTTGAACATCTGTTTCCATTCGGCGCGCGGGTCGATCCGCATTTGCATGGAAGAGAGATTCAGCGCGCCGTCGCCCACCTTGTGGGGCGAGCCGGAGGGCTTGGCGTCGATGATCCCGAAGGTCTGGCTGCGGGGTCCGACCGTCCTCGCCACCGGCATCGCCGCCGGGCGACCCGGCATAGAGCAACTTGGAGCCGTCAAAGGAGAGCGTGAAGGAAGTTGCGCCGGCCAGCAGCACTTCATCTTTGCGCTCTTTCAGGTCGTACACGTGGATGGCGGGGTGCTCACCCGGCAGCGGTCCGGAAAGGCCGGAGACGGGCGCGGTGGAGTAATAAACGCCATTCTTGCCCGCTTGCAGCTCGCCGATGTTGGCGGGCGGCATGGGCACGGCCACCACGCGATTCTCAATGCCGGCCAAGTCGATGCGGAAATTCTTGGCGACGTCTTCCGCCTCTTTCTTGTCCTTCTCGCCGGGCTTGGCTTGGTCCTTGTCGGCGGACTCATCCGGTTTCTTGTCGGCGGATTCATCCGGCTTCTTGCCGGCTTCATCACTCTGGGGCGCGAACGGCGAAGGCAGGTCGGCGCGCAACGTGACCACGTAGACGCGGGTGGCTTTGGGGTTCGAAAACTCGAAATCGTAAACGCCCAGCACCTCGTTGTAATCGCGCTGGGAAAGGAAGAAGAGGTACTTGCCCCCCGGGTCAAAGGCGGGAGTGGCGCTGCTGGTGAAACTCGTCGTGACGGGAGTGATTTTCTTGTCGGCAAGCGAGTAGAGATTGATGGTGCTGTTGGTGTTCTCTTCCTGCTTGGCGTAGGCCACCCACTTGCTGTCCGGCGACCAGACGTATTCGGTGATGTCGAAGTACTTGCCCTGGTCGATCAGCACCGGAGTCTTCTGCTCAATATCGACATAGAACAGGCGCAGGTCTTTGTCGGCAAAGAGCAGCTTCTTGCTGTCGGGCGACCAGACGGGAGGCATGCGGAACATCTTGCCGTCGGTGGTGATGCGCGTTTCCTTGCCCATGCCGTCTTGCGGCGTGATGTAGATCTCATCTTCCCCGCTGCGATCGGAAAGATAAGCGATCCATTTGCCGTCGGGCGACCAGGCGGCGTACTTCTCGCGGATGCCCGGCGTTTGCGTGAGATTGCGGATGCTGCCTTCCTTGGCGGGGACGGTGAAGATGTCGCCGCGCGCGGTCAGGACGGCGCGATTGCCTTCCGGGGAAATGTCGAAGTCGGTCACAAAGCGGGCGACGTTGGCCCAGTGCGGGCGCGCCAGGTCGCGGTCGCCGGGCAGATAGACCGTGAGCTTCTTGGCCTTCTGGGATTTCAGGTCGAAGGTGTAAAGATAACCGCCGTTGGTGAACACGATGGCAGTCAGGCCCGAGGCTGGGCCAGTCCACGTCGTAGTCCTTGAAGTCGGTGAGTTGCTTCGTCTCTTTGGTCTTCAGGCTGTAGCTGTAGAGGTTGATGCGATGCTCGGGGCCGCGGTCAGAGCCGAAATAAATCGTGTCACCGTGCCACATGGGGTAGGTGTCGGTGCCCGGGTAATCCGTGATGCGCTCGTAGGTGTTGTTCTTGAAATCGTAAATGGCGATGTCCTGGGCCATGCCGCCGGTGTAACGCTTCCAGGTGCGAAAATTGCGGAAGATGCGGTTGTAAGCGATCTTGGTGCCGTCGGGCGAAAAGGAGGTGAGCCCTCCCTTGTCGATGGGCAGGCGCTCCGGCAGGCCGCCGTCGATGCTCACTTTGAACAGGCGCCCGAACCAGTCGTTGAACGTGTCGCGACGCGAGAGATACAGAATGTGCTGGCTGTCGGGAAGCCAGGTAATGACTTCGTTGTTCGGTCCCATGCGTTCGGGCATCGAGACGGGATCAGGTTCGAAGGTCAGTTGCTTGGGCTCGCCGCCGTCCGCGGGCATCACGTAGACATTGAAGTTGCCGTCGTATTGCCCCGTGAAGGCGATCCACTTGCCGTCGGGCGAAAATTTGGGGAAAGAGTTCCAGCCCGGGGTCGGTGGTGATGCGCCGCGCCACGCCTCCCGAGGAGGAAACCAGCCAAAGATCACCGGCGTAACTGAAAACGATCTTGTCCTTGTAAATGTCGGCAAACCGCATCAGGCGGCCCTCCGGCATCTCCGCCGAAATCGCCCAGAGGCGCAGCCAGGAACAATACGAGAATGAGCAAGCGGCAAATACGAGCCATGAATTCTCCCTTCCAGTTGCGTCCAGATGTGTCGTACAGGGAATGACTAGTGCGACCGGGCGATATTGTAACAGGGGAGAAGCGTCTATGGTGAATTCGTGCCATCCGGAGTTTTCCTTCCCGAGCGACGGGGGGGGCCAGCGATTCATTGGGTGGTTTGGAGATTGGCGGTTTTTGAAGTCAGGAAATTGATTCATCTCCTCACCAACCATTGCCGAAATTACCACCAAACGCCTTTCTCCTTTCCTTTCAATACCATCACGGGTTCGCAGCGATAAGTGGCTTATTTTTCATAAAGACCACGGGGTCGCGGTGAATTTGAGTCACGTCAAATTTGTATCTCACGTGTTTTCATGAATATGTCGGGTAATCCCTTCATTTTGCTATGCTTTGTTCTTCCCTTTGCCTATGCGATGCTGCATTTTGTAACCTCATTATTTTCAATCATTTGATTTTTTGCGGCTGCCATTGGAATTCCCGATTTCTTCGCTAAGCGGCTTTTTTTGATAAACTTCACGGGTTCGCGGGGGTATTTTCCAAGTTGTTGTTTCCCACCGGGCGCGCGTTAGGATGAGAGACTTTTGTCGTCGGGCGCCCCGCCTTCCTCCCCATACTAGCCTATACTACTTGCATCGCTTTGTCAAGAGACAGAGTGTGTGGGTATTGGTGTAGCTTGGGTTTGTGGTAATCTGATTCCAGGTTACCTGCAAACAGGCACGCGGGCCGTTTGGCTTTTGCATCGAAAGACGCGGGAGGCATACCGCTATACTCCCGAGGTTCTTCCGCCCAGCGTTGTTAATGCCGAACGAGGGGGCAAGTTCGAAGAACCCGAACTGCTTCCGGGGTTTTCCCTCCTCTTGTCTGAAATCCTCCACCTGACTCGTCAACCCGCGATGGCGCCGGTAACTTTGAACACGATGGCGTAATCGCAGGGCTTCTGTGCGGGCATCATGACCTTCAGGCCCGAGTTGTCCTGCGACCAATCGAGCTTGCCGTCGAAGCCCAGGAGTTCGACATTCTGGATTTTGCCGACGCGCAATGCGGTGTTGGTGGCCAAGGGCCGAATGACGGCTTGATATTCCGGCCAGCCCATCACGAAGGCATAAAGGGTGTCGCCCTTGGTGGTAAAGCGGACGTCCGCCGCGGTCAGATCCTTCCGTTTCTCTTCGTTAAACGACGCCTCATTTGCCGCCGCGCCCACCGCCGGCCCCTCGCCATAAATCTTCCAGGGCCGCGAGCTGTAGATGGCGCTGCTATTGACGCTCATCCATTTGGTGATTCCCGCAAGGACATTCAATTCTTCCACGTCCAAAGTCCCGCGGGCGGGCAGGGGAAAATTCAACATCAGGTTGCCGTTGCGGCTGACGATGTCCACCAGCATGTCGATGATGGTCTTGGGCGTCTTATACTTCTGGCCGCGCTTGTAGTGCCAATCGCCGATGCAGGTGTCCGTCTGCCAGGGGCGTGGCCAAATGTCGTTCACGATGCCGCGCTCGACGTCGAGCACCGCGACGCCGTGCTCGGTATCGCCCACGCGCTTGCTGGTGTAAATGGTCTCGGGTTTCCCGCCATTTTTCTTGGCGCTCAGGTTGTAGTGGTGCGCGACGAGGCTCAGCCCGTATTCCTCGAAGGGAAGGGGCCCGTCGGTGTAGAGCAAATCCGGTTGGTACTTGTCGACGAGGTCTTTGATCCGCATAAACCAGTGGCGCTTCCACCACAAGGGGATGCCGGTTTCGTCCCAATCCAGGTTCTCTCCCCACACCTGGTCGGAATCGACATACAAGCTGGAGTTGGTGGGATCGGCGCCATCGTAAGGCACTCCGGCGTAAGGGCCCGTTTTATCATGCCCGTGACTCACCGAAAACCATTTGTAGGTGATCCAAAGATGGTCGCTGGCGGCAAACTTGAGTCCGGCGTCACGCGCCGCGCGCGCCCACATGCCGACGACGTCTTTCTTCGGCCCTTTATTGGCGACATTCCAGGGCTGATAAGTGGAATTCCACATGTCAAAGTTATCGTGGTGTATGGCCATGCTCATGAAGTATTTCGCGCCCGCCTTCTTATACAAGCCCATGAGGTAGGTGGGGTCGAACTGCTCTGCCTTCCAAAGTGGTATCGTATCCTTGTAGCCGAACTTGGAGGGGTGCCCATAAGTCTCGCAGTGATAGATGTTCTGCTCCGAGCCTTGCATGTACATATTCCGGGCATACCAATCACCGGCTTCAATCGCCGATTGTGGACCCCAATGCGCCCACATTCCGAACTTCGCATCGCGGAACCACTCGGGGATTTCCCACTTGCTCAAGGACGCCCGCGTTCCTTCAAAGGGCCCGCGTTCAATCTCGATTCCCGGAGATGGCTCGTGTTGCGCAGCCCCGAGCTTTATCGCCGGGACTGCTCCCGCGATAAGTTTGCAAGCGGTACGTCTCGTCATTCTCATCGACATGGTATTCCGTCCCTTCTGGGTGGCACGGCCATCTTGGCCGTGCCGGGCTCACGGGCAGGACGCCCGTGCCCCCTTCCTTGGGTAACGTCCAAACGGCACGCCGGCCCGCCAATTCGCGAGTAACGCTACCACGACGCCATGGGACAGCGCAACTGGCGTGATCTCCGGTACGGGGCCGCGCGGCATCGCTCAAGAGTTTCCGATGGGGGGAGTAGTAAGGAGGGGCGAGGAGCGCGGGGTGGGCGGCGACAGAGACTCTCCAAACTCACTTAAGTATCCACTTGACAATCGTCCGCGCGGTGATGGATACTCAAGGGAAGGCTTAACCAATTCTTTATGCCGGAGGGAAACCATGAAGACCAGGGAAGAGCGATCCGTAATCCACAGCACATTCGTCATCGAGCGTAGTTACCCCGCCCCGCCTGAGCGCGTCTTCGCCGCTTTTGCCGACCCCGCCAAGAAACGCCGCTGGTTCGTCGAAGACGACAGCAACGAAGTCGAGCACTATGAGATGGACTTTCGAGTTGGAGGCAAAGAACGTGCCCGTCTTCGCCTCAAAGAAGGTACCCCGCTGAAGGGGATCGTGTGTACGAGCGACACCCTTTTTCAGGACATTGTGCCCAACCGGCGGGTGGTACTTGCTTCCACTATGACCGTGGGTGAGAGGTGCATCTCGGCGTCTCTGGCCACGGTGGAGCTCTTGCCGTCGGAAACAGGGACCGACCTCATCTTCACCCATCAGGGAGCATTCTTCGCGGGCGCCGATGGTCCGGAGATGCGGGAAGCGGGATGGCGCAAGCTACTCGAAAAATTGACCGGGGAGTTTCTGCGCTAGTCAGAGAGCGAGGCGGGAGGGCGTGGACCCATGCCTAGGAAGAAACCAAATATCGACCGTGTGTTCCGCGCCCTCGGCGATCCCATGCGCCGGGCAATTGTGGAGAAGCTCAGCCAAGGACCCCTCTCGGTCTCGCGGTTGGCCGAGCCCTTCGACATCACTCTGGCCGCAATCGTGCAACACTTGCAAGTGTTGGAGGAAAGCGGGCTGGTACAAACCGAAAAGGTTGGCAGGGTACGCACTTGCCGCATCGAACCCGCCGGGCTTTCAGTGGCGGAGCAATGGATCGGCGAGTGCCGCTCGATGTGGGAACGCCGGTTTGATCGGCTGGGCGATATGCTCGCGGAGCGGGATGAAAGTGGCTAGGCGATTTCAGAATCGGGTGTGGCGGCTTCATTGCCTTTTATGGGGAGCGTTGGCCGTGGGGACGCGCCCATAAGAAGAAATGTGTGCCCCACCCGTGGTCTTGCCATCAGCAACGAGTAGCCGCCTGGACGCCGGGGCGCCTGGGCGTCTCTGAATGGCGGCGTAAAGCCGCCTCTACATCAAATTGAACCACTCCAACTTGGCGAATATGCTATGAAATTGCCCAAAAATATGGTATTCGGTAGTCAGAGACCATCAAGGTCAGCACCCTCCTGAAGGACTCGCAAATCATTAAAAATAATTAAAAAAACTCTTGACAAGGGTCACAGAGGACCATATAGTCAGTGGCCAGAAGTGGGTAGAAGTGGAAATTTTTACAGATTACAGGGGGTTTTGAGGTCGGAAGGGGCATCGGGGCAGATCCAATGTTTCGCGGGAATAATCCAGCGACGGTGGACGACAAGGGTCGGCTAAAGATTCCGACGGCCTTTAAGGAGATTCTGGATGAGAAGGATGGCCAGGACTTCTTTGTGACCAGCTTGGATGGACAATCTGTCCGGGTCTACCCTCTTCCCGTATGGATCAAGATTGAGGAGCAGTTAGCTCAGGTGGTTGTTGAGAAGACGGCCAGTAAGGAAGAGAAGGAACAGAATAAGGCAGAGAACAAGGCCCGAAAGCACTTTTCTGATCGCACTAACTATTGGGGACAGACGGCCCGCGCCGACGCGCAGGGCCGGGTTTTGATTCCCGCGCTTCTGCGTGAGTCAGCCGGTATGAAAGGGGAAGTGGCGGTGATGGGCCAACGGGAGTTCTTGGAAGTCTGGAGCCATGAGCGGCTCCGCGAGCCGATGGCCCAGCCGTTCCCGGATGAGGACACGGACACGCTGTTTAGTATAGGAATCAGATAAGTTGGGATTTGGGTTTGTCCAACGGTGATGGATGACGAGCAAAGCGGGAACACAGACCTTTTGGGTGCGGTCGAGACTTCGCGGCCTCTCCATGTTCCCGTGCTCGTCCGTGAAACCATCGAATTTCTTAACGTCCGGCCGGAAGGGATCTACATCGACGCGACGCTGGGGGGCGGCGGGCACGCGCAAGAGATCTTGAAACGCCTGGGAAGCGGCAGGCTATTGGGTCTGGATCGCGACCCCCGGGCGCTGGAAGTGGCCGGCAATAAGCTGGCGGGTTTTGGCGAGAAGTTGATCATGCAGCACGGGAATTTCGCACAAATCGACGCGTTGCACGCCGCCAGCGGGTTGCCGCCGGTGGATGGAGTTGTGGCCGACCTCGGTTTGAGCTCGATGCAGCTTGACGACGCCTCCCGCGGATTCAGTTTCAATCTGCCGGGGCCTCTTGACATGCGAATGGATCCCGGCTCGGAAACGACCGCCGCCGACCTCGTGAACTACGCCAGTGAGCGGGAATTGGCAGATATTTTTTTCAAGTTGGGGGAAGAGCGCCACTCGCGCCGAATTGCGCGAGCCATTGTGAAGGCCCGTCCGTATCGATTAACCACCGAACTGGCGCAGGTGGTGACGCGAGCGATCCCCTCCCGGGCGGGCCTCCACCAAATTCATCCGGCGACGCGCAGTTTCATGGCGCTCCGCCTGGCGGTGAACGGGGAACTGGAAAATCTCGAGCAATTTCTCGACAGGGTCCTCGATGGTTCTCCGGCCTGGGGGGCGGGTGGTGATCCTGAGTTTTCACTCGCTGGAAGACCGCAGGGTCAAGCAGGCCTTCCGGCGCTGGCAGGACGAAGGCCGGGCGAACATCCTGACGCGCAAAGTGGTTCGCCCGGGGGAAGAAGAAGTCCAGAACAATCCGCGCGCGCGCAGCGCCAAGTTGCGGGCGGCAGAAAAGCAGGGGTTAGGGGCTAGGGACTAGGGGCTAGGGAAAAGCGGCAAGGCGACCCAGTCCCTAGCACCCAGTCCCCAGAACCCCGAAACATGGCAACAGCGGCAGTCACATTACCGAGGACCAGACGGCGTCCGAGAAACGTCCCGGCCGCGGGCCGGGCGAATTTCCCGGAATTTTACTTTGTGAAGCACATCGACAATTCCCGCTTGGTGCGGGAAGTTGACGTGGAGCGTCGCCGTGAATGTTTCAGTCTCCTGGGATTGGGCGTACTGGTTTTTCTTTTTGTGCTCCTGTTCGCATGGCAGCATTTCCAGTGCGTGCGGTACGGTTATCAGATTGAACAACTCAAGGCCGAACGCGCGACACTGGAAGAGCAGAATCATCAGCTCCGGCTGGAGCAGGCGGCGCTCGCCGATCCGCAAAGGATCGACACGCTGGCGCGGACCCGGCTCGGGATGGTCACGCCCAACCCGCAACAGGTGATTCGGGTGGGCGGGCCTGAGCCCGCGGCGGACGCCTCGGAAAGCCCGGAACTGGCACGCAACTTCTCCGTGGGTAGCGGAGATACTCCACACGAGCCATAGCGACGATGGGCCGACGCAAGCCTGATTCTCGCACGGCGAAGCCCGATCGGTCTCGCCTGGAGAGGCGGCGACTGATCGTGGGCGTGGTTTGTTTCCTCTGGTTCGGCTGCGTGGCCGCCCGCCTTTACTATTTTCAAGTCATCCAGTACGTGGAGTTGCTGTCGCGCGCCCAGCGCCAGCAGCAGCGCACCATTGAGGTGGCGCCCCAGCGCGGCGCCATCTATGACCGGCAGATGAATCCCCTGGCGATGAGCCTGGGAGTGGATTCGGTTTACGCCGTGCCGAGCGAGCTTACGGAGCCGCAGATGGTGGCTTCCCTGCTGGCGCCGGTCCTGGGGGTGGATGCGGACGAACTTCGCGACCGCTTCCAGACGGCGCATTCCTTCTGCTGGGTCAAGCGCCGCGTCACGCCGCAAGAAGCCACGCGCGTGCGCGAATTGAATCTGAAGGGTGTCTATTTTGAGCGCGAGACCAAGCGCTTTTACCCCAAAGGGGATTTGGCCGCGCAAGCGATCGGCTACGTCGGCCTGGATGACAAAGGCCTGGGCGGGATCGAGTACGCCTTGGACGAGCGGATCAAAGGCAAGCCCGGCCGCGTGCTGCTGGCTTCCGACGCGCGCCGCCGCACCTTTCACAGCACCGAGTGGGCGGGAATTCCCGGCAAGAACGTGGTGCTGACGCTCGACGAGAAAATCCAGTACATCGCGGAAAAAGCCCTGGCGGAGGAAGTGGCGAGCGGCGCATGCGGCGGGCGGTGTGGCGATTGTGCAGAATCCCAACACGGGCGAGATTCTGGCCTTGGCCAATCAGCCCACCTTTGACCCGAACGATTTCAACGCCAGCTCCGCCGCTTCGCGCTTGGATCGCGCGGTGGGATGGGTATACGAACCCGGCTCGACATTCAAGTTGATTGCGGTTGCCGCCGCGCTGGAAGAGAAGCTGACCACACCGGAGGAAATTATCGATTGTCAGGGCGGCAAAATCGTGTTGGCGGGTCACACGATTCACGACGACAAGCCGCACTACATTTTGTCCCTCACCGACATGGTGGCCGAATCCAGCGACGTGGGCACCATCAAGCTCGCACTCCGGTTGGGCGAGGACCGCCTCTATCGTTACATCCGTGCCTTCGGCTTCGGTTCCAAAACCGGCGTGGACTTGCCCGGCGAGGAACGCGGTCTGCTGCAGCCGCCCAGCCGCTGGTCGAAGATTTCCATCGGCGAGATGTCCATTGGGCAGGAAGCCGCGGTGACCCCACTCCAGATGGTCACGATGTATTCCGCCATTGCCAATGGTGGAATACTCTTTGAACCCCACATCGTTCACGATGTTTTCTTAGGTTCGCATCATGATGCCTTGCCGCCCGCGGCGGGCCATCGCGTGCTGAGCGCGCAGACGGCCGAGATGATGCGCAAAATCCTTACCGCCGTGGTGGACCACGGTACCGGCAAGGCGGCGCAACTGGCTGGATACACTTCTGCCGGCAAGACCGGCACCGCGCAGAAGATCGATGCGAACGGTTCATACAACCACTCGCTTCACATTGGTTCGTTTATCGGCTTTGCTCCCGCTACAAATCCGGCGGTGACTATTCTGGTGGTCATCGATTCTCCGGTGGGAGCTTATTACGGGGCAGAAGTGGCAGCTCCGGTATTCCGATCCATCGCAGAGCAGACTCTTAGTTACTTGAACGTTCCTCAGGATAATCCCTCCCAGTGGCCTCAGATCGAAACCCCCAAACCCATGAAACCTTCGGACCAGAAGCCGGAGGACTTCATGGGATTCCTTCCTTCGGATCGAGAATACTTCGGAGCTGCCACATCACCCGTTCAGCCGGCATCTTTTTCCAACCGGCCTTCGCCGGATGGACCCGCACCACCACGTTCCCCCGACATGGGCCTTGCTTCCAGCACGGTGGTTCTGGGCGATGGCCCCTTGGTGACCGTTCCGGATTTTTCCGGATGGGCGGTGCGCCGCGTGGCCAAGGAGTGTGAAAAACTGGGTCTCGACCTCAATGTTGTGGGGAGCGGCCTGGCGGTGGAACAAAACCCTGTTGCGGGTTTGAAAGTGCCCTGCGGCACACGAGTGTGGGTGAGGATGGCGAGGTGAATTGCCGATTGCCGATTGTCGAGTCAGTTCGATGAGGCGGCGTTTTGAGTTTACATCCCTCGCCCCCTTGGGGGAGAGGGTGGCTCGCAACCGGCGCTTTCACCAGCCGGGGCGAGACGGGTGAGGGGGTTCAGAAGCGTGGCAATCGTGCGGACCTGAATAAGTGGTGCTCAAGGCTCACTTGAAGGATGGATGAGAGTGGAACCGCGATTGAAGTTAAGACTCCATAGGGGAGGGCGCCAGGTTGAAAAACGTGGAGCATTCGTGACGTATTTCCGTGGACAAGATTCACCGTCACCCTCCAGGACGCTGCAATTCTTGATAGCGCAATACCGGCAGCTGAAATTGCGTTGATGACGAACTGCTCGTGAGGGTGGTGGGGCTTTCATGAGAAGCTAACTGTGCGTTAAACCCCCGGAATCATCACGTCCAGGCAGATGTTCGACCCCCTCACCCACCGCCTTGCGGTCCCCCCTCTCCCCCAAGGGGGCGAGGGAAGATGAATTTATTATCTTTGGTGATTTGAAACGAGAGAAAAATGAAGCTTGGCGAATTACTCCGCGAATTGCCGGTTCTGCACGCGGGCGCAGACGCAAGGGCGGAGGTTTCTTCCCTGGCCTACAACTCCCGTGAAGTGGGGCCGGGAACACTTTTCTTTGCCATTCAAGGTGAGAAGGCCGACGGCCACGCTTACATTCCCCAGGCGCTGGAGCGGGGCGCCGTGGCGGTGGTCAGTGAGCGTGCCGCGCCACCCGAACTGGCCACGCATTGGATCCAGGTGGCGGCCATTCGGCGGGCTTTGGCGGACGCGGGCCGCATCATCTTCGGCCATCCGGACAAGCGCCTCCAACTCATCGGAATCACCGGCACCAACGGCAAGACCACCACGACCTATCTGGTGGAGAGCGTTCTTGGCGCGGCAGGGATTTTAAGCGGTGTTTTCGGCACGATTGAATACCGCATGGGCGGCAAAACCAAGGTTGCCACCAACACCACGCCGGAGTCGCTCGATTTGCTGTCCTATTTTGCGGAACTGGTGAAAGCGGGGGGCAAGGCGGCGGTGATGGAAGTTTCATCCCATTCGCTTGCCCAGGAGCGCGTCTGGGGATTTCATTTTGCCGTCGCCGTGTTCACCAACCTGACGCAGGACCATTTGGATTATCACAAGGATTTTGAGCACTACTTCCAGGCCAAGCGCCGCCTTTTTGAGGGGCTGGGCGCTCCGCCTCCGGATTGGGCGGTGATCAACACCGATGATCCGTGGGGCGCGCGGTTGCTGGAATTGCCGTATCCGAACCGTCTCACTTATGGCTTGAACGGCGACGCCCAAGTGACGCCCAAGCACGTCGCGTCCAGTCCAACGGGAACGGAAGCCGTCATCGCGACCCCGGCGGGAAAGCTGCAAATCGTTTCTCCGCTGTTGGGGCGCGCCAATCTGGCGAATATTCTTGCCGCAATTGCCACGGGGGTGGCCATGGGGATTGCCAGCACCAAGATTGAGGAAGGCATCGCCAAGCTTCAGGCGGTGCCGGGACGCTTCGAGCGGATCGACGAGGGCCAACCGTT
The DNA here is from genome assembly GCA_963810005.1 of uncultured Acidobacteriota bacterium. Lineage (GTDB taxonomy): Bacteria > Acidobacteriota > Terriglobia > UBA7540 > UBA7540 > Bog-366. The sequence goes on from CAWELY010000005.1 coordinate 42,174, forward strand.
CCTGGTGGTGGTGGATTATGCCCACACCGATGACGCGCTGAAAAACGTTCTGAAGACCGCGCGCGAACTTACTCGTGATCGCCTGATTGTTCTTTTCGGTTGCGGCGGCGAACGCGACCGGACGAAGCGCCCGCGCATGGGAGAAGCCGCCGGCACGCTGGCGGATTTCGTGGTGCTGACTTCCGACAATCCCCGCAGCGAAGACCCCCTGCTGATTATGGCGGATGCCTTGGTGGGGTTGCAGCGTACGGGCAAGCCTTACATCGCGGAAGTCGATCGCGGCATGGCGGTCCGCAAAGCGCTGGAAGAGGCTCGCGAGGGCGACGTGGTGGTCCTGGCGGGTAAAGGTCACGAGACCTATCAAATTCTCAAAGACGGGAAGATTGATTTCGACGACCGGGACGTGGCGCGCAAGGTTCTGGCGGAGATGGGGTATAGAAAGAAATTGACGATTGTCGATTGACGATTTTCGATTGGAAGTCATCAGTCTTCAGTAAAGGCCTATACTGAAAACTGAGAAATGAAGGCTGAAGACTTCCTTAAGTTCAATCTTCAATCGACAATCGGCAATTGACCATGAAGTTAACGATGGGGGAGGTGGCGGCGTATTTGGGAGCGTCCTGTGGCGTGGCGGATCGCCCCGTCGAGGGATACTCCATCGATTCGCGCTCGCTCGCGCCCGGCCAGCTTTTCTTCGCCATCCGTGGACCGCGGTTTGACGGGCACCAGTTTGTGGGACAGGCGCTGGACCGCGGCGCCGCCGGCGCGGTGGTGGAGGAGGCCTTTTACGCCAGCGCTCCGGGGGAATGGCGGCCCGCACTGCTTGCGGTTGCGGACACGCGCGAGCGCACTACAGACGCTTGCCCGCGAAGTTCGCCGCCAATGGGGCAAGCGGCTGGTGGCGGTCACGGGCAGCACCGGGAAGAGCACCACGAAGGAAATGATCGCGGCCATCCTCAGCCGGCGTTTTCGCGTGCTGCGTTCTCCGGGGAACTTGAACAACGACTTTGGACTGCCCTTGGCGCTGCTGGGGCTGGAACCTGAGCACGAAGTGGCGGTGATGGAATTGGCGATGTCCGCCGCCGGCGAAATTGCGCGCTTGGCGCGGCTGGCGGAGCCGGAAGTCGGCGTGGTCACCAACGTCGCCCCCGCGCACTTGCAGTTCTTCGATTCTGTCGATGCGATCGCGCTGGCCAAACGCGAGTTGATCGATTATCTCGCGACCGTCGGCCCGGGTGCTGTCGCCGTTCTGAACGAAGACGATGAGCGCGTGCGAAAGTTTGCCGAGGGTTTTCCCGGGCGCGTTTTGACTTTCGGGTTTTTGCCGAAAGCGGCCTTCCGCGCCACCGACGTTAGGCCGAGAGCGGGCATCGGGAGCGCATTTCACGTGACTGCCCCCGAACTGGAGGTCCGAATTTACCTTGCCTTTGCCGGGCAGACACAATGTCCAGAATGCCCTGGCCGCCATCGCGGCATCAAGCGCTTTCGCCATTCCCCCGGAGGAGATCGGCAGGCGCTGGCGGAATTTCAAAATTTACACCAGCGGAGTGAAATTCTTACACTCCCGGGTGAGGTTACGGTCATCAACGATTGCTACAACTCGAATCCCCTGGCCATGGAGCGCATGCTGGAGACGCTTGCCGCCTGGCCGGGAGCGCGCCGCCGCATCGTGGTGGCGGGTGAGATGTTGGAGTTGGGGCCCACGTCGCCGGAGTTGCACCGGGGCGTGGGCCGCAAGTGCGCGCAAAGCGGCGTGGCGTGGGTGATTGCCGTACAAGGCGACGCACAGTTTTTCGTGGAGGGGGCCGTCGAAGGGGGGATTCCTCCTTCGCACGGGCGATTTTTCCCCGACGCCAAATCGGCGGGCGAGTTCTGCCAGGCCTTGATCGCGCCCGGAGACGTTATCTTGGTGAAGGGCTCACGCGGGGTTCATTTGGAGACGGTAATTGAAATGCTGGAAAAGCGGAATCTGGAAGCTAGAAGTTAGAAGCAAGAAGACGGCGTGTATGCAGGTTTATTCTAACTCCTAGCTTCCAACTCCTAGCTCCTGAATTCTTATGTTCTACTACCTCTATCTCAAACTCCACCAAGACTTCCACGTCTTCAACCTGTTTCACTACATTACCTTTCGCACCGCATACGCCAGCATGACCGCGTTGTTCCTTTCCTTGGTTATGGGCCCGTGGTTGATCCGGAAGCTCAAGGAATTCCAGATTGGCCAATACATCCGTGAAGACGGGCCGAAAGCGCACCAAGCCAAGGCGGGAACACCCACCATGGGCGGCGTGCTGATCCTTCTCTGCATTGTTGTTCCCACGCTGCTTTGGTCGGACCTCAGCAACATCTTTGTGTGGCTCACCCTGGGTACGACGATGGCTTTCGGGGTCATCGGTTTTTGGGACGATTACCAGAAAGTCCGGCGCCAGCAGAACAAGGGGCTGACGGGGCGGGGAAAGTTCTTGCTTCAGATTCTGGTGAGTTTTGTCTTCGGCGTCATTCTGGTTTTCTTGTCCGCGCGCGGGCAATACTCCACCACTCTGACCTTCCCCTTCTTCAAGCGTCTCCACCCGACCTTTCTGATTTCGCGCTTTCTCGGGAACATTTGGACGTACCCGTTGGCGTTTCTTCCCTTTTTGCTCTTTGTTATTCTGGTTCTGGTGGGTTCCTCCAATGCCGTCAATCTGACGGACGGACTGGACGGCTTGGCGATTGGGTGCCTGCTGATTTCCGCGTCCGCCTTGACCGTGCTGACCTACGTGGCTGGACACGCGGTGTTTTCCGAGTATCTCGACCTGGAGCATCTGCCGCGCGTCGGGGAACTGACCATTTTCTGCGGCTCGATGGTGGGTTCCAGCCTGGGTTTCCTTTGGTACAACGCCTACCCGGCGGAAATCTTTATGGGCGACGTGGGCTCGCTTGGCGCTGGGGGGAGCGCTGGGCACCGTCGCGGTGCTGATCAAACAGGAATTGCTGCTGCCCTTTATCGGGGGGATTTTTGTGGTGGAGGCCCTTTCCGTCATCCTCCAGGTCGCCTCGTTTAAATTGCGCGGCAAGCGCATCTTTCGCATGGCGCCGCTGCATCATCACTTTGAGCTGTCGGGCTGGAAGGAATCGAAAATCATCGCGCGCTTCTGGATCGCCGCGCTGATTTTCGCGCTTTTTGCATTGACGACGTTGAAGTTGCGGTAAGTTGGAAGAGGAGTTAGAAGCTAGAAGCTAGAATTGTGTGCATGTCAACTAGTATACACGCCCGAAATGGCTGTCGGGGGTGTCAGGCAGCAGGACTTACGGATTTGGCTCCGATTCTAGCTCCTAACTTCTAACTTCTAACTCACTGGATTCAAACATGGACGTTCAAGGCAAACGCGTGCTGGTGGTCGGCTTGGCCCGGAGCGGGCTGGCGGTGGCTCGCGCCCTGGCGCGGCGCGGCGCGGTGGTGACGGTGACCGATCGCAAGCCTCCCGCGGAATTTCGCGAGATCCTGCCGCGAGCTCCTCAAGGAAAAAGTCGGGTTGGAACTCGGGTCGCAGCGCGTGGAGACGTTTCTCCGGCACGAAATCATCGTGATCAGTCCGGGCGTGCCCTGGGACCTGCCGCAGCTTCAAGCGGCGCGCGAGCGGATGATTCCCGTTTACCCGGAAGTCGAGGCCGCCTCCTGGTTTCTGGAAGGAACGCTCGTGGGGGTTACCGGATCGAACGGCAAGACCACCACCACCTCGCTGCTCGGCGACATGCTCAAGGCCTCCGGGTTCCCCACCTTCGTGGGCGGCAACATTGGCAATGCCCTGAGTTCGGCGGTGGACCACGCCCAGCCCGGCACGAAGTTTGTCACCGAGTTGAGCAGCTTTCAATTGGAAGGCATTCACGAATTCCGGCCGCACGTGGCGGTGATGCTCAACCTTTCGCCCAACCACCTGGACCGGCACCCGAATCTGGAAGCCTATGCGCAGGCCAAGCGGCAGATTTTTCGTAACCAGCGTGAGCAGGATTATGCCGTCCTGAACGCCGACGATCCCTGGGTAGCCGGGCTGCGGGCGAGGTCCCGAGCCGCGCCGTGTTTTTCAGCCGCCGCCGCGAACTCGCCGAGCGGGGTCTTCGTTTCCGGGGGCAAAATCTACTATCGCGTGCGGCACCTGGAACGCGTGCTGTTTGAAACGCGCGACGTGACCCTGCGGGGCGATTTCAACCTGGAAGACGTGCTGGCGGCCACCACCGCGGCGTGCTTGCTGGGCGCGGATTTTGCCGCCATTCGCAAGGCCGTGCGGGCGTTTCAGGCGGTCGAGCATCGCCTGGAGTTTGTCCGGGAAATTCAGGGAGTGGACTTCTATAACAACTCCAAGGCCACCAGCGTCGACGCCACGGTGAAATCACTCGAAGCCTTTGAGCGCGGCGTCCACCTGATTATGGGTGGCAAGGACAAAGGCGCGCCCTACACGCCGCTCCTGCCGCTCATCAAGGACCGCGTGCGCGAGGTTTTGCTGATTGGCGCCGCCGCCCCGGTGATTGCCGAACAACTCGCGGGCTCAGGCGGAACTGGTCCAGGCGGGAGATCTCGCGACCGCCGTGTACGAGGCCTTTGCCCGGTCGCGCCCGGGCGATACCGTGCTGCTGGCACCGGCCTGTTCGAGTTTCGATCAGTTCAAGGATTACGAAGAGCGCGGCCGGGTGTTCAAAGAGCTGGTAAGACTGCTGGAGAAGGATGTGGCGGTAGGAAGGGTGGTTCGCAATAGACCCGTTGCACTAGTCAGTCAGGAGTCAGGGGTCAGGAGTCAGGAGCCAGAATCCAGGAGTCACGCGGAAGAGCCGGAGCCGCCGGCGCCAAATCCGGCGGAAGTTGCCACCGTGGTGAAGGAGCCTAAGCCCCCGCGGTCGGAAGCCCCATCCGAAAGGTTGACGGGGGTCTCCGACATATCCGGGAAGGATAATGGTGCCTCGCCGCCCCCTTCCGCGCCTGCCCCCGTCGTCGGTTTCGTGCCCGGACCCAATGTAGGGCCGACGCTCGCGTCGGCCTTGGCCGGGCGAGCCCCGGCCCTACAGATACTCCGCGCCATGTTGAGTTGACTTATGTCTATGAGGTGGACGCTGTAGAAATGCCGGAATTGGAGTCGCAGGCAGTGCCCGAGGACGAACCCGCAGTCTCCATTTCGGCGAGCATGGCGGAGGCCCTCGACGATGAAGTGTTGCCCTTCGAGGCGCGCATGGGGGAGGGAAAGTCCGAGGTCCGGAGTCCGGAGTCCGAAGTCCAAAGTAAGCAGTCCGGGGTCCGGAGTCCGAAGTCCGAAGTCGAACGGCACTCCGAACCCCGAGATTCGAAGCCCGAGGTCAACGGCGCTGGATCCGTGCGCCTAGCTCTCTCCCCAGCAGCCGAGGCTGTTTAAAGGCAGTGACAAGTGAAGACGGAAGAGTGAAGAGTGACGAGTGACGAGTGACGAGCAAGAAAGGCAAGCAGATGGGCAGGTGGGCAGACAGGGAGAGGAAAGGCGAGCAAGTGGTAGTTAGCATGTGGTATGAGGACGTTCCCATTCGCCCCTGCTACCTGCCGCCCACTTCCGAGAAGCCTGCTCGCCACTCGTCACTCGTCACTGAGTTTTTGTGGCTTGCTCGTCACTTGTCACTCGTCACTTGTCACTAATGTTTTTATGGCTCGACAACTCCAATCCGACAAGATCCTGTTCGGCGCCGTGGTGGGCTTGGTGCTGTTTGGCGCCCTGATGGTCTTCAGCGCCTCGGCGGTCATGGCGGCGGATCGGTACAATAACGGGAATTACTTCTTGCTCCGGCAATTGGCATGGGCGGCCGTGGGCCTGATCGCGGTAGCGATCTTGATGCACGTGGACTACCGGCGCCTGGCAAGTCCCCTGGTGGTTTTTCCCGCGCTGGCGCTCGAGATTATCCTCCTCGTCGTCGTCCTGTTCGTTGACCGCAGCCACAATACGCACCGATGGTTTCACCTGGGGATTGCAAGCTTTCAGCCCTCGGAGCTCGCCAAAGATCATTCTGACGGTCTTCCTGGCATTTTTCCTGGACCTGCGCAAAGGCGAGGTGAACGATTGGAAGCACACCCTGGCTCCGATCATTCTGGTTGCCGGCATCATGGGAGTGTTGGTCTTGCGGGAGCCTGATTTGGGCACCACCCTGGCCTTGGGCTTGATTCTGGCGGCCATGCTCTTCTCCGCGGGGCTGAACCTTCGCTATTTTGCGCTGGCGGGACTTTGCGCGCTGCTCCCCCTGTACTGGCTGATTTTCCACTCCACTTATCGTCACAACCGCATTCTGGCGTTTTTGAACCCCTACGCCGACCCCTTGGGCAAGGGATTCCAGATTCTCCAGTCCTACATTGCGGTGGGAACCGGCGGCATAACCGGAGTGGGACTGATGGAAGGCAAGCAAAAGCTCTTTTTCCTGCCTGAGCCCCAGACGGATTTTATTTTCGCCGTGGTGGGAGAAGAATTGGGTTTGATCGGTACCCTCGCGATGGTGGCCGTCTTCGCCGTCATCCTGGTTCGCGGGCTGCGGGCGAGCGCGGGCTGCAAGGATGACTTTGGGCGACTGCTGGCGATCGGGTTGACGGTGATGATCGTTGGCCAGGCGCTGGTGAATATGAGCGTGGTGCTGGGATTGCTCCCCACCAAGGGCATTCCCCTGCCGTTCGTGAGCTATGGAGGATCGTCGCTGCTGGTGAACCTGGTGGCGGTCGGAATCTTGTTGAATATTTCGCAGCAAGCAAGTTGAGAAAGACAGTGAACAGTGGATAGTGGAAAGTGCATAGCAAAACAGTTTCACGTAAAGACGCAAAGGCGCAAAGGCCGCAAAGGAAAGCCCAGATGAAAAATGACTACCGAGATAGAGCTTCCGTCGTGGCACATGAAGAGAAGCTCTTTGCGCCCTTTGCGTCTTGGCGTCTTGGCGTGAGAATGTTTTTTTGAAAGGCAAAACAATTTCACGCAAAGACGCAAAGGCGCAAAGGATCACAAGGAAAGCGTGAGTGGAGCTTCGGACTTCGGACTTCGGACTTCGGACCCGCCGGCGCGCATTCTGATGGTCGCGGGCGGAACGGGCGGGCACATTTTTCCTGCCTTGGCCGTGGCCGAGGAATTGCGCGCGCGCGGGGAGCGTGCGAATCACTGCTACGAGATCGAATTCCTGGGCACGCACCGGCCGCTGGAAGCGAAATTGATCCCGGCGGCGGGCTTCCGGCTTCGCGCCGTTGACGCGGCGGGCTTGAAGGGCATCGGCGGCATTCGGTGGTTGCGCAATCTCCTGGTTTTGCCGCGCACCGCGATAGAGGTGGCGGGGATTTTGCGGGAGTTTCAACCTCAGGTGGTGGTGGGCGTGGGCGGCTACCTGGCGGGGCCGGTGATGCTGGAAGCGGCGCTGGTCGACATTCCCACGATTTTGATCGAGCCCAACGCGCGGCCGGGTTTCACCAACCGCCTTCTGGCGCCGTTGGTACGCGCCGCGGCGGTGGGATTTCCAGAAACGGCGCACCTCTATGGAAAGAAGGCGCACGTGACGGGGCATCCCGTGCGCCGGGCTTTTTTCGAGATTCCACCGCGCCGCCACGCGCCGCCTGTGGCACAGGCACTCCTGCCTGTGGGACATGGGTCACAGCCAGGAGTGGCTGTGTCACTTCCCCCCTTTACGATTCTCGTAGTGGGTGGCAGTCAAGGTTCGCGAGCGATCAACCATGCGGTGGTAGAATGTTCACCGCTGCTTGCACAAGGCCCCGGCGGGATTAGAATCATCCACCAAACCGGCGAACACGACTATAATGAAGTTCGGAAGACCTATCAGGAACGAGGCTTGCCAGCTGAGGTTCACGCCTTTATCGATGACATGCCCGGGGCGCTGGCGCAGGCGGATTTGGTGATTTCTCGCGCGGGCGCCAATGCGGTGGCCGAACTGGCCGCTGCCGGCCGAGCAGCAATACTGATCCCTTTCCCGGGCGCTACGGATCAGCACCAGTTGGAGAATGCTCGCGCCATGGAACGGGCGGGGGCGGCGCGCGTCATCGTGCAAGTCGGAATTGACCCCGGAGCGGCTGGCAGGAGAAATCCGCGAGTTGATGGCGAGCCCCGCGACGCTCGAACAGATGGAAATATGCGCGCGCAGTTTGGCACGGCCCGACGCGGCGGCGCGGATCGCGGATTTGGTGGAAGGGTTTGTGAGGAAATCGTAGGGGCACGCCATGGCGTGCCCGTACCGCACTCCACCAAGCGGGCTGCGCCCGCAGTTTGACATAGGGGCGGCCCTCGTGGCCGCCCTTGGGCAACCACGAGGGTTGCCCCTACGACCCGAATTTCGATTTTCGCTGTTTTGACGACGGACTACGGACCACGTACAACGGACCACTGACATATGCTCGGCAAAATTCGCAAAATCCATTTCGTGGGCATCGGCGGCATCGGGATGAGCGGCATCGCCGAGGTGTTGCTGAATCTGGGCTTCCAGGTTTCGGGTTCCGATCAGAAAGCGACGCCGGTAACGGAGCGCCTGGCGAGCCTGGGGGCGCGGGTGTTTGAGGGCCATGCCGCCAGCAATGCCAGCGAGGCGCAGGTGGTGGTGGTGTCGTCCGCCGTGCGCGCGGACAATCCGGAAATTCAGGAAGCGCAGCGGCGGCAGATTCCCGTCATTCCGCGCGCGGAAATGCTGGCGGAATTGATGCGCATGAAGTTCAACGTGGCGGTGGCGGGCGCCCACGGCAAGACCTCGGTCACCTCCATGATCGCGGTGATGACGGCGGAGGCGAAACTCGACCCCACGGCGGTGATTGGCGGGCGACTCGACGTTTTTGGCTCCAGCGCCCGGCTGGGCAAAAGCGATTTGATGGTGGTGGAGGCGGATGAGAGCGACCGTTCGTTCCTCTACCTGCTGCCTACGATTGCCGTGGTCACCAACATCGACCGCGAACACCTGGACCACTACCGCGACCTCGAAGATATTGCCGCGGCGTTCGTTTCCTTCATGAACAAAGTCCCTTTTTACGGGGCCGTGGTGGCCTGTTTCGACCCGCCCTGGCGCGCGCTGATGCAAACTCTGATTCCCAAACTGCGCCGTCGAGTGGTGACTTACGGGATCATGATGAGGGCGCCGACGTTCAAGGGAGGATTCGCGAGCTCACGCCCACCGGCTCGGTGTTTGACGCGGTGGTGAAAGGAAAGGTGCTCGGACCGTTTTCCATCCATGTTCCCGGCCGGCACAACGTGCAGAATGCCCTGGCGGCGGTCGCGGTGGGATTGGAGCTGGATCTTACCGCCGAGCAGATTCGCCAAGGGCTGGAGCGCTTTCGCGGCGCGGACCGGCGTTTTCAGATCAAGGCGGAGGTGGATGGCATCACCATTGTGGACGACTACGGCCACCACCCCACGGAAATCCGCGCCACCCTCGACGCCGCACGCCTGCGCGGGGCCAAGCGCGTCATCGCCATTTTCCAACCGCACCGTTATACGCGCACCAAGTTCCTGCTGGATGAATTTGCCGGCTGCTTCGCGGGTTGCGACCGCGTTTACGTGCTGGATATCTATGCCGCCAGCGAACCGCCGATCCCCGGGGTGAGTTCGGGACTGCTGGTGGGCCGCATGCACGAACTGGGGTTGAACAACGCGCGCTATGCGCCATCCGAGGAGCAGTTGTTGGAGGAACTCTGGCGCGACGCGCGGCCGGGCGACCTGATCATCACCATTGGCGCCGGAAGCGTTTGGAAGATCGGCGAGGCGCTGGGGAAAAAGCTGAAGAACCGGGACACGGGACATGGGACACGGGGCGCGTGACACGGGATTCGGGATTTGGGACTCGGGATTAGGGACCGGGCGAGGGGGTCAGGATTTTTGGGGGACGGTGGACCGGAAACGGCATTCCGAATTTCGGATTCCGAATTCCGAAAAATCTGATTCCGAATTCCGGAAAATCTGATATCGAATTCCCGGAAGTCTCAATCCGGATTCCACACCCGGACGATCGAATTGCATGCTCGAATTGCGATAATCGGGTTTCGAAAGAAGAGAGCAACAAGAAGAAGCGGTGAGCAACAAGAAGAAGCGGTGAGCAAGAAGAAGCGGAGAGCAACAAGAAAGAAGAGAGCAACAGGAAAAAGCAGAGAGCAAGAGGAAAATGAAGTACGACAAATTCGAGGATCTTCCGGTGTGGCGGGCGGCAATTGAGTTAGGACAGCGCGTGTATGCCCTTACCGAGAATCCTGCTTTTAAGAGCCGCTACAGCCTGCGCGACCAAATCGAACGCGCTGCGGTCTCCGTATCCAATAACATTGCGGAAGGGTTTGAGAGAGGCACGAATCAGGAACTGCTGACGTTTCTGTACATTGCTCGAGGATCAGCGGGAGAAGTGCGGTCCATGCTATACCTGCTGGCAGGGATGGAGCCGTTCCGGAATCTGGAATCCGAAATGCGGAATCTGCGAGAACGGACGGACAGCATTTCGAAACAACTGGGCGCTTGGGCGCGCTCACTGCAAGACTCGGATCTCAAAGGACGGCGGTACGTAACCGAAAAGACGCGGCAGGCGGCGGAGAGGGCACGCGGGCGGGAGGAGTTTCTAAAGCATTTGGAGGAGATTCGAGAGGGAGGGGAATCGGGATCCGCGATCAAGAATCTGAAGCCTGGCAGCAACGACCCTGAATCCGGAAGCAGTTAATCGGAACGCAGGGGCAATAAGCCGGAATTTGAATCGAGGGGTTGCGGTGGAATCCGGAATTAAGGCTTGGAGCCCATAACGCCGAGTCCCTGGTCGCGAAGCTCGAAGATCAAAACGTCAAGTCCGTGTCCCGGGTGCCGGATCCCGTGCCCCGACCCCCGACTGGTGAATTACAATGGAAATGGTGGAACAGGACGCTCTACCCATGCCGGACGAGTTGGACTCGCAAGAGGAGTCTCCATACCTGCGGCGGCAGAAATCGGTTCCCTTGCGGCGCAGCCGGATGTCGGGGCGAGTGCGCGGGGCGCTGTTTGTGATTGCCGTGCTCCTGCCCGTTGGTTTCGCGGGCTATGGTCTCGGGACGTTTGCGCTGACCTCTCCCGTTTTCGTGCTGACCTCACCGGAAGACATCGTGGTGACGGGAAACCACTTTGTTGCGCGCGAGGAAGTGTTGGGGGCGCTGGGGTTGCCGTTAACGGGGAAGCTCAAATCGGGGACGAACGTTTTCCACATGTCCCTGGAGGTCAGGCGAAGAGGGGTGGAAACTTTGCCCTGGGTGCGGTCGGCGGCGGTGACCCGAATCTTGCCCCACGGGCTGGCGGTCCACCTCACCGAACGGACTCCTGTGGCCTACGCCAATGTTAACGGCCGTGTGAGCCTGGTGGATGATGACGGAATGGTGCTGGAGAAGCCTGACCATGGGGCTTTTGATTTCCCCGTGCTCTATGGGCTGGAAAATTTTGCCAGCATCGACGAGCGCCGCGCGCGTTTGGCTCTTTACCTGGAGTTCATGCGGCAATTGGGGGTGGAGGCTCCCCGCGCCGGGTGGATGATTTCGGAAGTTTACCTGAGGGACGCCGAGGACCTCAAAGCCCTGCTGATTAATGGGCAGCAAACTTTGCAAGTGCATTTCGGGCAGAAGGAATTTCTCCCACGATTCCGGAACTTCCTGGCCCTCTACCCGGAGATTCAGAAATCGAATGTTAAACTGGATTCGATTGATCTGCGTTACCACAATCAGATCGTCGTGGACCCACCAACGCCGGCGCCGCCGGCGGAGCCGGCAGTTGCGGCCAGCGGCGACCGAAAGGACTAGTAGCGCCGGGCTTTAGCCCGGCAGATGCCGCCCTAAAGGGCGGCGCTACGTTATCAGCTATCAGTTCAGGCAATGCCGAATTCCTGATGGCCGATAGCTGAAAGCTGAAAGCTTATAGCTGAAAACTGACTATGGCGCGGAAGAACAACTTTATCGTTGGGCTCGACCTGGGAAGCGTTAAAACCAGTGCCCTGGTGTGCCGGCCGAACGCGGAAGGGAAGCTGGAAGTGGCGGGCCTGGGGGTGGCGGAATCCAAGGGCTGGCGCAAGGGGATGATCGTCAATCTCGACCTGACGGCGCTGGCGGTGAAAAAAGCCATCGAGGCGGCGGAGGCTGCCGCGGAAGTGTCCATTGATTCTGCTTACGTCGGCGTGGCTGGCGCGCACATCAAAGGAGTGAATTCCCAGGGAGCTATCACACTGGGGAAGTCCCCTGCCGCCACCCGCGAAGTGGAACAGGACGACAAGCGGCGAGTTATTCAGACGGCCCAAGGCATTACTCTGCCGGAGGATTGCCGACTTCTGGAAGTGCTTCCGCAGAAATTCCTGCTGGATGCCCAGGACGGCATCCGGGACCCGGTGGGGATGGTGGGGGCACGCCTGGAAGTGAATGTACACCTGGTGACGGGGTCCATTTCCGCTCATCAGAATGTGGTGACGGCGGTAAACCGCGCCGGGGTGCAGGTGCAGAACACGGTTTTTGAGCCGCTCGCCTCCGGTGCAGCATGCCTCACCGCCGATGATCGTGAGTTGGGCGTGGCGTTGGTGGATATCGGGGGTGGAACCACGGATCTGGTTGTCTATCATGCGGGCGTCGTGCGCCACACCGCCGTCATTCCCGTGGGCGGGGAACACTTCACCAATGATATTGCCGTGGGGTTGCGCACGCCCATCCCGGAAGCGGAAAAGATGAAGAAGGCCTGGGGCGAGCGCGACCCCTCCAAGCCCGCCGACACCTTGGTGGAGGTTCCCAGCGTGGGCGATAGGCCTTCCCGCGTGGTGAGTTACGCCATGCTGAGTGAGATCATTGAGCCGCGCGCGTTGGAACTGCTGGATTTGATTCGGGCGGAAATTGGCCGCTCGGGTTGCGAGAAGCAGTTGGGTGCCGGAGTGGTCTTGACCGGTGGGGGAGCCAAGCTCGGCGGTTTGGCGGCACTGGCGGAACCGGCTTTGAGTATGCCGGTGCGGATTGGCATTCCCACGGGCTTGGAGGCGATGGGAGACACGCTCCCTGACCCGGCGTTCGCGACCGTGGTAGGCTTGGCGATTCACGGATACCGCCAACGCTTGATGCGCGACGCCAAGGAGTCCACGGGGCTCTGGGGAAAGCTCTGGAACAGCATGCGGGGTAAGAATTGAGTCATCGGTTCATCGGGTCATCGGGCCATTGAAAAACTTGTGGTTCAATGGCCCGATGACCCGAGGAGCAAATGATCCAATTGAGGAAGGAGCCATCATGAGCGATAACGGTTTGGTTGACCTCCGGGTGGATTTTTCGGATGAACTGCGCGCCGGCGCCAAGATTAAGGTGATCGGCGTGGGGGGAGGCGGGGGCAATGCCATCAACCGCATGATTGCCGCCGACGTTAAAGGGGTGGATTTTCTGGTGGCCAATACCGACGCGCAGGCGCTCCAGACTTCCAATGCCCCATGGAAGATTCAACTGGGCACGAAGTTGACCAAGGGATTGGGCTCGGGCGGCAATCCGGAAATCGGGCGACGGGCGGCTCTGGAGGACACGGAAAAGATCATCGAAGCCCTGGAAGGCGCGGACATGGTGTTTGTCACCACCGGCTTGGGCGGGGGAACGGGGACGGGGGGTGCTCCCATCGTCGCCAGCTTGGCGCGCGAGTTGGGCGCCCTGACCGTGGCGGTGGTTACCAAGCCCTTCGCTTTCGAAGGCAAACGCCGTATGTTGCAGGCGGAGCAGGGTTTGGCGGAGCTGAGCCAGGGCGTGGATACCGTCATCTGTATTCCCAATGAGCGGCTGATGCAATTCGTCGATAAGGGGACAAGCTTTTTCGAGGCGTTTCGCATTGCCGACGATATCCTGCGACAGGGCGTGCAGGGAATATCCGACATTATTACCATCACCGGGATTATCAATCGTGACTTTGCGGACATAAAGACGATTATGGAAGGCATGGGCTATGCCGTGATGGGAACCGCGGTGGCCAGCGGGGAAAATCGCGCCGTGGAGGCGACGAACCGCGCCATGGCCAGCCCCTTGCTCGAAGATGCGAGCATCAACGGCGCCCACGGCATATTGCTGAACATTACCGGCTCGAACAAGCTTACACTATATGAGGTGCATGAGGCTTCCACCATCGTGCAAAAGGCCGCCGCGGACAATGCTAATATTATCTTTGGCGCCGTCCACGATGAGTCGATGGGAGACGCCGTCAAAGTAACCGTGATTGCAACCGGCATTAAATCCGAAAAGATGGGTATCAAGCCCTTGTCATCAATTTCCCCGGCGCTGCGCACCGCGCAACAGAGCGTAAAGAATATGATGGCCAGGAAAGAGAAACTGCCGGTGGAAGCGCAAACTCCCATTGAGATTCAGGAGGACGATCTGGAAGTGCCGACGTTTATCCGCCGGCGTAAAGCAGAGCAGAAATAGGGGGAAAGGCCAGGGAGGGGCGGTCAAACGCCCGGTCACGGGTGCAGAGAGTGGCTTGCCAGTGGAATACCTCTTGCCTTCTGCGGTGAATTCACTGTATTTATCGGAATCCCGCCTTTTCAGCTCCAGCATGCGGAAAACCCCATGGCGGGCTAACATCATCTGAGGAAGAGGCGCGGGTCTGCGTTGATAACCGCCGGGGTAAAAGCCCGGGATCCCCGGGTTGCCGCGGCCGAGTGCCATTCCCAGACGTAAACTGAAGGAGACTCTTGAGACGGACGCCCCAAAGTAGGCTGGCGAAAATTATTGGATTGGCATTGGTCGCCGGATCTTTAGCAAGCTGCTCCACCTCGACACCTAAATCTCCCAACCCAGGTAATGGGACCTTGATCGCCATCGTGCATGACGTGCCGATTTGCAATGCGATATCCGCCAATGTCGTCGTTGAGGACTTGACTTTTACTCCGGTACAGGGCGGGGCCCCCGCGGGGTTCATCATCACCACGGCCTCCTTCGCACCGGAAATCAAGCTGAACCTGGAACAACTTCGCGATTTCAGCACTATCCTGTATGAGTCTCCCGTTCGGGCGGGGAGCTACAATCAGGCGAATCTTAGTTTTGAGCTGGCGCAGTTGACAGCTTATGATCCCACGCTGAACCCGCCCGTACACACCCTTACCGCGACTCTCACCAACTCCAAGCCCATCATTACGATCAATCCTCCCCTGGTCATCACGTCCGGGCAAGCCAACGTCATGGTTCTGGATTTTGACGTCCTGAGCATGCTCGCGACGAATTCTTCGGGAAACCTTACCGGGCAGATCACCCCGGTGGTCAACTTCACGCAGTTGTTAGCTACGAGCCCGACGGGAGCCGTCAATCCCAACGGATTTGGCGAAATTGACGACCTGTGGGGTTTTGTAAGGAGTATCTCCAACACCAACACCACATCCAATCCCACCTATACGGGAAGCTTCCAGATGCAAATCCTCTCGCCGTCAACGGCAAACGCCCCGGCAGTGCCGATAAATCTAACCGCCGCCACCAACGAAATCGGTTTTGCGAACCTCGCCCACCTCCTCCCGGATAGTTATGTGGAAGTTGACGTTATCCTGGATGGCCAGGGGAACCTTGCCGCCAAGACGGTGGAAGTTCAGGCGGTGGAAGACCCTTTCCCTAATGTATCGGGGGTGACACCCAGCACGGCTCTGATTGGTCCGATTGTTTCTATTCAAGACGGATGCGGCGGGGAATCCCACCCAACTCACTAAATGGGTGCGTGACGCGGAACCCGATGATACCTCCACGCTGCTCATGGACGCGATGTACCAAGTTGACCTCACTGCCAATCCTACCTATCAAGCCTCGGTTATGGGACCGAACTTTGCCAACCTTTCCTTCGGGCCGCAGAATCTGGCCGTGGGGCAGGAGCTTGTCGTACACGGAGCCTACACTAAACCCCCCGCGACTTCGGCGGGAACCGCGCCCTTGCCCTATAACGTCGAACCCACGGCGATCTTCCTGAGATTACAGTCCATGCAGGGGACCATGAATTCGATGTTGCAGATCGGGTCGGACGATGAAACCGGCGTCTTCGTTCTCAATCCCTGTTGCACGCTGTTGCAACGGGGTCCCCATCTACGTCGTCACCAACAACCAGACGGCTTTTGTAAATGTGACGGGACTCGGTGGCATCACGCCCGTCAACACCCTGCTGGTCAAGGGCATGCCCTACTACGAGTCCCAGGCGACCACCATCAACGGAGTCGCCATCCCCGCCGGCACTCTGGTGATGCAAGCCAAGCAGGTGCACGTGATCCCGTAGCGCCTCCCGCACCACTACCACGCCGGCAGATTTCGCGATGTTTGCTTTTTCTCGCCCGGAAGTTGGGTAAATTTCAGGTCGCTTCCCGTGAGCATCTTGGTCAGCAGAATGATTTGCCCGGCATGATGGGAAAAGTGTTCGGCGACGTGGAAGGCGGCCTCCATTCCCGTCACTGGATACTTCTGGATGGTGTGAACCCGCGTCAAATCTTCGTCCGAAAGCTTTCCCAGCACGCGGCACGCTTCCGCGACGGTCTTACGGAGGCGGCCGACCAATACCCGCCGGGACAGGGGACCGCGCGCGCTAAATTCCAGGTCACGCTGGCGAACATCCGGTGCGCCGCCCAAGCCGGAAATAATCCACTGACGCACATTCCCCGCGAGATGAAGCACCAGGTTTCCCACGCTGTTGGACGCCTCATTGGGCCGCCACCAAATCTGTTCCGGGGAAAGTTGCTCGAGGCAGCTTACCATGCGCGGCAGATAAACTCGCCTCAACACATGCTCTGCCTGGGTGATAACGGGGTGGGTCATATCGGTCTTGGCCATGGTGTTCCTCCCCTTCTGCCGGTAGTGGGTCAATTTGATGTAGAGGCGGCTTCACGCCGTCATTTGGCGAGGTAAACTCGCCGCTACAACATCAAATTGACCCACTACCCTCTTGAGGTGGCATTTGCGCGGCGATGCCTTATACTTTCCACACGCGCCTCGCGATGATGGACTCCCGCAAGCAAGTGATGACGATCTCGAAGCATTGGTTCCGGAGTGAGAAGGGCCTCGCCTTGTGGTTCATGCTCGCGACGCAACTGCGCGGTTAGCCCGGATTTCCTCCCGGACCTGGCTCTTCCATTCGGCATTTTCCCAGTAGGTGAGCCATAGATAAAAGGTGGCGTAGCTTCGCCAGCCTTGCCATGCCCGAGCCATTTTTTGCACGCGTTCGGGGGTTGGCCGCTTGCGCAATCCGTAAAAATACTGGATGACTTTCTGCAAGCCCACGTCCGCGGCGGGCAGGCAGTCCACATGCCTAAGCGCGCGCAGGCCCACGTACTGCGCCGTCCAGTGCCCCACGCCTTTCAGCTCCAGGAGTTTTTCGTGGGCCAACGCCGGCTCAAGCTGCCGCAGGTTTTCCAGGTCGAGCGTGCCGTCGAGCGCGAGGCGCGAAATGGTGATGATGTAGCGGGCCTTGGGGCCGGAAACCTGAAGGGGCAGCAATTCTCGCGGGGTGGTGATGGCCAGCGCGGCGGGCTCGGGAAACGCGCTGTACCGGCGGCCTTCGAAATCCACCCCGCGCCCGTACGTGTCAATCAGCGCCTTCTTCACTTTGTGCGCGAAAGACAGGTTCACCTGTTGCTCGATGATGGCGGAAATGAGAATCTCAAAAACCCGAGGGGCTTGCGGAACCCGCATGCCGCGGAAGTGGACGATGAGTTGGCGAAGCACCGGGTCCGCCTCCGCCAGCGCATAGAAGGGCTGAAGGTCAAGGTCGGTGGAGAATTGACGCGCGACTTCCGCGGCGACGGCCCGCCGCGCGCGGTCATTGTCCGGTCCCGCCAGAATCCGGGCGCGCAGCGCGGGGTTGGCCGGAGGGCCTTCCTCGCGCACCCCATAGAGAATCAGTTGCTCGCCGAGTTCCAGTCACGCGGCGGTATTCGCCGTCGACAAAGTAATCCAGCAAGGGGGCGAACTGCCGCCCGTTGAGCAAAGCGGGAGGGCTCAGGATAAACCGCAGCGTTTGAGCAAAGTTGAAAGGCGCGCGTGGGATGAATAAGCATAGATTTGAAAGTCTTCGCCCCATTTTGCCCTGCGGCGTTACGGCGCGCAAGGGCAGGAATTTGCCTGCGCATAAAGGATCACAGCCCTCACCCTTGGGGAGAAGGTGTCGGCCTTGTGCCAAGGGGTGAGGGGTCTCTTCCTTGGTGACACATAAAAGACCTCAGAGGTATGCAACCGGCGTGACTTTGACGGAACGGAGAGTTTCTCGGTGGCGGCTTTATCACGCACATGATAAAGTTCCGGACGCGTAGCCATAAGGTTCTTGGGGTCGTGCAGAGCCTCATTTCAAACCAGGACCATAAATCATGCCAACTAAATCTCAGGTGCTTTTCGCGAAGGCCCGGCAGCTGATGCCGGGCGGAGTGAATTCGCCGGTGCGCGCATTCCGGGCCGTGGGCGGCGATCCTATTTTTATGGCCAGCGGCAAAGGCGCAATGATGACCGACGTCGATGGCAAGAGTTACATCGACTACGTGCTTTCCTGGGGGCCGCTGATTCTGGGTCATGCCCACCCGGAGGTGGTGGAAGCGCTGGCGAGAGCGGCGGAAACGGGAACCAGTTTCGGCGCTTGCACGCCCCGGGAAGTGGAGTTGGCGGAGCGCATCGTGGAGGCTTATCCCTCCATCGAACGAGTGCGGCTGGTGAATTCCGGCACGGAGGCGACGCTTTCGGCGCTGCGCGTGGCGCGGGCGGCGACCGGACGCGACAAGATCTTGAAATTCGAAGGCTGCTATCACGGCCATGGAGACAGTCTGTTGGTGAAGGCGGGTTCGGGAGTGGCCACACTGGGCTTGCCCGATAGTCCCGGCGTGCCCCGCGCCCTCGCCGAACTTACCGTAACGGTGCCTTTCAACGATACGGCGGCGCTGGAGGAAGCCTTCCGCGTGCATCGCCATGAACTGGCGGCGGCGATCGTGGAGCCGGTGGTGGGCAATATGGGGTGCGTGCCACCGCGGCAAGGCTTCCTGGAAAAGCTGCGGGCCTTGACCCACGAGCAGGGAACGGTCCTGATTTTCGACGAGGTCATGACGGGCTTTCGCGTTGCCTATGGCGGCGCACAGCAGCTCTATAAAATCGATCCGGACATGACCACGCTCGGCAAAATCATTGGCGGCGGCTTGCCGGTGGGAGCGTACGGGGGCAAGGCGCGATTGATGGATCTGGTGGCCCCGGCAGGGCCGGTTTATCAAGCGGGAACGCTTTCGGGAAATCCTTTGGCCGTGGCGGCAGGACTGAAGACGCTCGAGATCCTGCGGCGCCCGGGCTCTATGAGCGGTTGGATTCACTGACGGGCAAGCTGACCCATGGGCTGATCGCCGAAGCGGGGCGACTGGGCGTGCCTTTGACGGTCAATCGCGTCGGCTCGATGTTTACTGCCTTCTTTACTCCCGACCCCGTCAGCGATTACGCCAGCGCCAAGAAGTCGGACACGGCGGCCTACGGCCTCTTCTTCCGCTCCCTCTTGGAAGCGGGCGTCTACTTTCCCCCCTCGCAATTCGAGGCGGCATTCGTTTCCACTTCCCACAGCGAAGGCGACGTGGCGGCCACCATACAGGCGGCGAGCTTTGCTTTCTCAGGATTGCGGCCCTGAAGGGGGCCCGGCGAAGCTCCATGGGGTTTCCTCGGTGGTAAGAAATCCCGGCGAGCCATCAGATCGCATTGAAGACACAAGGAGAGATTTATGGCTGAGGAAACCCGCAGAACGTTTGTGAAAAGGATAGGAGCGGCTTCGGCGTTGGCCGCCGGCTCCTTTTTGAATTGGAACCCGCGCGCCATGGGGGCCAACGATAAGGTCGTGATGGGTCTGATCGGCGGCCGCAATCAGGGACGAAATGACGCCCTGGGGGCTATTTCCCATGGGGCCGAGTTCAAAACCTTTTGCGACATTGACCAGGCGATTCTCGACAAGATCAACCCGGAACTGGAAAAAGCCCAGGGCAAGGCGCCCGGGACCACGAAGGAGTTCCAGCGCGTGCTGGACGACAAGGACATCGATGCCGTCCTCATTGCCACGCCCGACCACTGGCACGCGCGGATCGGCATCCTGGCGTGCCAGGCGGGGAAGGACATTTATATCGAAAAGCCGCTGACGCAAACGATTCACGATGGACAAATGGTCCGCGATGCGGTGCGCAAATACAAGCGGATTGGCCAGGTCGGCACGCAGAATCGCAGCGCGCCGAACTTCCAAAGCGCCATCGAATACCTGAAAACCGGGAAGCTGGGGAAAGTGTGCGAGATCAATACCTGGGAGTGCCAGTTGCGCCCGACCATCGGGAACCCGCCCGATAGCGATCCGCCGGCAACCGTGGACTACGACGTCTGGCTCGGGCCCGCGCCAAAAAGGCCCTTCAATATCAATCGTTTCCACTACAACTGGCGGTTCTTCTGGGATTACGGAAACAGTGAACTGGGCAATCAGGGCGTGCATGTCCTGGATGCGGCGGTTTGGGGGATTCAGACCCTGCGCGGGGGCATCGAGAATTCCCTTCCCACCCGCGTGTCGGGCAATTCCGGGATTTACTGGCTCAAGGATGCCAAGGAGGTTCCCGACACCCAGGTTCTCACTTACGAATACGGCGACCTCATGCTGACTTGGGAATTGCGCAGCTTTGCCCAGCACCATCCCGTCTATGGCCATCGCGAAGGGATCGCTTTCATCGGTTCCGACGCGACTCTGGTGCTCACCCACCAAGGTTGGGAAGTCTATTTCAAGGATGGCAGCGATGGGCCTAGCGAGCAGGCCCAGGACGTACGCGAGAGCGGCTTGCACGAGAAGAATTTCCTGGATTGCGTGCGCAGCCGCCAGACTCCCAACGCCGACATCGAACTCGGCCGCCTGTCGACCACGATTTGCCACCTGGGGAACATTTGCACGCACCTTCGGCGGGACGTGACCTTCGATCCCAAGACGGAAACCTTTGGGCATGATAAGGAAGCAAACGCCTATCTGACCAGGGAGCACCGGAAACCTTATATGACGCCCAAGGTTTAATCGCTGGTATTAGCCACATAGCGGCGCGGGACATTTCCTGGCCGGTGGGCTGCCGCTATATGGTAGCTGGCGCCCACGATCCGTTTGCATCGGCTCCATACCTGCATTTTCTTCAAAGTCCCTCGATAACGGCACCCGAATTGCGCACATCCAGCTTCGTCAATGGGTGAGGTGGGCATTTTCCACCTATTCCCCACCGGATTGATTTGAAAGGACATAGGAATGAGAAAATGCAGCCGCCGCGACCTGCTGAGGAATTCTCTGGGGGCCTCTGCCGCCTTGGTGGGAGGAATCAGTTATGAGCGTAAAGCTCTGAGGCCCACATGATGGCCCCCGCGCAAGAAGCCACACGTGAAGGAGCCGGTCAAGGGTCTGCAGCGCGGGAAGTTCGGGAAATACGAGGTTTCCCGGCTCATCATTGGCGGAGACCCGGTTTCGGGGATCGCCCACGCGGGCGAACTCGTCTATCAAGCGGACTTCATGAAGCAGTATTTCAACACCGCCGAAGATCCTCGAAACCCTGACGCTGGCGGAGCAGAACGGGATCAACACCCTCCTGATGCGCGCCGACGACCGCATCATCAGTCATTACAATATGTTCAAGAAGGAGCGCGGCGGAACCCTCCAGTGGATTGCCACCTCCGCGCCCGAGCAGGGTTCCCCCGTGGAAAACTGCCAAGCGCGCCCGCGACAACGGCGCCATTGCCGTTTACCTCCACGGCGGAATCGCGGATGGGCTCGTCAAAGCGGGCAAAGTGGACGAGATCGGCGAGATTGTGGAAGGCTTCAAGAAGGTCGGAATCATGGCGGGCATTGGCGCCCACCTGCTCGATACCGCGCGTGCCTGCGTGCAGGCCAGAATTGATCCCGGACTTCTACATGGTGACCATCAACCGGGTGAATTACTACTGCAGCGAAGCGGCCGAGGTCGGCATCTTCATGCGATCGATCAAGAAGCCCTGGATCGCCTTCAAAGTCCTGGGAGCGGGCCGGGTGAAACCCCAGGAAGGTTTCCGCCTGGCCTTCGAGCACGGTGGCGATTTTCTCGCCGTGGGGATGTTCGATTGGCAGATCCGTGACGATGTCGCCCATGTCCAGGAAATGCTGGCCAAGGGAATCACCCGCGACCGCGACTGGGCGTAGCCGCAAGCTGTCCAGGCGTAAGCGTGCCACAGGTAAGGGAGTGCAGGCTGCGGATAAACTTGTTGGGATCGGGTCATCTGGCCATCGGGTCATTGAAGATCGTCGGTCGCCGCCCTGCCCGCCTTTCCGCTCTTGGACTTTGCCAGTTTCTCGTCACTCGTCACCTGCCACTCGCCACTAGCAGATTATCTAGTTGGCGGCGCGGCAAAAGCCCGCCCCGCGGAAGAAACGTATCGCAAGGCCCGCTCTCCGGCCTTGCGGCTTTTCCACCGCGGCGTGCCGTTGACGGCACGGCACATGAAAATCGGATTATCTTGTTGGCGGCGCGGCGAAAGCCCGCCCCGATCGAGAAACGTAGCGCAAGGCCCGCTCTCCGGCCTTGCGGCTCTTCCACCGCGGCGTGCCGTTGACGGCACGGCACATGAAAATCGGATTATCTTGTTGGCGGCGCGGCGAAAGCCCGCCCCGATCGAGAAACGTAGCGCAAGGCCCGCTCTCCGGCCTTGCGGCTCTTCCACTGCGCCGCGCCGTGGGCGGCGCGACCGGGATGTTCTCGGAAACCGAATGCGGTGTGGGGCCAAAATCGGATTACCTTGTTTGCGGCGCGGCAAGAACCCGCGTCGCTGGAAAAGCCGCAGGGCCGGACCGCGGGCCCTGCGCTACAAGCGGGCATCGTCATCGGAAGGGCAGTTCGAGCCGATCGATCTCCAGGGGAATTTCTCCCGCTGCCACCGAAGCAGCGGAAACTCGACCACGGCCAGTCTTCCGGCCTTGACACCAGCCCTCTTTCCACGGGATTGAAGTGCATGTAACGCAAGGTGTCGTTGTATTGCTTCACCGTCCACATGATCTCATCGAAATAGCGGGGTTGCCAAAGGGCTCCTCGCTTGCCGCGCCGCGAGTTGATGCGCCGCATCGAAGCCACCTTTACCGCATCCATGACCTGTGGAAGAGTGTCATTCTCGGCGGGAACGATCAGGGCGTGCCAGTGGTCCGGCATGAAAACGTACCCCGTGAGGAGGAACGCCCGGCGCGTGCGTACGCCCCTGATCGCCTCAGCCAGACAGGCAAAGTCCGCGTCAACAAAGGGCAATCGGGTGCGCAGGAGGTTGCAGGTTACGAAGAAAATCTTTCCTGAGATGAGCAACCGGCGCAAGCGCGACATGGGATGAATTGTATCACCCCCGATTTGTCGAGGGGGCATTTCAGTGGCTTTGACGGTGCGGCAAAGCCGCCGTCAGGAAAACGTAGCGCAAGGCTCGCTCTTCGGCCTTGCGGCTTTTCCACCGCGCCGTGCCTTTGACGTCGCGGCACAGGAAAATCGGATTATCTTGTTTGCGGCGCGGCAACAACCCGCGCCGCTGAAGAAACGTAGCGCAAGGCCCGCTCTCCGGCCTTGCGGCTTTTCCACCGCGCCGCGCCCTTGACGTCGCGGCACAGGAAAATCGGATTATCTTGTTTGCGGCGCGGCAACAACCCGCGCCGCTGAAGAAACGTAGCGCAAGGCCCGCTCTCCGGCCTTGCGGCTTTTCCACCGCGCCGCGCCCTTGACGTCGCGGCACAGGAAAATCGGATTATCTTGTTTGCGGCGCGGCAACAACCCGCGCCGCTGAAGAAACGTAGCGCAAGGCCCGCTCTTCGGCCTTGCGGCTTTTCCACCGCGCCGCGCCCTTGACGTCGCGGCACAGGAAAATCGGATTATCTTGTTTGCGGCGCGGCAACAACCCGCGCCGCTGAAGAAACGTAGCGCAAGGCCCGCTCTTCGGCCTTGCGGCTTTTCCACCGCGCCGCGCCCTTGACGTCGCGGCACAGGAAAATCGGATTATCTTGTTTGCGGCGCGGCAACAACCCGCGCCGCTGAAGAAACGTAGCGCAAGGCCCGCTCTCCGGCCTTGCGGCTTTTCCACCGCGCCGCGCCCTTGACGTCGCGGCACAGGAAAATCGGATTATTTTGTTTGCGGCGCGGCAACAACCCGCGCCGCTGAAGAAACGTAGCGCAAGGCCCGCTCTTCGGCCTTGCGGCTTTTCCACCGCGCCGCGCCCTTGACGTCGCGGCACAGGAAAATCGGATTATTTTGTTTGCGGCGCGGCAACAACCCGCGCCGCTGAAGAAACGTAGCGCAAGGCCCGCTCTTCGGCCTTGCGGCTTTTCCACCGCGCCGCGCCCTTGACGTCGCGGCACAGGAAAATCGGATTATCTTGTTTGCGGCGCGGCAACAACCCGCGCCGCTGAAGAAACGTAGCGCAAGGCCCGCTCTTCGGCCTTGCGGCTTTTCCACCGCGCCGCGCCCTTGACGTCGCGGCACAGGAAAATCGGATTATCTTGTTTGCGGCGCGGCAACAACCCGCGCCGCTGAAGAAACGTAGCGCAAGGCCCGCTCTTCGGCCTTGCGGCTTTTCCACCGCGCCGCGCCCTTGACGTCGCGGCACAGGAAAATCGGATTATCTTGTTTGCGGCGCGGCAACAACCCGCGCCGCTGGAAAAGCCGCAGGGCCGGAGAGCGGGCCCTGCGCTACGTCGGCCGCGCGGTAGGATCGGGTTGGAACTCATCCTCCCCCCTCTCCCCAGCCGGGGAGAAGGGGCCAACGGTGTGACGGTTAAGGGGTGAGGGACGGTCTGAGCCTTTGCTGCTTTGCCGCACGTCTCCCGCTTTGCATCAGCCCGATGAGGGGACCTATGAGGCAGCCAGCTTTAGGATCCCGCCTACCTGCGACAGTTCCGCCGAGTCTTCCTCCAGTATGCGCTCTAGCCGACCGGCGAGAAGATAGTCGCCGATACTCCGCAGTTGTTCGGGCAGCTCTGGTCTGGAAGCGGGGTAAACACCTGCTTCCAGTAGTTCCGCTCGGGCCGAGTGTGTCAAGTAGGATAGCGCCTGCTCACGTGCGGCGTCTGCGTCGCCGAGCATGTAGAAGTCAGTCAGGTGACGATAGGCCGCCGCAGCTTCTCGCTCGAGCGAGCTTGGGTGACGGAAGCGGCAACCGATGACGCCACGATTCAACAACCCTGTCCCAGAAGCAGTCACGCTGGAAAAGAACCCGGCCAAACATGACCGCCCAGCCCAGCATGTCGTGGCCGCTCTCGAGTCGAGCATCGACGTCCGCGACATCATAAACGCGCAAATCAACTTCTAGTGGTCGGGCTTCGTCGATGTCACTTGGGCCTTTGATATCGCTCGGGCTTTTACAGATGACAACCAGATCGATGTCCCCGCTGCGAACGCAAGGCCGCACCGCCGAGCCGACGCCAACCACCGCAACGATATTCGCGTTGCGCCCAGCAGAGTCGAGAAAGGCGTTGGTCCAATCCCTGGATCGAGGTGTCGGCCATCGATGAACTTCGTCAGTTGCACGCTCTATTGGGCTCACTGGCTTGTCCAACATCCCAGCATCATCCTTCAAGAAGCTGTCCTACCGCGGCCACGTACTGTTCGATCGCAGAGGCGACGTCCTGCGCGTCAAGGTTGGGCGCGGGAACGTCACCATAAGCCGCAGCTTTCCGAGCATCGTTAAGGTGGCGAAGCAACTGCCCAACGTCGGGAAGCCCGTGCTTCTTGTGCAATTCGATTGCGGTATCAACCTTCTCCCAATGTTTCTTGGAGGTGGCCATTCCGAACTTTAGGGCGGCGGCCTCAACTGCTGCCTCCAGGCAAAAGAAGCCGAAAAGTGACAGGACCTCCCAGTCCGTCGGAGTTTCCCAAGGGGCCTGGACGCGCTCCAAGTGTCGCCGCGCGAGCACCAGCTTGGCCTTTGCATTTGGCATTACTGGCCCTCTCTCGATTCCGTCAACTCACAGCATATCCTATTCGTACCCGAGGTCCAAGCCTCTAACCATTATGCGTTCCAAACTTAACCCTGCGCTCTCGCTATATTGTGCTTGACTTTCTTGGGGAGTAGCGCATCATCGATGTAGTCGACTGCAAGAAAAGATTAGCGGGTGGAATCCCCGCGCGTAATCATCTGCCACCTCCCTTGGGTGGCAGATGTGTTTTAGGGGTAAATCCGCGCCCCACGTCGCCAAGTTTTGGCATCTCTGTTCTTGCCCGGAAAGCTCGTCACGGGCACCTTGCCACCATCAAAAATCACCAATCGCCAATCCAAAATCGAAAATCCAAAATTAACAGGGGGTTTCACTTCGTCCCCTTGGTCGGTTCCGTGATGGGTAGCTTCACGGTGCTGATTTCGTACGGTCCCACGCGCAGGACGTCGCCCTCGGGCGTCGGGCCAACTTCCTCCAACAGGTTGGCCTTCCGAAACTTGCGGTTTTGCCCAAGGAATTTCACCGGACTTTCCGCGCTGTCGCCTCGAATTTCGAAGACGCGCAGCACGATCGCTTCCTCCCGGTCGGCCTTCTTCAGCGCGGTGATGACGAGGTTGTCCGCATCGACCGAGCAGAACGAACGCATCGGTGGGAGCGATTTCTGCGACAGTTCATTCGCTGAACTTGCGGGAATCAACGGCGTATTGAATGCCATCCCGGCACGCCACGATTTCGCCGCGGCCCAGTCGCCCGGGCCGGACGTAAAGGAATAATGGAAAACGTACGCATTCGCCGGCGGCGACAGGTTTTGCAACGGCTGGCCGCCCCGCACCACATTTACCGGGCTGTAGCGCGTGCCTCGCAGCATCCCCGCCCGGATCGCGGTGTCGTCCACGGTCAAAAATTGATGATCGGCGCTAACGGTAAACCCCCATTCCCGGCGCCGGCGAACACCCAGTCCTGGATCTGACGCCATCGCTTCCAAACGTCCTTCGGTACTTCGTCCCCATTGCGCGGGCCCGCATTCGGCATCATCTCGGGGGCGGCCACCGATCCGAAAGGAGTGCCGTTCCGAACCTCCATGTTCTTCTGCGGCAGCGGGAAGACCTGCTCGATGTTCATTGACTTGCCCGGTTTCCAGTCTACGCGGTCTTCGATGTCGAGCCTTTTTAGTCCCTGGTACAACGTGAGCCGTTGGACGAGGGGGATACCGGCAACCTCGCCGGTAATCCGCATGACGGTCTGGACGGGGCCGTCCTCCTCGAGTTCCACGCCGCTGATCACGTTGACGATCGTGCGCCCGGTGGGCGGAATAATACTGAGGTCATCGCCACCGCGCTCTTCCGCCGCCGCAATTTCGATGTCGTCCGCAACCATGCGGTTCATTTCCTTATCCCAGATACCCACCCGGCCGGTTGCCCGGTCCACGCTGACCCGGTAGTACTGGTTTTCCATCACGTCGGACCCCATGATGCGGGTCGATACGTTCAAGTCGCTGTCGCTTTCCAGCTTGGTCTGGCAGGCAGGGGGAAATACGTCCGGCTTATCCGCGGGCACGAGATAATAGGTCTTGTAACCGAGCGAAGGCACGGCGCGGGCAATGAAGACCAGGTCGACCGCGCGCGAAAACCATTCGCTGTACTCTTCCACTTGAAAGGGGATGGATGTCCCTTTCTCATCCAGCAGGCGCATGCCCTTTTTGTAATCGTCAATATCATTGGACTCGATATCGCCGAAGAGCGTCACATGGGTTTTGACGAGGTCGTCTCGCGTCCAACCGAGCGGGTTGAAAACCACGATGGGCATACTCCGGGGAAACGGGTGCTCGACGCGCTCGGCAATGTTGCGCAGGGAGTCGCGCAGAATCTGGCCGGCGCGCAACGAGGCGACCTGCGCATAGCCGAGCTTGCGTTCGTCTCCGGCTTCGCCTCCCTGGCCGTCGTTGTTGTGGTCCATGGACTTCAGCGCGTCCTTCCACATCGAGTCGAATTCCGCGCCCGGGTACGGGGCGTAGCCCAGGGCGTAATTGACGGCGGCGAACTTCTCGGCGTTCAACAGGGTGTCGGTGGCGGCCATCACCGGCGGCCACAGAGGGCTCAGCGAGGTGGTCAGATTGGCCCAGGAAGAGGGAATCTCGCCGGCGAGTTCGGGAATCTCCGTGGTCTCGTCCGCCCCGCGGAAGAATTCGTCGGGGGTCGCCAGGCGAAAATGCCGTGGCCCGAGGCGTTGGTTCAGCACCGCCACGTTTTCAATCAGCTTCTGGCTCGGCGCCCAAAGGTCAGTTCCCCAGCCCATATACACGGGGCCGGCGGTGGTAGATTGCACGCTGTCCACGTCGCTCGCGATCGCTGTCAGCCGCGCGTCATCCAGGTTGCGGTGCAGGCCGATATCCGCCCCCCACCCATACCCCTTGATGGTATTCCAGACCAGAATGGCCGATCCGTCCGGCGCCTTCCAGTGGAACAAGGAGCGATCCGGTGGACCCATGCGGGTCATGACCATGTATGGCGTCTCGGCCTTGCTGAGGATCTGCGGGTACTGCCGGGTGAAGCCGGGGATGTCGCCAAGATGTGCAACCTGAGGATCGACGCCGAAGACCTCCCGCGCATAGCGCTTTCCCATTACCACGTTCCGCACCAAGGCCTCACCCCGAGGCAGATTCTGGTAGATCGCCGCCCACTTGGGCGCGATCTTCAATGCGACCCTCCTTCACCAGCCGTTTGAGGGCCTCGAGTTCCGGGGCGCCGCGATGGCCGTCCACAAAATCGGCGACAAAATCATCATCTTCCAGTAGAAAGCGAAAGTCCGGGTAACGCTCGGCCAGCCCAATTGCCTTGGTGATGATGCGGTTGCCACGGCTCAGGCATTCCTCCTGCGTGCCCGCCCAGTAAAGGTCGAGATGGGAAAACGGTACGATGTAAACTTCGCGTCGTCCGGGGGCAACCTGTTGCGCTCTTGGCAGAGTCGGATATAGAGCGAACAGTAGAACCAGAATCGTTATGATCTTACGCAGCATTGCCATCCTTCTCATCGCCGCACGGCTCGCGGTCATTAAGGCTGAAGCATCCCCAGGGGCGGCGGTGCGCGAAACGCGCGCCGATGCTTTTGAATCACAAGTCTTTTGCCCGGATTTTCGGGAGAGGGTCAGTTTGATGTCGTAGCGGCGAGTTTACCTCGCCATTTGGCGGCGTAAAGCCGCCTCTACATCAAACTTTACCGCTACGGGAATTTCCGATTTGGGCCTCTTGCTCGTGCGCATCGTACGCCTCTGCGGGCATCGACACAACGAAATTTATCACTAATGTCGCTTGCGCCGCGCCCGAAAGCGCGCGAGTCGTGATATACTCATGGTAATGGTTACCCTGGTTGGAGTGACCCCGCAGTTGATGGTTGTCGGTCTCACCATGGTTTTCATTTCTAGTCGTCAGTTGTCAGTTGTCAGTAATCAGTCTGCTCGCATCAGTAAATTGGCCCCAAAGCAGTCATTAACTCTGCCCCACGCATCCCGCGGGGGCTCTAACTGAGACTGACAACTGATAACTGAGAACTAAAAAGCGGATGGCAGTTGACAAGGTACGGCATTATCAAGTACAAATAAAGGTTTGTAACCTGAGGATTCACACGGAGAGTAGAGTGGGGACTTATTTCGCCAAGGCGAGTAGAGGGCAGATTAACTGGAACGTCGTAGACGCAGAGGGTTGGGTGCTGGGACGGCTGGCGGCACGGGCGGCGCAGGTGTTGGTCGGCAAGAATGCGCCGGATTACACCCCGCACGCGGATCACCGCAGCGGTCTGATCATCATCAATGCTGAAAAGATTCGGCTGACCGGGAAGAAGCTCGACCAAAAAATCTACCGCCACAACACGGGATATCCGGGGGGGCTCCGGGAAATCACCGCGCGCAAGCTTTTCGAGACACAACCGGAAAGGCTGATGCGCGAGGCGATTTACGGGATGCTGCCCAAGAACCGGTGGCGGGATCGCTTGGCCAAGCGGTTGAAAGTGTACGTGGGATCGACCCACCCCCATACGGGGCAGTCCCCCCATGCGCTTTCCCTGGCGCGATAATTTGAATCCTTCAGAATCTCAACGAGAGCGGAGCAACTGTGGCTGAGCTTGTCCAATTCATGGCAACAGGTCGTCGCAAGACTGCGGTGGCGCGGGTGATTCTGCGTCCCGGCGAAGGCAAGATCGTGGTGAACCACCAACCCTTCAATACCTATTTCCCCTCGGAAGCCCTGCGTGCGGAAGTGCAGTTTCCGTTGGTGCACACGGAGCTGGTGGGGAAGTTTGACATTCTGGTGAACGCCGCGGGCGGCGGAATCCACGGCCAGGCGGGCGCCGCTCAGCTTGGCATCGCGCGCGCCCTGGTGGTTTTCAACGCGGAACTGCGGTCGCGTTTGCGGCAAGGCGGCTTCCTGACGCGTGACCCACGCGCCAAGGAGCGGAAGAAATACGGACAAAAGGGCGCACGCAAGCGGTTCCAGTTCTCGAAACGGTAAAGCAGCGCTTGATGTAGGTTCAGGTACATAAAGTCCCAGTGTCGGGCATGAGTGGGTTGAATGGCCAGTGGTCACCATTCAGTGGGGATTATCAGGCTGATACCACAATGGGTTCTCACATCTAGCGAGGTGAGGGTTTGTCAAATATAACGATGAAAGAGTTCCTGGAGGCCGGTGTTCACTTTGGCCACCAGACCCGCCGATGGAACCCCAAGATGAAGGAATACATCTATGGGGAACGCAACGGGATTTACATTATCGACCTTCAGAAAACCCTTAAACTCTTCAAAGAAGCCGCGCGCTTTGTTGCCGATCTTTCCCGGGAAGGGAAGACGATCCTGTTCGTGGGGACCAAGCGCCAAGCCCAGGACGCCATTGCCGAAGAAGCCGTGCGCTGCGGGATGTATTACGTGAATCACCGCTGGCTGGGCGGGCTGCTGACCAATAACGCCACCATCCAGAAGTCCATCCAACGCCTGCGGGAGTTGGATGAGATGAGCAAGGACGGGCGTTACGAACTGCTGACCAAGAAGGAAGTGCTGCGCCTCGAGCGCGAGCGGAAGCACCTGGAACAGAATCTGTCGGGCATCAAAGATATGCCGGGATTGCCGGACGCCCTGTTTGTGGTGGACTCCCACAATGAGGAAATCGCCGTTCAGGAAGCGCGCAAGCTGGGAATCCCCGTGGTGGCGATCGTTGATACCAATTGCGATCCGGACCTGGTTAATCACGTGATTCCCGGAAACGATGACGCGCTGCGGGCCATTCGGCTCTTCACCTCGCGCATTGCCGATTCCATCCTGGAAGGGCGCCAGGCCGCGGAAGATCAAGCGGCTGGAGGAAGAAAAAGTTGCGGCGGAGAAAGCGGCTGAGGAACTCGAACAACAGCGCTTGCGCGAGGCTATTGCCGCCGGGGAGATACCCCCGCCGGGTTATGAGGGCGTGGAACAGGAGTTTGCGGTGGATCCTGAGACCGGCCTATCACCTGCCGTTCTGGCCGCCGAGGAAGATCTCGACGGCCGCGTGCGCACTCCCAAACTGAAGCGGAAGGTGGGCGGCGAATTCAAGCCCCGCGGGCGTAGGCGGAGCGTCGGACCTTCAGTAGCACCCGCGAATTCAGATGACGACCCTAGGAGGCAAGCGGGGCGAGGAGCAACGCCTGCCTTTTTCGTGTCGGGAGGATTTAATCCAGAATGAGTGTTACCCCGGAGCAAGTGAAGAAACTACGCGAGATTAGTGGCGCTCCCATGATGGAGTGCAAGCGCGCCCTCGATGAGGCGCAGGGTGAAATGGAGAAGGCTTTCACCGTGTTGCGCAAACGCGGCTTGGCCACAGCGGCAAAAAAGGCCGGGCGGACAACGTCCGAGGGCGTGGTGGGTTCCTATATCCATGCGGGCGGAAAGATCGGCGTCCTGGTGGAAGTCAATTGTGAATCCGACTTCGTGGCGCGTCACGAGGAGTTTCAGCAACTGGCGCATGACATTGCCATGCAGATTTGCGCTACGGACCCGCGCTTTATTCGCAAGGAAGATGTTACCGCCGAGGTGTTGCAACGCGAAAAGGAAGTGCTGCGTTCACAGGCGGCGGCCACCGGAAAGCCGGAGAATGTGCTGGACCGAATCGTGGAAGGCAAGCTGGGGAAGTTCTACGAGGATAACTGCCTGTACGAGCAGCATTTCATCAAGGACAGCGGCAGCGCGTTGACCGTGCGGCGAGTTGATTGCCTCCAAGATCGCCAAATTTGGCGAGAACATCAACAGTCGGCCGCTTTTCGCGATTGAAGATTGGCGAGACGGCAGCGAAGCCCGATGCTGAGCCGGCGCCGGCGGCACGCCAGCGCTGTCGGCGTGATGACAGGATGTAGCGCGGACCGTTTGTAGGTCCGCAACTCGTGCCCGATGGGCGCAGGAAGTGCCGGACCACGAAAGGTCGGCGCCACCGGGATGGTTGGGAAGTCATAGGCCGCGGCCAGATGGCGGTCCGTGACCACATGAGCCAACCGGAATTTAAACGCATCCTGCTGAAGTTGAGTGGCGAAGCCCTGATGGGCAAGCAGGGGTTCGGCGTTGATCCGGAAGTGGCTTCAAGGATTGCCGAGGAAGTTTCGGAAATCCGGGGAATGGGCCTGGAAGTCGCCGTGGTTGTGGGCGGCGGCAATTTCATCCGCGGCGTGGCGGCATCGGCGATGGGGATTGACCGCGTCGTCGCCGACAACATGGGCATGCTGGCCACCGTCATCAATGCCCTGGCCCTGCAAGACGCTCTGGAGAAAAAAGGGTCGCATACGCGGGTGGTCACGGCGATTGAAATGCGCGAGATTGCCGAGCCCTTTATTCGCCGCCGCGCGATTCGCCACCTGGAAAAAGAACCGCGTGGTGGTTTTTGCCGGGGGAACCGGAAATCCCTACTTCTCCACCGACACCGCAGCGGCGCTGCGGGCCATGGAGATCAAGGCTGAGGTCATCCTAAAGGCCACCAAGGTGGACGGGGTTTACGATGCTGACCCCAAGAAGGTTCCCGAAGCCAAGATGTTCGCCGAAATCAATTACCTGGATGTGCTTTCGCGGGGTTTGGCGGTGATGGATACAACGGCGATCTCCCTCTGCATGGACAACCGCTTGCCCATCATCGTGTTTAACCTGAATGTTCCGGGTAATCTTAAGCGGGTGGTTTTGGGTGAGAAGGTGGGTTCGTTGGTCGCCCCCTGAGGGCCGGGCGGGAAAGGCGGGTAGAGATGATTAAAGAAACGATGTCACAAGCAAAAACCCGCATGGCGAAGGCTGCGGAGGATTTGCGAGTGGAACTTGCCGGGGTCCGAACCGGCCGCGCTTCCACCGCCTTGCTGGAACACCTGAAGGTGGAGTATTACGGGACGCCCACACCGCTCAATCAGGTGGCCACGTTGGGAGTTCCTGACCCCACCATGCTTACGGTGCAACCGTGGGATCCGAGCCTGCTGTCGGTGATCGAGAAGGTTATCCGTTCCTCGGACCTGGGTTTGAATCCGGTGAATGATGGCAAGATTTTGAAGGTGCCCATCCCCCCGCTTACGGAAGAGCGGCGCAAGGAACTGGTGAAACACCTTCACAAGGCGATGGAGAATCATCGCACCGCCGTGCGCAATATCCGGCGCGATAGTAATGAGGCAGTTGAAAAAGCTTCTGAAGGACAAGAAAATCTCCGAGGACGATGAACGCCGCGGCCTGGAGGAGATTCAGAAGCTGACCGATGATTTCATGGAGAAACTGGAAGGTCACGCGAAGAGCAAAGAACGGGAAATTATGGAAATGCGTTGAAAATTTCAGCTTTCCCGGTACGCGAAACCCTTGACAGTTTTTGGTTGGTTCTGTTACATTTGTAAGGATTTGGCGTAAGCCAAATTACACGCCCATACATGTGTCCGTCAAATGCGACGCTAAGTAGGGAATAGCGAAAGGTTTTGGAATGCCCACGTTTAGTCAGATGGTTCGTCTCGGTCGGAAGCCGCCACGCTACAAGACCTCCAGCCCGGCGCTCGAAAGCTGCCCGCAGAAGCGCGGGGTATGTATTCGCGTGTATACGCAGACGCCCAAGAAACCGAACTCGGCGTTGCGCAAGGTCGCGCGCGTGCGTTTGACCAACAGCATGGAAGTGACCACGTACATTCCGGGGGTGGGCCACAATCTCCAGGAGCACTCCATCGTGCTGATTCGCGGCGGGCGCGTGAAGGATCTGCCCGGCGTTCGTTATCACGTCATCCGGGGCACCCTGGATTCCGCCGGGGTTGCGGATCGCCGGCAAGGGCGGTCCAAGTATGGAGCCAAGCGGCCGAAGGCTGCTTAAGAATGAAGTCTGTCGAGCTCGTCAGCTCTCAGCTAAACGCGCAGTCTGGACAGCTGACAACTGAAAGCTGAGAACTATTAAATGCCACGTAAAGGTACGGTAGAACGTCGAGAAACGGGTCCCGATCCGGTATACGCAAATCCTCTGGTGCAGAAGCTCGTCAACTGCGTCATGTTCCAAGGCAAGAAGAGCGTTGCCCAGAATATCGTGTACGACGCCTTTGAGTTGATCAAGCAGCGGGCCAATGATGACCCGCTGAAGGTCTTCAAGAAGGCGGTTGATAACGTCAAGCCAGCCCTGGAAGTGAAATCGCGGCGAGTAGGCGGAGCAAACTACCAGGTGCCGGTGGAAGTTAATCGGAATCGTCAGACCTCCTTGAGTCTCCGATGGATCATCGGTTATGCGCGTGAGCGGGGGAAAAGTCCATGGTGGAAAAGCTTGCCGCGGAGCTGCTGGATGCAGCGAACAATCGCGGCGGGGCCATCAAGAAACGGGACGATACTCATCGCATGGCCGAAGCCAACAAGGCTTTTGCCCATTACCGCTGGTAATCCTGTTTAACCGGGATGACCTCGAGCAAATTGGGATGTGGCGCCTCCCCGGCCCACGATCCGTTTTGCAGCCGCCATCGGCGGCCCTGTGGCTCAAATTATTGCGGGGGTTCCGGACCTTGATCCCTTGAGGTCGGGTGCGGATGTCTTCTTTCTTCGAGATATATGGCGCGCGAAGTACAACTCGAGAGTTATCGCAATATCGGCATCATGGCCCATATCGATGCCGGTAAGACGACCACCACGGAGCGCATTCTCTACTACACGGGGAGAACGCACAAGATGGGTGAGGTGCATGATGGCACCGCCGTCATGGACTGGATGGAGCAGGAGCAGGAGCGCGGCATTACCATCACCTCCGCGGCCACCACGTGTTTTTGGAATGACATCCGAATCAACATTATCGATACGCCGGGCCACGTGGATTTTACGGCGGAAGTTGAACGGTCGCTCCGGGTGCTTGACGGAGCGATTGCCATTTTAGGGGCGGTCGAGGGCGTGGAGCCGCAAACCGAAGCCGTGTGGCGCCAGGCCGACAAGTATCGCGTGCCCCGCATCGTCTTCGTCAACAAAATGGACCGGGTGGGCGCGGATTTTGAAACGTGCGTCAGCCAGTTGCGTTCCAAGCTTCATGCCAACCCCATCGTCATCCAGTTACCCCTGGGAGCACAGGACAGCTTTGATGGGATCATTGACCTGGTGACCGAGCGCGCCATCATTTGGCAGGATGAAACGCTGGGCGCGGCGTTCGATGTGGTGGATATTCCCGCTGACCACGCCGAGAAGGCGCGGCACGCGCGCGAGCAGTTGATCGAGTCCTTGGGTGAAGTGGACGATGCCATCATGGAAAAGTATGTGCACGGCGAAACGATCTCGGCGGAGGATTTGCACGCCGCCATCCGCCGCGCCACGATCGCCATGAAGGCCTTCCCGGTGGTTTGCGGATCGGCATTCAAGAATAAGGGCGTCCAGCCCTTACTTGACGCCGTAGTGAGTTATCTGCCTTCTCCCCTTGATGTCCCCCCCATGGAAGGATTCGATCCCCGCGACGAAGAAAAGACGCTCACGCGCAAGGCGGACGATGCGGAGCCTTTTGCCGGCGCTGATTTTCAAGATTATGACGGACCCCTTCGTGGGGCAGTTGGCTTTCCTGCGGGTATATTCCGGAAACCTCAAGCAAGGCGACTCGGTCTACAATCCGCGCCGCGACCGGAATGAGCGGGTTTCCCGCCTGCTGCAGATGCACGCCAACAAGCGGGAAGAGATTTCCGAAGTTTACGCGGGCGATATCGCCGCGGCGGTGGGATTGAAGAATGTTTCCACCGGCGACACCATTTGCGATGAGAATGCCCCCATCGTTCTGGAAACCATGGATTTCCCCGCGCCCGTCATCTCCGTGGCCATCGAACCCAAGACCAAGGCTGACCAGGAAAAACTGGGGAACGCGCTCGCCAAGCTGACGCAGGAAGATCCCACCTTCAAGGTCAACACCGATCCGGACACGGGCCAGACCTTGATTTCCGGCATGGGGGAGTTGCACCTGGAAATCCTGGTGGACCGCATGGTGCGAGAGTTCAATGTGGCCGCCAATGTGGGCCGTCCGCAGGTGGCTTATCGCGAGACCATCCTCGGAAGCGCGGAGGCGGAAGGCAAATATGTGCGCCAAACGGGCGGACACGGCCAATATGGCCACGTTTTCCTGCGAGTTGAACCGTTGCCGCATCCGGACCTCGACGCCATCGCTGAACTGACCCGCAAGAAATCCACCAACAAATTTGACGCTGAATTGAACCTGCTTTTCAAAGACGAAATCGTGGGTGGGGTGGTTCCGAGGGAGTACATCGCGCCCGTCTATCAATGGCGTTCGCGAGGCGATGGAGACAGGCGTTCTGGCCGGCTACGAAATGAATGGTGTTTCCGTGGCTCTCACGTACGGGTCTTATCACGAGGTGGACTCTTCCGAGATGGCGTTCAAAATCGCGGGCTCCATAGGTTTCAAGGAAGCGATTCGCCGGGCGAAGCCCGTACTACTGGAGCCGATCATGAAGGTTGAGGTGGTGGTTCCGGAAGAATCGATGGGTCCGGTGGTGGGTGATCTCACTTCCCGCCGCGCCCACGTGGAAGGTATGGAGCGTCGGGGCTCGACCCAGATTATCCGCTCCACTGTGCCGCTCTCGGAAATGTTTGGTTATGCCACCGATCTGCGTTCGCGCACGCAAGGCCGGGCGTCGTACACGATGCACTTTCTCCGATACGAGCAAGCGCCGGCATCCGTGGCCGAGGAAGTTATCGCGAAGATACAAGGCCGGGCGGTGGGGAAGTAGGATGAAACACGCTGATTTTCGAGTGACAATTTCTGATCATGCGACTTCTGTCGAGGATTGGGACCGAGCGCAGGGTGCTCCTCGTTCGGAGTTACCCAGGCTCACTGCGGAACAGAAAGACATGGCGCGAAAGTTCGGCATCACTGAGGAAGCATACCAGCGGAGCGTTTTAGCCGGCCTTTACGGAAATGAACGGGCGAAGACAAGGGCACGCCGACTCGGCGCGGAAGTACAACGCATGCTCGATGCTCTCGGGGAGGAGCACTACTCTGTAACCGGCGTGAAAGCGGAGATGTTTAAGGGACGGTGGGTTGTCGCTGTGCAAGCGCGCGGACACTTGGTCAACGTGGCGATTCCCCGCGAACTTGCGGACGACGTCTTGGACTCCCACACGACGGATGACCTTCGTGAGCTTAAGAAGACGTTACTTTCTGCCTTGGAGCCAACGGAACCAGTTGGAAAGCGTTGATGGACATACTCGGACAGCGCGTGCTTTTCCATCTTACGCCCGAGGGACGAAAGGCGCTCGAAGGGATAGTTTCGAGGAAGCGCTCGTTTCCCGCTCTCGTGGTTGACATGGCCAGCTTTGGACCCGTAGTTCGAATGCCCAGCGCCGGTCGGAGCAGGATGGGAGAGGCATTCCCAGTGATGATGCTGAGGTGGGATTATATCGCAACGATGAGTTTCGAGTATCGGCATGAAACTCTTTCCATGCCAGAGAAGAAGATTGGCTTCTAGTAAACGTGAATGTGATGTCTGATAGGAGAACCGGATCAAACTGAGTGCTACGATTCAAGCGAGGCGATAAACAATGGCCAAGGAAAAATTTGACCGATCGAAGCCGCACATGAATGTGGGGACGATCGGGCACATCGATCACGGGAAGACGATGTTGACTTCGGCGATCACCAAGGTATTGGCGAAGGGGAATCCGAAGGTGAAGTTCCGGCCCTTCGACTCGATTGACAACGCGCCGGAAGAGAAGGCGCGGGGGATCACGATCGCGATTGCGCACGTCGAGTACGAGACCAAGAACCGGCACTACGCGCACGTGGACTGCCCGGGGCACGCCGACTACATCAAGAACATGATCACGGGCGCGGCGCAGATGGACGGAGCGATTCTGGTGGTGGCGGCGACGGACGGGCCCATGCCGCAGACGCGCGAGCACGTGCTGCTGGCCCGCCAGGTGAACGTGCCCTACATCGTGGTGTACATGAACAAGTGCGACGCGGTGGACGACCCGGAGCTGCTGGAGCTGGTGGAAGTGGAAGTGCGCGACCTGCTGAACAAGTATCAGTTTCCGGGGGACAAGATTCCGGTGATACGGGGAGCGCGCTGAAGGCGCTGGAAGGGGACGCGAAGTGGGAGAAGTCGATCCACGAGCTGATGGACGCGGTGGACAGCTACATTCCGATGCCGGAGCGGCAGATTGACAAGCCGTTCCTGATGCCGGTGGAAGATATTTTCTCGATCTCGGGGCGGGGCACGGTGGTGACGGGGCGGGTGGAGCGCGGCAAGGTGAAGGTGCAGGAAGAGATCGAGATCGTGGGATTGCGGCCGGAGCCGTTCAAGCGGGTGGTGACGGGCGTGGAAATGTTCAAGAAGCTGCTGGACGAAGGGCAGGCGGGCGATAACATCGGAGTGCTGCTGCGGGGGACGGAAAAGGACGACGTGGAGCGCGGCATGGTGCTGGCGAAGCCGGGGTCGATCACGCCGCACACGAAGTTCAACGTCCTCGGTGTACATCTTGAGCAAGGAAGAAGGGGGACGGCACACGCCGTTCTTCAACGGGTACCGGCCGCAGTTTTACTTCCGCACGACGGACGTGACGGGAGTGGCGACGCTGCCGGCGGGGACGGAAATGGTGATGCCGGGAGACAACGTGAGCTTGGAGATCGAACTGATCACGCCCATCGCCATGGAGAAAGGGCTGCGCTTCGCCATCCGCGAGGGCGGCCATACCGTCGGCGCCGGTACCGTCGCCGAAATCTTGAAGTAGAGCGGTCAGCCATCAGCCGCCAGCAAGACGGCTTGGCTGAAAGCTGATGGCTGAGAGCCGAGGGTTGAAATAACGATGCTGCACCAGAAAATTAGAATTCGCCTGAAGGCATACGATCACAGGATTCTTGACCAGTCGGCGGCGGAAATTGTCTCGACGGCAAAACGCACGGGCGCGCAAGTGGCGGGACCGATTCCCTTGCCCACGCTCAAGAACAAATACTGCGTGCTGCGTTCGCCCCACACGGACAAGAAATCACGTGAGCAGTTCGAGATTCGAACGCACAAGCGGCTGGTGGATATCCTGGAGCCGACCTCAGGAACCATCGAGGCATTGACCAAGCTCGATTTGCCTTCGGGAGTGGACATCGAAATCAAGGCGTTTGGCAAAGAGCACACGAAGTAAAGACGTCCCGTTGTCAGTTGTCCCTTGTCAGTTGCCGGAATTCCGTTGCAGCGGACAACGGACAACGGACCAAGTGACAAGGGACAAGTGATGAACATGGTAAAAGCCATACTCGGTAAGAAACTCGGCATGACGCAGGTTTTCGCTGAAAACGGCGACGTGATTCCAGTGACCGTGCTGAAGGCGGGTCCTTGCGTTGTGGTGCAGCGCAAGACTGCGCAGACGGACGGCTATGAGGCCGCGCAACTGGGATTGGTGGAAGTGCCGCCTCCCCGGCGAGTGAAGAAGCCCATGGAGGGACACTTCAAGAAGGCGAGCGCGAATCCGGTGCGCTTCCTTCGCGAAGTGCGCCTGGCGCAGGACGGCGGCGACGTAAAAGTCGGGGACAAGGTTCTGGTGGACGTTTTCGCCGTCAACGACTTGGTTGATGTCGTCGGCACCTCGAAGGGGCGCGGGTTTGCGGGATTCCATAAGCGGCACCATTTTGGCGGAGGCGGCGGGGCGCACGGTTCTATGTTTCATCGCGCGCCGGGCTCGATTGGCGCCTCAGCATTTCCCTCGCGGGTCATGAAAGGCATGCGCGCCGCCGGCCACATGGGGAACGCGCAGGTGACTACGCGGAACCTGCGGGTGGTCCAGGTGCTGGCGGACGACAACACGATTCTGATCGAAGGATCCGTGCCCGGTCCGCAGGGTGGCTACGTGGTTGTGCACAAGGCCAAGGCGCCCCATAAGTGAGAGCCGGCGGTAGGCAGAAAGCAGTAGGCAGAAGGACGAACATGGCAACCGTTGAAGTCAAAAATCTTGAAGGGCAGACGGTGAGGGAACTCCAGGTCGCCGACGAAATTTTCGGCGCCAGGCCCAACCAGAGTCTGCTTTGGGAAGCGGTCAAGCAGTACCTGGCCAGCCAGCGTCGCGGCACGCACAAAACCAAGAGCCGCGGCGAAGTGAGCGGCGGCGGCAAGAAGCCGTGGCGGCAGAAGGGAACAGGCCGCGCCCGCGTGGGGAGCATCCGCAGTTCGCTCTGGCGGCACGGCTCGATTGCCCACGGCCCTCAGCCGCGCGATTACTCCTACGCGCTTCCCAAGGGAATGCTGCGCGGGGCGTTGCGGTCGGCGTTGGCGGCGAAATTTCAGGACCACAAGCTGACGGTGGTGGATCAGTTCAATTTGGGCGAGCCCAAGACCAAGGGCTTTTCCGGAGCGCTGCAGAAGCTGGGTTTGGAAAAGGGCGTACTGGTCGTGGACGATGCGGTGAACCGCAACCTGGAACTTTCCTCGCGGAATGTGAAGGGATGCGACTTGGTGCGCCGGCACGAACTGCACCCCTACCACGTGCTGAGTCACAATCAGCTTCTGATTTCTGAGGGGGCGCTAACGCGGCTCCAGGAGGCGCTGCGATGAACAGGAGCCCTTACCAAATTTTGCGGAAGCCCATCGTTACGGAAAAGAGTTTGGCGGCGAAAGAGGGCGACCGGACGCTGTGCTTCAAGGTCGATCCGCACGCCACCAAGACGGAGATTAAGGAAGCCGTACAGATCATTTTCAAAGTCAAAGTGGAATCGGTGCACACTTCCACCTTTTTGGGCAAGGAGCGCCGCCGGGGCAAAACGGTGGGCCACCGCCCGGAATGGAAGAAGGCTTACGTCAAGCTCCGGTCAGGAGAGAAAATTCCGGAGTACACGGAAATCGCGTAAGCAAGCTTGATGAGTCGAGCGGCGCGTGCCGCGGAAGATGAAGGTTATGGGAATCAAAACTTACCGACCCTATACGGAAACACGGCGGTTTCAAACTGGCCTGACTTTTGAGGAAATCACGACCTCGCAGCCCCATAAGCCACTCTTGGAGCCGAAAACCCGCATTTCAGGCCGGAACAACCAAGGGGAAATCACGATTTGGCGCCGCGGTGGCGGCCACAAGCGCCACTACCGGGTGATTGACTTCAAGCGCGATAAGACCGGTGTTCCCGCGCGCGTGGCGACCATCGAGTACGACCCGAATCGCTCCGCCTTTATCGCCCTGTTGAGCTACGCCGATGGCGAAAAGCGTTACATTCTTTATCCGCAGGGCCTGAAGGTGGGAGACCACGTGGTTTCCGGCCCGGAAGCGGATATCGTGACCGGCAACTCGCTGCCTCTGAAGAACATTCCCGTGGGCACCATGATTCACAATATCGAGTTGCGCCCCGGGAAGGGCGGCCAGATGGTTCGTAGCGCCGGGGGCTCGGCGCAGTTGCTGGCCAAAGAGGGCGAATACGCCCAGGTGCGCTTGCCCTCGGGGGAAGTCCGCAAAGTGTTCATTGAGTGCGTGGCCACCATCGGACAGGTCGGAAACCTGGACCACGAAAACATCTCCATCGGCAAGGCCGGCCGCAAGCGCTGGATGGGAATCCGTCCCACCGTGCGCGGCGTTGCCATGAACCCGGTGGATCATCCGCTGGGCGGCGGAGAAGGCAAGACCTCCGGTGGCCGCCATCCCGTGACGCCTTGGGGCCAGCCGACGCGCGGTTACAAGACACGGAACAACAAGTCTACGGACCGTTACATTGTCAAGCGGCGTGAGAAGAAATAGAGGGAGGGCAACTTGGGAAGGTCGCTGAAAAAGGGTCCGTTTGTGGACGATCACTTGATGAAGAAGATCGAACTGCTCAACCGGCGGTTCGAGAAGAAAGTCGTAAAGACCTGGTCGCG
Source organism: uncultured Acidobacteriota bacterium (assembly GCA_963810005.1). Taxonomy (GTDB): domain Bacteria; phylum Acidobacteriota; class Terriglobia; order UBA7540; family UBA7540; genus Bog-366. Next base: position 84,329 of record CAWELY010000005.1, read on the forward strand.
GCGGTCCACGATTGTGCCCGAGATGATCGGACACACGATAGCCGTCCACAATGGCAAGAAGTTCATTCCCGTGTACATCACGGAGAATATGGTGGGACACAAGCTGGGTGAGTTCTCACCGACCCGTACCTTCAAGGGGCACGGGGTGAAAGTCGCGGCGGAGAAAGCTGCCGCGGCAGCGGCGCCTCCGCCGGTTACTGGCGGCCCGAGGGCGGCAGCGCCTCCGGCAGGTGCAGGAGGCGGCAGCTAATTTTCGGGTCTTTGACCCTGAAATTCAGGTGAATCGATGGAAGCAAGCGCCACTTACAAATACGTGCGAATTTCGCCGCAGAAAGCTCGATTGGTCGTTGACCTGATCCGCGGCAAGAGCGTCAGCGAGGCATTCAGTATTCTGAATTTCACCAAGAAGCGCGTGACGCATGACCTCGAAAAGATTCTGCGCTCGGCGGTTTCCAATGCCGAGCAGAAGTCAGAACATCTCGACGTTGACGACCTGGTGGTTTCCAGGGTTTTCGTCAACGAAGGTCCGCGGCAAAAGCGCGTCCGGCCGGCTCCCATGGGTCGCGCCTTTCGTTACCAGCGCCGGACCAGCTCGATCACGGTCGTGGTGGAAGCGCCGGAAAAATAAACTGCGGCTTGCAGCGGCTCTGCTCGGCTTAGTTGGGCAGGGCACCGGCGCCGCTGGCGAAATGAAGGAGGCATCGGGTGGGTCAGAAAGTTCATCCTTACGGGTTCCGCCTGGGATACAACAAAACGTGGAAGTCGCGTTGGTTTGCCAAGAAGGAATACGCCGACCTGCTCCACGAAGACCTGAAGCTCAAAGCGCGGCTTAAAGACCAGCTTCGCGCTGCCGGTGTGGCGTCGATTGAAGTCGAGCGCCCCGGCAACAAGCTTAAGGTTACCATTCACACCGCGCGGCCCGGCATCATCATTGGCCGCAAGGGTGCGGAAATCGACCGCCTCCGGCAGGAAATTCAGAAGCGCACGGGCCGCGAAGTGCTGCCCATCAACATTCAGGAAGTTCACCGCCCGGAGCTGAATGCGCAATTGGTGGCGGAAGCGATCTGCCTGCAACTCGAAAAGCGCGTTGCCTTTCGCCGCGCCATGCGTAAATCGGTGGATTCGGCCCTGCGGTTCGGCTGCAAAGGAATCAAGATTCGTTGCGGCGGCCGCCTGAACGGCGCGGAAATTGCGCGGTCGGAGTGGTACTTGCAAGGCCGCCTGCCGCTGCACACGTTGCGGGCCGATATCGATTACGGGCAGGCCGAAGCGCGGACAACCTACGGCGTGATCGGCGTGAAGTGCTGGATTTACAACGGTGAAATTCTGGAGCAGAAGCGCCGGGTGGAAAAAAAGGCTGCGACCGAACCCGTGGCCGCCGCCCCCGTGGCGCAAGAGAAGCCCCCAGTTGCCAATCCCGGCGTGTAAGGACGGGGCCGGGACGTGCCAACTGCGAGCTGAATATCAAGAACTGAGAATGAAATTATGTTAATGCCGAGCAAAGTTAAATATCGCAAGCAACAGCGCGGACGCATGTGCGGCAAGGCCTGGCGCGGTTCCGACATGTCCTTCGGGGATTTCGGGTTGAAGGTTCTCGAGGCGGGCTGGATTTCCGACCGGCAGATTGAAGCCAGCCGCGTGGCCATCATGCGTTTCATCAAACGCGGCGGAAAGCTTTGGATTCGAATTTTCCCCGATAAGCCGGTGACCAAGAAACCCGCTGAAACCCGCATGGGAAAAGGCAAGGGCGCCCCGGAGTTCTGGGTGGCGGTGGTGAAGCCGGGACGGATTCTGTTTGAAATGGAAGGCGTGCCGGAAACGGAAGCGCGCGAGGCAATGCGGCTGGCCAGTCACAAGCTGCCGCTGCCGACACAGTTTGTGTCGCGCGCCGCAGTCAGTTTAACCGGTCGTGGAGCGGAGCTCATGAAGCTGGAGAAGGACAAACGATGGAAGTGGCCCGCAGAAAAAATGCGGGAATGGACGGATGCCGAGCTGAAAACTCGCGAACGCGAGTTTTCCGACCAACTCTTCCGGCTGAAATTCCAGATGGCGGGCGGCCAATCGGAACATCTGACCGCCGTCCGGGAGCTGCGCAAGGGGATCGCGAGAGTAAAAACATTGATGCGTGAGCGCCAGAGTCGGCGCAACCCAAACGAAGTAGGTGCAAGGTGACGGAAACAGCGGGCGGACAGGCGCAGAGCGCCAGACAAGGGAAGCGGCAGGAAAAAGTCGGGGTAGTCACCAGCAATAAAATGCAGAAGACGGTGGTGATTACCGTGGAGCGGCAGGTCACCCATCCGCTCTACAAACGCGTGGTGCGGCGGTCGAAGAACTTTCTTGCCCACGACGAAAAGAACGAGTGCCGAGTGGGCGACACGGTAAGAATTCAGGAGACTCGTCCCCTGAGCAGCCGCAAGCGCTGGCGAGTGGTGGAGATCGTCGCCAAGGCGACGTTGGTCGCGCCCGTGCCGGAGGTGGAAGTATGATCGGGATGCGGACCATTCTCCAGGTGGCGGATAATTCCGGTGCGCGCAAACTTTCCTGCATCCTGCCGCTGGGCGGCGATGTGGGATTGCAGGCGGGCTTGGGCGACATCATTACCGCGGCGGTGAAAGAGGCCGCTCCGGACAGCGCCATTCCCAAGGGCAAGGTGGTGAAGTGCGTCATCGTCCGGATGCGGAAGGAGCAGCGGCGGCGCGATGGCAGCTATATCCGGTTCGATGAAAACGCCGCGGTGCTGATCACTGACGCCAACGAGCCGGTGGGAACGCGCGTCTTCGGGCCGGTGGCACGCGAACTGCGCGAGAAGAAATTCCTGAAGATCGTTTCTTTGGCGCCCGAGGTTCTGTAAGGGGATTTTCAATGGATATTCGTAAGAACGACATCGTGGAAGTGATTGCGGGGCGAAGCCGGGGGCCTTCCGGGCAGCCGACACGGGGAAGGGTCCTGGAAGTTGAGCCCGCCAAGCAGAGGATTTACGTCGAGCACGTGAATATGGTGAAGCGTCACGTGCGGCCCAACCCCGCCAAACAGATTCGCGGCGGAATTCTGGAGAAGGAAGGCCCCATCCACGTTTCCAACGTGGCGCTGGTTTGCAGCGAATGCGGGCCCACCCGCATCCAGCACCGCGAAATGGCGGAAGGCAAGAAAGTGCGCATCTGCGCCAAGTGCGAAAAATCTCTGGATAAGTAAAGGCCGGGAGGAACGAAAGCAATCATGGCTCCGAGACTGAAAGAACGATACCAAAAGGAAGTCGTGCCGGCCCTGGTGAAGGAATTTAGTTACGCCAACGCCAACGCCGTTCCGCGCTTGCGCAAAATCGTGGTCAACATGGGCTTGGGAGAAGCGATCCAGAACGCCAAGCTGCTGGATTCGGCCGCCCAGGAACTGGGGCAGATCACCGGGCAGAAGCCCGTTATCACGCGCGCGCGAAAGTCGATCGCCAATTTCAAGCTGCGGAAGAACATGCCCATTGGGGCGGTGGTGACCTTGCGCGGCGACCGCATGTACGAATTCTTCGACCGCCTGACCAACGTCGCCATGCCGCGCGTTCGCGATTTTCGCGGCGTCTCCACGCGCGCCTTCGACGGCCGGGGAAACTACACGCTGGGACTTCGGGACCAGTTGGTCTTTCCGGAAATTGATTACGCCAAGGTCGACAAAACCAAAGGCATGAATATTACGATCGTAACCGATGCCAAGACCGACGCTGAGGCCATGGCGTTACTGCGGCACATGGGGATGCCCTTCCGTTCGGAAGCGGTACGCCGCCAGGCCGCGGCACAGGCCAGCGAAAAGGCAGGGGGGTAAAACGTGGCACGCACTTCCATGATGGCCAAATTGCGCAAGAAGCCGAAATTCAAGATTCGGCACCGGAATCGCTGTCTGATTTGCGGGCGGCCGCGCGGTTACCTCGGCAAGTTCAAAATGTGCCGTCTCCATTTCCGGGAGTTGGCGCTTCGGGGTGATATCCCCGGCGTCATTAAATCAAGCTGGTAACACTGGACGAGAGGTTCAGCCAGCGCCAAATCGGGAGTCTTATGTCAGCCGTTACTGATCCCATCGCCGATATGCTCACTCGAATCCGCAACGGGATTCAAGCGCGTCATCCGCGGGTGGATATGCCCTCCTCGAAGCTCAAAGTGGAGGTGGCGCGCATCCTGAAGGAAGAAGGCTACATCAGCAACTTCAAGGTGGGCGACGAAGGCAAGAAGAAAGTCTTGAAGGTTTTCTTGAAGTACGCGACCGACGGCACGAACGCCATCGCCAGCATTGACCGGGTTTCGAAGCCCGGCCGCCGCGTCTATGTGGGCGCGCATGAGGTTCCCCGTATCCTGGGAGGGCTGGGAGTGAGCATCCTCACTACGCCGCGCGGAGTGCTGACCGGCAAATCCGCCCGCAAGGCGGGAGTGGGTGGGGAAGTGCTCTGTAGCGTGTCCTAAGGGTTGTCCGGGGTCCGATTTCCGAGTCCGGAGCCGGGAAAGAAGCCGGAGGTTTGATTTCCGAGCCCCTGAACTGACAGACGGAACGTGATGCTACTATGTCGAGAATAGGCCGAAAGATAATTGCTTTGCCCGCGGGAGTCACCGTGCAGACGGAGGGGCCGTCGCTGGCGGTGAAGGGGCCCAAGGGAACTTTGCGGATTCCTCTTCCCCAGGGAATCCAGTTCGAAAAGCAGGACGGCCATTTGCTCCTGAAGCGCGAAACGGACGAACAGGCGGCCTTGCATGGGCTGGCTCGAAGCCTGCTCGCCAACGCCGTTCATGGCGTGACCGAGGGCTTTCAAAGGCACCTGGACATCGTCGGCATCGGCTATCGCGCCGAGTCCAAGGGCAAGTCGGTGACGTTTACTCTGGGTTATTCGCATCCCATCGAGTTTCCGGTTCCCGACGGGGTCGCCATCAGCGTGGAGAAGCAAACGCATCTCATCGTCAGCGGTGCGGACAAACAACTGGTGGGGCACGTGGCCGCGAAGATTCGCGGCTTGCGGCCTCCCGATCCGTACAAGAACAAAGGTATCCGGTATACCGGCGAGCGCCTGAAGAAGAAGGTCGGCAAGGCGGCGGCGGCTGCCGGTGGTGCAGGCAAGGCAGGGTAGTTTGAGGCTAAGGAAAGCGGAGAGCTCCTGATGTTACAGATGGTTTCCAAAGACGTGGCGCGCCGCCGGATTCACGTGCGAATCCGCGCCCGGGTGAGCGGACGGGCACAGTCGCCACGATTAAATGTTTTTCGGTCGCTCAAGCATATTTATGCCCAGGTGGTTGATGACACCAGCGGCCACACCCTGGTCGCGGCGTCAACGCGCGACAAGGAAGTGCGCAAGACGCTCAAGAGTGGCGGGAACGTTTCCGCGGCAAAAGTGGTGGGGCAGGTTCTGGCCCAACGCGCCATCGCCGCGGGAATTCCCGGCGTGGTATTTGACCGGGGTGGCTATGCCTATCACGGGCGCGTCAAAGCGCTGGCCGACGCTGCTCGCGCGGCGGGGCTGAAATTCTAGGGGATACGGCAGGAGGAAGACTTGGCCAATCGGATTGACCCGAACGCGTTGCAGCTCAAGGACCAGGTGATCGCGATCAATCGCGTCACCAAGGTTGTCAAAGGCGGAAAGAACCTAAGTTTTGCGGCGCTGGTCGTCGTGGGTGACGGCGCCGGCATTGTCGGTTATGGCTCCGGCAAGGCGCGCGAAGTGCCCATGGCGATTCGCAAAGGGATCGAGTCTGCGAAGAAATCGCTGGCCAAGGTGAATGTCTCGCAGGGGTCGATTCCTCACACCGTCACGGGCCATTACGGGGCAGGCAGGGTGTTGCTGAAGCCTGCGCCGCCTGGAACGGGAGTGATCGCCGGCGGCGCGGTGCGCGCAGTGGTGGAGGCGGCGGGGATTCAAAATGTGCTGACCAAATCCCTGGGCACCACCAACCCCTACAACGTGGTCAAGGCGACCATGGATGCTTTGCTCCGGTTGCGCGACCTGCAAGAGGTCGCCAATACGCGCGGCAAAGGTCCGGAAGAAATCTAGCGAGGTTGAGGAACTGTGGCGGAAAAGACCCTCAAGATGATTCGGATTAAGTGGGTGAGAAGCGGGATCGGATTCACCTACCACCAGAAGACGATTGTGCGGAGCTTGGGTTTGAACAAGCTGAACCACACGGTGGTGCGTCCCGATACCCCGCAGATTCGGGGAATCGTTGCCTCCGTGCCCCACCTGCTGGAGATTGTTCCTGAGCCAGTGGCTCCGGCTTGGGCGTCGATACCGGAATACACGGTTCACGCCCCGGTGGTGCTAGCGCCCACTGCGCCTGCCGAATCCACTCCGGTGGTGGCAACGGAAGCTGTGGGCGAAGCGGCTGCAGTGCAAGCCGAGGCCCCCGAGGTCAAATCCGCAGAGCCGGGTCAAGAGCAAGAGTCCTCGCCGGAGGGAAGCGAGCCGGCGCAGGCGAGCAAGGAATAGGCTGAAGACATATGGCGACACACATTGGAACACTTCGTCCGCCGGTAGGGGCCAACAAGCGCTCCAAACGAGTCGGGCAGGGAATGGGATCAGGACACGGGAAGACGGCCACGCGCGGCGCGAAAGGCCAGCGGTCAAGGGCGGGCATGCGCATGCGGCCGGGCTTCGAGGGCGGGCAGATGCCGCTCCACCGCCGCCTTCCCAAGCGCGGCTTCACCAATATTTTTCGCAAGCATTACGCCGTCGTGAACCTGAAAGACCTTGAGGATTTCAAACCGGAAGAGAAGATTACGCCGGAGCTTCTCGTTGCCCGCGGCATGGTGAAGCAACTGGGCGCGGGACTGAAGGTTCTTGGCGACGGCGAGCTGAAGTCGCCACTGCACGTTTCCGCACACTTGTTTTCCAAGTCCGCCCTGGAGAAGATCGAGAAAGCTGGCGGGAAGGCTGAGGTCATTTCGTAATGCTCGAATCTCTGAAAAGCATCACCGAGATTCCGGATCTACGAAAACGCATCCTCTTTACACTGGCGATGCTTGCGGTATACCGGTTAGGGGCGTTTATCCCCACACCCGGTATCAATGCCGATGTTTTCGAACAGATGTTCAGCCAAATGGGAGGCTCGCTGTTTGGATTGCTGGCGATGTTCTCCGGCGGCAGCCTGCGGCGCCTTACGGTTTTTGCTTTGGGAATCATGCCGTACATTACGGCTTCGATCATCTTGCAATTGCTCACGGTGGTTTCGCCCCACCTCGAGAAACTCAAGAAGGAAGGCGATCTAGGCCGCAAGAAAATAACCGATTATACCCGCTGGATGACGGTGGGATTGAGCGCGTTCCAGGCTTTCGGCATTGCCATTGCCCTGGAGAAACAAACGGCCTTGGGGGTCGCCGATGGTCAATCATCCGGGTCCGGCGTTCGTCTTTACCACCGTATTGACGCTGACCACCGGGGCCCTTTTTATTATGTGGCTGGGCGAACAGATCACCTCACGCGGCATCGGCAACGGGATGTCGCTGTTGATTTTCGCCGGCATCGTGGTGGGACTGCCTCGGGCCGCGGCCGACCTCTATGAAAAGGTCTTCGTCAATCACACCTGGAATTTTCTGGTGCTCTTTCTCCTCCTCGCCTTCATGTTGGCCATTGTCGGCTGGCATTGTTTTTGTGGAACGTGGTGAACGGCGCATCCCCATCCAATATGCGAAACGCGTGGTGGGGCGCAGAATCATGGGTGGGGTTTCCACTCATCTGCCGCTCAAGGTGAACAGCGGCGGCGTAATGCCGATTATCTTTGCAGTTTCTATTTTAACGTTTCCACAAACGCTCAGTTTATTTCACCTGGATCAAAGCAGTATCGTCGCCATCCGTTATCTCGGCGCCGGGTTGGCGTGGTTTTCCAAGGAGTTTGCCTATGGGGAGCCACTTTACACGCTGACGTACATCGTAATGATTATTTTCTTTGCCCACTTCTATCTTTCGATTGTGTACAACCCCGACGAGGTTGCCGATAACGTCAAGAAGCAGGGTGGGTTCATGCCGGGAATCCGGCCGGGCAAACGCACCGCTGACTACCTGGATGATGTCCTGACGAAGATCACCTGGGTGGGTGGTTTCTATCTGGCCTTGGTCGCGCTTATTCCCGAAATTATGCTGGCGGGGCTTCGTCTGAACCACCTGCCGGGCTGGATGGGCGCGGGGTGGTTTGACTCCCACCTGCCAACCTGGGTCTTGCATGGGCTGAACGTGAACTTCTATTTTGGCGGAACGTCCCTCCTGATCGTGGTGGGAGTGGCCATGGACACCGTGCAGCAGGTGGAAGCTCAGCTCATCATGCGGCACTACGAAGGGTTCTTGAAGAAGGGACGGGTCCGGGGACGGCGGTCTTCTTGATCGGGCGTTCGGAAGGAAGCCATGCGAGCACATGCTTTGATTTTCCTGGGAGCCCCTGGCGCAGGGAAGGGAACCCAAGCGCGGGAAGTGGCCAAGCATTTTGGCATTCCGCAGATTTCTACCGGCGATATCTTGCGCGACGCGGTGAAGAGACAAACGGTGCTCGGATTGGCGGCGAAGGCCAAGATGGAAGCCGGTGGTCTGGTCCCCGACGAAGTGGTTTGCGGCATTGTGGAAGAGCGCGCGAGCGAGCCGGATTGCCAGAAGGGTTTCATTCTCGATGGTTTTCCGCGCACCATCGCGCAAGCGCAGTTTGTGGAACGAATGCTCGCGGCGAAGGGCCAAGGACGGCCGCAGGTGTTGGATATTGAGGTGGATGAAGAGTTACTCTTGAAACGCCTGACTGGCCGGCAGACCTGTTCAGGGTGCGGAGAGATCTACAACATCCACTTTAATCCGCCCAAGATCGAGGGGATTTGTGACAAGGACGGCGGAAAGTTGCTGCACCGGGTAGACGATAACGAGGCCACCATCCGGCAGCGACTGGAAGCGTACCATAAGCAAACCTCTCCCATGATCGAGTACTATCGAAGCCAAGGGGTGTTGCTGGCAGTGGACGGCAATAAGGATCCCGAGGCGATTGCCAAAGGACTGTTGGATTATCTTTCAAAGGCATGATTATCTGTAAGTCAACTGCGGAAATCGAGAAGCTGCGGCGCAGCGGCAGGATGGTCCGTCAAGTTTTGGGCGAGATAAGCGAGCAGGTGCGGCCGGGGGTTACCACGCTTGACCTGGAGAGATTTGTGGCCAAGCGTTTGAAGGAGTTGGGAGCGCGCCCCGCGTTCAAGGGCTATCGAGGTTATCCCTGCTGCCTGTGCGCCTCGGTCAATAACGAGATTATTCACGGCATCCCCTCCGACCGCCGCACGCTCAATGCGGGTGATATCCTCAGCCTGGATACGGGCGTGGTGCTGGATGGTTACTATGGCGATTCCGCCATAACCGTCCCGGTGGGAGCCATCGACGAACCCGCGCAGCGCTTGCTGAAGGTGACGGAAGAAGCCTTGGAAATGGCGCTGGAAAAGGTACGGTTGGGAAATCGCTTGGGTGATATTTCAGCGACCGTCCAGCAGTACGCCGAGAAAAACGGTTACTCGGTAGTGAGGGAGTTTGTGGGCCACGGAATTGGCAAGGCGATGCACGAGGAACCGCAGATTCCTAATTTTGGCCAAGCGGGCCATGGGCCCTTGCTGAAAGAGGGCATGGTTTTTGCTATTGAACCCATGGTGAACGCCGGTGGGCCTGCCGTGCGAGTCCTGGATGATAACTGGACGGCGGTCACGGTTGACGGCGGGCTGTCGGCGCATTTCGAGCACATGGTTGCGGTCACCCAGAATGGACCTGACGTCTTGACACGGTTGTAACGTAGCTGTCAGCTCCAGCTAGGAGCTTTCAGCTAAGGCACTAGGCGGCTTTCAAGGACGAAGGGTTGAAAGCGGATGGCGGAAAGCCGATAGCTAAAGGCTGAAAGCTGAGAGCTGAGAGCTAAAAAGTATGGCGAAGGAAGATGCGATCGAGGTTACGGCTACGGTGCTGGAAGCATTGCCCAATGCAATGTTTCGGGTGGAATTGGACAACAAGCACCAGGTCCTGGCCCACATTTCGGGAAAGATGCGGAAGAACTTTATCCGCATCCTCCCCGGCGACAAGGTTGCAGTGGAGTTGTCTCCCTACGACCTGACGCGCGGCCGGATTGTGTTCCGGTACAAGTAGGTGTTAGGTCCCAGGTGCCGGCGCCGGGGAATGAACGAAGCTGGAAATCGGAACTCGAAACACGTGGGGATGGGAAGCCGATTTTCGAGTTTCGATCGCGGCGCCAGGCACCTAAGATTAATCGAGGGTAATTATGAAGGTGCGTTCGTCAGTGAAGAAGATTTGCACAAAGTGCAAGATAGTTCGGCGGCGCGGAGTGGTGCGGGTGATTTGCGAGAACCCCAAGCACAAGCAACGGCAGGGATGATTCGTGCCGGCGTTACGCGGTCTGGATTCTTCCGGCGTCGCGCCGAAGGTGGATGAAACGGGAGGGTTGAGATGGCAAGAATTGCGGGCGTGGATTTACCGCCCAAGAAGCGCGCGGAAATTGGCCTGACTTACATCTATGGTATCGGCCGGGCCCGGTCACTTTCCATCCTCATGCGGTCGGGCATCGATCCGAACAAGAAGATCAAGGACCTGACCGAAGACGAGACCAGCAAAATCCGCGCGATCCTGGAAGAAGAGGGAGCGGTGGAAGGCGACCTGCGCAAAGAGACCGCGATGAACATCCGGCGGCTGATTGAAGTCGGATCGTACCGCGGAATGCGGCATCGGCGCAGTCTTCCCGTCCGCGGCCAGCGCACCCACACGAACGCGCGCACGCGCAAGGGACCGCGCAAGGGCACGGTGGCCAATAAGAAGCGGTCTTTGGCGAAGACGTTAAGCCGGATAGGGCTGCATCAAATTACTGCTGAGTGAGGATTCTATGGCGAAAGCGGCGGCAAAAGCAGGCAAGAAGAAGGTCTTCAAGAAAAAGGAAAAACGCATTGTCCCTACCGGGATCGTGCATGTCGAGGCCACGTTTAACAACACGCACGTTGCCATTACGGATTCTGACGGCCGGGTGATTTGCTGGTCGAGCGCGGGTTCGCTGGGCTTCAAGGGTTCGCGCAAGGGCACGCCCTTTGCCGCGCAGCAGGCGGCGATGCGCGTGGCCAACGCGGCTCGTGACCACGGCATGCGCAGCGTGGAGGTGCGGGTAAAAGGGCCGGGAGCCGGACGGGAGTCGGCCATTCGCGCCCTGGCCACCGCCGGGCTGGAAGTGCGCAACATCAAGGACGTGACGCCCATTCCCCACAACGGGTGCCGCCCGCCTAAGCGCCGAAGAGTTTAGGACGATATCGGAAGTTCGCGTTTCGTTCCTGAGGAGGTTAGTTTGGCAAGATATCGTGAAGCGGTTTGTCGGCTATGCCGGCGCGAAGGGGTTAAGCTGTTCCTGAAGGGGCAGCGGTGCTTGACGGACAAGTGCGAAATCGAAAAGCGCAACTTCGCTCCGGGACAACATGGAAAATCCCGTCGGCCTAAGATCGTCGGATACGGGCTGCAACTGCGCGAGAAGCAGAAACTGCGCCGTCTTTACGGCATCCTGGAAGACCAGTTTCGCAGCTACTTTGAGAAGGCCGCGCGGATGAAAGGCGTAACCGGGGAAACCTTGTTGCTGATGCTGGAACGGCGGCTGGACAATGTCGTTTACCGGCTGGGGCTGGCTTCTTCGCGCGCCGCAGCGCGCCAATTGGTGCGCCACGGCCACATTCAGGTTGCGGGGCGCAAGGTGAATATCCCCTCGTTCGCCGTGGTTCCCGGCCAGGAAATCGCCGTGCGCGAACCCAGCCGCAACCTGGCGGCGGTGCAACGCGCTCTGGATCTTTCCGGAGGCCGGAGTGTTCCACCCTGGCTCCAATTGGACCGCGAAGGCTTGAAGGCGAAGGTTATCTCGTTGCCTAAACGCGAGGATGTGAATTTCCCGATTCAGGAGCAGATGATCGTCGAATTGTACTCGAAGTAGCAGGGATCGGCGTGCACGAGAGGTGGCCCGCCAAGGCGGGTCCCAAGGGAGGTTTGAAAGCGATGCTTTGGAAAGGATTCCAGAAACCGAAGCGCTTGGTAGCAAACACCGATACTTTGACGGACAAGTATGGGCAGTTTTCCGCGCAACCCTTTGAGCGTGGTTTCGGGACGACAATCGGCAACGCCTTGCGCCGAGTGCTGCTCTCCTCGATCGAGGGATCGGCCATCACTGCGGTGCGCATCGAAGGCGTCATGCACGAATTCTCATCCATCCCGGGCGTGGTTGAAGACGCCACGGATATTATTTTGAACCTGAAGCAGATTCCGCTGAGGATGAGCGTGGAGGGTCCCAAGACGCTTACCCTGAATGTTGACAAGCCCGGCGAAGTAACTTCACGGATGATTCAGGAAGATGCCGACGTGGACGTTCTCGACAAGGATATATACATCGCCACCGTCAGCGAAGGCGGCAGCCTGCATATCGAGATGCGGGTCAAGGTCGCCCGTGGCTACGTTTCGGCGGAAAAGAATTTTGATGAGGACCTTCCCATTGGATACATCCCCGTCGATTCCGTCCATTCCCCGCTGCGCAAAGTGAATTACACTGTGGAAGCGGCCCGCCTGGGACAGATGACGGATTACGATAAGTTGACCCTGGATGTTTGGACGAACGGGGCGATCACTCCCCAGGACGCCGTCGGTCTGGGCGCCAAGCTCCTCAAAGACCATATGAATATCTTTATCAACTTTGAGGAGGAGCCGGAAGTGCTGGAAGTGCCGCAGGATCGTCCGGCGGCCGTTCACAACGAGAACCTGGACCGTTCGGTGGAAGAATTGGAGCTTTCGGTTCGCTCCTACAATTGCCTGAAAAATGCCAACATCACGACAATCCGGGAACTTGTGCAGAAGACCGAACAGGAAATGCTGAAGACCAAGAACTTCGGACGAAAATCTCTGAATGAGATTAAAGAGATTCTCGCGGCAATGGGGTTGAGCTTGGGATTGAAATTCGATGAGAAAGGCAACCCGATTGTTTCGGCTCCGGCTCCTGAGCCTCCTCAGCCACAAGTTTAGGGATAGGTAATCGACCATATGCGACATCGGAATTACGGAAAGAAGACTGAGCCGGAAAACTGAGCATCGGCGCGCGCTGCTGCGGAATCTGGTGACCTCGCTGATTCAGCGGGAGCGGATTGAGACGACCGTGGCCAAGGCCAAAGCGGCTCGACCGCTGGCGGAGTGGATGATCACGCTCGCCAAGCGTGGCGACTTGGCAGCGCGGCGCCAGGCGGCCAGCTATCTGCTCGATCCCAGCGCCGTGAAGTTCCTTTTTGAGGAGCTTTCCAAGCGCTATGCTACGCGGGCAGGCGGGTACACGCGGCTGGTCCACGCCGGATGGCGCCAGGGTGATGGCGCGGACGTGGCCGTGCTCGAGCTGGTGGACAATGAAGTCCTCCAACGGCTGGCCGCCAAGCGGGCTAAGAAAGCTGAGGCTCAGCGCAAAGCTGCGGAGGAAGCCAAAGCCAAAGAGCAGACGCCTCCACCCGAAGACCAGAAGGCGACGACAAGAAATAGCCGCTGGAAGGGCGGCCAGCTTCCCGGCTTGATTTTGTCGATCCCGGCCCGAAGGATTTTACTTCGGGCCGGGATTTTCCTTTTGTAGGGACGAGACGGCCATGGGAAATGGACAACCCGGTCGGGGGCTCGCACCCGCAAGCCGGATGCTCGCCTGCCGAGGAATGTGTGGGTCCTCGCTTGGGTGGCGTTTCTCAATGACACCTCGACGGAGATGGGTTATTGGCTTTTGCCCCAGTTCTTGGTCACCGTGTTGGGCGCGCCGCCCATGGCCTTTGGCTTCATTGAAGGGGCAGCGGAGACCATTGCCAGTTTTTCCCGCTTGCTTTCGGGCTGGCTTTCCGACTTCCTCGGCCGGCGCAAGCCTCTGGCCGCGGCGGGGTACACGTTAGCCAATATGGTGAAGCCCCTGCTGGCCGTGACGCAATCGTGGCAGCAGGTTTTCTGGATTCGCTTCGCTGACCGCGCCGCCAAAGGGTTTCGCGCCGCTCCCCGCGACGCGCTGATGGCGGATTCTGTTGACCCTGCGCATCGCGGTGCGGGATTCGGTTTGCGCCAAGCCATGGATACCGCGGGCGCAATTGTGTGACCGCTGAGCGCGATCCTCTTCCTGAAATTGTTTGCCGGGCAGATTCGCAGCGTGTTTTGGATGGCGGCGATTCCAGGCCTGGCGTGCATCCTCCTGGTGTGGTTCGGGGTCAAGGAAGTGCGTCGGCCTGCGACCACCCTGACCTCTTCCACCTCCTCCGGTGGGCGTTCCTACACCTTCCCGCGCGGAAAGTTGCTTCTGATTCTCGCCGCCGTGGGGCTCTTCTCGCTCGGCAATTCCTCCGATTTGTTCCTGATCCTGCGCGCGCAGAACCTCGGCATGAGCGCATGGACAGCTCCCGCGCTGGGGCTTCTCTTCAACGTGGTCTATGCGGCGTTGAGCTGGCCGGCAGGGAAGCTCTCCGACCGCGTGCCGCGGCGGTGGCTGATTGTGGCGGGCTATCTGATTTACGCGGCCGTGTACGCGGGCTTCGCCTTGGTGCGGACGCCTCAGCTTGTGTGGTTTATATTTGCAGTATACGGAAGTTATTACGCGTTAACTGAAGGAGTAATGAAGGCGTGGATCGCCGATCTGTCGCCCGGCGATTCGCGGGCTTCGGTTTTCGGCGTTTTCAATTGGGTGGTGGGAGTCGCCGCGTTTCCCGCCAGCTTTCTGGCGGGATGGATCTGGCAGCGTTACTCGCCCGCTGCGCCCTTTGCCTTTTCCAGCTTTCTCGCTTTTGTTGCCGGCGTGCTTCTCCTCTTCGCCTAAGCGGCGCAAGCGATCAGCATCAGTCCAGCGAATAGTTCGGCGCTTCCTTGGTAATGATGACGTCGTGAACGTGGCTTTCGCGCAGGCCGGCGGAGGTGATGCGCACGAAGCGGCCGCGCTGTTGCAGTTCTTCGATGGTGGCGCAGCCGCAATAGCCCATGCCGGAACGCAAGCCCCCCACCAGTTGCGCCACCAGGTCCTCCAGCAGGCCTTTGTACGGCACGCGCCCCTCGATGCCTTCCGGAACCAGCTTGGAAATTTCCCCCCGCGCCACTTCCCGTTCCTGGGAGTAGCGGTCGCCGGAGCCGGCGGTCATGGCGGCAATCGATCCCATGCCGCGATAGGATTTGAAGGTGCGCCCCTGGTAGAGAACGGTCTCGCCCGGGCTTTCTTCCGTGCCGGCAAACAGGCTGCCGAGCATCACCGAGCTGGCGCCGGCGGCGATGGCTTTGGAAACGTCACCGGAGAACTTGATGCCCCCATCGGCGATGATGGGCACGCCGGCCTTGGCGGCCGCGCGCGCGCATTCGGCGATGGCGGTGATTTGCGGCACGCCGGCGCCCGTCACCACGCGCGTGGTGCAGATGGAACCGGGCCCAATCCCCACCTTCACGCCGTCCACGCCGAGTTGCAGCAGGTCGCACGCGCCCGCGAACGTGGCCACGTTGCCGGCCACCAGATCGACGTGGGGGAATTGGTTCTTCAGCTTCTGCACCGCGTCGAGCACGCGCGTGGAATGGCCGTGGGCGGTATCCACCACCAGCAAATCCACCTTGGCCTTCACCAGCTCCGCCGCGCGTTCCAGGTAATCGCCCGTGGCTCCCAGGGCCGCGCCCACGCGCAGGCGCCCGTGCTCGTCTTTGCAGGCATTGGGGTAGTTGATTTTCTTCTGAATATCCTTTACGGTAATGAGTCCTCGAAGGTTATAGGACTCATCGACCACCAGGAGCTTCTCCACGCGGTGCTGGTGCAGCATCCCCTCGGCTTCTTCCAGGGTCGTGCCCATGGCGACGGTGATCAGGTTGTCCTTGGTCATCACCTCTTCCACGGGCAGGTCGAGGCGGTCCTCGAAGCGCAGGTCGCGGTTGGTGAGGATGCCCACCAGCTTGCCCTCCCGGGTAACGGGCACGCCGGAAATCTTGTACTTTTTCATGATTTCGAGCGCATCGGCGATCCGGTTCTTGGGGCCGATGGTGACGGGGTCGACAATCATGCCGCTTTCTGAGCGCTTCACCTTGTCCATTTCCAGCGCCTGCTGGGCAATCGACATGCTGCGATGCACGATGCCCATGCCGCCCTGCTGCGCCAGGGCAATCGCCAGGCGCGATTCCGTGACTGTGTCCATCGCCGCGCTGACGATGGGAATGTTCAGGGTGATATGGCGGGTCACCCGCGTGCGGGTATCAACTTGCCTCGGTAAAATGGCGGATTTGTTGGGAACCAGCAAGACATCATCGAAAGTAAGCCCCTCCGGAATCGGACCGTCTAACATAACCCCCCTCTTCTCGCTTCCCCGGGCAAAAAGTAATAGGTCATTCTAATTCCCGCCTCCGCCGAGCGTCAAGGCGAGTCTAGGCGAGGTGCCAGGTGCCAGGGAGATTGTCGATGGACGATGGTCGATTTCCCATCTTCGATTTTTGCTTTCGTTAGTGGTGACATGCTAATCAGTGCCTCAGACCTCGGACTTCAGACTTCGAATTTCGTCACTTGCCACTTGTCACTCGTCACTGCTCCGGCGATTTGCGATTGCTGATTTGCGGTTTTCGCTTGGCGATTGTGCATTTTGAATTTTCAATTTGCGATGGGCAACACTCGATTCGAGATCTTCGATTTTCCATCTCCGAGATTCGGCTTCGATAATGCTCCGCGGATGTGGGTTCCAAGTGATCCCAAGCTGGTGTAAACTGCGGCGCATGCTCTTCATGGTCATTGAACATTTCAAACCGGGCAGCATCGCGCTGATTGGTGAACGCTTCAAACGCAGCGGCCGGATGCTCCCCCAGGGCGTCATTTACCACGCGAGTTGGGTGGATTCCAGCGGGGCCCGTTGTTTCCAAATCATGGAAGCAGCGAACCCTGACCTGCTGCAAAGCTGGGTCAATCTTTGGGACGACCTGATTGATTTCGAGTTTATTCCCGTCGAGACCTCCGCGGACTTCTGGGCGTGAGGACACCGGGGTTCGGGATTCGGGATACGGGAAACGGGACAGGGGCGCGTGCTGGGTGCCAGGTGTAAGGTGCCAGGGGAATTGTCGATTGGGGCGATTTTGGATCTTAGATTTTGGATTTTCGATTTGCGATTTCCCATCTTTGATTTTCGCCCTCATGATTGGTGATTTGCAAATCAGTGCCTCAGACTTCAGACTTATCAAAATTTAACTCAACCTGTCGCCTGAATCGGCCGATAACCGAAGCGGGGGAGTGCGTGCGGCCCGGTCCCTTGCACTTGGCGACCCGTCCCTAATCCCCAGCTCCCAGTCCCCAGCGCCTAACCCCGGCCCTCCAACCCCATGTCCCGAACCCCGTGTCCCGAATCCCGAACCCCGTGTCCCGAATCCCGAACCCCGTGTCCCGAACCCCGAACCCCGTGTCCCGAACCCCGAACCCCGTGTCCCGAACCCCGTGTCCCGAACCCCGAACCCCGAACCCCGAATCCCGAACCCTTGGCACCTGCCACGTTTGCTAAGTCCGTTTCTTTTCTTTGACATCCTCTGAGGAAATCTGTAAGTCCTTTGATTTCATACATATCCTCTCAGACCAGAAATGCTTAATTTTCCGACCTTTGTTTTCATACACATCTAAAGAAATACCTTCATTTTCGGGGGTCCCTCTTTTTTCCCCCTTCAGGACCCCTTGGAAATCAAATAACCCCTTGTATTTCAAAGACATGGATTTTCGGCCCCGCATCGTCAAAAACCTCTAACTATCTTTCTTATCTATAACATCTTCTGAGACTGCGGGGTTTTCGCGGTTGGCCATCTGCCGCTCCCAGCGTTTCATTCGAATCAACAGGCTCGCCATACGCGCAACCTGGCGAAAGTTGGAGTCTTCCATTCTTTGCATCAGGGTGGTGTTGGGGTGGGTGGGCACGATTTCCGCGGCGCGTTCGTGGGGAGAGGGGCCGGCCAGACTTTGCCGCAGCAGGTCGTGGTGCTGGGCATCGAAAGTCTCGACCTGGTGCGATAGGATGTTTTCCAGAAATTGGCGCGCGTCCTCCCGAGCCTCCCATTGCTCCTCCGTGATGTGCGGATACGGATTGACTTGTTCCGGTTCGGGCGTTGTATCGTCGGCCTCTAGGTCGGCTGGTGCCGCCGTAGCGCCGACCTTGAGGTCGGCACATGCCGGGCTAAAGCCCGGCGCTACGCCGCAGGGTGCCGGACTAACGCCCGGCTCCACTCCCTGTGTAGCGCCAACAATCCGCTGGCCCTCTTGCCGGGGCGCGCCCGGCCCAACTTTCGCAGTTGAGGCGACAAGCGCCAGCTAAGTAGTTTATTTTCAGCAAAGCGGTCTCGAAGGTCTACACTACATTTTGAGCTGCACCTGTTGGTCGGTGACGGTCTCCGCCGGCTTGATGCGTGGCGGAGGTTGCGACGGCAGTGACAGGTGAAGTTGGTGGAGCAGGAGCATCTGCTCTGGTTCGGGTTGCGTATAGCGCGGCATGATCAGCCAGCGCCCGTCGGTGGTGGGCAGGCAGACATCCAGCATTTGAATTGTCGCCAATTTTTCCAGCACGCCGCGGGGTGTCAACCCCGGAGCGCAGGGGGCCAACCGGTGCCGGAGCGTGACCGACAGGGCGTAAGCCAGGAAAGCCACGAAGATGTGGGCCTCCACGCGCTTTTCCACTTGATGATAAATCGGACGCAGTCCCAGTTCGCTCTTCAAGGTTTTGAAGGCAGCTTCAATTTGGGTCAGTAAGATATAGAGTTCCCAGAGCACTTCCGGCTTTTCTCCCAGCAGGTTCGAGCGCAGCAGATAGTGGCCGTCGCGCAACTCCGCCTTCCGCAACTTCTCTTTGTCCAAGCGAAAAGAAAACGTCTGACGGGTGACTTCCTCTCCCTCTTGGGGCAAGCCGATCGGCACGAAGCCGAAGGCGCGTCCCGCTTCCTTTTTAGCCGCGCCGATCCGCAGCAGCAGTTGATCGCGTGCCGGAGCACTGCGGCGCAGCTTGCGCAAGGTCTTTAGCAAGCGCACCAACTTGCGCCGCCGCATGGCACGTTCCTTGGCGTGCCTCCCCGCGCTCTTGGCCAGCACGTACAGTTCGCCATCCGCGGCGAACAACTTCACTTCCACCGACTCACGCACTTTCTGCCAGGGCAATTCCAGCCAGCGCTTTTCGTACTGCTGAATCTTGCCGCGCGGCGTCCCCACCAGGTAGAAAACTTCTCGACCCCCGGTGCGCATTTCTTCCAGTACTTCTTCCGTAGGAACCCCCCGGTCCATCACCCACACCCGCCGTGCCCGTCCATACTGCGCTTCGATCTTGTCCAGAAATCCTCGCAGCGTGGTGCGGTCCGAAGTGTTGCCCGCCAGCACTTCATAAGCCAGCGGAAATCCTTCCGGCGTCACCACCAGCGCGATCACCACCTGCCGGCAATCGCCGCGATGATCCCGGCTGTAGCCATGCTTCGCCTTGGGAATCTCCTCGCCTTCCCCTTCGATGTAGGTGCTCGTCAGGTCGTAGAGCAGCACATCGAAGCGCGCCTGAAACAGCTCTTGCCAGCGTTGCCGCAGATGATCGAACAGCGCGGTCTTGTGTTCCCCCAGGCGGTCCAGACATCGATACAAACGGTCCTTCTCCGCTACGGCAAAGCCCGTGCCTAACAGATCTCCCAGGGCGCTCTGGTCAAACCCCTGCCGGTGCAAACGGAACTCGCTGCCCGGCGCCACCAAGCGGCTCACCACAAGCAGCTCCAGCACCTTCGCCCACGGCACTTCTTCCCGCCCCTTACCCAAACGATCTTGCCAAAACGCGCTCAGCCCCAATTGCCGCCACAGTTCGCACCCCAGCCAATAGTTGCCAAACGCCCGCGGTCGCCGCAGTTCCATCTCCTTCAGCTTCACCTGCACGCCGTCCAGCGCGTCGGCTGGCAGCGCCCGGTCCTCGGGAAATAAACTCAGGCTCGCCGCCCGCTGCTCGGCTTCATCAAACACCTCCAGCGTCTTGCGCCACGCCGCCTGCTGACTGTCGTTGATCTCGCCCAAATACAAAACCCGCCGCTGCACCACCCGCCCCGAACGCAGCCGCCGACTCTCCTCCACGCTCCAATAGCGGTGCTCCTTGCCGTCTTTGATTCGCTTGTTCGCACGCAGGTACATGGCTGGCCGCCATTGTGCCAAGCTTGAGCGGAGATGAAAAGGGGGTAGGTCTACACTACAAGCCCTTTTGTACAACCCCCATTGAAGTTTCAAGAGTTACCGCGATGCCCACACCGAATTTCACCTGGAATGGCTCCGAGCTGCGAAAGTCGGGCCGGGCGAGCCCCACCTTCGTCCTCGGGGTCGTCGGTTGACAGCCCCAAACCGAAAATCGCCCGGATCTTCTTCATTACCCGGCGCGTCTTGGCCTGTTCCTCCTGGTCTTGAAAACCCTCATCGCCCGGCGCCAGCGTGCCCGGCTCCCCAAGCTGGTAGAAGAGGGCCAGCGCGACTTCGCTCATATCTTTGGCCACGCCGTCCTTGTGCAAATGCTGCATCATCTCGAGGTCGTGGGGAGTGGTGACGTAGTGCTCGCGCTTGACGGATTGGGCGAGCAACTGCCAATTGCGCGAAATCATCTTCAAGCGCATCATTTGGACGTGCAGCCGCCCCAGGCGCGTGGAGTCCTCCGCCTTGGCCTGCCGCGGGGCGAAACCCTCCTGCATGCGGTCGGCGCGCCGCATCCGCCAAAAGGACCGCGCCAGATGCTCCCCCAAGCGCTTCCGCAAGGCAGCGGCGGCGGTGCGATCGTCCCGCAGCCCTTCCAGCAATTCCCGGAAATCGTCGGGGTCTTCACCCAAGGCGCGCAAAGCCACCTCATCGGACTTGGAGTAAAACCCGTGCCGCAGATGGGCGTCGCGAATGCGCGTCCGGCCTTCCGGCGTCGCCGGGCCATGGGAAAGTTTCTGCATCCGCTGCACCGCGGCCAGCTTCTTCTCCGTCATACGTGGTTTTTTGGTCAGGCTCATGGTTCTCTCTCCTTTGCGTTGAGGCAGGCGGGCGCGCCATTGACGATATAAATGCGCGAAGCGCCTGGGAATGCGGTAGCAGCAGCTACCGCCTTCGGTTCCTACGGCAAGTGTGCACGGGGCGAGGAGGAAAGGCGGTAGCTGCTGCTACCGCACTCCAAGGTGCCTTCGGCACAGGTATTTTCATAACAGCAGGCAGCCAAGCCGCCAATCCCTCACCGGCGAGCAGATCGTAATTTGGACCAGCTTGGCCGGAGACCGCCGCTGCCGCCCCACACGCAATTGCTTCGACGGTGGGTTTAAGAGTGTGAAGGGGGATTAGGCAGGGAGCAGGACAGCCGGTGTAGCGTACGGCGATCATAGTCAACCTAGTTTAGACCGCGGGGCTATAATTTGTCAAGGTGAATAAGTGACCAATGTACTACGGGTAGGAAACAATATTTTGCCCAATCGCATATTCTTGGGTTTCTTGCGACGTTTTGTCCGTTAGATGTGGGATTCGGGACTAACTGTTGGCTGTCGGCTGTGAGCTGTTAGCTAGTTTCTGACAACCCATCCCTCCGCCACGCAGGAAATTGGCGGGCCCGCCAAGTTTGACGGCACATTGACATTCGCGGTTCGTACAGCGATTCCGCATGCGTGCTTTTTCACCTGATTTAACCCTCTGAAATTGCAACTACTTTGCCCCCGTCCCCGCTCACCGAGCAGATTCGCATTCGCTTTTTGCTTGACAACGCGGGTTCTGCCTGATATACTATTAATGTATCAGATGAAGAACCCTCCACTATCCCGCTCCCGTCTTCCGGCAGGCGAGCGAAAACGCCGTTCGCGCCTGACGCAGATGGTCTCTAGCCAGCGCTTTCTCCGCGGCACCTTGGCGCCTCGTCTGCGCCGGTGCGGGAAACCGAATTGTCGCTGTGCCCACGGCGAACTGCACGCGTCGCTGTACCTCGTGCAGAGCCGGGGAGGCAAGCCGCGCCAGGGGTTCGTGCCTAAGGAGTGGGAAGCGCGCATCCGCCAGAGCGTTCAGGGCTATCAGGAAATCCAGCAACTGCTGGAGGAACTCTCGGAGATCGAGTGGCAGCGGCTGCTCGATCGCAAGGGGTGATGCCGTTCTCCGACGCCTGATCCGGTATGGCGAGACCGTCTACGGTCTTTCGGAACGGATCGTCGCGGCGGTCCATGATCCCCGACGACAACCCCGTATCCCGGTGGCCGTTCTCCTGAAAGCCAGCCTGGTGATGTTCTGGTCCCGCTTGGGCAGCCTGCACGCGCTGGAAGAGCACCGCCTCGCGCGGTTCTGGAAACGGTGGCTGGGACGTTCGCCCGGCAGTAGCGACACCCTGGGGCGCGTCCACGCTGGTCTCGCCGCCCAGGAACTGCGCGAGGGGCTGCATCATGTCTACTCCCGCCTGAAGCGGAACAAAGCCTTGCCGGGCATCGGCGGACTGAGCGTGGCGGTTCTCGACGGTCACGAGACCCACGCCAGCTATCGCCGTCGTTGCTCGGGATGCTTGCAGCGGACGATTCACACCGAGCAAGGCGAGAGGATTCAGTACTACCATCGGAACGTCACGCTGCAGTTGTTGACGGGTTCGGAGTTGCGCATCCTGCTCGATCTGGAACCCCAACGGCCCGGCGAAGACGAGGTGACCACGGCCCGCCGCTTGCTGGAGCGCGTCCTGGCCCGTTACCCCCGCGCCTTTCAGTTGCTGTTGGCCGATGGTCTCTATGCCCAGGCCCCCTTCTTCAATCTTCTGCTCGCCCACGGTAAGCACGCACTGGTGGTTCTCAAGGACGAGCGGCGGGACCTTTACCAGGATGCCTGCGGTTTGTTTGCGCTGACTCCGCCCGAAGCGGGAAAGTATCGGTCGCGCCACTGCCAGTGGTGGGACGTATCGGACTTCACCACTTGGCCCCAAGTCCACGCTCCGCTGCGGGTCATCCGTTCGCGAGAAACCTACTCGGTGCGCCGCCAGATTACCATGCAGGTTGAGTCGATGACGACCGAGTGGGTTTGGGCCACGACGCTACCGGCCGCGCAGGCCTCGACGGAACAAGCCGTCGGCTTCGGGCATCGTCGCTGGGACATCAAGAACTATGGGTTCAACGAACTCGCCAACGAGTGGCACTCCGACCATGTGTATAAACACCACCCGCAGGCCATCGAGTCGTTTCTGCTCGTCGCCTTCCTGGCCTACAACCTCTTTCATGCTTTCTGGGTTCTCAATCTGAAACCGGCCGTCCGGCGCGGCAGAACACTCCGCTACTGGGCACGCCTCATGGCCCGCGAACTCTGCCAGGACCCCGGCTTCGCCGAGGGTTCATCCCCCTAAAAGTCTTCCCCTCCCCTCCCGGAATTCCGCCCTGCGCTTCGGCCCCATATCCCTGTGGCGTGCGGCGGGTTGCGCCCATCTCACCATAGTGTCGACCCCACCGGGCGTATTTTCCCGCCCTGCCCCCGCCAACAATGCCAATGCGAATCTGCCCGACCGCCTCCCCTGCGCCCGGACTAACTATTTCGCCCACCTCCAACCTCGCATGCGGAATCGCTGTCGAGATGATTGGTGAATGGACATGAAGCCACAATTATGCGAAAATCAGTATCCTAATGTTCACTCTTAAGCGTGAGGGGCTGTGAGCCCAAGGAGGTCGTTCTACACAAAGCTTTTCTCACCTGGGAGGCGAGCACACAGGTGAGAAGCACGATTTCCTGATCCAGAGTTGAGGGGCGTTACAACACCCCAGATAAGCTCTGGATTTGATTCAACCCGAAGGCTCTTTGATGTCGGTGGAGTGGCGGATGAGATTGACATCTCGGCGAGTGTAGAAAAGACCAACCCGGACGTGGCCGTCATTGCCCAAGAAAAATTGGCGGGGGCGGTTTGGCATCTGCGGCACGGTGCTTCATCAACGTCCAGGCGTACTCATCATCG
This sequence comes from uncultured Acidobacteriota bacterium, assembly GCA_963810005.1. Lineage (GTDB taxonomy): Bacteria > Acidobacteriota > Terriglobia > UBA7540 > UBA7540 > Bog-366. The sequence goes on from CAWELY010000005.1 coordinate 108,242, forward strand.
CTGCCGCGCCTCACCGAAACCACTCGGTTTACTATTGGGCATCTCTCGACATCGAGTCGCGCGACATCGGAGCCTCGTATGATGGCCTACTTTGTGTTCTGGGAACGAGAGTCACCCTGAGGTGCGGGTGGAGCTGAGTTTTTCCGGCCCGGCAAGGAGCAGGAATGTTGCGCATCCAAAATTTCATCCTGGGGACCTTCGCAAAAGGCACGGTTGATTGTCCGCGCGGGGCGTATTTACACCCCCGCGGGGTCCTCATGGCAGTGCTCTTGACGTTCTTTCTTGGCTTCGCTGGCGCGGCTGTGGCGCCCGCCCAAGAGCAAGAACGGGAGCAGGACCGGGAGCAGGAGCAGGAGCAGCCGGAAAGGCAGCAACGGCAGCAGCGGCCCGCACAGCAGCAGGACAACGGCAGCAAAGACAGGAACTGCCTGAACAGCAGGAAAGAAGGCGCGGAAAGGCGAAGCCGGGCACGGATTGGGCCACGGATAACCTCGATATGGTTTCCGCCTCGCCCACGCAGATCCGGGATGTGCTGGCCAAGGATCCCGGCCTGATGGTTGAGCTAAAACGACTCATGGCCAAGCAGGCCATCGAAAAGGGGCAAATCGTCGCGGAGCAGGACTTGGAGGATGACGCCATCCTGGATCGCCTGACGACCGACACACACTTCCGCGCCCTGGCCACCCGCCTGTTGCAGCGCTACGGCTACCTGTCACCGCAGCTTAATCCTCTATCGCCTTCGGGAAAAGAGCAGGACCTGCATGATGAGAGCCAGGGCGGAGCGGCTGGCCCGTAGCCACGCCACCGACAACGGAGTTGAGGCCGGACTGGAGACCTTCCCAGGCGGCGTGCGAACAAGACAAGGACAACCCCGGCTGCCTGATGGAGACGAGTAAACTCACCACGGGATTGGGGCCGGAATCGGAGCCTCCAGAAACTGCCTGCGAACCGAGCGAAGACAACGTGCCCTGTCCGAGCTCCGGCGAACAGACCTGCACAGCCCCCTAATCCTTCCCGGCCCGAGCCGCCGGGGACAGAGAGCTCCCTCCCCCGACATCCAGCGTCCTGACCTGACGAGTTCCACGTTGATGACGGCCAGTGCCGTTTCCACTACCGGCCGGGCAAGGACAAACACGCAGCCCGGCGGGCTTCGGTCCGAAGATCTCGCCGATGTTACGGGTGGGATACCTGCCGTTCTTCCCGAAAATCCCCTAAGGCAGTCGCCACGCACCCCTTGGTATCGCCGCGCCAGCCGAAGGCAAGTGTGATCCCCGAGCCGGTCGAGATGGTAAGTTCACCCAATCCTTACGCCTATCTACCCTCGCTTTACGATCTCTACATGCAGGCCGCGCCGCGCACGGGGCGTCTTGAGCGCTTTGGCCTCGACGTGTTTCGCCGCGACCGCAGAAGCGTGGGGATTCCCATGGATCTTCCCGCTGGGCCCGGAGTACGTCCTCGGGCCCGGGTGACGGATTGACCATTGATCTTTGGGGAGGCGTTTCGCAGCGGCTGTTCCGAACCGTAGACCGCGAAGGCCGTCTGTCGTTGCCGGAGGCGGGGCCGGTGCTGGTGAGCGGCAAGACGCTTGGCGAGGTGCAGGAGGTCGTACAACGCATTCTGCGGACACAGTACCGGGACGTTTCCGCCGATCTTTCCCTGGGTCGCCTGCGCACCGTGCGCGTCTACGTGGTGGGCGAGGTGGTATCGCCGGGCGCTTACGACATCAGCTCACTTTCGACCCCGCTCAACGCCTTGTTCGCCGCCGGAGGCATCACCTCGCGCGGGTCGCTGCGCCATCTGCGCCACTCTCGCGGCCGGCAGCTCGTCGAGGAGGTGGACGCCTACGACCTGCTGCTGCACGGCATCCGCGGCGACATGAAAAACCTTGAGAACGGCGACACGCTGCTGGTGCCGCCGGTCGGCCCGCAGGTGACCGTGGACGGCATGGTGCGCCGCCCGGCGATTTACGAACTGCGGGGCGAGACGAATCTCGAGGAGGCGCTCGATCTGGCCGGCGGAGTCCTTCCCGCGGCGGCCCTGCGTCACATCGAAGTCCAGCGGCTGGAGGCGCACGAGACGCGCACCATGCTGAGCGTCAATGTGGACGAGACCAGCGATCCCGCAAGCGGTTCGCCGCCAGCTCGCCGCGTTTGGAGTGCGCGACGGTGACGAAGTGCATATTTTCCCCATCGCTCCCTACAACACCACCGCCGTCTACCTGCAGGGACACGTCCTGCGGCCGGGGCGATACGCCTACACTCCCGGCATGCGTCTCACCGACCTGGTGGCTTCTTACCAGGACCTTCTTCCCGAGCCCGCCGAGCACTACGCGGAGATTATCAGTCTGCGCCAGCCGGACTGGCGGCCGGTCGTGGAAAGCGTCGATTTGGCGGCGGCGCTGGCGAACCCCCAGGCGTCGCCAAAGCTTGCGCCGCTGGATACGGTTCGCATCTTCGGCCGGTACGATGTGGAGTCTGCTCCTATCTTCTGGCTGTCAGGGGAGGTGCGCACTCCGGGACAGTACCGAACCTCGGGCCAGATGCATCTGCGTGATGCGATTTATCAGGCCGGAGGGTTGCTGCCGGATGCGGCGCTTGATTCCGCGCAACTGTTCCGCGCTCAGCCGGACGGCTCGCTCAGAATCTTGAATGTGAATCTTGCCGCCGCCCTCGATGCCGACCCGCTGGAGAACGTCCTGGTGCAGCCGCGCGACCGCATCATCGTGCACCGCAGCCAGTATCCGCGTGGACCCGCCGAGTGTGTACATCCGGGGCGAAGTGGCCAATCCGGGCCGCTATCCCCTCGGCGAGAATATGCGAGTCGCGGATCTGCTGCGCGCGGCGGGCGGCCCGAAACGCAGCGCCGACCTTACCAATGGCGACCTGACGCGGTATTACCCGGTGACCGGCGGCCAGTCAGGGGGCGAGCACCAGAGTGTGGATCTCACGGCGGCACTCCATGACGTAAGCCTGAACTTTCCCCTCAAAGACGGGGACGTCCTTAGCGTGCCGGAACTGCCCGGGTGGAAAGATCTGGGGGCATCCATCACCGTGAAAGGGGAAGTCAAGAATCCCGGCGTATACGGTATCCGCCCGGGGGAGCGTTTGAGCTCGGTTTTGAAGCGCGCCGGCGGCTTGCTCCCGACCGCCTATCCCCAGGGCGCCATTTTTATGCGCACTTCGGTCCGTGAACTCCAGGAAAAGAGCCGGCAAGAACTCATCCAGCGCGTCGAGCAGGAAGGCGCGGCGGTGAAGACCTCCTTGCAGACCACCGGCGGGGAACAAGCCCAGTTGGCGGCGGAAGCTGCGCAACAGCAACAGCGCGTCCTGGACGCGTTGCGGCGCGCCCCCGCTTCCGGGCGGCTGGTGATTCGGCTGCATCCCGGCCTGAAGGGATTTGAGAATTCATCGCAGGACATCGAAGTGCGCGATGGCGATTCCCTCGAGATCCCCAAGCAACCCGGAGTCGTCCTGGTCGTCGGTCAGGTGTACAACACCAATGCCATCACATACGTGGGGGGTAAGAACGCTGGTTGGTATCTCTCTCAAGGCGGCGGCGCCACGCGGCTGGCGGACAAGGGCGCCATCTTCATTGTGCGCGCGGACGGAGAGATAACGAGCCGCCACCAAGGAGGGTGGTGGTCCACCAACGTGCTCTCCGCGGCGGTTCGCCCTGGCGACACAATCGTGGTACCAGAGCGGCCGGTAATCGGCGACACTCGCTGGAAAAATATCATAGCGATTGCGCAGATCGCGGAGGCGGCGGCAATCACTGCTGCCGTGGTTCAATGAGAGGGAAGCCGTATATGAAATTGAAGCGGGTCTGCGGTGGCACCCGGACGTTTCCGCAATGGGCTCCAGCCGCCCAAGAAACCCTGACGGCATCCTGGCGACTGAAATCCTGGCCTGCGTGGTGAGGCTGGAGAAAATGAAACAGGGACGATATCAATGAAGGGACCAGATCCAAAAAGCTCAGGCCGGACTTTCGGAACTCGAAGCTCCGATCTCGGTGGGCCCGGAAAACGGCGACGGTTATGGCGGGCGAGCCGCCGGCACAGCAGGATTTCCGCGAGCGCGAGGCTCAAGAACAGACCGTTGCGAGCCTCCGCCTGCTCTGGGAGAGTCGCCGGTTCCTGGGACGCGTTGCAGGTCCCGGCCTGCTGCTTTCTGCGCTCATCGCGATTCTGATCCCCAACCGTTATCAGTCCGTGGCGCGTTTGATGCCGCCCGACAACCAGTCAGGTTCCGGCCTCGCCATGGCCGCGGCGGCTCTTTCCGGAGGTGCGGCAAGTGGGTTAGGAGGGATGGCAAGCGAGCTTCTGGGTCTGAAGAGCACCAGCGATCTCCTGGTCGGCGTCCTGAGCAGCCGCACCGTGGAAGACAAGCTCATCCAGAAGTTTGACTTAAGAAAGGTCTACAGGGACCGCCGGATGGAGGATGCGCGCAAGGATTTGGCGGCCCGGACCGACATTTCGGTCGATCGCAAGAGCCAGATCATCACGATTACTGTAACTGACAAAGACCCGCAGAGAGCGGCGGCGATGGCCCAAGCCTACGTGGAAGAACTGAACCGCACGTTGGCCGAGGTGAGCACGTCCTCAGCGCGCCGCGAGCGGATTTTCCTGGAAGGACGTTTGCAAGCCGTCAACCAGGATTTGGAGGCTGCCGAGAAAGAGTTTAGCCAGTTTGCGAGCAAGAACACGGCGATCGATATCAAGGAACAGGGTAAGGCCATGGTCGACGCGGCAGCAACTCTGCAAGGACAACTCATTGCCGCGCGGTCAGAACTCGAAGGGCTCAGGCAGCTTTACGCGGACGGCAACGTCCGGGTGCGCTCCGTGCAAGCACGAGTTGCCGAGCTGGAAGATCAACTCAAGAAAGTGGGCGGAAAAGACGAGAGTACTTCTCTGGGGAAGGCGACGCAGGGCGATTCGCTATATCCTTCGATCAGGAAACTGCCCCTGCTCGGCGTCCCTTACGCCGACCTGTACCGCAAGACCAAGGTTCAGGAAGCGGTGTTCGAGACGCTGACTCAGGAGTATGAACTCGCCAAGGTGCAAGAAGCGAAAGAGATTCCTACCGTGAAGGTGCTCGATCCACCCAACCTTCCAGAAAGGAAATCATTTCCGCCTCGCACCATGATCGTCTTGTTGGGGACAGCCTTGGCCTTCTTGTGCGGGGTGGTCTGGGTGTTTGGCCGCAGGGTGTGGGAGCAAACGGACCCGACCGACCCTGGAAAAGTGTTCGCGCAAGAGGTGTTCGACACGGTGAGAAATGCGATGCCTTGGGCTTCACGAAATGGCTTTGGGCTTCATCCCGAAAGCCGAAGAACCGGGGGGCCTGCCGACCCACCGGAAGTCGAGAAGGACACGCGCAACTAGTGCAAGAACTATCTTTATCTATATGTAAAATAACAGGTTATGTCACAAATGCCCCTGTAAGTGACGGGGCGAAGCTGTAGGTAGACTGATCATGGACGCTGCCCGCATATCCATGGCAACAACCCACGCCCTGGAGCCCCGGGATGGATCGAGTCTGCCCGCGGATTGCTTGCGACCGTGTTGGTACGCCGCCTGCACGTGCGCGAACCACGAAAAATCTGTTGCCGAACAACTCTCCGTGCGGTCGGTCGAGCACTTCCTCCCCCTTCATGAATCGGTCCGTCAATGGAAGGACCGGCGGATGCACCTCCATCTGCCGCTTTTCCCCGGCTACGTATTCGTGCGCCTCGCTTTACGCGACCGTTTGCAAGTTTTGCAGATTCCCAGCGTTGCCAGGCTTGTCAGCTTCAATGGGACGCCCACCGTGCTGCCTGAGGCAGAAATCGAGGGGCTGAAGGCGGCCCTCGAACGCGGCCTACAAGCGGCGCCCCACCCCTACCTGAAGGCCGGCAGGCGCGTGCGTATCACCACCGGGCCGCTCGAAGGACTGGAGGGCATCGTGATTCGAAAAAAGAACTCGTTGCGGTTTGTAATTTCGCTGGATTTGATTCAGCGCTCAATCCGGCTTGACATCGAAGCCTCATCGATCGAGCCAGCGTGTGACCGGCAGGTATGAGACGATCGGCGGCGATGATGGCCAACTTCATCAATTCAAAGGAAATGGAGAAAGAATGCGCGCTTTGATTACAGGGATAACCGGACAGGACGGCTCCTACTTGGCGGAGCTTCTGCTGGGCAAGAGTTACGAAGTCTTCGGAATTGTGCGGCGAAGCAGCGTGAAGAAATTCGACCGCATCGAGTCATTCATCGACCAGGTCGAACTGGTGGAAGGAGACCTAACGGACCAATCCTCACTCGATAGCGTCATCCAATCCGTGCAGCCCGATGAGGTGTACAACCTTGCGGCGCAGAGTTTCGTGCCGGTTTCCTGGAACCAACCGGTGCTTACGGGCGATGTAACAGGGCTGGGAGTGATCCGCATCCTGGAAGCGATCCGGAAGCACCGCCCACAAGCAAAGTTCTTGCAGGCATCCAGCTCGGAGATGTTTGGGAAGGTACGGGAAATGCCGCAGACGGAAAAGACCCCGTTTCATCCCCGGAGCCCGTACGGTGTAGCCAAAGTATTTGGGCACAACATGACGGTGAATTACCGGGAGAGCTACGGGATGTTTGCTTGCTCGACGATGGGATTCAATCACGAATCGCCGCGGCGGGGGATGGAATTCGTTACGCGGAAGGTGACGCACCAGGTGGCCAAGATCAAGTGTGGCTCCGCCAAGAGACTCTTGATGGGGAACTTGGAGGCGAAGCGCGACTGGGGGTTCGCGGGAGACTATGTGCGGGCAATGTGGATGATACTGCAACAGCCGGAACCGGACGATTACGTGCTGGCAACAGGAAAGATGCACAGCGTCCGAGATCTCCTGGAGGTGGCGTTTGCTGCGGTGGGACTCCATTGGAAGGAGTACGTGGACATCGATCCCAAGCTGATTCGCCCCGCCGAAGTGGACATCCTTTGCGGAGACGCCACGAAAGCGCGGGAAAAGCTGGGCTGGGAACCCGAAATCAGCTTCCAGGAGCTGATCAAGATGATGGTGGAAGCCGACTTGGAAGCGGTGTAGCGGACTGAGAACGGTGCGGCCGCGGCCTCATTTCGCAATGGGGCGGCGTGAAAGGCCAGGTTTGTTGTGGCCTGGACCCTTGGAGATGCTGAAACAGTTAAGCGAGGAACCTATCCCGGATATTCTGCAGACCCCCTTGTTTGCGCCCGCCAGCGCGGCAACCAGCGAGCCGAAGATTTCACATGCCGTTCTCCTAACGAGCGCCCAACTCGCGCGCGGACTGGGTCGTTTGTTCTTCGTGCTCGTGGTGGCGCGTGAGCTCGGCCCGCGGCCGTTCGGTGTTTATGCGTTGTTGCTCGCGATCGTGGAAATGCTGGCGGTGGCTTCGGGATCGGGTTACGCCGACTATCTGACGCGCGAAGCGGCCAAGGACGCGCGGTTAGGATGGGGGCTGGGAGGGCAGCTAACTTGGCTGCGCCTTGCGTGCCTGCTTCCGCTTGCAGGGGCAGGCCTTAGCATTCTATGGGTGCTCGGCTACCCCCGAATGGTGCTCGTGGCTGCCGGGTGTCTTTTGGTGAGTCTGGCTCCCCGATCGGTGAGTGAGGCCGTGCAGGGTGTGCTCCGGGGGATCGGCCGCTATGTGGCCTACCTTGTTATCGAGTTGGTCTTCGATTTGGCACTGGTGGTTGGTGGCGTGTTGCTGATGGTGCAAGGCGGCGGCCTACGCGTGGTTATTGTGACGGAGGTCATCGCGGCGACCGCCGCTGCTGTGGCGAGCGCGATTTTCGTCTTGATGTTCCGGACAAATGAGCGTATTCGGCTGAAAACGAAGCAATTGTTGGAGAAGAGCGCAATCTTCAACATCTATGCGTTCGTCGGAAATCTCTACGACCGGCTCGATGTCGTGCTCCTTTCCAAGTTGGCGGGGGATTATGCCACAGGCGTTTACAGTGTGGCGTATCGACCGCTCGGGACGATTCAGCTCGTGCCCTATGGAGTTCTTTACAGCTTGCTGCCGGCTCTTTCCCGAAATGCCGGGGGCGCGGAGGAACGGCAACGCTTGGAAAGGGCCATGGGCTTCTTGTTGAGCGCCGCTCTCGCCGTGGTCTTTGCCACGATGGTGTTTGCCAGCCCGGCCGTGCGTCTCCTGCTGGGGGAACGCTACGCCGAGTCGGCGATTGCCCTGAAGATTCTTATCTGGGCAGTCATCCTCCGTTATGTTAACTACGCGCTAAATGTTCAACTCTTGGCCGGTGGCCACGAGCGGGTGTTTGTCGCCACCTCGCTGGTTTGTTTGGGTGTGAACTTGACCGGGAACCTGGTGTTGATTCCGATTTATTCCTGGCGGGCTGCCGCTGTGCTCACGATCGTCACGGAAATTGTATTGTTAGCTCAGAACATTTATTGGCTCCGTCGGACGATCGGAATAATTCCCCGACCGTTTAGATGGGTGCGGACTGCGCTTGTCTTCGTTGCCTTTTTGGGCGCGGCACTCGGCGCAGCAAGAGTGGTTTCGCCAGTTGTGGCAGGAAGCATATGTCTTGTTTTCTTCCTGATATACCTGTACCGCGAGGGTATAGTTGGGGAATTCGCGGCCGCATGGGGTGCGGGGCGTAACACTGTGTTGGATACTTCTAATTCTTGATCGTCGCCATGGATGCGCTACCTCTAGGGGCCAATAGGTGAATACGGGAACGCGTATCCATGCTTTTCACCTTTGGAGGGAATGTTTAAGGATTGCAGAAACTGAAGCGCCGATGATCGAGTTCTGTGCATTCGCGGGGGAATTCGTAAAGGACAAGCTTGCTTGATTATCGCATTTGACACTTGGGTTCTTAAAAGCAGCCACCGTAACAGTGGCATGTACAACTACGCGAAAGGCATTCTCCGGGAATTTGAGTCATTGATAGTCGCCCGCGATGAACTGATCATTCGCCCGTTTTTCACGAAGGGTTACTCCGACGAGGCAGTTTTGTTAGGCACGTCACCTTGGATCAAGACTTTGAATACCCGCCTCTTGCGGTTTCACCGTCTTTGGCAGCTTGGCGGAGTTACTGCTGCCGCTGCGCGCGCCCGTGCGGATCTGATCTTCTCGCCGACAAGTCACACTTGCCCTTTTGGGCCCATACCGGTGATCACGACCATCCACGACGCAACGCCAATTTTATCTCCCTGCTTCGGACGCTTGCCGAATCTCCTCGAGAGGATTCGGCTGAGGAACGCCGCGAAATTTTCTGCCAAATGTATAACTGATTCAGAATGTTCAAAGAGAGATATCGTGGAGATCTTTGGGGTTCCGCCGGAGAAGATTTCGGTCGTCTATCTTGGGTATGATCGAGAGACTTTCAATCCTTCTCCGGTGGGCCCCGGCAAGCAATCGGTCCTCTTCGACCGGTTTGGAATTAAGGGTCCTTATATCTTCCATCACGGGACGGTTCAGCCTCGAAAAAATCTGGAGCGCCTAATCCGTGCCTGTCAGCTTTTGTGGGACACCGGGAGAGACTTGCCTTTGCAACTTGTACTTGCGGGGCCCCTCGGCTGGCGGTATCAGCCAGTTCTCGATGCCGCGAACAAAGTCGGCGGCACGGGGAGGGTGGTGTTTACGGGGGCGTTGCCCGATGAGGATCTGGTATTGCTGCTTAAAGGAGCAGCGCTGTGTGTGATCCCTTCTCTTTATGAAGGCTTCTGTCTTCCCATGGTGGAAGCGATGGCGTGCGGGGTGCCGACGGTGGCGTCGAACCGCTCCTGTATTCCCGAGGTTTCGGGCGGGGTCCTGGAGTACTTCGACCCTCATTCTATCGAGGAGATGGCGGAGACCGTTCGACTCGCGCTCGAGGATTCCGATGTGAGGGATCGCTTGCGGCACGCGGGCTTGGCCCAGGCCGCGAAGTTTAGCTGGGAACGCTGCGCGCGGGAAACGTTGCGCATTCTTGCCGAAACATCCGCAAACCATGGCCGATAACACTCAAAATTGCCTCTTTCCTAATCCGCACCTTCCGCTCTCGGGTGAGCCGCTTGGAGGATTTGGAGGACGCAAGGCAGCGCTGGCGTTGGGCATGGTAGGGGCTGGGGCGGGGGCACTATTTGTCTGTGCCCACTGGAGCGTCGCGCTTGCAGGGGCGGTGGCAGTGCTTGTGCTTTCCGCCATGGAAAGCGAACCGTTTTTGTTGCTGGTCATATTCCTGATGCCGCTCGGGTGGGTTCTGCCCTTGGATATGCCGGGGAGCAATGTGCCGGTAGCCTTGCGTTTTCTTGTTATGGTCGGGTTCTTCGCCGGCCGGTTGTGGCGGGGACAGACACGCATCAGGCATCTAATCCGTCCCGCGTTGTCGCGGGCTTCCCTTTTCTTATTGTGCGCGGCGGTTGCCCCGACTTTGTTGGGTAAAGGGGAATTGACGCGTGAATCTGGGCGAGGCCTGTACATCCTGGCCACATTCGTGGGTTTCTATTTTGTGATACTGGCTTGGGTGGATTCACGGGAACGGCTTCGTAAGGTTTTATGGGTGGTACTGTTTTCTACGGTCATTACGGCAGTTTTTGCATTTTACCAGCAAATTATTCGCGGATACGGTTCGCTATGGCAATACCTGTCGCCGCAGGACGCGTTCTTTAGGGAGTGGGGGGGCAGGAGCACCTCTTTCTTGGGGGATCCGAATTCCTTGGCCGGCTATCTAAATCTAGTCCTCCCCTTCGCTCTTGCATGCTATGTGCTCGGGCAGGGGAGGTTGAAAAAGATGGGCGGGTGGACGTTTGGGCTGGGGTTGGTAGCTTTGCTCAGCTCGCAAAGCGTGGGCGAACTCGCGGCTTTTGTCGCGATACTCGTTCTGGCGATTTTCTGTTTCGCCCGGAGTCGCAAAAAAAGGCTGGTACTTCTCGCGGGCATCTGCGGCTTAGTCTGCCTGTTGTACCTGCTAACCCATATTTTGAATCCGGCCCATACCGAGGAAAACGTTGGACTTTCCATGGTCGGTCGTCTGCTGCTTTGGGGCACGGCGTGGGATTTATTCATGCACTCCCCAGTGCTGGGTGTGGGTTGGGGCAATTTCGCCGGTCTCTATGGCTCGGAACTCTCCTCTTTTTCTACGTGGCTCCCGCCGGGAGTGCTCGCCGTCCATAATACCTACTTACAATTCCTGGCGGAAACGGGCTTGGTGGGGTTCTTTGCCTTTTTTTCCCTTGTCGTTCGATCTTGGCGGCAGGCCCTGGCTCAATTCCACTCCTCCCTTGACTTCCTCGACAGGGCGCTTGCCTTTGGAGTTCTAGGCGCGCTCCTTTCCGTATTGGTGGACGGTCTTGTGGATTTTCTTTTTGAAACGCAATTTGGGACGCTCTTTTGGATGCTCCTAGCTTTGCTTGTGGTCAGCAGTCAGCTTCAGAGCAAGTCTGCCGTGGGCAGGGTGTGAGGGCTTGGAAAATGGCTCAGGAAACGGGCCTGGTTCGACAGAGCGCTACGGTCAGGCCTAGAGTAAAGGGCGCGGCCAGGAAGGAGTATGCGGGTGGTGGAAAGGAATTGCTCACAAATCGAAGAAGAGGTGGAAAGCGCCCGGGAGTGATTCGCCAGCAGGGGTCGGACGGGACGGGACGCCAGCATTCGTTCCTGCCTCTTGGTGTGTGTTGGGGCTAGACTTGAACTACTGAACTTGTATGGTAGAGATTCTATACGACGCGCGCTGGATCGGAAATCATGGCATTGGCCGGTTTGCCGGCGAGCTGCTGAAATTGTTGCCAGGGCTCAAGCCCTTCCAGGCTAGACGTCGGCCGTGGAATCCGCTGGATCCAGCACTTCTTGGAGCGGCGCTCTGGCTGCGGAGGCCCAGCTTATTCTTCAGCCCGGGTTACAACTCGCCGATGGGGTGGCCTTATCCATTTGTGTTCACGCTTCATGACCTGAATCACTTGTCCGTTCCGGAGAATTCAAATCCCGTTAAACGGGCGTACTACAAATATGTTATTCGCCCCGCTTGCCACAAGGCTGCATTTATGCTGACAGGTTCTGAATATTCGAGGAATGAAATCCAGGAGTGGGCGAAGGTAGAAGATGAAAAGATCGTCAGTGTGGGCTATGGCGTGGGCTTGCCGTTCAGTGCTTTGGGGGGCGGTACGAGCCTGGTTATCCGTATCTGTTATACGTAGGAAACCGTAAGCCTCATAAGAATCTCGCGCGGCTGCTGAAAGCCTTTGCGATTTCCGGAGTTGGGAGGACGGTGCGGCTTGTGCTCACAGGGACCCGAGACGCGGAGATATCTGCGCAAATTGAGGGTTTGGGGCTGAACGGAGACGTGAGGTTTGTCGAGTCACCCAGGGACGAGGACCTGGCAGATCTTTATAGGGGGGCGGAAGGATTTGTATTTCCGTCTTTGTATGAAGGATTCGGTCTCCCTCCACTGGAAGCCATGGCCTGCGGAGTGCCGGTGTTGACCTCGAACGTGTGCGCACTTCCAGAGGTTGTTGGGGATGCCGCTGTTCTTGTCGATCCGACCGACGTGGAGGGTATTGCAGAAGGGATCCGGCGGCTGACCGAGGATGGCGCCTTGCGGGACACATTGCGCCGGAAGGGTCTTGAGCGCGCTCGGCAGTTCTCCTGGGATAAAACGGCGCGAAGAACGTGGGCGGTCCTTCAATCTGCAGCTGCCGCGAAGTAGGATGGCGCATGCATTGGATTTGGTGGCAGGGATATGAACACCTTTTACTGAAGCTCACGCCAAGGCGTGGAAGGCCTGGAATCGGACTAGCGAAACGGTTCGCGGTAAACAAAATTCGTTAATGGCTCGGAAAACTGGAGAGGCATAAAGCAGACCCCCCTATCCGAATCTGTCACCACAACGTCAGCAGCGTTATCTTGGGAAAGAGGAACATATTGTCATTGCGTGCTTGGCTCCATGCTGTATTGCACCGGCTATAAGATTCCGCCCACACGATATTGATAATCCCTGGTTTCAATCTCAAGGTCAGCCCCACAATTTGGGACTCTGTTTTGGGTACTCCTGGCTTGGCTTGTGGCGAGCAGCAGGCTGCGGTGCAAGTCTTTTGTGGGGGTAAGCCATAGGGGAAAGGTCGGATAAGTTACGTCCATGAAAACCCGCGACATCAGCCTGCTCGGTCTCCTGGCCCTGTGCCTGTCCTGGGGTGGGTTCAACTTGGGGCGTTCCCTGTTCGGGCCCAAGTTCGGACTGGATTTCACGCAGTACTACGTGGCCAGCCGCATGGTCCTTGAAGGGGAAGCACACAACATCTACCGGACCAATGGCTACTACCTCGCCAAAGCTGCCGCCTATGGGGCGGTGACCGATGCGGGTGGAACGATGACGAATGCCTATCCGCCCTTCGCGGCGTTCTGCTTGATTCCCTTTGCGCTGTTGCCGTTCCGACCAGCGCTGCTGCTGTTCAGCATCACCAGCTTGCTGGCGCTGGGTGCCGGCGTGTGGACATTTTTCGCCGACGAAGAGAAAATGGCTAGACGCGATTTTACCCTCGCCGGTCTGCTGATTACGTTCTCGTTCTTCCCGGTCTACTATTCACTCTACATGGGGCAGGTCAACGCGTTGTTGTTCCTGTGCGTGGCGCTCGTACTCTATTTTGCCCGGCGCGGGCGCCCCTGGTACGCCGGGTTTTTCATAGCCCTAGCCGCGCTCGTCAAAATCTTCCCGGCTGTGCTGATAGTGTTCTTTGCGGCCAGACGGCAATTCAAGCCCGTGGTCGCGGCCCTGGTGTCCATGGCCGTCCTCGGCGCTATTTCACTCACCGTGTTCGACGCGAGCCTGTACGGCACTTACCTGTCGGAAGTCCTGCCGCGGCAAGCCGAGGGGGGGGCGTTCTTCCGCAACCAGGGACTGGGCGGCTTGTTCGCGCGGCTCCTCACCGACAACGGCTACGTCAACGCCCTGGCCAACCGACCGGAGCTGGCGCGCGGGCTGGGCGTTCTCGCCGGCGTCTTCGTCCTCGTTGCGGCGCTGGGCGTGGCAGCCCGCCGCGGCGGGCGAGGTCCCACCGTTGACCTGGAGTTCGGCCTGTGTCTGGTAGCCACGCTGCTCGCGCTGCCAAAATCCTATGAGCACCACGGGGTTCTGCTATTGTTCGCCTATTTCGCCATCCTCAGGCTTGTGGCCCATGGGCAGGCCGTTCCGCGCGCGCCGCTGCTGTTGGTTTTTTTGTCGTTCTGCGTCTGGACCTTTCTGCTTCCCCAGGGAACTGACTATGCGCAACTCCCGCACAGCATCCTGATGCAGCCGTTGTTCTCAGCTAAGTGCCTGGCGACGGCGATGCTGTTGGTGGCGTGTGTATGGTTTTCGCTGAGATCAGATCAGAGAACGATTCAATGACCTATGAACTTTTTGTGAGCAGAGCTTTGTCATCGACAAAGAAATGGTGCTTGTTGACTACGGGTCGACCGATGGGACTCACGCCTTCTTGGCCAGCCTGGAGAAATGCGTGAAAAACCCTCCGGCCACGATGAAACTGCCGCGAACCGGGAGTGATCTCCGCGTGGACAACATCCGGGTGTTTCTGCATGAAAAGAACCAAGGGAAGGGCGCGGCACTGCGACGGGGATTCCAGGAGGCGAAGGGCGATATCGTCGTCATCTAGGATGCCGACCTGGAATACGATCCCGGTGATTACCCGAAACTCATCGTGCTGATCGAGACGGAAGAGGCCGACGTCGTCTATGGTTCACGCTTTCTCGGAGGTCCCCACCGTGTGTTGTTCTTCTGGCACTATGTTGGCAATAAAGTCCTGACTCTGATGTCCAATATGGTGACGGACCTGAATCTCTCCGATGTGTGGACTTGTTACAAAGCTTTCCGGCGAGGGATAATCCGGAGTCTTGACCTGCGCGAGGATCGCTTCGGGTTTGAGCAAGAGGTAACCATCAAGATCGCGCGCGGTGGGTGGAGACTTTACGAGGCGCCCATCTCCTATTACGGGCGGACGTACGAGGAAGGAAAGAAAATCACGTGGAAGGATGGGGTTCGTGCCCTCTGGTGCACCCTGCGCTATGGGGTCTTCTCCAGTTTCGCAAACCCACCCCGCGCCCAGGGTGCTGTGCAGGTCATGAATGGGGGTAATGGAGCCAGATTCATGCGATAAGGGGTTCCGTTGCGGAGATCCGTCCCCTTCACCGCTGTGATCATCAGGCAACTGAAGCACTTCTGGTGGCGTGCCAACCCACTCAAGGTGACCGTCGCCCGGGCTAAAGGGCTTCCGCGCCCATCGACGGAGTAGAGTTTGCGGCTCGGGCCCGGTAGTGCGCCCGGAAATTCTCTTGGAAACGCATTGCTTAATTCCATATTACCATCTATGCTTGACTAGTCACTGCCCATGCAAATCGCGATTGATGCTCATCAGATCGGAGGCCGGAGGACCGGCACTGAAACGTACCTGTGCAATCTCGTCAAATACTTGGCACGGCTGGAACCCAACGGCGACAGGTATGCGGTTTACCTGAACTTGCATCAAGGCGTGGAAGGCCTGGAATCGACCCCGAGCATGGAAGGCAGAAGTATTCCGACGTCCATCACTCCCGTCAGGTACGCGTTCTTTTACCCTCTCCAAAGTTGGCGGAAGCGCTTCGACATATTCCATGCACAATTCTCATTGCCGCCCCTCTTGCGCGGCCGCTCGGTGCTGACGGTTTACGATCTTACTTATGAGCGGTTTCCCCAGTTCTTCCATCGCCGGGTTCTTGCCCTCATGAAAATTCTCGTGCCGTGGTCGTGCCGGCGCGCGGATCACATCATCACCATTTCAGAATCCAGTAAGCGGGACCTCGTCGAGATCTACCGACTCGACCCGGAGCAGATTACGGTAACGTATCCAGGGCCTGCGGAAAACTGCAAGCCGATGGATGCTGGGCAAGCAAAAGATCGTCTGCGGGAAGCCTACGGAATCGACGGCCCTTTTGTCCTTTATGTCGGAAACCTTGAGCCCAGGAAGAATCTTTCTCGCCTGCTGGAGGCCTTCGCCGAACTGAAGCAGAAGGAACGGATGATCCACAAGCTCGTGATTGTCGGGCAAAAAGCTTGGTTGTACGATGGGGTTTTTGAAACAATCAGGAATCATTCGCTCCGTGGAGAAGTCGTCCTTACCGGTTACATTCCGGCGCACGATCTTCCGGTCTTCTATAACGCCGCGTCGCTCATGGTTTATCCCTCGTTTTACGAGGGCTTTGGGCTGCCGGTAGTGGAGGCGATGGCTTGTGGCACGCCGGTCATCACGTCATTGGGTTCGTCTTTGGAGGAGATTGCAGGAGACGCCGCATTGCTCGTTGATCCTTACAGCGTTCGGTCGATAGCTACGGCGATGGAGAAGGTTGCGAACAACCTCGACCTGCAACGAGACATGCGCAAGGCGGCGTTGGCCCGTGCCGCCCGCTTCAGCTTCCATAGGATGGCCGAGCAAACACGGTCAGTTTATCACCGACTCTGAGTCCCTGGATGTGAAATGCGCGTAGCCATTGTTCATTACTGGTTTGTGAGCCGGCGCGGCGGCGAGCGAGTTGTCGAGGCGTTGTGCGAGCTGTTTCCGCAGGCCGATCTCTTTGCCCTGGTGGCTGACCGCAAAACGCTTTCTCCGGAGCTTCAGAAGCACAAGTTGACCACCTCGTTCTTGCAAAAGTTACCGGGAAGCCGGAAGTGGCATCGGTACATGCTGCCGCTGTACCCGCTGGCGGTGGAGCAGTTCGATTTGCGAGGGTACGACCTGGTGATTTCATCGGAGTCGGGCCCGGCGAAAGGAGTGCTTACGGCACCGGAGACCTGCCACATCTGTTATTGCCTCACGCCCATGCGGTACATTTGGAATTTCTACCAGGAATACAAGAACGGAAGCGGACTGGGGCCGGTGAGAAAGCCTGTCTTTGGACTCACGGCCCACTATGCGCGGCTGTGGGACCAGGCGAGCGCGACACGCGTGGATTATTTTGCGGCGATCTCCCACGGTGTGGCGGCGCGGGTCAGAAAGTACTATCGGCGGGAAGCAGAGGTGATCTACCCGCCCGTGGATGTGAGCGGGGCGCAGCTTTGCCGGAAAAATCGAGGATTATTACCTCGTCGTGGGCCAGTTGGTGAACTACAAACGGGTTGACTTGGCCATTGAAGCTTGTAACCAGCTCGGGCGGGAGCTGCGGGTTGTGGGCGTTGGGAGAAGAATACCAACGGCTGCGGCGGATGGCGGGGAAGACCGTGACCTTTCTAGGAGCGCTTTCGGACGAGGAGGTGCAGAAACAGTACGCACGGTGCCGTGCCCTGCTGTTCCCGGGAGAAGAGGACTTCGGGATCGTGCCCGTGGAGGCGCAGGCATGCGGCCGGCCCGTATTCGCATTCGGCAAGGGCGGGGCGAGGGAAACAGTAATCGGTGCGTATCCAGACGAGCTTGCGCTTCCAGAGCGGTCAACAGGAGTGTTTTTCGGAGAGCAGAGAGTGGATTCGCTCGTGGAGGCGATGCTGAAGTTTGAGGCAGCGGAGCATCAATTTTCACCACCCTTCATCCGGGCTCATGCTGAGCAATTTGATAAGAAGCACTTCCTGAAGAGGATGGGCAGTTTCGTGGAGGAAAAGTTGGAGGAGTATCACGAATCGCGTCCACGATGGCGAGTGAAGGCGTTCGCGGCGGCGGGTGATAGCGAAGTGTGATTGGAATAACGCATCGAAAAGCGGGAAGGAGTGATCGAGGACGCCGCGAAACGGGCAAATGAGGGGGCATGCCTGCGCAAATGAGTCTGACCGTTTTACTCGCGTGCGGTGAAGTGGCGGATGAGTAAGTTTCAGGTGTACGACTAGGGGGGAAATTTGATAGCATTATTAGATCGATAGCTCAGGTGGTTCTTCCAAGGAAGGAGCGGACCTATGATCCTGCGCTTAAGCTGTACCGGTTGTTCCTGAAAATAGGGATTTATTTGCTTCCCATTCTTGCCTTCCAATTGGGGTGGTGGATATGGATGGGGCTTTGCCAGACTTTGAAAAGGCCCTATCTCTATTCTCCGCATGGGCATCTCAGCCAGATCTTGTTCGGAACGTTTGTTTGGGCATTGGTGGCGGAGCACTATCGCGTTACAAACTTCGATGAAATCTTTCGGGAAAGGACCGGATCACGCGCCGCCGGGTCTGCCTGCATTGCCACATCGTTTGTTCTCCTGGCGACGCTCTATTTCAGCCGAAACGATGTCTTTCCCAGAGGGTTGCTGGTTTGCGACATCCTCGCCCTGCTGGTATTGACCATTCTTCTGCACGCGGCCTTGCGCATTCTTTGCAGAAGCAGAGCACACCTGGCCAAACCCACCCGCTTACTGATTGTTGGAGCGGACAAATTTGCCAGCAATGCCGCGGCCCGGTTGCAGCGCTTGTCGTTCGCTCCCTGCGAAGTTGCCGGGTTCGTTCGGTTGCCAGGACAGGAGGTTTGCGTTACGGGTCACCGGATCTACGAAATCGAGCAACTTGGAGTATTGAGCTCCCGAACATGGAATCGATGAGGCGGTGATTGCCATTCATCCCGCGCAATTTCCCCAAATTCCACAGATCATCCTCGCGCTCAATCATCTTTGTCTCCCCGCGCGTGCCGTCGTGGACCTTGGGGAAAACATCGTGGTGAGGGAAAAGCTATTTCAATTGGGCAGTATGCAAATGCTGGACCTCATGCCAACGCCGACGGAATCGCTGGATTACGCCCTATTAAAACGGGCTTTTGATGTTTGCTTTTCGTTCTTGGTGCTCTTGCTGGCCTCACCTCTACTTGCCTTGATCGCAGCATTGATTAAGTGCACCTCGCGAGGCCCGGTGTTCTTTGTCCAAGAAAGGGTTGGGCTTAACGGCAAGCCTTTCCGGATGTACAAATTCCGAACCATGCGTACTTCTGCTGAATCGGAGAGTGATAAGCGCTGGACCACGGAAGGGGACCCTCGTCGAACGCCTTTCGGAACTTTTCTGAGGAAAACAAGCCTGGACGAGCTACCCCAGTTCATCAACGTTTTGAAAGGGGACATGAGTACCGTGGGTCCAAGGCCGGAGCGGCCGCACTTCGTACACAGTTCCTGCAAGAAGTCGCACGGTATAACAATCGTCACGCCCTCAAAGTGGGAATTACCGGGTGGGCGCAAGTCAACGGTTGGCGCGGCAACACGTCGATCGAAAAGCGCATTGAGTGCGACTTGTACTATTTGCAGAATTGGAGTTTTGCCTTCGATTTGCGGATCATCGCGATGACCATTTTTTCGGGCTTGATTAACAGGAATGCATACTGAAAATAAGTCAGTACTGTGATTCTTCCTCTTACTAGTGCCATCCTACTTCAGAAGATCTTTCCCCAAGTCTACAAACCAAGTGCCCTTCCCCCGCCTTTGCTCCTTCCTCCTCCCACTGAAATCTCACTGAGAGGCTCGCATTGGTAACGAATATCCTGACAGGTTGCTCCCGCCAACATCCTTGCGGCCAAGAGGCACGATTCCGTTGTTGCAGTATCTGCGGCGCCACCACACGAGTTCACTGGATAGCGATCCTGCGGTTGCTCGGCTGCGCCTTGGGATTGGTTTTCTTCCAGAGCGTGGTGGCGTTGGCGGAAGCCCCGCTGGGGTCCGTTTACGTGCCGTTGGATAGCTGGGTGTATCCAGCTTTTGACCGGTTGGCGGGCTTGGGAGCCATCAACAAGCAGTTCGTGGGCTTGCGGCCATGGACAAGAATACAGTGTGCTCAACTGGTGTTGGACGCCGATGAGAACCTGCTGAATGCCGACGGCAAGACCGGGGAAGCCATGGCGCTCTACGATGCTCTCAACCAAGAGTTTAGCGCGGAGATCAACTCTCTCAATGGGAGTTCGGCGCGGCAAGCGGGGGTGGAATCCATCTATACGAGAGCGATGGGAATTGCCGGTACGCCGTTGCGCGACGGCTATAACTTTGGCCAAACCCTGGCCAACGATTTCGGCCGGCCCTTTAATACGGGTTTTAACAATGTGTCCGGTTTTTCCGCGCAAGCTGTTCGGGGCCGGTTCTTTGCCTACATCCGAGGGGAGTATCAACACTCACCCGCCTACGCCGGTTTGACAGCGGCGCAACAGTCATACATCGAGCAGTTGGATGGAACCCCTTCGGCCCCTTATTCACAGGCTACGGGCACAGTTAACCAGTTCGATCTGCTGGACACTTACGTGGGCATGCGCTTGGGGATTTTTGACGTAACGTTCGGGAAGCAAAGCCTCTGGTGGGGACCTGGAACCATGGGCGGCATGCTGTTCAGTGACAACAGCGACCCGGTGCCCATGCTCAAGGTCAATCAGGTGGAACCCATTGTCCTGCCGTGGATTTTGAAGTATCTGGGGCCCGTGCGAGTGCAGGCGTTTATGGGCAGGCTCTCGGGCAACCAGTACCCCCGCGGCCCCTATATCCACGGAGAGAAAATCCTGTTCAAGCCCACCCCAAATTGGGAGGTTGGGGTCTCCCGCACAACGGAGGCTTTCGGCCAAGGCATTCCTTTCACTTTCCGCAACTTGTTCGCCACCTATTTCAGCGTTAGCGACATTTGCTGTGTTGCCAATCCGCAAGATTTTCCCGGAAAGCGCCAGGGTGGCATGGATTTCTCTTACCGTCTCCCGCATCTGCGCAAGTGGCTGACCGTCTACGGCGATTTCTTCAGCGAAGACGATGTAAACCCGGTGGTGAACCCTTCCCGGGCCATGTACAATCCGGGCCTTTACCTGTCCCAGATTCCACACCTCCGGAAGTTTGATTTTCGCTTCGAGGTTGCCAACACCCACCATGGGGAGGAGGCCTATACCAGTTTCTTCTACAAGGAAGCCTACACGAACAAAGGCTTCCTGATTCGGCGATACGGTCGGCAGGCGTGGGTCTGCCTTTGACATCAGCAGTACGTATTGGCTTTCGCCCCGAAAACGGGTGCAGGTTGGATGGCGTGAGCACTATGTAAGCAGGGACCTGATACCCTCTGGAGGGTCGCAGAATTCGTTGCGGGTCCAAGCCGACTGGTTAGTCCAAAAGGAGATGGAGTTTTCGGTCCTTGCCCAACATGAGCTCTGGGTGTTCCCATTTCTAGCCGCAAGACCGCAGAGCGACAACGTCATCTCTCTGCAGTTTACCGTTTATCCCAAGAAACTCTGGTCGCGTACCGCTTTGAGGCCTTCTGATTGAGTCGGATGTTCCCGCCCGGGGGTTTTATCAAAAGGCTGCTAACCCGCGGCGACTCGCCAACGGCGCCCACTGCCTAATGGGGGGTGAGATCCGCAGGGTCAGCGGGCCGGGGGGGATTCTGCAAGGAGAATTGGAAATAGGGGAGCGTCTTGGCCAAGCCGCTTTCCAGGCTGACGCGGGGTTCCCAGCCCAGTTTTTCGCCGGGCGGCGGTGATATCCGGCTGGCGGCGCTGCGGGTCATCTTCGGGGAGGGGTTCAAAGATGATGGGACTCTTGCTCTGGGTGGTCCGGATGATCGCCTCCGCGAGTTGCAGGATGGAGACTTCTTCCGGGTTTCCCAGGTTGATGGGTCCGGTCTGGTGCGACATCAGCAGCCGGTAGAGTCCCTCCACCAGATCGCTGACATAACACAAGCTGCGGGTTTGGCTGCCCTTGCCGTAGACGGTCAGGGGCTTGCCGCGCAGGGCCTGGACCATGAAATTGGGCAGGGCGCGGCCGTCCTCCAGGCGCATGCGTTCGCCGTAGGTGTTGAAGATGCGCACGATGCGCACCTTGACGCCGTGCTCGCGATGGTAAGCCATGCTGATGGCCTCGGCAAACCGCTTGGCTTCGTCATAAACGCTGCGCGGACCGATGGGATTGACGTGTCCCCAATACTTCTCGGGCTGCGGGCTGACCTCCGGGTCGCCGTAGATTTCCGAGGTGGAGGCCAGCAGGAAGACGCTGCCGTGGGCTTTCGCCAATCCCAGCGCGTGGTAGGTTCCCAGCGCTCCCACCTTGAGGGTGTGAATCGGGTGCCGAGCGTAGTCCTTGGGACTGGCGGGCGAGGCGAAGTGCAGAATGTAACTCAGCGGGCGGGCAGGGAAGTGGGCTGCCCGGGGGATGCGGCCAGCAGGGCGGGCAAATCAATCGGCTGGGTTACGTCGTGGAGCACGAAGCGGAAATGCGGGTGCGAGAGCAGGTGCTGGATGTTCTCCTTGCGCCCGGTGATGAGATTGTCGAGACAGATCACCTCGTGGCCCTCCGCCAGAAGGCGGTCGCAGAGATGGGAACCGAGGAAGCCCGCGCCGCCGGTGACCAGGGTCAGCGGGCGGAGGTTCCGGCTGGGCGAAGAAGTTCGACATAAAGTGCACTTCGTAGCTTGGCTCCGCGCGGCTGCATCAGGCAGTGGCTTTGCCCGGCAAGGGCGCGTGGGACCGGCGGGCTCTGCCCCATCGCGGCCCATGCGAGAGGTACTCGAAGCCGGCTTGGCGGACCACGCCGGGATCGAAGAGGTTTCGGCCGTCCACCATAACCGGGACTTCCATGAGGTTCGCGTACGCGCCGAGGTCGAGCTGGCGGAATTCTTCCCACTCGGTGAGCAGGAGCAGTGCTTGCGCGCCGCGCGCCGCCTCATAGGCGGAAGGAGCAGTAGGTGAGGTGCTCCGTCGTGGCGGGAAACACGCGCTGGGTGTTGGGCATGGCTTGCGGATCGTACAGGCGCAGGATGCTCCCCTCGTCCAGCAAGGCGTGGATAATCTTCAGGCTGACCGCTTCCCGGATGTCGTCGGTGCCGGCCTTGAAAGCCAATCCCAGAACGCCCAGGGTCTTTCCCGCGCAGAGTCCAGAGCGCCTGGTGCACCTTGCGAAGGAAAATGTCGACCCGGCGCTGGTTGATGCGCTCCACTTCCTGGAGCAGGGAGAAATCCACCCCGTGCTCTTCCGCCAGGTAAATGAAGGCGCGCAGGTCCTTGGGGAAGCAGTAGCCTCCGTAGCCGATTCCCGGCGTCGAGAAACTGCGGTCCAATGCGCGAATCCAGGCCGATGCCGCGAGTAACGGCGGTGACGTCCGCGCCCACCTTCTCGCACAGGTCCGAAACCATGTTGATGAACGATATCTTCATGGAAAGAAAGGCGTTAGCGGCGTGTTTGATCAATTCGGCGGTGCTGATGTTGGTCACCACCATAGGCCGCTGTAGCGGGCGTGTAGAGGCTTGGTCAGGATTTCGCGCGCCCGTTCGGATTCCACTCCGCACACGATGCGGTCGGGATGGAAGAAATCCTCCAAGCGCCCTGCCTTCGCGAAGGAATTCGGGATTGGAGGCGACATCGAAATCCGGGGGCGCCGGGGAAGGCAGGCCGCGCGTCGGACTCGCCTGCCGCCAGTGGGGACTTCCCGAGGTTATAGCGCACAATCGTTCGCTTCAGCCACTGCGCGGTTATGGCGGGCACGGTGCTTTTTTCGACGATGAGTTTGTACCCGTTCAAATTGCGCGCCACCACCCGCGCCACCGCTTCCACCTGACCAAGGTCGGCTTGGCCGCTGGCTTTTTGCGGGGTGCCGACACAGATGAAGATGATGGAGCCGGCGCGAACCGCGGCTTCCACGTCATCGACAGGCTGAAATCGGCCGCTTTGGAGGTGTTTCGACAACAGGTCGCTAGAGGCCGGGTTCGAAGAAAATCGGATCTCCCGCCCGGATCAGGCCCACCTTGCTTTTGTCGTCATCGGCGCCGATAACTCGCTGCCCCAATTCGGCTAGACCCAGGGCGGTCGGAAGCCCGATATGGCCTAAACCCAGGACCGTGATGGTGGCATCATCAAGATTCGTCCTTGGCAGATCGGAATTGTCACTCATGGTTTCCCTTTTGATCCTTGTCGGGTAAGAAGCGCAACGTCAAGTGAAGCATCATGATAATACTTCCGGCCTCCTTTTAGACAGAAAATTGAAGCACTTCACCGCCAAACGGGTTGGCGTCCTGAGGCCATAAGGTCATTAGGAAATCGGGCCATCGGATCATCGGATGATCGGCTGGTTTGTGATTGGCGATTTGAAATTGGCGATTTCCGGACGCCCCCCCCCGCCCGCGCTATCACCCGAGCCTTGCGAAAGATCTCGCCCTGCCTGCCTTTCCGCCCTTGGGTTTTTCCCTCTCTTGTCACCTGCCACTGAGCCTGCCGAAGGGTCACTCGTCACTTCTATTTTCAATAACTCCCTTTCTTTTCATCAACATCGTGGAGAGAACACCTTAACTCATTTTGTTTTCATCAACATCGTGGAGAGGCGAAAAACGGGCATTTTTGCTATATGTGTTTTCAATAACTTACAGAATTGCTCGCCTCATTTTTGATTCCCCTTTTTTTCCCCGACCCCCGCCGCCGAAGAATCAGCTAAATATCTTAATTTCAATGACATAGAGTTTTTGCAAGGTTTTCGCTGTTAATAGCTAACCCCTTTTGTTTCTAGTACATCGTGGAGAGCCGCAACCCTGTTTTTGGCCCCGACTCTCGCATTTAAGGCTAACTCTTTTAGTTTGTGTGATATACAGCTTTAAGAGGTTTTGTCGCTTTATCGCTAACCTCTTTATTTTCTAATATATCGTGGAGAGCATCGATCCTCCTGTTGTTCATCACCCTCTTTGAAAGCTCCATCTGACGCGCCTGCGTTTGATCTTCATGAGAACGGCGCGAGGCTCAAACTTGACGGAAGTTGGAACCTTCCGTCCTTTTCCTTGAGCGAACGCCGCGCCGCCCCGGCTTCAAGGTCCGCAGTTCTTCGGGCAACCCAGCGGGAGCAAGCCTCGTGCCCTAGTGTACACACGATTATTACCGGTGTCAAGAATAAATTGGGCTACACTCAACAGCCTATTGATCGCTGAAAACATCATGCATGCCAATAGGGCGGGGAAGGCGTGACGGCGTGGTTTGGCTGCGGCCAGAGGCCGCGCTGCGCTACCTTGCTTCATGCACGGGCGGTTGTACCTTTCCTGCTGGCTGTAGTATGATTCGCCGCGCCGGGCAGCTACTTCCACTTGCCCAGGAGCCCGATGCGCGCCGGCCCCCCATGCTCGAGAACGTATCCCGACGACCCGGATTTCTGTCCGCATGGCGGCGCGCCACCAGAAGAAGTAGCGCAGGGCCCGCTCTCCGGCCCTGCGGCTTTTCAGCCGTGCCGTGGTTTGGAGGGCCCGCCTCTGCATCATGTGAGTTTGGTTGAACGCGAAAGCCGGAAGGATGGCTTTCCCAATTTGCAGCGCCGGTACGGCCTGCGCCGTGGGAAAAGCCGCAGGGCCGGAGTGCGGGCCCTGCGCTACCTGGCCCCTCCGCCGTCCGGCGATCGGAGATCGCCGCTACCACCGTGGGATTTGCCGCTGTGACTGAGACAGTTGTCAGTTATCAGTAATCAGTTTTCAGTGACAGCCGGAAATCCGGGCCGCTTTTACTGATAACTGAGGACTGATGACTGACGCCCTTTTTTTCAAGGAGATCGACGCCCATCTCGCTGCCACTCTTTCGCGCCGTTTCCGGCTCATCCGCCAACTGGGAGCGGGCGGCATGGGTGTGGTCTTGTAGGGCCGAACGGCGTTCGGCCCCGTGGCCAGATCGTCGTTACCCTGGACATACCCTGGACACGGCCCTTGAACGCCTTCATGAAATGACATAATATGAAGATATGCCCATGACGTCTCTAAACATCTCTTTACCCGAAGTTCTCAAAGCCTACGTGGAAGGCCAGGTGGCATCCGGAGACTGGGGTACGCCGAGCGAATATGTCCGGGAGTTGATTCGCCAGGACAAAGAGCGCCGCATGGCCAACCTGGAACAGGAACTGCTGGCCGCCGCCCGAGGTCCCAAGATTGAAGTATCGATTGCCGAGATTCGCAAGAAAGGCTTGATCGCGGCACTCCGCGAGCGGGTACGAGCCCGGTGAAAGCGAC
The DNA here is from genome assembly GCA_963810005.1 of uncultured Acidobacteriota bacterium. Lineage (GTDB taxonomy): Bacteria > Acidobacteriota > Terriglobia > UBA7540 > UBA7540 > Bog-366. The sequence goes on from CAWELY010000005.1 coordinate 134,072, forward strand.
TCAGATCACCCTCAGTGAGGCGGCCGTTGCCGACATCTTGGAGCAGGCTGACTGGTACGAAGCCCAAGCGGACCAAAAACTGGCGAAGCGATGGGAGGAGGCTGTAACCTCCACGCTCTTACGGATATCCCGCGCACCGCGCGCTGGATCGCCCTGTAACTTTAGTGCCACCGAGCTGGGTGGCGCTCGTCGCCTACCCGTCGCAGGCTTTCCTAAGCACCTTATCTTCTATCAATCGTACCCGGATGAGATTGTTGTCTTGCGAGTCGTGCACGGTGCGCGTGACCTTGAAAGTTTGTTCCCTGCCTAGCATACTTACCGCCCGCCGTACCGGCGAGTTTACCTCGCCATATGGCGGGATAAACCCGCCGCTACGTGCCCATTAGCGAGGTATACTGGCCGTTATAACCCGTGGGGTTTGCCGCTGTGACTGAGATTGACGCCCATCTCGCTGCGAGCCTTTCGCGCCGTTTCCGGCTGATCCGCCAACTGGGCGCGGGGGGCATGGGGGCGGTCTACCTTGCCGAGCAGATCGCGGTGGGCAACCGTCCGGTGGCGCTTAAAGTCCTGAGCCGCAAGCTGCTGGATAACCCCGACTTCCTGCTGCGCTTCCAGAATGAAGCGGCTTCCACAGGACGCATTCATCACGCGAACGTTGTCACCATTTACGAATCCGGCCAGGCCGATGACGGCACCCCCTACATCGCCATGGAGTTTCTGGAAGGCGAATCCCTCCGCCAAGCCCTCGCGCGGCGGGGTGCGCTTCCCGTGGCGGAGGTTGCGGAAATTCTCCAGCAAGCGGCGCGGGGACTGAACGCCGCGCACAAGCTGGGCATCATTCACCGCGACCTCAAACCCGATAACATCTTCCTGACGTATCCCGACGACGCAGCGGCGCCCCTCGTGGGCGCCCACGACGCGGTACCATTTGCCCCGGACGTAGGGGCAGGCCTCGTGCCTGCCCTCCCCGTCGGCATGGCCGACACCGGGCGGGCACAAGACCCGCCCCTACGGCCGATTGTGGTCAAGCTCGTTGATTTCGGCATCGCCAAGCTGCGCGAATCCGGCGCCCACACGCAGACCGGCATGGTGCTCGGCACGCCCGCGTATATGTCGTTCGAGCAGGCCTCCGGCATGAGGAGCGATGAACTCGACGCGCGCTCGGATGTTTATTCGCTGGGCGTGGTGGTGTACGAAATGCTCACCGGCCACACGCCGTTTCATTCCGACACGCCGGTCGGATACCTGCGCATGCACATGCAGGAAGACCCACCGCCCTTCCGCACCGTCAAACCAGACCTCCCCGCGCTGCCCCAACTCGAAGCGGTGGTGATGAACGCTCTCACCAAGAACCGCGACCAGCGCTACGGGTCGGTGTTGGAATTCGCACGTGCCTTTGCCGAAGCAGCAGACGCCCCCAAGGCGGTCGTAGGGGCGGTTCGCGAACCGCCCCTACGTGACCATGACACGATTTTGCAACCCCCGCCGACTGCCCGCCCAATCGTTATGGCCGCGGCTGGCAAAGTGATGACGAGATCGCGGCCAGCCGTTTGGGTGGGCATCCTTGCCGGGGCCTTGCTGCTGGTACTCGGCGGCTGGTATCTGTCCTCTGTCATTCATTCGCGTAGCGGCCCACAGACCCAACCTGTGCCCGCCGAGACGCCGCAGAAGGTCATTAGGGATCGGGAGACTCCTATGCCCCTTGATGATCTTACACAAATCTACACTGCAAACAAACAGCAGACCGAAATAACTGAAGCTGACCAAGAGTTGGAGCAGCTTGCAAGAAGAGTGAATCCACAGGATGGACTCAAGTATGTCTGGATACCCGCCGGCAAGTTCATGATGGGCCGGCTGGCGCAGACTCCCGTCCTTTGGAGTCTGCGATCCCGAAGGGACATTTCCTAAACTGAGCTTATCGCATCCGATCCATGCGGAGAATTGACGCATCCTGCCCGTAGTAGAACCTCCAGCGAGCGTAGCGCAGACCGCCGCCTTTGCGGTCTGCGGTTCTTCCTTGGGTTCACGCTTCCGAAACCGAGGGCAGGCGCCGGTCATCGAGAATTACCGTAGGTGCAAAGTAAGAGCCGCGGACCCCAAAGACGGGGGTCCGCGCTACAGGAACAGCATTCGCGCTTAGCGCCCCGAGACATCGGGGCGCCCCACGAACACGGGCAACATCTCTGTCACCGCGTCCCATCCGTGGCCGGTTCTGGCTTCTAGTGGCACAGGCACTCCTGCCTGTGCGCTATGCATGGAATGCATCAGCCCTGGCACAGGCAGGAGTGCCTGTGCTACATCTCACGACTTGTTCATGAGGGCTTTTTCCACCGCTTCCGGGTTTCTATCCATCACCGTCAAGTAGGCGCGCACCGCGCTTTCCGGACGCCTGCGCCCTTGCTCCCATTCCTGGAGCGAGCGCGGGCTCTGCGTTACCCGCTGTTGAGCCCCAAAGGGGCGACCTAATCTAGCCCAGGGCAACGCCCTGGGAATTATGGATCGGGTACCGCCGCAAGCCCTGAAGGGGCGCGCTAATGGGTCGCCCTTTCAGGGCTCAGCGGTTGAAATGGAGGGGGCCGTTCGACCCAGGGCGTTGCCCTGGGCTAGATTAGGTCGCCCCTTTGGGGCTCAAGCTGATTACTCGGCTGGCGCCCCGATACATCGGGCGCTCCAGCGGGTGGCGCATACATTGGTTTGTATGTATGCGCCCCACGAACACGGGCAACATCTCTGTCACCGCGTCCCATCCGTGGCCGGTTCGGGCTTATGTGGCACAGGCACTCTTGCCTGTGCGCTATGCATGGAATGCATCAGCCCCGGACACAGGCAGGAGTGCCTGTGCTACATCTCACGACTTGTTCAAGAGGGCTATTTCCACCGCTTTCGGGTTTCTATCCATCACCGTCAAGCAGGCGCGCACCGCGCTTTCCGGCGCCTGCGCCCTTGCTCCCATTCCTAATGCGAGCGTGGGCTGACGACGTAGCGCAGGGCCCGCTCTCCGGCCCTGCGGCTCTTCCAGCGGTGCGGGGTCTTGCCGCGCCGCCTACAAGATAATCCCAATTGCCGATGGGCTTCGGCTCAAACCAATCAATCGGAAAACCCTCCTTGATCCGCTGCGCCCCATACACGTCGCGGTGGAAAAGCCGCAGGGCCGGAGAGCGGGCCCTGCGCTACCTCTCGATTGCGGGGTGCGCCCCACGAACCCGGGCAACATCTCCGTCCCCGCGTCCTATCCGTGGCCGGTTCTGGCTTCTTAACGGTCGCCGACATAAAATGCGATGTCGGCGCCACCCACGGTGAGTGCTTAGCGATAGGCCTCTTTGCGGTGATCGGCGGCGGTCATGAAAACGATGCGCTGCTTCTCATCGATCTCGTAAAAGAAGCGCCAATCGCCCACTCGGTAGCGCCAAGTCGGCGGGTCCCAATTTTTCAGTCGCTTGATATTCGAACCGGAGTGAGGGGTTTGGCGAAGAATCGGGTAAACATAATCACGACAGTTTGGCTTCGAGCCGCCTCTGGGAAACGATTCCCAAGCCGGCGAGATCGGCGAGGAAGCTCCGCGTCTCGAAAATCCTAAACGGCTGGAACGAACCTGCCTCTTCGCCTTTGGGCATCCCGAGAACCCGCTTTGAGACGCTTCACGAGCCCAGGCCGCGAGAGGATTTCCGCCATCTCCGCGTCATCAACGAAGAGGCTCTCCTGGATGTGCCGCAGCGCCGCGGTTTCAACCAGGTTGGCGAGCGACCGCCGTTCGGCTTGGGCGGCTCGGACAAACGTTTCATAGGTTTTGTCGTCCAGCCGCATGGTTAGTGTTTTCGCCATGATCGTGCTCCGTCATTTGTATTCATTATGAATATAAACGAATCTGCGCCCACCGGTCAAGGGGGCTTCTTAACCGTCGCCGGCATATCTGATGTTATGCAAGCTGCTGGGTATATAATGCCGCCTGCTGGGGAGTTCAGAACAGGGATCCTGGCTATGGTTATAAGGGTGCGCCAGCCAGATGGCACAGAGGAACCACGCGCCGGGATTCGTTCGAGGTGATTTTATGGCACGAACATTTACCCGCTGGCTGTATGGAGCGGCGTGTGCAACATTGATGCTTGGCCTCGCGAGCACCGCCCCATTCGCCCAAGACAACCAACTCGCCCGAACGCCGCCGATGGGCTGGAACGACTGCTTCAAATATGCATGCGCGGAAATAAGCGACCGCATCATGCGAGCCAACACCGACGCCCTGGTGAACTCTGGCATGAAGGCTGCCGGTTACGAATATGTGAATCTTGATGGTTGCTGGCAGGGTAAGCGCGATGCAAAGGGATTCCTTCACCCGAATGAGCGTTTTCCTGATATGAAGGCCCTTGCCGACTACATTCACAGCAAAGGCCTGAAGTTCGGACTCTATTCTTCACCCGGGCCGAAGGACTGCGAAGATTACGAGGGCAGCTATTGCCCACGAGGATCAGGACGCACAAACCTTCGCCGCGTGGGGCGTGGACTTCCTAAAGTACGATTGGTGCGGTGGGGATACGGTTTACAAACCCGAGGAGATGCCGGCGGCCTATCGGAAGATGTATGACGCCATCCAACGCACCGGGCGCCCCATGGTTTACAGCCTCTGCCAGTACGGTATGGGAGCCGTCTGGCGGTGGGGGGCGGCGGCTGGCGCCAATATGTGGCGCACCACCGATGACATTGCCATCCCCAACTACCTTGGGGGTAACTACGACCAGGTTTCGCTGGTCGGGTTCCAGCAGGATGGGCTGGAGAAATTCGCCGGACCGGGACATTGGAACGATCCGGACATTCTCCAAATCGGCGTGGGCAAAATGGACAACGATGAAGGGCGCACCCAGATGACCTTATGGTGCATTCTCGCTGCCCCGCTGCTCGCCGGAAATGACCTTACCAAAATGACAAGGGATACGCTTGAGATTCTGACCAACCCCGAGGTGATCGCCGTGGATCAGGATCGCCTCGGGGTCCAGGGGCATCGAGTGTGGCAAGAGGGTCCGCTGGAGGTCTGGATGAAGCCGCTGGCGGATGGCACTAAGGCCGTGGGGCTTTTTAACCGCGGCAGGTCAGAGCTTGCCGTCTCAGTCATGTTCGAAGCGATTGGAGCCGGCCATTCAGCTCGCGTCCGCGACCTGTGGGCTCGGAAAGACCTCGGCACTTTTGCCGAAAAGTATACTGCGAACGTGCCGAGACACGGCGCTGCGTTAATCAAGGTGAAGGGGGTCGCACGGAATTAGGCGCAGTTTTCCTTACTCTGATGTCTTAGCAGGGTAACCTAACGTGTTTATTAACCTTCAAGCAGGAAAGGCCGTAGAGTAGTCCCGCAGGCTGGCGCGGTGGCACAGGCACTCTTACCTGGGTGCTCTGCATGGGAGGCATCAGCCTTGGACGCAGGCAAGAGTGCCTGTGCCTCCCACGACTTGTTCATGAGGGATTTTTCCACCGCTTCCGGGTTTCGATCAATTACCGTCAAGTAGGCGCGCACCGCGCTTTCTGGACGCCTGCGCCCTTGCTCCCATTCCTGGAGCGAGCGCAGGCTCTGCGCTACCCCGCTGTTAAGCCCAGAGACTCACATCTCGGACTCACATCTCCGAACTCACATCTCCGACCGTTGACAACACGATGGGGCAGACCTATACTAGATGGTGACGATTCTTGTTTGTGCAACTTGCCGGAACTCGACGGTTACGCCGTACCCATGCCGAAGCGTAGCCTTGAGTAGATGTCATTAGGGCTTGCGAGAACCAGTGCCCGCGTACACATAGAGTGTCATCTTAGGTCAAAGAAGCTGCCGAGAACATCAGCAGGAAAGAAGATGACATAGGCAGAATCCTTTTTCCCCCTGCCGGGTTCCGGGGAGGGTTCGTTTCGAGGGGTGCACCAGGACCGGGGTAAAACGGAAGGTCGTATGACTCCGCTTGCTGGATAGCGCCGTTCGAAGCTTGCGCACCGTAATTTGAAAACCCATTCCCGACTTTCCCGCGGAGGGTCAACGGCCTCGGAGGCTGGAAAGAAACAGATCATCCGGACGATACCTCTTGAACCCGGGCGGACGAACCAACAGCCGGCGATGCCTCGCAATTCGCCACCGAGCACGGCGGGGTAGATGGAGCCTATCGTCCTGTAGAGTTGCCAACCATCCTCCGAACCTAAAGCTGGATTGAACTGAAAAAAGCGTGCAGGTTTATAGAGGGCGTCATAGATCGGAGTGAGGTGGGGTGTATGGTCAGCAGCCGGGTAAGGGTAAAGGAATGGCGAAGCGTGGCGAAGTTAAGCGGGCTAGGGTTCGCGATTTTTCTTCTGACCAGCTTAACCCCCGCCGGGGCCCAGCAACCGGCCAATGCTCCTGCCGCGCCATCGGTGGCACCAGCGAATGAGACAAACACTCCCGTGGCGGCTGCCAACGCCGCGGAGACGGCAAGCGGCGATTATACCGTAAGCCCGGAAGACCTGTTGGACATCAATGTTTTGGATGTGCCGGAAGTCACTCGCAACTACCGGGTTAGTTCCAATGGATTTCTGACCCTACCCCTGCTGCCTGAACCGATCCCCGCCGCCGGCGAATCCTTGGACCAACTCGCGCACATCATTGCCGCCAAGTTTCACGATGCCGGCATGCTCAATAACGCGCAAGTGACGGTTTCTCTTATCGAAACAAAGCTGCATACCGTGTTGGTGTCAGGGGAAGTGAAACGTCCACAGGCGTACCCGCTTTTTGGCCCGACCCGGTTACTCGACATTCTCGTTCAGGCCGGTGGGCTTGAGCAATGATGCCGGCGATGATGCGATCATTATGCGGGGAGAAATCGGAGCACGCGCCGACATGGCCGAAAGCGCCCAAGCCGATGCGATGGCGGCCGCGGCCACGGGGCTGTCATTCACTTTGAACATTCGCAAGCTGGTGCAGACGGGTGACGACACCACCAACATCCTCCTTTATCCCGGTGATCGGGTCACGGTCCAGCGAGCCGCGCTCGTTTACATTATGGGAGCAGTGGTTCGCCCGGGTGGATACGTGCTGAACGAAGCCAATCAGCGGATTACGGTGCTTAAAGCCCTGGCGATGGCGGGCGATGTGACCAACATTGCCAAGAAGAGTCGGATTGTGCTCCTGCGCCGGGACCCGGCGGGCCCCGGAGAGAAGCGGAACGAAATTCGATTTGGATTACAAGGCGATGGTAAGAGGGCAAACTGCCGACATGCGACTGAAGCCCGACGACATTCTTTATGTGCCCGAAAGCTCCGGGCTTAAGGCCTGGCACACCTCCGTTAATTCCGCGGTTTCCATGGTGACGATGGCAGGCCCGGGATTGATGATTTACCACTGAGGTTTGTGGTGGCTAAGGGAAATGCCAAATTAGATTTTTCGGGGGGAGTTTGAAGGTGCCTGACAACGATTCATTATCGCCCATAGAACGCAATTGCCACAGCGGATCAGCAGCTTCACGCCGCCGACGCTTGAACTGGAGGCGCAAGGGAGTGAATCCCACTTGAGCTTTCGCTTCCTTCTGGCACATCGTCTTGAAGCGCCTTGCGACCATCATTACCGCCACCGTTGTGGTGTTGGTGCTGACGGGGATTTACACCTTCAAAATGGCTCCCGTGTATCGGGCGACGGCGAGCATAGAGGTGGAGACCGACTACCCCCAACTCCAATCCATCAACGAGGTTTACCGCCAAGCTCCGGTTGAAGATTTCTCGTTTCTGACCACGCAGATGCAGGTCCTGCAAAGTGACAACCTGGCATGGACAACCATGCAGCAACTGGGACTTGACCGCGACGCAGCCTCCCTGGATCCTGTCCAGATTCCGGGACAATCGCCAGCGCAAATCGCGGCCGCGCGCAAGACGACTTCGATCGCAGACTTTAAGGAAGGACTCACCGTTGAGCCGCTGAAGGACAGCCGCATTCTCTCGGTCAGTTACGAAAGCGGAAATCCCGAAATGGCGGCGGATGTTGTCAATCATTTAATCAACAACTTCATCGATTTCAATTTCCAGGAGCGGTACGAATTTACCCGCCGTGCTTCCGGCGGAATGGAGCAGCAATTAGAGGACTTGAAGATGAAGATGGAGAAATCCCAGCAGGCTTTGGTCGACTATGAGCGCCAAAACCTGATTATCAATGTCGGGGATAAGCAGACCATCAACGATCAAAGGCTGGAGCAACTGAACAAGGACTACACCGCCGCGCATGAGCGACCGAGTCCAGAAGGAATCTCTTTACGAACTTGCCAAGGGCAATGAAGGGCAGGTTGGAATCCTCATGCAGGACGACGTTCTCCAGCGTTTGGAGGAGAAATACAACGATCTCAAGGCGTCCTATGCTGATGCCCTGGGCCAATACGGACCGAATTTCCCTAAAGTCGTTCGATTGCGTGACCAGCTTACGCAAATGCAATCGCTCATGGAAAGTGCGCGTAAGCAAGCCATTGAGAAGGTCCACAATGATTATTTGGCGGCGCTCAGCCGGGAAAAGCTTCTGGGTGATGCCATGGTGAAAGCGAAGGCGGATGTGAGCGCGGTCAATCAGCGCATGATCGAACACAATATCTTGAAGCGGGATTTCGAAATCAACCAGCAGCTCTATGAGAGCCTCTTGCAACGCTTGAAAGATGCCACTCTCTCCGCCAGCTTGCAAGCCACCAACGTTCACGTTATCGATCAAGCGACTCCGCCGGTGCATCCGATCCGCCCGAACCGGCAGCGCAATATGGCCGCGGGCCTGATGGTCGGTTTGATTCTTGGGATCACGCTGGCCTTCGTGCAGGAAGCTCTCGACAGCTCGGTGCGGACTACCGAAGAAGCGGAACGACTCGTCAACGCTCCGGCTTTGGCGGTTATCCCTGCCGAAGCCGATGGGCGCAGGCGAAAGCAAGTGGGCCGCGAACCGTGCTCTATGCCTGGCGGGACCGAACGGGGTTGGCTTGGCGGTTCTGAAGCGGCCGTCCTCGCCCATGGCGGAGTCGTTCCGAAGCCTGCGGACTTCGGTTTTGCTCTCCACCGCTCCGCGTCCGCCGCAAACCTTACTCGTCACCAGCGCGCAGGTGGGCGAAGGGAAAACTTCCACCGCCTGCAACCTGGCGATGTCTTTCGCCCAGAGGGGAGGCCCCGTTTTGATCGTCGATGCTGACTTGCGCCGTCCTTCCGTGGCCAAGACGCTGGGAGTTCCCAATGAGAAGGGTTTGAGCAGCTACTTGACCGGCGCCCACTCTCTGGATGAGGTTTTGATCCAATATGAGCGCGTCCCGAATCTCTGGATCTTGCCGGCGGGTCCACGGCCTCCCGATCCTGCGGAACTGCTCTCTTCGCACATGATGGAGGCGACGCTGAAGGATTTGATGAAGCGGTTTACGCAGATTGTCATCGACTCCCCCCCCTGCTCTTGGTTACGGACGCGGTGGTCCTCTCCGCCATGGTGGACGGAGTTATTCTGGTGGTGGCCAGCGGAACGACGGCGCGGGGAGCGCTTGCCCGGGCTCATCGAATCCTTGAAAACGCCGGTTCGCGGGTTCTGGGGATGGTGCTCAATAAGGTTGACATGCGTTTCGACACATACTACGGGTCCTATTACGGGTCCTATTACGGTCCTTACCATCAGGGCTATTATGACGAGATCGCGGTGTCGAATCCCTCGCATTCGCCAGGAGGAGGCCGCGCAAGGTCCAAGGATTCACCCCGCCGGAGCATGAGCATTCAGAGTCGTCGGGCGAACGAAAGCGGATTTCCTCCGCAGGCGCGGCGGGAGGGGGTTCCGCGTCATTCGGCCCTTGTCGCTTCCAGGATCATTCACGAAATGAGTCAACTTCCCAACCCTGACCTTTCTGGTGAGAGGATGTCGTTCCTGCGTAATTCCAATCACACCTTCGAATGGTCCTTGCGCCCTGCGTGGCGAGTCACCCTTTTCTTGATACCCATCATTGCCGGCAGCGTTTGGTTGTCCCATGAAGCGATTCGTCGTGGCGAGGGTAACCTACCAGGCTGAATACCGTTTCCATCCCCGACATCCAGAAGGCGCTCCGGCAGGATCCGGAGAATCCCGACTTGATCCATCGCCTGGGAGTGGTTTATTCCTCCGATCCCACGGAAATAAATCTGTCCGAGTCGGTGAAATATCTCCGCAAGGCCGTCGCCCTCAACCCTCGCCGTTGGGATTTTTGGGCGGACCTGGGGACGACCTGTGATTTCGCCGGGGACACGGCGTGTTCGGATGAGGCCTTTGAGCGGGCCCTGGCCCTCAACCCCATGACCCCGGCTGTACAATGGGCGCAGGGGAATCATTACCTCTTGACGAATCGCGCAGGAGAAGGCTTTCCCCTACTTTCGCAGACTTCTGGAGATGGACCCGAATTATCTTGAGGCAACTTTTCGGCTGTGCCTTCGCGCTACTCGGGACCCGCAAGCGATCTACACGGAGGTTGTCCCCCACGGAAAAGATGCCTCGGGGAGGTTCGCTTTCCTCATGTTTTTAAGCGTCCATCGCCGATTACGAAAGCGCCATGCGGATTTGGGGGCAAATGATTTCCGGGCCTGACCGTTCCCCCAACTTGTCGATGGTGAAGCCCTTCCTGGACTTTCTCATCGACCATAATCAGATTCAGGATGCCGACACGGTCTGGAACGACCTTCAGCACGCGGGAGTTATCCCGGCGGGGCCCCAATCGCAAGCCGCCAACCTTCTCTATGATGGGAGTTTTGAGGGGCCACCCCTCAGCGCCGGATTTGACTGGCGCACCAGCGATTCGCCGGATTTGGTGTTTGATTTCTCTGATCCTTCTGCCTACAAGGGCGCGAAGTGCCTGCGGATTGATTTCGCGGTGGGGCGAAACGCGGATTATGATTTGTTGAATCAAGTCGTGCTCATCAAACCGAACACGCGGTATCAATTAACGGCTTACGTGCGATCCGACAATCTCACTTCCGAAAGCGGACCGCGGTTGCGCGTGGTCGAGATGGGTTGTGAGGGTTGCGTTGCCCGCGACCAGCGATCCGACGGTGGGAACCACTTCGTGGCATCCGATTGAGGTGGAGTTTATGACCCAACCGCAGACTCAGGCGGTGAGAATTTCATTTTGGCGGCCGCACGATCAAACGTACCATCGCGACATAACCGGCACGGTCTGGCTGGACGATGTTACACTTCGCGCCCGTGGAAGCTCCCGGACCCGAGGTGAGCCAAGCGAGGACCCGGTGACAATCCCAACCCTGTCGAGGTCTTCCGTTCGTCCCGGCGGATCCTCGTCGCAGGACGACCGCCGAATCTCCTCATCTCCGTTTCACGCCATCGCCCGCGTTCTCCTCATTGCCACAATTTGTGGCGCCCCGTGGGCTTTCGGCGCCGTGCAACCGTGGGCATGGGGAACCTTGATGGTTTTGTCGCTGCTCACCCTGGTTCTGTGGGCAGTGGGTTGCGCTCATCGCGGCGTTCTTAAGATTACCTGGTCGCCGCTCTATTGGCCCTTCCTGGCGTTTCTTATCCTGGCCGTTTTGCAGTTATTTGCGGGTTTGAGTTCCGACCATGTGGCGACGCGTGAGGCGGTCCTGAAGATTGTCACCAATTTGGCATTTTTCTTTCTGGCGGGCCAACTTCTCAATGCCCAACCGGAGAATGGCAGGGCTTTGGAATGGCTCGGCCTGATCGTAACCCTTTTGGCTTTTGCTTTGTGTATCCTGGGTCTGGTGCAAATGTCTCGCGGGTGGGGACGCGAAGTTATTTACTGGACTTATTCCCGTAACGGGACACAGCCTTTCGGACCGTACGTCAATCACAATAACTATGCCGGCCTGATGGAAATGCTTCTTCCCATTTCCGTCGTGTACATTCTTTCCCGGTACTCGAATCTGCTCTTGCGTATCTTGATCTGGTGCGGGGTGATTATCGTCATTATTTCCATCTGGATGAGTGGTTCCAGAGGCGGCCGCGCTGGTCCTGTTGATTGAGGGGTTGCTTTTGGCAGGCATTCTGATGTGGCAGCGGCCGCGCGGCGTTTCCCCGCGCTTATTCGTTGTGCTGTTGGGAGTTGTGCTGATTTCCGCCGTCGTTTTCTCCTGGCTGGTCAGCACGGGGCGCGTGGGTGGCCGTGCCTGGTCAGTTTTTGAAACCAATCGATCCTTGGGAGTGAAGCTCGGCGACCGCTGGTGGGTGGGAATTGACACGCTTCATATGGCTCGAAGCCATCCTTGGGTGGGCGTGGGAGTGGGATGTTTTGAGTGCGTCTTTCCAAATTACTTGACGTATCCCATGGACCTGCATTGGATCCACGCCCATGATGACATCTTTGAGGCTGCGGCTGAAACCGGGTTACCTGGGGTCGTGATAATGGTGGTGGCGATCGTGCTCTTCTTTCGTATGGCGTTTGGCCAAATCGAGGGACGCCTGCGGCATGGGTGGGGTTGGATTCAAATCGGCGCGGCGGTGGGCGCTTTGGGATTGTTTTTCCATAGTTTTGTCGATTTCAACTTGCGCGTTCCCGCCAACGCCGCATGGTTTGTGGTGTGTCTGGCCATTGCCACGCCACTCTGGTCCTGCTCGGGAGAATCCGCCGGAAGATCGCTTGGGATTCCAACGCCGACCGAGATAGCGAATTCCTCACCTAGAGGCGCCACACGCGTGATAACATCGCTGTGTGGCGACTTTGGTGACTCTTCTCCGCCAGATTCCCGTGGGGTTAAGCATAAAACGAAAGGCGTGAGCAGGGGCTGTGGAGACGTTCATCGGAATGGAGGGATGCAACTTGAAGGGAGTAATCCTGGCAGGTGGAACAGGTTCCCGGCTGTATCCCATTGACGAAAGTCACCAACAAGCATTTGCTGCCCGTTTACAATGCGCCGATGATTTACTATCCCCTTTGGACCCTTGTGAATGCCGGGATCAAGCAGATCCTCATCGTTACCGGGCGGGCGCAACGCCGGGGACTTCCTGCGCTTGCTGGCCAATGGGAAGGAATTTGGCCTGAAGCGCTTGAATTACGCCTATCAAGAAGGTGAAGGCGGGATCGCCGATGCTCTCCGGCTGGCAGAGGATTTCGCGGAAGGCGAAAGGATTTGCGTGATTCTGGGTGACAACATTTTGCAAGGAAGCATCAAGCAGGCCGCCAACAACTTTGAACAGCAAGCCCGAGGCGCCCATGTCCTCCTCAAGGGTGTCACCAACCCGGAACGGTTTGGAGTTCCGGTTTTTGAGGGGGACCGGATTATTCGCATTGAAGAAAAACCCGCTCATCCCGCGAGCCAATTCGCGGTGACCGGAGTCTACTTCTACGACGCGTCGGTCTTCGAAAAGGCTAATCGGCTTAAGCCTTCCAGCCGGGGAGAGTTGGAGATTACGGACGTGAATAACGCCTACTTGCAGGAAGGCACCTTGACTTACAGCGTTTTGGAAGGCTGGTGGACGGATGCAGGGACTTTCGAGTCGCTGCGTTTGGCGACCAATCTTGTGGCGGAATCGCCTGGCAAAAATCTAAACGGCGAAGTTACGCCCAGCGGGCATTGTGGATATTCGCTGACTGCCAGGTTCGCTCTGGCATAGAGACATAAGGTTCGAAATGAAGCTCTTGGTCACGGGCGGCGCAGGATTTATCGGGTCAAATTTCATTCGCTACGTTCTGGCCCAGCACCCCGAGGATTCGATCCTAAATCTGGACAAATTGACCTATTCCGGCAACCTCCAGACCTTGCGCGATGTGGAGAAGGACGAGCGCTATACCTTTGTTCGTGGCGACATTTGTGATCGCCGGAAAGTTCAGGGAATTTTTCGCGATGGTGGATTCGAAGCGATCGTTCACTTCGCGGCGGAAACGCATGTCGACCGCAGCATCCTGGACGGCTCAGCCTTCGTCAAGACCAACGTCCTGGGAACGCAGTGCCTGTTGGATGCCGCCCGGCAGGCTGGAGTCAAGCGCTTCGTCTTGGTCAGCACGGATGAGGTTTACGGAAGCGCTCCGCTCCGGCGAGAAGTTCAGCGAGGAATCCCCGCTGGCTCCCAACAGCCCTTATGCGGCCAGCAAGGCGGGAGCGGACCTTCTGGCGCGTGCCCACTTTCGCACTTTTCGATTCCCGGTTATTATTACGCGATGCACCAACAACTATGGTCCTTACCAGTACCCGGAAAAGTTTATTCCCCTCATGCTTACCCGCGCCCTGAAAGGGGAGAGCATTCCCGTTTACGGCGACGGGATGCAGGTGCGGGATTGGATTTGGGTCAAGGATCATTGCGCGGGTTTGGACGCCGTTTTGCGCAAGGGCCGGGAAGGAGAGATTTACAACCTGGGGGCCGGGAACGAATGGCCCAACCTGGAGATCGCCCGGCGAATTCTGCGGCTCGTCGGCAAGCCGGAATCCCTGCTGACCTTTGTCCAGGACCGGCCGGGCCATGATCGCCGGTATGCTCTGGACAGCGAAAAGGCCAACCGGGAATTGGGCTGGGCGCCGCAAACGACGCTGGAAGAGGGATTGAAGCAGACGGTCGATTGGTACTCGTCCAACTCCGACTGGGTGCGGCACGTCGCGGCGCGGGGTTACCGTGCGTATTACCGCAAGCACTATGATCGCCGCGAGGCGACGCTGGCAAAAGTTCTCGACCAGGGAGGAAAGAGTTAGTGCGTGTTCTCGTTACCGGTGCACTCGGGATGCTGGGGTCGGTGCTGCTTCCGCGCCTTCAGGTCGGAACACCAAGTCTGCGGAGTCGATCAAAAGGATTTTGACATCGGGGAGGAAGCCGCGGTCGGGCGCGCCTTCCGCGAACTGCGGCCGGAATTTGTTTTTCATCTCGCTGCCTTTACTGACGTCGATGGCTGTGAAGCGAATCCGCCAATGGCTGAGCAGGTCAATCCTCTGGGGACGCGGAATGTGGCGCGAGCCTGTGCGGAAATCGGCGCCGGCTTGCTTTATGTCAGCACCGACTATGTGTTTGACGGGCGCGGGAATCGGCCCTATCGGGAAGATGATTGCCCTAACCCCTTCAGCGTGTACGGGCTCACGAAGCTGCGAGGGGAAAGGTACGTTCAAGCACTCGTCGCGCGGCACATGATTGTCAGGTCTTCCTGGCTTTACGGTCCGGGCGGCAAGAATTTTGTGTGCCACCATTCTGAAAGTGGCGAGGGAGCGTGGGGAACTGCGCGTGGTTTCCGATCAGCGCGGCTCACCCACCTACACACGCCACTTGGCCTTAAAGCTTGCAGAACTCCTGGCCGCCGGGTGTACGGAGTCTTCCACGTGACCGGATCGGGAGACTGTAGTTGGTTTGAGTTTGCCGAAGCGATCGTGCAATCGGGGGGATATCCGCAAGTTCGCGTCCACCCGATCACAACCCTGGAAGCGGGACGCTTAGCCCGCCGGCCGGCCTTTTCGGTGCTGGAAAATCGCCGCTTGGCGGAATGCAAGCTGGACGCGCTTCCTCATTGGACGGAAGGCTTGGCACAGTATCTTGAGGAAGGCTGGCGCGGGGGTGAATTCGGGACGGCCGAGCCGCGATCCCCAGGAAGCGCGCTTGTCGAGCGAGAGGTCACAAAATCATGACCGCGCAGAGTGCCCGGTTAGTGGCGGAACGTGCACGGCACTCGCCTGGTTATCACGAGCCGATCCCAGCTGGCTGTGGCGACGTCATTACCAGCCCCCAGGCGCCACAGTTGATTCAGGGGGTCGAGGTTGAAGCGATTGTCCAGTTCCCCGACGATCGCGGCTGTTTTGCTGAGCTTTTTCGCTTCGGCGAGCCCGGGCTGGCGAGGGATTTTGATCCGGCGCAAAGGCAGCCGAATCCAGGTTTCATTTACGGTTTCCTATCCCGGAGTCATCAAGGCGATTCATTACCACTTCGAGCAAACCGACCTCTGGGCTCCGCTCAGCGGTATGTTGCAAGTTATTTTGTACGATCTTCGGGAGTCTTCGCCGACTTGCGGGAAGCTTAATACCCTGTTCGTGGGCGCCATGCGGCCGTGGAAGTTGCGAATTCCCCCCGGCGTTGGCCACGGCTACAAAGTTGTGGGACCAGAATCAAGCCTGTCTGGTTTATGCCATGGACAGGATCTATAATCCCCAGCGACGAGGGACGGATTCCTTTTGACGATCCGGGAATAAATTATGATTGGGTGACCCGTCCAAGGTGATGCGTATTCATGCGTTGCGTCGGTTCCAGTGTTACATGAGTTCCGCCGAAGAGTCAAAGAGGGAGGCAGTTTGAAGGACGTCGCCGTCATCGGAGCAGGCCCGGCAGGCATACACGCCGCATTTCTATTGGCTCAGGCGGGGCTGGATGTCGCTCTCTTCGAGGCCCAAAGCCGGGTTGGCGAAAAGGCCATCTGCTCTGGCGTGGTCGGCGACGAGGCTTTTGCCCGATTTGATCTTCCCACTCAGCCCATTTTGTCAGACATTCGATGCATTCAAGCGATCTCGCCCGGGGGAAGGAAGCTGGAGCACCGGACGGAAGCCCCGCTGGCACAAGTAATTGATAAAGGCGAGTTTAATCGCGCCTTGGCGCAGCGCGCCACTGCAACGCCGGGGTGGAGTTGCAGCTCGGCTGTTGGGTGAATTCTCTGGAAGTTGAAAAGCATTCGGTGGAAATCCAATACCGCTCCACGGAGGCGGGGCCGGCGAGTCTCCAGGCGCAGGTGGCCATCATCACCACCGGCGTTAATGGTTCCCTGAATCAGTGCTTTGGGGTTGGCGCATCCCCGGCAATTCCTGCGTGCCGTCCAGGCGGAAATGGCCCTGCCACCGAATGGCCATGGCAATGCCACGCGGGTCTTTGTCGGCCAAGGGGTTGCTCCCGGGGCTTTTGGATGGGAAATCCCTCTGGGTAACAACCGATGGAGGGTGGGGCTGATGACGGAGCAAAACCCCGATCCTTATTTCGCCAAGCTCGTCCGAAGAGTTGCGCCCCACACCGACCTTTCCACTTTGCGGATCGATCGCAAGGGAATTGCCCAAGCCGCCGTGGGCCGCTGCGTGGCCGAGCGCGTTATTGCCGCGGGTGAAGCTGCCGGGCACATCAAGACGACGACGGGTGGGGGAATCTATTACGGCCTGCTTTCCGCCGAACTGGTGGCCGATGTGGTGATTCGCGCTTTCCGGAGCAAGAACTTCAGCACCCAGACCTTGGGCGAGTTCGAACGCTATTGGCGATCGACTTTCGGTAACGAGTTGATGGTCGGCTATTTCGCCCGGAAACTCGCCAGCCATTTTACCGACGGGCAAATTGACAGATTCTTCGATGCGGCGAATGCCACTGACCTGCTGGTTCGATTGAATGGCAGGTTGAAGTTCGATTGGCACCATCGTGCGCTGCTGGCAACTTTGCGAGCTTTGCTGACCCTACCCGGGGGCTTGGGGAACAGGTGTTAGGTGGCAGGAGTTAGAAGTTAGAAGCGAGGAGTTAGGAGCCTACGAAGTGGAAATCCGGAAGACTCAGGCTACTCATCGCTCTTTACTTCTAACTCCTGGCTTCTACCTGAACTTCTTAAAGTTATGCTAAAACGCCTTTTTGACATTTCGCTCTCCGGGCTCGGTTTGATTGTTTCTTCGCCGCTTTGGGCAACGATTGCCGTGGCCATTAAGATCGAGGACGGAGGCCCCATCTTCTATGGCCAACCTCGCGTGGGAAAGGATTGCAAGGAATTCCAA
Organism: uncultured Acidobacteriota bacterium; assembly: GCA_963810005.1. GTDB lineage: Bacteria > Acidobacteriota > Terriglobia > UBA7540 > UBA7540 > Bog-366. Next base: position 151,703 of record CAWELY010000005.1, read on the forward strand.
AGCGTCAAGTTCCGCTCCATGGTGCCGGATTCGGATGCCAAGTGGGGGGTTGTTCCCGCGAAGGAACGTGATCCGCGGATTACGCGCGTGGGCCGGATTCTGCGCGCCACGGCCATGGATGAGCTTCCGCAGCTTTGGAATATTTTCCGTGGTGACATGAGTTTTGTGGGACCAAGACCGGAGTGGTCGGAACTGGTGAAGAAATTCCGCGTGGAAATACCCGGATTCGACCGCCGGCACGCTGTCACGCCCGGGCTTACCGGAATCGCCCAAATTTATGGCCACAGCGAACTGCCTCGCCGCCAGAAGCTCCGTTACGACCTTCTTTACATCAAAAGGCAGAGCTTTTGGTTGGATCTTCGCTTGGTCTTCATCTCCTTCCTTGTGACCTTTACCGGAAAATGGGAAGAGCGCTCCGCAAAACTGCCGCGGCTGCTGGGTGGGCGGCGCGCCGCAAAAAGGCGAATTGCGCCGGTGGCCAAGCCCTCGTGCGAGGCGCCGGTGGCGCGGAGTTAACTAAAGCACCAAAGGGATTTCAGCCGATCAGTAGCAGTTGCGGTCCAGCCTCACATGGAAGTGCAACCCTTGACCCCACAGGCAGGGTGCCCGCCCTGCACCGAGGTTCTGGGAGCCCCCGTTCATATTGTTGACATCGAGCGCGTCTTGCGCTTGATGGAGCAATGGATCCGGGAGCGCGACCGGCCCCATTGGATTGCGGTGACGGGCTCGCACGGTGCGCTCGAGGCGCACAAGCATCCCGATTTCCGCGCCGTTCTCCGCACTGCCGACCTTTCCGTGCCCGACGGGCGGTGGGCGGCACGGGTGGCGGCCAAGAAAATGTCCTGCGCCACCCATCAGGTTCGCGGGGCGGACTTATTGTCGGCGTTTTGTGAGCTTTCCCGCCAGAAGGGATTTACCAATTACTTTTACGGTGATACGGATGAAACCCTGGCGTTGGCGAGCGAGCGGCTGCGGCAGAAGCACCCGGGGGTAAAGATCGTCGGCGCTTACTCGCCGCCTTTTCGCGAGCTTACTCCCGACGAAGACGCGCAAGTTGTTGAAATGATTAATCAGGCCAACCCTGATGTGCTTTGGGTGGCGCTGGGCCTTCCCAAGCAGGAGAGATGGATTGTCGCCCACCGCGACCGGCTCAAGACGCCGGTGATCGTAGCGGTGGGGGCGGCGATCAAGTTTCACAGCGGGAAGAGTGGTTCCCGCGCCGCGTTGGGCCAGCCAAGCCGGCTTGGAATGGTTTTGGCGTTTGTTGCACGAGCCCCGCACCGTCTGGCGAAGGGCCTTGATCTATGGCCCCCAGTTTATGGCTCTTTCCTTGCTTGACGTGATGCGGCACAAGAAGCGCGAAACCAAGGGCTCGAAGTAGCCGGATGTCCCGCCCTTTCAAACCGCTGGGTTAAAGCCTATACTGTCAGTTCGTCATTGAACCAAGATGGAAATTTCAGCCGAAACTGTAACCAAGGCTTCTCCTGCCCACGGCCTCAAAATCGGTGGCAAGGTGCTGGCCCGCAACACGGCGGTGAATGTTGCCGGGCAGGTCATTCCGACCTTGGTTGGCGTGGCCACCATGCCCTACGTCATCCGCCACCTGGGCCCGGACCGTTTTGGCCTCCTGTCGCTCGCCTGGCTCGTAGTAGGCTACTTTGCCCTCCTTGATTTCGGCATCGGTCCCGCCACCACCAAATTCGTTGCCGAGCTTCTCGGCAAGGGTGAAATCGAGCGCCTCCCCGCGCTGGTTTGGACCGCGCTGCTTACGCAAACGAGCTTTGGTCTGGTGGCCGGCATTTTGTTCGGCGCCGCCTCGCCCGTCCTTGCGGATCGCCTTCTCAAGATTCCTCCCCCACTCCGCAGTGAGGCCCATTGGGTCTTTCTGATTCTGGCTTTTTCCCTGCCCGTGGGATTTGCCACCGGCACGTTCCAAGGCGTGCTCGGGGCCTCCCAGCGGTTCGACTTGGTGAACGCTGTGGGTATCCCGGCCGTAGTGCTTTATTACGTCATCCCCGCCGGGGTGTTGGCCATGGGGTTTGGCCTTCGCAGCATCGTATTCTTGTTGGTGGTAAGCCGGATGGCGACCTTGGGGGGATACTTCCTCCTCTGCCTGCGCCTGTACCCCACTCTTGGGCGCGCCATGACGTATCACCGTTCGCTCGTGGGCCCTCTGCTTGGCTTCGGCGGTTGGGTCACGGTCTCGGGCATTGTCAGCCCCATCCTGGTTTACGTTGATCGATTCTTTATGGGTGCGCTCGTGTCCGTCGCGGCCATCGGATTCTATACGCCGCCCTTCATGATATCGAACAAGCTAGGGATCTTTCCCGCTAGCCTTACCACCGCGCTGTTCCCGGCCTTCAGTACCTCCCTTGGACGCGGCGACACTGAGTGGATCAGGACCGCGCTCGTCCGTTCTCTTAAATATCTGCTCCTTCTGATTGGAGCGGCAGTGCTGGCTCTGATTTTCTTTGCCCGCCCCATTTTGACCCTCTGGGTCGGGGCCAAATTTGCCGCCGAGGGCACCGCCGTCCTTCAGATTCTGGCCGCGGGAGTTTTGTTCAACTCCCTGGCCGCCGTCCCCTACAATCTTCTCCAGGGGATTGGCCGTCCTGACCTGACCGCCAAGTTCCACCTTCTCGAGGTCCCGCTCCACCTCGGCCTCCTGTGGTTCTTGCTCACCAGATTTGGGCTGCCCGGGGCGGCGCTCGCCTATTCCATCCGCGTCACCCTTGATTTCCTGCTTCTTATCATTGCCGCTTTCTGGTTGACGCACACCTCGCCCCGCGTGCTTGCCAGCAGGGATCTGCTGGGAAGCCTGGCGGCGCTCAGCGCCCTGGCTCTCGGCTTCCTGGCTCTCTGGACCTGGAGCCATACCCTGCTGGTTCATACCCTCTTTACCCTGCTCCTGGCCGCGGGGTTCCTGCTGGGCACGTGGCATTACGTTTTGGACCGGGAGGAAAAGGGGCACCTCCGGCAGTGGCTCAAGGTGTCGCGCTGATGGCAACGGTACGAGGACTAAACGGGATTTCTCCTTACCCGGGGCCTCCGGAAGGGTGGGGCTTCAGCCCCGCCCTGGAGTTTCTACATTTGTCATGATGTCAACGTTGGATTGGAAGCCAGTGTGAGGTCCAAAGGCCCAACCCTCGCGCCCTGTGGGGAGAGGTGCCACTCCAGTTCTCAGGATGGCGCGGTCGAGCCCAACCCTCCCCCCCTTGGGGGAGAGGAAACCAAGGCCGCGATGATGTCGCGCAAGTCTGCCCAACCCTCTCCCCCTTGGGGAGAGGGTGGCCGGCCACCGGCGTTTTCATCAGCCGGGGCCGGACGGGTGAGGGGGTCAAAACCGTGGATACTCCGCGTCCCTATCGCAAGGGGCGCTTCCTGGCATGCACGGCGGGAAAAATCGATCGAGCGCGCGAGCTTCGTTACACACCGACGGAGACGGAACGAGCCGTATGGTACTTGCTTCGTGGTCTGAGGTTAAAGGGATTCAAGTTCCGCCGCCAGCACCCGGTGGGACCTTACCTTGCCGACTTTTGCTGTCGGGAGCGGCGCCTGATTGTCGCGCTCGACGGCGGTGTACACGGACAGCCGAGCCAAGCGAGGAGCGATGCAAGACGCGACGTGCACCGGAAGACCTTGGGATACACCCTGCTGCGAGTCCCCAACGGTTTGGTTCTTCCGGCCCCGGAGTTGTTCGTGCAAAAAGTGCTGAGCCTGGTGTTTTCATTTTCGGAGGCCTATCTGAGCACGTTGGGTATTGAACCCCCTCACCCGGCCCGCCCCCGCTAGGGAAAGCGCGGGTTGCGGTCCACCCTCTCCCCCAAGGGGGCGAGGGTAAAGATTTTCGAGAGTGGGTGGCGAAAATGTATAAACTCCACGGCGGGGCTAAAGCCCCGCCCTTCCCGGCCCGCGGTGAGAAATTGAGACTAGACTCCTCCGAACCCGCCCGGGAGCCCTCCCGACCGCTGGTGGCGATCAGCGTCCTGAACTGGAATGGCTGGCGGGATACGTTGGCATGTCTCGAATCCATCCGGCAGCTCCACGATTCAAATTACCTGATCGTCGTGGTGGACAACGGGTCAGGGGACAAATCGCTGGAGGAGTTGCGCTCGTGGGCCCAAGCTGAATTTCCGGAGGGTGACGCTTTTGTCGAGTACCGCCGGGAGGTTGCGCTCGCGGGCGGCGACAGGGCCAGGGAAGCAGGCTTGGAACGCTACGCTTCCCGTCGGCGGCTGGTTCTGGTCGACAACGCGGAAAATCTCGGCTTTGCGGGTGGAAACAATGTGGCGATCCAGTATGCCTTGGGGCGCCCGCAACCCGCCGACTACGTCCTTCTCCTCAATAACGATGCGACGGTGGAAAGAGACTCTTTAGCGCGTCTTTTGCAAGCAGGGCAGGCGAGCGGCGCCGGCATTGTAGGCGCACTGATCAAAGACCCAAAGACCGGGCAAGTTCAATTCATGGGTTGCGATGATTCTGTACCCCTGACGTGTCAACTGTTCCACCCGCTCTTTCGCTCCCGTCCAGCCGTGCCCGACAGTAAAAAAGAGTTCATGCTCATGTCCTGGGTGTCAGGGGCGGCGATGCTCATCGGGAGGAATGCCCTTCAGGATATCTATCGGGCGCGCGGGCGCTATCTTGACGACCAATTGTTCCTTTATGGCGAGGACGTGGAAATTTGTGAGGCTGCCCGCCGAGCCGGCTACCGGACCGTATTGGCCTGCCGCGCGGCAATTTACCATGAGCCGGCAAGCGGTAGCGGGGGACAGTTCAATCCCATGACCTACTACTACATGAACCGGAACCGCATTATTGTCGCGAGCCGCCACCTCCCCATGTATTGGCTTGCTTTATTTTATCTGGTGAATGGCGCCGCGTGCTCGGCGCGGATTCTTAAGAATCTGGCCAAGCGCCGCCCGCGCGCGGCCCTTGCCATTTTTCGGGGCACGGTGGATGGGTACCGGGGGATCGGTGGAAAATGGAGATACCACGACCGGGAGGCGCGAAGGACGCACGGCGAGTAGGGCTAGTTGTCCGATGAGAAAATGCCATGACTGAAAACCCGGAACCAACCGCCCGGGAACCCTGGGTGGCCATTGTCGCCGTCAATTGGAACGGAGGGCGCGATACGCTCGAATGCATGGAGTCCGTCAGCCATCTCGATTACCCGGACTACCTGATGATTGTTGTTGATAATGGCTCCGAAGACGATTCCCTGGCGCGGATCGCGGAATGGGCTCACCGCAAAAAAGGCTACCTGCTGGTCGAGTACCCTGAATTAACCGCTCGGGCAGGAGGAGAGGCGGTCAAGGAGCGAGCTTTGGCGGCAACTTTGCCGGCAAACCGGGCGGTGCTGATCAGGAGTGGGGTAAATTCCGGGCCTACCGGCGGCGGTAATCTTGGCATCGAATATGCCCTGCGAAGGGGGGCTGAGCCGCCGACAGCGTTTTCCTGTTGGATAACGATGCCCAGGTGGAAAAGGATACGCTTACCCAGCTTGTGGAGCTAGGCCGCAAGGAAAATGCCGGCATCATGGGTGGAGCGATCGTGGACATGGAAACCGGGCAGCTCCAGTATGCGGAAAGGACTACGCTCCTCCGCTGGTTTTTCAACCCCCTCGTCAAAGCTGACTTGCCCCTTCCGGCGGAGGAGGTTGACTGCTGGCCTTCCGCCGGCGCGAGCGGCGGGGCGATGCTCATTCGCCGGGACGTTCTTGCGGCCATCCACCGAGGCACCGGCCGCTATCTGGCGGCGGAGACGTTTATGGACGGCTGGGAGTTCGAGTTATGTTATCGGAGTAGCCTCCTGGGGTACCGGAGCTTTGTGACCCGAAAGGGTTTTGTACGGCACAAAGGGGAGCGCTCCAGCCGCAGTCGCCTCAGCCCCAGACGCTTCTACTATTACACCCGCAATCGTGTGCAGCTCGCCGGAGATTTTCTGCCGTTTCATTGGCGGGCATTGTTTCATTTCTGCAACCTCGGGTTCGTCCTCGGCCGGGTGCTCAAAATGCTGAAGCATCGCCGGCCCGATGTTGCCAGCGCCATTCTTTGGGGTTGGCGGGACGGTTACCAAGGGGTAAAAGGAAAGTGGAAGCGACACGACAGGTAGGGTGGATCAGCCACATGGACAGATGGGGCCGGGGCCGCTATACTTCAGCGCCTACGCCCGTACCTTGTTTCCTGCCCATGACGCATTGATGGGTAGAGCAATATACTTATTGAGGAATGCAAAATATAGTGACAAACTGTTTTCGTAGCGCGGGCGTCTCGCCCGCTGTGGCGTGGGCATCCTGCCCGCGCTGGGCGGGAGCGGGACGCTCCCGAGACAGCGGGCAAGATGCCCGCGCTACGCACGGTAACTGTCACTATATTTTGCAATCCTCAATAATTCTTCATTGGAGGTAATCGCATGAGAATTCCTGGAGCGGTTCGACTGACTCCTCTCTTGTTGGCATCCGCATTTTTGGTTATGACCGCTTGTAGCCGGAAGGAAGCTGGGTCGCAGTCCACAGCGCCGGAAAAGGTCAACGTCGCGGTGAACTGGGACAAGGTCATCATGGTTTCGAAGTCAACTCCCACCCTGCAAGTGGTCGTCAATCCTCCCTTGCGCCGGGGCACGAAGATTCACGACCGTGTCTTTCAGGCGCTGCACGAGTTGGGCGCGGACTACGTTCGCTACGTGCCCTGGCTGCCTTACCCCAAGCTGGGAGTGGCCGAACTCGAGCCTCCCAAGGACGGAAAGACATCGTGGGACTTTTCCCTGCTTGATCCCATGATGGAGGATTTGATGAATGCCCAAACCGGGCATACGGTGATCATCAATTTCAGCACCATTCCCCAGTGGATGTTCAAGACCGATAAGCCCGTGGTTTATCCCAGCGATCCCGACCAGGTAACCTGGGACTACGAGCAGGGAACGGAGTTCCGCGATCCCAGTTTGAAGGAAGCGGGGGACTACTACGCGCGCCTGGTGAGTTGGTACACGCAGGGCGGATTCACCGATGAATTCGGCCAGCGCCACGACTCCGGCCATCACTACAAGATCGACTATTGGGAGGTTCTCAACGAAGTTGATGGCGAACACAGTATGACGCCTCAGACTTATACGAAAGTCTACGACGCCATTGTGGAAGCCATCCACCGCGCCGATCCCAAGATGTCGTTTGTCGGGATGGGGCTGGGCGGTGAACCTCGAGAATTCATTGAATACTTCCTGAATCACAAGAATCACAAACCCGGCATTCCCATTCCTATGATTTCCTATCATTTCTATGCCGTGCCGAGCTCGGATGAGACACCGGAAATCATGGAGCACACCTACTGGGATCAGGCTGATCGTTTTCTGAACGTGGTCAGCTATATCCAGGGGATTCGCGAGCGGCTTTCGCCCGAGACCAAGACGGATACGGACGAGTTGGGCTCGATCTCCGCTGAGGACACCGAACAGGACAAGCCGGGCCACGTCTTCCAGCCGATTCCCAACTCCTTCTGGAATCTCTGCGGGAGTATGTACGCTTACCTTTACGTCGAGCTGGCCAAGCGCGGCGTCGAGGTGGCGGGCGAATCTCAGTTGGTGGGCTACCCCACGCAGTTCCCCAGCGTGTCCCTGGTGGATTGGGAAACCGGCCAGCCCAATGCCCGCTTCTGGGCGCTGAAGCTGCTGCGCGATAACTTCGGCCCGGGTGACAAGCTGGTGAATACGGACTCCAGCGTTCCCTATGTTTACGTGCAGGCTTTTGTGACCCCCGAGGGCAAGCACCGGATCCTGCTATTGAACAAGCGCAACCGCGCCTTTGATGTAGCGCTGCCGGGAGCGGAAGGAGCGCAAGTACAGCTTGTGGATCAGACCACCAGCTTCCAGCCGCCGGCTTCCAGCACCCTCGCGGGTAATCGGATTACCCTGGGCGGATTCGGCGTCGCCGCGGTGACCCTTACGAAATGATGCGGTGAAAAAATTGGCGCGGCGATTGGTAGCGGGTCTCTGACTGCCGGTCTTTGAAAATCAGCAGCCTCGGCGGTCAGAGACCGCCGCATCAGATCTCGGCCTCGATTTTTTCACCCATTCTCGCCGGCGTGCTCCTCGGTTTGACGGCAGTTTTGGAGTTTTTACCAGGTGAAAAAATATTTCCCTTGACAAACTCTTCACCGAGTAGTCTTATGCTACGTTGTACTTATTATTGCAAGTTTGCCTTCATTTGCGTCAAGCGTCGGGTCACACGGATACGCCGACTTTCCAGAAGACGGCGTGCTGAACTGGAAGCTAAGGCCTTTGGGGATTAAGCCAGCAGGGATCGTTTGCCACCTTCCCGCTGGCGCTCTGAACGCTATGCTGAACAGTTCAAGCTCCTGCGGTGTCTAAACTCCTTCCAATCCGGGTATTTGGCTGACGACCAGTAGGTGGTTGCGGCAGGCCTTTCCAGAACCTGCGCAGCTTGCTGGCCGGAGCACGAAAGATTCGGTCCTTTCAGAGAAACTCTTAAGGAGGTGTGGGATGACAAGTGTACGACCCAAGGGTATTACCGTTTTATTGCTCGTCCTTCTGTTTTTGACGACTTGCCAACTGGGATTTGGTCAAGCCATCACGGGAGACATTCTGGGCACGGTGCAGGATTCTACTGGCGCCGTGGTGCCGGGAGCCAAAGTCACCCTTACCGCGGTGGACACCGGCATCAAACTTGAGGCCACTTCCGACGCGGGCGGCAATTATCTTTTCGCCCAATTGAAACCCGGCGCTTACAATCTGTCGGCTTCCAAAGAAGGCTTCCAGACGCAGACCACTTCCAACATCGAACTTCAGGTAGGTCAACGTCCGCGGGTGGACATCGCGCTGCAAATCGGGGCGGTGACGCAGTCGATCGAAGTCAGCGCCGGCGGCGTGCAATTGCTGGAAACGCAGACCTCGACGGTGGGTCAAGTGGTTGACAACAGGGATGTGACGGAACTGCCGCTCAATGGACGCAACTTTATCAACTTGATGCTGACGACGGCGGGCGTGGCTCCCCTTCTGAACGGAGTCGCGGAGGCTTCGTTCTGGACCGGCCAAAACATGGTTTCCAATAGCGTTGCCGGCCTCCGGGAATCGAACGAGAGCTTCCTGGTGGATGGGATCGAGTCCCGCAGCGCCCGGTTTGGCGGCGTGGGATTGCGTCCTTCCATCGACGCCATTCAGGAATTCAACATGCAGACCAGCGACTTTTCCGCCGAGTTCGGACGCTCCTCGACGGTGGTCAACACCACGCTGAAATCGGGATCCAACCATATCCATGGGACGGCATTTGAGTTTATTCAGAACAGCAAACTCGATGCCAACGATTTCTTTAACAACTTGAGCGGTACCCCCAACCCGATCTTTCAGCAAAACGATTTTGGCATGAGCTTGGGCGGCCCGTTGGTGTTGCCCCATATTTGGAATGGACACGACAAAACCTTCTTCTTCATCAACTACGAAGGCATTCGCTCCCGGCAAGGCGCGGGCAACAAGGGTACCGTCCCCAGCGTCGCGCAGTTGGAAGGGGACTTGGCGGACGATTCCGCCGGGACGGGCATCTATCCCACCGATTCCGCCTTCTGCAACGCTAATGCCGGGTCAGCGAAGTGTGTCGATGTGTATGACCCCACCACCGTTGTCCGGAACGCCGCGGGCACAATCGTCAGCGGAACCAAGTTTCCCGGGAACATCATTCCTAACGGCACCAATGGCGCGAACCGCATTGACCCCTTTGTGCAGAAGTGGGCGCCGTTTTGGGTGGCACCAATGTGCCGGAAACGCCCGGACAGGCCACGGTGCCCATCTATAACGTGATCAATAGTCCCAAAAATCGCAACGACATGAACCAGGGCAATGTGCGGATGGACCATGCCATTTCCACCAAGGATAATGTCTTCGGCAGCGTCTCCTTTGAGGACCGGCCACACATTACCCCCGGGCTGATGCCCACGCAAGGATTTGATTATCCTTTGCGCAACGAGCTGGTGAGCTTCACGCAAACGTATACCTTTTCGCCGAGCGTCGTCAACGAAGCTCGCTTCGGCTACAACCGGGGCAAGACGTACCTGCTCTCTCTCGCCGCCGAACACGAAAACTACGCCGTGACGGTGTTCAATATGAAAAACACCTCAGACAACCCCTTTGATGCGGGCGTGCCGTTGGCCGGGATTACAGGGTTCAGCGGGCCCGGATCCTTCTCCGAATCGATAGGCTCCCTCGATCAGGATTATCAGATCGTCGACAACTTGAGTATCGTCAAGGGGAAGCACAACATTAAACTCGGTGAGAATTTCATTCACGAAAAGTTTTTCGAGATCACCGACTTCGCCGGTGTACCCAGTTTCGGTTTCACCGGCCAGTATTCAGGCGCCGGGCTGGGGGACTATCTGCTGGGAGAACCTTACTCAGGAACGACTTCCGTGGGCGATTCCCACCAGAATCTGCGCTCCAATTATTACGCGGTCTTTCTCCAGGACGACTGGCGGGTGAAGCCCAACTTTACCATGAACCTGGGAATACGCTACGAACACATGCAGAATCCCTATGACACGGAAGACCGTACGGAGTGGTTTGACCCGACGGCCAGAAATCCCGTCGACAATACCCTGGGCGCCGTGGTCTCATCCCGGACCGGTGGGGTTCGCAACGGCATCGTGGACCCTGATTGGCACGCGCCCGCCCCCCGTATCGGCTTCGCGTATTCGCCCGGTTTCCTTAAGAACACCGTGATCCGCAGTTCGTACGGTATCTTCTGGGCCAGCGATGTGTGGAACGATCTTCAGTTCCTGGTGGTCGGGCCGGACTTTTACTCGAGCCAAACCATTACCTCCACCACGGTTGACCAATCTTCCATCAACCTGTCCAACATGTTCCCTCCCGGAGGTTTGGGGGGCACGAGTGGTAATCCCTTTAGCGTGGACAAACGTTTTCGCGATGCCTACGTCCAGGAGTGGACGGCTGACATCCAGCACAACTTCGCCAAAGACTGGCTGGTGGACGTGGCCTACGTCGGGAACGTTGGCCAGAAGCTCCGCGTGCGGCAAGATCAAAACTACCGGACATCCTACGATCCGACGGGACTCATCCCGTACGATCAAGCCGTACCTTATCCCGACTATAGCTGGATCCTGACCGATATGTCGAAGGGCTGGTCGAGCTATAACGGACTGTTAACCAAAGTCGAAAAACGCTTCTCCAACGGCATGTCCACGCGAGCGACGTACACCTGGAGCCATGCACTCGATCTGAGTGAAGGGGACGAAGGTCCTTATTCCGGCATCGAATCGGAGCTCAGGGGCAACATGACTTACGACGTTCGGCAGCGGTTCACGCTCGATTATACTTATCAGCTTCCCTTTGGGAAAGGTCGGCATTTCGCTTCCGGGGTTTCGGGAGCGGCGGATAAAATCATCGGCGGCTGGCAGGTTAGCGGTATTACCACCTTCCAGACCGGCCAGTGGGTGCCAATCGGGTTGCCCTCCAACTGGGCCAATGACGGTTCATGGGGAGCCGCCCGTCCTAACCATGTCGGCAATGCCATTCCCGCCAATCGATCTTACACGAACTGGTGGAATGAAAATGCCTTTGAGTATCCCGGTTGCGACCCCTCGTACAACACACATCCCGGTGACTGCCCAACTCCTGATCACATCGTAGGCAACTCAGGTCGCAATACGTTTGAGGTGCCGGGCATGAACAACTGGGACTTCGGCTTGATGAAGAACACCCGCATCACGGAACGCCTTAACACGCAGTTCCGGGCAGAGTTCTTCAACGGCTGGAACCACGAGCAGTTCAGCGGTCCGGACAGTACCCTGGACCCCACGTTCGGGGTTATCGGTGGCAGTCTGGTTAGTCCTCGGAACATTCAATTCGGTTTGAAGTTCATTTTCTAAGACTTGATGGTTTTACCTGTTCGTAGTTGATTTACCTGCTCGATCGACTCGGAGGCACGCAGGGCGCCAGTTCTAAAGTCGGCGCCCTGCGTTGCTCCATCCCTCGCCAAAACCTTGCCCTCCGGGTGTGTGCAAGCTTCCTGAACCGGGTCGGATGTCAACGGGAGTTGGGAAGACCGGAAGGCCTAAGGCCATATCCTGGAGGTCGCAGCCCGCCTGGGCGGGCGGTATCCTGTAGCCCACGGCGAGCCAGCCGCGGGATGCAGATGGCAGGTCCTTATAAACGGACGATCCTTTCCTACGAGGTTTCATTATGCCCCGGTACGCATTCAAACTGAGAGTGAAAGCGGATGCCATTGAGGAATACGAGCGAAGTCACCAGCAAGTTTGGCCGGAATTACTTGCCAAAATCAAAGAAGCCGGGATCTCCAAATATTCGATCTTCCGTCGCGGGCAAGACCTTTTCCTTTTTATGCACGTCGAGGACTTTGATGGCGCCTGGGATCAACTCGCCAAGGCCCCCGTCAATGAGCGCTGGCAGAAGGAGATGGGACGACTTTTCGAACCTGTCCCAGACCAGTTGCCGGGAGAGCGCTTTGCGATGATGAAAGAAGTCTTCTACTTGGACTAAAGGAAGCCTTGCCGCCCTGCCTGTCCGAAGCTCCGCCTGTCTTGAGGATGTCGAGGTGTGCCGCACTCCAAAGCGGGCAGCGCCCGCAGAGTTTCGTGAACACATGATCGTAGTCCACTATTTTCTGGCATCAGCGATGGCCGCCCTCCGGCTCTCGATACTCAGAACGACCGCGCCAATCAGTTTTTCCGCAGGATGTCCCGACAAGTCGGGACGGGCGGCGCCACGGCCAGCGCAAGATTCCAAGCATTTCATTGACACTACACCAGGCCCTCCGGTTGAAAGTGTGCTTCCAGAGCTAGGCTTGACCACATTCCCTACCTTGCATGGAGGCCGTAAGGTGAACACTCATCGGGTGATCTTAGAATCACTGCTCATTGTTCTTCTTGTGTGCACCGCTTCCCAGTTGCCAGCCCAGGTCACCCCTCGCACCGGCAACGCCAGCGGGACGGAGGCACGCGTGCGGACCACGTTTTCTCGCCAGAAGAGCACCTATTTTCGCTTTGACCATCTGCGGTCAGGGGCTATCCGCACCGCCAAAGGCTGGTGGAACGTCCAGGATTTCGCCCATTCCCTGTTCAACCCGAATTCCGAAGAAATCACCGTAAATTTGAAAATGACCAGTGACGACCCGAGATTCATCTTTGCCAACGGCCAGGTGGGAACCTACACGAAGCCCTACCACCTAAAGGCGCTCTTCGGAGCGCCCTTCAATGTTCTCTGCCCGGTATTTGAATCGCAGAAGCCGATGCCCAACTGGCCGGTCCCATCAAGGTCGAATTTTACCGGCTCCGTTGAATTTTCCAGTTCCAAGCCCTTTTACTACTTTATGCTCCACCAAACTCCGGAGGGTGTATCACCCGATCTGGTAAAGGCCTACTTCATGGCGTGGGATCCCTGCGAGTACGACAAGCCGGCGGTTTGGGATAACGACCTGAATAAGCTCGTAATTTCATATACAAACTACTGGCATGATGAGAATAGCTGGCGGGTTGGTTGGTATTCCGCGTTGGAAATCACCAACAATACGAATCAGCCTATGACGTATAACCTTGACCACATTCCCTACTATGGCGGGCAATACGATCCGGCAACCCCACAGGTCGTCAAGTATAAGGAACAGACGGTCCAGCTTGCTCTGAAGCCACACGAGATGAAGAAAGTCACGCTCATGAGACTCTTTGGCTGGGGTGACAAAATGAGCTCCATGGAAGGATGTCTACTTATCACTCCCGGTGCCGGCGGTGCCAAGTCTGGAACCAGCGCCAGGTTACTGATTGTTCCCAACAATTCCGGGGAGCCATTGCACGAGATGATTCTTCAGTGAAGGATGCCCCGCTGGGTCTTACTGGCAGAGCGGGTTTTGATGGAGCATGGAAAGGAGCGCAGCATAGTCTTCAGCCGCAACCGAACGGGAAAGGTAAGGTCATATCCTGTAGGTTGCAACCCGTCTTCACGGCACCGAAGTGCAACGAGTGTGAGTAAGGGAGTCCGCCCGCAGAAGAGGACAAACTCGACAAGGGGGCAATGCAACGACAAGAATTCATCAAATCAGGATTACTTTCTGTAGCCGCAGCCAGCACGCTGGGGACCTTGCCGTCAGCCGGGGACCAGGTGCGCGAGAAGTATCGGGAAGGCCAAAAGATTACCCTCGCTAACCAATACCTTGAGTGGGATTTGGTCCTGGCGGGTGGGACAGTGCGCAGTTCCGGCATCAGGAACAAACTTTCCGGCCGGTCATACACCCTGGCAGACTCCACGGAGTTTCGTCTTACCTTTTCAGACGCCAAGACCCGGGTGGAGATCCCTTGGTGGAACATGCGCTTCGGTCTGGACGACGACAAGACAACTCCCGACCATGAAAAAGGCTATCTCCAGGGTTACCATATGGAAGATCTGGCTGAGGACGACAAATGGGATAAGACCCAGAACCCGCTGCTCCGCAACGGGGAGCGCGTCACCCTTAGCTTTCCGGCCATCTTTAAGGGCTACGCCTGGTTTCGCCAGTCGTTCGAACTTCCGGCCGAAGCGCAAGGTGAACCGATTGCTTTCTGCCTGGGAGGTTACAACCAGGAGGACTGGAACGAATACTGGATTTATGTGAACGGAAGTTTGATGGGGCACTGGACGGCCTCAGGTTTCTGGCGCGCCCCCCAGGAATGGACGGTGCAGGCGGGAACCGCGGCATATCAACTCCTGCGGTTTGGAGCCGGCCGGAAGAACCTGCTGGCGATGCGCACTTACCAGTTTGAAAAACTCCGGCCAGGTCTGCCGGAACAAGCTTGGGATCATTGCACATTTCAAGGGCGCCTTTACGACCAATTCATTTCCGTGGGCCAGCCCTATCTGCACCTTTCCGACTTCAAGCTTGACGAATGGCGCCAGGAAGCAGGTGGAGAGCGTCCCCACTATGTCTTCGAGCTCAGCCACGCGGATGAGCAATTGCAATTGACCTTGCATTATGAGTTGGACGGGTTCATGCGCCGAAAGTGGTTGGAAGTGAAGAATGCCGGGAGCCGCCCGCGCTTGTTGCTTGACGTGAATGTGGATGACTTTCGGCTGGATGCTTCCCTGACGCCGGGGGATTACGGCCAGCCGGTGATCATGGCGGAGGAAATGTTTGCCGCGCTCGAGCACCCCGCCGGTGTGAATCAAGGAATGAATGACCGCCTGCTTTTGCGACACTTCCCGGGCAAGACCTTGGAAGCGGGAGGAAGTTTAAGGAGCAAAGTTTCCGTGATTGGAGTCGCCCCCCAAGGCACGGGCGAACAGCAATTCGTGGACTACATTGCCGCCCGCAGCCCGCGCAAGAAATTGCTGAGCATCTATGATCCCTTGGGCATCAATGGCTTTCCCGACGAAGCGTGTTGGACATTGAATGACAAAGAAATGCTCACCACGCTTGATCTGATGGAGAAGTGGCAAAAGCAGGGAGTGAAATTTGACTACTTCGTTCCCGATGTCGGCTGGATAGACCGCGCCGGCGACTTGACGCGGTTTTGGCCCCAGTGCTTTCCGGAAGGTCCCGGCAAGGTTGTGAAGCGCGTGAACGAACTGGGAATGAAATGGGGGTTGTGGTTTTCGGGGACGTGGGCGGACTGGGGAAACGGCGAGAACCCCAAGATTGCACCCAGCCGGACGCTGGTGGCGGGGGGCAAGTGGCCTGAGGATGAGTATCGCGACGGCTTTCATATCGATGATAATCGCCGCATGCTCTGCCTGGCCTCCGAGCCGTACTTCAGCATGTTGCGCGAGGCCCTTCTTTATCACATCCGCACTTACAACCTGCGCTTCTTCAAGCTGGATGTCTCAAGTTGCTATTGCAACCGCACGGACCACCCGCACTTGCCCGGGAAGTATTCGACCGAAGCAGCCTATGACGCGGTTCTGGAAATTGCCAAGGTCACCCGCCAAGCCAGTCCCGATCTCTACCTCATGTGGTACTGGGGATACCCGTCACCCTTCTTCGGTCTCTACGGCGACTCGATTTTTGACCGGCAATTCAAGCTGGAAGCGTCCAGCGCTGCCGACTACCCGGTCCTGTTCTTCCGCGACGGCATCAGTCTGGCCCTCGATCAAGCGGTGCAGTATGCGAAGTTCGTTCCGCCCATTCTCAAAGACAGCCTGGGAATTTTCATCACCGATACCTGGCTGGCGAATTCCATACGGACCGAGCGGTGGCGGGAGGCTGCCATCATGGACTTGGGGCGAGGGAACCTGCTGTTCCCGCAAATCTGGGGGGACTTGCGCCTGCTCAGCGACGACGATGTGGCCTTCCTGTCCCGCATGCAGAAGCTGGCCAAGGACAATGAGGCGCTTCTCCACAAACAGAAAACCATTCTGGGCGATCCCTGGAAGAATGAAGTTTACGGATACGCCTATTTTGAGGGAACGCACGGCTTCTTGTTCGTGAATAATGCGAGCTTCGAGGCGCGGCCGGTCAGCATCGGGTTCGATGAGAAGTTGGGAATGAAAGCGCCGTCGGGCAGCATGCTTCGCTTACTTTCGCACTTCCCGGATCAGCAGGAAATTCACCAGAACGGGAAAGCGGTGTTCGCGAGCGGCGAGACCCTTCAAACCTGGCTGCGGCCATTTGAAGTGGCGCTGTGGGAAGTGGTCGCTGACTCCGGCCAAGCCGCGCGGAAGGGCTTCCCCCAACGGGAACTGCCCACCAGCACGCCGGAAGTGCAGAGCCGGCGCCTCACCCTGGAAGTAATACCCATCGGCCCCGGTGTGGATCTTCCGTTTGGCGATACTCCGTCTACGTTTCGTTCCATCGAACCCCGACCCACCGTGGATGAACTGAAACAGAAAGGATACGAGAAACGTATCATTGCGCGGCAAGTGAAGCTGCCGGCGACAGACTCAGGGCCGGCGTATCTGGCTCTCACTTTCAAGTTGCACAAGGGAAACAGGCCATGGCGTTACAACCATTTGGCGGACCTCATTCAAGTCAAGGCCCGGATTGACGACGAGCAGATTCAGCTCGAGACCGTACCTAATTTCCGGCAGACGCTTTGGGCGGATTATTTTTGGATCGTTTTCCGAACGCGTATCGTTCCGACGTGGTTCGGTGAGACCCTTAAGGTGGGGATTAACGCTTATTTGCCACCCGAGGTGGAATCGGAAGAGGAGGCCTGGCTAGTACCGGAGTGGTGGACATAACGGCTTCCCCGCCGGGTAACTCAGTTTCTGACAGAGCCTTACTATCACCCGAGCTCGCTTTTGGCGGCTAATATGACGGAGGATGAGAACAAAAATCGTTCTTTAAAAGGAGTGAATCAATGGCATTTATCAAAAATCGACAAGAGTTTATAAAGGATTCCGCTCTTTGGGCCATGGCAGTTCCGGCTCTGCGCGGATTGGGAAACGGCAAAGCGCTTCTGTGGGGTGCGGGAAGGGGGGACGTGCCCGCGGCCGCCATCCAGCAGGCGTTTCTTGAGCCGCCCGATGGCGCTTGGCCGTGGGTTTACTGGTTCGTTTCCGACGGCAACCTTACCCGCGAAGGCATTACTGCGGACTTCGAGGCCATGAAGCGCGTGGGTATTCACGGCGTCCTCTACATGGAGGTGGACCAGTATGTGCCCAAGGGACCGGCGCGCTTCCTGAGCCCCCTGTGGAGGGAGATGATCCAACACGCGGTGAAGGAAGCCACGCGCCTGGGCATCACCATTGACATGAATAACGACGGCGGCTGGTGCGGCAGTGGAGGCCCCTGGATTACGCCCGAGCTCTCCATGCAGATGATTGTGTACAGCGAAACCGCCGTTCAGGGGCCCAAGCCATTCACCGGAGTCCTTCCCCAGCCCAAGACTGTGGAGAAATACTACGAGGACATTGCGGTGTTGGCGTTTCCCCACCCGGCGGGGAGTGTCCGCATGGCCGACAGTTCTCCCGCCTTGACCTATGGCGCCGATCGCAAACCCCTTGATTCCGCCCAGCTCATCGATGGCAATCCCGGCACCGTCGTCTTGGTGCCTTTGCCGGAAAAGGGCAAGCCCCTGTATCTGAATATTGATTTTCCCGCGCCTTTCACCGCGCAGGCCATCACGGTTGCTTTCGACACCTGGAATTCCGAGATCGATGGGACGCTGGAGGTCTCCGACGACGGCCAGAACTACCGGACGGTTCGCCCCTTGACCATGCGTTGGCCGGTGTCCTCCGCGAACTTTGACAAAGTTTCCGCCCAGCATTTCAGAATCGCCATGCGGCCGGAACCGGACGAGTTCTTTCAGTCGTTCATGAAGGGTGTTCCCTTGGGTGAGGTGGAACTGCACACGGATCGGCGCATCGAAGATATTCCCGGCAAGGCGTCGTACATACGTCAGGACGTTTTCTCCGGCGAGCCGGCCAACTCTGCCGAGGAAACTCTGCGCCGGGAACAGGTGGTGGTCCTGAGTGCAAAGATGGATAAGGACGGGCACTTTACCTGGGACGTACCGGAAGGGAAGTGGACGGTCATACGATTTGGGCACACCTCCACCGGGAAAATGAATCATCCGGCGCCGAAGGAGAGCCTGGGTCTGGAATGCGACAAGCTGAGCAAGAAGGCGACCGAGGCGCAATTTGATGGATTAATGGGAAAGTTGCTGGCGGACCAGTCGGCCGTGGGCGGAAAAGCCATGACCATGACGCACATCGACAGTTGGGAGGTGGGCGCGCAAAACTGGACGCCGGGGATTCCGGGAAGAGTTTCGGAAAAAGTTCGGGTACGACATGATCCCCTTTCTGCCGGTCCTTACCGGGCGGCCGGTCGAGAGTCGTGAAGTCACCGAGCGTTTCCTGTGGGACCTGCGGCGGATCGCCGGCGATATGCTGATCGAGAACTACGCCGGACCACATGCGGGAGATCAGCAATCAGCATGGGCTGACGCTCTCCATTGAGGCCTACGGCGGCGGCCCGCTGGATGAGGTGGCCTACGGAGGGCGCGCCGACGTGCCCATGAGTGAATTTTGGACGGGGCAGGAGACGGGCAACTGGAACAAGGAAATGGCGTCGTCCGGGCACGTGTACGGCCAGCCGGTGATAGCGGCGGAATCCTTTACGGCAGTGCCGGACAACGCCCGGTGGCAAAACCATCCCTACCGATTGAAGCCACTCGGTGATTTGGCGTTCACGCAGGGGATCAACCATTTTGTCTTCCACCGTTACTCCGCCCAGCCGTGGGTGAACCGCAAGCCCGGCATGACCATGGGTCCGTGGGGAATTCATATGGAGCGGACCAACACCTGGTGGGAGCAGTCCGCGGCGTGGCTCTCCTACCTGGCGCGCTGCCAGGCCGTGCTCCAGAGTGGACGATTCATTGCCGACGTCGCCTACCTGGGGAGCGAGAACTCGCCGAATTCCTTCCCCACCCGGGAGGAGATGGACCCGATCATACCGCCCGGATACGACTTTGATGAAATACCTCCGGAAGCATTGCTTAAACAGGCATCGGTGCGCGACGGCCGGCTGGTTCTGGAAAGTGGCATGAGTTACCGCATCCTGGTTTTGCCCCCCGGCCGAACCATCCGGCCCGCCTTATTGCGGAAGATCAGGGATTTGG
Organism: uncultured Acidobacteriota bacterium; assembly: GCA_963810005.1. Lineage (GTDB taxonomy): Bacteria > Acidobacteriota > Terriglobia > UBA7540 > UBA7540 > Bog-366. The sequence goes on from CAWELY010000005.1 coordinate 171,265, forward strand.
TGGAAGCGGGCGCAACCGTAGTGGGGCCGCGGCCCACCCTGTCTCCGAGTTTGGCGGACTATCCTCAATGTGATGACGATGTTCTGAAATTGAGCGCCGAACTGTGGGGCGAATGTGATGGCGTCGGCGTCCAGGAGAACCACTTCGGCAAGGGCCACATCGCTTGGGGCATACCCCTTTCCCAAGTGCTGGACGGGTTGCAGACACCTCCTGACTTCGCCTGTCACAAAACTGAAGTGGGTAACGAGATTCGTTACATTCACCGCAGCGTGGAAGGTGCCGAGATTTACTTTGTGGCCAGCGGAGTTCAGCAGGCGCGCCGATTCCTTTGTACGTTCCGCTCCAAGGGAAAGCTGCCGGAATTGTGGTGGCCGGACACGGGGCGAACCGAACCGGTGGCCGTCTACGATGAGCGTGATGGCCGCACGCTGATCCCTCTGTCACTCGACCCCTACGGGTCGGTCTTCGTGGTCTTTCGTTCCGACGCTTCGCCGGATGCGGAGCGAGTGGTTTCGCTCCGGCGGAATGGGGTGGAGGTTTCAGGCCTCGCCACCAAACCTGCTCCCGAAACCCAACTCCTGCTTGAATGCGGGATTGTCCATGCCCGCCCGGGAGGCAAGGGAGGATTCGACATCGAAGTTAAACAACCTGGAACTTATGAGCTAAAGACTGCTGCGGGACACCTGCTGAAAGCGCAGATCCAGGCGGTGGCCAATCCCGTCGAGATTGGCGGCCCTTGGGAACTGCGATTTCCGGCGGGCGGGGGCGCGCCTGACCACGTGACCCTGGAAAAGCTTATCTCTTGGACGGACCACCCCGATTCTGGCGTCCGGTACTTCTCTGGGACCGCGACCTACCACGGCCATTTCATCGTGCCAGCGGGGATGGTAGCTCAGGACCACCGTTTGTATCTGGACTTGGGGCGGGTGGCGGTCATCGCCAAGGCCAAGCTGAACGGCCGCGACCTCGGCATTTTGTGGAAGCCGCCTTTCTCCACCGAGGTTACGGAGATCATCAAGGTGGGCGCCAACGAGTTGGAAGTCAGTGTCGTAAACCTGTGGCCCAACCGGCTGATCGGCGACGAGCAATTGCCGAGTGACCGGGAGTGGATGAAGCACGAGGATTGGGGAGAGGTGTTGGCGAGCTATCCGCAATGGCTGCTGGATAACAAGCCGAGTCCGGCAGGGCGCTTCACCTTCACCACCTGGAAACACTGGTCCAAGGATGACGCGCTGCTGGAGTCCGGTCTACTCGGCCCGGTACGCGTTATTTCCGGAAGCTCGAGTGCCCTTGAAGTAGGCAATCAGAGGGCGGGGGGATGCTGGGAAAGCTTCCCCCCGCGCGGTACACGCGGCGTGCCGCAGGCGCTTTGGACTGCGGTAGCAGCAGCTACCGCCTTTTCGGGATGCTGATGCAGGTCCTTTATTGCTGCGGCTTGAGGAGGAGGCGGCCAGCGGTATCTCCTTTTGGCCATTGTGATTTAGGGTTGAAAGATGGCGTGAGTGGAAAGCGGTAGCTGCTGCTACCGCCATCCAAAGCGGGCTGCGCCCGCGCCGTATCTTGGGCCTGAGTCGCCAAGTAGTGATTTTGGAGAACTCGGTGATGTGGTTACAAAGCATAAATTGAAGGTCCATCGGGATCGTAGCGATTGACGGAGGAGCTGGAAGGGATGAGCGAACCGAGGTGGGGAAAGGCAACATCCGGCATAACGCGGCGCGACTTCCTCGCGGGTACGGCGGGTGCAGTCGCGATTTTAGATGTCGGACTTCCCCCTAATGAGCGATGGTCACGGTTGGATTTGCGTCAGGTGAAGGTGGAAGGTGAGTTCGGCCGACGGATTGGGCTCTGCATTAACGCCAACATCCTGAAGGTGGACGTCGAGGGAACGTTTCTAAGTCGCTTTCGTAACCGGGGCGAAGGTCCCGACTATCTGGGATTTGGGAAGTTCATTGACGCGATGGTTCGCCTCTCCGCCTACAGTGGCGATGAACGCCTGCTGGCATTAAAGAAAAGAACGATTGGACAATTGATCGCCACGCAGGATGCCGACGGCTACATCGGTCTCATGAAGAACCCCGCGTCGCGCATCAGGACCTTGTGGGATTTGCACGAGAACTCCTACATCATTTGGGCATTGGTCAGCGATTATCAGTTTTTCGGCGAGCAGGCTTCTCTGAACGCAGCGCGGAAAATGGCGGACCGCATTACCAAGGTGTTTTTGTCCGATCCAACGTTGCGGCCCGACACGTTGGGAGGCGTCGTCCCATTCTCCGGTTCCAGCCTTGGGTTGGACCGTGCTTTGCTCAGTCTCAGCGCGGCCACCGGCGACCCCAAGTATCGCGAATTCGTCGTCCAGTTCCTCAAGCTTAACGACTTTAACCCCGAGATTCAGTGTGGCCCGACGTGTCTCGCGAACCATGCGTACTGCACGCTCAGCCATTCGCTGGCGCAGCTTGACCTCTACCGCGAAACGGGAAACCCGGATTTGCTGCGGACACCTCGGCGCGTGTTGGAGTTCCTGCGTCGAGGGGAGGGCATGTTAGTGACCGGGTCTTGTAGCGATGCGGAGTGTTGGCACGACACCCAAAGCGGGCTGCAAAGCACTGCGGAGACCTGCACGGGGACTTATTTAATCCGGCTTATGGATGCGCTGTTGCAACTGCAAGCCGATTCGCTCTATGGCGACATCATGGAGCGCGCCATTTACAACGCCATCTTCGCTGCCGTAACCCCCGACGGGCGCCACAATCATTACTTCACTCCCTTCGATGGCCCTCGCGTTCTGGACACTCATGGCGACACCTTCTGCTGCCCGAATAATCTGCGACGGTTCTTCGGCGACCTGCCCGGTTGGATGTACTACCGGAGCAAGAACGGGGTGATCGTGAACCTCTATAACCCGTCGACGGCAACGATCGAACTCGGCCCCCGGGTTGCAGGTCAAGCTTCAGCAGGAAACCGATTATCCTGCCACCGGCGACGTTCAGTTGCGCATTGAGCCGTCGCGCGCCGCGGAGTTTGCGGTGCAATTGCGTGTTCCGCGCTGGTGTCAGGAAGCGACGGTCGCGGTGAATGGCGGCGTGGCTGACCATACGCCGGGCGGCTGTTTTTACACGGTCAAACGCGAATGGCAGCCGGGTGACAAGATTGAGCTGAAGATGCCGATGCCTTGGCGCTTCGTCAAGGGCCGCAAGGCCCAGAGCGGGCGGATTGCGGTTCTACGCGGCCCAGTGTTGTTCACACTTAACCGCGCCCGCAATGGGGAAGTCGCAAAACACCCGGCGTTCGAGCCCCGGCAGATGATGGTGGATTACCACGGCGTGGAACCGCCGATGCGCGACAACTCCGTCCGTCCGCATGGAGTCGCCTGCCGGATCAAGGCCTGGCCACCCGGCAATTCTAATTTCTGGCCGTTCATCGACCGCGTGCCACTGGTGCTCACCGAGTTCCCGGATGCGGAAGGCGAGGCCGTTTATTTCCAGGTGAACGACTGGCATTCGCCGTCGCTGGTACACGATGAGTTGGTGGAGCCGCGGGAGCTTACCGGATGAGGATGCCCAGCCGCCCGAGGGCGGCTTACTCAGAGCTGCCCGCCGAGCGCAGCACCCTCAAGCAGGAGGACTTGCCCATGAGCCAACCGAGTCGGGGAGGGGAATTCCCTGGTATGACTCGGCGTCACTTTCTTACGCGCACTGCCGCTGGGGCCGCAATGTTGGGCGTAGGGCCATTTGATGTTTCCGGACGGAGTGCGACGGCGCCCGATCTAAACTCACTGGAAAAGTCGTTCCTGGCGCCGCCGGATGACTCGAAACCGTGGGTCTATTGGTGGTGGCTCGAGAGCGATGCCAGCAAAGAGGGAATCACTCGAGACCTGGAAGAGATGAAACGCCAGGGCATCGGCGGCGTCCTCCTGTTTGATTCCGGCAGCGGCGGGCCCCTGGCTTCGAAAGGTCCCGCCTTCATGAGCGACGAATGGCGGGGGAATTTCCGCCATGCGGTTCGCGAGGCTACCCGGCTGGGCATCGAGATGGGTGTGAGCCTTTGCAGCGGTTGGGATGCCGGAGGCCCCTGGGTGGAGCGCGAAGACGCGATCAAATCCCTCATCTGGACCGAGACCATGGTCCAAGGCCCCCAATCTGTCGATCAGATACTGAAGCAGCCGGAGCTTAAATCGGAACCGCCCGGCTCCGGTGAGAAGACGGAAATCAAACAAGATTGGTATCGAGACATCGCTGTACTGGCTTGTCGCGCGGATCAAGGCGAGGCTTGGAGTACCCGTGACGCCGTCAATTTGAGCGCCTCCACCGAAAACGGCCATCTGAAATGGCAGGCGCCGGAAGGCAAGTGGACTATACTCCGGCTCGGATACACGTTGCCAGGAATGCGCACCAAGAACGCCTCGGCCGGGCAGGAGGGTTGGGAAATCGACCCCCTCAGTTCCCAAGCCCTCGACCGGCATTTTGATCACACCGCCACCAAGCTCATCGAGGATGCCGCCTCGGTGTCGGGAAGCACCTTCAAGTACACGCACATCGATAGCTGGGAAATCGGCCACCCAACCTGGACAGCAAATCTCATCAAGGAATTCGAATCTCGCCGAGGATATGACCCTACACCTTACTTAGCGGCATTGGCCGGCAAGACGGTGAATAGTCCGGAAGTCGCAGAGCGATTCCAGTGGGATTATCGACGGACGTTGGCGGATTTAACGGTGGAAAACTATTACGGCCGATTGACGGAGCGCTCCCGCGCCCATGGTTTGGGGACACATTCGGAATCAGCGGGCCCGTTTTTCGATCAAGACATCGACGGTTTGGAATGCCTGGGCGCCGACGACATCCCCATGGCGGAGTTTTGGAGTACCCGGACACTTCCATTCTCCGCTGAGGAAAAGGTCTCCGCAGATTTCTTCAAAAGCACCAAGCTTACTTTTCCGGATTGCACTCCCGGCTGCATCCGCCAAGCCGCAACGGCCACCCACATCTATGGGAAACCGTTCTGCCAGGCGGAATCTTTTACCGGGTTCAATGACGACTGGACGGAAGATCCCTTTTTCCTCAAGCCCTACGCGGATCGCGCTTTTTGTCTGGGATTGGGACGCATGGTGATTCACAACTTCGCCCATTCGCCGCGGGTTGAAATCAGGCCCGGAAATGCCTGGGAGCATGTGTCCATTCACTTTAACCCGAACATCACTTGGTGGGACAAAAGCCGTCCCTGGCTTACGTATTTGGCGCGATGCGGACATTTGCTTCGCCAGGGCATGTTTGTGGCTGACGTCCTTTACTTTAATGGCGAAGCGATTCCAAATTTCGTGTTGATCGATCGCAAGCCTGTGGCCGGGTACGATTTCGATACTATCAATGCCCAGGCTTTGCTGGGGCGGGCGACCGTGAAGGAAGAGAAGATTACGCTGCCGGACGGCATGGCTTACCGGTACTTGGTATTTCCGGAAGGGGCGGTGGGAACCATGACGCCGGCGGTTCTGGGCAAAATTCACGATTTGGTGCAGGGCGGCATGACGTTGGTGGGATCACGTCCCAAGCAGGCGCCTGGCCTCGCGGACTACCCGCAATGCGACGCCAAAGTCCAAGAGTTGGCGGACGCTTTGTGGGGAGCCAACACCGGCGCTTCGGGAACCCGCAAGGTCGGCACGGGCCGCGTCATTTGGGGCCAAGGGTTGGAAGCTGTGGTGAACGCAGATGGACTGCCGCCCGACGTGGAACTCGACCCCCCGCCGAAGGAAAAGTTCGATTGGATTCACCGGCGTGCGGAAGCGGGTGACATCTATTTCCTTGCCAACGGATCGGACAACACCTTGGATCTGGAAGTTACTTTCCGCGTCGCGGGAAAAATTCCGGAACTTTGGAATCCCGTGACGGGGCAGGTTCGCAATCTGCCCGCTTATGACGTAAGGGGGGCGCGGACACGATTGGCGCTGCGGTTCGAGCCGCGTCAGAGTCATTTTGTCGTATTCTCGCGGCCGTCTTCGAATCGCGCCCAAGCCGCCAAGAACTTCGGCGAAGTGAAAGACCTGAGCCAATTGGCGGGACCTTGGGAAGTAAGGTTTGATCCGCTGTGGGGTGGACCCGAGCGGGTGACCTTCGACGTTCTGGAAGATTGGACAAAACGTCCTGAGGAGGGCATTCGCTACTACAGTGGAACGGCCACCTACGCGAAGACATTCGACCTCCCCTCGGGGGCGCCGAAACCCAAGTACCTCGACCTGGGTTTGGTCAAGAACGTGGCGCAGGTGGTCTTGAATGGAAAGGACCTGGGCACCGTCTGGACAGCGCCCTGGCGCGTGGACATCTCCGACACGGTGAAGGAGACGGGGAATGAGTTGCAGATTGAGGTGGTGAACCTCTGGCCCAACCGGCTGATTGGAGACGGAAAGTTGCCCAGGGACCAGCGGCGCACGGTGACGAACGTACGCACCTATGATGCGGTTCTTCCCGTTGACCTCGACAGTAACGGGTGCCCGCAGTGCGAGAGTCGAAGGAAAACGGGCAAAGAGCCGCCACTTTTGTCGTCCGGCCTGCTGGGACCGGTTACGCTGCGGTCCGAGGGGTAAGCGGGCCTCACATCGGCAAGAATCGTGAGCAGAACAACGCAGAGGTTCAGAATGGCAACTCGTAGGGACAGAGGCGATAAATGAACATCGGCATTGTGGGAGCCGGTCGTATGGGTCGGACCCTCGCTCGCCTGCTCATTGATGCTGGTCACCAAGTTCGCCTTGCCAACTCGAGGGGACCTGAATCGCTCACAACACTTGTCGCTGAACTCGGCCCGGGATCGGGCGCGGGGACGCGAGAGGAGTTCGTCGCCTTCGCGGACGTTGTCGTGCTTGCCACGCCTTGGGAACAAACTCCCGCCGCAGTGGAAGGGCTCGGACCCTGGAACGGCAAGATCGTTGTAGACACCACCAACAATCGCTTTGGTCCAGGCCTTAACGACATGTATGACCTTGGCGGTCGAACCTCGAGTGAGGTCGTTGCCGAGTTGCTGCCGGGCGCGCGCGTGATCAAGGCGTTCAACCATCAGCCCATTCCCGCCCTTGCCGAGTCACTTGGTTCCGCACCGAGCGAGTGCAATGCACTGTTTATAGCCGGTGACGATGCTGATGCAATGCGCCTCGTCGCCCAATTGATGCGCGACATTGGCGGTGAGCCGATTCCAACCGGCGACCTTCGCGATGGAGGAGGACTGCAGGCCACTGGCGGTCCTCTTGCCGGCCATGGGCGTCTGCTCACGCCTTCCGAGGCGCGGCCCCTGCTCGCGGAGGTAAGCGCAACAAAACGAGGCGGATTTTGATGACGATGGAAGAGGTTACGGGGCATAGCAGCGAGAAGGGTTAGTATCCATGCACATTCAGATCATCATCGGCAGTATCCGGCAAGGGCGTAGGGCAAAACCGGTTGGCGACTGGGCGTATCAAATGGTAGCGATGAGGAACGATTTGTCAGTTGAGATGGTAGACCTCAAGGACTGGAATCTCCCCATATTCGACCTGCCGAAACCCCCGATATTGGGCGGGTACGAAAATCCGTTACAAAAGCGCTGGGCGGACAAGATCGCTGAGGGTGATGGCTACCTGTTCGTGAGCCCGGAGTACAACCATGGCTACACCTCGGCGCTGAAGAACGCGCTCGACTACATCTTTGGCGAATGGGGCCGCAAGCCGGCGAGTTTTATCAGCTATGGCGGGGCGCTTGGCGCACGCGCCATCGAGCAATTGCGGTTGGTGTTGATCGAGCTTCGTATGGCTCCTCTGGCCGATGCCCTGCATATCTCTGACATTGTGTCGAAGTTTAAGGAAGGGCGATTCGAGGGAGATGCCAGAGACGTAAATCAGCTCAATAAAATCCTGGATGAACTCGTTTGGTGGGGAAATACACTGAAGAGCAGGAGGCAGTAAGCAGCGAGCGTGAATAACTTGCGTCAAGTCCGCTGATTTGTATGGGCGGGGCGGGGCGCGGCCCTATTTCGGGGAACACGGCTGATGGCTGCCCGTTTTGAGCCTTGGCCATGGCGAATTTGGCAACCGGCGATCTCGGAGATTTCTGTGCACTCCAAGGGGTCACATGAGTTAAAGGGGCGAGGCAAATGAATTGGTTCTTGGCGAGAGGAAGTGAAAGAGGGTATTGGCTGTTCGCAGTGATCCTGTTGCATTTTTTGTTGCCTGCGCAAGTCATTGCCCAGACGAATCCTGCTTCCAATCGCTTTCAGTATCGGATTGCCATTTTAGGATACCCGTCCAACGCCGCGGTGGAGTGGGATGCCGGGAATCCGATGGCGGAATATATGAAGTCACTTGCCGCTCCGAAGGTCGAGTGGAGCCCGGAGAACCTGCAAAAGCTGAAGGCCCTGGGGTTCAACACCATTCAGTTGAATCTTGCCTGGGGCTATCGGCCGAACGATGAGCCTCTCAACATTGAGGATGTTGTTGAATTGCCGCCGCGTTTGCGGGACCAATATCCGCAGGTTGTCCCCTTGCGTTCCCAGCAGACTCCGGAGCGCATCCAGCAGCGCCGAACCGACTTGCGCAACCGCACCAAAATGGCGAAAGAGGCGGGATTTCGCACGATCTTTCACTTCGGCGCTCCCTATAATGCGCAATACAAGTACGGTGATGCTGAACCCAACTGCCTCATGGATGGCAAGACGTCTGATCGTTATGCCCATCTTCTGGAGGTGTTCGGCCGGGATTTTCCCGGCGTCGACGATATCCTGATCTACACCTACGATCAGGATGCCTGGCTGTGTAATGAGTTTGGAACCTGTCCCCGTTGCCTCGGCGTACCATTGCATGACCGGGTGGTTCCGTTCTTGCAGAAGATGGTCGCCACCTGGTCCAAGATTAACCCTCAAGGCCGGGTCTGGTGGGAGCCTTGGGAGCTCTCGGCGGGCGAGGTCTACGAGTCTGTGGTCCGCATGGATTCGGGAGGATTCGGGCTGTCGATTCATTCCAATGTGGCGGAGGCCATGTCAACCCTGCCGGTGGACAGATGGTTCAAGAATGTCTGTAACCTGGCATCGCAACGCGGCATACCCGTGGTGGGGGAAACCTTCTTGGGAGGCGCCAGCGAGGAATTGGAACCTTACCGTTATCTTTCTTATCCTCTCGTCACGCTGCACGGCCTCAGAACATTTGCGTCGGTGCCGGGCCTGAAAGGCATGAAGGAGTACTACGGCCTGATTCCCACCATTGATGACCCCAACTTGCGGATGACGGCGCTTTTCTTTTCGAATCCCGGCGTTGACGATGAGACGGCGCTGAAGATCCTGGCATCGCCGTACGGCGCGGCGCAGGCTGACGTGATCCAGTTCTGGAGGCTCACCAGCGAGGCCATGGAGTTGTTCCCCTGGGATGCGTCCTGGTTTATCCGGGAAATCGGCCGGAGCGACCCTGTACACAGTATGAGCGCGGCTATCATTCGTGGTCAAGTGGCCCACACCCCGGCATGGGAATCCACTCGCCATGCCATATTTATGAAGACGGACAACCAGGAAGCCGATTCGTGGATGCTGGAAGACGTGCAGTTACGATGCGATCTGGCGGCGGAGCGGATGAGCCGGGCTCTGGCACTGGGACAGCGCGTGAGGCCAGAACTCCCCCAACAGCTTCAGGCCGATTATGCCGAGGATTTGAAGCAACTGGCGGGTTTCAAGCAACGCACTCTTGCATATGTATATCATTTGCGCGAAACGAACCTGGCACGCATCATGCGCGGACTGCGCGAGAAGGGAACACCAGTTCCGGATCGAATGCGGCAGGAGATGGCGGCGGTTCTCAAGGCGGACCAACAGAACGAACAACAGGCCGAGCCGATTGGTCAAGCCTTGGCACTGCTGGCCAGCGATGAAGATGCTTTTCTGAAGACGTATTTCATCGTGACCAGCGACCACGCTTCCAAGGGAATATTTAGTCTGACGTCGAGGTAGATTGCGGGGTTCCTGTCACGCGGCCCGGCGAAGCCGCAACGAGTGTAGTGTCCAGTAATTGAGTGGACAATGTAGCGCCGCCCTTTAGGGCGGCACATGCCGGGCTAAAGCCCGGCGCTACGCCGAAAACGTTGTCCAGGTAATTCCTGGACAATACACGAGGTGGTTATGGGCCGGCGAAGTGACCCCTCACCCGGCGGTGCATGGCCGCCACCCTCTCCCCTCGGAGAGGGTAGTTTAATCTCCAACCTTCTCCCAGGGGAGAAGGTGCTGGGGTACGAAGCGGATGAGGGGGTTCTTGGATCGAAGCCAAGCGCGAGAAGGAATGACCTGGTCATGGACTTTCGGAGGAAACCTTAATGCACGCGTCATTTAAGCGGAAAAGCCAAGGGATGTTCGTCGCGGCCTGCATGGTATTCGTAATGGGCCTATTATTTTTCGCGCGAAATAGTGCCGTAGAAGCCGAGCCCAGGGACGTCCCGAACCCCTCATCGCTCTACACCAATTTCACCGATCCCCCGAGGGAATACAGTGTTACGCCTTACTGGTGGTGGAACGGCAAACTCGACGGGGCGGAACTGGCGCGGCAGATCGATGACATGGTGGCGCACAAGGTGTATTCCTGCATCATGTTTCCTTTTATGGGCCTGGAGACTCCCTACCTGTCCGACGCCTGGTTCGACGCCATGGGCGCGGCGCTGGCCGAGGCGCGCAAACAGAACTTCACTTTGAATTTCGATGACGAATACGAGTGGCCGAACGGCGCCGCGCGGGACATTTGGTCCTCCTGGTCCGAGGATACCAAGTACTTGCAGAGCCGCACCCTGAAAGAGAATCTTGACTACGAGATGAAAAGCCTGGCGTATGTTGAAGCCGACGGGTGGGGAGGTAAGCCCCTCGAAATCGCGCATGTGCCCGCCTCCGCCGTACGCTTCGCGGTAGCCGCGCAATGGAAATACGCGGAGTGGCAACCCGGCCAGGACCTTTTCACCGCCGACACCTACGGCAAGGTCCCCCTCGACAAGCCGCAGTTGGACGCCAAATCTCTCGTGGACGTCTCGAACTCGCTCCAAGGAGAATCCTTCTCCTGGACGCCTCCCGGCCAGGGCCGCTGGAAGGTGATGGTTTTCTACGTCATCCATAGCAGTTCCCAGGGGCAATACATCGACGTGCTGAGCGACAATGCGATGCGCACTTTCATCCGCCTGGTTTACGACGAGTACTACAAGCGCTTTCCCTCGTATTTCGGCAGCACCATCAAGTTCATTGTGTCCGATGGCGAAGGGTCGTATGGATATTCCATCGCCTGGACGCCCAAGCTGTTCGAGACGTTTCAAAGCCGCCATGGATATGACCTGCGCAAGTTCCTGCCCCTGCTGGTGTACGAAGGCGGAAATCAGAGTCCCAAAATTCGCTGCGATTATATGGACACCATCACGCAGCTTTTACGCGCGGAACAACGCGGGGCTGATTACGGAGTGGACGGAAAAGCGGGGCGTGGGGCACGTCCCTTCATTGTGGGAAGACCCTCTGCACGCGGACGAATACCAGGGGAGCTTGATGGAAGTGATGCGCCACGGATCGTTCCCGGAGACCGATGGGCTCTTTAACCGGGGGCGCGATCCCCGCGATTACAAGGAATCGGGCTCCGTAGCACACTTCAAGGGGACGCGTTACGCCATCGAAAACTCGGCCATCCTGGGAGGGGAATCGTACCTCTCGCCGGAGAAGGTGCGCGTGGATACGAACGGTTTTGGTGCGTGGGGGCTCAACCTCTTTATTCCTCATGCCTTCGATTACGATTCCCGCCGGATCACTTATTACCCGAGCTGGTTTTACCAGCAGCCCTGGTGGAAGTACTTCGGCTACTACGCCGATTATGTGCGCCGTGTCAGCTACATGAATGCCGAGGGTCGGCATGTGGCGCCCGTGGTCATTTTCGATCCTGTCGAATCGGTTTGGGCCAACATGGACCCGGTGTTTGACGCCCGGCAGGTGGCGCAAGGAAACCACTGGGGTAACGATGTGGACGTCATCGACCGGGACTATGCGGCTTTGATTCGCCAGATGACCGGTCATCAGATCGATTCGGATGTGATGGATTCCTACTATCTCCAGCAGGCCGGTATTCAAGGATCGGAACTCACCGCAGGGAACGAATCTTTTCGCGTGCTGGTCCTGCCACCGACCCCGACGATTCCTGCCGCCGCAATGAAGAAGATCGAGCAGTTCTTCGACGCGGGAGGCACAATTTTCGCCATGCGGTGGTTGCCCAACAATTCCGCCGAGAACGGCAAGAACGACCCGGAGATCCAGCAGGCCGCGCAACGGGTATTTGGCACGGGCAGCCAAGTGTCCGAATACACTTTGAACACCAACGGCCACGGGGGCAAAGCCTATTTTGTTCGTGACAGCGTGCCGCTCCTCATCCATCTTTTGCAGGAGAACATCCCCGCCGACGTCAAGGTGCTCGATGGCGCGGAGGATCATTTCTTTTCCCTGCATCGGCAAAAGCTGGCTCAGGATTTCTATTGGGTGGTCAATGATTCCGCCGGATCTCGACGCATGACCGTCCAGTTCTCCGTGGCGGGCGTGCCGGAGCGCTGGGATGCGCTCACCGGCGAACGCAGTCCGCTTTTCTACCGCAACACGCCGTCAGGTACAGAGGTGGCGCTATCCTTTGGTCCGTGGGATGCCTTCTATGTAGCGTTCCGCCCCGCCGAGCAATCCCCCCAGTTCGCCCAGATGGTCCACGCGGACTTTGAGAAGCTTGCGGTCCTCTCGCATGACGCCAATGGCGTGCGCGTTTCCGCCGAGGGCCCGGTGAATGGCCCGAACTACCGCGTCGAGCTGCGGGACGATCAGCACACCTATCGCGGCGAGTTCAACCTGTCGGGTGAAATTCCCAGCCCGGTGAGCTTGGATGGGGCATGGCAGTTCCACCCCGACTCGCCCACCATCCCGATGTATCACGCCCTTTCGAGGCTGGACCCTGATAACAAGGGAGAGGCGGCGGGCTGGGGCAAGCCCGATTTTTCCTCTAGCGAATGGAGCCAGCAGTGGCTCTCGCCCGAGGATCATACGATCCGCCAGTGGTACGCCATCGGCCCGTTCCCGAATACCTGGGGAAGCGGCTTCAACGAGGTTTTCCCTCCGGAAAAGGAGCAGATTCCTCAATCCGTTTACCATGTGGCGGACTTGCAGGAAGGTAATTTCAGCTTCGATTATTGGATCTACGGACCGCTTCTAAAGGAACAGCGCTGGCAGCTTTACAATTCGCCGGATTATTTTACCGACCTTCATACGGTCATTTCCGGGCAGTTCGCGAGCGACTCATCGGGGTGGGACCCCTCCATGGGCCCGGTTTCCTACGCCCTGACCTACGTTTATTCGCCCGATCGGCGGCAGGTGAAGATTTTTGCCACCGCCAAGAACGTTAAGGTGTGGATCAACGGGGAGAAGAAGCTTTCCCGCTACACCGATCTCTACTACATCGATATGCGGGATTATTGGGGTGTGCAGGGTGACTGCGTCCTCGAGGCGGGATGGAATACGGTGCTGGTGAAAATCGCCGGCAACTCGAAATTCACCTTCCGGATTGCCAACCCGAAGGGCGGCGTGATGCCGGATATCGTGGATTCTCCCACCAAGACCTTGCCCTCTCCAGAGGCTACTCGGGAGCTCAAGGCCGGGATGCGCTGGTACCGCATGGACGTGCCCCCCGGCGCCGCGGGGATGAAGCGCCTGGACCTGCCGCAGGGTTCGCGCGTCTTCTTGAATGGCCAGCCGCTTGCAACCGAAGGCGCGGAATGGCGCTTCTCGCCCCTACGGGAAACAGGAAACGTGATCGCGGTCAAGGTGCCCGCGGAACACTTCCTGACCGATCCGGTCTATTTCCTTTCGGGCACTACGCCCATGCGCTTGGCCGTTTGGGCCAAGACGGGCTTGCGATTCTATTCCGGCTCCGCTTCGTATGAACGTCAGGTTACCCTTTCCCCCGCATACTTTGGGGAAGCGAAGCGTATCATGCTGGACTGCGGAAAGGTGGGAGTCGTGGCGGACGTCTGGCTCAATGATAAGCACGTGGGCACGAGAGTGTGGGAGCCGTATCGCTTCGATCTCACGCCGTTCGCCCGGCCGGGCGCGAATGACCTGAAGATTGTGGTGACCAATACCATGGCCAACGGCGCCGATGTGGGCGAGCGCTTCCCCTTGCTTAACAACATCGACATCGATGGTTTGGTGGGGCCTGTGAAGATTACACCGGAAATTCGCGTGGACTTGAATTGTACGCGCCAGTAAAGCAGATTTCACGTTCGAGAGGTCAACTTTTATTCAAGAAAACTGGTCTAGGAGAAGATTCCATGGGAAGAAAGAGTCATCAAGCAATACTCACGGTTTTAGTTCTCATGGCAGCATTTCTGTCGGCCCCGATGGGGTTTGCAGCTTTCGGTGCGACCCCGGCAAAGGAAGCCGTTATCGTGATCAATCCCGGTTACCGCCTAACCATCGATGCGGAAAAAGGAACCATCGCGTCACTGCGATCAACCTTTGGCATTGACCACGATCTATTGATTCCCGGTCATGCCGGCTTGCCACTCTTCAAGATCGAGTTCATGAATGATCATGGCGAATTCAAGGCGGTCACGTCCTCGGAAGCCAACAAAGTGCGCGTTGCGAAAAGCCGGGACGCGGAGGGAGAGACGATTACGATCGACTATGAGGAGATTGGCCAGTTGCCGGTCGATGCCCACGTAACCGTCCGCTGCCCTTCGCGCCAGACGCTTAACCTATTGGACCTTGGCGCTAAACAATCGGACGTCGATGTGGATCGGGCATATTCAGTTTCCGGTCATTGAAGTCCCTTTTGACACCCCGGAAAACCAGAACTACAGCCACATCCTCTACTCATTCGCGGATGGCGTCGCTGGCGGGCCCGGTTGATCCTTCCATGTCCGCCGGGGCCTGGGGAAGGAGGCGATCCGATACGCCTGAAATCTGGCGCTTTAACAACTATCCCGGCCAGTGGACTTCAACCCAATTGATGGCTTATTACAACGATGCGGGCGGCCTCTACGTGGCGTGCGACGATCCGAAAGGGCTGCCGAAGTTCCTCGATCCGGTGATGGAGGAGGACGGGGTCACGATGGGCGTCGGACATTTCCCCGGCACGCGCGGGCCGGGTGAGACCAAACTTCCTTATAACGTGGTGATCGGTACGTTCCACGGCGATTGGTACGCCGCGGCCGAGATCTATCGGGATTGGGCTTCCAAGCAGCCCTTCTGCGCCACCAAAATGGCCCAGAGAACCGATATTCCCAAGTGGATCGCCGATTCTCCTCCCGCCATTGCGTTCCCCATGCGCGGCCAAGGAGATTGGGATCCGCCGGCAGCGGAGAATCCCGAGTACACGCCCTTGACGAATGCGCTGCCTTATCTGGACAAATGGGCTGCGGCGCTCGATAGGCCCCTGATGCCGATCATCTTTAATTGGGAGCAGGGCGGGCCCTGGGTTCAGCCCGATGCCTATCCGCCCGTGGGAGGTGAAGCGTCGTTTCGCGAGTTCATGTCCAAGGCGAAAGCGCGGGGCTGGCATCCCATGATTTACGGTGATGGCCTCTGCTGGGTGACTTCGCAGAAGAACACCAACTATGACGGCATGCCCTATTTCCGCGCGCACGGCGGGGAAGCGGTGGTCACTCGCCGATGGGACGGCTCCATTCCTGGAAATGGACCTGGGCGGTTGGAGAAAGAACTACGTGGACCTGCGTGGGGACCGAAAAAGGACGCCAGATGATCCTGGACATGACCCGCCACATGGCCGAACTTGGGACCCGACGTGGTGCAACAGTTCGACCAGGGACCCGGCCCCACGGCCTGCTATGCCACCAACCATGGCCATCCTCCCGTGCCCGGGCCGTGGATGTCGGAGGCTTTCGACGGACTCATCAAGGCCGACGTGGCCACGGCGAGGTCAGTCAATCCTACGGTGGCCATGTCCTGCGAAGGGGCTCCGCCGGAGACTCACCTTCAGAACTTCCAGGTTTGGGATTCCCGTTTCCATACGATGCCCGTTGTATTCGTTTCTGTATCACGAATACGCCAACGGCTTTCAGGGGTTCTATACCAATCGGGTCAACGACGAAGCGCTTCGCGCCTTCGGTGGCAAGGGCTTTGGTCACGGCTATTTCATAAATTTCACGTTGCGGGACAAGGGACTGGTGGAATATGACTGGGACCAGACGTGGAACCGCGCCGTGCCGGATCAGGCGGCGTTTATCGACTGGACCAAGAGGGCTCAGCCATTTCCGAGCGGGAGTGGCCCGCGACTATCTCGTCTACGGGCGCATGCTGCGGCCTTGGAAAGTCAGCGGAGTCACGCAGCGAGACTTCGGATGGGGTCAGGAACCTCTCGTGCAATCCGCCACCTGGCAAGCGCCGGACGGACGAGTGGGAGTCGTGTTGGCGAATTACGCTGACTTGCCGGAAACTCCGCGCGTGGAACTTGGAAGGGGTCGGGGACCAAGAAGCTGGTCATCTATGCTGGGGGCCAGAAAAAGGAACAGGAGCTCGAACTTCCCAGCGTACTTGGATGTCGAGATGGAGCCGCGGTCGCTCTGCTTGATCGAATTGCGATAGTTCCAAAAACCTAAGTGGGAATTCTGTTTTGGAGGATGAACGATGAAACTTTCCCGGGCCGTTCGAATCATTGCCCTTTTGTGGATAGGTGTATTCATCACCTTGATTTCCTGTTCTCGGAATGGAACGAGTCCCAATGCCGCGGCGCCGGAAAAAGCCGCTATCCAGGTCAATTGGGACAAGGTGGTCATGGTTTCCAAAACCAACGCGACACTGCAAGTTGTAGTCAACCCGCCCCTGCGCCGGGGTTCGAAGATGCACGATACTGTCTATCAGTCTTTGCATGACATGGGCGTCGACTACGTTCGTTACGTGCCCTGGCTGCCTTACCCCAAGCTGGGAGTCGCCGAACTCGAGCCGCCCAAGGACGGCAAGACTTCCTGGGACTTTTCGCTGATCGATCCCATGACGGAAGACTTCATCAATGCCACGGCGGGCCACTCGGTGATTATTAATTTCAGCACGATTCCGCAATGGATGTACAAAACCGATAAGCCTGTTGCCTATCCCGCCGACCCGGACCAGCCGGTGTGGGACTACGAACAAGGCACAGAGTTGCGCGACCCGACATTTAAGGAAGTGGCGGACTATTACGCGCGCCTGGTGAGTTGGTACACGCAAGGCGGATTCACCGATGAATACGGCAAGCGCCACGAATCCGGCCATCACTACAAGATCGACTATTGGGAGGTCTTGAACGAAATCGACCTCGAACACAATATCTCGCCGGAAACTTACACGCACCTCTACGACGCGGTGGTGGCCGCCATGCACAAGGTCCGATCCGCAAATGAAGTTCGTCGGCCTGGCTCTGGCGTTTCCTTCCGCGTCGCCCCAATATTTTGAATACTTCCTCAATCCCAAGAACCACAAGCCCGGGACTCCGCTGGACATGATCTCCTATCATTTTTATGCCTGTGCGACTCCCGACGCCGACTCCGAAAGCACGATTCACTCGTTTTCGACCAGGCGGATGGGTTCATTAACACCGTGCGGTTTATCCAAACGACCCGCCAGCGTCTCTCCCCGCAAACGCGCACGACCGTGGATGAGATCGGCTCGCAAGACCCGAGTGACTTTAATGAGGGGAAGCCGGGCTATGTCTTTAAGGATTTCCCCCAGTCTTACTGGAATTTGAGCGCCGCGAATTACGCTTACGTATATACGGAGCTTGCCAAGCTGGGAATTGACGTGGCTGGCGATTCTCAGTGGGTGGGGTATCCGAGTCAGTTTCCGAGCGTTTCCATGGTGGATTGGAACACAGGGAAACCCAACACTCGCGCTTGGGTCTTGAAACTGCTTCACGACAACTTTGGCCCCGGCGACAAAATAATCGATACAACCTCCAGTCTTCCCTATGTCTACGCCCAGGGTTTCGTGACGCGCGACGGCAAGCACAAACTGTTGCTGATCAACAAGCGCAACCGGAGCTTTGAGGTTGCGATTCCCGGCGGCGATGGGGCCGAGATCGCCTACATTGATCAGACGACTGGTTTTCAACCCCCCGCCGTGGCGCAAGTAAGCGGCGACCACGCGACTTTGGCGGGATTGGGAGTGGCCGTGGTGACGCTCTCCAAGTAATTAGTTGGATGGGGGCTTGTGGGCTTTCCGGGGGCCACGAGCCGCCTTTCACTAAATCGAAGAAGCTAGGTGGAAATTCTGTTTTGGAGGATGGAATATGAAACTTTCCAGGGCCGTTCGAATCTTCGCCTTCTTGTTGATAGGTGTACTCATTACCTTGGTTTCCTGTTCTCGGAATGGAACGAGTCCCAATGCCGCGGTGCCGGAAAAAGCCGCTATCCAGGTCAATTGGGACAAGGTGGTCATGGTTTCCAAAACCACAACGACGCTGCAGGTGGTGGTCAACCCGCCCCTGCGCCGGGGTTCAAAGATTCACGATACTGTCTATCAGTCTTTGCGTGACATGGGCACTGACTACGTTCGTTACGTGCCCTGGCTGCCTTACCCCAAGCTGGGAGTCGCCGAACTCGAGCCGCCCAAGGACGGCAAGACTTCCTGGGACTTTTCGCTGATCGACCCCATGACGGAAGACTTCATCAACGCCACGGCGGGGCACTCGGTGATTATTAATTTCAGCACGATTCCACAATGGATGTACAAAACCGATAAGCCGGTTGCCTATCCCGCCGACCCGGACCAGCCGGTGTGGGATTACGAACAAGGCACGGAGTTGCGCGACCCGACATTTAAGGAAGTGGCGGACTATTACGCGCGCCTGTTGAGTTGGTACACGCAAGGCGGATTCACGGATGAATACGGCAAGCGCCACGAATCCGGCCATCACTACAAGATCGACTATTGGGAAGTCTTGAACGAAATCGACTACGAACACAGCATCACGCCGGAAACCTACACGCACCTCTACGACGCGGTAGTGGCCGCCATGCGTAAGGTCCAGCCGCAAACGAAGTTCGTCGCCCTGGCTCTGGCGGGTCCCTCCGCCGCGCCCCGTTATTTCGAGTACTTCCTCAATCCCAAGAACCACAAGCCAGGGATTCCGTTGGATATGATCTCCTATCATTTCTATGCCAGTCCGAAACCGGACGAGAGCCCCGAAATCGAGCAACATACCTATTTTGAGCAGGCTGACGGGTTCATTAACACCGTGCGGTATATCGAAACGATCCGCCAGCGCCTCTCCCCGCAGACGCGCACGACGGTGGATGAACTCGGCTCCATCGACTCGAGTGACTTTGACCAGGGCAAACCGGGCTATGTCTTTAAGGGTCTGCCCCCCTCTTACTGGAATTTGAGTGGCGCGACTTACGCTTACACCTACTCCGAGCTGGCCCGTCTGGGAGTCGACATCGCGGGCGAATCCCAGTGGGTGGGGTACCCGAGTCAGTATCCGAGTGTGTCCCTGGTGGATTGGAACACCGGACTGCCCAACCCTCGCGCTCGGGTTTTGAAGCTGCTGCACGACAACTTTGGCCCCGGCGATAAGATAATTGATACTACCTCCAGTCTTCCCTACGTCTACGTCCAGGGTTTCGTGACTTCAAATGGCAAGCACAAACTGTTGCTGGTTAACAAGCGCAACCGGAGCTTTGAGGTTGCGATTCCCGGCGGCGATGGGGCCGAGATCGCCTACATTGATCAGACGACAGGCTTCCAACCGCCGGCGGTGGCGCAACTGAGCGGCGACCATGCGACTTTGGCGGGACTGGGAGTCGCTGTGGTGACATTATCGAAGTGATATGCTCGGTTGGGGCTCGTGGTTCTTCTGGGGGCCACGAGCCAATTTCCGCCCGAGCAGGAATGTCGGGGGAGAGTTGAGAAATGAGGCAATAATAAGCCGGGCGGACCCTAGTGCCCGCAGTTCACACCGTCTCGCACAAGATCGGCGCAGGGCGGGGAGCTACTTTTTTCTGGGAGAAATGAATGCGTAAACTTCCGAAAGACCGTATGACGGCGCGCGAGCGCATTGAATGTACTTTGCGAGGGGAACTGCCGGACCGGCTGCCGGTTTTTGACCTGATCCAGCACGTTCCTCTTATCGAATATATAACCGGTGAGAAGCTCACGCCGCAAAATGGCCTGGATCTGCTCTGCCGGACCATTGGCGATCGGCTGGACATTACGCGGGGCATTGCCCCGCCCGCGGAAGAGAAGACGATCCGCTATGATGATGGGTTCGTCTATAAGCAGGAATGGTGGACCACCTGGCTGGTCGAACGGCCGTTCAGCGACGCGCAGGGGCTGCTGGATTACATTCCCCGGAACATCGAGGAGCTTCACAATCGGCGCACGGGTGACATGTTCACTTTTGCCGGTAAGAGCAACGTCTGGGGTGCTTCTTCCAAATCGCCGCGCGAGCAGTACCTGGAGTTGCAGGAGAAGGTGGGCGAGAACACCGTGGTATTCCCCAACGAAAGCCCGGTGGGCCTGGACACCGCGCACGTGCGAGCGGGCCTTGACCTGCTGTCTTATGCGTATGCGGAGAACCCGCAACTGGTTTCCGACTGGCTGGAAGCGCTGAACTGGGCGGAGATTCAGCGCGTTCATGAGACGGCGGACCCCACTCTCTCGCCGGTGGCGCTGGTCTTTGCCGACATCGCCAGCACGGACCAGCTTATGTTCTCGCCGGCCTTTCTGCGCAAGGAGTTTTTCCCGCGTCTGGTGAAGCTCGTCAACGCTTGGCATGAGCATGGAATCAAAGTGATCTACCACTCCGACGGAAACCTGTGGAAAGTTCTGGACGACTTTCGGCAGGCGGGGATTAACGGCATCAATCCTCTCGAACCGCTTTCGAAAATGTACGCCGGGGATATTCACAAGGCTTATCCGGATTGGATTTTGATGGGGGGAATTGACGTCTCGCAACTGTTACCTTTCGGGACGGAGTCGGAGGTTCGGGAAACCGTCCGGAAGACGATCACCGAGGCAGGGTCCACCGGCCGCCTCTGGATCGGCTCGACGACGGAGATTCATCCCCTCGCCAAGCTGGAAAACGTCCTCGCCATGTGGGACGAAATCGAAAAGGTCGGTTATTTCGACAACTGACAGATTTCGAGACAAATCGTAATTTCGCTCGCGCTCTTTCGCGTGACCAGGAAACTCCCGCGCAAGCTCCACGTCACGGAAACCACCTTGCTGGAAGATGTCAGCGTGGGGCCGGTGGGTGAGGGAACCACCATTCAGTTTCACATGGAGCCGTGGGAGATTAAGACCCTGCGCTTGTCGCGGGAGCGTTAGCCCAAGTTCGTCACGAGAGCATCGAAAAATTAGCTAAGTAGAGTGGAATCAGTTCAGGCTGTTGCCAAGTCTACACTACATTGGCGATCAAAGCTGAGGCGGTCCGGCACCGTGATCCCGAGTTGGTCAAGGAGTTCTTTCTGTTTGGCGTCGGGCGTGGTGACGCGGCGCAGCCGGATTTCCCGCCCGTCGGTCGTGGGCAGCACAATGTCGGCACTGACCAGGGTAGCGAGCAACGCCAGCGCCTTGCTCGGCGAGAGGGTCGAGCCTTTCCTTCGCAACAAGTGTTTCAGCGTGACCCAGAGGGCATAGCCGAGAAACGCCACCAGGATGTGGGCTTTGGCCCGCCGCTCCAGTTGGTGGAAGATGGGCCGGATCGACAGCGGACTCTTCAACACCCGAAACGCCGCTTCCGCTTCCGTGAGCTGAATGTAACTTTTCCACAGTGCTTCCGGCTTTTCCGGCGGCAGATTACTCCGCAACAGGTAGGCGCCCTCGCGGGCCTGTTGCCAACTCTGCCGGTCCTGGCGGGCTTGCCATTGCAGCGTCACGGCACCATCCTTTTCGGTGACCTGCACGTCGTACAGATCGGCGACTTGCGGGTGGCGGGCCTGAATTTTCCCCAGGCCGCGCTCGATTTTATGGCGGTCTTTCAACTGTCCCGCCCCCACCCGTTTCTCCAGCGCCGCGAGCGCCTTTTCCATCCGCGTGGAAAAGCGGCTGCGCATCGCCTGTTCTTTCGCCCGCCGCGCCTGCGAGCGGCAGAGGATGTAGATCTCCTCTCCCTGCGGCGTCGGCACCAGCTTCACTTCCACATCGGGCCGCACCTGCTCCCAACCCCCGGCCAACAACTCCTGCTCAAACTGCTTCAGCTTCGCCCGCGGCGTGCCCACCAGATACTGACCGCCCCGCCGCCGCAACGCCTCCAGATTTTCTTCACTCACGATGCCGCGGTCAAAAACCCACACCCGTCGCGCCTTCCCATACTTGCGCTCCACCATGCGCAGCACCGCTTCCACCGTCGTCACGTCGCTGCGGTTGCCATCGAAGGTTTCGTAGCTGAGCGGGAAACCCTCGGCGTTGACAATCAGCGCCATCACCACCTGCTTGCAGTCGGGCCGATGGTCGCGCGAGTAGCCGCGCTGCATCATGGGATCTTTCGCCGCCGCCCCCTCCACGTAGCTGCTGGTCAAATCGTAAAGCAGCACGTCGAACTCCACCGCGAACAACTCCCCGTAGCGACGCGCCAGATGACGCTCCAGTTGCGTCTTGTGCGGCAGCAGGCGGTCCAGACACCGATACAAACGCGTGTCGTTGATCTTGCCAGCCTCGATCCCCAGCACGTCGTCCAGCGCCGTGGCCGGATACCAGCGCTCTTCGATTGCCAACTCGCTGCCCGGTGCACACAGCCGGTTGATCGCCAACAACGCCGCGATCCGCGACCAAGGTACGGCGGCGGCATTTTCCGGCCCGTCCAGCAGCCCCGCCCAGAAGCGGTCCAACTCCAAACGCTTCCACAACTCCAGCGCCAGGAACCCATCCCCAAATTGCCGCGACCGCTCCAAGCGTACCTGGTCGAGGCGCACCCGCGCCACCGACGCATCATCTTCGGGCGCTGCCACGTCGGAGGGAAACAGCTTCAGTTGCTGACTCTCCCCCTGGGCGTTGAAAACCTCGATCGTCTTCAGCCAGCGCGCCTGGGCTGAGGCATTCAGCTCGCCCAAGTAACACAATGTGCGCTGGCGCGGCCCGTCGGGTGTTCGAACCGTTTCTACCAGAGACCAGTAAGTATGATCCTTGCCGTCTTTGTGCCGCAGATTGGGTCGCAAATACATCGAGGCGATCGTGCCATGCTGCGCTCCGCCACCGCAAGGGGGTTGGTCTACACTACATCGACTTTTGAAAGCGGCGGGACTGAAAACAAAATCCTTACCCTATCACCTGGTCGCGAAAATCATCAAAACCGCCCCCACCGTGACGAACTTGGGTTAGAGCGGCGGAGGCGCAAGAGAAAGTCAAAATGCAAAAGGTAATAGTGAAAAGCGCGGAGTCAGGCGCAGTTTGCCTTATTCTACTCTGACGGCTCTTAATCTGCTGACCTTGAAATGTCTGTTTACATCCAAGGACGCAAAGCCGCGGATTAGTCCCGCGCGGAGCGGGATGACTCCGCGCAGCTTTTCACTTTTGCCATTTGCGCTTTGCCTTTTGACTTTCTCTTGCGCCTTTGCCGCGCGGCGCTACCCGCTTTCCGGATCGTAATGGGCCTCGGTAATTTCGACCGGTGGACCTTGTTGATCCACACCACCCCCTGCTTCTCCTTTGCATCGAAATATAATTAAGGTCCAAAACCCTTTGATGGATCCAGGAGAGATGAATAACACACCCGCAAGTTGGTTTTTGATACCCCAAACCCTCTGCCTTTCGGCCTTTCTGTTTTTCATTACGAGCCCTGTTCAAGCTTCCGGCGCGGCCCTTCCCCCTTGCGCGGGGACCTTGAACGTCAGCCGCTTTCGTTTGATGGTTCAACCGGCGAAGGGCGGCACCCCACTCCCGCTGCAAGAAATGAACATCATTGAGGCCGGTGAAAAGGTGAAGTACGAACCCTTGCACATCCCCCCGGCCATCCGCGACAAGGCCAAAATCGCCCTCGTGTTGGTGGCCGCCCCCAAAGCGGAATCGAAGGGTGAAGCCAAAGGGAAAGCGGAGGAGGGAAAGGAGAAACCGGATAACGAGGAGAGCGAAAAAGACGCGAAGAAGGAGGCGAAGCAGGATATCCACGTGCTCGAGGCGCGGCTGGCGAAAGACCCGCAAGAGTGGGAGGTTCCAGCGCGAGCGTCCGTGGTGGGAGTGGTCTTCGGTCCGCACGGGTTGGATGTGAAGAAAATCAGCTCCATGGTG
>CAWELY010000006.1:0-376833 GCA_963810005.1 uncultured Acidobacteriota bacterium
AAGCTGCGAAAGTCGGGTTAGGGACGCGCGTGATGCTGGCGCGAGGTTATTCCGCTTGCGGGAGGAGGATAATCAGTTCCAGTTGAGGATTGGGAATGTCTCCGGGGACGTAGGCCGCAATGTTTCGAGCTCGCTGCACGGCCTCCCATGCGACCCCGGATTGATTCAAGCTGAAATACTGGTAGTTGAGTTTGATGGGAATGGAGCCGGGCGGGGATGGGACATGCACCAACTGCATGCCCGGGAGAGCCTGGCGAATGAGGGTTTCAATGTGTGTGGCGGAGCAGAGTTTGACCAGTTGAGGAACTCTTTTGAGCAAATCCGCTTCGCCCAGATCGGCGCTTATCGCCAAATACATTCGCGTGTTAAACAGATACTTATCGTTGGCAAGAGCGGTTGCATAGATCGAAGGCTGGGTGAGCTTCAGGGGCAGCGAAACGACATTGCTGGGAACCACGGTCTCCAAAAGTGCCCGCAGCTTTTCGTCAAGGTTGGTAAAGGAAGCGCCGAGCTCATCGTGGTCATAGAGCGGGAGGTCCCGCGCCTGCACGGTCGTTGAGAATGTGGTCAGCGACCCCGCCAGCGAGAGCATGGCCGTAAATAAGCTTTCCGGATGCCCCTTCTTGGATTCAAACAGGTGCCGCAGGATGGGGAAATAGCTGTTCGCGGTGTAAAGCAGCCAGAAGTTCGCAATGTCGGAAGCCGTGAAGTCTGCCAGGCTCTGATTCTTTTGCCGGCGCGTACCCGAAAGCGCGTTGGTCTTGGCGGCCAGAATCTCCACCAGCCGGCGCAGAATCGCCATTAAGTATTCGCTGACCGAAAGATCGATGACGGGTGGAACGAATTGCGAGTCCAACTGGTAGGTTCCGGCCGTGGTCTTTTTGATACGCGCGAGGCGCAAGGAAGTACTCCCCTGCCGGGGTTCTCCCTCCAACAGCAACCGAAAGTTCTTCTTGGCAATCTGCACCGGCCTTTCCGCCAGTCCCGAATTCTCATCGCGTAGCAGGGCCACCTCGGCTTGATAGCGCGTATCCCCGTTTCTCTGGCCCAACGTGACGTTGAGGCCACGATATTGATATTGAGGAATCGCAAAGTAGACATCAACCGTGTCCTGGTCAGGTCCGAACGCCTGCTCCAGCGATCGCGCTTCCGGAGCGGGGTCCGAGTCAGGAATTTCAAACGCCAGGCCATCCGGGAACAGCCCCGTGGCGCGCGGCAAAAGCAATGTCCCCGTCGAAAGAGCTTCCCGGTCGATTTGCACTTCCGCGAAGCCCCACGGGCAGAACCTCAGGGCGCCAAGTTTGAACTCCAATACACTTTCAATGAACCGGTCCTGGAGCTGTAAATGCTGCGGGGTAAGAAAGGTCCCCTTTGCCCAGATGACCGGCTGAAGTTGTCTCATAGCGCTTCAAGCTAACAAGAGTTGACGTTCAAAGTCAAACGGGAAACGGCGGTTCGTCCGTATCGTTTGCAAACGAGCAGAGCGACTCGACACGGTAAGAAATCAGAACTTTTCCATGATGACTACGACTTAGTCTACCACAGTTCGCCGCCAATGCCCCGGGATTGCCGTCACACACTCTTCAACCCCGTCCGCGCGGTAGGGGGGGAAATATCCCCTACCCTCGGCGGCTCAAGAACAGAAATTCCTGCGCGCTCCTGGAAAATTTCTGCACCCGCATCCCGTGGTTCACTTCCCCCACGTAAACATCTCCGGACTTTCCCACGGCAATGTCGTGCCCCCAGAATAACTGCCCGTCGTAATTCCCGAACGACGACCACTGCTCCAGGACGTTTCCACCCAGGTCCAACCGTGCGATACGGCCACGCCCCGGCAAACACGATGACATGTCGCCGCCGTCGACCATGTAAAGGAAATCGTCCGGGCCATAGGCAAGCCCCCAGGGGCATCCCAGTGCCTCGGTCTTCCACTGGGAAATGAATTGGCCGTCTCCCGTGAACACCTGGATGCGCCGGTTAATACGGTCGGCGACGTAAACACGCCCCTCGTGATCGAGCGCGACGTTATGAACTTCGTTAAACTCTCCAGGCTTGTCGCCTGACCTGCCCCATTCAAGCAGGAAGTACCCTTCTGGCGAAAATTTTGCAATGCGACGGTTCCCGTAACCGTCACTCACATATATCGAGCCGTCGTGGGCCACCGCCACATCCGTCGGCTTATTGAAGTGCTGATGATCCCATCCGGAAGTTCCAGCCACTCCCAGCGACATCCGCAGGGTTCCATCGTGACTAAACTTGAAGACTTGGTGCAACCCCACATCGGTGAGCCATATATTGTCCCGTTGATCCACGCGCAGCCCGTGCGGAACCAGAAACGCATTCGCCCCCCAGGTATCAAGGAGTTTGCCCGTTACCCCATCAAAGCACATTACCACCGGCGAATCGATAGGGCCGCTTGGTTTCTCGCCCGAGTGGTCAGCGCGATGAAAAACAAAAATGTGCTCATGCGAATCCACGCCCACACCTGTAACCTGCCCGAGGACGTAACCGGCCGGCAGAATTGGCCATCCGTGTACAATCCGATAGGGAGTAAGAAGACCCATGGAATTGACCTCCACCTTACTGTTTCAGAACCTTCACTACGAAGCAACTTACCGAATGAGGAACCTCCTTGAACCAATGGGGAATCCCCGCGGGGACCACCATCAAATCGCCCTTCGTCAAATGATGAACTTCTCATCCCTCGATGTCAGTTCCAATCCGCTGGCCGGGGGAAGTCACTTTGCTTCCTACCATCTTACCTCCCGTGACGAATGGCGCTTCGCCATCGACAATGTAGAAGACGTCAGTCTCCTATCTGTGGAGTTCAACGTGACCGGGTCCCGAGCGGTGAAGGCCTAAAGCCAGAAGATCAGAAGCCTTCACCAAGGGGCCGTTATTGGCCAATGCGTCGGCTACCTTCTCCTGGCCGATGTAGGTGACCGCAGGTTCCCTGCCACCCCCCGCCCATTAAACGGCTGTTGTCAAAGATGCCAAAATCAAGAGTGGAAGCTTCATCGTTAATCTCCTTCTCGCATAGAGCCGTGTTTTTCTGACCGCACAGGGCTAGAAGTATTGCGTCGGCCGCGATTCATGTCAAACTACAGTTGTACTTTGCTCCCGTGATGCACCGTACGCCCTTCGCCCCTTGCCATCTTTTGCGGGGATGGGCGCCGAATTTGCCGCGCTTAAGAAAGCAGGAAAACGATGAGCCTCCTGAATGAATACGGCCCTTTGCGGCTGGTGGATTTGACGGCCGCGCTGAATGATCAAATCCCCTGCTACCCTACCGATCCTCCCTTCACCAGGTCCTGGCACGCCCGGTTGAGTGAACATGGGTTTTATGTGTCGAAGTTGCAGATGGGAGCGCACGCCGGCACGCACGTTGACGCTCCGTTACACTTTCTCGGTGAGGCGTTTCCAGATGTGGCGGGAATGCCTTTGCAACTTTTTATGGGCGAGGCCCTAGCTTTGGAGAGGCCGAAGGGACCCGGCGAAGACTTAACCGTCGCGGATATTGCGGTGGCAGATATTCACTCCGGAGACATAGTGTTATTTCGTACGGGTTGGGACAAGCGCGTGGATTCCTCCGCATTTTTCCAGGATGAATGGCCCGGCTTCCAACCCTCGCTAGTCGAGGAATTGATTCGCCGTGGAGTCAAAGCTATTGGCGGCGATATCGCCTCCGTCGACAGTCCTGCGGCCATTGCCGCCGGAGCCCCCGCTCACAAACTCGCTGGGCGCGCCGGCATGCCGATATTCGAAGCGCTCGCCAACCTGGATCAGGTGACGGGGCAGCGCTTCTTTTTCCTCGGTCTGCCGCTCAAATTGGAGGGGGGCGAAGCCAGCCCGATTCGGGCGGTGGCTCTGTTTCCGCACCTGAACCTCCGCGACAATACACCTGCGATAGGATGAAGGTAGGGCAAACGCGGAGGCCGTTTACTGGCTGTCCGCGCTGGGGCCATAGATGCTGGGCACTTTCGCCCCCATCGGGCGCAGGTAGGCCGAAAGTTGGCCGCGGTGATGAGTGCCGTGCTTGACCATGAAGGTCAGCCAGGCCACCGCAGGCAACTGCACCTTGCCGAAGAAGTCGATGTCCTTGGCGAGATGTTCGCCGGAGAGGCCTTTGGCCCGCTCCAGCGCCGGCGCGACGTTCACGTCGTACCAATCCAACACATCCTGCGCGGTACGGACGTGATCCGGGCATTTCCACTCGCCTTGGCTGACCTGGCCGGCGCAAACGGTGTTCAGGAAAAACAGCTCGGAGCAGGCAATATGCCAGGCGAGATTCAGAGCCGTCATGCTCTTGGGGTCAGGAGCGTAGTTTTCTTGGGCGGCAGGGATGGCCTCGATCACGCGCTTCGTAACGGGCCGCTCGTTCTCGTAGTCGGCAAGCGTGTAATCCGCGATAACTTTTGCTTGGTCAGCACTCAGACTCATCGGCGTCTCCTTCGCAAATATAGGTTTGCTAGAATTTGGACTTGGGGTGCCTGAAGAGGAACTATACACCAAACCAGCCCCGCGTCGATAGTTGAAGTTCGGCTTTGAAGTTCGGCTTTTCTCACCAGCCGCCCCTGACCGTTCCATAATGGCCAGTTCTGGCACGAATCTACCCAACTACCGGGTGTATAATGACCCCCTCCTTTGCGTAATTCTTCCGGGAGGCGCGCTGCGGGTTGCAGGCGATTTTCCCCACGAGGGGCTTTCCAACCCAGCGTAATCAAGTCGACGAGGGACATATGAACAGGACCGCTCATCATCCGATGCCGGCGACACGCGCCACATCGATTTCATTTCGCACCGCCGCAATCTTGACCTTAATGGCCATGGCGATGGTGCTTTCGCGGTGTTCCGCCATCGCGCAAGACAAACCCGCCGCGGCGCCACCAGTGGCCAAGCCCGCCGCGCACGCCGGGCCCGACCTCACCAAGCCGACCCTTTACGTCGTCGGCTACGCCCATTTGGACACCGAGTGGCGCTGGGAATACCCGCAAGTCATCAGCGAATATCTCCCCAAAACGATGCGCGCCAATTTCGATCTGTTTGAGAAGTATCCGCACTACATTTTCAATTTCAGCGGCGCCAATCGCTATCGCATGATGAAGGAATACTTCCCGGCGGATTACGAAAAGCTGCGGCAATGCGTCAAGGCGGGCCGATGGTTCCCTGCGGGCTCGTCGATGGAAGAGAACGACGTGAACTCACCTTCACCCGAATCGATCATCCGCCAGGTCCTCTACGGCAACGAGTATTTCCGCCATGATTTCGGAGTGGCGAGCGCCGAGTTCATGCTGCCGGATTGCTTCGGCTTCCCCGCCTCCTTGCCGAGCATCCTGGCGGCAGCCGGGGTGAAGGGATTCTCCACGCAAAAACTGACTTGGGGATCATCCGCTGCCGGCGGGGGGACCCGGGTCCCCGGAAAAGACCCCCAAGGGCATTCCCTTTAACGTCGGGATTTGGGACGGGCCGGGCGGCAAAAGCGTGCTGGCGGCGCTCAACCCGATGACCTACAGCGGCACCATCTACTACGACCTCAGCAAGAGCAGTTCCGAGTTCAGCAAGCGACCCAACTATGTCGACTGGCCCAAGCGGCTGGCAATTGGACGGCAAGGCCACCGGCCTTCGCCGTCGATTATCACTATTACGGCACCGGCGACATCGGCGGCGCTCCCTCGGAGTCCTCGGTGAAACTGCTGGAAGCCATCGTAACCAAGAGCCGCACGGTTCTGCCGTCCCCGCTCGACCGGACGGATTTGGACGAAGAGCAAACCCCTCAGGCCAAGGGCGCTCCGGTTCAAGTGGGCGACGGCCCCGTGCGCGTGATCTCCTCCAAAGCCGACCAGATGTTTCTCGACATCCTCCGGTCCGGCAAGGCCAGCCACCTGCTGCATTACAAGGGCGACCTTGAGCTCACCAATCACTCGGCCGGCTCGCTGACTTCCGAAGCGCAGCACAAGCGTTGGAATCGCAAGAATGAGCTGCTGGCTGACGCCGCCGAGCGCGCCTCGGTGGCCGCCGCATGGTTGGGCGGCCCTGCCTATCCGTTGCAGCGTTTGAACGACGCGTGGACGCTGGTGCTGGGCGGACAGTTCCACGACATCATGGCCGGCACCGCCACACCCAAGTCTTACGAGTACTCCTGGAACGATGATGTGATCGCCATGAACCAGTTCGCGGGCGTGCTGACCAGCGCCAGCGCCGCCATCGCCTCCGGCCTCGAACACGCAGGTGGAAGGCGCGGCGGTGGTGGTGTACAACCCTCTCAACATCGAGCGCGAGGACGTGGTGGAAGCCAACGCTTTCCTTTGCCCAAGGCGCGCCGCAAGCCGTTCGCGTGTTCGGCCCGGATGGCAAGGAAGTGCCTTCGCAGATCGAGGGGCTCGGATCGGGGCGCGTGCTGTTCCTCGCCAAAGTGCCTTCCGTGGGCTTCGCGGTTTACGACGTCCGCCCTGCCGACTCTGCCGCCGCCGCCTCCTCCGAATTGAAAGTGAGCGAATCCTCACTGGAAAATGCCCGCTACCGCGTCACGATCGATGCGAACGGCGATGTGTCGAGCATTTACGACAAGAGCATCAAGCGTGAATTGCTCGCGGCTCCGGCCCGGCTGGCATTGCAGACGGAACATCCGTTCGATTGGCCCGCTTGGAACATGGATTGGGCTGACCAGCAGAAGCCGCCGCGCGGTTACGTCTCGGGTCCGGCCCAGATTCGCGTGGTGGAAAAGGGACCGGTGCGCGTGGCCGTGGAAGTAACCCGCGAAACCGAAGACTCCAAGTTCGTCCAGACGATAAGCCTGGCCGCGGGTGATGCCGGCAACCGCGTGGAATTCGCGAACGTCATCGACTGGAAAACCAAGGAGGCCGCCCTCAAGGCCACCTTCCCTCTGACCGCCGCGAATCCCCTGGCGACTTACAACTGGGGACTGGGCACGATCGAGCGCGGCAACAACGACCCGGTGAAATTTGAGGTGGCTTCGCACCAGTGGTTTGACCTGACCGACAAGAGCGGGGCGTACGGCGTCACCGTGCTCTCCGACTGCAAAACGGGGTCGGATAAACCCGACGACAATACTCTGCGCCTGACCCTGATCTACACCCCCGGCCTCGGCGGCGGCAACGGCCACGATTACGCCGATCAGACCACGCAGGACTGGGGCCACCATGAATTCGTCTACGGCCTCGCCTCGCACGCCGGCGACTGGCGCCAGGGGAATACCGATTGGCAGGCGCAGCGCCTGAACGCTCCCCTGATTGCTTTCCAAAGCGCCAGCCACCCCGGCGCATTGGGGAAGAGCTTTTCCTTCCTGCGCGTTGACAGCAACCACGTGTTCGTGACGGCGGTGAAGAAGGCCGAGGAGAGCGGCGACATCATCGTCCGCGTCGATCGAAATGCGCGGCGAAACAGCACCGAACCTGCACGTAGCCTTTGCCGGCCCGGTTACTGCCGCGCGCGAGGTTAATGGCCAGGAAATGCCCGAGGGCCCAGCCACGGTGGTGAACGGGCGAGCTGGAAACATCACTCGGGCCTTATGGAATCCGCACCTTCGCGGTGAAGCTGGCAGCCCCCGCCAAAACGCTGCCGCCGACGCACTCGGAGCCCGTCGATTTGAAGTACGATTTGGCCACCGCCAGCGAAGACGGCATCGCGTCCAAGAGTGGATTCGACGCCGCGGGCGAGAACCTTCCCGCCGAAATGCTTCCCACTACCCTGCCCTTTGGCGGAATCACCTTCCATCTCGGACCGGCGTGGACGGATCATCCCAATGCTTTGGTCGCTCGCGGCCAAACCATCCCGCTGCCCGCGGGCAAGTTCAACCGGGTTTATATCCTGGCTGCCGCCGACGGGGATCAAAAGGGGACATTCCGATTCGGCAATACCAGCGTTGACCTGAACATCCAGGATTGGCAGGGTTACATCGGCCAGTGGGACAACCGCACGTGGATTGAGCGCAAGGTGGAAGTACCCACGCCGCCTGAGCCCGCCGCGGACGATCACAGTTGGCAGGCCGAGCGAGCCCGCAGAATTCGCGCCTATGTACAAGAGCATGGACCCATCACGCGCATCGAGCCCGAATACACCGGGCTTAAGCCCGGCTTCATCAAGCGCGCTCCGGTGGCGTGGTACGCCTCGCATCACCACACGGCACAAGGCGGCAATGAGCTCTACGCCTACTGCTACCTGTTCGCCTATTCGTTGGATATACCCGAGGGCGCAACCACGCTGACACTGCCGGATAACGATAAGATCCGAATCATGGCCATCACGGTGGCGGACCAAGCCGGAAGTCTCCGGCCCGCCCAGCCGCTCTATGATGTTTTGGGGGAGGCAAAGTAGTAGGCAGGAGGCAGGGGTATTGGCGAATGGAGCGCAGACATGAATATCAAGGCATGCGCCATCGGCCGAGAAATCTGACGGTGCGTTGAAACATGATTTGGCGTTATTCCATTGAAGGACCATGGATCGTCTTTGTCGTTTACTGGGCGGTGGGCGCACTGAAAACGCGCCGAACCGTCAGCCATGAATCCTTGGCATCGCGTTTGGGCATGCTTTTCCTGGAAATTCTTGGCTTTGTACTGCTCTTCAGCGACACGGCGGGGATCGGCGTTCTTGGCCATCGCGTTGTCCATCGGACATTCGTTCTTGGCGTGGTGGGCGTCGCCCTCACCTGGATCGGCATTGCTTTAGCACTGTGGGCCCGCTGGCACCTGGGACAGTATTGGAGCGCCAGAGTCACTCTCAAAGAGGACCACGAACTCATCCGCACGGGGCCCTACGCTTATTTCCGCCATCCCATTTATTCCGGAATCGATCTGGCCGCGGTGGGCGGAGCTTTGGCGATTGACGAATGGCGATGCATCGTGGGAGTGGGCTTAATCGTCCTGGGCTATTGGATCAAGGCAAGGAAAGAAGAATCCATGCTGGCCGCCCAATTCGGTCAGACCTTCAAAGAGCACTGCCGGCACACAGGTTTCCTGATTCCGAAGTTCCGGTAAGAGCCGAAAACTACGAGGAAGGGTAACGCGGACCTGTTTTGTAGACGCGCTACCCCTGCTCCAGGTGTCAGGGACTCGCCGGGGAAATAACCAGCTTCGCGCCCGTCAATCCCAGATGGCGATCGGTGGACCAGCAAGTGGAGATTCGGTGTTCGTTGATGATGACCAACCCGTGAGCGTCGGCCAGCGTCAGCGACTGGTCGCCGAACTTCTTGACCAGCCTGCTGGTTTTGGTTAATTCCTCACGATCGAAAGGCTGGGTGGCAAGGACCGAGAGATCGTCAATGAAGTTGAGAAACTGGATGGCCCGATTCCGGTCGTATCGCCGCAGAAACCAGCCATGGCCTTCGGCGATGACGAGCGCCGAGGTCACCAGCCGGGGCGGGCTGGAGAAGAGCCTGCGAAATAGTGGATGGTAGCTGTCCGAACGGTCCAGAAACGCAATCAGGGCGGAAGTATCGACGTAAGCCTCAGTCTTTGGTGCCATAAACGATCTCATCAATCGACTGGCTGGAATGTGGGTTCCCCGACTCGACCAGCCCGGCGTAGCGCATCCATTTCGGCTGGCCGGAAGGCGGCAGCATGCTTTTGATAGCCCGGCGGACATACTCCGCCACGGAGATTCCCAGCGCTGCGGCTTCCTTTTTGGCCAACATGTAATCCTGCGCTTCGAGACTGACCTGGGTGCGAAGCATGTTATCACCCCTCCGGCAAATGATAACATGACCGGAAGCTAGAGGGAAATCGTTGTTCTTGATGTCTGCGGACGGGTCAATCTCTCACCCCAGGCGGCCGGCGTAAGCCAGGGCGACGAAACCCAGGATCAGAAAGAAGATGCTTCCCAGCATGGTGTTCAGGGCCTTGCTGCCGGAGCCTTTCCATTCACCGGTGGCAATCCCCCAAACATTCGAAGCGATGATGATGGCCGACATGAACAGCGGCCAGCCGAGGATTGGTCCCATATCCCCCAAGCGCCCACTGACGGCGCCGTAGATGACCGTGCTGCCGAACCAGAGCGATCCCATGATGGCTCCGAAGACCCAGTTGAGCCCGGTTCCCGAGGCGCGAAACAGGCCCGCCGTCTTGTTCTTTTTCCAGAGGTAGATGCAATAGATGATGTAGGGGATGAACGCCGCGGTGTTCACCGGCGCCCAGATCACATTGGCCTGGCTGCTGGGATTGACCCCCTGCGCGGCGGCGCGAGCGAGGAGTGGCGCGCCAAAGGCCAGAGCGAAGTTGGTCAGCGGCGAGCCCAGTCCCGCCAGGATGCAAATAATCAGTCCCGCTTTAAAACTCATCGGGACGGCAGCGGATTCGCGCGGGCGCGGGTCGGCCGCCTCCAGGTGCTTGTCCTTCATCTTCCCGGCAACCGCGCACCCCACGATTCCCACCAGAATCAGCAGCACGCCCAGAAAGATCATGGCGCCTTGCGGGGTGAATACCCTCTCCCGGTGCAGGACCAGCAGCGGGATCAACGAGCCCAGTACCGTGGAAATGCCGATGGCAATGGCGAAGTTCAGCGCCATGCCGATGGCCGCGATGCCGAGTCCGAAGAAGATTTGCGCCAGACCAAATCCCACGCCGAATCCGATCGTCAGCAGGAGCGATTTCGCGGCGACCCCGTGATAAACATCCCAGGGATTGGGAATGGTCAGGAAAACCACGATCCAGGGAAAAACCACCATCCCAAAAACCGCCCATACCGACCAGATGTTTTCCCATTTCCAGACCTTGGCATATTTAATGGGAGCGGCAAAGCTCCCGTTAATAATCCCCGCGATGATCGCCAGGATGATTCCGATGGATAGACTCGACATGAAATTGCCTCCGCAAAGTGGCTGCCGCCATTTCCTCCCGGCAGCACCGGCCCCCAGCAAACGGACGCAAGGCAGCCGAAGCGCCGGGAAGAGTGTTGAAGATTACCACCAGAAAGCTTGGCTGTCACTCCGATGCGCGCGGCATCTCCGACTCAAACATATAACTTCCCGAACCAATTCCGTAAACCGCGGCTCCGGCCTCGGTGCGCAGGTACTTGACGCCCTGCGCCTCCTTGGCCGGTTTACCGCCTTCGGTAACTCCCGCCGGGTCTTTCGCCGGTACGTAAACCATTGCGGTGGTGTTGGGAGGTACGGTCAGGTTCCAGATGAAGCGTCCGGCGGTAATTTTCCAATCACTGGTGATCTTTCCGTAGGAGGAATCGTACGAAGCCTTGACGTAGGTCAGATCCCCCACCGGGGTCGGGCGCATAATGAAGCGCTTGAAAGCCGGAAAGGCAAGATAGGTGCGCATGCCCACCAAATTCTGAAAGCACCATGTGACCAGGTCGCCCACCAGCATCAAGTGGTTTCCGGAATTCATGGCGGGATTCGCGGTATCACCATTCCAGAGTTCCCAAATGGTGGTGGCCCCGTGGTTGACCATGTAGCCCCAACTCGGGTAGCCGGGTTGCGTGGCCATTTGGTAAGCGACCTCGGGGTGACCATAGTCCGAGAGCGTTTGCATCAGCCACTGGCCGCCAATGAGCCCAGTGGCAACATGGTTCTTGTTCTGATCGGCGATTTTGCGAATCAGGGCATCGACAACGCTCTGCCGGCTTTCCTGGGGAACCATTCGCATCGCCATGGGAAGCACGCTGGAGGTCGCCGAGCCATTGCTGTACTGGCCAGTGTCAGCGTGGAGATAGGTCTTGTTGAACGCCTCCAGGAGCTTGCCGGCAAGCTGCGAGTACTCCTTGGCATCGTCCTCCTTACCCACCATCCGCGCGTAATTCGCCATCAGGCGGAGCAGGTGGTAGAAGTAGGTTGTGCCGAGCACGGGGCCTTCCGTCTTGCGGCTGGGATCGTTGGAATGAATCAGCTCGGGAGATTCCGGGGGGACGCACCAATCGCCGTAGTTATCCCGCGGCATCAAGTCATCCTTGAGGTACGTCTCCATATGCGCCATCCACTTCCGCATGCCCGGGTAGTTCTGCTGGATGACGCGCACGTCGCCGTATTGCTCGTAAAGATGGCCGGGCACCATGATGAAGCTCGCGGGCCAGGTTACGTTGTCAGAATAGAACGGCCAATACGCCGGGGAGACATCGCTGATGCGCCCCTCCTCATCCTGGGCGTCGTACATGTCGCCCACCCACTTGGCATAGAAGTTGGCGAGATCGAACATATAAGTTTCGCCCAGGCTTTCACCGGAGCGGTCGCCAAGCCAACCCTGACGTTCGTCGCGTTGCGGACAGTCGGTGGGAATGCTGCGGTAATTGTCTTTGGCCCCCCAAAGCACCGCTTTATAGATCTTGTTGAGCAAAGGGTTTGACGTGGCAAATTCCGAAGCCGGCGCGAGGTCATCGTGCACCTCGTACCCTTCCAGTGCGGCGAGCGTAGGCTTACCGGGGAAGCCCTTCACTTCCACGTAGCGAAAGCCGTGGTAGGTGAAGCGCGGCTCGTAGACTTCCGTCCCATTGCCCTTGAGGATGTAGGTGTCGGTGGCCTCCGCCGAGCGCAGGTTATCCATGTAAAGCATGCCATTGGAGCGCAGCCTTTCCGCATGACGAAGCGTGACCTTCGAGCCCCGCGGCCCCGCCACGGTCAGGCGGCACCAACCCACCATGTTCTGGCCCATATCAAAGATATAAACACCGGGCCGCACCTCGTGCACCCCAACCGGTTTGAGCGTTTCCGTGACGCGGATGGGCGCAATCGCCTGGGCGGAGAGGGCTCCGGGCGGACCTTCCACAACTTGCGCCTGCTGCCATGCCGTCTCGGAGAAGCCCGGACGGCTCCAGCCCGCCATCTCCTTGCGCGCGTCGTAAATCTCACCGTCGTATTCGTTGTTGGCGCGGATGGGGCCGTCGGTGGTCAGCTTCCAGGTTTCGTCACTGCACACGCGCTCGATTTTTCCATCCGCCATTTCCAGTTCCAGTTGCAAGAGCAGCTTGGGATATCCAAACGTCCTCATGGCGGTAGGGATATTGTAGCGCGGCGCAAAGAAGCGGCCGTTCCCCAGCATCACGCCCAGCGCATTCGCGCCCGGATGAACCATTTTCGTAACGTCATAAGTCAGGTAAAACACGCGCTTGTCATATTCACTCAGGGCAGGCACCAATACATCGCGGCCGACCTTCTCCCCGTTCAAATACGCTTCGAACAAGCCCAGGCCGGAAACGTAGAGGGTGGCGCGCTTGACTTGGGGAGCAGCCTTAAATTCCTTGCGCAGCAGGCGCGCGGGAAGGACGGTTCGCCACCCATAACCCACATCACCCCACGGCGCTTTGCCCAAACCGGCCGGCCAGTGCTGTTGAATAAACCCCGTCGACCAGCTCATCTCTCCCCACGGCGCCATGCCGTAAGGACCCAAGACCTTGGCGGTTTCCCACGATGAGTCGTTGAAACCCGCTTTGTTCCAATCCGTCGCTTCGGTGGAGGAGACCCGCCACTTCTCGCCGGTATGGAGCATCACGCGCGTGCCGTCGGCTAAATTCAACTCGATCGCGCCAATCAGGGCGGGAGCATCATTTCCGGAGCTGGTCACGCTCAAGGCCAGATCGTTAGTGCCCTTGCGCAAAGTACTGGTGAAATCCGTGGAGAAAGGATCCTTGATGCCCTCGGACTTTTCCGCGTGGCCGCCATTGATGGTGAGCGTCATCGCGCCGGAACCCGCCATGAACAAAAGCGCGTCGGAGATGGGATTATCCGGCGAGTTTTCCAAGGTGGCGCGAAAATAGGCGGTCCCGGAAGCGGCGTTCGCGGCGCCAATCCACTGCGCGTTGGCCAACTCTGGTGGTTTGCCTTCCCCGCTATCGAGGCCAATCCATTTCCCTTGCCAATCGCTTGCCGCGAGCAGGCCCATCGACCACCGCGCCGGCTCACTCCACGCCGACAGCTTCGCGTCGTTGTCATAAACCCGCACCTTCCACCACACCTGCTCACCTGCCGACAAGGACTTGCCACCGTATAGCACCTGGATCGACTGGTCGCCGTCCACTTTGCCAGTGTCCCAAAGGTCGCCCTGATTGCGCAGCAAAAGGGCTTCACTGCTCGCCACCAAAACCTGGTAGGCGGACTGGCCCAGTCCCCGCGCGGTCGGATCGGCCGCCGCAAGCTTCCAGCTCAACCTGGGAACGAGTGTGTCGATACCCAAGGGATTAGTGCGATATTCACAACGTAAATCCACCGGGCGCAAAACCCCTTGCGCCTCAGCGGCGAAAATTGTAGCCATCGGGATCATCAAACTGAAAAGCCCGAGCAATAAACTACGCATGGCAATCCTCCATCTGATAATGACTCTGGTTGTATGGGTACAGGTTGCCGTACCTCTAAGTTCGGGCGCGCGACAAAAATCAAGAGAGTACGGCAAGCCGCACCTCTGCAACGGCAGTGCCGCGCCAACCTTACCTTCCCTTGTCCTCGATCAACTCGATCCGGACGGGCCCCAGCAGGCCCGACTCCCAGAGCGGCGTCTCCTGCTTGTAAACAATATTGGTGTGGGCGTAGCGCCGTTCGGGCGGTAGCAGAGAATCGCCGATAATGCGATTTGGCCAGAGATTGGCGACGTCGATCTCCAAGACATTTCCGGAAGGCTTCACCGCATCCGTGATCTCCACGCGGAAGGGCTTGGTCCACAGAGGGCCAAGGTCCTTTCCGTTTAAGCGAACCTGCGCGACGTATTTCACCTCGCCCAGATCGAGCGCCACCCTCGCGTGCGCCGCTCCGAGCGCCGGCGGCAGATCGAAAGACTTATGGTAAGTCGCGGTGCCGGAATAGTACTTAATCCCCTCCTCCGGCCGCACCGTCCAGCTTAGCAACTTCGCAAAGTCTGCATTCGGCGGTCCACCCCACTTGGGATCAAAACTCACTGCCCACGGTCCCTGGAGATCCTCCGCGTTCGTGTAAACAGGGAAATTCCTGCTCGCCTGCCCCGGCGCGTCCACGCTTATGGGCTGCCGGAAAACTACGAACAACGAACCATAAGGCGCAAGCTCCAGAGGCAAGCTGGTCCGGCCGCCGGCTTGCTTGAAGGCCGCTGCGGGCCGGGACGCACCCGTGACCGGGTCCCACAGCTCCGGCCGTTTGCCCGAGACGCGGAATGTGCATTCGGCCTGCTCATCACGATCTTTGCGGTTGGAGATGAAATACACCTCTGCGTCATCCTGACTGCGGTGCAGGAAATCGAGCGTCGCCCCGCTCGCGCTGCTGTGAAACGCGAAGTCCGGCGCGATGCTCTGCTGGGCGAAAACCTCCGCCAATGACTCACCCGAATAAATTCGCCCTTTCCCCAGGCTCCTTTCCTTCACGTTCACACCATCAACATCGCCCCACATTTCATGTGCGAGTTTCTTCAGGTCGGGATCAGATTGGGGGTAACCCTGGAGCCCGGGGGGCCGCTGTGGTTTGGCCCCTGCCACAATTCCACCCTCCTCCACGAGCTCACGAATTCTGCGCAGCACGGCTGCCGACATCACCCCATCTTCCGGCAGCACCAGCACGCGATAGCTCATTCCCGAGGGCAAGGTCCATCGTCCATGGTCAATGGCCAGGCCGTGCAGCAGCAATTCGGAATCGATGGCGTCAAAATTGTAACCCTGCGGCAGCGCCGGGTGCAGGTATTCGTGGGAAGGCAGAAACTTCGTTACCCCCTCGCCATAAAAGTAGAGCGCGTCGGCGTCAAATCGCCCTTTTTGCAACAGGTACTGGCAGCGCGCCAGGTATTGGAAGAACCCTCGGGCCTCCTCCCACCAGGTAAGGTTGCGGTCGAAGTGCGTTCCTGCGCCGTATTGCCAACCGGGCTTAAAATCCAGCAGGGGCTGCGCCGTGTACTGGTGGAAGACCATGCGATTAAGTCCGTCGAGAAACGCTTGATCGCCGATGGGCTTGAGGAATTCGGGATATTCCTGCAAGTGCGTCCACGCCGTGAAGGATTCCGCCTGCACCACGGGGCGGCCGTATACGTGTGACGCCGTCGCCACGGTGCGGATGTCGTTCCCCCAGTGGTTGAATTGCGACATGATATCGGTGCCAAACCAGAATTCCCCCATCGGAATGTCATTGTTCCCCGCGCAACGCAGTCCATCGATGTGGGGATAGGGATAGGTGCCATAACCCGTTTCGCTTTGGATTCCGATGCCGTGCTGGTGGGCGAGTTCGCCGTAGGGAATCCAGAACCGTTCCGCCATCAGGTCGCCGATGGTCCAGCGAATGTCAAAGAGAAAGCGGTTGGTCACGTCGCGGCTGTCCACGATGCGCCGCGCCATGGCGGGAAGGTAGGGCAGCAGGTCGTAACCCCTCCGTTGTTTGAACTCCTCGCGAAAATTTCGCGACCAGGTGGGCTGCTGGCCGCGCACATCGGCCCCCAGTTCATAGCTGTCAATGTGCAGGTACTTCAGCACGTGGGTACCGGAGGCTGTGGAATCCGCGAGCACGGGCAGGGCCGTGTGCGCAAAGTGGCTCTCGATGCCGGCGCGGTCGAGCATATCAGCCTCGTACCCGCCTTGGGTGTTGCGCGAGGTGCCGCGAACGTGCTGGCCTTCCAGCGTGTATCCGAAGCGCAAAACGGTCCATCGGCCGGGCGGAACGTCCCACTTGATGCGGCCGTCGGCGTCCGTTGAAGCGGTCAGATCAACGACTTCATTCGAGCGACAATCCACCGCATCGTCCGGCGAGTACTCTTCGTCCAACGCCGCCGGCCCTTGGCGCGGATAGTCCCAGAAGCTGCGGTTGCCGGACTTGAACCACCACC
Organism: uncultured Acidobacteriota bacterium; assembly: GCA_963810005.1. GTDB lineage: Bacteria > Acidobacteriota > Terriglobia > UBA7540 > UBA7540 > Bog-366. Next base: position 16,722 of record CAWELY010000006.1, read on the forward strand.
ATTTGATCGCCGCGGCGCAGCACCGGCTCATCGCCCTTGCGCAGCAGCACGGCTTCCGCCACCTGCACGGGCGTTCCGTAAGCTGAGGTCATCGCGAGCCGGAAATGCCGGCTCCGCACCGTCGGGAAATCCACGCGCTTTGCCTTTGCCTTTCTCCATGCTGAACCGGCACACGGAGGTGAAGGTCTGGCCGTCCTGCGAGGACTGAAGTTCGCACTCGCGCGGTCCGCTCTCGGGACCCGGCAGCACATAGATTCCGCTGGCGGGCAAAGGGATCGTCGTAGTCAAAGGCGAGCCAGGTGGGGTCGTTCGGGCTGAGCGCCGTTTTCGCGGATGACCAATAAGTTTCCGGGTCGCCATCGACGGCGTCCTGGGGATGGAAATTCCACTCCCCCACGTACCCCTCCAGCGTCGAACTGGCCGTCACCGTTGCCGGGGCCACCGGGCGGGTGGCTTTCTCCCGAATCGCCAGCACCGCCACATCGTGATAGTAGTTGTCCACGATGGCGCGGCAGAGGGAGAAGCCGGTCGAGCTTTTTCGCGCCATCCACCTGAAGCTCCGAGTACACCAGCTTCTTGTTGGCCTGGTCCTGGGTGATCCACGGCCCGCCGCTGTCCCAGCCATCGCACAGGTCGATGCTCACCACCATGCCCAGGCGGGCGGCCTCGCGCAACGCGTGCTGGAACAGTTCATGCCACTCCGGGCTGAAGAACTGCGCGCCCGCGGGAGTGCTGATCGTCCATCGCCGGCCTGGAAAACCAGGACGCCACTGATTCCCTGCCGTTTCATCTCCTCCAAATCTTTGGTGATGCCCTCTTTGGTGACGTTGCCGTTGAGCCACAGCCAATAGGCCCAGGGCTTGGCCGAATCCGGCGGCGCGAGAAAATTGCTCGCCAGATCGTCCGGTCGTCTGCCCACTCCCCGCCGCCAGAATGACTCCACCCAAAGCCAGAAACATTGCCGCCGCAATTACAACTTTCCTCATCTTCCGCCCCCAGTACCGAATTGTGGTCCCAGAACACCTTGCGCCCGCACGGCGAAATAGCCCATCTGCCAGAGCATGCCATGGGCAAAATTGCCTGAGTCGACTTAAAAGCTATTTGACACTTCGAATCCTGCGCGACAGGCTGAAGGATGGCGAAGCGCTGCTAGAGATTTGCTGCTGTCCTGTGGGATCGCAACGTGCCAGAACGCTACCCGAACGCTGGACGGCTCTGTGCCGCCGCCCCATCCTGCGGGATGTCATTTCGCCACGCGAATATTGCCTATTCTGGCCGCGGAAATCAAGTAAATCTCGGGCCACGGTACATTTTGGACCTTTCTGGGGTGGGTCAGTTTGGTGCTGTATAAGCGAAGGCATAGCGGGCAGGAATAGTTGAGTCCCGCGCGGAAGCGGCGGGTGAGGCGGGGGTAGCCACGGTCAGTGCAGTCCTGACCGTGGGTTCTTCGGGCGGTGGTCGGGTTACAGCAAACTTACTTTGGACAGGGCAACAGTAGCGGCGTGTTCCATCCCGATTGACGACCTGCCGCTGGAGCATGGGGCATGAGAAAAACCCACGGTCAGAAAAACGCTGACTGTCGCTACCCGCTCAGTCCGCCAATCTGGGCTGCCATTCGAAGGGAAGATGTTTGTCGATATTTTCAGAGAGGCCCGCGAATTGCGGACGCCATGCCTTTCGGATGTTGGGTCCATCCGGATCGGGATACCCGAACCGCAAATCATAGAGGTCATAAAGTCGCTGAAAGAACCTCGAGAAATGCACTGGACTGTCGGCAGGCGGATAACTTTTCAGTATGGAGGGGCCAGAGGCCGTGCAGCGGTAGACCAGGAATCCCACCGCCTCGTAGCGCATTCCGGGGTCGGTGATAGTGCTTCTTCCACTCAAGGCGAGCATCACATCGTGGTACCGTCGAATGGCGGGTAAAGGCTGATCGTGCTCATCAAAGGACGCGTCCTGCACGTTTCCAACTTCTGATTCTTTGGCGAATCTGATCAGGTGGAGAAATCCAAAGACCAAACCCGGGTACATCAGGTGAACATTGGTGCATTCGCCCAAGGCTTCTTCCATCCGATTCGTAAGATTGCGAAAGGCGTTTCCCGTGCTCTTGCCGGAGATCGCTAACGCCGGCCCCAAGCCTGGTACCAAAACCGTGATATCTACATCCTTATACTTGATCCCTCCCAGGACGCGGTGCTCCGACGTACCTTCGGCCTCGGGTGAGGTATGGAGCCTGTAATTGGCGTTATTCACTTTCTCGCTTGAAAACCCTTGCCGTGGAACCACCCACTCCGGAGGGAATCCGCCCTCGATGACCAGACGCGTCGCGCAATAGGAATGAAGAGGCCGGATGTGCTTTTGAGATTGTGTTTTCACCCCGGCACATAGGTTCTTCAATGCGTCACCGAGAGTGACGATTCGAGGTTTTTGGCTCATTTGTGCATCCGCCAATTTCGCATTTCGGCAGCCGCTGCGCGGAGGGCAATGCATTCCGAAGCGCTAAGGCCGAGTTTGCGCCGGAGGACGATGCGGTCCACTAAGTCTGTCGCGGCTTCTGCATCCTTGCCACGAATCAATCCGTCCAGACCCGATAACAAACTTGGCAACTCACGGCGATCAGGGAGAGGAATTAACACCCCCTCCGCCTCAGAGGGCTCCAGCTTTAGCATCCCACCCCCCAAAGGATGTCCTTCGAGCTCACAACTGAGTTTGGTCAACGACGAATACCAGCCGGCAATGAACGGTTCGGCACGCTCACCTTTAACAAACCGCACTAAGTGCAACGTGTTGGGAGCAACAAGTCCAGAGCGGTTTCCCACCATCCGCGGGGTCTGGCCGGACATGTACGAAAGGAAGGCGTCTGCAACCCGTACGTGCGGCACCGAGTACCACGGCTCTCGGACCCGGCACTTGAATCTTTCTGGGACGCCCAACTGTTTACCGAATTTTAGGTACTCGCACACAGCGCTGGGCAGCTTGTCCTCGCTGACCGGAGGAACAGCGAGGAGATACGCTTTCCCTCCTGCATCACGAAGTTTGGCCCATTCACCTTTGCGCAGTAACGCGCCGAAGGAGCTGTCCATGGAAAGCAGCGCAGGCCTAAGCATATCCGTGGGAAGGCGCCACTTCCGAGATTCGGAGAGTGACACGTGGAAGAAATCGTTACAGCCAGTGACGTATCCGATTCCGGCGTCAGCGACTGTACCAAGCCGCGTTACTTGATTGTTTTCCGAGAGGCCATGGTACAGTTCCCGCGCCTTCGGCGCCAAGAGGTAGTGTGTCAGTCGCGTTCGTCCGTTAAGCACCGCCTCGATGTTCACGGGCTGTTCGATGTAGCTGTCCTCCTCCGCTTCTTGAATGTCTCTAAGGATGGCGACCGAAAACCAAGTGCACTGATTCTCAAATCCGTCACAGAGCAGAACGCCCGTGTCCTCGCTCAGGTGCGGGAAGAGCTTTTGACGGAAAATCGAAAGCTGGATCCGCCCGAACTTGCTTGCGATGAACCTCAGCACCTCTTTCGCATATTGGGCGTGCGTTAGTTCCACTGGAACGACCATGGCCAATCGGCCACCTTTTTTCAAAAAGCTCGCAGCGTGGATGAGGAACGGAGCCCAAGATGACGACAGTTGCGGAAGGTGCACGCCAGCTTCCCTCGCGCGAGCCAGTGCGAAGGAGCGACTGGAACCGTTGAAGCTCTGGTACCGGATAAATGGGGGGTTGCCCACTACGGCATCGAACCGGGGCGTTTCGTTCGGCTTGACGGAGAAGAAATTCTTGTTGATCAGTTTATAGTGACCGGCCCCCTCACTCGCTACGCGGAGGGCTTCCTCATCAACGTCTATGCCCCATATCCGCGGTTCCCCATTTCGCCCCTTGTCAAGGCATCCAGACGCCGAGTGCAAGAAAACTCCGCCGCCGCAACTTGGGTCGAGCAGAGTATTATCGCGGCTCCGAACTGCCCATTTGACAATCCAACGCGCAACTGGCTCGCCAGTGTAGAATGCCCCCAGACTCTTTTGGTATGTCGCAGTTGCCATGCGAAGCGCCGTCACCAGTATACCTGGATTTCGGTTGTGATTTTCCAACCGAACGGTGAAATACACCTTACCACCTTTGCACACAAAGCGCCAAATGCCGGCTAGTGCGGGCACTCGCTTTATGTGGGCGGGTAGCCACGGTCAGCGTTTTTCTGACCGTGGGCTTTTCTCATGCGCGATACCCCAATGGCAATCGCACGTAATCAATCTGGATGGGACACGCCGCCACCGTTGCCTTGTCCAAAGCAAAATTGTTGTAACTCGACCAACACAAGTCTTCAGTTGTCAGTTTTCAGTTATCAGTAACAACGGGTGGCAAGGCGAAAGCTGAGAGCTAACCCCGATTCGCGAGCCCCGAATTCCGAATCCCCAGCCCTTTCTTCACGGGATTTAGGTGCAGGTACTCCAGACGCTCATGGAGTTCCTTCTCGTCGCGCCCAAAGCGAACTGATGTTGCCACAACGGTCCCCGGCTGCCTCGCCGGGCGTGTTGTAGGGGCGGTTCGCGAACCGCCCCTACGACGGGATCGGGAATTGGCGATCCCGCGCTGCCCTTTCCTACCCGTAGGAATTGGGAAAGAAAAATCAGACATAATCTCCCTATCTTAAGCGAACCCGTACGTGCCCCCACCGATCCTGGCCACCAACGTGATAGGCTACATTATGGAGGGTTGGGTCGCGGGTGGAATTGCGCACCGAGGGCTAGGTGCCAGGTGCCGCGTGTAAGGAACTACGAGCTACACGTTGGGGAAAACTCCCAGAACCCAGCCCGAATCCCGAGTCCCGCCCCTAGCACCTAACGCCTGACACCTGCCCTTTGGAGGTTTCCATGTCGCTAGTCAAGAAACCTGAAATGACGGAGAAGAAAGTGGCCGCGAATCGGCGGAACCAGAAGCTTTGCAATGCTCCGGTGACGGACGAGCGCCGCGAGCGTATCCGCGCCGCCCTCCGGCGTTTTGGTTACAACGTGCCAGGCGGAGGAGATGGCGATGCGCGCCCTCGGCGAAGATCCGGCCGACTTCCAGGAACTGCTGGGAGCACTCTGGGAGGAATGGAATCCCGTGGGCAGCTTGCAGGAGGGCGTGGTCATCCGCCTGGCGCGGGTCATGTGGCTCGATGAACCGCGCCGATCGCTCGCAGGAGGGCGCCGCGCTGCGCCGCGCCCAAAGCGCCGGCCGGGGACGCGACAACCGGCTGCACGCGCGGATGATGCGCCTCAAGATGACGGTGGAAACTCTGCGCTCCCTCGCCCGCTCCGTGGCGGAATGGCATTACGTCACCACCCGCGAGGACCTGGACGTCATGAAGAAACTGCACCAGGAGGGGGTAGCGGGCGAAATGGGTGAAATCGCCCTGGACCTCTTCTCCCACCTGCGGGAGCCTAACGCGGATCAGGATGGAGTTTCCGAAGAGGAGCAGTATCGCGGCGCCGTCAACAGCTTCCGGTCAATCTTCGGACTGGAAGAAATAAGGGAGCCGGTCTCCATGCTTAAACGCCACAGGAGAGCGTATCGTGATCCGGCCCGAGGGCTACGAAGAGGCCGATGCGTCTCCCGATGGTGAAGAGGGTGAGGATTCGGATAAGGATGACCGGTACCCCAAGATTGCGCGAGGAGGACTGGAAGCCGCGGGAGCGGGCGCGCAAGCTCTTGAGGAACATCCTGAGCCGGCAGGCCGAGGCTTGTGAGGCGCAGCGCAAGGCCTTGCTGAAGGAGTCGCTGGCCGGTCCTTCGCCTTACGAGTTCGCCGCGGAAATCGCTCCCAGCCACGCCGATGCCTTGCTGATGCGCCGAACGCAAGATGCCAACATGCGGGAAGTCCGCCGACTCATCAACCTGCTGCTGAGGATTAAACGCTATGAGCGTCAGATGCAAGCGTTAGAGAAAACCGCGCCTCTCCACGATGTATCAGAAACAAATGGGGTTAGCAGTTTAGCGCCAGAATGTCCAGAACCTTTATCTCATTCAAATGAAAACAGTTAGCTTGAAATACGGGAATCGAGGAGAAAAAACGGGCGCGGCTCTCCACGATGTACCAGAAACAAAAGGAATTAGCCATGATGAGCGAAAATCGCGCAAAAATCTATGTTATTGAAATTAAAATAGTTAGCCTATCTTCGCTGGCCAGGGTCAGGAAAGAAAAGGGGGAATTAAAAAATGAGGCTGACATTCTGTAAGTTATTGAAAACACATGTAGAAAAAATGTCAGTTTTTCGCCTCTCCACGATGTTGATGAAAACACGGGAGTTAAACCGTTCTCTCCACGATGTTGATGAAAAGAAATGGAGTTATTGAAATGGATGGGCAAGACGTCAAGCCACGGTCAGCGCCGTACTGCGCGGCTCATCACTCTCGGGGTAACGCTCCACTTGGGGTGCGTGTTTCTTCCGTCCCAACACACGCGGTATGTCACCGTGCAGGTTAGCGGTCATGCGCAGGCCCCGCCCGTACCCCGGTCGTATTTGGTAGAGTAACGGCATGAACAAGGATCGCCAAATTCTCATGATCGGAACAGCAACCTTGGCGTTGACCTTCGCCGGCTGCACGGGGGGCAGGACCTCCTCGGATGGGGGAGCAGCGCCGGCGGCGGATACGGCTCTACCTACCCTGGCGACCGTCATGCAGGACTATCACACCGCCGCCTCGCGACACCTCGCGAGTTTGGAGGCTGATATCAACCAGACCCTGCCCTCGGGCGTTTCCCCCATCGTCTACGTCGATTACGACGTGATCGCCACCTGGTTCGGCATGCGTGAGGGCCCCGCCACAGTGGAAGGAGCCATCGGCGACTATCTGCTGGCGAAAACCGGCGGCAGTTACGACGCGCCGACGCTCTCCCAACTCGCCAAGGCGATGAACAGCCTTGATGCCGAGGGCATTTTCAGGCAAAACGACGGCGCCGGAAGCTGCCTGGTGGCGCCGGAATATCCTGGCATCAGCTTTGACAGTTTTTATACCGCGAGTTTCCGGGTGGGGCCATCCGATCTCCTTGCCGGAAAAACCGTCACGATCGATATGTCAACGAAGGACTTTGCCGATTTCGCGAACGCTCATGAGAGTTGGCATTGCCTGGACATCCGCTACATCAAGGACACGGGCGACGGCCTCGCGGGCGCGGTTAAGCAGAACCGCGCGGAAATGTTCGCCGATATCGGCGGCGCAATGGAGGGAGTACGCAACGGGGCCGATCTCTCGCTGATTGATAAGGCCGCTGCGCTCCACGCCACCTGGGCCTTCCTGACCGGCCCCACCCACGCCAAATCACCCGCGGAGAGCGACCAACATTTTGCCAGCATCATCTACGCCACGGAGGACGGCCTCGGTGCGCTTAAGACGCGCATTGAAAAGATGGGCGCAGGAAACTTCCGCCAGCTCGACCGCGAGCAATTACGCGCGCTGGACTATGAAATCACCGACGCCTATTGCCTGGCCTATGCACAGGCGCAGGCCCTCGAAACCTATTACGCCACCGGGCAAGCGCCAGCCGCGATCAAGCCACGGGTAGCCCGGCTGAAGGCCATCGCCGCGGCTTCCGTCCGCGCCGCTACGCCCGCCGAACTCGCCGTGCGGGAAAGGATCGCGCAGGCGGCTGCGAACCACGGCGGGCTGACCGAACCGTCACTGCTTGGAACGCTCCAGACGCGTGCGCGCGAACTGGGCAGCGCCACGTCTTTCGCCAACCAGTTGCGGGCGCGGCAGGAAATGACCGACAGCCTGCGCGCCAAACTCCTAAGCGACCCATCCTCTGAACGCGTAACGGAAGCGCAGCTAAAGGTGCTGCTCTACACCGATCCCCGCCTCGTGCCCCGCCCGGGGGGGCTTAAGCGCTAATGAATCGACTAAAATCTATTGCGAACGTGGCAACAGGGGAGCGCGGCTTCTCACTTTTGACTTTTGCGTTTTGGCTTTTGACTTTCTTTTGTCACCCGCCCCGAGGCCGAACGCCGTTCGGCCCTACACCGGTCCCCGAACCCCGAATCCCTAACCCCGAATCCCAAAGGCAAACCGTGTTAGTATCTCGGCGTGAAAATTCTCTGCCTCGGAGAAAGATCCATGCCCAAATGTGGTCGAATTTTGATTCCCGCACTCTTCCTGGCCGTCACGGTTTTGGCCGCGCCGCCGAGCGGCACGCTGCAATATCAATCCGCATATATGCACGTGGAAATGGCGCCCGACCAACCGTCTTTCCTGGCCCTTACCGTGGATTCGCTGGGCAAGAACAAGCTCAGCGCCAACCCGCTTAGCGCGCCGGCCAAGACGAAGACCATCTACGAAGTGCGCCAGGTCGGCACGTCCTTCGAGTATCGTCCCTCCGGCGCTTCTGCCGCGGCGCCGCCCGCGTGGACGTTTCAATTTTCTCCCCGCCAGATCCAACTGCGCTCGCACTTTAACGCCGGAAATCCTCCCCCACCTCTGGTGCTGAACTTCAATCCCCACCTTAACCATGCCACGCTGCTGGGGCTCATGAATGACGACGGCAGCATGCGACTGCCGGCGCTGCTGCACCTGCCTGACCTCGGGACTTTCCGCATCACTTCCAGCTCGGGCCGCGATTTGGCGCTGGGATATGACGCGTTTCGTTATGAGGAAAGTGGGACGAGCCGCGATTACGTGCGCGTCACCTTCCCTGCCGCCACCACTACCCTGCCCCAAATCGATTACAACCTGGAAATAGTGGACATTTTTCCCGCTTTGCCGAAAATTGCCGGCGATCCGCGATTTGACGGCTTCCGGCGCAACTGGCTGAATATCTTTCAACTGAATCCCCGGCGGCGCGTGCTGGCCAATCACGCCGCCAGCGACCCCTGCGCCTTTACCCTCTTCGAGTATTCCTCCGTGGCGGTCCCCACGCCGCCGCTGGCGCCGGGCCTGACCGCGCTGGAAATGATTCGCCAAACCTTGGACCGCTACCTCGGGGGAATGAAAGCCTACGGGATGAAGGGATACACCGATGGCGACCTCACCGACTATACGGACACCTATCCTTCACTCCTGATCGCCGCCAGCGATTACGTTCGCGGCAGCAAGGATCACGCCTGGCTGGAGAAGAACTATGCCGGGATAAAAGAATGGGCCACCAAAATGTTGGCCATGGACGTGGATGGAGACGGGTTGCTGGAATACCCGGTGAGTGGGAACTACAACTCCTGGCCGGAAAAAATCCGGTGCGCCCCGCCAACTGGTGGGACACCATCGGCTTTGGCCATCAGGATGCTTATTCGAACGCCCTCGCCTACCACGCCCTGCTGAATATGGTGGATATCGCTCGCCAGGCCAACCAGCCGGATGATGCCAAGCTTTATTCCGCGCGCGCCGAAAAACTCCGCTCGGTTTATTACCAAACCTTTTACAACCCCCAAACCGGGGTGCTGGCAGGCTGGAAAAGCGCCGACGGGCAATCTGCACGATTACTATTTCACTTTCGTGAACGGCGTGGCCATTACCTATGGATTGATCCCGCCCGACAAGGCCAATCCCATCATGGACCGGATGCTCGCCAAGATGAAGGAAGTGGGTTACACGCATTTCGAATACGGCCTGCCCGGAAACTTGATTCCCGTTCGCCGCGGTGATTCCGTCACCCTCGATCATCGCTGGGGTGGACCGCAGAAAGAGGATGGGTCGGATGGATTTCAAATCTACGAGAACGGTGGAGCGACGGCGTGCATGGCCTATTACACCTTGGAAGCCTTGTACCGATTGGGGCGGCACAAAGAGGCCGACGCCATGCTGTTTCCCATGCTCGAGGGGTTTGAAAAAGGGGGATTCCAGGGGTTCGGCCCCAACGGCTTGACCTACGATTGGAAAGCCTGGGACGGAACTCCGCACGGTTATGAAGGCCTGCTCGTGGACGGTTACCAGGCACTGCTGGCCGTGCTGTCACGCTGAACTTGGGGCCTGCCCTTCGGAGAAGGGTAGCGCCGACCGGTTTTGTAGGTCCGCGGCTCGTCCCCGATGGGCAAGGAAAAGCTTCTAGTATGGGAGTATACCATTCTGGTATACTGGGCTCGATGAGATTGCTTGGCGAGCCTCTGATCGATGAGTTCAAGACAGTCTATCCGCAGTCGGGGAAGGTGTTGAACCGCTGGGCGGCAGTTGTTCGGGCGGCGGAATGGCACTCCTTCGTTGATGTGAAGAAAACCTTTAATTCCGCCGACTATGTTGCGCCGCACGTAATATTTGACATCGGCGGGAATAAATTCCGGATACTGGCAATCATCGACTTCAAGGAATCTGTAGTGATCGTGCGGGCCGTCATGACGCACAAGGAGTATGACAAATGGAAACCTTAGAGATCCCCACGGTCATTGAATCCAAATCCGAATACCTAACAGCGCTCAATACCGTGTCGGGACTTGCCGTCAAAGGGGCAAAGCGGACCCGAGAAGAAGACAAACTTTTCCGCACTTGGGTTCTTCTCATCGAAGAGTACGAGCAGCGAAAGCGCGACCGAAAACTGAAGAAGCTTCCCCCCCATGAGCTCTTGAATTTCCTCATGGATGAAAACAGGCTGAATCAAAAGAGTTTTGAACCAGGCGATTCCTCAATCTCGCATGTCCGACATTCTGAATGGCAACCGTCCGATCTCCAATGCCCAAGCGGTTTTGTTCGGTCAACGCTTTCAAGTCAAGCCGTCAATTTTCTTGGGCCTGGAGTAGCACGGATAGAGCCACCGTCGCGCTTGAAACGATTAATAGAGCAATGCCCTTTTTGCAGCGGTTCCGCCGCCCGGCCCAGGGGTTCGAGAAGTTCGCCGGGCGCCGCGCGCCATCAAGCCAAGCTCCGTCGCGGTCTGGAACCACTGGAAGCCCCAGTCCACATACTTCTTGATTTGGTCGGAATCCTTAACCGGCAATCCCAGAAACTTATTGTTTGCTTTGCCGGCGGCGACAACCCTTTTCAGGGCGTCCTGTACCCGCGGATGGCCCGATTGCCCGCGCAGACCCATGGAGAAGGAAAGGTCGCTGGTGCCCACAAAGATGACATCAACGCCGGGCGTGGCGGCAATCGCCTCGACCTGTTCGAGCGCCCGCTCTTCTTCCACTGATGATCACGACCATGACGTTGTTGTCGGCGAAGGTGTGGTAGCCCTCGGGCGCCGGCCAGCGAAATGCCGCCAAGCCCGGCCCCGAACCCCGCCGGCCATGCGGAGGATATTTGCACGCCGCCACCGCCTGCCGCGCCAATTCCGGCGTGCTGCAAAACGGGAAGATAACTCCCAGGGCTCCCTGGTCAAGCACGCGTTTCGCGGTCCAAAGCTCGTTGACGGGAACGCGCGCAATGGGCACCGCCTTCAGGCCGCGCGTGGCCAGCACGATGTTCCGCAAAGTTTCGAGCGTGATCGGACTGTGCTCCATCTCGATCCAGAGGAAATCAAACCCCAGCGTAGCCGCCTGCGCAGCGGTTTCGGCGCTCGCCACGGTAATGGTCGTGCCAATCACGTACTTCCCCTCACGGAGCATCTTCTTGAGAGGGTTTTCCATGGCTCCTGGCGAGCCAGCAGTTTTCAGCAGGCATGGGGATTCTCCTTGTAAGATAAATATGATTACTCAGTCCGATGAGCCGAACCTCGGCGTCTCGCCACCCGCGGCCCTCGGCTTTCCGGGCGGGGATGCGCGAACGGCCTCAAGTGTAAGTCACCCCTTCGCGCCGCGTCCACGGGAATGTCAAACGCCGGAAGGAATTCACCACAGAGGCACAGAGATCACAGAGAAAATTGCCGCTGATTCTGCTGTTGACCCACAGTTCTTTTCTGCGGCTGTTCTCCGTGACCTCTGTGCCTCTGTGGTGAATCTTTTCTTCGCGGCGAGAGAAGAATATCGGAATATGTAATGTAGAGGCCAGAAAGAAGGACTCTCCACGCCACATGATGGACGCCACATGATGGAAGTTGACATCCGCAGGACGCAAGACTATGGTTACTGGCTTTGCCACCGAGTGAGCAGGCGGATGAAAAAGGACGTAGGGGCGGCTTTACGCCGCCATACGACACTGAGAACAATCGAGATATGGCGGGGTAAACCCGCCGCTACGTCTCCCCGAGCGATTCTTTCATCCTCCTGTTAGGTGGCTATTCATCCCAGCGAGGTAAATGCCCGCTATGAAACCCCACTTTGAAAGCAGCCGCCGAACCTTTTTGCAAACCTGCGCCGCAGGTCTGAGCATGTCGAATATGAAAGCACCCTGGGCCTTCGCCGCCGGACCCTGGGCGCCCGGACCATCGAGGGCTTTGGTTCGATTGGAGACGGATCCCCAGCGCCCCTTGATCACCGCGCTCAGTTGGGATACGGAGGGCGGCGACCGCGTGCGCACCAACCTGTTGCGCGCGAGTGATGGAATTGGTTTGCGCGTCCGCGTCGATGATATGTTCATCGACGCAACGGATTTGGCGACAACCGTCGAAGCCCGCCCCGGCGGGGCGAGCTACTTGATAAAACTCTCGGAGCACGGCTCCCTCCGCTGGGATGTCACCCATGCTCAAGACAGCGTCACCATGAAATTTTCCGCGGCGGAAACGGGAACGCTGGCGCCGGGCAGCGTGAAATTGCTTTTTCGTTTCGATCCCCGAGTGACGCCGACCACCGTCCTGCCGAGGGCTTGGGAAGGCGACGGCAGTTTCCATGCGCCTTTCATCATCACCGCGCCCGATTTTGGCCAAATGCTTTTGCGCATGGCCCCGGCGGAGGGTTCCAGCGCGCGCCTGGAGGGCAGCCGTCAAGGACACCTTGTCGACCTCATGGTGGACCTGCCCCAGATTGATGCCAACCACCCGTGTACGCTCAGCTTCACGCCGGTGATTCTCGATCCTCCCGAGGGTCTCAAGGACAGTGGAGTCTGGCGTTTGGCGCGACGCGGATGGTTCAACGTGTTCCAGTCTGCGGCGCCCTGGGGTGACCCCCATCGCGCCGACAGCGCTCCGGCGGGAGTTCTCAGCAACAATGTGATCAGTGACCCCTGTAGCTTTTCCTTGATCTTCTATGCGGATTTCGCACTGTTCACGCCGCCGCTGCCGGAAGGCATCTCGGCGGCAAACCTGGTTCGCGAGTCCATCGAATTCTGGATCACCCAGCGGACGCGCTCGAATGGCGAGGTGGCGGGTTACACCGACTACTACAACTTCCTTGACGGCAACGCCGGCCCCCTCACCGCCGCCTGGGATTATGTCGAGGCCACGAACGATTTGGCCTGGCTGGAAAAAACCATCCCCCGGCTGGAATTCATCGCCGAAGTGAACGCCCGGCGCAACCAGGACTTCGACGGACTGGTCGAGGCCAGCCAATCGGGCAATCCCAGCACTATGTATATACCGGACCGTTCCTCCAACTGGTTGGATGCCGTGAATTTTGGGCATAAGGACGCCTATGCCAATGCCCTGATCTACCGCTCGTGGCGTTGTCTGGCTGATCTGGAGGCGAAACTGCATCGCGACAAGGAGCAAGCGCGTTACTCCCAGCTTGCCGATCGCCTACGCGCCGCCTACGCGCGCCAACTTCTGAATCCGCGCACGGGCTGGATCGCCGACTGGCGCAGCCTGGATGGTTCGCTCCACGATCATGCCAGCCCCGTCACCAATGGGCTGGCGGTCGCCTACGGATTGGTAGACCCCGAGCAAGGCCGCGCCATCGTTGACAAACTCTGGGCAAAAATCAAATCGGTGGGATTCAATCGTTTTGACTTGGGCATTCCCACTTTTCTGGAGCCGATCCCGCAGGCGGATTATTGCCTGCCGAGCCGGCTCGATCCTTCCGACCGCTCCCTGGGATCGCCCACCACGCCGGATGGAAAAGACACATTTCAGATGTATGAGAATGGCGGCATCTCGGCCGGCTTGGGCTCCCACTTTCTCACGGCAAGTTACCGCGTGGGGAGGACGGAAGACGCAGATCGTGTCCTGGCGCAAATGCTCGGCCGGCAGCTGACGGGGGGGTTCCAAAACGGCGTGGTGAATGAGTACCCGAAAGGAATGGATTGGACAACCTGGGAAGGCAAGCCCTGCGGCTATGAGGGCTACCTGGCCGACGTCTACTTTTTCCTGATGACCGCCGTCCTGCGCGAGCCCGCCATGCAGGCGCGCTACTTCCGGCCGATGGTTACATCCTGACCGGCCGGTGCTTTTGCGGCCCCGGCGCGCGGCTGGAGTGGAAGCTAGTATACCAGACTAGCCCATTAAGGTTTTGCGCCCGACGAAACGATGGGGCGCGACGCGGCGCGAACAGGACTCGAGGTGAGTATGGAAGAAGGCAAGACAACCGTTGAGGGGCGCGAATCCCCAGGACGGAATTCACGGCACGCCGGTTCCTCCGCGCGTGACCTGCTCTTCCTTTTCCTCGGGAGCTTCCTGGCGCTCTACTTCGAGCTCGTCATTATCCGCTATCTCTCCACCGAAATCCGCATCTTCGCCTATCTCAAGAACCTGGCGTTGATCGCCAGTTTCTTTGGCATCGGATTCGGGATGGTCTTGGGGAAACCGCCCAAGAAATTGAGACGATGGTTTCCGCTAGTTGCCGCCGGCGTATTTCTGCTGATCAAATTCGCGTCCCCCCTCCGGCTCACTCACTTGCCCGTTCCGGGCGCGGATTACCTGATGTTTGGGGATTTCCCTCAGCCCCCCGAAGGCCATTGGCGCGCCCTTTGGATTTTCCTGATGGTGTTGGGGTACTTTGTCGTCGTTCCCGGAATCATGTACCTGGTGGTGGCATTTTTCACGGTTCTGGGGGGAATCGTGGGAGAACGGCTTGCCCCCCTGCCGCCGCTTCCGGGTTATGGAGTCAACCTTGCCGGAAGCCTTGCCGGCATCCTGGTGTTCACCCTGCTTTGCTTCTTAGGGTCGCCGCCGGCCGTCTGGGTGCTTCTAGGGCTGGTGGCCGCGCTTCCTTTCTTTGTGCGGGACCGCTGGGCTATCGCCGCATTTGCCTTGATCGTGTGCGCCATGGCCATCCCGGAGCCTCACACCTACTGGTCGCCCTATTACCGGATAACGCTGGAGGAGGTACCACCTCCGGCAGGGTGGCCGCATCCCGCAGCCTATTTAGTCGACGTTAACCATGACTACCACCAGAGGATGCTCGATCTCTCGCCGCAGTTCATGGCGCGCTTTCCCGAGGTGGAGCCGAACCGTTCCGGCCTTCCGACCTACGAACTGCCTTACCGGATCGTTCCGCATCCCGGCCAGGTGCTCGTGGTGGGCGCGGGAACCGGCAATGATGTTGCGGCGGCGCTTCGACACGGAGCCGCCCACGTGGACGCGGTGGAAATCGACCCGACGATCCTCGACCTCGGCCGAGCCTATCACCCCGAGCGCCCTTATGACTCGGCGCAAGTCACGATGTATGTCAATGACGCCCGCGCGTTTTTCAAGAGGACCAAGCAGCGGTACGATCTCATCGTGTTCGGGTATCTGGATTCTCACACCTTGCTGACCAGCATGTCCTCCGTCCGGCTCGACAACTACGTGTACACACTGGAAAGCTTCCGCGAAGCCAGGCACCTGCTGCTGGAGAACGGGACGGTGCTACTGGCGTTCGGCAGCGGCCACACTTTTCTGAGCGACCGGCTTTTTGCAACCCTGGCGCGCGCGTTTGGGCACCACCTCGAGCGTACTTCACGGGTTACGACACTTCCGGCGTGGTATTCGTGGAGGGTGGAGGGAGGGAGTCCAATGCCATCGGGGATTTCCCCGAGATCAGCACGGAACTGAAGGCGCGTCAGGCCACCACCCTTCTTGCCACCGACCACTGGCCGTTCTTATACCTCGAATCCCGAACCATACCCATCTCCATGCTGGGCGTTCTTGCCCTCTTTCTTTATTTCGCCATTGACCTGCTAAAGCGCAACTGTTCGCTCCGCCAACTTGCGGACCGCCAGGGCCTGCATCTCTTTTTCCTCGGCGCGGGATTCATGCTTCTGGAAACGAAGGGGGTCACCGAGCTTTCGTTGCTTTTCGGCTCAACCTGGATCGTCAACGCCGTGGTCATTGCTGCCTTCCTCTTCATGGGGCTTCTGGCGAACTCGCTGGTCATGTTCCGGCCCATTTCCCGACGCCTCGCGTACGGCGCGCTGTTTCTTCTCCTCGGGGCCGGCTTATTCCTCCCCTATTCACTTTTCGACGCGCTTCCCGGAACGGAAAAGGTTCTTGCCGCTGCCGCAGTGGTCGGCCTCCCTGTATTCTTCTCCGGACTGGTTTTTTCCCGGAGTTTTCGCGATGTTGCCCACCCGGCTCAGGGGCTGGGGATAAATCTGCTGGGCGCCGTGGTCGGCGGGGCTTTGGAGAATCTCGTAATGATTGGCGGCACGCCGATCCTCGGGCGTCCTCGCCGTCGCCCTTTACGGTGTGTCCGCTGCCTTAAGTGAACGGTCGAAATCGCGAATTCCCTTCTCGTCCTTGGGCCGGAGGGGGTGAAATTCACCCCAAAGCAATTTCGCCAGGCTAGGGGTAATCTCACGTTTGAGGTATTTCCTTAAAATCTCGTTCTTCATTTATCGGTCTCAGGATGACAGCAATGCAGGCATGGGAATCGTTGGCCACACCGGTATTAACCTTTGACTTTTGCGTTTTGCACTTTGCGTTTTGACTGATTCTTGCCGTTCGGGCAGGCACGGGATGATAGCAGAACGGGCCATGTCGGAAGGCGCAAAATCGGGCAAGGCCAACGACCAAACCCCGCGTGACACGCTCTTCCACTTCGGTTATCGGCAGCGTCTGGTGAGAAAATGAATCAACTTGCCAACTTCGAAAATCGTAAATCACAAATCGAAAACCGAAGGTCGAAAGTCGAAATTCGAAAATCACCCGATCGGCCGTTGGGTTGATGGCCCGATGATCCGATGGCCCAAACGGTGGTAGAGTATTTGCCTCGCAGCACTCCGGAGGTGTATTTGGCACGTTCTAAAGTGGATGTGGTGGGGCTCGGGTTGAATGCTACGGACACGGTAATGACGGTCCGCAAATTCCCTGCCCTGGGGGGTAAGGAGCGGGTTGTGGCCATGTCAATGCAAGCCGGCGGGCAGGTGGCGACAGCGCTGGTGACCTGCCGACGCCTGGGTTTGAAGGTACGTTACATCGGGAAGGTTGGCGATGACCCCGCCGGCCGATTGCAGCTTGCCAGCCTCCGCCGCGAGGGGCTGGACATGACGGATACGAAGGTGATGCGCGGCGTTTCCAACCAATACGGCTACATTATCGTCGACCAGGCGACGGGAGAGCGCACCATTTTCTGGGATCGCGACGCTCGCCTGACGGTTCAGCCCCAAGAACTCAAGCCCATCGCCATCACTTCCGCGCGCTTGCTGCACGTGGATGGCTGCGACGTGGATGCCGCGCTGGTGGCGGCACGCTGGGCGCACGGCGCGCGCATTCCGGTCGTGGCGGACCTCGACACCGTCTACCGGAACGTCGAAAAGCTTTTCCCCTACATCGACTACCTGATCGCCTCGACCCAGTTTCTTCCCACCGTGACCGGCCATGCCGACCCCTTCAAGGTGCTGGAATACATGGCGGGCGAGTACCAGGTTTCCACGCCCGGAATGACTCTGGGCCGCGACGGCGCTTTGGTCTACCACGCCGGCCGCTTTTACTACTCGCCAGGATTTGTGGTCGAGACCGTGGACACCACGGGCGCGGGTGACGTCTTCCACGGCGCCTTTGCTTACGCTTTGCTCGCGGGCTGGGATCTGGCGCGGGCGTTGGATTTTTCCAACGCCATGGCCGCGCTCAACTGCACCGCGCTGGGCGCGCGCGGGGGAATCAAATCTCAGGCCGAGGCCGAACACCTGATGGCCACGGGCACGAGGCACGTGAACACGGCGTATCGCGGCGCGCCCATCGGGTGAGAGGAAAATCGGGTGATCCGATGATCGGGTGAACAAAGAACTACCGACGGCTTGGTTGTTCGCTCACCGGATCACCGGATCACCCGATGATCTGGCACGGGTGTAGCCAATATGTTCAAACGCTTCCCGCTTCTGGCCGTTACGCTCTACGCTATCTTCACCTGGAGTTTCCCCGCCATTTCGAACGCCCGGGGAACCGCCCCGGCGCCGGGCCGTGAGCAGATCCTTTCCTATGATAGCGACATCACCGTCAATCCTGACTCCACCCTTCTGGTACGCGAGACCATCAAGGTCTTCACCGTGGGCACGCAAAGCAGGCATGCGATCTATCGGGACATCCTTACTCGCTATAACGATCGGTTTGCCAATCCCTACGCCATCCATTTTGAAGTCGTTCCCTTGAGCGCGACGACCAGCCGGAGGAGTTTTACCTGCGCAAAATCGAGAATGGCCTGCGCATTTACATGGGCAGAAGCCATGAAACTGTTCCGCCCGGTGAGCACACCTATGAACTTACTTACACGGTTGACCGCGAACTCGGAGATTTTGCCGACCACGACGAACTTTACTGGAATGTAACGGGCAACGGATGGATATTACCCATTCAGAAAGTGACGGCCACCCTCCATTTGCCTCAGGGAATTGCGCCGGGGGCCATCCTGCTGGATGCCTACACGGGCCGGCAGGGCTCGGTGGGAGGCGACTTTAGCGCATCGGTGGATCGCCAGGGCATTGCCGTCTATCGCACCACGCGCGCCCTTGCACCCTCTGAAGAACTGAGCATTGTGGCTCGCTGGCCCAAGGGATTTGTGAGCCCTATCACCGATGAGCAAAGGCACCACTACTTTCTGGAAGACAATCAAGCCAGTTTAATCAGCCTTGTGGGGCTGGTTGTGCTCCTTATCTATTACACCGTGGGTTGGTTCATGGCAGGACGCGGTCCCGCCCGGGGCAAGATCACTCCCGAATCCGAGCCTCCCCGAGACTTATCGCCTGCTGCTCTGCGCTACGTCTGGCGCATGGACTTTGACCAGAAAGCCATGGTCGCTAATTTGGTCGACTTGGCGGTGAAAAAACAGCTAGCCATTCTGGACGACGGCTCCGGCGCTTACATTCTGGGTCGTTTGAAATCGAGCCCGCCGCCCACCTCCGGACGGCCTGGCTCCAAGGAGGCGCCCCCGCCGGAGATCTCTCCGGATGAGAAGCTCGTCCTCGCCAAACTTTTTGCGGCTGACGATACGATCCGAATGGAACCTGTCCATCGCACTCTGATTGGCAGCGCTTTGGAAGCGCTCCAACATAATCTGCGGTTCAGCCTGGAGAAGTTCTACTTCATGGCCAACAGCCGCTACCTGATTCCCGGCTTATTGATTTCGCTTGCCACTATCATTCGTAGCGGATTCTTTATTCAGGGAGGGCAGGGGCTTCTCTCGCTCTTCCTCTCCATCGGGCTCCTGCCCTGGAGTCTGGTTTGCCTCGCCCTGGCCTTTCTCGCCATAGGCGCATGGCAGAACGCTTTTTCCGACCCGTTTCACGCGCCCTCCGCGCGCCAACGCGCGATAGTGTTCAGCGTGACCTGCCTTTTCTTCTTTCTGGGCGAAGCGGCCGGACTGGGCGTGATGGTGTGGGCCTCTTCCCCCGGAGTGGTGGCTCTCCTCCTGCTCATGGCGGGAATCAATTATCTCTTCTATAAACTCTTCAAGTCTCCAAGCCGCTCAGGCCGCGCGATGACGGAGCGGATCGAGGCCTTCCGGATGTTTCTGGCCACAACCGAGCCGGACCCGCGTGACGCGCGCACCCCTATCAAAATCCCTTCAGATCTATTTGAAAAGTTTCTGCCCTATGCGATGGCTTTGAATGTGGAGAAAGTGTGGGGGGAGAAGTTTGCTGCTGCCCAGGCACAAGCTCCGCAGGGGATCGATTATTCACCCGTTTGGTATTCGGGACCGGGCTGGAACCCCATCACCGCCTCAACCTTCGCCACCTCGTTGGGCAACTCATTCTCCAGCGCGATATCCCTATCAATCACCGCTCCCGGTTCGAGATCGGGCAGCCGCAGATCCTCTGGAGGTGGGGGAGGCAGTAGGCAGTAGGCAGTAGGCAGTAGGCGGTAGGCCAGTAGGCAGTGGGCAGTGGGCAGGATTGTTCAAGACAGGGATGATTAGATATAAGGGCTAAGACCCGAGCAGGTTCGTCGCCCGTTCGCGATGCCCCGGCGCACCGCTTCCCAGCAAGTTCATTTCTTATTGCTCAAAGTCACGGTTGCATGGTGACTTGTTCCCGACATTGGCGCAGCCGTACCCAAGGGGGCCGTGCCGGTGCCGGTAGTGCCGCGGACGGGGCTGCCCGCCGCGTTGGTAGCTACTCTTAGAGTTGCCCTGCGAAACCCGGCGGCATGCGGAGTGAAGGATAAGACCATGCCGCAACTCCTCCCGGCGGCAAGCGATACGCTGCAATAGTTCTGCAAAGAGAAATCAGCGGCGTTCGACCCTAATACCGTGACACTGGTAATGGTGAGCATCGCGCTGCCCGGGTTACTCAGGGTTAATGAATAACCGCGGCTCGCGCTCCCTACCCTCTGGTTCCCGAAACTCACACTCGACGGCGCCAGCCGGGCCAAAGGCGCAAGGCCTGTGCCGGTAAGCGCCACAGACTGCGGGCCACCGTAAGCGTTATCACGAATCGTCAGCACGCCGGTTGCATCGCCGGTGGCGATGGGCAAGAAGGATATGCGCAAGGCGCAACTGGTCCCCGGTGCGAGAATTGCAGGGTAGTCATTGGCAACCGTAAAGGCCCCACTCACCGCAACACCTGTGATCGCGAGCGGCGCGCCGCTAGGGTTGCTTACGGTAAGGGTGGCCGGTGCGCTGGTGGTTGCCACTCCCTGCCCGCCAAAATCCAAGCGGGCCGGATAGAGCGCCACCATCGGCGTATTCAGGGCGACGAACACGGCACTGGACCCCACCGACGCAGCCGCAACGTCAAGTCCGCCGTCGCCATCGAAATCACCTGCCACCCAGCCGCGTTCGGACTTCCCCACCGGAATGTCCACGGCCGGCAGGAAAGTGCCGTCACCGTTACCGATCAGGATGGACACCGCGTTGTTGGATTTTCCCACCAGCAGATCGGACTTGCCATCTCCATTGAAATCACCCACCAGGATTGTGGTCAGGTCGATGACGGAATCGAGCGGATAGGACACGGCGGCCTGGAATGTGCCATCTCCATTGCCCAGAAGAACCACAACGGAATTGAGAGTGGTCACCGCCAGATCCGGTTTGCCATCCTGATTGAAATCTCCCACGGCAATCGCTTGCGCACCGTTGGTGATGGGGTAGTTGGCTGCCGGTCCAAACGTCCCGGCCCCCCGCCCCAGGATAATGGATATCCCTGCGTCATAGGCCACCGCCAGATCCATGGCGCCGCTGCCGGCAAAATCGGCGGCCACGGCCTGCGTCGGCCCGGTCCCCGTGGCGAGCGCGCCACCGCTGAGAAACGTGCCGTCACCTTTGCCCAGAAACAGCGAAACGCTGTTGCTATAGCCAAAGCCATTGTTCATGACGGCCAAGTCGGGGATGCCATCGCCGTTAAAGTCCGCCACCGTTACCGCTACGGGAATATTGCCGGTGGTGTAGTCTACACGCGGCTGAAAGGTCCCGTCCCCATTTCCCAGGAACACAGAAACTGAACCATTCGCGCAGGGCAGAGACGTACACGTCTGATTCACCACGGCTAAGTCCAGCCTACCGTCCCCATTAAAGTCTCCTACGGCCGCCGCCGCGGGCACGGGCCCGCTGGGGGCTGCGGCGCCAATTTCAAATGTGCCGTCACCCGCGCCCGTAAATACTGATATTGTGTTGTCGAGGAGATTGGTGGTCACCAGATCCAGTTTCCCATCGCCATTGAAATCCCCCGCCGCGATGGCCCATGCCCCCAGCGAACCTCCGTAGGCTTGGGGCCCGGGGAACGTCCCGTCTCCTCGGCCGGGAATGATCGAGACCGTGCCCGTCTCACTCAGGACAATCGCCAAGTCGGCCTTGCCGTCACGATTGAAGTCTCCGACTGCAACCGCCGTGGGCTCCGCCGGAAGAGCGAAGTTCTGGGCCGCCTGCAAGGTGCCGTCGCCGTTACCCAAAAGAACTGAGAAGGTCTGGTCGCTGCCATTCGTCACCACGACATCCAGCGCCCATCGCCATTGAAGTCACTTACCGCCAAGGCAGTGGGATAGTATCCGGTGAGGAAGTCGGCGCGGGGTTGAAAAGTCCCGTCGCCCGCGCCCAGGAAAATCGAAACGGCATTCTCCTGCGCGTAGGTTACCGCCAGGTCCGCCGTGCCGTCATGGTTGAAGTCGCCCACGGCTACGGCATTGACCCCGTCCAGCGCCAGCAGGTCAGCAGTATGTTGAAATGTACCATCGCCCTTCCCCAGAAAGATCGAAACCGCACCGCTGGAACCCCCTACCGCCAGGTCGATGTTGCCATCCCGATTGAAGTCACCCAAGGCTACGGACGTCGCTGCCCCGGGAGTGCTGTAAGCCCCGAACTCCTTAAAGGTCCCGTCGCCATCCCCTAGAAAGACCGCAATCGAGTTTAGCGCTCCGTTGGCGATCACCAGGTCCAGCTTGCCGTCGTTGTTCAAGTCCCCCATCGCTATCGACAAAGGCTGCGTTCCGGAGGCGACGACGATCTCGGGCTGGAATGTCCCATCCCCATTGCCCAGCAAGATGGAAACCGACCCGTTGGCCCCCAAGCTAGATGTAGCGCAATTCTGGTTGGCAATGGCCAGGTCCTGCCGCCCATCACCGTTAAAGTCGCCTACCGCAACCGCCACGGGCTGGGCTCCCGTTGGATAAAACACGGTGGGTGAGAGGGCGCCATCCGCCTTGCCCAACAGGATGGCGACGCTGTTACGGCTGGACTGCACGATGGCAAGGTCAACCATTCCATCCCCGTTGAAATCTCCCGCGGCGACGGAGGCTGGACCAGGGCCCGTGCTTCCCACCGGGAAATTAGCCCGGCCGAACATGTACCCCTGAGCACAAGCGGAGCGGACCGGCAAGTGCGTAAGCACGGCCAGGGCTACCACAGCCCAAACCGCCGGTCGAGCGCCCACGCTTTTTGGCATGACCGTGGTCAACCGGCCAAAGACAGAACGAATGAAGGATTGGATGTGGTCTTGGACTTCGCGTCCCATGGTAGCTTCCCCGGGTTGGTTTAGCGTCGGGTGCCCGGCAGGAAACACCACGCGGATTTCAAAGCAGGTTGGGTGAGATCAATGGAAACCCCACCGCGCTGGAATTCAGCGACTCCCTCTGTAGGGGATGGGTTGCCACAACCTGTGCGTCGAAACTCTGAACCGTCATTATCTTAAAATTATCTAATCGTATCGTCAATACATTTAATATTAGATAATGATTAGAGAATTCAAAGAAGGCCGTTCGTGGCCAACCATTTACCCAGGAAGAGGTTATTGCGTTTTCTTATTTGGCGAGAGGGTGAGGGAGGGGCGAAGGAAGACCCCGCTGAGAAGCCCTCACAAAGCCGAAGCATTTAGAAAATCACTTCGATGACTTAGGAAGGTCGCCCCCGCGAGCTGTCCGCTGCGGGCCTTCGGGGCGCCGAGGATAACTTTGGTCGGTTTCGTGCGCGTGTTGAAGGTTTATGGCGCGGTCGCCATGGAGATAGGATTTCAGGATCGCGTCCCACTTCCCTTGCGCCGTCAGAATCAGTTCGATGGCTTCGCGCACGGCGCCGCTGCCGCCCACGCGCGCGTGCAAAAGTGGGCGTGTTTGCGCACCAGATCGTCGCCGTTGGCCACCGAGACGCCCAAGCCGACGCGGGTGAGCAAAGGCAGATCCGTAAGGTCGTCGCCCACGTAGCAGACCTCGGCGTCCTCCACCTGGGCGGCGTTGCAAATCCTCTCGTAGGGCTCGATCTTTTCCAGGGCATTTTGCTGAAGGAAATGGATTCCCAGATCCTTGACGCGGGCTTCGATCACCGGCGAACCGCGTCCCGGTAATGATGCCGGTTTTAAGGCCGGCATGGTGGGCCAGGCGAAGACCCAAGCCATCGCGGGAGTCAAAACATTTGGTTTCAAGCATGCCGCCGCCGGGCAGGGGCACGTAATAGAATTTCCCGTCGGTCATGACTCCGTCCACATCCATCAGCAGCAACTTGATCTTCTTTGGCGCGGGCCAGCAATTCTCGAGAATATTTTGCCATGTGATTTTGTCGCAGTTCTCGGAGCAGGGGTTCTGCGGCACGCTCCGGGGGTAATTGCTCAGGGTCTTCGTTATCTGGCCCCCAACGGACTGCTTCCCCATGCCGGGGGAAGCGCCTTGAGGGCAAGGATGATAGCACAGCATCGAGCGCGCGTCGCTTACGGGACTAGCTGCGCACGGCCACTATCCGGAATGCGGTGACCGAGCAGTCACACGGATTGCGTCCCAGTGCGCTTGGATTCGTAGAGAGCCTTATCGGAAGCCTGGATGACCTCCTCCAGGGTATGGCCATGTTCAGGGAAAGCCGCGACTCCCATACTCACCGTGAGCTGAGGCAGGGGCTTTCCGCGTTGGAAGGCACCACCATCGTCATCACTGCCTTGCGGATGCGCTCGGCCACCAGGGCGCAGGATTGCGCATGCCGGTATCGGGCAAGACGACAACGAATTCCTCTCCTCCGTATCGGGCGGCTAAGGTTGGTTTCGCGCATCGAGGCGGTAACCGTCTTGGCAAAGTGGCGCAGGATGCGATCGCCGGTTTCATGTCCGTAAGCGTCGTTGAAGCTCTTTGAAGTGGTCCAGGTCCATCATGATGAACCCCACGGGTTGTTCGCGCCGCCGGGCGATGGCAAAAAGCTTGCGGGCGTAATCCTCCAGAAAACGGCGATTATAAAGCCCGGTCAGCATGTCGATGTTGGCTTGTTGCTTCATCCTTTCGAGCAGGCGCAGGTTGGAAAGCGCCGAGGCCGCGCCGCTCAGATAACTCTCCAGCAAGCGCCGGCGTTCGGGGGTCCAAAGATCCCTGGCCGCCTCCATGCGGACGGAGCCGATGATGATGCCGCCGGCGATCAGGGGTCCGCAATAGTAGCTTCCTTCCGACGGCAGCACGAACTTGGAGGGGCAGAGCGGCTGAACCCGCACGTCGTTCACCACGAAGGAGCGCCCGGTGCGCACCGCTTTGCAATTGTGCGGTTCCTCGATCACCGGCCAAGCTCCCACCTCGCTTGGGGAGCGGTACAAGGGTGGCCGCAGCCTCCAGGAAATTCTCCGCCTGGTTTAGTTTGAAGATGATGACTTGCACCGGCTGGAACCGCTCTTTCAAGGAATGCAGAAGCAGGTCGTAAACCTCCATTTCCGAGGTGCACTGGGTGACCGCCTCGGAAAACCGAGTTCAAGGAGGCCATTTCCTCCCGCTCGCGCCGCAGGGCGGTGGTCATCTGGGAAAAGCTGCGGGAAAGGACACCAAATTC
The DNA here is from genome assembly GCA_963810005.1 of uncultured Acidobacteriota bacterium. GTDB lineage: Bacteria > Acidobacteriota > Terriglobia > UBA7540 > UBA7540 > Bog-366. The sequence goes on from CAWELY010000006.1 coordinate 42,056, forward strand.
GTTGTTGACCACGGGGGGCAGAGACCGGTGCAAAATCGCCACGCCCCACCTGCTCGGAAGCGCGGACGAGTTGCAGTACCGGAGCCACAATCAGGCGCGTCACCACCCCCGTCAAGAAAACCAGGATGCCGGCCAGGAGCACGGCCAGGCTGACGCCCACCACCAGCATTCGCCGGATCACCTTCTCCGCACCCGATATTTCGTCCTGATTCTGCCCCTCATTCTCCTTTTGCAGCTTCAACACCTTGGTTCGGATCGAGGAATACCGCGTCTGGCCGTCCAACATGGTCGCGTTGGCATCCAATTGCTCTCCCGAGCGCACTTTCTCAATCGTCGGCAAAGCCCACTGCTTTTGCATCAGGTCGAATTCCGCTCGAATTCGAGTAACCTCTTCTGCCCGTCCTGGGTCTGCCGCTTCCAGGTCGTTCAGCGCATTGACATCTGTCAGGCCATCCGCCACCGCCTTATCGTAATAGGCAAGCGACTCGTTTCGGTGGTTGGAGGCGTACCCACGGACGTGCATGTAAGCTTCGGTGGCATGTTGGAGGAAGGACTCAAGTCGGACCACGCTTTCTTTGGACTGCGACGCCGATCGCTCGGCGTTGATGACGCTCCGGTACGCATAGAAGGCCAGCCCCACCGCGCAAAGCAAGACAAACAAAGGGGGAAGGGTTACCAGAAGGATCTGGTTACGAATTTTCATGCCGCGAATCGTGAACGCCATAGGGGAAGGTCGATGGGCCGCCGGAATCGTCGCAACGATTGTCAATAGCAAAATAGCGCGATTTGTCCACCTCGTCAAATCGAGAGCCGTGTCTGATTTTGCAGCTTGGGCCCCGCCATCATATCCTGATGAATTCCTTTTTGCGATACATCCAATAGAGAATCAACCAGACGACGGCAAATGCCGCGCTGGCCTCGACGAATTCCGCCCAACGCCCGATCAGCGGCAGCAGGTGTCCCACGAAGATATTGCCCACGTGCCGGAAATCAAAGATTTCGGTGGCCACGTAAACCGCAATGGAATTCATGCCAATGACGATAAACCGAAGGCCCACTTCTTATAGCCGAGCACGTCGATGATCCAGTAGAAGAGCGCCAAGGCCATAAAGCTCACGCCGCCGGAGATCAGCACGTAGGAACTTGTCCACATCAGCTTGATCACGGGAAACGACAGACTCCAGACGAGTCCTCCCGCCAGGCTCACCGCGCCCGCGGCCAGCAGGCGATAGACCTTGTTCATTGGCGCAAGATCCGACATCAGCATCTGCCCGGCCAGCACGCCCAGCAACACGGAGGCGCCGAAACCCGGATAGCTCAGGAACCAGGTATTCTTGCCATAATGCAAGTGGCCGAGAATAAGCTGGTCCACGTAAGTCGGCAGGTTGCCTCGCGGAGTCAGGACTCCCGCGCCGACCCCGGGCACGGGGATCAGCATCACCATGGCCCAATAGGCAAGAAGCAGAGCGGCGATGGTGGCCGCATGCCATTTCGGCTTCACTTTCAAAGCCACGATGGTCGCCACCAAATAGCCCGCGGCGAGTCCGTGCAGCACGCTGTAACACGGACGGAATTGCGACCAATCGAACAGGAGGAGATTTCCCTGCGTAACCGTTCCCAGGCAGAACATGACGATGGCCCGCCAGACGGCATGGAGCAGCAGGGTGCGGTCACTCTCGCCCCTGGCTCGCCGTTTCGCCACGCCCAGCGGGATGGCTGCCCCCATGATGAACATAAAGAGCGGCCAGATGAGATCATAGAGATGCAGGCCCTGCCATGGCACGTGGTCGAATTGTTCGAGGAACTTGTCGAAAAAGGGGCGCTGGATGACCTTCCCCAACCCGAACAAGATCGAGGTGCCGCCGGTAATCCAAAACATGTCGAAGCCGCGCAGCGCATCGAGCGAGACCAATCTTTCCGCGCGTGGCGGCGTGGTACGCTGCGCATTTGAGGTCGAAAAACGAGGTTGACTGTCCGACAGTTTGTCCATTCTCGCACCTGTTTTCATGTAGATAGTCGGGTCATCCTTCATTTTTAACATTTTTTTGGGTTCCGGCTTTCCCTCGGAGCCGCATCAGGATAACTTCCCTTTTTTCAATAACTTGGTTTTTTGCCTCCTTCAAAAGATTTCTCCCCATTGTGCTCTAACTACCTGCTTTTTCATAAACATAATCGCCTCCGTGCGGCCTTTGCTCAATTTTTTTGCTCGATTGGTGTAACTCACCTATTTTCAATAACTTGAATTCTTGGCTCTCTCCTCGGGTTTATTGCGGCCTGGCGCTAACTGCCTGTCTTTTGAAATAGATAATCGCCTTAGGGCAGTGAATAGTGGCGAGTGGTCAGCGATCAGGTCTGCCCAGTGTGCGCACGCCTTGTCCTGTCCTTACTGCCGACAGCGTAGTGCTGACTGCGTTCTGCCTACCGCTTACTGACGAGTCACTAGGGTGCGCGATTTCACCCCGACATAGTTCGCCGCTCCCCACCCCGCACGGTGGCGGCCATAGCCTATCCTAAAGTCTGCAGTTCTTAAGCGGGTAGCAGAGTTGTTCCGCTTTTTGGAACTACTCTGCGGCTTTCATCTTTTCGCGACATCCTCAAAGTACTATTACCTATTTACGAACTTTCGGACCATTTGCAATGCGTGGGGGGTAAGATGTATGTTGTCAGCCGCGGGCGGAAAGGTTATCAATCCTGATGCGGAAGGGACCCTGCAATGAGGAATCTCCGAGAGGAAATTGAACTTGCCTTGGCCGGCGGCGCGCCGGGCTGTGTGCCGTTTACGTTCTACGATGTACTCTTTCCCAGGGGATTTGACCCCGCGCCCCTTCAAGCCAAGGGTATGGCCATTTCCGCCCGCCGAACCGTCTACCGGAGATTCACTCCCAACGTGCAGGTAAAGGAAATCAAGGAAAACGACGGCGACGTGCGGACAATCTACGAGACGCCGGTCGGCACATTGACCTCGTTGTACCGGACCGCCGCTCTGGCCATGACGCCGGTAGAACATCCCATTAAGAAGCGCGACGACTACCGCGCGGCCAAGTTCATCGTCGAGGATGCCCGCTATGAGCCAACCTATGACAAGTTCCTGGCCGAGCGCGTAAAGATCGGCAATGCCGGCAAGGTGATCACGGAAACCTGCTATGAACCGCTGCTCGACGTCGAGATCACCTGGCTGGGGCAGGAGCGGTTCTGTTATGAGGTGGCGGACAACCTCGATGCCGTCATGGAACTACAGGACGCGTTGGCCGAGAATCACAAAATGATGTACGAGGTGGTGGCCGCAAGCCCGGCAGATTACGTGTTGTATGGCGGAAATGTTGTGCCGGAGGTGCTGGGGCCGAACCGGGTGCGAGACATTGTCTGCCCCTGCTGGAATGCCTTTGCCGACCGGCTTCACGAGCGGGGTAAGAAGATTGGAGTCCACCTGGACGCCAACAACCGGCTGATCTTGGATGTGGTTCGAAACAGCAAGCTGGATTTCGTGGAAGCGTTCACCCCGCCGCCGGATTGCAATGTCTCAGTGGCCGAGGCGCGAGCAGCGTGGCCAGGAAAGCGCCTCTGGATCAATTTCCCTTCCAGCCTGCATGTTCAGCCCGAGGAAACCATCCGAGAAGCCACGCGGGAGATTGTTCGGCAGGCTGGTGACCGGAAGGGATTCCTGATGGGGGTAACCGAAGACATTCCCAGGGAGCACATTGAAAGAAGCGTGACGGTGATACTCGATACGCTGAGGGAGTGCGGCAGGTAGCGCCGGGCGGCGAAGCCGCACGAGAAAGTCAAAAGGCCAAGGCCAAAAGTGAACGCCCTTGCGGCCCGTGGCTGATCGCACCTTCCGCCTAATACCTCCTGCCCACTGCCGAGTGCGTACTATTTACTGTCGTGTCCCAGCTTTCGCACGAACTCCGCCAAGTCTCGCAGCCGCGCCACGAGCGGTTTGAAGCGCCGCAAGTCGAGGGAGTTCGCCCCATCGGAAAGCGCCCGAGAGGGTTTGTCGTGAACTTCCATGAAGACGCCATCCACTCCTGCCGCCACGCCCGCGCGCGCCAGCGTTTCAATGTACTGCGGTTGGCCGCCGCTGCGACTGCCCTCTCCACCCGGAAGTTGTAGCGAGTGGGTGACGTCGAGGATCACGGGAACGCCAAACTCTTTCATCACCGCCAGGCCCCGCATATCCACGACCAGATTGTTATACCCGAAGCTCGCCCCGCGTTCGGTCACGAAAATGCGGTTATTGCCTGTACTCCGGACTTTCTCGATGGCGTGCCGCATGTCCCAGGGCGAAAGGAATTGGCCCTTCTTGATGTTCACGACGGCGCCGGAACGGCCAACAGCGAGCAGCAAATCCGTCTGGCGAGAGAGAAAGGCAGGAATCTGGAGGATATCGCAGACCTCCGCCGCCGGCCCCACCTGCCCCGCCTCGTGAACGTCCGTGAGGATGAGAACGCCAAGCTCCCGTTTGATTCGCGCCAGGATCGCGAGCCCGCGCTCGAGGCCCGGCCCGCGATAGGAATCGAGTGAGGTTCGATTGGCCTTATCGAACGACGCCTTAAAGATATAAGGAACGCCGAGTTCACGCGTAGCTGCCGCCAGGCGGCCCGCCATCTTAAGGGCGTGACGTTCGCTTTCAATAACACAGGGACCGGCGATCACCGCCAGCGGCTTCCCTGCTCCGAATTCAAGCTCACCAATTCGCATCACGCCGCTCATGGGCTTATTCTCGCAAATCAGGAATTCGAAGCGCCGGCTTCCTTAACGGCCACTCCGCCTCCCCCGGCTCCCATGGAAGTAAGCCGGGATGGGGACTCCGCCGGCGCGCTCCCGCTCCGCGATTTCAACCGTTCAAGCCGGTATTCGTGCGCGGCGCTGATGAACGCGGTGAACAGCGGATGCGGTTCCAGGGGCCGGGACTTGAATTCCGGATGGAACTGGCAACCCAGGAACCAGGGATGGTCGCGAATTTCCACAATCTCCACATAGGTGCCATCGGGCGTCATCCCGGTCAATTGCAATCCGTTCGCCACCAGGGTTTCTTCGTACTCGCGGTTAAACTCATAGCGGTGGCGGTGGCGCTCGGAGATTTCGAGTGAGCCATAGGCTTGGTGAGCGAAGGAGCCGGGCTTCAAGCGCGCGGTCCACGCGCCCAAGCGCATCGTCCCGCCCAGCTCGTCAATGCCGCGCAATTCCCGCAATTTGTAAATCACCCGATGGGGTGTGGAGGGATCAAACTCCGAGCTGTCCGCCCCCTTAAGGCCGCACACATTGCGGGCGTATTCGATGACCGCGCATTGCATGCCCAGGCAAATCCCAAAATAAGGAACCTTGCGGGTGCGGGCATATTCGATTCCCTTCAACATTCCCAGGATTCCGCGCCGGCCGAACCCGCCCGGCACCAGAATGCCATCCAAGTCGCGCAACTGCTCCGCGCACGCCTCGCCTTCCAGACCTTCCGCCTCCACCCAGGAGATGTTCACTTTCACCCGGCGCGCAATGCCGCCATGGAAAAGCGCTTCATTAAGACTCTTGTAGGAATCCTGGTAGCCCACATACTTGCCCACAATTCCAATGTTGACCTCATCCAGGGGATGGCGGATTTTTTCCACCAGATCCATCCAGGGCTGCATGTTGCGCTCGCGCGTTTCCAGCTTCAAGCAGCGCTGAATCTGCGTGTCCAGCCCCTCATGGGCGAGCTGTAGGGGAACTTCATAGATATTTTCCACGTCTTTGGCGGTGATGACGGCTTCTTCCGGAACGCTGCAGAACAGCGCGATCTTGGCCTTGATCTCCGGAGACAGGAAGTGGTCCGTCCGGCACAGCAGGATATCCGGCTGGATACCGATTTCGCGCAACTCCTTGACGGAATGTTGCGTCGGCTTGGTCTTGAGTTCGCCGGCGGCGCCGATGAAAGGAATCAGGGTGAGGTGAACGAACACCACGTTGTCGCGCCCCTGTTCCAGACGCATTTGGCGAATCGCCTCCAGAAACGGCAGCGATTCGATGTCGCCCACCGTGCCGCCCACTTCCACAATCACCACATCCACATCGGTCGCCACCTTGCGGATGGCCCCCTTGATTTCGTTGGTGACATGGGGAATGACCTGCACCGTTTTGCCCAGGTAGTCGCCGCGCCGCTCTTTGCTGATGATGGTTTCGTAGATGCGGCCGGCGGTGCAGTTGTTGTCGCGGAGCATGCGGACGCGGGTAAAGCGTTCGTAGTGCCCCAGATCGAGGTCGGTTTCGGCCCCGTCATCGGTCACGAAAACCTCGCCGTGTTGAAACGGGCTCATGGTGCCGGGATCGACGTTCAGATAGGGATCAAACTTCAGCAGCGAAACCTTGAGCCCGCGGGCCTCCAGCAAAGCGCCCATCGACGCCGAGGCCAACCCCTTTCCCAATGAGCTGACTACACCGCCGGTAACAAAGATGTATTTGGCACCCATACGCCTCCCCAAATTGTGTGTTCGGATTGACGATCCGGTAAGTAAACATGGTGTGCGGCCTGCGTTATGCTTTGCCAACGCAGCCAACTAAGATATCCACATGTACCGAAGTCAACGATTGGACGGAAGGAATCGGTACGGACAAGTATCCGTCAGTTCGCCCCGCCCGTCAATGGCAAATCTCTTGCCCCGCTTCTTGCTCTCGGGTGGAAACCAGATCGATTTTCACTCACAAACAGCGAAAAACTGCCCCAGGCCGTGACGTCGGTCAAGTAAAAGATGCGCTTGGGCCTTGAAGTGCCGACCGGTTTGTAATCATTCTGTAAAAACGCCAGACCTCTGCTCGCACGTCGTAACAACCCCCGAGGAAGTGTGTTAGAATCTTCTCAGGAGTAAGACTGGAATGAGGAGCTGCACCCGCAATGTGGGCGGGTTGCGGCTCGGGTCCTTTCCCAAGAGGGCTGCTGACATGACAGCTCTTTCACTGCGCCGCGTTGTCCTGCTGGGGTTAGCAGCAATTGCCGTGGCAGGTTGTGTGGCAATAGGGGTGTGGTGCGGCCCGGAGGACCAGAAGTCCACTTCCGCGCCGCCCGATGACCATGCGGGCGCTCACGTCACCGTTCGCAATCCTCCCGTTCATGTCGCTCCCCTTCAGGTCGATGTCAACCTGGTGGTCGTAAACGTGACCGTCACCGATCCCTTCGACCGGATCGTAACCGGCCTCGACCAGGAGAACTTCCAGGTCTATGATGAAAAGGTGGAGCAGAAAATTATTGCCTTCTCGACGGAAGACGCCCCCATCTCGGTGGGATTGATTTTCGATTGCAGCGGCTCGATGGGCGATAAAATCCAGAAGTCCAAGGAAGCAGCCCTTCAGTTCTTCAAGACATCCAACCCCCAGGATGAGTTTATGCTCGTCAGCTTTTCGGACCGGGCGGACCTGATTTCGGGATTCACGGCCAAGTACGAGAACTTGCAAGACCGGCTGATCACGGTAAAATCGGGCGGGAGGACGGCGCTCCTGGACGCAATATATCTGGGCTTGAGTGAAATGAAGAAGGCCACCACCAACCGTCGCGCGCTCCTGGTGATCTCGGATGGGGGTGACAACCACAGCCGCTATACGGAGAATGACATCAAGCGCGCCGTAAAGGAGTCCGACGTTCAGATTTACGCGGTGGGTATATTTCGAGCCTTTGGCGGGCAGGACGCGCACGCCCGAGGAAGCGGGCGGCCCCGGTTTGCTCGCGGAGTTGGCGGAAGTTTCGGGCGGCCGCCTGTTCAGCGTGGAAAATACCAATGAAATGCCCGATATTGCCGAGAAAATCTCCATCGAATTGCGCAACCAATACGTGCTGGGCTATAAACCTTCGAATCTGATTCGAGACGGCCGTTGGCGGCGCATCAGGGTCAAGCTGAACCCGCCCAAAGGGTTGCCGCCTCTTCAGGTTTACGCTCGAACTGGCTACTATGCACCGACTCAATAATCGTCACTGCCGAAACCTGCTCGTCCGGAGTGGATTCCTTGCCCTCCTCCTGTGTCCACTCCTCGCCCTGGGCGCGCAAACACCCGCAGCCGGCGAATCCCCAAGCGCCTCCCGTGGACAGAAAAGGCAAGGAATACACCATCAGCGTGGACGTCAACGAGGTTGTCCTGCACGCCACGGTGCTCGACAAGAGGGGGCACATCGTCAACGATCTCAAGCAGGACGACTTCCATGTCTATGAGGACGGAGCGCCCCAGACCCTCACCCACTTCTCTCATGCCGATGTCCCCGTTACCATGGGCATCGTCATCGACGACAGCGGCAGCATGCGCGACAAGCGTCAGGCGGTGAACGCGGCGGCGCTTATTTTCGCCAAGACTTCCAACCCCCAGGATCAGGTCTTCGTGGTGAATTTTAACGACGTATATTACCTCGATACTCCCGGGGACTTCGCCACCACGATCGAGGACCTGAAGTCAGCGCTCGATAAGATTGATTCCCGCGGCGGCACCGCGCTACGCGACGCGGTTATCGCTTCGCTGGATCACCTCAAACTGGGCAATCGCGACAAGAAGGTTCTTTTGGTGATCACCGATGGCGAGGACAATGCCAGCCGCTATACCTTGGAAGAACTCATGGACAAGGCCCAGAAATCCACGGCCGTCATTTATACCATCGGCTTGCTGGGCTCGGACGAAACCAGCAGCCTCTTCAAAATCCGCGGCGGCGAAGCTCATCGCGCCGCCAAAGTCCTCAAGGAGCTTGCCGAGGCGACCGGAGGAGAACCCTACTTTCCAAAGTCACTCGACGAGGTGGAGAGCACTTGCCGCCAGATCGCCCGCGACATCCGCAACCAGTACACTCTGGTCTATCGCCCCAGCAACCTCAAGAAGGATGGAACGTTCCGTAACATCCGCGTGGACGCCTTCCAGCCTCGAAGCAAGAACAAGTTGGTGGTGCGCACTCGCCCCGGTTACTTCGCACCCAAGCCCCTCGGGCCCGCCGCCGTCGCCGCCGCCGCCAATTAGGACGGGTGGCGGAATACGCGGTTAGCGAGTTCCGTTCCAACTTTTCCAGTCTAGATTTGCCCCGCTCGGTTTTGCCCGCCCCGGCTACCCGCCGTTCCCGGCCCGCCCGCTCGTCACCCCTCGCTCCGCCCGCAGGTTGCCCCCCGGGGGACCGGCCAGAGGCCGCAGGTCGCTGCGATAGCCGAGCCGGAAGGAGATTTGCTGGCTGGTCTCCCGCACCAGTTGGGCGATTTCGGGGACGCGCGCCGGCGTCAAGCGCGTTGCCGGCCCCGCCACGCTGAACGCCGCCACAATTTGCCCCGCGTGATTGAACACCGGCCCCGCCACACAACTTAATCCCTCCACCGCTTCTTCCTGGTCGAGCGCGTAGCCCTGCTCGCGAATCCGCTCCAACTCCCTGCGCAGTTGCGGCAGCCCCGTAATGGTATGCGCGGTCATGCGCGTGAGACCCGGCGACTGGGCAATTTGGTTCAGCAGCTCCTCGCCTTGATAGGCCAGCAACGTCTTCCCCACTCCCGTACAGTGGAGGGGCATCACCCCGCCCAAGCGGGCGTCCAAACCCACGGGCTGGGGGCTGTCAAACTTCTCGATGGAGATCGCCCGCGTCTTCCTGCAAAATCGCCAAGTGTACGGTTTCCTTGGTGCGCAGATTAAGGTCGCGCAGCAACGGTTGCGCCGCGCGCCGAAAATCCAGGCGGTCAAGAACTCGCAAGCCCATGCGCAGGACGCGGTAGCTGAGCTGGTAGCCTCCCGAAATCGTATCCTCTTCCACAAATCCGTGCCGCACCAGGTTGACCAGCAACCGGTGCACCGTACTCACGTGCAGGTGCAGCCGCCGGCTGAGCTGGGTAAGCGTGTAAGGCGGCTCCTCCTCCGCCAACACTTCCAAAATATTCAGCGCTTTAACCAGCGACTTTACCGTGTAGGCCGTGGCCGGGTTGGGCGCGATCTCAAAGGTTTTCATAAGGTGAGAATTATTGCAAAAAATCAGACCGTGTCAAGCAGCATTTGGCCGGGCTGGGCGTATCCTCGACGCAGACGTTCGCGATGGAAGTCGGTGCTTCCCGCGCCCATTCAGGAATTCTCATGTTTGTCGCCCAAACCGCCGATGAAAAGGGGTGAGCGCTAAACCGCCGCGATTTTAACCGGCGGGGCATAACTGGATGTGCAAAGAGAGAGGAGCGCCATGCAGACCAGCGTAGGCGTCCAACACGAACCCAAAGAATGGATCACCTTGCGGCCCACCGCGAGAAGTTCCTGGCTCGAACACGTCGCGCGGCGCTGGACCGCCAATGTGGTCGGCCAACCCCAAGCCACCGATTCGATCCTCCGCCTTCTTCAGCGCATCGAAGTGCAGGCCCGGCAGCCGCGCCGGACCATGGGCTCCGTGCTCCTGCTCGGGCCCCCCGGCTGCGGGAAAACTCATTCCGTGGAGGCGCTGGCAGAAGTCTTGCTCGGCAGCCCCGGCGCCCTGCTCAAGATCAATTGCGCCGAATACCAGCAGCAGCACGAAATCGCCCGCCTCGTGGGCGCGCCGCCCGGTTACATCGGCCACGCCGACACGGAACCCGTCTTCACCCGCGAAAACCTTGAGCGTTTCCGCACCCCCGAGTTCCCCTATACGCTGATTCTCTTCGACGAAATTGAAAAGGCCCACCACTCGCTCTATTCCCTGCTCCTGGGCGTGTTGGACCGCGCCGAGATGAACGATGGACGCAACCGGCACGTGGACTTTTCCTCTTGCCTCTTCTTCTTCACCAGCAACATCGGCTCCAAGGAAAGTCTGCGCGCCACCGCGCCCTCGGGCTTCATCCCGCAGTTGGACGAGGAGGAGGCCAAAGCGCGGCACTTCCAAAGCGTGTCTTTGCGCGCGCTCAAGCGCCACTTCCCGCCGGAGTTTCTGCGCCGCATCGAGGAAACGATTGTTTACCACCCGCTTCGCCCCGCGGACCTGAAGAAAATCCTGGACCTCGAACTCGCCAAGGCCAGCCGGGTTTTCCTCCAGCATCCCACCACCCCCTTTCAGGTTGAGTTCACCTCCGGCGCCAAATCGCTGCTCCTCCATCATGGGTGCGATACGGAATACGGGGCTGCGCACCTCCAGCACACCCTGGCGTGCGAGTTCCAGGACCCTCTCTATCGCCTGATGGCCACCGGCCAAGTGCGCGCCGGCGACAAGATCGGCGTGTTCGCCAAAGGCTCGGAACTCGTCTTCCGGAAGAGTTAGGAGATCCATCGGTGAGGTAACGACCACTCACGAAGTGGGGGAATGACTCCATTGAGCAAGTCAGCCGGAAAGGATTGTCGGCGCGGTATAAGTGCAAGAGAAAGTCAAAATGCAGAGCGCAAAGCGCAAAAGTCAAAATTGGGCTCCGTCATCACCGGACGTTGATGCACTCTCGCCGCTACCGCCCCCAGTTGCAGAGAGGCGAGCCAACTGCCATGACCACCGTGCCCTCTATGCTCAACAGACCCTCCGCCGACACCGCATCTCCGCATGTTGTATTCTCAGGGGTACCGAGGTCCTCCTCACCGCACATATCCCATTCAGGAACGAGGCCTGGTGGCGACCGGCTTGTTACTTAAAATACCCAATTACCTTTAGTTGCTGGTCAAAGTCGGCTGGCAACAAAGCTAAGGGGCCTCCAATGTCCTCGCCAGCGTGGCGAACGAGATTGAGCAGCATGCGGTCAGCCGCCGGGTGAATGTCGAGGTTCTCAAGGATCGGGAAGGTGTTGACGATGAACCGCCCGGCGCCAAACTTGTATGAGCCGGTGAGAATCCCGGAGGCGTAGCCACCAGGGGTGTTGTAGCCGGTGGCGAAGGCCGCTGCTAGCGCGCCGTCAGCAGGCGTATGCTGGCTTTCAAACAGGTAATGGGGAATCATGGGGCCATAGTAATACCAGTCCAACATCGCCCTTGACTGGAGTCCCGCAAAAATCGGATGTGCCTTTGCCACGCACTCTTTATGATAAAGCCAGTCGTGAAAACGGTAGATCCGCCCCTTTTCGGCAAGGGGCAACCAAGCCGTGCTGTCGTTGCCTTGCTTGAAAGCCAGCGGAGACAAGAAAACTACGGAACTCCCCAATGCCATGCGCCTCGCCAGCTCTTTCCAGTCCTGCGCGCCTCCCTTCTCGGCCAGATCTCCCACCAGAATCAGCTCCCGCCGATCCGGCGCAGCGCCGCCGAATACTTCCGTGGATGCCCCGTGAGACTTGAGCCAGGCTTCCACACTGCCCGGAATTCCCCACAATCGAATGCTTTGGTCCAAACGTGGGAGCGAAGCCGGATCCGTAAGGTAAAACTCCCAGGAAGCCTCAGGTGGAGCGGCGCCCCGTTCGATGTAAGGAACGAGTTTGTAAGCGCCGGCCGGACCCTTGATGATCACGTCCTCTGACAACACTGGGACCGCCAGCGGCGCGTCTTCACCGGCTCTCACCTCGGGAATCGTGATGCTTGCCTGCCGGTCCCAGGCGATACCCTCCGGTCCCCATACCCGAAATCGCGCGGCATAACTGCCGGGACGCAGAACGTCCTCGTTCGCTAGCACGGCTTCGAGCTTAACCGGACGTCCCACGTAAGTGTGCGTGGGATTGGCGAACAGGCACCATCGCACTGGCGCCCAGCCATCCTGGACAGCATCCATGACTCCCGGCTTGTAATCACGCCAGAATCGCCAAATGCCTTCACCGGTGAAACCGTGGTCGAGCATCCCGGTGAGGTTGTAACCACAGATCTTGGGGTTCGAGCGAATGTTGTTGAACACAAACAAACGATGGCGAGCCATCGCCACTTGGCTTTCGTGCAACAAGCACTCCGGAAAAGGGTACACGCTATCCATGCCCCAGCGGTTCCAGTCGGCCGTCAGCCGATCGGACATCGATTTCAGCAAACCGTAATCTTCCGCGTCCGGTGGGATTCGGGCCTGTTCGTAGTAGCGCAATTCGTGGATGCAATTAAACAAGCTGCCGATGCCGGTTTCCGAGATAAAAAAGGGCTTGGTGTCCTGGTCCACCGTGCGAAGCATGGCGTTGACCTCGGGCGTTTCCGGTTCCTCCGGGTAGAAGTGGACGTCACCCATGGATTCAACATACCCGCCTACGTCGTGCGACCAATGCGCCTTCGTATCCTGGAGAACCGGCACCGTCCCGGATCCTGGAGCCTCTTTCGCCCAGACATCCTCCCACTCCGGACTGCCAGGATTACTCACCGATCCGATAGCCCGGTGACCGTCCCACCGGCCACTGGAGAGCAGGACGAGCCGCGCCGGGTCAAGAGAGCGCACCAAGCTCAGAGCAGAGACGGCTTCGCGGAACACCGGGCCGTCGAAGGTCTCATTGAGCATCCCCCACATGGCGAGAGAGGGATGATTGCGATCCCGCAATATCATCTCGCGAACCGACAATTCATATCGGGCTTTCATCTTCGGCGAATCGCCCAGTACCCAGGCGGCATACGATTCCTCGTAGACCAGCAATCCCAGTTCGTCACACAACTCGATCTGATAGGGCAGCAATAATCCTGAGATGGCGCGAATACAGTTGTACCCCACCGACTTGGCGTGAACGAGATCCAGACGGAGAAGGTCCGGGTATCCCGGCGGAGGCCATACCTGGCCCCAGGGGCAGTGATTTCCCGTATGCGTGCTGCGGAGGAAGAGGCGCTGGTTATTCAGCCGGAAATAGCCGTTGGTAACACGAAAATCACGAAAGCCGCAGTGCGCCGAGACCTCATGAAAGCCATCCTCGCCGGGGATTTCGACCCGGGCGGTGACGCGATAAAGGAAAGGGTCGCGCAAATCCCACTGGTGGTGATCTTCCACTTGCAGTTCTGCCTCGGCGACACTGTGGTCGGGATTCAGGTCGTGGTCGAGCGTCTTGGCCAATACCGTCTGCCCGCTGGGGGCGATGGCGATTTCAAGATGAATACGCCCGCTGGCTGCTTTCCCCGAGGCGTTGTTGATGCTCGCCTGAACTTCGATCTTGCCGGTCTTCCAGTCCGGCCGGAGGTGAATATCATCAATCCGCACCGCGGGCGTAAGGATAAGCTCTACCGGTTGGGTAATGCCGCCGCTGTCATATCCGCTCCCCGGCATAAAATCTACTTGCTTGTTGCGGTGGGGAGTATCGTCAAGAATGATGCCATCGATCGGCTTGTTGCCCGGAACCAGAACGCGCACCGCGAGCAAATTATTGGCGCCGGGCCGAATACTGCCGGTCGCATCGAGGACGAACGGTGTGTCGCCGCCTTCGTGCCCACCGATGTGCGTACCATTCACCCAGACTTCGGCGAGATAATCCACGGCGCCAAATTTCAGCAGATAACGTCCCTGCCGGTACGGGTTGGCGACCGGTGTGATCTCGCGCCAATACCAGGCGACGCCCCAGTACCCCGGAAATACTTGCTGGATGATTCCAGGGACAAAAGCCGGCTTGGCCCCTGCGGCCACTCGGCGGAACCACTCCTGTCCACGACCTATATTCTGCGGGTCGGCGACCACTGACCACCCGCCGTCAAGCGAGATGACCGGCGAATACAACGCCCCGCTGCCGGTCTTCTGGCTGTCCCCTAACGCCGGGGTGGCGGTGTAATCAAACCCACATCCCGCGACGCCCGCGCTTACGCCGTACTGGCTCACACCTCTGAGAAACCGGCGACGATCCATACATCCTCCCGATGGGCAAGGTAGTCTTCCAGGCACACGAGGGAAGTTAGGTCGCAGGTGCGGAGGTTGGATGGAGTTCCGCCAGGGGTCGATCCATTCTTGACCCTCGTGGCCCCGGCCCAAAATTCCTTACCCTCAAAAAACCGATGCCCCTGGGTGCAAAGTGGGATAAGGGGCGAAAAGGGGCGAAAAGGTGCCACACGATGAGCCAAGACGCCTCACTTTCATGACAAAATGTCCTTAATTCCCCTTCTCTTTGGCAACCATTCTGGACGCGCGGCTTTCTCTCTTGCCCTTTGATTTTCATTTGCGCCACGCCGGCGCGGGAGCCCGAGCCAGCACGCCTGATGCCAGGAGAACAAAAGCAGTTGAGGGGTCATGAGCAAGGGCCTCCGCGGAAGGCAGGGGAGCGGCTGGCCGGGCGGTTGCCGCGCCGACCCAGTGACTACTTCCTCCGTATGGAAACGAATGTCCCGGAGATGACGTTCTTCGCCTCCGCATCGGCGGGAGGAATCGCATTCCAGCCGTACGGGGTGCGGTCATACACGACCAGCAGCTTTCCGGGTTCCACCTCAATGAAATCCGTATAGTGCGTGCTCTTCCCCTCGTAGAGCGGAGTAACATGCGACCACTTCTCCCCGGTCCCGTCCAGGCTGAACATCACCACCACCGGACCCGGCCGCCCGGTCGTGCAGGCCAGGATCCCGTTGCTCAGCCGGCGCACGCGCAGAGCCACCCCTTTGTAGGGTGTCGAGACGGGCTTCGTCCAGGTCTTCCCGTCGTCCGTGGACCATCCGTTGCCAATGTAGCCGTCTCCCCCGGTGCGGAAAAGGGCGTACAGCCGTTGGTCGGCGAGTCGCACCATGCCTGCCTCACACGGCCCCTCTTCGCCCATCCCCGGCCAAGGCTGCTCCCCAGGGTTCACCGCGGCAATGGTTGAGTATTCACTCCAGGTCTTCCCCCCATCACTCGATCGGATCAAAGCCAGCCGGTAGTAGTGTGGGTCCCGGTCGGCATTGTAATAGACCGGGGCCATCATATCCCCGTTGCGCCCTTCGAGGATGGGCCCCCAAGGGACAAATCCCGCCTGCGTGCCAAGATGCCCATCCTGAACTTTCCGGTCATACGTGTCCGTCGGCGAGAGTTGAACCGGTTGCGAGGTCCGTAAGGGAACGTCCCTCGACTGGGTGAACTCCATTCCCCCTCGCAAAAACTTAGTTAAAGTCAGATGGAGTTGTTCGGCGGGCGCCGCCGGCGGAGAACTCACCCAACCATAGAGTTGCCAAATGCTCCCGTCCGGACGTGGCGACTCGGTGTATGCCCCATCCACATTAGCCCCCGCCCCCATCGTGTACCTTGGGCTCCAGGTCAGCCCCTTATCCTTGGAAATACAGTAGGCGGAGAAGTCACCTTCCGGATTCGTTTCGTCCGGACTCATGCGCATGGTGGCCATGATTTCCCCGGACGAAAATTGATGAACGGTAGGAAACCAGCAGTACCGTCGCGATACGGTGATCTCGACGGTATTTCCCACGACAACTTGCAGGTCATCGGGGTCGCCGGCGGGCAATGCGTTAGACCGGGAAAAAGCAAAACACAAAACCAGCAGGGTGGGAATGGCTACTTTCCAGAACCCCAAAGGTTCGGATCCCCCTCGGCCTTGTGAACCCGTTATTCCTTGTCTTCTTCGCAGGGATTTTTGGAGGTACGGCTTCTCACTTTCACCCTTGGAAATTTGCCCTCGGCCTCTTGATTTTCTTTTGCCACTCGGCCGCAACGTGCCACCGTCCATGGATGCCTCCCCGCCAGAGCCCCCTTAGGTTTCATCTGGCGAGGTCATTGTAATCGGGTTCGAAGAATCTGCAAGCAACGATTTTGCTGCCCGCCGGAGCTGGCGCGACCGCACTCCAAAGCGGGCTGCGCCCGCATGAAGGACGTCCACATCGAACTCCGACCCACAAGATACGTTTAGTTACGGCTCCGCCGCGCTACGCCTCAGCGCCTCTGCGGTGAGAATGGGCTCAGGGATTCTTTCACCCCTTCCGCGTTCGCGGGCCTCCTGAATTTCAGCCGGCCGCTTCGAAAAGCTTCGGGAGGTTGCGGACGCTATTAGGCAACCTCTGCCACCCTGGAGAGACTCGGTGCGTTGCGCTAACCGCTGACGGCGTGCGCTCAGCGATAGGCCTCTTTACGGTGATCGGCGGCGGTCATGAAAACGATGCGCTGCTTCTCATCGATCTCGTAAAAGAAGCGCCAATCGCCCACGCGGTAGCGCCAAGTGGGTGGGTCCCAATTCTTCAGCCGTTTGATATTTGATCCGGAGTGAGGAGTTTGGCGAAGAATCGGGTAAACGTAATCACGAAGTTTGGCTTCCAGCCGCGTCTGGGCAACGCTTCCCAAGCTGGCGAGATCGGTGAGGAAGCGCCGCGTCTCGAATATTCTAAACGGCTGGGACGAATCTGCCTCTGCGCCTTTGGACATCCCGAGAACCTGCTTGGAGACGTTTCACGAGCCCAGGCCGCGAGTGGATTTCCGCCATCTCCGCGTCATCAACGAAGAGGCTCTCCTGGATGTGCCGCAGCGCCGCAGTTTCAACCAAGTTGGCGAGCGATCGCCGTTCGGCGTGGGCGGCTCGGGCAAAAGTTTCGTAGGTTTTATCGTCCAGCCGCATGGTGAGTGTTTTAGCCACGATCGTGCTCCGTCATTTGTATACATTACGAATATAAACGAATGCGCACCCACCCGTCAACCTGTCCCGCGAGCGGGTACTGTCCGAATTTCGGGTGTAGCGCCGGCTTCCAGCCGGCATTTGAGCCGCCAAGATGGCGGCGCTACGTTCAAACTAGGACAGCACCCGCGAGCGGGTCGTGGCGTCGTTTGGAGCGATAGAGGTATCCCTGTCGCGCGCCCATAAACTGTTTGCGACGGCTGGGCATAGCGCGGGCGGCCATGGCAAAGATGGGAAGGCGCCTGCCGATACCTCTTTCCAGGGCAGCGTGTAACAAGTCATTGATTATCGGTTCCGTTAGCGCCATAATAGTTGCTGTCGCGGGTTAGGGAACAGACCCTCAACTAGGGGCGGTTCGGTGTTTCTGCCCGTAGTCGTTATCCGCGTTACCTCCTCATGCTCAGATACTACTTGCGCCGCTCCCGCCCATGGTCCCGCTGCATGGGCCGATGCGATGGTGACGGTAGACGCGAGGACTCGGCAGGTTCTGGTTACCGGCGCCTCCGGGAATTCTCCTAAGTCTGACGCGGTGCGCTCATGGAACCTTCAGAAAAAGCGAACGGAAGCGGTTTCGGCCGGTGGCATCCACGCCGACGGCCTGGCGAGCGAGATCACCGAACATCAGCGGGCGGATGCGGCGCGGCGCGCCTCCGAGTTACGCTACCGGTTGCTGTTCGAAAACAACGTTGCAGCGATTATCCGCAACACGCTCGACGGTCGCATCGTCGAATGCAATGATGCCACCGCGCGCATCCTGGGTTACGCGTCGCCCCAAGAAATGCTGGGCCTCAACATGAAGGATATCCTCTGCGACCCTGAAGGGCGGGTGGAGTTGATGGCCCGGCTGCAATCCGAGAAAACCCTGGCCGGGATTGAAGCGAAGTTCCGGCACAAGGACGGCAGACCCGTCTGGATTATCGCCAACGTCAGCCTGACCCCAGCCGACGACACCGGCGAAACATTTGTGCAAGGCACGCTCTTCGACATCACCGAGCGCAAACGGGCGGAGGAAGCGCTGCGCGAGAGCGAAGCGGGATTGGCGGCGGCACAGCGGGTTGCTCATATCGGGTCTTGGGAATGGAACGTCGAAACCGATAAGGCGCACTGGTCTGATGAAACGTTCCACATTTTTGGCCTGGCGCCCGGTCGTCTGGAAGAACACCGCCAGAGCTTCTTGAACATGATTCATCCCCAAGACAAGGCGCGAGCGGATCAAGCCCTGACCGAGGCGGTGAACGGAACCCGAGAGTACAACCTTGACTATCGCATCCAAGTGCCGGATGGGACTGAGAAGGTGATTCACGCCCAAGCCGAAACCTTGAGGGATGAGACGGGCAGACCCCTTCGCATGCAGGGAACCGTCCAGGACATCACCGAGCAGAAGCGGGGGGAAGAGGAGCGGCAACGTTCTCTCGAACAGTTGCGGGCGCTCGCCGCGCGGCTGCAAAGCATCCGGGAAGAGGAACGGAAGAGAGTGGCGCGCGAGATTCATGACCAACTGGGCCAGGCTTTGACCGCCATTAAGATCGACTTGAGCTCTTTGGTTCGCGAGTTGCCGGCCGGCAAGAAACAGCCCTCGAAGAGGACTGCCTCGATCCTGCAACTGGTGGATGAGTCGATTCGGACCGTGCGCCGAATCTCCACCGAGCTGCGGCCGGGAATCCTGGACGACCTGGGTCTGGTGGCGGCCATTGAATGGGCGGGGGAGGATTTCCAGGCGCGCACCGGGACGACGTGCCGGTTGGACTTGCCCCAGGATGACATCGCCGTCGATCCGGAGCAGGCCACGGCGATTTTCCGCATCTTCCAGGAGACGCTGACCAATGTGGCGCGGCACGCGGACGCCAGCCAGGTCGAGGTGCGGCTGGCCCGGGAAGACGGCGATCTGACCCTGGAAGTTCACGATAACGGCAAAGGGATCCCCGAGGATAAACTCTCGAGCCGGCGAGTCACTCGGAATCCTGGGAATGCGTGAGCGGGCCATGCTGTTGGGAGGAGAGCTTACCATCAGCGGCCCGCCAGGAAACGGTACGACGGTGAAGGTGCGGATTCCGGAGGCCCGTCGCACTTAACCGCAACACGGTTCACTTAGTTGTCGTCACGGATTAGGGAATCTAATTGCGGGCGAAGCCCGCCTTGGACTGCGGTAGCAGCAGCTACCGCCTCGGTTCATCCGGCGAAGGCGCAAGGGGCGGAGAAAGAAGGGCGGTAGCTGCGGCTACCGCAGTCCAAGGCGCTTCGCGCAAGCCCATATGAAAACGCGAGCTAAGTGAACAGTATTTCGGCAAGGGAGGAGTAACGCAATGATTAGGGTTCTCATCGCGGATGACCATGCTATCCTGCGCCGAGGGCTGATCGAGATCCTGGCGCGCGAGTTTAAGGACGCCGTATATGGCGAGGCGGAGAATGCCGAGCAGACCCTTGCCCAAGTCCAGGGCCACGACTGGGACCTGGTGATTCTGGACGTCACCATGCCGGGACGCAGCGGGATTGATGTCCTCGTCGACCTTAAACGGCTGCGGCCCAAGCTCCCGGTGCTGATCTTGAGCATGCATCGCGGAGGACCAGTACGCCAAGCGCGTGCTCAGGGCGGGAGCGTCCGGCTACATGAACAAAGACAGCGCCCCGGAAGAATTGATTAAGGCGGTCCGCAAGGTGCTCGCGGGCGGCCGGTACGTAAGCCCGGCACTGGCGGAAATGCTCGCCTTGGACCTGGGCCGGGGAGGCGACCAAGCCCTCCACGAGGGGCTGTCGGACCGTGAACTGGAAGTCCTGCGCTTGCTGGGCTCAGGCAAAACCATCTCCCAGATCGCCGAGTTGTTGCATTTGAGTGTGACCACCGTGAGTACGTATCGCGCCCGCATTTTGGAGAAGATGAACATGACGACCACGGCCGAGCTGATGAACTATGCGCTGCGCAATCACCTGGTGGATTAAATCGCGGGGAAGTCGGCGAAGCTTTGATAGGGGTAGGGAGAACGGATTGAATTCCGTTCCCCCTCCCTCCGAACCGGACAGGCGGATCTCCCGCATCCGGCTCTCCAGTTGGTGGTTTTACCTCCCAGAGGATTGACGGGCCGTCGCATGGGCTGTAACCAAGGAGAACAACCCGCACTCCGTGAAGAAGGCATTGGGCCAGCGCTGATGGTCGGCGCCGCGCGCGCGACCGTCGACCCCGCCGTCGGCGCCGGAGGCTGCCGCCGAGCGCGTGCGCACCCATTGATCGAGCGCCGTGAACGTCGTCGCGTGGCTGTGCTGGAAATATCCATACCAGCCTCGCAGCGTCCGGTTCAGGTTCGTGATGATGACCGAGAGACTCTGCCCGTTGGTACGCCGGGTTTTGGCCCGCAGCGTGTCGTTCAGCTTCTCCAGGCTCTTGCGTCGGGGCCATCGCGTCCCCCCTGCGAAGTGATAGCCCAGAAAGTCGAAGCCCCCGCGGCTGCGTGGCGTCCACGATCCGCGTCTTCGTCGGATGCAGTTGCAGTCCCGCCGCAGCGGTCCAGCTCTGCACCCGTTCCAACGCTTGGCGGGCTTCCGCCTCGCTCCGGCACAAAATCACGAAGTCGTCGGCGTACCTCACCATCGCCAATCCCGCCCCCGCCATGAGGTGGTCGAGCGGGTCGAGATAGATATTGGACAGCAGCGGACTGATGACCGCTCCTTGCGGAGTTCCCTCCTCCGGCGTCCATCCTTCCGCCGTCTCCATCACCTTCGCGGTGAGATACGCTTCCAGCAGTCCGAGCACCCTGCTATCCGCCACTTTCTCCCCCACCCGGTCGAGAAGCGCCGCATGCGGAATCGTGTCGAAATAGCTTTTCAGAGTCGGCATCGACCACCCAGTTGTATCCTGCCGTCAACAGGGCGTCGACCCGGCGCAGCGCGTCCTTGCAGCCCCGCTTCGGTCGGAACCCGTAGCTGTGCGCCGCGAAGTCCCGCTCGAAAATCGGCTCCAGCACTGCCCGGAGCGCCGTTTGCACCACCCGGTCGCGCACCGTCGGAATCCCCAGCGGGCGTTTTTCCTTGCTGCCCGGCTTGGTGATCCACGTGCCGCCGAATCGCTTGCGGACGATAACTGCCGTCCGCCCAGCGATCGCGAAAGCTTTTCCAGGTTCGCTTCCAGGTGTCGCTCGAACTCCTCCACCGTCACATGATCTACGCCCGCCGCTCCGTCGTTCGCCTTCACGCGTTCAAAGGCTTGCCGCAGATTGCGCAGCGCGTAGACCTTGTCCATCAGACTGAACCACTTGCCTCCCAACACTCCCTGTTCGAGAGCCGTCAACATCCGTTCCGTCCAGACCTCGGCTTCGACCCAGGCCCCTCGCGCCCGAAGCTCTCCGGCGGGACTAGCCCCTTTTCTCGGCACTGCGTCTGGGAGTTGCTTCGTCTGTTCCGTCACGTCTCCACCTTCCTGCGCTCCCTTCGCTCCCTGGCCGTTACGCCACTTCTTCGCTCCTACGGGCGCTCTGACTCCTGCCCGCCCGGCTCTTCCGCCCTCCTCGGGCATGAACTCCGGCTCCTGCACGGGCAGGTCTCCCTGATTCACGCCCTCGGCCTTCCGACCATTCCGTCTCCAACCACCGGCGCACGCTCCGTCTCGCCAAGGCACGTTACCTGTCGGCGGATCGAATCGAGATCGCTTCCCAACGGGTCTTCTCCCTACGGGAACTCGAGGCTTCGACCTTCACTCGCAGCCTCGCCCCATGACGCCGGCCGAATCGAGTTTCTTATCGTACGGACTGGCCGTTCACCTCCGGTTGCTCTCCACCCCGTCTCGCGACGACGCAGTTACCTTCGGTTACCAAGTTACGTTGACTCGAAGAGGACTTTCACCTCTCCGACCAAGTGCGCTTTCAGGCACACAGTGCGGCAGCTCGCTGCCGCTTTCCTCCGCGCCAGCTCGCTCGCGGGATTTCCAACCCGCGCGCCATTCCCCGCCCGCAAGCTGGGTCGATCCAAAGCGGCAGCGAGCTGCCGCACGCCAAAGCCGCGAGGCTCTTCGGGGGGATCACTCAAAGCCGTGGCCGGCACATGCGGCGCGGAAGAGTTGGTAAGTCTTCTCGAACTTTTCCACCGCTTCAAGCTCCGGCGGGTTGGACTCCGCGATGCGGGTCATGCTACGGATGGCGGCGGTCAAATCCCCCCCAAAGAGGACCGTTCCCGCGGCCAGGATGGCGGCTCCGAACGAGGCCGTAGGATTCGCGCAACGCACCACGGTGCGGTTCATGAGGTTGGCGCGCAGTTGCGACAGAACGGGACTGGCGGCGGCGCTTCCGGCGGAGAAGACCTGGTTCGCCACGCTCACTCCACAGGCTTCCAGGCGCTCATAGCCCCAGCGCTCCACGCACGCCAGGGATTGCAGTTGCGCGGCGTATCCGTCGCTCGGAGATGCCGGTCGCCCTTCGAAAAATGTCTGGGCCCGGGGATTGAGAAAGGGGAAGCGTTCCCCGCGCGCCCCGAGGAGGTAGCACTGAATCAAGGTGGGCAGATGCGCGGCCGCGCGCCGATCCATTTCCGCGGGAGTGACGCCCGGTTCATCGAACTGAAGGCTGCCGGGCCCCGTGTTGCTGGCCGCGCCCGGAGCCCACAGATGGCTGGGCAGATGGTGGCAATACATTCCCGGTCCCAACCGAGGTTTGGTGGGGGTCAGGACTTTCCAAACCAGGGTGGTCCCCAGGGTCGTATTGGCGTGGCCCGCTTCGCTCGCCCCGGAACCGATGAGACTCGCCATGCCGTCCGAGGCTCCGGCAAGCACCGGCACGCCGGGGGTCAATCCGGTTTCCTCGCTGGCGCGCGGGGAAACCGCTCCCACCTGATGCCCCGGAGCGACAACCCGGGGGAGCATGGAGGCGGGGATATCGGCAAGGCCGACCGCCGCGGTCCACGCGCTTTTCTCCTGGTCGTAGCCGAGCTTGAGCGCGTTGGAGTAATCGCCAACTCCCCATTGCCCCGTAAGCTTTGCGGTCAACCAATCGGCGGGGTGCAGGATGTATGACGCGCGCTCCCAGACGGACGGTTCCTCCTGCCGCACCCAAAGAGCCTTGGCGAGAGAGAAGGAGGCATTGACTTGCGCTTGCCCGGCGGGAAGCCGCCGGTTCAGTTCGTCGGCGACTGCTCCGGCGCGCCCATCATCGTAAAGCATCGCCGGCCGAACCGGTTCGCCCCGCGAATCTGCCAGGACCAGACGAACCCGAGGTCGAGGTCACCGCAATCCCTACGATGCGAGCCCCATGGCGGTCAGCTCCCAGGCTTTTCCGCAGTTCCGCCATGGTGTGGCAGACGGCACGCCACCACGCGTGGGGGTCTTGCTCGTGGGCTGGCGCGGCGGCGGGCAAGTCGGAAAGCGCGGCGTGAGCTTCCGCGAGAACCTCCCCTTCCGCGGTTGCGGCCAGGGAGCGAACCCCGCTGGTTCCGACATCGACACCGAGCACAAGGGGAAGGTCTGATGAAATCATTTTGGCATAACCGCCGATCTTTGATTTTGCGTATTGTGGATAAACCGCTAATCCCCGGCAATTTTCGCCGATGAGCGAAAGGATCGCAAATCAGATTACCGCACCCGGAGAGCGGGCCTTTGAATGCAAGACAAAGCATTATAAGCCATTACAGATGATTCTTAAGGGCTTACTGCCCCCTCTCTTGGCCCGAGGGACTAAAAGTCGCTTTCCTTTGTTTTTGCGCCTACACAGGGGCTATGGCTTGATCGCTTTGGGCGCGGGGTGGGAGCTTGCAGTACACAAAGCCAAATGGTTGCAGCCGTGTTCGGTACTTTATTGCTCGCCACACGTCACTGGTGACGCGTCACTGTTTTGAGCGACCGGGCTCGGAGACGGGGTCGGGTAAGGGTAAATTGCGCTCGGCCATGGGGTCTACTCGAACCTCAGTAGTAACCATGGTCAATATGCGATTCGAATTCACCGTGAGTTCATTACCGAAGGAAAAGCCCACGGCCAAGAGATGTCACCGCGTCGGCTCCGTGGCTCCCCGCTATGGATTCCATGTCTCGTCTCCATCTCCTCGTCGGATGAGCCCACCTATTCCGCCAAGGACCATTGATGATATCTTAGAGACAACACTTGAAAATATAAGCCGGGGGGTGCATACTCCCCGCGACAGGAGCAAGGATGTTTCAGGAGATCAAAGCTTCTCTCCAACAACTCTATCTGGAAGACGAGCGGCCCTGGCTGGTCGGCTTTAGCGGCGGCAAGGACAGCACGATGCTGGCGTCGCTGATTTTCGACGCCGTTCTGTCCATCCCCGCCGAGCAGCGAAAGAAGCCCATCTCGGTCCTTTGCACGGACACGCGCGTGGAGATTCCCGCCATTGCCGAAATGATCGAAGGCACGCTGGACCGCATGCGCAAGTGCTCCGAGCAGCACAACCTGAATATTGACGCCAACCTGCTGAAGCCGCTCATGGAAGAATCCTTTTGGGTCAACATCATCGGACGCGGCTACCCTCCCCCCAACCGCACCTTCCGCTGGTGCACGCAGCGGATGAAGATTGATCCGGTCAACGCCTTGGTGAAGCAGCGGGTTGGCCATTGGGGAGAGGCCATCCTGCACCTCGGCGCGCGCCGCGCCGAAAGCTCCACCCGCGCCCAAACCATGGCGGCGCGCGCCAAGCGCGCAACGGCTTGAACCGGCATCCTGACTTGCCCCGCGTCTGGGTGTCGAATCCCATTCAGTTCCTCTCCACCGAGGAGGTTTGGGCCTACCTGCTCCAGAATCCCAACCCCTGGGGTGGAGACAATCGCCCGCTCTACAAGCTTTACGCCAGCGCCTCGAACGGTGAGTGCCCCATCCAAATTGACACCAGCACTCCCAGTTGCGGCAACAGCCGCTTCGGCTGCTGGACGTGCACGGTGGTTGACCGCGACAAGGCCAGCGAAGGATTGCTGGCCAGCGGCGACGAGCGCATGGAAAAACTGATCGAATTCCGCGAAACGCTTCTGTTTTACCGCGATCCCGCCAACGGCAAACGCGACACCCGCCGCATGAACGGCAACGAGGGCCCCGGGCCGCTTGCTGATTTCCGCCCGTCGCGAACTCCTGGCCAAGTTGCTTGCCTTGCAGGAAGAGGTTCAATTACAGCTCATCAGTCCCGAGGAGCTCTTACTAATCCAGCAAATGTGGAAGGCCGCCCGCGACCCCGACGACGGGCGCGGCGTGGCGCGCATCGTCAACCGGCAGAAAGGTGTCATCATGAACGCCGACTTGAGCGAACTCAGCCGTTTGCGCGAAATGGAAGAAAAGGTCGCCGCTGAAAAAGGCATTAACGTTGAAACCCTGCGGCGCATGGTCGCCAAGGTGGAAGAATACAGCGAAAGCCACCGCGCCCACGGCCTCCCCGGCGATTTGCTGAATATCCTTAAGGATGATCTGAATCGCAACCTCACAATGGAGAGGTAATGGCCACCGGCACACTCCTCTCAACTTCATCCCCCGAATGGACGCGTTGGCTTGAGCGGCTGAATTCTCTGCGACCCGACAAAGCGCATCCTGCGCTCGGGGACGCGCCACAAAAGCCCCTTTTGCTCCTCGTGGTCTGCGATATTGTGGAACAAGGCAAACTCGACGGCGCGCTTCTCAGAAAAGATGGTGATCTGGCTTTCCGCTACAGCTCGTATTGGCGAGTTGTCGCGCCCCGCAGGAAGACCAAGCCTGATATCAGTTTTCCTTTTTACCACCTCAAGTCTGAAGGGTTCTGGCAAGCGCTTGACGCTGCAGGGCGGCCCGCTTCTGATCGGCGCACAACCGCAATCGCACAGTTGGATGTATCTTTTCTCGTTTGCTTGGGGTGGACGGAGTTTCGCCTGCTTGCTCGTCGTACTCTAATCGCAAAATACTTTAATCCGGAAGAAAGGGCAGAGCTTTATAGCTTGGTTGATCTCCCCGTTCCGCCTGACGACGTAGTTGGCGCAGATGCGACCCGCTTTATGCCCGCCCGTGAATCCGAAAGGCAGCGTGATGCGAAGTTCGCCGTGCGCGTGCTTCCGGCATACGATTACACCTGTGCGCTCACGCATTACCGGATGATCGCGCTGGACGGCAAAACCGCCCTTGACGCTGCTCATATCCATCAATTCAAGCAAGGCGGCAGCAACCACCCGACGAATGGCATCGCACTATCGAAAACAGCCCACTGGCTGTTCGATCAGGGTTTTTGGTCAATCAGCAACGATTACAAGATTTTGGTGGCCGAGGATCGGTTCGATGAACGTGGAGATGCTGCGCATCTCCTGAAGCCCCGCGCTGGCAATTCAATTCTTCGTCCACTAAACCAGCACTACTTGCCAGACCGCGAGTCTCTCACATGGCATCGCCAACGTCACGGATTTGGGTAATGAGCCACACTGGTGGCGTTCTTCAAATATGTGGAGTAGTCCCTGCGACCAGGCTCACGTGAGCGACTTTGTTCGAGTCGCGCTCGATCAGAATTTCCCTGACTCTCTTGACTGTTGCGCACGTCTGAGTTTTTCGTCCAGATAGTTCGCCATCTGCGTGTGTGCTAATTGAGATGAGCTCGCCGGGTAAAGTGCTGGTTTCCCTGCAAACGAATTGCATGAGTCGTCCGAGCCCAAGGAAGTTTCCGTAGGCATGACTTAGATAGGCGTGGTTCCTGTACAACGCAGATAAATGAATAAGATGCCTTTGATGGTCGTATTTGAAGGACAAATGCGATAGGCATGGAAAACTCATGTAACCCGCGTCCAATCCTGGCGAATATATTGAAACCTCATATGATGAACTCTTGGGAGCTGCGTTTCCAATTTCGGCCTTAAGTCGGCTCAGGACGTTCTGGAGTTGTGGAATTACGGGGCCGGATTCCTTGCTGCGCCATGCCACTAAACGCTCCACGTATGAATCATGACGGTTCTTGCACGCTGTCTTGATGGCCGGTACAGCGAACCGCTCGATATCCGAGAAAACCTCCTCGCTTTTCCGTTTAGGCCGGGCAAAAAAAGAAGGCCAAATCGCGTTCGCATTCTCCATCGTTGTTTTTAGATTCATAGTTCGAGCAAGCTCATCAATGACGAGCGTTACTTCAGGGATTTCAACACTGGGTGATTGGATAGCAATCACTACGTTGAAATCCTTGCCTTCAGCGGAGCTTAACAGGTGCTCCATGGCATCAGCCCAAGCGTGCGCGCACGTTTCTGAACGGATAAATTTGCTCAGTTTACTGTTCTCCTTTTAGGGTGTGACGGCCCATAGCTCTCGACCGTGTGTTGTGAAATACTCGAACCCGAAATACCCGTAGCCCATATCGCCCCATTTTGCGCCCCAAGAATTCTTGAACGTAACCCTACAGTCTTCAACTTTCCTTTTTTGTTCGAGCTCGACGATCAATATGGCGTGGCGACCAAGATAGCGGTCATTGTGTCCTGGCATTCCGATATTTCCTGAAGAAGCTGTGTAGGCGTTCGAATACCAATCCAATAACCCAACCAAAGGCCTTACTTGGCTAAGGCAATTGCTGATGCTGGCGATTGATGTCGGGACGCGTTTAAGGCCTGGAAGGAGCCTAGTCTTAGCGTCCTTGTATGCGTCTAACGTGGGTGCGGATAGGCCGCAATTCACCAAGGATTGTACATAGGGGCAAAGTGTTTCGAGTGGCTGCCCATATACCTGAAGCGAAATCGAAGCAGCGGCGACTGTGGTCCCATTGGCATTCGGAGCCAGCCCGTCGTGCTTCTTACAGTGGTGATGCAGAAACTCCTCGGACAAGTCGGTCTGTGCGGTTTTCATCGTGTTTAGTAGTACGTCGTATGCGTGCTCATGCAACGCAGTCACCGCGAACGATACGCAGGTCGGCCTGTCACCTTGGCGTTTTACCGAGCTTTGAGTCCCACGAAGGCTAAGCAACATAATTAGGCAACGGCAAGTGTGGGGAGGACCAAAGGGCCAGTCTTCCTCATTTGTTGAGGGAATAGGTCCACACTAAATCGAGCTGAAGGCGCGGACTCGTCGTCCCACGGCTGCCTGCGTTCCAAATCAATCCTTTCGTTCTCTGCGTCAGGAGACACCTCCATTATCAACTCTCGAATACGCGTACCCCCAATTTCCGATGTAGGCTCATCGGCGAACCCATCACGAAGGAGACGCAGGCTCTGGGGATCCCGCTGCCATACCCATGTATATCCGGACGTTGGTATTTCGTTCAGCCGAACGACAATTGTGTCATCCACTGCCGCGTATATTGGTTGGCCGTTCCAGTGTTCGTCCAAAATCCAGACATCATGTCTCCCGGCAATCTCGGGGGTGATTCCGGCTTTTATTGTTTTCGGCCTGACCTCTCGGAAACCAGCCGCCTGCGCGGAACTGAGCTTCTTGAGAGTCTGCAAGTGGTTAACTGTTGCTGCATAGCTCGTGCCGAGTTTTAGCGAAAGAAGGTATGCTGTCTCAGGGGTGAGCGTGGAGGCGTGAAGCTCCCGAAGACCCGTTTCAATCAGCCCTGGAGGCATCAGAAAAAAGGCGGCGAACGTCTCGGCGATATTTTCTTCATCGGTCCAATTCTTGCGCTCCTCAAAACTGATTCCCAGGACCCTATCCAAGCTAACCACCTTATGCTCCAAGAATATATGCCCAAACTCATGGGCGGCAGTGTAGCGTTGGCGGCTCAGGGGCATATTGGAGTTAATCAATACGGCGGGGGCCGGGCCGCCTGTGGGCAGGTACGCACCGCATACCTTTTTCAGGGGCCGGAAAAATACATCGCTAGCGGCAGATCGCAATACATCGAACACGTCGACGCGCGATTGACGATCAACATTGTAGGTCCGATGAGCGAGCAATGCCGCCCCACTGGCAGCACTTACCAATTGACCCTGTGTCATGGTCTATCTTCCTCCAGGGCTCCGACTTGATTGTGAAGTTAGCTTCTTATGTCTCAAGTACTCAGCGAATCGAACAATTTCCTCTCGGTCTTCGGTGGGCAAATCCCTGGTCAGCCCTCGGAGCTTTAACTCTGTTTGGTCCTCCCCGCTTGCCTGGGAACTTCCAACGGCTGTTGCTGCTGAACCTTCAACTTCATCTGCGGGCAAAAAGTAACCGACGGGA
This sequence comes from uncultured Acidobacteriota bacterium, assembly GCA_963810005.1. Taxonomy (GTDB): domain Bacteria; phylum Acidobacteriota; class Terriglobia; order UBA7540; family UBA7540; genus Bog-366. Next base: position 71,463 of record CAWELY010000006.1, read on the forward strand.
CGACCGTAGAGTGCCGCAAGTCTTTTCAACTCGAGACTCTCTACCCTTCGCCTTCCTGCTTCTACCTCGGATATTGCTGGACGTGGGATTCTTGTTTGCTGTGATACGTAATCTTGAGACAGCCCCAAATACTCGCGCGCCTCTTTCAGCCGCTGCGCCAAGAAATCACGCTCCGGATCGGTGCTTGCCGACCGTTCCAAGTCTCTCTTTGATGCCATTGCTAGTTCCTCCCCCATGTTAGTTGGATAATTTCTGGTCTTTTTTGAGACAGGACCGCAGGACATTCGAAGAGTTCTCGCGACATCTGTGGGAGGTTGGCTCCGGCGGTCCGCGCGAGCAATTCTCGAATACTCTCTGTTCTCACATTGCCTACTTGATAGTGAGGCGTGCCCTTCATTCCGATGCATGGCAGGACGGTCCCGTTTGCCTGAACTACGATTTGGCCTTGGCCTGCGGTGCACGAGGGAGCGGCGTGTTTCTTGCTTAATTGCAGTTGAAAGTCGAGCGGTTTTGAGGTGGCAATCAGGATACCGGGAAACTGTATCGTCAAGGCGTCTAATATTGACTCGCATTGAAGTTCCAATTCACCAGGCAGCGCCAGTGCAGCACCATTCTCGCGAGCGCGACCGTTCAACATAAGCCGAAGGACTCGAACCCTCCTAATTCTCAGTTCCGAAGCGAGGCGAACAACCGACTCAAGCTCGTGGAAGTTCGGCTTCATCCAAACAAAGTTCCAGTTCAAATCAAATCCCACGCGCACCGCTTCACGGGAGTTGATAAGCAGGCGTTCGAGTGAACCAGCTTTAAGTGTAATCTCATCGTGAATCGCTGAGGAGGCCGAGTAGATACTGGCCTCAGCGGAAATCTGGAGCGGTGCGATTTCAGAAAGCGTTCTTATCCAGTCTAACCGTTGCTCAACCGCAGATGTACAAATTAGGGCTCGCTCTACGCCGAGGCGATTCGCCTCTTTCAGCAAATCCGTTGTATCCTGAATCCGAAAAAGGGGATCACCGCCCAGGAGCCGCAGCTCAACTAGCCCCAACTCACACGCTTCTCGTAATACGCGGAGCCGGTCGACTTGAGTCAGTTCGTTTTCGAGGGGCAACCCACCCACCGTGCTGCAGTGAATACATCTGTGGTGACACGCGTTGGTCAGCTCCAAAGTCAATTCCGTTAGTTGGAAAGTTGTTTTCACCACTTGGCCTGCCTTTTGTCCAGCTCATTCAATACTTTCCGCAGTCCCTGAAGAGTCGTAAAGTTGTGATGTGTGAGCAGATGTTGAGGTATTAGCTTGTCAGCGGTGTACGCGCCATATAGAACACAAACTACGCTGACTGCACCTAATGAATCGACAATCTCACTCTCAGGGTTGGCCAAAGCGTACGAAATCATTTCGTCGACGTTCAAGTTGGGCTTGCTCTCGCGCTCTACCTCCAGAACCTCCCTTAGAACCGCTAGTGCGTCGAGGCGGCTTGTACCTTCTGTCTCGCGCTTGACCGGAGCTTCAACACTCGCTTCTCTGTGCATGGTGGGAATCTATCCCACCATTGTAAGAAAGTCAAGCAAAATAATCTCTGGATGTCTGATTATCGTACAAATGGTAGAAACACTGAGAAAGTTCGCCGGCAGGTCTCGCGGCAATTTGGTGGATATTATGTCGCACCTGCGTATGGGACGAGTTTGGCATCAACCGGGACATAGAGGGGATGTCTGGGTTGCCCACTCTTTGTAAGCCCCAAAGAGGCAGGACCCGCACATCCGCATTCGGTGAGAATCTCCATTACTTGCATGGCTCTGACCGACCGAATCTCGGTTTGGCACGCCCCCCAAGCCGCGATGACTTTTCTACAGCTTCGAACTGCCAGTGTCAGCCAGGTATCATTGTCCGGACCGATTGGATCTCTCTCCATTTCGATCATAGACGGGCTAGGAGATCGAACTGCGAACAAGTTATAAACCTCTATGCCGCCGAAACCCCACCGCTTGGAAAAGGATATGCACCGGCGAATCGTTGGGTCGTTTTGTGCGGCGTCAGCTGTGCTTGGATTCAACATTATCCAAACCACCGGTGGCGCCTTCCGGCTCCAATTCCGCTCGAGTTTGTAGCGGTATTTTCCGTCGCCACTAATGACCGCGCCTGATATGAGTCTTGGAGTCGTGGATGTCGTTTTCACAGATGCTTTTCTTCCTATTCGAATATGAAATTAGCTTAAACGTGGCCGAGCGCTGACGCGATCCCGGCATTGGATGCCACGCTGCGGTTCGCCGTGAAAACAACTTTCGGAGTTGCGTAACGATTCCGTGGCATGCCGCACTGCCATCAGTACTGGCATGATCTGCTCGGTCTTTGTGAGTCCGTCGATCGAAAACCTAATCATCTGCCGGGAATCAGCCGTATCCTGTTTCATTGCCTTAATCACGTGCGAGGGCTCGTCGGAGTCAGCCAAGCACGCCGAACCGGATGAGGCGCAGATGCCTTCCTTGTCGAGCAGGATGAGCAGCGCTTCGGATTCGATGTTATGAAACATGATGTTGGTCGTATTGGTAATTCGCTGCGTTTTGTGACCGTTCAACTCAGTGTTCGGAATCAAACTTAGGATACCTTCTTCCAGTTCGTCCCGGAGCGGGCGCACTTTCTTCTCGTAATCGGGCAACTGTTTGCGGGCCAGTTGGGCAGCTTTCCCGATGCCCACAATCAGCGGGACGCTTTCCGTGCCGCCTCGCCGGTTGCGCTCTTGATGCCCGCCGTAGACCAATGGCGAGAATGGCGATTTGCGCCGGACGTACAGTGCGCCAATGCCTTTCGGCGCATGAAACTTGTGGCCGGTGAGCGACAGGTAATCCGCCGGAACCTTTCGAACGTCAATCTCCACCTTGCCCGCTGCCTGCACTGCGTCGCAGTGATACAGCACGCCTCGCGACTGGCAAATTTCCGCAATCCGTTCAACAGGGAACAACACACCCGTTTCGTTGTTCGCCCACATGAGCGACACCACGGCGGTCTCATCCGTGATGGCAGCTTCCAGGTCAGCCAAATTCAAAAGCCCTCGCGGTCAACCGGCAGGTAGGTGACGCGGTAGGCCGGTTCTTGTAGCGCGGGCGTCCCGCCCGCTGTGGCGTGGGCATCCTGCCCGCGCGCGGCGGGAGCGGGACGCTCCCGAGACAGCGGGCGGGACGCCCGCGCTACGTCCACCGCTGCAAATGGCGGGGTAAACCCGCCGCTACACAACCCGCCCCGTTCCAGCGCCATGCAGTAATTCAGCACGGAGGAATGTTCCACCTGCGACGTGACGATGTGCCGCTTGGTGGGGTTAGCCTTCAGCGCGGCGGCGATGGCGGTGTTGTTGCTCTCCGTGGCGCAGGAGGTGAAAATCACATCCAGCGGGTGCGCGCCAATCAGCTCCGCCACCTGTTCGCGGGCGGTTTCGACGACCGCCTTGAGTTTTGACCCAAATTTGTACGCGCTCGACGGATTGCCCCATTCCGTCGTGAGGTAAGGCATCATCGCATCCAGAACTTCCGGCAGAATCGGCGTCGTCGCGTTGTGGTCCAGGTAGATCACAAACCTCATCCTACCCACGGCCCACTGAGAGTGCAACAACCATCAGATCGACTGGCGACCGAAGCGTGTCCCACAAACCAAGCCTCACGCACAACCCATGGGCGCCGGTGGAATCGTTAAAGCGGGTAGCCGCGCAGTGCGCTTCTGACTGTGGGTTCTTCCTTTGACGGCGAGGGCATAGCCTGCGGGAGGAAGGCGCTGGCTGCGGGGATTCAGGAAGCAAGAAAACCGCGAATGTCGCACAGCACTTGCTGAAACATTTCCTGGGTCAGGCGGCCGGTCTGAGTGTTTTGCTGGCTGGGGTGGTAGGAGCAGAAGAGGCGGGGCAGGCCTGCGGGGAGCGGGAAACTTGCCCCGTGGGAAAAGAGCAAGGCCGACCGGCGCGGGAAGCCCTCGCGCTTACCGACCAGGCGCAGGTAAGAATCAAACGCGATTCGCCCCAGCGCCAGGACGGCGCGCACGCGCGTCAAAATTTCCAATTCCCTCTCCAGGTACGGCTGGCAATTGCGCAATTCTTCCGGGCTCGGTTTATTCTTGGGCGGCGCACAGCGGAGCGGCGCCGTGATGTAGCAATTGCGAAGCTCCAGGCCGTCATTCCGATCCTGCGAGGTGGGCTGATTCGCGAATCCCGCTGCATGGAGGCCGCGATAGAGGAACTCGCCCGAGCGGTCACCGGTAAACATCCGCCCCGTGCGATTGGCGCCATGAGCCCCGGGCGCCAAGCCGAGGATCAGGAGTTCGGCGCGAGGGTCGCCAAAACTCGGCACCGGCTTCCCCCAGTAATCGCTATCGCGATACATGCGGCGCTTCACTTTGGCCACTTGGCGGCAATAGGTGATGAGGTTCGCGCAGCGAGTGCAAGCGACCACCTGGCGCTGGAGTTGGGCGAGTTCAGGAGCGGCGTTGGGCATGGGAGAATCATTTCCTGAGGTGATACCTACGGATGGGGACAATGAAAAGCAGGGGCGATTCGCGAACCGCCCCTACGCCTTAGCGGGGGTCGAATAGTTCGACCCCTTGGGGGGCCGAAACTGAGTTTCCGGGTTCCCTTTCCGTAGGTTTCGCCTACGGCTATATTGTTCCCCCGCGGGGAACGGGGAAGATTTCTCTGCCGCCATGGTATCCCCTGAATCGAATTGTCCCGGCTTGCATCTAAAATGCCGGGAGGTAAAAGGAAAAGATTATGGAAAAGGTTCTACATGTTCAACCCGCCGATTGGCAGGGGATTGAGACCAGCACCAAGCCGGTGTTTGTGGATTTCTGGGCGGACTGGTGCGGTCCCTGCAAGATGCTCGCGCCGACGTTCGAGCGATTGGCGGAGAAATACGGCGCACAAGTCACTTTCGCCAAGATCAACGTGGATGAATTGCCTGATGTCGCCAACAAGTTTGCGATCCGCTCCATTCCCACTCTCATTTTGTTGCAACAAGGCAACGTGGTGGAGAAATTGGTAGGACTGCGGTCGGAGCAGGAATTGGCACAGGTGCTCAGCGGTTACGCGAACGGCAACGGCAGCAAGTAATCTAAATTAGGGATTAGGGATTAGGGGTTGGGGATTAGGGATTCCGTCCCGTGCCGGGTTTCGCCTCCCTAACCGCTAATCCCTAACCCCTAATCCCTTGCGGTTAAGCCCCCGGTCGTTGACCGAGCACGTTCGTGGTGTTGGGGAAGAACCCTTTCGGCGTGCTCATGTAGCCGGAGACGGAGTCCTTGCCCAGTTTATTGACCACCAACTCCAGGGCGCTCGACGCCCCCTGCACGTAGAAGAACAGGGGTTCATTCATGCCCTTGTTGCTGCGCTCGGTCTTCTTATCGTCAAAGGAGAGAAAAACGCTGTAGACGTTCTTCTTGGGGTCGGTCCTTTCCAATTCCACGGTTACCGTTCCCAGCTTCTGCTGAGCCTTTTTGCGGGGCAAAGTAAACTCAAAATAGTCGCGATCGCCCTTATGCGCCAAAGCGACCAGTTCATCGTGAGTGCGGGCGATGGCGCCGTTCAACTCACCCTTGGTGCCGGTGAGGGCGTTGGCAAACTCGGACTTGGTGCTGGCCAAATCCTGCTTCGTTCCTGCCAAATCCGTGCTCAGGCCGCCGATCTTGGCGTTGGAGTCAGCCTGCAGCTTGTTCACCTCGTCGGCGCTGGCTTTCTGGGCGATGGCTTTGTTCAATTGGGCCACCGCGGTCTGCTGTTGCTTTTGGACTTCCGCGGCCAGGGCGTGCGCGCGGGCAAGTTCCTGTTGCGTCATGCCGAGCTTTTCCGAGGTCACCTGGAATTGCCCGCGCAGTTGCGCATAGCGCTCGTCGCTGGAGTCCATGCGCCGGGTCATCAGATTCATCGCGTCAGCTTGCTTCGTCGCATAGTCGTTAAACTGGGAGCGAGCCATAAGCACCAACACCAGGTTGGCAATGGCCAGGACGCGCCACGGCCGCTAACAGCCAGGGCAGCGCTTTCCCCCCTCCCGTGGCGGGGACCGGTTGTGGAGCGGGCTGAACATAAACGTATTGAGGGGCTCCGGGTAGGGGTGAGGCGCCGCGGTTGTGTCTTCCGGGGCGGGCGCGCGTCGCGTGGGCTCATCGTTCAGGCCAAACATCGAGTGGCCAGGGTTAGGGTCTTTGTCTGCCATACGTTCTCCTCTGTATCCAAAAGCAGTGGGCGAGTTCACTGGAACCGCCGGATAAGCCTATTCTATGATGCCGCATTCGGCGATTGGGTTTAACTGTAAAAGCATTTTGACTTTCTGAACACCGGCACAGTATCCCATTAAAAGCATGTCGGTTCAAGCGCCGAGGTAGGCGCGTCAGGAACAAGTTTGAATCAGCGCCACGGCGTCAGCGCGGATGGCTTCGCCGCGGCCGACGGCGTCCAGGCCTTCACCGGTTTTGGCTTTGACGCTCACCTGGCCGGGCTTGAGGGCCAGTGCCGCGGCCACTTTCTTCTCCATCTGGGGAATGTGTGGCGCCAGCTTGGGCCGCTCCAGACCCACCGTGGCGTCGATATTGACGATGCTATACCCGGCGGCATCGAGCAATTGGCGGACGTGGCGCAGGAAGAGCAAGCTGGAAGCGTTTTTCCACTGGGGAGAGGTGTTGGGGAAGTGGCGCCCGATGTCACCGAGGCGCGCCGCGCCCAGCAAGGCGTCGCAGATGGCGTGGGCCAGCACGTCGCCATCGGAATGGCCGACCGGGCCTTTGCCAAAGGGAATGCGCACGCCGCCCAGAATCAGCTTGCGTCCCTCCGCCAGCCGGTGGAGGTCGTTGCCGAATCCCACTCGGCACAGGGGGTGAAAAGATGGGACAAGCCGCGCCGCAACGTGATTCGCGCGTTCCAGGCATGGACAAAATGTCCTTGCCTCGGCCTTTCCTCCTGTTCTGTGAACGATTCATGTTCCCCAAATCAGGCGCCATCCCGGATGTGTTCGCGTTCTTGCGCGATGTAGAGGCGGGCCAGGGGCAGATCCGAGGGCTTGGTAATTTTGATGTTCCGGTCCGATCCCATCAGGACCTTCACGTCGTGGCCATCGTGTTCCACCAGGCTGGACTCGTCGGTGCCGTAGTAACCTTCCGCCAAGGCGCGGTCAAAAGCCTGGCGCAGAACGGTGTACCGAAAGGCCTGGGGCGTCTGGGCCAGCACAATACGCTCCCGCGGAATGGTCCCCAAGATGGTTTGCCGCTCCACATTTTTTACCGTATCCACGCTGGGAATGCCCAAAATAGCCGCCCCGTCTTTGCGCGCGGCGTCAACGACCTGGCGAATCATGGCGAGTTCGATGAAGGGGCGCACCGCATCGTGGACCACCACGACGTCCGTTTCCGGCGGGGCCTGGTCAAGGCACCGGGCCACGGTTTCCTGCCGCGACGCGCCGCCTGCCACCAGCCGCACGGCTTTGGCAAAATGCTCCGTGGCAATCTCCGCGGAGGCCCGATCCATTTCCTCCGGCCGCACCCCCAAGAAAATCTCGTCGATGGCTTCGGAAGCCGCAAACTTCCTGAGGGTGTGAACGAAAATCGGCACGCCTTCGAGGGAGAGAAATTGTTTGGGCGTAGCTCCACCCATCCTCAAGCCCGTACCCGCCGCCGGAATGATGGCTAAAACGCTCATACCGTCTCCGTGGTCACGCGCCACTGACGCGTGATCCCTGTACCCCACGCAATTCACCACGACCGTTCGCCGCCGCCGGAAAAGAAAGGCGACGGAGCGCGCCCGGCCTCCGCCGCCTTCACTTGCCCTCAGATTTCTCCTTTACTGGTGAACCGCCTCGACCAGAGCCCGCCGTTCATCGTACTTGCCAAAGATCATTTTTCCGGCCGTGGTCTGCAAAACGCTGGTCACGGAAATGTCGATGGTCTTGGAGATCATTTTCTTGGCGTTGTCCACCACCACCATGGTGCCGTCATCCAGGTAGGCTACGCCCTGGTTGTATTCCTTGCCTTCCTTCAGAATGAACACCCGCATAATCTCGCCGGGCAGCACGACGGGCTTCAGCGCGTTGGCCAGTTCGTTGATATTGAGCACCGGCACGCCCTGGAGCTGGGCAACTTTATTGAGGTTAAAGTCGTTGGTGACGATTTTCCCTTCGTAAGCCCGCGCCAACTCAATGAGCTTCAGAGTCGACTTCGCGGACCTGGGGAAAATCTTCCTCGACAATCTGCACGGTGATGTTGCTCATTTTCTGCATGCGCGCGAGGATGTCCAAGCCCCTCCGCCCGCGGTTGCGCTTCAGGGGATCGGAGGAGTCCGCCACCAACTGTAATTCCCGCAGCACAAACTGGGGAATGACCAGCGTGCCGTCAACGAAGCTCGTCTCGCAAACGTCCGCGATCCGGCCGTCGATAATGACGCTGGTGTCGAGCACTTTGTAATTCTTGCGCGGCGCCTTTTCCGTGGCAAAAAGCCCGCCGAGCGCGCCGAGATTGAGCAAGTCACCTTTGTTGGCGCCCAGCACCAATCCCACGTAGGCCATCAACAGCAGCAAGGTTACCTGAAAGAATGAGTTCGCGCTACTGTCGATGGCCGTCAGGCTCAGCAGATGGCTGATCATGAAGGCGCCGAGAATGCCCAGGATCGAACCGAAAGCCGCACCCATCAGGCGCTTCAGGCTGGCTTTCTCCAGCCGAATTTCAAAGAAAATAAAGAAAATCCCTAGGACTAACCCTAAAATTGCAGATTTGATCCCGGACAAGCCAAAAGGATGAAGATGTAATTGCGGCGGCGGTAATGATAATAACAAATATGACGCGGACTGCTCCCATTTCCCACGCCATGAGGCCTAACCTCCTTCCGGAACCAGTTCACCACGGTCGACATGATTCTACCGGCCCCCTATTTGCTCGCGGTATATCAAGCGGGAGTATACCATCCCCTCAGGCAGGGGGAAAAGCAAGTTAATTAGGCGTATGTTTACTTGAACATAACTATTTCCTATAGAAATTAAATGACCCGGTCCCACGGGTTGGGAAGGGCGGGCTTTTGATGGTGGGTGAAAACGTCCCGCAACGCTAGCCCGGATTTCTCCCTAACATAACCCGTCCGGGGGCGTTTTACATCCGTTGGTTCCAGATGCCCCGGTGTTGGTACAGAATCTCCGATTGACCCTACGGACTCATCGGTAAACACTGGGCGACAAGGCAGGACCTATTTCCCAGAACCCCGTTTGCGCTAACGGTTCGGGGTGGAAAATGCGCCATCTGGGCCTCGGATGGTCTTGAGCACTTATCAGGGTTCGCGGCAATCCTTAGAGGCGCTAGGTCGTAGCCACGGTCAATGCGTTCTTGACCGTGGGCTCTCCCCTTTAGGTTGGAAGCATCGGCAGGCGGCAGGTGTAAGATGGGGGGCGGCAGTGATAAGAAAGGCCCACAGTCGGCGGATCATTGACTGCGGCTATCCGCTTTTAGCTTACAAGATCAGCCATGCTTTCCTGGCACACCCATGTATAGGCCGCCCGCGGTTCATGGTAAACTGAGTCAACGCAGCGCAAAGTGTCAGTTAGAAATACTCGCAAGCTACGTAGACACTGTACTGGCCGACGGCCACGCAATGCACCAACGCAGAACGACGGGCTGTGCGATGCCCAATAGAAAAGGGGAGTCAAATGACCAAGCTGAATCGCAGACCCTTCGCCATTTTGATGCGGCGTCTGCTTCTTCCCGCGATCTGTTTGATTGCCGTGGGGGCGAACGCCGACGACAACCTGAAACCGCCTCCGGAAGCGGCTTTCCTGGCAAGCATGATGAAGGTTGCCGACAATTGGGTCCTCGACTATAAGGCGTACGAGGAACTGGAATTTCCGGCAATGAACGGTGAAGCGCATCCGGTGAAGCGGGGAAAACATTGGCGGCTATGGGGTGACCTGGACGACTCCAAGCAGGGTCCCAATAGCTGGAATTACCTCAAGCCCGGGTTTCTGAAGAATGGATGGACCGTGGTGAAGGATGATGCGCCTGACGGAGGCTTGAGCGGAATCGTGCATTACGTACGAAACGGCGTGGAGGCCTGGGCGACCGTGGACGTTACCGGGACTCGCGTCGAGGTGCAGATGATCGAAATCGCGCCGGTTCCCGTGACCTTGACGCTCAAGGCTCCAGCGTCGACGCCGGAGAAGATGGATCCACAGCAAGGCGACTTTCCGTATCTCGGCCCCATGCCCGGCTCAAATTTTCAGGGTGGCGCCGCGGACCCCGACCCGTTTTGGGTGTCACCGAAAGGAGGGGACCGGGAGATGATTGCGTCCGGCTCGCTTCGCCGCAGCTATACGCCGACCATCTCGAATGCGCTGTTTCTGGCGGTATACAAACCCGCGCTGGTGAAGGCGGGGTGGGAGATTCTCAATGAGTCGAACGGCGGGGATGCATCGCTGCTCGCCCACTTTACGAAAAATGGACGAAATATTTGGGCCGCTCTCCATAACGACGTCAACGGATATTCCATCGATGTTGCGGACGTCGGGGCGGCAGACCTGGCAAGCGATTTAAAAAAATCGTGCCACGTCGCGCTTTACGGCGTCTTGTTCGATTTCAATAAGTCGACCCTTCAGCCGGCTTCAGCTCCGGTACTTCAGAAAGTGGCGGATCTCATGGCCAAAGATGCAACGCTGAAGCTGGAGGTACAAGGCCACACCGACAACGTCGGCGGCAATGCGTACAATCAAACGCTTTCCGAGGCGCGGGCGCGCGCCGTGGTGGATTGGCTGACCAAGCACGGCGTCGCAGCAGGACGCCTGACCGCCAAGGGGTACGGCAAGACCATGCCAGTCGCGGATAACAACAGCGATGAGGGCCGGGCCAAGAATCGTCGCGTGGAGATTGCGAATCCGGAGTGCACTGCGGCGCAGGGGAGGTAGTCCGTTCAGACGCTTATGAAGGCCCGCCTGAATCCCTGGACTTGGATCTGGGTAAGCGGCGTTCCCCGGTTCCGGATAATCCCCGACCCGCCGGGTCAACCCAGGTGGTCGAAAAACGCCTCGTGGTAGAAAATCAGCCCTTCACTCCCCCCAAGTCCGCTTCGAGGATTCGATCTCCATTCGGAACAGCGTGGCGGTTTCTTGGCTGGAAGGTCTGTATTCGAGAGATATTAGTAAACCCTTGGCGACTACTGGTTGGTAATAACAAAGCCACTGGAAAAGCGGGGTAGCGCAGAGTTGTTCCGCCTTTTGGAACTACTCTGCGGCTTTCACCTTTTCACAACATCTCCAAAATAATGTTACCAATCTACGAAGCGCTACGCCGCTTTCTGTCGGTGGCTTTCCCGTGCCAAGCTTAAAACCTAACGTCCTGCGGCAAAGCGGGCGCGTTTTCCAGCGGCCGACTTCCCGCGATGGTTCGAGGCGCCAGGCCGACGGCGTGCCGTACCTGCTGCCGCCGCGGCAGTATTCACCAACATTCGGAGGGCCCGGTTCACCGACTCCGAGTCAGGGAAAACGTCCGCCAGTTCATGCTCGATCAACACGAGGTTGGTCCTGGCAGTTGCCTCACGGTAATACTTGCCGCGAACTCCTCCCTTGAGTTGCGAGAGGTCATACTCCGGCCTCAAATCGTCATTAATTCCCTTCGCCAATGCCTTCTTCATATTGCTTGCGCTCTCCTCGGGTGGTTTTCCGTGCGCTGATGATTCGGACGCGGTCCTCGCGTCGGCAATGCGACACGAATACAACCCGCTGCCTACTGGAACGACGGATGGTGATCTCTCGTTCCTCCTCAATCATACTATCCGGGGCACTCAAGGGCCGGCCCGCCAACTCACGCATTCCGCCCAGTCGGCCCCACCGTGCCGCAATGGCCTGCGTCACCGGCAGAACACGCCCCGAAACAGGAGCCGCAAGTGGCGCTCGAACGAGGCCTGCAAGCGAGCTCGACGCGCGGCATCCTGCATGGTCGTGAATCCCGTCTCGAGTTCGCCAATCCACACGACGCTCAGAAACAACGCGCCCAAATCCCGGGCCGCCACCCAGTTCTGGACTTTGGGTTCCGGCTGCGGTCGCATCAACTCCGAAAGAATATTGGTGTCGAAAAGAAAACCGCTGTTCACGACAGGTCCACCGGACGTGCGGTCGAGGGGTTGCGGCTGAACATCCGATCGATTTCTTCGTCGCTCACAGTCAGTGCAGTTCTGACTGTGGGTTCTTCCTTGGGTGAGGAATCTTCCCGTCAAAAGGGCAGTGACGTGTGACAAGTGACGAGTGACGAGAAAGACAGTCCGGGGTCCGGAGTCCGAAGTCCGGGGTCAGAAGAACAGTGGCTAGTGGTTAGTGACAAGAGGCGAGAAACATAAGTCAGGTGTCAGGTGTCGGGTTCCAGGTGTCAGGTAGCTAAGAAAAACTGCCTATTGCTTATTGCCTACTGCCCAAGGAAGGTGTCAGGCAGGACACGGCGTGCGCAACGGTAGGCAGCCGGCAATAACCCTCCCGAGGAAGCCCTTTCATGCTCTGAAAACGAAACATATATGTCATTTTCAGAACATATGGCCTATAATCGAAACATGCGTTTCCGCCAACCGCTTGACGACGTCTTCCGCACCGCCACTCGGGTGAAGATTCTTCGCCTTTTAACCCGCAATCCGGAGATGGTTTTTACGGGGAGGGAGATTGCGCGCAATATTGGGGTGGCGAACAGCAATGTGAGTCGCGCTCTTTCCGGGCTGGAAAAGAGCGGCGTACTCCACTCGATGGCCAAAGGACGCTCATTGCTGTACCGGCTGAACACCCGCCATATCCTCTATGAAAGGGTGCTGGGCACCCTTTTTAAAGAAGAATCCGGCAATCTCAACTTTGTGACCGACGAGATTCCTTTAAACTGGCCCCGCGACATGCGCAGCTTAATCTGTTACGGCAGCGTGGCCCGGGACGAGGAGCAGGTTGCAAGCGACGTGGACCTGTGCTTTGTGACCCGAGGCCCATCCAGTCGCCGCCGGGTTGTGCGCAAGCTTGAGGAAGCACAGGCGGAGTTCTATCTCCGCACCGGGAACCGCTTTTCACCGTACGTGGTCTCCGCCCCCACTTTTGCCTCCCGTTATCGCCGGGCAGATCCTCTGATCCGCAGAATTGCCAGCGAGGGTTGGGTACTTCGGGGGGATCCCATAGGAGAGCTGGTGAAATGAAGGCCCAGTCCAGAACCTCGGCGGTTCCCTCCTCCTTGGCAGAGAACTATTTCAGGAAAGCAGCCGAGTATCGCGACTCGATGAACCAGGCTCTGGCAGACCACCGTCCCAATGCCGCCGCCCTGAATGGAATTCATTGCGCCATCTCGGCCGCCGACAGCCTCGGCGTTAAGTTTCACGGCAAACGAAGTTCCAGCAAGGATCATGGCGATGCCGTGCGGCTGCTGGCGGAACTTTTCACCGATGAGGAAGCTCGACATCAGGCGAACCGCCTGGGAATTATTCTCGGGAAAAAGAATCAAGTGGAATATGAGGAGCGAATGTTCTCGCCGGCGGAGGCAACGACCCTGGCAAAGCAGGTTGAGCGTCTCTTCGCCTGGGTCGCGTCGAGGATGGGAAAGTAAACGCGCTTCGATGGCTTGGTTTATCGCTTGCGCACGGTCGCAGGCAGGCCCAGACCCCTGTTCTTGGGGGGTCTGCGATTTCCCGAAGGGACTTGGGGGAAACAAAAAAGTCCGGAGTCCGAAGTCCAGTGGATAGTGGTTCGTGGCGAAGGCTGAGAGGGCTGTAAATGCAGCGCCGCAGCCTGAGGATTCACACCTCGTCCCAGGGGTTGAGGAGAACGACGCCAAGGCCGGGCGAAGATCGGGATAGGGGGAGCGGTTACCCGCTCGCCCCTCCCACACCACCGTGCGTACGGGTCCGTACACGGCGGTTCGGCGGGTTAAGCTAAGAACCGGCGGCGAGGCGAGGCAGGCCGAGGGCGTCAAAGAAGGCATTAGGCAGGGCTTGGCAGATCGAAGGTTCATGACGGAGCCGCCACGGACCGAGGCCGCTGCTGGCGATCCGTACCGCCCAGTCGCGACCGACGCCCCGTTTACGCAACTCCTTCACGCGCCGTCCGAACCGCTTCCACTGCTTCCACATCACCGATCGCAGTCGGCGGCGGATCCACTTGTCCAAGGGCACCAGCACCCAAGGTGTCTGGCAGAAGCCGAAATAGCTTCGCCAGCCCCGGAGGTAGGTGCGCAACTCGGCCACCCGCGCCTCCAGGCTTACCCCCCGTGTCCGGCACGTCAGTTCCCGCCCTCGCTGCTTAAACCGGGCGAGAGCCTTGGGCGCAATGCGCCGTCTCGGCTCCCGGTCCCAGGTAAAGCTAAAGCCCAGGAACTTCCGTCTCTGCGGTCTGGCCACGGCACTTTTCGCCTGGTTCACCTGGAGCTTGAGTCGCTCGGTGATGAAGCGCGTCACCCTCTCCATCACGCGCTGCCCCGCCCGCACGCTGCGCACGTAGATATTGCCGTCGTCCGCATAACGCACCAAGCAGTGGCCGCGCCGCTCCAACTCCCGGTCCAGTTCGTCCCGCACCAGGTTCGACAGCAGGGGCGACACGACGGCCTGAACGCAAAAGATAACTTCCAATTTGAGCGCACAGTTCGCTACCGGCAGGAGGGTAAAAGAACATGAAAAACCTCTTGACTTGTGACATAAATAGACGTACTTATATGTCATATGACTCGCGCCAGCGATGCTCGAAAGGCCGAGCGACTCAACCAGGCGCTTACTCTTCTCCGCGCGCGGGCACCCCTGCCCGAGGCCGCCGAACGCCTGGCTCGCGAATGGTCGGTCACCAAGCGCCAAGCCTATCGTTATCTGCAGCGGGCTCAGCAACTCCGACAACCCGTCCCGGCACAAGATGCCAGGGTCTCCTTTACGGTCAAGCTCTCGCGCCGCCTGGTGGCAAGCCTCCGGACCTACGCCGCCTCAACCGGCTTGACCCTGAGCGAGATCGTCAGCCGAGCCGTGCAGGCGGTACTCCATCGTGGGGGAGGCCATGGCTGACCACCCGCTGGGTCGGCAACGCGCGCGGCGGGTGGAATATCAATTTGACCGGTTGTGGGCAGAGAAGCTGGCCCAGGTTTATGCCTGCCTGGTACCCGACCCGCTGCCGCCCCCCGTATGGGCCGCGACCCCACGGCCCCGGAACAATCAGGAGGTTCTGCATGACCAAAGTGGCCGCTATTTACGCCCGTGTGTCCTCGGACCGCCAGAAGGAGAACCACACGATCGCCAGCCAAGTGTCAGCCTTGAGGGATTATGCCCAAGCCCACGAGTACAAAGTTCCAGCCGAGGGGTGCTTCCAAGATGAAGGTTATAGTGGCGCCACGCTGCTGCGGCCGGGGCTGGAAGCCCTGCGCGACTTGGCCGCCGCCGGCCACCTCGAAGTGGTGCTCATTTACTCGCCGGATCGCCTGAGTCGCAAGTATGCCTACCAGGTGCTGCTGGCGGAAGAGTTGAGCCGGTGCGGCGTGGAATTGGTCTTCTTGCCGGCCCCCTCCGGGGCCACTCCCGAAGACCAACTGCTGCTGCAGTTCCAGGGCATGATCGCCGAGTACGAACGGGCGCAGATTGCCGAGCGTTCGCGCCGGGGCAAACGCCACCGCGCCCACCAGGGATCGATCAACGTGCTCTCCGGGGCCCCTTACGGTTACCGCTATGTGCGGAAAAGCGACACGGCCGCGGCCTACTATGAAGTCTTGGAAGCTGAGGCGGCCGTGGTGCGCCGCGTCTACGAGGCATACACGCAAGAGGGACTCAGCATCAATGCGATTGCCCACCGGCTCAACGAGGAGCAGATTCGGACCCGCACCGGGACCACCCGCTGGGAACGATCCCCCGTCTGGGGGATGCTGCGTAACCCGGCGTATCAGGGCCGGGCGTGCTAGGGGAAGACGGAACTGCGGCCGCGCCAACGCATCACGCGGCCTTTGCGGAAACGCCAAGGACTAGCGCGCCGCAACAGTGCCAACCATGAACGGCCCCGACCCGATTGGATCGAGGTGGCGGTGCCGGCCTTGGTCAGCGAAGCAACTTTCGCCCTGGCGCAAGAGCAGTTGGAGCGTAATAAACATCACTCTCCCCGGCGTACGATCGAGCCCTCCTTGTTGCAAGGAATGCTGGTCTGTGAGCGTTGTGGCTACTCCCTGTATCGCACCTCGACACAGACCTCGGCGCGCAAGCTTTACTACTATCGGTGCCTGGGTTCCGACGCTTATCGTCATCTGCGGGGAGCGGTTTGCGACAACCCGCCGGTTCGTCAGGATCACCTCGATGGGGTCGTGTGGAACGAACTGGTGCGGCTGCTGGAAGATCCGAAGGTGATTCAAGAGGAACTGAACCGCCGCTTGGAAGCGGCCCGCAAGGCCGATCCGCGGAAGCAGCGCGAAGAGTTGCTACAACGGGAACAGGCGCGGCTGGAGAAGAGCATGGACCGCCTCCTGAACGCTTATCAGGAAGGTCTGGTGAGCCTGGAACAACTCCGCGCTCGCATGCCGGAGCTCCGCCAGCAACAGCAAGCGCTGCAAGCCGAACGGCAGTCGCTGCAAGCTACCAGCGCCGACCAAGCGCATTGCCTACGGCTGGCGGAAACGCTCACCGGTTTCTGTGCGCAGTTGCGGTCGAGGGCGAATACCCTGGACGTGAGCGACCAGCAGAAAATCCTGCGCCTGTTGGTCAAAGAGATCTTGGTGGGGAAGGATACTCTGGTCATCCGCCATTCGATTCCCATCCCCAATGCCGGTTCCGATCCGATCACCATGCCCCGCCCGCCTCACGCACCTCCGCAGTCGCCTATGCCCCAACCCGGCACACATTATCTTTTGCGTTCAGGCCGTCAGCGGTCCGCCTTGCGGCGTCCCTTCGTCCACCGGACTGACCAACCCGTCCTCCATCACCCCGGCGTTCAAGAACGCCCGAATGAGTTTCAACACGCGCTTGTTTCCCACCCGCTTCGCCACCTGACCCATCAGTTTGTCGTGGTTGACCCGGTCGAAGAATTTCTCGAGATCCAAGTCCACCACCCAGCGATAACCCGCGGCCAGATACTGCTGCGCCTGGGCCACCGCCTGTTGGGCCGAGCGGCGGGGGCGGAATCCATAGCTGTGCGGGGAGAACGTCGGGTCCCAGCGCCGTTGCAGAACCTGCATCACCGCCTGCTGGATCAATCGATCCAACACCGTCGGAATGCCCAACTTTCTCATCCCGCCGTCCGGCTTGGGGATTTCCACCCGCCTCACCGGTTGCGGCTTGTAGGTCCCGCTTAGCAACTGTTCCCGCAAGGTCGGCCAATGCTCTTGCAGGTAGCCCGGTAAATCGTGAACGGTCATCCCATCCACTCCCGGACTTCCCTTGTTGGCCTTGACTCGTCGCAATGCTTCTTTGAGGTTTTCTCGCTCCACCACCTCTTCCATCAACCGTTCGGTTTCGGCCGGGCTTTCCGTCCCGCGCTTCGCCGCAAGCGCTTCGGTCCCTCCCTCGACAGTCCCCGGAGCTTCACTCCGCTGCGCTGCCGGAAAGGCCAGTTCGTACTGGATTTTCTGCCGCTCTTCGCTCATGAGTCGCGCTGCCTACTCGCCCTTCCCTTCAAGTCTTACGACACCGTTCGGGCCTTCCCCACTCGCGTGAGTACTATGCCCTCTGCTGACTTCTGCTCGCGGGTCAGAGCACCTTGCGATACCCTCAGTCACGAATTCGTGACCACGAGCAGACCTCCCGAGGTAATCTCGACCGCCTTCCGTGCACCGCCGCCGAATCTACGCTCTGCGTCCTTGATGGAAATGGGCTTCGCGATCACCGGCCCGCTCGCCCAACGCTCACGCCTCCTATTCGGTTTTTGTTCATCGGCTCGCACGTTTGCTCCACGCTTCCTTCCGACCCCGCCTCACGGCGACGCCTCTGCGCTTCGCTAACCCTTCACCTCCATCAGGTTGGGTAGAGGACTTTCACCTCCAAGCTGTCGAGCATGCTCGGCACACCAAGTAGCGCGGACCACCGCTTCTGTGGTCCGCGTCTCTTCTCTGGCAGGCGCCACACCGTAACATGGAGTCGCCCTCGTCAACGAAGAGCCGCAGACCGCAAACCCGGCGGTCTGCGCTACGGGCTGACCAGGACATTTCGAGCAGTTGAGGGGGTACTCGGAAGTTTGCCCCCGGACGGGCTGGCAGCGACCACTCTCCGGGGCGCCGAGGCGATCGCTCCTGCCTAACGGCGTAGTGTTTACCTATTCCAACGCCGCCGAAAAAATCATTAGGGCTGTATCGGCAGTGCTCCAGCCCGAGAGTCGTAAGGTAGCGGGACCAGGCTGCCGGGCCGGAGCATTGCCGATACGGCGATTTCCAGTAAGCCGCTAGCGCACCCCCCTCCGGTATGTCGCGTCAGCGTCGGCCGTTTCTGTACGACCGATTCATCTTGGTAATGGTTTAAACCCGGTACGCCGGGGATGAGCGCAGACCTGCACCCCAAGGTCTGCGGCTTTGGTTGAAGTGGTCGAGCATGCCGGAGTACGCCGGGGTCAATGCGGAGGAACAACAGCGGCGGTGCGGATTGCGGATCGACCGCGTCCCCCTTCCCTTCGATGTGCATGCGCGCATTTAAAGCCGAATAGCCGCGGACCTTGTACCGCAGGTCCGCGCTACTTGCTCGGCGGCACGACATCGGGAAATGACCGCTGGGGGACGCGGGTGCAAGGCCTGTCTTTCGGAGTGCGGCGACTCGTCGCCGCTTTTGCTCGCCGCGACTCGGCGCGGCATACCTTGGCGCCGGTGACGAGTCACCGGCGGCAAAAAGCGGGAGCGAGCTCCCGCACTCCGAAAGCGACGCCAGCGATCAGAGCACCCGCGTTGGATGGCCAGGCGCAAGCCGCTCCGCACGCGGGGCCGGACGACGAGCCGCGGAGGAGGGCCAAGTAGGCCCACCCCCGCGCTCCCGAATGATGAGGGCTTAAGCCGGCGGGATAAGAACTGCCAGTTCTGGAAACACCTCAAAATCCTCGGCATTGTACGTATAGATTCGTTGAACGCCATTGGCTTTCATGGTCGCGACAATCTGCAAGTCGAATATGTCACCACCCGTTACGGGACGGCGACGAAGCAAAGCGATCCACCCTTCTACAGTGTGGATCGGGATGGGCAGCACATGAAGAAAAGACAGCAGACCGGAAATCGCTCTCAGTGCGTCGGCAGGAGAGCGCGGCTTGGGAACGCGCCGCGCATTGGTGACTATAGAATAAAACTCGCAGAGGATTTGCGAGGTCACATACAGGGTTGCGGACGTGGCGCGGGCAGCGTCGAGCAGGGCGCGTGACGCTGCATGTTGGGGAGCGTCTGCGTCCATGGCGTAGACGAGAACATTCGCATCGATAAGCCCTGGCTCAACGGACATCGTCGTAAATATCGCGCCGGTGGAGAGCGCCTACGCCGCCAAGATGCCAGACCGGCAATTCCGGCGTGGTGGTGCGAATTGGGGTTTCTCCCTGAAGCAGGCGCAACACGACATCCTTCACCAGTTGCTCGGCGGCGGTGCCAGCGTTGGTGGCAATCTGCGCAAGTTGCGCTTCCTGCTCGGGAGTAAAATGCACTTCCATGGCCTCAGGATAAGGGAAAAGCCTGGATTCAGGCAAGCTCCAAGTTTGACCTCGCAAAGGAACTGGCAAGGCACGAGCGTCGAGGTGGGCGTGCTTGGCCCTCCTCGGCGGCACGACATAGGGAAATGACCGCTTGGAGACGCGGGTGCAAGGCCTATCATGGGCGGCATGGGGTGTGGCACAGGCACCCTTGCCTGTGTCCAATGTGGGGAAGGCACCCGCCTTGGTCGCAGGCAAGAGTGCCTGTGCCACTACGCCAGCGATCAGAGCACCGGCGTTGGAAGGGCAAGGCTTATCGCCGCGCCTTCGGCTTGATCACAATGGGTGTGCCGGTGAAACCGAATTTCTCCCGGATGCGGTTTTCCAGAAAGCGCTCGAAGGAAAAATGTAGTTTGCCGGAGCGATTGGTGAAGGCAATGAAAACGGGTGGGGCCACCCCCCCTTGGGTCATATAGTAAAGCCGGGTGGGCTTACCCGATGGGGACGTAGCGCGCTCGAAATCCACTTCCTCCAGAAACCGGTTCATCTCCGAGGTGCTGACGCGAAGCTGGCGGGCTTCCGCCACTTGCGCGATGGCCTTCAGCAGGTTTCCCAAGCGCTGCCCGCGCAGCGCGGAAATAAAAACGATGGGAGCGTAGTCCAGGTACTTCATGCGATCCCGAATTTCTTCGGTGAAATCCTGGGTGGTGGTGGGACCCTTCTGAATGGCGTCCCACTTGTTCACCACGATAATGACGGAGCGACGGCTTTCATGGGCGTATCCGCCGATGTGGGTGTCCAGCGCGTTGACACCTTCCTCGGCATCCAGAATCAGCAGCGCCACGTCCGCGCGCTCCAGGTGCTGGCGCGCCTGAATGACGCTGAGCTTTTCCGCCAATAATTTGGTCTTGCCCTTGCGCCGGATTCCCGCCGTATCCACAAACCGAAAGTGCAGGCCGTCGCGCTCCAATTCCGCGTCCACGGCGTCCCGCGTCGTCCCCGGCACGGCCGAGACAATCGAGCGCTCTTCGTTGAGGAGTTGATTGAGCAGGGTCGACTTTCCCACGTTGGGCCGGCCGATGATGGCGACGTGAATCGGGCGTTCGGGGGATCCGGAGATCGGGTAATCGGATGATCGGTTGATCGGGTGAGCAGGCCTATCGCTCTGCAGATGATACGTCTTCCGCCTCAGATTTCAGCGGAGCGGGGTGCCTTCGTGTGAGGCTCGGGAGATTCCTCCTCCACGATGGCGTCATGGGTGAATCCCGCCGTCACGTGGTCCAGCAAATCATCCAGCCCCAGGCCGTGCTCGGCGGAGATGGGAAAGATGTGTTTGATTCCCAGACGATGAAATTCCCCCGTCAGCGGCTGGTGCTGCTCCGCGTCAACCTTGTTCACCACCACGGCCAGAGGTTTTCCGGTGCGGCGCAGGAGTTGCGCCAACTCTTCATCCAGCGGCACCACGCCTTCGCGGCCGTCCACCACCAGGATCAGGTGGGCGGCTTCCTCAATCGCCACTTGCGCCTGGCGATAAATTTCGATGGGGATCAATTCCTTGTCCGAGGGGATAATACCCCCGGTGTCGATAACTTCAAAAGGCTTGCCCAGCCACTCGGCGCGAGCGTACAGGCGGTCGCGCGTCATGCCGGGTTCATTGCCCACCAGCGCCCGGCGTTGTTTGCAAAGGCGATTGAATAAGGTGGACTTGCCCACATTGGGCCGGCCGAGAATCACGATGCGAGGAAGGTGGGGCATAAGAAGTAAGTGTAAAGGTTAAAGTCTAAAGTGTAAAACGGTAACCCCGACCTTTAGCGCCTGCTCTGAGCAGGGGCGAAGGGTCGGCATTGCTGTCAGCTATCGGCGGTCCGCCGCGACGCATTTTGAAGTGGCACCGGCATCCTGCCCGTATGAAGTCATGGCCAAAATGGCCATCCCACGAGCGCGGGCATCCCTTCCCGGCGCTGGGGCACAACGGATATTCGGGTCTGCCGGTGTGTTATCCTTTCAATGTCGCGCCGCGATGTGCGCGCATGTGCGTAGAGGATAAATCGAAAGCCCAAATTAGACTTCTCGCCGAGGACGTGTCAAGCTGATGCGCTACTATCCCAT
Source organism: uncultured Acidobacteriota bacterium (assembly GCA_963810005.1). GTDB lineage: Bacteria > Acidobacteriota > Terriglobia > UBA7540 > UBA7540 > Bog-366. Next base: position 93,120 of record CAWELY010000006.1, read on the forward strand.
CTTTTTGGACCTGCGGGGGCGGCGTTGCACCGTGGTGGGAGGCGGGCGCGTGGCAGAGCGCAGGGTGCTAGCGCTGCTGCGCGCGGGCGCCAGCGTCCACGTGATCAGCCCGGCGGTGACGCCGCGCTTGGAACTGCTGGCCGCGCGCAAGAAGATTAACCTCACCCCGCGCGCTTACCGCGCCGCCGATCTGGAAGGACCGGCCCCGGTACGGGCGAAAGGCCCGCGCGGATTTCGACCCGTGCTGGTCTTTGCCTCGACTGACAGCCCCGAAACGCAACGGGCCGTCCGCAAGGATGCGGCAGCGATCGGGACGCTGGTGAACGCCGCCGATAATGCGGGGGGATCCGATTTCATTGTGCCCGCCTCCTTTGCGCAAGGTGATTTGCTGGTCGCCATTTCAACCTCGGGCGCGAGCCCGGCGCTGGCCCATTGTCTGCGCAGGCAGCTTCAGCTCACCCTGGGTCGCGAATACCGCGGCTATTTACGGTTTCTGCGCGAAGCGCGCAAGCAGGTCAAGAATACCGTGCCCGATAAAGCTCAGCGGGCCAAAATCTTGCGCCGACTCTCGGCGGCTCCGGCAATGGATTGGATGAAAGGCATGGCACGAAACTACAAGGAACTTCAAGCCAAGATGGACCCGGCGAGCATTGCAGACCACAAACGGCGTTTGCACGAGGAGCTACAACGGATGGCCCTGAAAGATCCTCACGGCTCCAAGCAACTCACTTTGCGTGATGAAGTGCGTGACGTATTCGTAAACGCCATTCTGAATCCGCCCGCGCCCAACAAGGCGGCGCGAATAGCGGCAGCGCGCTTCAAGAAGGATATGGGGCGCTGATTGCAACGCGAGGACGCCAAACGGTTCTTCTTGCCTAGGGCACGATCGCGGAACTATTCGGGCAGAGCCAGTGTAGCGGGCTTTCGGGCGATTGCTAACCGCTGAGTGCTGCCTCCGCTTTTGCACCTTACCCTTTACACTTTAAACTTTTGACTTTCGACTTCTGAACTATGATAGTTGACCGCAGTGCCGATCCTTCGCTTCGCTCAGGACAGGCTCTGAAGGTCGGCGCTCCTGACCGCGGAAAATTGATCGCTGATTGCACCATATGGCTTCTACGAACCAAAAGACGACGGACAAGCTCCCCCTCGATAAAGTCTTTGCTCCCGGGGGGTGGCTGGCGCGGCACCATCCGAATTACGAATTCCGGCCGGGGCAGCTCGAGATGGCGGAGAGCGTGGAGTCGGCGCTGGAAAACCGCCAGCACCTGATTGTGGAAGCGGGTACCGGGACGGGCAAGACGCTGGCGTACCTCGTGCCGCTGTTGCGCAGCGGTTTGCGCACGGTCATCTCCACGGGAACCAAGAACCTTCAGGAGCAACTCTTCTACAAAGACGTTCCTTTTCTCAAGAAATTGTTCCCGCAGATGCGCGTCACGCTGATGAAGGGGCGGCAGAACTATCTCTGCCGGCAGAAACTTTACGACATGGAGAAACAGCCCGTCCTCGACGGCATGGAGCAGGTGGAGCAGTACCCGAAGCTGCGCCAGTGGGAGGAACGCACCGAAACCGGCGACCGCGCGGAATTGCGCTGGCTGCCGGACGCGAGCGAGCTTTGGAAAAAGGTGGATGCCCGCCGCGAGGCCTGCACGGGGCAAAAGTGCCGCAGTTCGAGCGCTGCTTCATCACCCGGATGCATCAGCGCGCGGCGGAGTCCGACTTGCTGATCGTGAACCACCACTTGTTCTTCGCCGACCTCGCCCTGCGGCAGAAGGATTACGCCGCGCTGCTGCCGGACTACGCGGCGCTGGTGTTCGATGAAGCCCATGAGATGGAAGACGTGGCCACGCAGTATTTCGGCGTGGAAGTTAGCAGCTACCGCGTGGAGGAATTGGCGCGCGACACCGAAGCGACGTTGCGGATGAAGGGCATCAAAAGCCATGAAGTTTTCGCCGCCGTGGGGGAATTGCGGCGCCGCGCCGATTTGTTCTTCGAGCTTTTCCCGCGCACGGAAGGGCGCTCCAATTTCGACAATCGCGAGAGTTTCCTGGAAGTCAATCGCGGCGCCTACTCCGGCTTGACCAACGCGCTCATGCTGCTCCAGACGGAACTCAGCCGCGTGCCGGAGCGCCCGGAGGAAATCAACAATTTGATGCGGCGCGCCCAGGAACTGCGCGCCGCGTTTGAACTGGTGATGGAAAGCCACGAACGCAACATGGTGTATTGGTGGGAGCGGCGCGGACGCGGCGTGTTCATGCAGGCCACGCCCATCGACGTCTCCACGCTGCTGCGCGAGCGGCTGTTCGAGCAGGTGGAGACCGTTATCCTGACCTCGGCGACGCTGGCGGTGGGCGGAACGTTCGATTTCCTCAAGCGCCGGCTGGGAGTCCAAAACGCCAAGGAACGCATTCTCGACTCCCACTTCGATTACGCTCACCAGTCGCTGCTCTATACCCCCATGCATTTGCCTGACCCGCGCCAGCCGGATTTTGCGCGCCTGGCGGCGGAAGAAATCGTGCAATTGCTGAAGGCCACCCGCGGACGCGCCTTTGTGCTTTTCACTTCCTACGCGCAAATGCGCGACGTTTACGAGCGCGTGCGGCCGCACTTGCGGTATCCCCTGCTGATTCAAGGTTCGATGCCGCGCACGGAATTGCTGGACCGCTTCCGCTCCACCCCCCATGCCGTGCTTTTCGGCACCAGTTCGTTCTGGCAGGGCGTGGATGTGCAGGGCGAGCAGTTGAGCGCGGTGCTGATCGACCGCCTGCCCTTCGCCGTGCCCAGCGACCCCGTTACCGCCGCCCGCATCCGGCAAATTAATGAAGAGGGTGGCAACGCTTTTACCGATTACCAGGTGCCGCAAGCGGTCATCACCCTGAAACAAGGTTTCGGCAGGCTCATCCGCAGTGAAACCGACCGCGGCATCCTGGTGATGCTGGACCAGCGCCTGATGCGCATGCCCTACGGGCGCGTCTTCCTGGAAAGCCTCCCCCCTTACCACAAGACGAATCGGCTGGAAGACGTGAAGGCCTTCATGCGAGAATGAGAAAGCGAGAAGCTAGAAGTTAGGAGTTAGAAGCTAGGAGCGAGTTGGCACTCCTTCTAGCTTCTGTCTCCTTCTTCTTGAGGTTTACATGTTTGAAGTTTCCGTAGAGTACACGTTCGCGGCAGGGCATGCCTTGCGCGGATACAAAGGCAAGTGTGAAAACGTTCACGGGCACAATTACAAAGTCCAATTGATCGTGGGCGGCGAGCAGCTTGATTCGACGGGGTTGTTGATGGATTTCGTGGAGGTGCGCAAGACCATCAAAGAACTAGTGGAGCGCTTGGATCACCGCTTCCTGAATGACTTCCGCCTTTCGATAAGCTGAATCCTTCGGCGGAAAATATCGCCAAGTATTTTTATGATGAATTGGAGCCGCAGATCCGGGATCGGGGTCTGCAAGTTCAGGCCGTAACGGTTTGGGAGACGGATACGACCTCAGCCACCTATCGTCCGACGTGAGGAATTAGAAGCCAGAAGCTAGAAGTTAGGAGTTAGGAGTTAGAAGTTAGGAGCCAGCGAGCAGGGTCATACTCCACTGATCGCACGGCCCCTTCTAACTTCTAGCTCTTGCCTTCTATTTACCAGGTCCAGAAAGCCACCGCGGGATGCAATTCCGCCTGGTGCTGTTGGGCGCAGACACCTTCCTTGCAGATGTAGGTGTCTTCGCACCAGCGGCAGCGGGCCAACTGGACCTTTTCGCGGAGGGTCCCACAGATGGCGCAGGCTTCCAGCATTTCCGCAACCACGTGCCGGGAATAACTTCGCCAAGTTTCCAAGACTTCACGTTCTTCCCGAATCTTTTCGAGTTCGTCGTGGCTTAGCATAACCCGCTCCCTCGCTTCTGCCCAATCGGATGCAACCTGAGGGCCATCATTTGTCTCCCTGCTTATTAATATCGGCCGAAAGAGAAACTGCCTTAGATTCAGTTAATTGGGAAAGAATCGAAATTGACCAATATCAAATATTGGTGCGCACCTATGACTTTTTGTACGTGATTTGGCCCAATTCGGGACTCAATTCCCCTTTTGCGACGCGGTTCCTCGCAGATTTCCGTCAAAATCGCAGGTGGCGCATATCTCCAGGGCCATGTAGTCGTCACCCGCAGCCCTCGAAGAAAATAGGGTAAAATGCTGGAGGGAGTTTTAGGAGGCCAACGGTCCCACCAACGAGTTGTAGCGCCGACCTACAGAGCTTCCCCTGAGCACGGCCAAGGGTCGGCAGTTTTATGGTCATCACGGAAATCTTCAAGTCGATTCAAGGCGAGTCTACCTTTGCGGGATTGCCCTGCGTTTTCGTTCGCCTGACCGGCTGTAACTTGCGCTGCCATTGGTGCGACACGGCTTACGCGTTTCACGGCGGCCAGGAGATGACCGTGGATGAAGTCATGGCGCGGGTTCGCCAGTTGGGAGGCAAACTGGTGGAGCTGACCGGGGGTGAGCCGCTGCTTCAAGACGACGTCTATCCCCTGACGGAGCAACTGTTGCTGAAGGATTTCGGGTGCTGGTGGAAACCAGCGGCGAGCGCTACATCGGCCGACTGCCGCAGGCGGTCATCAAGGTGCTCGATGTCAAGTGTCCCGGCAGCGGCGAAAGCGGAAGCTTCTGTGCTGATAACCTGGGCGCGCTGGAAAAGAAAGATCAGATCAAATTCGTGATTGTCGACGAGAATGACTATCACTACGCCCGTGATTTCATGGTCCAGCATGATCTGCGCAGGCGGGTCGACGAGGTTATCCTCTCACCGGTCTTCGGGCAGTTGCACCCGCGCCAACTCGCCGAGTGGATTCTGCGCGACGGATTGGACGTCCGTCTGGGCCTACAGATTCACAAGTTTATCTGGGACCCGGACGCGCATGGAGTGTAGGAACAGGGACTCGGGGTTAGGGGCTAGGGAAATAGCAATTGTGAAATATGATTGATGAACTTCTGAAGGTTGACGGCTGAGAGTTACTGACTGGCGACTGACAACTGATGACTGAAACCAATTCCAGGACAACGGACCACGGACCACGGACCAAGGACAAGCCTTTAGCCATCATCCTCGCCAGCGGCGGCATGGACAGTTGCGTGACGACCGCGATGGCGAATTTGGATTATCGTCTCGCCATGCTCCATGTAGGATACGGCCAGCGGACGGAAGGGCGCGAACTCCGTGCTTTCAACGCCCTGGCGGATTTCTACCAGGCAGAGCATCGCCTGGTGTGCCGGCTGGATCACCTGAAACAAATCGGCGGGTCAAGCTTGACCGACGCCAGGATCGCGGTCGAGCGTGCCAATCTGGAGAGGCAGGAAATCCCCTCGAGCTACGTTCCCTTTCGCAACGCGCATTTCATTTCCATCGCGGTTTCCTGGGGTGAGGTTTTGGGGGCGCGCAAGATTTTCGTGGGGGCCGTGGCGGAAGACAGCTCCGGTTATCCCGATTGCCGCCCGGAGTACTATGCGGCGTTCAATCGCGTGATCGCCGCCGGAACCAAACCCGAGACGCAACTGGAAATCGTGACGCCGGTGATTCATATGCGGAAGAGTGAGATTGTTCGTCGCGGCCGCGAACTGGGCGCGCCCTTCGAGCTCACTTGGTCGTGCTACCAGGGGCAGGAAGTGGCGTGCGGCGTGTGCGATAGCTGCGCCTTGCGCCTGCGGGCTTTCGAGGAGGCGGGGGTGGAGGATCCCATTCCCTATCTCCAGCGCCCCCGCTACCCGCGGGAGCAGGAATCCCGAGGCCACTAAAAAAAACTGCGAACCTGTTGAGTCCCAGGCTCCAAACAGATAGAATGTGGGATGACTTACGATAAAGGAGGAGGCAATTATGGCTAGTTCTTGGACGCGGAGAATGATGGGGGTTGCGATCGTCTTCGCGACGTTTTTGACTTGCATTCCGGCCTTCGCGCAAACCGGAGGCCTGACGGGAAAGTGTACGGGGACGGAGGCGCGCCCCTGGCGGGCTACACGATCCAGATTGAGCGCACCGAAATCAAATGGAGTTCGCATGTCAAGACCAACAAGAAGGGCGAGTACACTTATATTGGTTTGGCGCCCGGGCAGTACAAAGTCACGCTCCATAAGCCCTGACGGCAAGACCATGTATTTCATATCACGAAACCCGTGGGGATCGGCGACCCCACGGAAGTCAACTTTGACATGGCGCAGGTCAGCCGCAGGAAGCCAAGAAAGCGGCGGGACCAATCCTGAGTACCAAAAGCAGGTGGCAGAACAGAAGCAAAGCACCAAGTTTGAAGCAGATGTTCGACCAGGGACGCGCGCTCTATGCGCAGAAGCAATATACGGACGCGGCCGCCGTCTTCGAGAAGGCTCTGCCGCTTGCCAAAGACAAGAATGTTCCGATCGTCTTGAGCCAATTGGCTGACACCTGGGCCAAGGCCGCTGGCGTCGAAACCAATCCTGACACGCGGAAGGCAGGACCAGGCCAAAGCCCTGGATTATTACCAAAAGGTCCTGCAAGTCGATCCCAACGATGCCGCGATCCACAACAACCTGGGCAATCTGTATGCCGAAATGGGGAAGTCGGCGGATGCAGCAGCGGAGTTCAAGAAGGCGGCGGAATTGGACCCCACTCATGCCTCCAGTTACTACTATAACTTGGGCGCCATCATGGTGAACAAGGGGCAGATGGATGAAGCCGCGGAGGCACTGAAGAAGGCTACGGACATTGACCCCACGAACGCCAACGCCTGGTATTGGTACGGCATGGCTCTGATGGGCAAGGCGCAAGTCAAGCCCGACGGGACGATGGTCCCGGCGCCCGGCACGGTTGAAGCCTTCCAGACTTACCTGAAGCTCGCGCCCACCGGACCCAGGGCTGCCGCGGCGCAAGCCAGCATTGACTCCCTCACGGGCAAGGCAAGCTTGGAGTACAAGAAAGAGAAGAAGAAGAATTGACTTTTTCCAGCCCGTCGGCCCCGCAGCTCCGTCCGCAACCCCGCTGCGGGGCTTTCTGTCGATCAAGGATTCCGGATGAAAGCACTCTGGCTGATGTGGTCATGTGTGGTGCTCATGGCGCAACCGCTCTGCGGCGACACCATCTTTCAGACCAATTCGCAGGGCAAGGAAATTGTCTTGCAACGCGACGCCATTGTCATCCAGCAAGATTCGTCTTTGGTCGTGTACAAGCATTTCGACCTCAAAGAGCGCCGCGTCACGGTGGTGAGCCTGAACCGGGGCAGCTTGCCCTTTCGCGTCCAGATCAGCGATGCCGGCGGGCGCGCGCAAATTGTCGAGATCTGGAAACGCTTCGGGTACAAGGCGACCCTCACCGATCAGGCCGGCAAGATCACCCGCGTCTTTGATCTCTACCTCGACTTTTATCCGCCGGGAGGCCGCGGATCCTTGCTCGAATCGGTTCCCGCCCGCACGAACTTCCCCATGCAGATCGACAATGGGGGGGGTGATGAATTCGAGTTCGACAAGATCGATCGCGTGGAGATCCATGTAGACCGACTCAGCATCACCCTGCGTGAGGGGAAGTCCGTCACGGGGAAATTCTTGATGCCGACCACTCAGCCCGCCGAGGTCCGCGTCCTGGGCATTACGGAAAAGTATGACCCGGCCAGTCAACAGGTCTTTGATTTTTCCGTCCCGCTTTCCCAATTGAAACTGATTTCGTTTGAGTAGGCCCGCAACGATCGAGAGCCCTCCAGTACCAAGGGGGGGGTGAACGCCTCCTACTTCTTCTTTTCCGCTTGCTATAGGCCGAGCGAGAGGGCGCGGCCGCAAAACGGGCAGTAGTTGACCCCCCAACAATCATCGCCATGCGGCGAAGCGGCAGTGAAACCCCCTACTTGCCGTGCCCTTTCCCCGCCGTTCCCACCCACGGCCTGCGATCCGCCCCAGAAATCCGCACCCTATCTTTCCAGCTTGAACCCGATCTTAACCGTCACCTGAAATTCCGTCACCTTGCCGTCGTCGATGCGCCCACGCTGGTCGACCACTTCAAACCACGCCATATTTCGCACCGTTTTAGCCGCCTCGGTGACGGCCGCGCGCACGGCCTCCGCAAAGCTCGTCGGCGATGTCCCCACCAGCTCGATGATCTTGTAGGTCCCTGCCATAACGTGTCTCCTTTTCTTGAATCTTGATTTGCCGCTCTGATTTCGTACCCAGCATTTTACTCCGGTTTTTGGTTGTCCGTGGCGGCAACTCCACACCCACACCACGGTAAGGGTGTTCGGCGCTCAACCCCTGACAGTTCGAGGGCGCCCCGGCGGCTCATCCCTTCCTAAACTTTCCAGCGTGATCGCTGAACGATAGGAAGATTGCGAATACCCAGAGATACCAGGGAATGGGATCATGGTAGTGATAGTGCAGGATTACACAAACGGCGAATGTCAAAGCACCAAGCATGAATCCTCCTTGCGAGTCAGCGTACAAATCCGGCATTCTAGCATTGATGGCAGGTTACCATAGCAAGTGCCCTTTCTCACCATCGGCCTTTGGGCTGTGTCAAGCCCATTTCTAAATGGGCTTGACAGCCTCAAGACTATGTATAGACATAATGTCAACGTGCGGAATAGTATAGAGACGGATTGTTCCTTGATGGATAACGAATAGGCTTTCACGCAGGAAATCCCGTAGGCCCAAGCAAGTTGACACAGTCAGCGCAGTTCTGGCTGTTCTATGAAATGGGATGCGTGGGTTCCTCCTTTGAATGCGGACGCATTGCGTGCGGGAGGAAGACGCCTGCAATTAAGTTGGGGGCCTGGAGAGCTTACTGCTTTTCTTGCTTCTCGCTGGGGGGGAGCCGAAGGGGGTTTCCATTTCGCTTTGGGCGGCGCGGAGGGCCATGGGGTAGGAGGCGGCGGTGAGCCATGCGGCGTGGTATTGGGCGAGGGCGGCATTGCGATTGCCATTCAAGCAAGCATAGTGCGGACCTGTTCTTTAAGTCTGCGGTTCTTCGTTCCCACCCATGCTCTGCCGTTCCATTCACTGCTGCCTCCGCACAGCATCGCGCGTAAATTGGTCGCGAACTTCGCCCGGTCATTACGCGAGGATTTGAACCTAAAAGCCGCGGACCCACAGAACAGGTCCACGCTACACTTGCTAAAAGGACAGTCCACGGTCGAAAGTCGAAAGTCGAAAGTCCAAAGTAGCTGAAGCAACCATGCCGGGATCGCGGCAATGGAGGGCACTTCCGGCTTTCAGATAGCCCCTGAAGGTTGGAAAGGCGCTCGGCGCCGGCGGCTTTGGCTTCGCCCTTCTCGAGGGGGGCTTCCTTCAGGTTGCCCCATTCCGTCCAGCTTCCGTCGTAGTTGCGGACCTTTGCGATCCCCTGAAGGTCCTTGAGGATAAACCAGGCGTGGGAACGGCGCTTTCCGATACTGTAGTAGGCTACTGCTTTCTTGTCGGGACGCACGCCCTTCGATTCGCACCGGGCTACCGGTTCGCCGCGGGACTTGAACGTCCCGTCGTCATTTGCGGCCTTCCCCCACCATTCAACAGCCGTACCTCCTTGCGGCCACAAATTTCGAATTGCCAAAACGCCAAGGCGGCAAACCATTTCTTTTTTGTCCCTTCGTGGACATATTGGCAACATTCTCCGGACGATTTGACTCCAACTACCGAAATTTGTTATAGATAGAGGTGGCAATCGGCGCGGCAGGTTTGCTGTTTACCCCGGCTTATTGTCTAAGCTATTGAAATGAAAACACTTAAATCGACAAAACGACACGCCATGGCAAGGCCACGGAAGTCTGCGTCCCGGGTGAGTCACGCGGTTGGTCGAGAACGAAGCATGTCGCGGTCGAGCGCTCGAACTCGTCACCGCGAGGTGGGGAGACCCGCTTCGCCGCGCCACAACCAAGGCTGGACATAAGGGCTTGTTTTCCCCAAATCCCCAACGCCGGCAAGTGGACCTCCAATACCAGACTGCCGTCAAGAATTTCGAAACAGGGGTGCGAGCTTTTCAAAAACAAAATTATGACAAAGCGGCGGAGATTTTTGAAAAGCTGGTCGATAGCGCGGCTCGCGACGTGGCCGATCGCGCCCAGGTACACTTGCGTCTTTGCCGCCAGAGGACTGGCCGTCCGGCGCCGCTTCCCAAATCGGCCGACGATTACTACACGCTGGGTGTTGCCTGTTTGAATGCGCGCGAGTTCGGACTGGCGGTCGAGCACCTGAGCAAGGCCGACAAGATAAAACCCCATCAGGATCACATCCACTATGCTCTGGCGGTGTCGCACTCCCTCGCAGGGAACCCGGACGCCGCCATCGCTCATCTCGAAGCGGCTTTCGCCTTGCGTCCCGAAAACCGCATCCACGCGCGCCGCGACGAAGACTTCCAGGGGCTGGCTGCTGACCCTCGCTTCCGGCGCCTGATTTATCTGGCAGGAAGCTAGCAGGATTGACGATGGTCGATTGATGGATGATTTCCGATTGACGGATTTTCTGCTCATGCAATCGACCATCGTACAATCGACAAGCGTCCATCTCCTGGATTCGTACCCGTTGATGAAAGTTGTCGCCATCGGTGGGGGCACGGGTTTGTCGACGGTTCTGCGTGGCCTCAAGCACCACGTCACGCGAGCCCGCACGCCCTGCCCAGTTTCGGCCTGAGATCACGCGGCTCACGGCCGTGGTCACGGTCACGGACGAGGGCGGCAGCTCCGGCCGCCTGCGGCGCGATTTCCGCATTCTTCCTCCCGGCGACATCCGCAACTGCCTGGTGGCGCTCGCCGAAGACGAACAACTCCTCACCCAGCTTTTCAATTACCGCTTTTCCCGCGGCCACGGACTGCGCGGCCACAATCTGGGCAATCTCTTTCTCACCGCGCTCACCCATCTAACCCACGACTTCGCCAAAGCCGTGCGCCTGTCGAGCGAAGTGCTGGCCATTCGCGGCGAAATCTTCCCCGCCACGCTCTCCGATGTCCACCTGAAGGCCACGCGGACGGATGGCGTGGTCATTCGGGGGGAGCGCAGCATCACCAAAACCCGCGTGCCCATCCAGCGCCTGCACATTGTCCCCAGCCGCTGCCGGCCGCTGCCGGAAACCCTGGCGGCGATTCACCAAGCCGACCTCATCACGCTGGGGCCCGGCTCGCTTTACACCTCGCTGGTGCCTAACCTGCTCGTGCAAGGTATCGCCGAGGAAATCGCGCGGTCGCGCGCCGTGAAAGTGCTGGTCTGCAACCTCATGACCCAGCCCGGGAGAATCGCGTGGCTACTCCGCCGCCGACCATGTCCGGGCCCTCCACGAACACGCGGGGCGCAAACTGTTTGACCACATCGTGCTCAACACGCGGCCGCTCTCCGGCGCGCTCCTGAAACGATATGCCGCCGAGCGCGCCGCGCCCGTCGAGCTGGACCTCGACGCCGTGCGCAAGCTGGGCGTCAAACCCCTGTGCGCCAACTTGCTGATCGAGGACCACGTCGCCCGCCACGACTCCCGCCGCCTGGCACAATTGCTGCTCTCCCTCGCCAAACCCCGCGGGCGCTAACAGTCTGCTGAAAAAGGGGATAGAGGCTGCCTTACGTCGCCATCACTCCTTGAAATTATTGGAGACATGGCGGGGTTAACCGGCTGCCACTCCTCGCCAAACCACTTTATCCGCAGCCTGCTAGATTATTGCGCCCCAAAATGAGCCAGTTTTAGCGCCGCGGATTCGGATCGCGGACCGTAGGGGGCCCGCCAGGAGAAAGTCTTTTCACGACGCTGCAAACAAACAAAGTGGGTATAAAATCGCTTCGTAATCCTAGAGTCAAAGAATAAATGGGGATTCATGCGATCAAAACTCTTCGCCATTGTCGTGCTTCTTGCCGGCGGCCTTTTCGCGGCCCAACCCAAGGAAGGATTCAAGAAACTCTACGAAGCTCACCGCTTTTTTGCGCTTCGGAATGCAATCGACGAGGCGGACGCGCCCGCTTTCTACAAGGGCGCTGTCGAATCCGCGTTCAATGCTGCCCAGCCAGCGGAGAGGGATCTCGGCTCCGTCATCAAGTCTGCCCCGAATTCAGACGAGGCATATCACGCGCACGAGGGGCTCGCTTACCTTTATTTGCGGACTGGCCGCTACCAGAGCGCGCTTGAGCAAGACGATGCCATGCTTGCCGTCCAGCCCGGCGACGCTGACGCACAGAATGTTCATCCCTTGCTCGCCGCACTCAGCCATTATCCGGACCAGTCTGTCACTCAGCACCGTTCCTCCGCCACACGCTGTCGCATGGAGGACGGCAATCTCTTCGTCACTGTTTCGCTCAGCGGGACGACGGCCGCCTATATGCTGGATAGCGGCGCGAATGTCTCCACCATGAGCGAGTCGGAGGCCAAGCGCTTGGTCCTCACGATTCACGACGTCGGCACCAAGGGACAGGATGCCACCGGCGGGAACGTCGCCTTCCGCCTCGCCGTTGCTCCGGGATTAGAAATCGGAGAGATGCGACTTGCCAGCGTTGCATTCCTGATCCTAGGCGACGATCAGCAACCGTTCGTAGACTCGCCCCCTGGCGCACGTGGAATTCTGGGATTGCCGGTGCTGCTGGCCCTGGAAACCGTACGGTGGGGGCGGGACGGCAGTTTCGCGGTCGGCTTTCCCCCTGAACCGCGAGACCGGAAGAAATCCAACATGTCCCTGGATGGCGCTGACCTCATCACCGAAGCCACGGTGCAGGATCGCGCCTTGGACCTTGTCGTTGACACTGGCGCGAGTGACACCAGGATGTGGCCCCCCTTCAAACAAGATTTCGCCACGCTGATCGCCTCTGGCCAGGCAGGCGCCACGAGCGTCACGGGAGTGGGGCACAGCATTCAATCCGATTCGATGACTTTGCCAGAACTCAAGCTTCGAGTTGGCGGTTTCGATGGTGCTCTCCGCCCGGCCACGGTTCTCTTGAAAGAGACTACCTCAAAAAGCCGGTGGCACCACGGCAACCTGGGCATGGATCTGCTCAGCCAAGCAACTACGGTGACCATGGATTTCGCTGCCATGACTCTCACCCTGCACTAAGCAGGAGGGATTTCCACTTACTCCGGAATTTCGTAGGGAAACGCGCGGCGAAGGTTTTCCGGGCGCTTGTCGGGATGGAAGCCGGAAGTCAGGAAGTCGAGCCACGCGGCGATTTCCTGCGGCTCCACGGAGGGTGCGCGCAAATCCAGGCCGCCGTAGCTGTAGCGGTCGCGGCTGTACGGAACCAGGCTCTTCTTGAAGAAAAACACCAGCGTATGGCCGGGCTTGGGCGAAAAGATTTTCATCCGCGCGCGATTGGGAATGCCGTTGGGCAGCGGCGCTCGCGCCACAACTTCCAGGCCCGCGCCGCTCGTTTCAATTTCGAAAGGGTCGGGTGCAAGCTTCCGCCGCCGCGGCCACGGCGCCGGCAATGGGATTGGCCTCGACTTCCGCGCTGAGCTTCGCAGCGACTTCGGGTAAGGTACGATTCTTAATCATGCCGGCGCTGCTCCGCCCGCCGGGGGTATTAGAACTTCCGAAGCGGTGATTTTTTTCGGCCGCATCTTCCAGGCAAAGTACGGACGTGCCAGCCAGCGCGCCAGTGCCATTTCGGCGTGGTAAAGAGATGACGCCAGGTTGCGCGGGGCCAGATACCGCGTGTCGCCCGGCTGCACGATCAGGCTCACCTCGATGTTCGGCGTCACATCGATGGGAATGTGGTTGCGGCGGCAGGCTTCGTACAAGTGGCGAAAAACCACCAGCATGTCTTCATAACGCGGCGACGGCCACTGTTCCATGTCGGAGCCGATGGTAGGGCGGAAAATGCAAACGGTGGGGAACGCGCCGATGCCGGTGATGTAGTCGATGGCGCGCAGCGTGTCTTCCAGGGGCTCGACGCCGGCAATGATTTCGCCCGAGCACGATCCTTTGCCCAGCTTTTTCGCCGTGTATTCGAGGGCGCGGAAAAAGGTTTGCTGCCCCACCAGTTGCTGTTTGCCGGGGAGGAAGCGCGCGAAATACTCCGGGTTGTGGAACTCGTAGCAAAAGCTGAAGTGGTCCGCGCCGAGATCGATCAACCGGTCATACTTCCAGAAATCGAGCGTGGGAATCAGTTGCAACCCCACCAGCGTGCCCACGCGCGACTTGACCGCCTTCACGTAAGGCGCCGCCTCGTCCAAATCGCGGTCGGTCTGATAGCCGGAATTGAAATGCACAAACGTGGCGCCGGACTCCTGCTTGGCCGCGCGCGCCACTTCCACCACGTCATCGATGTCCTTGCGAGCCACCTCGTTCACGCCCACATTCAGGCCCGTCGCGCAGAACTTGCAGTTCACCGCCGGCGAGTGGTACCAGAACCCGCACGAGTTCGAGATGTAGATGCCCAGGTAAGTCCCTTGCAGCACGCCGACCTTGTGCATGGGAGTGCCGCGCCGTGTCTCGCGCGTGTACCATGCGGGCTCCGGCGGAATGCGCACCGCGTAGCGATGGCCTAGCCGCGCGTCCTTCACCCAGTATTCACCCTGCTCGCGGACCAGTTCGTAGCACGACTGCTGCGCGAAGTCCTCCTCCACCGGCACGTTCACCCAGACATCTTTGATGGGGCCGGGAATGACCAATTCCAGCCCGCTGCCCAGTCCCGCGCGCGTGCGGGTAATGAACCGCGCGTCGCATTCGAGCGTGCAGGAGGGGTCAATGCGCATGCCTTTGCAAAAAAGGTCGATTTCAAGTTCGCAGGGATTCATAGGTCGGCCGAGAGGTGGGACAACGTGCGACAAGGTGCGACAAGGTGCGATCTGGTGGGCCTCCTGTTTGACATTTTGTCCCATGGTGGACATTTCCTCACCTTTTCTAACAGTCAGCACGACACGGGCCACCGCGTAGTGCCCTAAGTTCAAGCGCCGGGAGTCGGCAAATCTGCCCGTTTCCTCAACGGGCACCGATGGAACGGCGGTCCGTATTTAATGGACTTTTTGGCTCATTGACAAATTGTCATTGGCAGGCCTCAAGAAAAGGACTATATTTATTCTATACATCGCTCTTTAGCCTTCGATATGTGACGGGGCCCCGGCGCGAGGTTAAGGGAGGAAGCTCCCCTGCCTTGCATTGTCGAATCCGACTTCGGTCGGCGATCTTTCCGCAAGGCCAGTAAGGGTGGGGCGGAGACTCGCAGGCCCGCCGACTAGTGGAGATGGCAATGAAATCGTCCAAACCACATGAGCAAATGCTGTGCATCCTTGGGTTACTTCTCTTGGCTCTACTTCTAGCTCCAGCGCTGGGCAGGGCGCAGTCGACCGTGGTCAACGGTCAAGTGAACCCCCCGCGTCAAGTGCCACCAACGGCCCCGCCTCCCGCGCCGGTGAGACCTGTTCCCCGGCCTGCTCCCGTCCGGGTCCAGCCTCAGGCCCCGCGCCCGACTCCCCCGCCGCCCCGGCAAGTCCAACCAAGGGTCAACCCGGCAACGGCCAGGCCCGTCGGAGGCCAGGTCGGTCAACCCGCGACACAATTAAGCCGGGGCCGCGGCAACAACAATCCTGGTCAAAACCCCATGGCGGGCGTGCGGGCAGCGGGAGGCGGCGCCCAACCCGGCGGATTCACCATGCCTCCCAATGCCCGAAGTGTGCCGAGGCCAGGCGGGGGAGCTATGGTCGTCCATCCGGATGGCCGGCAATGGGAGTTGGACAATAACAACCACGTGCGGGCCTTTTCCCGGCCCGGTATGCAGGCGAAATTTTATCCTGATGGAAGGTTGAATGCCGTGCAGGTTATCCAGCCGCGCGTCGGCAACCTGACGATCGTGCGCGGCCTCAGTGGCGGGCGTGAAGCCGTGGGGGTGCGGCCCGGAGGGGTTCGCGTGGTGACCCTGGGAAAGGGCCAGGGGTACGTGGAGCGGCCGTCTCCGGGACGCGCGGGCTACGTGCAACGAACCTACCTGGAGGGGGGCCAACCTTCCGCCCACGTCTATCGCGGCTATCGCTTCCGTGGCATGGTCCTTTACCGGTACGTGCCCGCCTATCAATACCAGCCGCGATTTTACGCCTGGGCCACAAATCCCTGGCCGCGGCAGGCGACCTACGATTGGGGCGGGAATGCGGCGCCCGCGTTGAGTGCCAATGCAGACTATTTCGCCCCAGCTCCTGCCTATCCGTCGGCGACCCTCTGGTTGACCGATTTCGTGCTGACGGAAAATCTCAAGTCCGCGTACGTGAACCACCAGGAATACCAACCCACCACGGCGGGCGCCCCGCCCTCCGCCGAACCTAATTCGGCAGCCTCGCCCATTAGCCCCGAGGTCAAAACCGCACTTTCCCAAGAAGTGCAACAGCAGGTTGCCGGTGAGCAGGCCGCTTCCACCCAGCCCGGGGGCCAGCCGCCGGCGGGTGTCAACCCACCTGCGCCCGCGGCGCTCGATCCCAATCAACGCACCTTCGTGGTATCGGAGAATCTCGATGTTACGCCGGCAGGCGGGCCGTGTACACTGACTCCCGGAGACATCATTTACCGGTCGGGAGATAACTTGACGGGCGGCGGCAATGTGGGAGTGAACGTCATTGCCAGTAAGGCCGGAGATTGCCCCGCCAATTCTGTCGTGGAGATTGCCGCCAACACGCTGCAAGAGATGCAAAACCAGTTCCGGGAAAAGATTGATGCCGGGCTGAGCACGCTCGCCCAGAATCAGGGGAAAGATGGATTACCTTCGGGGCCGGCAGCCGACTCGCGCCCGTCTCCGGAGGGAACAGCGCAGCCGGACCGCGACGTCGTAGCAACTTTGGACCAGCAACAGGGGGATGTCGATAGCGCCGAGCAAGCCGCGACGGACGGCGCAAATGGCGGCGCCGCGATGTAGCCGGTATGCGCTAAGATAGGCGTGGTCTCAAGAAAGTGCCAGCTCGCGGAGGGAGCATCCCAAGGGACGCACCTGCCACGAAAGTTGTCTTAGCGATAGGACGGACGGTGCTTCTTCAGTTGTTCTTCACGCCCGAGTTGCATGATTCGCTCTGTCAGCCGATGGACCCCCGTTGAGGGGTTTCCGCCTGGGCGGCCTTGGCTCTGCTGCCAATCGTCCAGGGCCACGGCTCTGCCCACAGCTTCTTGGTGGTGAGGAAAGACTAGCTCGAAGGGTACGTCCTTGTCATACCCCGGCATGTGGGCCCGGCAGGCAGATTGAACGTGGTGGCGTTCGATGTGTGCTCGTTGATCTTGAAAGTGCAGCAACAACCAAAGCTCGAAACAGGGATTCGAAATGGCCGTTTTGATGCGGTTCGCATCGGCCTTCTGCTTGGCATCGGGTAGGTGCGGATGCGCGTCCACGTCAAACACGCACCAGACTTCGTCGTACTTCAAGTTGTCATCTCTCTGCCCGCGAGCCTTCTTTTCCGCATCGTGCTTCAAATCGACAGCATAGTCGACGAGAGTCTTGGGGGCCAAGCCGCCCGGCTTGACCTCGACGTGCAACAGGTTGTTGTGACCTTCCCGCTTGAGGCCATTGAAGTAGCTGGGTTCGGTAACTTCCCCCTCGCAGCAAACAAGTATGCGGGGACGAGGCTCGGTAAAATGCTTT
Source organism: uncultured Acidobacteriota bacterium (assembly GCA_963810005.1). Classification (GTDB taxonomy): domain Bacteria; phylum Acidobacteriota; class Terriglobia; order UBA7540; family UBA7540; genus Bog-366. Next base: position 110,619 of record CAWELY010000006.1, read on the forward strand.
CGACGCCGCAGGTCGTCACGTCTTCGGGCCATCAGCGCTGCAGCCTTTTCTTGGTGGAGGTTCGCAAGAAAGTCCGGTGAGCCGATAAACGGTACCGCGCCGTACCGCCCCTGCAAATATCCACGTTCCAGGTTCTCGTTCTTTCGGGGCTTGAAATCCGTCAGACGGATACAGGTGGGTGCCACCCTCAGCGTCCTTTTCGGTGAACCAGATCTGGTCGCGCCTCAATGAGGCCCTGTCAAGGATGTTGGTATCGTGGGTGGTGAAGATAATCTGCGCTCCGCGGGGATTCAATTTAGGATTACTGAAATAATGGAGCACCGTCCAGGGCAAGCAAAGGATGCAAGCTGGCGTCCAATTCGTCGACACAGAGCGTTCCCCCTGAGGTCATAAAGTGAACCAATGGCCCCAACAATCCATAGAAAGCGACCGTGCCGTCAGACTCGTTTTCCACCCCGAACGGGACGGCCAGGCGGCTGGAACCTTTGTGGATGAGTGATACGGTCAGCATCTTTTCAGGGAGGCTCGATCCGTCGCTCAATTGCTGCTTTGCCTTTTCTGCGAAGCTTGCGCATTGTTCGGGCGAATTCCTCGGCTAGAACTCTCTGCTTCCTTGCCTAGTTCCGGCGGTGGCGGTGGAAACAGTGCATGCTTCCTCACGAACCTAAGGTCAACAATTCCCATATCCGCCGAGCGAAGTGCTTCGCGACACCCAAGATTTAAAGACCTGATCCTTGCACATCAAAGCAGTATTGAAGAAGCCGGCCCCCGCTCACGGGGCACATATCCAAATCGCTCAGCAAACCAGCGGTAGAGCGGAAGCAAACCTTCATGATTGTTCTGTGCGGCAGCCGAAAGGAAAAGGCTGTTCGGTCGTGTAAGGCGCTCAATGGCACCATTATCGCCAACCAGTTTCTTTCCGAAGGTGAACACCTTCTGCTTGCGCTTGAACCACATTTGCCGTTTGCCAATCGGATATGCGTCAAGCCACTCCTCAAGAATCTCTCGATCATTCAGCGTGAATCCGTAATGAAACCGCACGCCATCGAGCAGCAGGTCCACTTCGAATGAGGAAGGATCAAGCTTCGATTGTGGATCGAGAAGAAACGGTTCGCGGGGAATCGGCCCCTCGGGCGCCCACTGCCTCTGGGAGTTCTGCACGGCGCTGCTCATGTAGGCAAGCGCCTTGATAACATTGCTCTTTCCGGAGGCGTTGGCGCCGTAAATCGCCGCCACGCGCACCAAGCCGAGGTCCAATCCCTCGACCTGCGTCACTGCTTCCGGCGAGTCCTTCAGCGAACTCGCCACCAAGGAAAGCTCTTGCTCCTCCTTGAGCGACCGAAAATTACGGGCGCGAAATCTTATGAACACAAGCCACCTCAGAATCAAACGAAAGTGCCATGATAAATACCTTACAGGTCTAAATTTGCACAAATTTGTCGAATATGCAACCCTAAAGCATAAATTTCTCCATTTTCCAGGGCCGTTTGTCACCACCTCACCAATACTTGTCGCGCTTGAGCCCCTAACATGCTGATGAAAAAAGGGCGTAGAGGCGGCTTTACACGCCATCCGACACTGAAAACGATAGAGATATGGCGGGGTAAACCCGCCGCTACGTGGCCCCGAGCGACCTTTTCATCGAGCGGCTAACCGGCTCAAGCGCGGGTGGTGACCGTGGGCAAGCGCCTTTCACTTTTGCCTTTTGCCCTTTGCCTTTTGGTTTTGTTTTGCGTCTCCGCCGCGCAGCGCTACCCGCTCGACATTTCACTTGACAAGCGGCATACCCAATTTTACTCTAGGCATCGGTAAAAATAGGTTAAATGTAGGAGCCATGAATAAGCCCGAGGAGCGCGACCTGTTTCGCGGGGCGCTGGAAATGATGATCCTTCGAACCCTGAAGCGGCAGCCCTTGCACGGCTATGCCCTCGCCCAGCACATCAAGCACCTCTCCAACGATTTGCTTCAGATCGGAGAAGGCTCGCTCTATCCGGCCCTCCAGCGCCTCCTCAAGGGAGGATTGGTGAAGGCGGAGTGGGGCGTGTCTTCCACCAACCGCCGCGTTCGAACCTACCGTTTGACGCCGGCAGGCGCCCGGCACCTGGAGCGCGAGGTAATGACCTTTGAGCGCATGTTTGAAGGCATCACGCGGGTCCTGGCACTGGATGAATCATGAACTGGATCTAACAACTGTTTACGCGCCGACGCGAAGCGCTTTGGAGTGCGGTAGCAGCAGCTACCGCTTTCCGCCTTTGCTTCCACCTGTCATCGCGCCACCGGCAGGACGAGAAAAGCGGTAGCTGCTGCTACCGCACTCCAAAACGGGCTGCGCCCGCATGAAGGACGCGCACATCGAACTCGGATCCACAAGACACGTTTGGTTGCGGCTCCGCCGCGCTGCGCTGACAGCTCAAACCTGGGTGAATCATGAACTGGATCAAGCAACTGTTTTCGCGCCGGCGTCTTTACGGCGACCTTTCCGCGGAGATCCAAGAGCACCTGGCGGAAAAGGTCGATGAACTGGTGGCCGGCGGCATGTCGCGGGAAGAAGCGACCTTCGCCGCCCGGCGGGAGTTTGGCAACGTCCTCCTGATCGAGGAGCGCAGCCGCGAAGTCTGGCAATGGCCCTCCCTCGAGAACTTTTTCATGGATGTTCGCTATGGTCTGCGCATGTTGCGCAAGAATCCCGGCTTCACCGCCGTGGCGGTACTGACGCTCGCGCTCGGCATCGGCGCCAACACCGCCATCTTCTCGATGGTGAACAGCGTGCTGCTGCGGCCGCTGGCCTATCGCGAGGCCCAGCAGCTCTATCTGGTACGCGAGATCATCCCAGAGTTAAGCCAGACCTACCCCACGCTTCCCGCCAACGTTCCGAGTTTCCGGATCTGGCAGCGCGAATGCCACTCGTTCGAATCGGTCGCAATTGTCATGCCCATTGATCAGACGTTGACGGGCTACGGCGAAGCGGAGCAGATCTCCGGCGGTCTTGCCTCGGCAAACCTCTTCGATGTGCTGGGGATTACTCCCGAACTGGGACGTACGTTTCTACCGGGGGAAGACGCACCGGTCAAAAGTCAGGTGGTGGTGCTTACGGATGCGTTCTGGCGCAACCGCTTCCGCGGCGACCCGGGGATCGTGGGCCGGTCGATCATCCTCGATGGTGCACCCGTCCAAGTCGTGGGCGTTCTTCCCTCTTCTTTCCGGTTCCCCAAAGGCAACCAATGGGGGGCCATCGTGGAATTTCCGCCGCGTGTAAACTACTTCAAGCCTATCGGGATCGATCCAAAACAGCTTGAGGCGCTCGGAGATTTCGACTACGCCGCGATCGCGCGGCTGAAGCGAGGAGTCAGCGTGCAGCAGGCCCTTGCCGAGCTAAACGTGATTCAGGCGCGCATTGCGAAGGACGCAAAGCAGGGGGTAGGACTTCGCGCCGAGATCATTCCTCTCGAGAGCGAAGTGGTGGGAACGGCGCGGCGCGGGCTTCTGCTCTTGCTCGCGGGCGTAGGGGCAGTGCTGCTGATCGTTTGCCTGAACCTGGCGAACCTGCTGCTGGTGCGCGTTCCAGGCCGGGTGCGGGAGGCGGGCATTCGCACGGCGCTGGGAGCTTCTCGCGCTCGACTGGTGCGGCAACTCCTGACCGAGAGCGCCTTGCTCGCGATCCTCGGAGGAGTTCTGGGCATTGGCCTCGCGTATTTCGGGCTGCGGTGGCTGGTGGCGGTGGCGCCTGCCAATCTGCCGCGGATTGATGAAGTACACGTGGATGCTCGGGTGCTATGGTTCACAGCCTTTGTTTCCCTGCTGACCGGAATCCTTTTCGGCGCGTTGCCGGCGTGGCGCGTGGCACACACTGAGCCCCAGCAGGCACTAAAAGCGGGCGCCGTCACCATCACGGAGGGCCGCCCCGCACGCCGCTTGCGGGAATCGCTGATTGGCTTCGAAGTCGGCCTAGGCACCCTGCTCCTGATCATGGCCGGCCTGCTAACGGTGAGCATGGTCCGCTTGCTCGGCGTCGACAAGGGATTCACGACGGAGCACGTGCTCGCCGTGGACGTGAGCTTGCCGCCGCAGAGCTACACGAAGCCGGCGCAGAAAGAAGAGTTCTACAACAACGTGCGGGCGCAGGTGCTCGCTCTCCCGGGTGTGAAATCCGCAGGCTGGATCAGCAAGCTCCCGCTCGAAGGGCAAGAGCAGGTAGAAGACATCGACGTTCCCGGCCGCACGATGAGGGGCCTGCAAGCTCCCGTCGCGAATTATCGATATGTGAGCCCCGGTTATTTCCAGTCGATGGGTATTCAGTTGCGCCAAGGCCGCCTGATTGAGCAGGCCGACCGCAACCGCCACGTTGCCGTCATTTCGGAAAGTGTCGCGAATAAAGTGTGGCCGGGCGAAAACCCGCTCGGCAAGCAATTCAATAAACCTCTTACGGAGGTAATCGGTGTCGTCGCTGACATCCGAGCGGTCGCGCTCGACGAGCCTCCGCTGTTAATGGTCTACGAACCAATCGGGCCGGCGTCCCCAACCTGGGAGGGCCTGCACGCTTCGCTGGTGGTTCGCGCGACGATTGCGCCGGCGGCGCTGGGCACGGCGGTGCGCGGCGCGATCCGGAGCGTGGGTTCCGGCGTTCCGATCCTGCACCTCCGTCCGATGACGGAAATCGTGTCGGAATCGGTGGGCGTCCGCCGCTTCCAAATGGGTCTGGCGTCGCTTTTTGCGGTCTTCGCGCTGTTGCTCGCCGCGCTCGGAATCTACGGCGTGGTGGGGTACTCGGTCGCCCAGCGCCGGCAAGAGTTGGGAATCCGCATGGCGCTGGGCGCGCAAGGCACCGATCTGCGGAACCTGGTTCTGCTACAAGGGATGTCGCCGGTCGTGGTGGGATGGGCAGCAGGCGTTTTAGCTGCCCTAGCCGCTGGCGGGGTAACTCGCAGTCTGCTGTTCGGAGTAACCGCACAAGATCCGCTGACCATTGCAAGCGTGACCTTCGTCGTGCTGGTCACCGCCGCCCTGGCGTGTTACATCCCCGCGCGCCGGGCCACGAAGGTCGATCCCATGGTGGCGCTCCGGTATGAATGATGCTTTCAGCGATCAGCTCTCAGCCATCAGCGCAAGATCGACACACCCTCAAATTGTCCCACTCATCCATGAAAACAGCGACCCTTCGGAATTCCACGGCGTTATAATGGCGCGCATTTAGAGAGCAGGATGGAGGGTCAACATGCGGTCTATCGGAATAGTATTGATACTCGCATTTGCCGCGACCCCGCTGCTGGCGCAAGAAGAGATGGCGGGGCCCACCAATGAAAAGGCACAGAAATCATATAAGCAAGGCATGAGTTATCTAAACCAGCACATGATGCTGGCGGCCTTCGAAAGCTTCAATAAAGCCGACAAACAGGATGGTGGCCGCTGCCAGGCCTGCCAGAGGCAAATTATCAAGTACGGGGTTGGGCTGGGAGACTGGAAGGCCGTGGAAACTGCGGCAGGAGAAATGGTGGAGGAGGCTCAGGGCGCGAAGAACCTGGCGCTCGCTCACTACGAGTTCGGCATCGTCCTGATGGATGAGGGACTGGGCAGACACAAGGATGAGCCCTTGGAGCGCGCCCACGACGAGATGACCAAAGCCCTGGCAGTGATCTCGAATTTCCCCCTGGCGGTTTATGAAGATGGAATGGCGCTTGCCCACCTGAATCAGGACGCGGCGGCAAAAGCCCGGTTTGAGCTTTATGCCAAGATGGCGCCGGGGGACGATCCCAACCGGCGGCGGGCTCTGCTCTTTGTCAATCAGCCGGAGATGGCGCGAGCCAGGATGGCGCCGCCGTTCGCGGTACCCACGCTCGACGGTCAACGCATCTCGCTCGACGATTTGAAAGGCAAGGTGGTGCTGCTTGACTTCTGGGCAACTTGGTGCGGTCCCTGCCGCCAGGCCTTGCCGCATATGCAAGAGATAGCCAGGAAGTTCCAGGGGCAGCCCCTCGTCATTCTCAGCGTGAGCCTCGACTCCGAGGAGAAAAAGTGGAAGGAATTCGTGGCCAAAAACAGCATGACCTGGATGAACTGCCGCGACGGCGGTTTTGATGGGTCCATGGCGAAGATCTTTGATGTGCATGCAATTCCGCACACCTTCACCATTGACGCGGATGGAGTGCTTCAGGACGAGGCCGTGGGCGATGCCGCAATCGAGAGGAAGCTGAAGAAGCAAATTGCCAGGGCGCGGGAGTTGCAAGCGGCGGTTACGACTGCACAATAAGTTCTAAACGTGACTAAAACCGCAATTCTGGCTTCCTCTAACTCACCGACAAGGAAATCGACGCCGTGTGGGTGGCGCTGGGGGAGGCGCCGGTTATGGTGACGGTCCCCGATTCCGGCTGAGGAGTAGGCGTGCTGGCGCTGCTGTTGCTTCCGCCACCGCCGCTGCTCCCGCTGCCACAACTGAGGCTGGCCAGCAACAGGGCGGCAAGAACCGCGCCGAGGGCCACGTGACGCAGGTTCCACATCGCGGCCGTTGGCCGCAGCCCAACGTGTAGGGGCCAGCGGCGCTGGCCCTGGGCCGATCGCCGCTCGGCCCTACGAAGGGCGCGAAAATTCTTGTCAAGAAAACAAGAACTTGCGGAATTGCAACACAGAGGGGCCGGCAGGCCGCCGCAGCGCCATCTCGACGAAGCCATGAGCAGGAGGCATAACCCGGCGACACCCGCCCACCATCCGCCGAAGCGAGGGTTCCGCGGCAACGATGGATAGGACGTCGCGGAGGAGGAAGCGGTTAGGGTGACGGTGGCGGTGTTATTCCCGTCCAGGGTTCCGACCGCGCAGGTGACTCCCGCGAGCGCGCTAGGCACGCTACAGGAAAAGGTCACGGTCCCCGGCAGAAGGTTGTCCACCGGCGTCAAGGTGAGCGTGGACGTGCTGCTGGCCCCCGGATTTATCGTCAAGCTGGTGGGTGAAACACCGAGGGTGAAATCCGGAGCGCCGGTGTTGAATACGAAGACGTTTGACCAAGCCGCAGTCCCGTTGCTGGTGGAGGGCTCCAGGGCCTGTACCTGCCAGTAGTAGAGCGTGCTGGCGGCCAGGACCCCGGCCACCGGAGCATAGGAAGTCGCGGTGTTTCCGGTGGTGGTCGCGAGGATCGTGCAACTGCTGCAGGCCGCGACCGTGGGATGGGTGGTCAGCAGGGTTGGACTGGTGGCGACCAGGATTCGATAACCGGCGGCGCTCGCGACCGCCGTCCAACTAAAGGCGGTGGTGAGGGGAGCGGCGGTGAGGCCGTTGGTCGGCGCGGTCAGTGTCGGCGCCGGCAGATTCCCCGTGCCCGCTGAACCCCACGTCGTTACCAAGTTATAGGCATCGACCGACCCGAGGCCGCTGGCCGGGTCGTATCCGGGACCGGCATTGTAGCCGATGAGCCCGCCGCCGGGACAATCAGTAGTCCCGGATGTGCAGGGCACCATGTTGTTGCCGGTGGTGATGTCGTGAAAAGCCGCCGGGGAGCTTGCCGCCATAGGATACAGGTTATAGTTAATATTGCCTTGGGCAGAACCCGTGCTCTGATTAATGAGGGCGACAATCCCCCCGAAGGTGGGGACGGCGGCGGAGGTTCCACCCACCACGCTGAGGGCATTGGCGAGCGTGGCATTGTTGGGATTGCGGTATCCGCTGACGCAACTCCCCTGCACACAAATCAGGTAGCCGTCGTGCTGAGGAGAGGCATTCATCGACACGTCAGGAACATCGCGGAAGCCGTCGCTCGGCACGCCGGCCCCGCTCTGCCAGGAGGGCTTGGGATAAATTGTGCTCACGCCCCCGCCCCCGGCATCCAGACCGACGGTGGGCGACGTGTCGTTCCACACCTTCTCGGGAATATAAAAAAGGGCGGAGGGGGAGACGTCCACTCCATTGGGGGCCGAGGCCCAATAAATCCCCGCGCCTTCGTTGAATTCCGCTTCCGCCCATTCCCGTCACGTAGGGAGAGCTGGCGGGAAAATCCACCGCCAATCCATGCGTGGCCGAAGATACAACCGTGGTGGTCGAGGGAGGGTGATCGCAATCGGCCGCGCCATTGTCGCCCGCCGCGGCCACAAGGGTCTGCCCTTGGGAGTTTGCCTGCTGGCCCAGCGCCGCAATACTCGCCAGATCCGAAGGGCTCCAATTGGCTTCGCAATTGCCATAGCTGATGGTGATTACCGGCGCCAAATTATTGTCAATGGCATAGGGGAGCGCACCGCTGAAGACGCCGCCCGACCCCCCATTCACGATAATAGATGGCAGCGTTCTTGGCCACCGCGCCCGCCCATTCCACGTCCAGGCTGGCCTCGGCGATATCCCCCTTGGTAACTCCCGGATCGGATACGCCGGGAACCAGCACCAAGTGGGGAGCATTCACCGGCAACCCTGAGACACTGCGGAACGTGGCGACATCGCTCGCGGCCCCGGTTGCGTCGGTGACAAGGTCCGTCTGCCCCATCACCGCGATGGACTGTCCGGCGCCATCGATCCCCATGTTGTATAGGGCGTTCACGTCGTAAATCACGGCAAAATCCCCGGGCGCCACAAAATTCTTACCGCTGATGTAGGAAGTAAAGTCGGGTTGGGGGCCCGCGTCCGCCGAGCGGAGGACGCTGTGTGGTTTGGCACCGAAATTATCCAGCGCGGTAAAGCCCCTCACCACGTCGGCGAGGGCGGCGGGCACGGCAGGCTCCGAGGCGTTGGCATAGTACGTTTTCCCCTCCACGGAGTAATAATGAATCTCCGTGTGAAAGGCCGACTGCACCTGCCCGGCAGTGCCGGAAAAGCTGACCCAGAGGCGGCTGCGGGCCCTCTGGGTTAGGGTGAACCCCTGCGACTGCAACCAGGCGACGACCTTGGCCACATCGCCCGGGCTCAACCCGAATTGGTCCGCAAACTGCTCCGGCGCGAGCCAGTGATGATAGAGGGGCGATGAGCGGTCCTGTTGCTGCTCGAGCAATACCGCCAGATTGGCCTGCTGGTCCTCCGTGGGCTTGAACATCAGGGTGATGTTTTCCAGCTTGAGAGAATCCGGCGCCGGGCCCTGGTCGTTCTCGGGCTGAAACACAGGGCGACGGTTGCCCGCGAGCCACACGGCCGGGGATCCGGTAATCGGCCCCGCAATGCGATCCTGCTTCGGCGACTGGGTGAAGGAAATCCGGCTAAGCCCCAAGAGCAGCGCCAAAATCGCAAGCCCATTCCGAACGAGGATAGTATGGCGTCGCATCAACTTACTAGAAGGCGAAGTAACCGTTGGGGGCGCTCACGTTGTTGGGACGGTGGTGCCCGCGATCCCCACGAACACGCTGCGGCCGAAGAAGAACGGCAATCCCAGGTCAAAATAATCCGTCGAGATGCCCGTGCCGCTGGCACGTCCCAGGTTGTTGAAGGCGGCAAAGTCGGGGTTACTGGCAAACAGCGTATCGGCGTTGGCGATATTCAGCGTGACCGTCCCCGAGGCTGCCGTTGGCGCCGTAAGTGGTGAGGGAAAAAGAGAAGGTCGAGTCGGGGCAGTAGTAAGGGTTGTCGGCGCAATCCGGAATGCCGAGGGTGCCGGGATCCGAAACATAGAGGGCATTTGAGCCCGTGTCGAGGAAGCCTCCGGAGGGATAGGAAACACCATTGTAGACAACATTGGGAAAGTTGCCGTTGCTGTCCGCGGCATAGAGGGTGGCGCTCCCCAGGGCGTTGTTGGATTCGGTTCCGACCCCGAAAATCAGCAGTCCGGCGGGAACCAAGCCCGTTCCATCCGGCACTCGTGTAAGGAAGCGAGGGCGCTCCTGCGGAAGCAATCGACGGCAGGAGAATCTCCACGCCGTTATTATCCTTGGCAAAGAAGGCGACGGGATTGGCAACTTGCTGTGCCACGGGAACCGCCGCAGTCTGGCAAGTCGTTATTCGGGCAGACGTAATAGGGATAGGCGGAGAAGGTTTGGCCCCCCGCGCAGTCGAGGCCGCAATCCTGAACAGAAGCTGCCCACGCCCAGGATGCCGTTGGCCCCCAGCGCCGCCACGGTGTCGAGGCTGGGGCCGGCGCCCAGGCTCAGGCAACTGGATGCAGGCACGGTGTAAGTGGTATCGCCAATCACCTGAATGGGAACGGAGGAGGCCTTTTCGCCGGCGATGACCACATCGGCGAATAGCACCGGTCCCCAGGCGTAAGAGGTATCGCCGAATTGGACGCACTCCTGCACTTGATTCCCGTGGGAGTCCCGGACCGTGGTGAGCTCGGTGGCCGGAACCGTGGTGAGCGCGGAATTAAGAACCCGCAAGCCCACGGAACCCGTATCCACCAAAATGTCAGGGATAGTCTGGCAAGTCTGCGGTGCCCGGCAGGCAGACAGTGACGGACGTGAAAAGCCCGTTGTAGTAAGCGGTGCTGGGATTCCCGGTGTTCCCATTGGGCCCAAAGTTGACAAAGAGGGGCGCGCTGTTGCTGGCCGTCAGCGTTAAGGTGGTGGAGGCGGATTGGCTGGTGTCAGCCTGGCTGGTGGCGGTCACGACAACCGTGGGAGGGTTCGGGGCGGTCGTGGGCGCCGCGTAAAGTCCGGAAGTGGAAATGGCGCCCACCGTCGAATTGCCACCCGCCACGCCATTCACAGACCAGGTGACGGCGGTGTTGGCGGTTCCGGTGACGGTGGCCGTGAACTGCACGCTCGCTCCCGCCGTGGTCGACGAGTCGGTGGGCGAAACGGTCACCGAAGGGCTCACCGCCGGCGCCGTAATCGTTACGATCGCCGAACCGTAGGGATAGGTTTCCGCCGAACTGGTGGCTTTCACCGTCACCGTGGCCGGATTGGGGACGGAAGCCGGCGCCGTGTATAATCCCGTGGAATTAATCGTACCCACCGTCGAATTGCCGCCGAGGATGTTATTGACGGACCAGGTAATCGTCGTGCTGGTCGAGCTGACAATGGTGGCGGTGAATTGCACCGGCGCTCCCGCCTGAACCGACGCGGAAGCGGGCGAGACGGTGATGACCGGCAAGGGGATGTCGTTGCCGGTGCGGGTGATCGTACAACTGGTCAGAAACATCCGCTGGCCATCACCACCAGAAGGCTTGCCAGCGTGGCCGCGGAAACGATTCTCTCGCCTCATTGCACCACCTCCGGGGAAAGGTTGGTGGGCAAGAGGCTGGGCACGTAAGCGCGGCCGTGGGACCACCGCATGTGCCCGCCGCTGGTAAAAACGAAATTGTTCCTCTGAATGATCAGCGGGCCGCCGTGGCGCCCCGTCTGCGCCTGCGCGTACTGCTGGAGATAAGTGAAGTAGGATCCCAACAACTGCTGCATGTTGGGGGCATAGGGCCCTTGCCAGGAAACCCCAAAGACTTTGCCCGCCGGCGAAACATACTCGCGCACCACGGCGCCGCTCGAATCGGTAATCTGGTGGAGTCGATAGCCCGGGTGGACTTCATCGCGAATCTGGCCGCGCAGGAATTGCCGGTCCGCGCTCACCGACGATTCCTGCTCGCCGAGCACTGCCCACGCCGGGGCAGCCCCCAGGGTCAGGATGAGCAAGACTCCCAAAAAGGTTCTCATGGACCTCCACTCGTGCCTTTCTTCCCTTTACCCGCGCCGCTTTTTTCGAACAACCCTTCCCCGGGAAGGGTTTCATGCGTGGCACTGGACCCCCATCAAAATACCACAGACTCTCACAAGCCATCCAGTCCCGCCTGTACCGGCAAGTCCCGATTCCTCGCGCCGACTTGGAACGGCGGGGCTTCGCAGGCTGCCGGCAAAGTAACTGGGCATTTGGATGCCCCGCCCACAACCGTGGTTGTAACCGGCAAGTTGAGAAAAACAGGAGGGGCCAGCAGGGACGCAGGGCCGATCGATGGTGTCAATCGGCCTGCGCCCCTACCCGGAAGGCAGACTAAAACGCAACGTAACCGTAAGGAGCGGTGGCCCCGTTGGGGACGGTGCTGCCGGCAATCCCCACAAAGACCGTTCGTCCTAAGAAGAACGGAAGTCCAAGGTCGAAGTCGTCCGTCGACGGGCCCGTGCCGCTGTCACTAGCGATATCGTTGAACGCCGCGAACGTGGGGTTGTTGGAAAACAACTGGTCGGCATTGGCGATGCTCAGCGAAATCGTACCCGAGCCCACACTGCCGTAACCCGTAAGGCCGATATTCGAGAGGGTGAGGGTTGAGCTTGGACAGTAGAACCCATTGTCTGCGCAATCGGAAATGCCGAGCGGTGGCGGCATCCAGAACATAGAGGGCGTTCGATCCTGTGTCAGAAAACCGCCCAGCCCACCGGTGCCGTTACTACAGTAGGTATCCGTATAAGATAAACCATTGTAGGTAACTGTGGGGAAAAACCACAATGCGTCCATGGCGTAAAGAGTCTGGGCTGGTAAGAGCATTGTCAGTTTGGGTTCCGATTCCGAAAGTCAGCGTCCCCGCGTCCGACGCCGCGCCCGAGGCGTGCACCAACGGCAAGGTGATCACCACGCCGTTGTTGTCCGACGAGGAAAAGGCCGCGACGGGGTTGGTGGCCTGATCATTTGTCGGCACTCCAACTTCCTCGCAGGCTTGGCCGGTGGGGCAAATGTAATACGGATACCCGGCATAGGTGGAGCCGGTGGTAATGTTCGTAGCAAGAACTACCGCAATCCCAGGGCGCCATCGGCGATGCCCAGGATTCCGTTGGCGCCGAGGGTGGCGACGGTATCCTCGTTCCCGTTATTGGGAAGCTGGGGGTTGACCGGACTTGTGAGGCAGGTCGAAGAAGGCACGGCGAACGTATTGCCCGCAATAACCTGGACGGCAATCGAGGGGGCCTTCTCCCCGCCAATCTCAACATCGGCCAACTGCATCGGTCCCCAAGAGTAGGATGTATCCCCATACTGGACACATTCCTGGAGCGCGTCGTCGCTCGTATCCGAAATCTGCGTGAGCGTAACCGTGCCCAGCGCCGAGGGCAGGATGCGCAGGCCAATGGAACCTGTGTCCACGAGCACGTTAGGAATCACCGCGCAGTTGGACGTGCTCGGCTGACAAACCGTGACGGTAGTAAAGATCCCATTGACCACGTCGCCCGCTGGTCCGAAGTTGACGGCCACATCCACCTGGTTGTTGGCCGCCGTGGTAGTGGTTGTGGTACTGGTACTGCTGCTGCTTCCGCCACCGCAGCCCGCCAAGAGGAGTAAACCTGCGCCGAAGATTAGGAGACGGACAGCCGTTCCCTTGCAAAGGATCTTCGATTTCATCGCACCACCTCCACGGAAACATTACTCGGAACAAGGCTCCGCACGTAAGCGCTTCCTGTCCAAACCCGCATGCGACCGAAATTGGTAAACACGAAATCGTCGGTTTTCACGGTCAGACCCCTAAGGTGCCGGATTTGGGTCTGGGCGGGTGTGGCGGTCTGGAGGTTTGTAACGTAGGAACCCAGCAACTGATTCAGGTCAGGCATAAATCGCCCCCCCAACTGATCCCAAAGACCAGTCCTTTTGGCGAAACGTATTCGCGAACAGTGACGCCATTCGTAGTCGTGAGTAGGTGGACTTTGTACGCCTGGAAGACCTGAACTCGATCCTCGGCGCGCATATGCTGTTGGTCCACGCTCACCGACCCTTCAATTTGCCCCAGCGCTGCCCATGCTGGTACGCACCCCAGAATCAGGATGAGCAGGACTCTCAAAGTGGTTTTCATACGCCTTCACTCCTATCTTTCTTCTCAGTATGTCCTGTGCTCTTGCTTGGACGCCCCTTGGCCAGCAAAAGGTTACCAAGAACATGTTAAATAATTGCAAAAAAACATATTTCTCACTAAAGCGAGCGCCAAGCATGGTGGTGTAAAGCCGCCTTTACATCCCATTGACCCACGACTCGGGGGCAGGCGCGGTGGCGAGGCAGGTATAGTATTCGCTTCCGCCGTAGTACATCCACCATTGCCCATCATGCCGGACGAGGCCGGTAAAGAAGATGGTGTCATGGAACGGCGAAATGGGCTGGTGCGGGGGCCGCGCCGCCTTGCCATCCTCCCAGGGATACTTCGTCTCGGCGCAGAAAATTGGTCGCGGCAGCCATTCGATGGCTTTCTCCGGATCATTGCGATCGAGCAGGACTTCCCCCACTCCGTAAAAGTGCCCCGAGTGGTGGCCGCTGGTGAAAAGCAGGATGTTGTTCAGGTACTTGGGGGACCAATCTGCCAGCGCCACGCAATTCTCTCCCCCTGGCCAAGGTTTGGCCACCTTTTTGGACGTCCAATGAACCAAATCGTCGGAATACGCCAGCAGATCGGAATCCAGGTACATCACGAATTTACCGTTGGCCTTGACGGCCTCGTTGCCGGGGTTTTGCAGCACCACCGGATTGCGATGGATTTCCGCGGCCTGAGGGAAAATCAGTCCCCGCTTGGTCCAGTTGACCAAGTCCTGGGAAGTTGCCAGGAACGCGCCGCTTGCCTTCGGATCATCCATGCGCGTCCAATCCCAGACATTGCAAAAGAGGTAGTACGCGCCCTGGAAGCGCACCAGGCAGACATCTTCAAAGCTGAAGTCCTTGTCCTTCCCTTGGCGGAAGAATGGACTGTGCGCAGTGTCCTTGGTGAAATGGATTCCATCCTTACTTCGTGCCAGGCCGATATCGCAAACGTAACCGGGCTTGCGATCCAGTTCGCGCTCGCCGCGATAGACATAGCAGAATTCGCCATCGACCCACAAAACCGAGCCATTGTGGACTCCGCCCCCGAAGTGCCCACTATCCCAACTCCCCGGCGTTGGCTCCATGATGGGGTTGCCGGCATATTTGGTAAAAGGGCCAATGACCCAGCCGGGCACTCGGTACATGGCAGGGTCAAATTCTTTGGGGAATCCCCCCCACCATTTTGCTTCGTCGTAGCCGTACTCTTCACCTTTCGCCGGGTACTGCCAGTCAAGGCTGTCGTTGGACACCCCGCCCTTGGACGTCTGGCCCTGGCGCTGTGGCTCTGGCATGTTTTGCCCCTGGCTCGCTCGCCAGGGGTTGGCGATCACTACCCCAAGGATTAAACAGGCTGCCCCTAATCTGCGTAATATGATTCCGTGTGGTTTGTGCATGCGACCTTCCTCACGCTTGCCGCCTCGAGGCATAACGGCGCTGGAATCAAAGGAAGTGGATGAATTATTGAGATCCGTCTCATCGCCGAGGCGCAGAGGCGCGAAAACAGAAGGGTTTTTCTCTGCGTCGCCGCGCCTCGGCGGTGAAAAGCGCGCGAATCCTTACTTGCCGCCGCGCAACATCGCGTCGATGGTTTGAAAGTAAGCGTCCTCGGAGGGCAGTCCGACCATCATTCTCCCATTGATGAACAAGGTAGGGGTTGGATCCACGTCGATGCGTTTGGCTTCCGCCATATCGCGCTGGATGCGGGGGAAGGAAGATTTGGCGTCCAGGCAACCGGCCAGTTGCACGCGGTCCAATCCCGCCTGTTCGCCAAAGCTCAGCAGCGTATCCCGGAGGTTGGTAATGTTGATGAGTTGCTGGTTGCGGAAGATGGCGGTGCGCATAGGGCACATAAGCAGGCAGGATTAATTTCATATGCGCACTGGCAAGCCATCGCCGCGGTGAGCGACCAGTCGTGCATGGGAAGGGGAAACTCCTTGAAAACCACGCGCAATTTATTGCCGTAACGCGGCACCACCTGCGTCTCCAGGAACTCGTGCATGCGCGCACACGTAGGGCACTCGAAGTCGGCGTACTCGACAATGGTCACGGGGGCGTTGGCCGGCCCTTGCGTGGGTTCGTCGTGGAGCGAAATTGTGCGCAGCGCTTGCTGCCGGGATCGACGGCTAAGATTGAAAAGCTCGCCCAACGATCAGGTGTTTGCCATCCCGGGTGAGAAGCACTGCGTTCCTGTTTGGTGACTTGCCGTCATCGACGGTAAGGGTCCCTTCCTCGAAAGTCCGGGGAAGGCGAGGGCTTGAACCCTCCCACCGAAAGCTTGGTGTGGCAGGGGTCTTGAAGGCTTCCCGGATGCGCTGTTCCATCTCCGCCGTGGGAATTCTGGTGGAGTTCAATAATGCTGCCATTCACCAAGATCAGGTAATGCGCGTCCTTGGCCACCAGCACCAGTTGCGCGCGCTGGTTCTTGCCCTCGCCCACCGTCACCGCGGCCTGATTGAAGCCCGGAGCCACCGTCGATGCCTGGAGCGCGCCCAGGGTAAGCTTTACGGTATCGGGCCAGCCAATGCGTTCCCGGATGTACGTCAAGATTTTGTCGCGGGTGGCGTCACTGAGCCCCGGAGCTTGTGCGGCCGGCGCCGCCCGCATCACTAAAACCCCCGCCCCCAGCACCAGAATGAGAATTGTCGCTAGCAACCCAACCTTGTAGTTTTTTCCGTTCAAGTGACCTCTACCCTTCGTTAGAAATGGCCTTGCCTTAAACCCTGAATTGATTTTATTGAATTCGCCTCGCACAAAGCAAATCTGATTTTGGTCGTGGACCCGTTTGATGCGGTAGCGGCGAGTTTACCTCGCCAGGCATTGGTCTCCGCGGTGCGCCGCAGGCGCCTGGCGTGCGGTAGCGCCAGCTACCGCCTTTTGCGGATCGCGGTGCAAGCGCCTAATCGCCGCAGGGTGAGGGGTAGGCGCTCGGCGCTGACATCTCGAGTTTGAGGGCTGGAAGGGTGGCGAGAGCGGAAGGCGGTAGCTGCTGCTACCGCACTCCAAGGCAGGCTGCGCCCGCAAGGTTTCATGAACAGGTATAGCGCGGACCTGTTTTGTAGGTCCGCGGCTCGTTCCCGATGGGCAAGGAAAAGCCCAAGACCTACAAAACAGGCCCGCGCCACACCTGCTGCCACATCCCAGCTTCAGCAAGGCCGATGACACCACTCCTCCCATGCCGCGATGGAGGCACGTCGGTGAAACGATGGCGCGTGCGGGTCGCATGCACAAACCCCACCACCGCTTGCTCGCAGGGACCGCGCCCCGACCTTAAGGTCAAGATGAGCATCCCGCCGGCGAGACCCGTTTTGTTGCCCCAACGTCTCCTAACTGGCCGCAGGAGCCTTGCACTTTTCCAGCGAGTGATCGTTTTCTTTGTAACACTTGCCGGTATCGTTCAGGTCCGGTTTGCCGGCGGCGGTGTGGCAATACGTACACTTCTTGCCTTCCTTCTGCGCGTACGCCGGCTTGGCGGTGGAAATCGATATCATCGAGCCACTGAGAATGGCAAGTGCAACCAGGATTTGGAACAACTTCATGGAATCCTCCTTGGGGAACGGATTATTTATCGTGCATCATCGAAAACGTGCCGGGTCAATTTCCGCCGGCCAGTTGGTGCAGAATCTTGGGGTCGGGCTCGTCCATGGCCAGAAGTGAATGGCAAGCGTTGCAATCCTGCGTGATCTCCTTGCCGCTTTTCGCCTTGTGATTGCCGTCGTGACAGCGGAAGCAGCCGGGAAAATCATTATGCCCAAGATTGTTGGGATAAGTCCCCCAGGTAATGTTCATTTCGGGGAAGACGTTTCCCTGATAAATATACAAGATTCCCTTCGCCGCCTCTTCAATCTGGGCGCGATGGGAATTGTACACCGCAAAATAGTTCTTCCGGTAGTACTCGCGCAAGGCTTGGGGCAACTCGGTCTCCGCCGCCAGGCGACTGCGGTAATTCACCTTGAGAAGATCAATGGCGACCTTGTGAATGAAGGGAAGATCCGGACTGATGCGGCCGGCCGCCATTTCCCGGTTCACGGCGCTTTCCGGCATGTCGAAGGTATGCGTGGGCCGGTTGTGGCAATCCATGCAATCCATGGTGCGCCGCTCACCATGCGCCACCAGGTCCGCCTTGGGGGGAGTCTCGGTGGAAGCGTACTCGGTCACCGTTCCGTCCTCGTTGCGATAGCTCACCCAGGGAATCTCCTGCCGCTTGGCGTCTCCCGGGATATAAGACACCAACCCCAAGTGGCGGCCGTGAATCCCCACCAGCTTGCTATCCGGGTTGCGGCCGCCGATGTGTACCAGAAGGACGTCTTTGGTGGGCGAATTCTTTTCGTCGTCGGCGTACTTGGTCCGGATCACCAGCTTGTCGCCGGAAAAGCGCTCGGGCCAGTGGCACTGCTCGCAGGTTTCGCGCGCCGGGCGCAAATTGTGGATGGGGGTGGGAATGGGCCGGGGATAGAGATTGAAGGTTACGGCCAAAACCTGGTAGCTGCCGGAAAGCTTGGAGCGCACAAACCACGGCGCCCCCGGCCCAATGTGGCACTCAACGCAGGCCACGCGCGCGTGGGGAGACCGCTGATACGCCGTGTACTCGGGGTCCATCACCTGGTGGCAGGTCTGGCCGCAGAATTGGGTGGACTCCATGAAAACTGTCCCACTGTAACTGGCAATCGCGAGAATGGGAACGTTGATGGCCGTCATGATGGCGACAAAGATAACGGTTCTTCGCACCTCGCCGTGGGTCAAGTCAACCTTGGGGTAGATCGCGGGAAGCTCGCCTGACCGGCCCTTGCGGCGATAGTCACGGAAGATCCCCATCGGAATCAACACCAACCCCACGGCAAAGATCGTGGGCAGAATCATGAAAACTACAATCCCCGCGTAGGGGTTGGGTTGGAATCCGAAAATGAGCGAGGCAAACGTAATGACCAGAGTGATGCCGCTGGTCGTGGTCAAAACCACGCCCGTGCGGCTGATCAGATTCTGGCTTAGATAGACGGCAGGACGAATCATGCCGCGCAGCTTGCGCCATGGATCCTGGGGGCCACTTCGGATGGGTTCCGGCAAAACCAAAGTCCTCTCTTACCCTGGGAATCACTTACGACTAAGATGGAGCGTATTCTACCACTGCGGACCTCTCCGCACGATGCGGTTCTGAATGCGCGCGGTAATCCTTTCCCCGCCCCACCGGACTTCAGGACCGCGAGGGCAGGAATACAGGCCGTTCTCCCCAACCCTCGCGACCGATCGTTTCGAGCTACTTGGGCTCTGGCGCCTTGTAGCCTTCCAAGGAATGGTTGTGATCCTTGTAGTATTGCCCCGCGTCGGTGAGTTCCTTGAACTTCCCGGCCGGATGGCAGAAAGTGCAAGCCTTGCCTTCTTTCTTGGCGTACTCGGCTTTGCCCATACCAAACGGCAGCGCCATGATGATGGCGAAGGTTACCAGTAATACTGTCCGAATTAGCTTCATGGGATTAGACCTCCTCAAAATGAGGTGTGTGGCACTGACAGACACTATGTCTTTCACCTGACACACCCAATTCTCAGGGTAGCATTCTGAATACCACCAGCAAGTCACTGTAAAAATTTTGTACAGTTAGGATATGGCGAAACTTAGCAGGCAGTGCGCTGATGTACGTGATTGCAAGGAAACCATTTGCGCGAAATCTCTGACACTTTTGCGGGAAATTACACACCTTTACAGCGTTGTCAGACCTGAGCGACTTTTGTCGCAGAGTCACCCTAGATGGTTCATCTGCATGAACACAAAGGATGAATTCTTTGTCTGCACTGTGGAATATTTACTCACATTGTCGATTCCAGATTGGCATCGCGTTTGCCCTTTTCTGTCGGCGGAGGGTGCAATAAGTAAGCGGACACTTACCCTTATTCATAGCTTATAGTCGTTTGTAAAGGATATGGACTCATGAATCTGGTGGTCGTGGGAATCAGTCACAAAAAAGCGCCCCTGGAGCTTCGCGAGCGTTTTGCCCTGAATGAGCGGATCATCCCGGAAGTCCTGCGCCGGCTTCAGAGCGAGCCGGAGATCGAAGAAGCGGTGATCATCTCCACCTGCAATCGCGTGGAGTTCGTCCTCGTGGCTTTCGAGAAGCAGGAGGGCATGGCCGGTTTCCGCCGGTTTGCCGAATCGTTTTACGGCGTGCGCTTCGATGAGTTCGCGCACTGCTTTTACGTGCACCGGGAAGAGGAAGCCATGCGCCACTTGTTTCGCGTGGCCGCCGGTTTGGATTCGTTGATTGTGGGCGAGCCCCAGGTTCTGGGCCAGGTCAAGCAAGCGTATTTTCTGGCGAAGGAAGCGGAGACATGCGGCAACGCGCTGGAGTCGGTTTTCCATCGCGTGTTCAACACCGCCAAGCGCGTGCGGACGGAAACCCACGTGGCGGAAGCTCCGGTCTCCGTAAGCTCCGCCGCCGTCGAGTTGGCGGAGAAGGCCTTCGGCGGCTTGCAGGACAAGACGGTGATGATTGTCGGCGCCGGGCAGATGGGCGAACTGGCCGCGCGCCACCTGGTTTCGAAAGGCGTCGCCACGGTGCTGGTGAGCAATCGCACCCACGCGCATGCCGTCGCCCTGGCGCAGGAGTTGCGCGGCCTGGCGATTCACTTCAGCGAGATCTGGCAAGCCATGCGCGACGCCGACATTGTCATCAGCTCCACCGGCTGCCCGCACTTCATCATCACCCGCGACGACATGCAGCGCCTGATGGCGGAGCGCAACGGCCGCCCGATTTTCCTCATTGATATCGCCGTGCCCCGCGATGTGGACCCGGCGGTGCGCGAAGTGGCGGGCTGCACGCTCGTCAACATCGACGGACTGGAAGAGGTCACCCACCACAACCTGTGCGAACGGCAAAAGGCCATGGAAGCGGCGGATCAGATTCTGAGCGAAGAAATCGAACTCTTCCGCGCGCGCCAGGAGCAGCTCAACGTCGTGCCCACCATCGTTTCCTTACGGCGGCGCGTGGAGGAAATTCGCCAGGCGGAAATGAAGCGCATGCGGCGGATGTTCGGCGAGCTTACGCCGGATCAGGAACGGGCGCTGGAAGCCTTGACGCAAGGGTTGGTGAACAAAATTCTCCACACCCCGTTCACCGAACTCAAGCAGGCCGCCCCGCGCCCGGACCGCTCGGAATTCATCGACGTCGTCCGGACAATCTTCCATTTGCAAGAGGATTCGTCCCAGCCGGCTGCCGCTGCGGTGAATTAAGATTTTGGGGTTTAGATTTCGGATTTGGGATTAATCACTAAGCCTGCCCGCTATCTCTCGAATTCTTGATAAAACCGCAGGGTAAACCAGACCGCGCCGGCTTTGATGCGCTTTCCAATCCAAAATCGCAAATCCAAAATCCAAAATAACTACTCCGCTTTATCGATGGCCTCATCAAACACGCGATAGCCGGGGTTGGGCGGGAAAAGCTCGGCCATCAAATCCATGCGGCGGCGCAATTGCGCGACGGGAAGGTGCTCCGGGCCGACGCGGATCTGCACGTCGTGCCACAATCCGTGGATATACTCGGCGGCGGTGCTGGCAAAGGAAACGTCGCAGTAGCGCTCAAATTGCGCGCGGTTGCGGCGTCCGGCGCGGCTGGCGCAGGTAAGCCTGTTTCGCATTCAGGGCATCCTCATCGATTTCGCCGCGCACTCCGTGACGGATTTCCTCCTCCAAAATCTGGCTATAAGCCACGATCTCGGAGTGGGTCAGGCGCGGGCGGAGCAATTCCGCCACGCTCCCCAGGAGTTCAAACCCCGTGTCGTGAGCGTCCAGCTCGCGGCAGGCGAGCAGCAGGTTGATGCGTTCCGGGGTTTCCACCCACGCGGCGGTGTGCGCTTCCCCCTTGGGCTTCTGCCGGCTGATCACGTCGCCCGAATCCAGGCAGGCAATATAAGGCACCGCCAGCACCCGCAGTTTTCCCAACCGCTGCGCCATCGCCGCCGGGACGGCCTGCACTGGCTCGCGCACCATGGTGCGTTCTTCCGCCGGACTCAGGGTGAGGGCGGCATGAAATTCCCACTCATGCGTGAGGCGGGAAATGGGAACAAAACTCCCTTGCACGTAATCGGTGATGGGAGTTAGATCTTTCGGCGGCGATCGAGGAGATTGCCAAAGTACACCATCCAACCTGAGGGCCCACGGCGACGCAATTTTCTCGGGCCCCGTTAATATTCTGCGAAATTATTCCCCGCGTGTCCAGCGCCGTATTGTCCGGAGGGAATCTGCCTCCCCCGAGGAGACCGTGCAAAACTCAAGACCGTTGACTCAGAGAATCGCAAATTGCCATGGCCGTTTCGTGTATACTCGCCGCTTTATAGGCCCGGGAAAAACGCTTGCCCGCTGTCATCCTGAGCATTGACAGCCTTGCGGCTGGCTATGATGGGCAGAAACTCAGGCCGAGCTGCGGACCTACAAAACAGGTCCGGGCTACACCTGCTTCGATTCGTCGGAGGGAATTCGCATGGTGCATTTATTTGGAAAAGAACCCAACGTTTTGCTTCTCGCCCTTTTGGCGTTTCTTTTCCCTATTCCTGTCGCATTGATTGCACAGTCCAGCGCCCCCATCCGCTATCTTCGTGACCAGAAGCTCTGGGTTCTTGACAGCGACCGGGCCACTTACGTTGTCGGGGTGAACGAGTCAGGGCAACTTCAAAACGTCTATTGGGGCAAGAAGCTGGGGCGCGACGAGGACCTCCAGGCGGCCCACACCCGGCCGGAGCACGCGTCGTTCGATTCTTCCGAGACCATGAGCAATCTCGAGTACCCCGGCTGGGGGGCGCGGCTATATACCGAACCCTGCCTCAAGGTGACGCTTGCCGACGGTGACCGCGACCTCGTGCTGAAATACGATTCCTACGAGATTCAGGGCGACACCTTGAAGCTCCGCACCCGAGACATTCGGTATGACTTGTTCGTGACCCTGATCTACAAGGTGTTCCCGCACGAAGACATCATTCGGAAAAGTTCGCTCGTGGAAAACCGGACGCCAGAGGTGGTGACTGTCGAGAGCGCGCAGTCGGGGGTGTGGTACGTAACTCCCGGCGAGGGCTACCGGCTGACCTACCTTTCCGGACGCTGGGCCGGTGAAACGCAGATCAACCAGACGCCGGTTCATCCCGGCAAGGTGTTACTCGATAGCCGCCGCGGTAACACCAGTCACCTTCTCAATCCCTGGTTCGCGTTGGATGAAGGCGGCAAGGCGGATGAGACCCACGGCCGGGTCTGGTTCGGAGGCGTGGCCTGGAGCGGAAACTGGAAGCTGGTAGTCGAGCAGACTCCTGCGCAGCAGGTGCGTGTGGTAGGGGGGTACAACGATTTCGATTTCTCCTATCCCTTGAAACCGGGGGAGAGGCTGGATACTCCCGGCTACTACGGCGGATTCACCGACGCGGGTTTCGGCGAGGCTTCGCGTTTGATGCATCGGCTCGTCCTCCAGGAATTGCTGCCCGACCACGCGGCGCCGCATCCGCGCCCGGTTCTCTACAACTCGTGGGAAGCCACCACCTTCGACGTCAACGAAGCGGGGCAGGAGGCCCTTGCCGAGAAGGCGGCGAAGATCGGGGTGGAGTTGTTTGTGATGGACGATGGCTGGTTTGGCCAACGCAATGATGATCACGCCGGTCTGGGCGATTGGTTTGTCAATCCGCGGAAATTTCCGCAAGGATTGAAAGGCCTCATCGCGCATGTGAACGGGCTGGGGATGAAGTTCGGCCTCTGGTTCGAGCCCGAAATGGTGAACCCTGACAGCGATCTCTACCGGGCGCATTCCGACTGGGCCATGAATTTTCCCGGACGGCCGCGCGAACTGGCGCGCAACCAGCTTGTCCTCAACATGGCTCGCGACGACGTGAAGGAATACATTTTCGGCGTGCTGGACAAGATGCTCAATGAGAACCACATCGAGTTTATCAAGTGGGATATGAACCGTCACTTCGGCGAGCCGGGATGGCCGGAGGTCCCGCCGGCCGAGCAAAAGGAAATCTGGGTGAAGTACACGAAGAATGTCTACGAAATCATCGACCGCCTGCGGGCCCGGCATCCCGGCTTGGAAATCGAATCGTGTTCGGGCGGCGGCGGGCGTTTGGACCTAGGAATCCTCGAACGGGTAAACGAGGTGTGGACATCTGACAACACCGAAGCCTTTGACCGCCTGCGCATTCAGGAAGGATTCACCCTGGCTTATCCGCCCAAAGTGATGATGGACTGGGTCACGGACGTCCCCAACATGAACGGGCGAAGCACCCCGCTGAAGTTCCGTTTCCTGGTGGCCATGCAGGGAGCCCTTGGGATCGGCAGCAACCTGAATCACTGGACCGCCGAGGACTTCGACCTGGCGCGGCAAATGATCGCCTATTACAAATCCATCCGGGAGACCGTACAGCACGGCAACCTTTACCGCCTGATTTCTCCCCGTGATGGCGAAGTCACTGCCAACGAATACGTTTCGCAGGATGGGAAACAGGCCGTAGTCTTTGCCTTCCTGCATTCGCAACAGTTCCTTTATCCCGCGCCTACGGTTTACCTGCGCGGTCTCGATCCAGGCGCTGTCTATCGGCTCAAACGCATCGACGCGAAGCTGGCGGAACATCAGGAAACCTTGAGCGGCGCCTACCTGATGAACCATGGCTTGAACTTCGTTCTGGAGGGCGATTTCGATAGCACGTCCGTTACGCTCGAGAAAGTGGATTGACAAGCTCTCACCCTGGCAGCGATGCACCGCCTTCGTGCACTGCCCGCTTTGGCCTCCGGTTGTAACGGAGAATGAAAAAGGCGATGCCGAGGGCGGCGAGACCGGAAATCAGGAACGAGCGAGGCGAAGCGCCCAGGCGCTCGAAAACTTGGGTGTATAGGTGGATGGCCCCGAAGACGGTGGAAAGGTTCACCACCCACCGCCGGTTGTTCCGCGCTCCCCAAATACCCGCCACGAGCAAGCCCCCCGCCCAGGCAATGGCAAACACCCAATCCGGAATCTCATTCACCACTCGGCCGTAGCCGACGATGATACGTTCAAAGGAATCACCCCACAATGATCCGATCCACAACGCGAGGTTCACGAGGAAGAGCGATGTCCTCGAGAAAATGATGGCGATCCGCTCATATTCCAAGGGGACACGCCGGCTCAATTGGAGTGCGGCAAAACTCAGCATACTGAAGAGGCAGATCGTAACCGTAGGTTTAGTGACTTCCAGGATGTAGGTGGCATGACCATAGAAGGTGCCAGCCCCCACGGAAGCCGACAACGTCAAAACCGACAACACGGTGAGAAAGCCGTTCCTGGCAAACACCCCCGCCATCAGAAAAAGCACGCTGATGAGGAGAAGACAGAAGAAGGTATGCCGGTCGAAGAAGTTCTCAAGGGCCGTCCCGGCAGCACCTATTGCCTGGTGGGCCGATTCGGGGAGCACATAATAGATGCCACCGATTGCGGTAATTGTGCCGACGAGTAGGAACGTCCACCCCAGCAGGCGCCATTCTTTAGCGAACTTTGCTGAGCGCAGCCAAACGCCGGCAGCGCAGAGGGCACAGCCCAGAACCAGGGCCGTAATACCGGAGGGGAGCAAGGCAATGGTGCCGGCGGCGGTGGCGAGAACTCCGAAGGCAACCAGGACGTTAAATCCCAGGCGGCGAGTATCATCCTGGGCGAGTGATCTGAGGCGCGTATACTCCTCGCTGGTAATCCGCCCCTCTTTCAGCAGCTTGTCAACGTCGATGGTGATTTTCACTCGATTCTCTCCTGGGCTTGGATGGGGGATTTCCAGCTCGGCTTGGTCTTCTGAATAAAAGCCCATGCTCCCCAAAGAAGCCGTCCTCTGCAGCTAAGGCACGGTGGGATTTGTTTTCATGCCACCATCGAAATTCTCCCCAAGGATAACCCTTCATCCGGACTTCTTGGGCAGCCAGTTGGAGCTGTATTCAGCAGCGGCAAGCATCCCGCCATCCACGAGGTGAGCGATTCCGGTGATGCCATCGCTCGCGTCCGAGACGAGATACAACGCGGCCCGAGCAACGTCCGCGGGAGTCAAGAAGCGGCCGAGCGGAACGCGCGTCTGACGCTCGCGAATGAGCGCCTCGGGGTCAGCGCTGGAGGAAATGTGCTCGCGAAATGCCGGCGTGTCCGTAATGCCGGGGCAAAGACAATTCACGCGAATATGGTCGCAGCCATAGTCCAGGGCGAGAGACTTGGTGAGCATCACCACGGCGCCTTTCGAGGCAACGTAACCGGGAGTTCGCATCTGGCCCACCAAACCGCTGATCGAGCCCATATTCAAGATGACCCCACCACCCTGCCGGCGCATGATCGGCACAACATGCTTGACTCCGAAAAATACCGATTTGAGGTTTACGCCAAAGAGGTGATCCCATTCGGCTTCCGAGGTCTCCTCCACCAGCTTGACCTGAGCATAGCCGGCATTGTTAAACAGGATATCGATCCGGCCCCAGCGTGCCACCGTTACCTCAACCATTCTCTTGACGTCTTCTTCCTTGGAAACATCCGCTAAAACGAAGCTTGCCTCGCCGCCCGCACTCTCAATCAGTCGGGTCGTTTCCAGGCCAAGATCCGCGCGGATATCCGCCACGGTGACCTTCGCGCCTTCCTTCGCAAATTGGATGGCACTGGCCCGGCCGATGCCCCGGGCGGCGCCGGTTACGATCGCCACTTTGCCCTCGAGCTTCATAGAGTCTCTCCCGAGACTGGTTTTGAATTTACAGTTCCGCCCCGGTTGAAAAAGGCGCGCCCTGCTCGTAATACTACACGTGACGGAGATGACCCATAGGGAAAAATTGCATTTCTTTACCGCCGAGACGCAAGGCCATGAGAGAAGGCCCTTAGGTCTTCAAATCTCCCTGCCACCGCACTTATGGGGAACTCGCAAATCACCAATAACAAATCACCCAAAGGCTCGATGACCCGATGGGTCAATGCCCCGATCGTCCGATGGCGCGATCCACGCAGAACTTGCCCTTCGTGTCCCGATGATGAATAATCCAGGCAGGGAGGAAACGAATGATTCGCCAACAATTTCTCGATTATTGCCAGGGTCTCAAGGAGGCGCTTGACGCCATCCCCACGGACGCCGCGGAAAAATTCCTGCAGCTTCTGGAGAGCGCTTACCTGGAAGGCCGCCAGGTGTTTATTATGGGCAACGGGGGAAGCGGCAGCAGCGCCTCGCATGCGGCGGGCGATTTGAACAAAGGTGTTTCGTACGGCCGGGAGAAGCGTTTTCGCGTGATGAGCCTGAACGACAACATGGCGACGCGTGACCGCCTATGCCAACGATGTTTCCTACAGCGAGGCGTTTGTCGAGCAGCTCAAGAATTTCCTCAATCCCGGCGATGTGGTGATTGGCATTTCCGGCAGCGGCAATTCTCCCAGCATTCTGAAGGCAATTGAATACGCCAACCAGCAGGGCGCGATCACGGTGGGGCTGTGCGGCTTCAGTGGCGGGAAGCTGGCCGGCATGGCGCAATTTCCGGTGCACGTTCCGGTGAACGACATGCAAAAGGTCGAAGACATTCACATGATGCTCTTCCATGTGGCCATGCAAGTCCTGTGCGCGCGCGTGGATGCTCCTGCCCAGGCGCCCTCCGGTCCGCGCGTGCTGACGCGGCGCTGCCCGCTCGTGACCCATCACCCCAAGGCTGGCTCGCGGTGCTCAAGAAAGGATTACAAGACCATTTCCACCGTCGATCCAGCGCGGGTATATGGTAGTACTATCTCACAAGTAGCAGGTGTGGTAAGAAGTTATGCTAAATTTTCCTCGCATCGCAACCAGCCGGCAAAAAACTCAGCCGGTTTATTTCAAATCATGTTAACTTCAAGTTTTCTTTTTGTTGGCGGCAAGACGCAAGGAGATTGTTTCCGGATAGTCCTGCGGCGCCGCCAAGACAACTTCCGTTCAATGCGGTTGATGAACTCCGAGGAGGACAGCAGTGAAAATCCTGGTTTTGGGTGGGGACGGCTATCTGGGCTGGCCGACCGCCATGTATCTTTCCGCACGCGATCATGAAGTTGCCGTTCTTGACAATTTCTCCAAGCGCGCTTGGGAACTTGAGCTCAACGCCGAGCCCCTCATCCCCGTCAGCACTCTCTCCCACCGGGTGCGCACCTGGAAAGAGGTCACGGGCCGCCACATTGTCATCCTTTGTCGGCGATTTGTGCGAATACGACTTTGTCCGCGACGTGCTGCGCGACTTCCAGCCCGAGGCCATTGTCCATTTCGGTGAGCAACCCTCGGCGCCTTTCTCCATGATCGACCAGCGCCGCTGTGTTATGACCCAGGTGAACAACATTACGGGAACGCTGAACATTCTTTGGGCGATGCGCGAGCACGCGCCGGCGGCCCACCTCGTGAAGCTGGGCACCATGGGAGAGTACGGCACGCCGAACATCGACATCGAAGAGGGCTTCATCGAGATCGAATACAAGGGCCGCAAGGACGTCCTCCCCTATCCCGAAGCAGCCCGGCTCGTTCTACCATCTCAGCAAGGTGCATGACAGCCACAACATTACCTTCGCCTGTAAGGTGTGGAAACTGCGCTCGACCGACCTCCACCAGGGGGTCGTTTACGGCGTCGCCACGGACGAAACGGAGTTGGACGAGCGCCTGGCCACCAGCTTCCACTACGATGAAGTTTTCGGCACGGCCCTGAACCGCTTTTGCGTCCAGGCGATTGCCGGCATTCCCGCTCACCGTTTACGGCAAGGGCGGCCAAACGCGAGGCTTCCTGAATATTCGCGACACCCTGCGCTGCGTGGAACTTTCCATCCTCAACCCACCCCAAGCGGGGGAGTACCGGGCCTTTAACCAGTTCACGCAGATGTTCAGCGTTCTTGATCTCGCCGAAACCGTCCAACACGAAGCCCAAAAACTCGGCTTCCGCGTGGCGATCGACCACCTGCCCAATCCCCGCGTGGAAGCGGAAGAGCACTACTACAACCCGCGCCACCAGAAACTGCTCGACCTGGGCCTCGAACCCCATCTGCTTTCCGACGTCCTGGTGGATAGCATGCTCGTCACCATCCGCGATCATGCCCATCGCATCCGGCATGAGGTCATCATGCCGCACGTCAAATGGGCCAACCCCTCCGAGTCGGCGGTCAAGGCTTGCGCCTAAGATTCGTAAGCGATTTCGGGGGCCGATGGCCTTTGGCGATCTGGTCGCTGCTGATGTCGTGCACCATTTTGACCAGCGCCACGACATTCTCGTAAGGAGTATCGGGCAGCAGGCCGTGGCCCAGGTTGAAGATGTGGCCGGCGCGGTAGGCGGCCTGGTCCAGGACGCGCTTGGCGCGCATGCGGATGAAGTTCAGGTCGCCGTAAAGCGCGATGGGGTCAAGGTTCCCCTGCACGCCCACGCCGTCGCCCAGCCGCTGCCAGGCCTCGTCGAGTTCCACGTGCGAGTCGACGCCGATCACGTCCCCGCCCGCGTCGCGCATGGCTTCCAGCAGCATGGCCGTCCCCGTTCCAAAGTGGATAATAGGCGTTCCGGGCTTAACGGCTTGCAACATCATGCGCGTATACGGCTGGACGTAATCGCGGTAGTCGGCGGGCCCCAGGCACCCCACCCAGGTGTCAAAAACCTGCACGGCCTGCACGCCGGCGTCGATCTGGCCGTTGATATACCGGGCCAGGCTGCGCGCCAGGCGCTCCATCAGCGCGCGCCACGCGCCCGCGTCGCGGTACATCAGGGCTTTGGTGTGGCGGTAGTTTCTGGACCCGCCCCCCTCGATCAGGTAGGAAGCCAGGGTGAAAGGGCAGCCGGCAAATCCGATCAGCGGAAGCCGCGGATTCAGGTCGGAGCGCGTTTGGCGGATGGCGTCGTAGAAATATCCCAGCGATTGTTCCGGGTCGACCTCGTGCAGGCGGTCAATGTCGGCAGCGTCGCGCAGTCCCGGGCTGATCACCGGCCCTTCCCCCTTGTCGTATTCCAGGTGCAGGCCCAGAGGCTCAACAATCAGCAGCAAGTCGGCAAAGATGATGGCGGCATCCACGCCCAGCTTTTCCGCCGCGGTGACGGTGACTTCCGAAACCAGGGCGGGATTCTTGCACAGTTCCAGGAAGGGCACGCGGGCGCGCAAATCCCGATACTCTTTCATATAGCGGCCCGCCTGGCGCATCAGCCAGATAGGGGTGGCGTCAACCGCTTCAAAACGGCAGGCCCTCAGGAAACGCGAGTCTTCCCACGCGGCACGCTCGGGATTCGGGATTCGGGATTCGGGACACGGGATACGGGATTCGGGTTTCGGAATTCGGAATTCGGAATTCGGGGTCTTCTGTATTCTGACTCCGGACTGCGGACGCCGAACTCCGGACTTCCGCCTTCTGACTCCTGACTCCTGACTTCTGACTTCTGACTCCTGACTTCTTTCTCAAAATCTCCTTCGCCCGCTGCGCGGTTTCCTGCACCAACGGTCCCATCTTGGGATGGGCGGGCTCAAGATCAATGGCGATCCCATGACTCACCAGCGTCTCGCTACAGGTCGGGCCCACCGAGGCGACCACGACTTTCTCCAAGGCTTCGAGCAGCCGCTCCTTCGCGCCGTCTTCCGCGGCCACGCGCAGAAGATGCTCCACTTGCGCCGAATTGGTGAACAGCGCCACCTGCGCCCGGCCCTCCACCAGCGCTTGGATGGCTTCGCGCAGGGGCTGAAGATCCACGGGAAGCGTCCATTGATAAACCGGCACGCGCAGCACCTCGACGCCGCGTTCCTTGAGCGCGGCGAGGAAGGCTTCATTGGGCACGCCATATTCCTGCACCGCCACGCGGCTGCCCGCCAGGGTGAATCCGCGCGGATTCTCGTCCAACTCTTCCAGGACTTCGCGCCAGGTGTTGGGCTCCGGCACGGTGATGGTGATGGGCACTTGGAGCTCGCGCAGGACCTTGGCCGGCTTCGGCCCGCGCGCCACCACGGTAATTCCCGCCAGCGCTTGCACGATCTTCTCGCGGGCGTGTCGCGTCTCCAGCACCTCGATCAGCCGGCGCGTGCCGACCCCGGTCATGAAGATGACCGCGTCGAGCCGCCCCGCGAAAAGCGCGGCGCCAAACGCCAGGGCGGCGGCGTCTTCCTCCAGCGGCGCCTCGCGCAAGGCCGGAGCCACGCGCGGCACGCCCCCAAATCTGGCGATCAGGGCGGCCATTTCCCGGGCATGGCGGCTTTCAAAGGCCACCACTTCCAGGCCTTCAAAATTCGCGCTCGCAGGCTGAGGTTTCAGTCATGTCAATTCCGTTTTTTCCCGTCTTTGAAATTTGGAAGCTCTAGTTTGAGATTCCGACCCTGCCCCTCCATTATGCCGATGTTGTCAGACCGAAGCACACGCGGTGCGCTCGGGTCATGGAAGAGCTGTCCGTTGTCCGTGGTCCGTGGCTGAGATGGGCGGAAATCGCCGGCTGAAGCCACCGACAATTGACCACGGACCAAGGACAACCTTAAAACGGCCAGATGATCCCGATCGAGCGGATTTTTCTCCCCATCTCATTTCTTTTCAATAAGTCATCGTAAAAATGAGCTAACTTCTTGTTTTCATAAACTCAATGGGAGCACTTTTTTTGCCCCTTTGTTTTCAATCAACCATTGGGAGCAATCTTCATTTTTAACATCTTTTTAGGTCAGCGCTCCGTTCTGGATCTTGACCAGGATGTTGGTGAGCCGCCAAAACTGGCGCAGGTTGGAATCTTCCATCCTTTGCATCAGGAGGGCACTTTCGTCCCGAGGAGCCATGAGCGCGGCGATATTCTCCGGTGAGCGGACCTTCTCAGATTCCTCCAGGAGCGAATCTAAGGCCTTCGGTAGGGGAAGCATGGTCGCCATGCAGTGCGGCATCAAGCTTCTGGCGCGCCGCTTCCCTTTCCTGCTCCTCGGCGGCCGAAGGGATGGACCCGGATCGCCGTTTTCTTTGCCGGTCCCGGCGCTTCGGCTGCCGCCTCCCCGTAGGCGCGGAGAAGCGGGAAGAGTCTTCGGACGTCGTCCGGCGGGGTGGCCCCGAAGGCCTTCACCATGGCCGCGATTTCCCCGGGCGAGGGGGTGGAATCGGGGCGGTTGAGCATCCTGCCGATGACGCACAGGGGCTCGTAAATTCCATGAATGCCCAGCATCCGGGGGGCGGTCACCAGTTCATCCATTTCCAACCCGCTTTGCACGCGCTTCGCGGCCAAGCCGTTCTGCATGCGCACGGCGCGCTTCATCCGCCACAGGGTGTCGCCGATGCAGCCGCACCAACTCGCTCTTCCAGACCCTCGACCAGATTGGTTTGCAGGGATTTCATGAGCCCTGGCGTACTCCTCCGGGTCTTCCCCCAACGCGGCGAGCGCCCCTTCTGCGCCTGCGCATAAAATCCGTGACGCAAATTGGCCCGGGCAGCGCGCGCCTTGCCTTCGCGGCGTCACCGCGCCCCGCGATTTGCGGCCGTTGCTCCGATTCGCGGCCAACTTCTTCTCGGTTGTTCTCCGTTTTGGTGTTAAGGACATAAAAACCTCCCAGGGACAGTGGTTAATGGATCGTGGAGAGTGGTCAGTCAGAAATTTGGAGCCAGGAGTCAGAAGTCAGGAGCCCGCATCCTGTCTACCGTCTACCGTCGACTCTCTGCTGCCTGCCACCTCGCCGTACTGCGCGATTTCGCCCCGACACATTTCTCGATCCTGTAGGCTCGCACGTTGGTGGCCAGTGTCGATGCGGATACGTATAGATTGGGTTAACATAGGAACATAATGCCTGATTTATCCTTCCCCATTCCAACCAGTGAGGAGTGGTAGAGGGGATCGCCAATTCCCGAGCGGGTCGCAGGGGCGGTTCGCGAATTTCCCGCCAGCCCGCGAAGCGGGCGAAAGACCGTAGACGTTGTGGAATAATCTCCTGAGATCGTTCTCACCGCAGAGGCACGGAGGCGCAAAGGCTTGAAACGCCATTTCGCCCTTTCAGGGCTTGCGGCCTCAGAGGCCGGGGTTCTCAGACCCAGGCCGTTGCCTGGGCTGAGCTAGTTCGCCCCTGAGGACTCTACCGATGCGGCGGATGCGGGTGGCACGCGGCAAGCGAGGCAAGAATTATTTCGTGATCCACCCTCAGCCATGCAGCTTGCGGAAGTTCGCGAGGCACTTCTCGACCGTTTCGAATTCGGAGTACTGGCTGGCTTCCTGTTCGATCAAATAGTACTCGATTCCGCCGGTTTTTTCGGCGGCGGCGAAGATCTGTTTCCAGGGAGCGATGCCTTCGCCGGTAAGCAGTTTGAACTTCTTCTCGGGCGACCAATCCTTGATATGCATGGAGCGGATGCGGCCCGGGTTGCGATTGATCCAGGCGACGGGATCATTCCCGGTTGCCAAGCACCCTCCTACATCCAGTTGCAGCATGATGCTCTTGTCGAGCCCCGACGCCAGCACGTCGACGGGCCTCTGTCCGTCGACAGGAGCCCACTCGATTTCGCGGTGGTTGTTGATCCCCGCGCGCAGCCCCTGCTTCCGCAACTGTGGGTTGGCGGTGTTCAACGTTTCCACCACGTGCTCCCAGTCCGCCAGTCCCGTCATCTTTCCCGGATCCGCCAGCACCACCCAGCGCGTCCCGAGAATCTTGTTCAACTCCACTGCCTTGCCCATCCCTTCGGGCGAGAAGGAGGCTATGCCATTGTGAGTCGAGTTGCAACGGATACCGAGTTCATCCATCTCCGCACGCACCTGCCGGGCGTATTCGGGCGTCCACTCATAGTAAGGCGCGTAGAACTCCACGCACTTGAACCCCATCTTGGCCACCGCCCGGACGGTTCCCATCACGTCCTTCTTCAGTTCATTGCGAACGGAGTAAAGTTCCACTCCCACCGGAATCTTCCTGGAATGTGCCAGGGCCGTCACCCAAGGAGCGGCTGCCAGGAAACCCATAAATGAACGGCGTGAAATAAGGTTTGGTTTATTCATAGTAGGCCTACCATAACACAACTTGGCTCGAGCCGTAGCAGGCAGCGAAGAAGCAGGCATACTTTGCCTTGTTCTGCGGCTCTCAACAGGATGAACGTCAAGTTATTCTCTAATTGAAAACAAAAGGCCTTTTCTCTGCGTCTCAGCGCCTCTGCGGTAAGGCTAAAGGGCTGGAATTACTCTAGCCTTGCGTATTCCGCCTTGGCTTCGTTCAGGATGGGGATATCGGGGTCGGCGTCTTTCCAGATGGTGAGGAAATCCTGATAGGCGGCGTGAGCAACAGTCAACGCAGTTCTGACTTTGCGATCTTCTCTTGATGACGAAGGATTCCCGTGGGGGAAAAGGGCAAGCCATCAAGATTGGCGGTCCGGGCTCGCGACGTAGGGGGCGGTTCGCGAACCGCCCCTACGAACTCCAACCCGGGCGGGCGCTGGCCTACGACAGGCGAAAGGCGAGGCGGGGAGGGAACGAACCCCTGCGCTTTTTTCCTTTTGTTAGCCGAAATGCGTGCTAAAATCGCCCTCGCAGTTTGGTAATTCAAGCAGATGAGCGTTGAAGGTTCGGGGTCCGCTAGGGTCCAGGGTCCACAACAGATAGGGTCGTGCAAATTCAAAAGGCGAAGGTGGCGGATCGAGGCCGCCTCACCATCGGGAGCATCTCATGCCGCAAAAGTTGTTCGTGGGGAATCTTCCTCACGAAGTGACAGACAGTGAACTGGGTGAGTTCGTCAGCGGCGCGGGTTTTCAGGCAGCTTCGGCCGTCGTCATTCGCGACAAGACCACGGGACAATCGCGGGGCTTCGGATTCATCGAACTGGCGGAGGGCGAGGACATGGAGCGGGCCATCGCCGGCCTGAATGGGCAATCCTTGCAAGGCCGCCGATTGACCGTCAACGAAGCGCGCCCACCGCGCAACGACTTTGGCGGGGGAGGGGGAGGACGTCGCCCTGGAGGCGGTGGAGGGGGCCGTGGCCGGGCCGCGGGCATTCCGGCGGCGGCAGGCGGCGGGGTGGCGGTGGCGGCGTCGCCGCGACTGGTAAATTGCCGATGTTCAATTGACGATTGCCGATTGACGATTTTCGATTTGAAGTCGTCAGTCGCCGTGAGAGCCTGTACGGAAAACTGAGAGCGAAGACTGAGAACCTCAATCGGCAATCGAAAATCGCCAATCGTCCATTACTCTGAGCCCACCAAGCGCCGGTAGACGTACCGAAGTTGCTGTTGTGTCTCATGCAGCCTGCCGGCCAGCGTCTGCCCCTCAGCAATCAGGTTCCAGCCGCGCGCCACGCTTTCGGCCGTCTCCGCGTGGGCGGCGTTTTCGGGCAGGCCATTCGGCGCCTTGCCCGTCACCAGCCGAAGGATGTGGTCCACGGAACGCAGGAATCCGGCGCCCTCGGTCAAGGCCGCGGCGTCCTCGGCGGAAATGGCTTGCGCCGCTCGCAGGGCCGCAATTTGCTCCGCCATGTTGGCTCCGGGCAAGGCCGCTACACGGCGCCGCAACCGCGTGTAGGAAACGGCAAAGTCCACATCGTAATAACCCCCGGGGGCGGTCTTGGTGTTGCTGCTCGGAACCGCCACTTCCCGTTCCAGCCGCCGCCGCATCTGGTGGAGTTCACCTTCAAAATCAGCATAGGTCGAAAGCCGGTGCGTAAATCGCCGCCTGGAGCCGATCCACGGCCGCCTGGCCGAGTTGCGGAGTCTCCTGCCAGAGGATGGGCCTTCAAGTAAGTGAGCAACTCCCAGGCCTGCGCGTCTTCGGCGATGTAGCTGAGAAGCCCCTCCAGGGTCACCACCAATTCCCCTTCCTGTCCGCGCGGCCGCAAGCGCGTATCCACGGGGAATATCGTGCCCTCGCGGGTGTAACTGGAAAGCACCTCAATGGTCTTCTCCGCGAGGTGGGTCCAGTGTTCCAGGTCCTCTCGTTTCGCCTCGGAGCCGGCCACAAAAACCAAGTCGGCGTCCGAAGCCAAATCAAACTCACTCAGCCCCAGGCGGCCCATGCCCAAAACGACAAAGGGCACATCGCCGCCGGTGGGCAACCTTATCGGCATCCCCCGGAACTGCGCGCAATCACCTGGGCGCTGGAAATGCAACGCGCGGCGTTCGCCGTCCAACGCTTCAACATGGGGAAGGCGGAGCCGCCGGCGGCCAAGTCCGCCGCGCCCAACTCCAGGAGCCGGGTGCGGTATTGGCGCCGCAAGACGGCCATTTTTTCGCGCAAATCGAGCCCCGCTTCCGAGGCCCACGCATAAGCTTCGGGCAAGGAAGAAGCTTCCAGGCCCATATCCAACTGCCCGGCCGCGGCGCCATCGGAGGGCGCGAGTTCAGCGGAATCGAGGATTTCCAGGTCCTCGGGATGATGAACCAGCAGTTCCGTCAGGTAGGCGCTGGCGCCTGCCACTTCGATGGCGCGCCGCAGGCTGGCCGGTTTGGCGCGCGCCGGGGCAAACCGTTCCGGCGAGCTGGCCATGGCCGTCAGCAGGCGAATCGTATTCCGGCGCGCGCGTTCCGGCAGGTCCGCTTCGCGCACAATGCGGGCCACCTCCGGCGCCTGAACATCCAGGAAGCTCAGCAGCGAGTCAAATGACTGGCGCCCGGCATCGGGCAGGAGCGTGGGAGCAGGCTTGAGCTCAAAAGCCGTTCCCGGCACGGCAGCGTCCCGGGGATGAATCACGCGCTGGTAAATTTCATCCACCACCGCGAAGGCTTCGCGAACTTTGCGCAGCAGAACATCGCCCGGGCGCTCGCCCGGCCCGGCCTCCACGCCGGTCCTGCGTCCCAGCCGATCGAGCGCGCCGGGGTCAGTGGGAAGCCGATGCGTTTGCTGGCCCGCTTCCATCTGGACCCGGTGCTCCACCTTGCGCAGGAACTCGTAAGCGGAGGTCAACGCGGCGTAATCCCGATTGGAAAGCCAGCCTTTGTCGTTGAGTTTGCGCAGGGCGAAAAGGGTTCCTCCCGACCGCACCCAGTGGTCCTGCAAACCGTGCAGCCGCTGCAAGCATTGCACCAGGAACTCGATGTCGCGGATGCCGCCGCGATGGCGCTTGACGTCAATCGCCTGCCCGCGGCTTTCCCGCAGCTTCTTGGAGATTCTTTCGCGCGAAAGAAGAATGCTTTCCACCGCCACAAAATCTCCGGGCGAGCGGTAAACGTACTCCTCCACGCCGCGCAGGAAGTCGCGCGTCAGCTTGGCGTCGCCGGCGGAATGGCGCGCCTTGATGAGCATCTGCAATTCCCAGTCCCGCGCCCGGTGTTCGTAATACTCGCGGGCGGAATTCAGCGAAATCGCCAGGTCGCCCTGCTCGCCCTCGGGGCGCAGCCGGAGGTCCACGCGGAATACCTCGCCTTGCGACGTCGCCTGGGTGATGGTTCGCGTGATGGCATGCGCCACGTGCACAAAATATTCCTTGTTGGTGATGATGGACTCGCGCTCGTTTCCCCCCGCCGTCTCACCGTCGTGGGAATAAAGGAAAAGCAGATCGATATCGGAGTTGTAGTTCAGCTCGTTTCCGCCCAGCTTGCCGAGAGAGACGATGCTGAAGCCCGCGCGCACAATGCGGCCCTGCGCATCGCGGTATTGCGGTTGTCCATAACGCTTCTCCAGCTCGCGGTCACAAAACAGGTAGGCGTCGGAAAGAATCACATCGGCGAGGGTGGAAAGCTCCAGCGTCGTCTCGCCCAGCGTCGAGAGGCGAAGCACATCCTTCAGCACGATGCGGAGGTAGTTCCGGCGCTTGAAGCGCGCCAGCAAAGCCGCCAGCCAGGGGTCCGGATTGGTGGTGGAAAACCGCGCGAAGTCCTGCATCAGGTCTTCTTTGGATTTCAGCTTGGTGAAATTCCGGTCGCGCGCAAACTGCACCACCAACTGCGGTTCCGACAGCAAAGTCTCCGCCAGGTATCCGCTGTAACCAAAAATGGCGATGAGATAGGAGAGGGCGGCGGGGTAGCGCGCCAACTCACCCAGAACCTGCGGCGGCGCGCCCTGCGCATAGCGCTCCAAAAGATTGAGCGCGCCGTCGGGATCAGGCGACTGGGAGAGCAGCGAAGCCAAAGGGGTCAGCAGCGTGGGCGCCAACTGTTCCTCCAGGCGCTCCAGGTTGCCGGCGGCTTTGCCGGGATCTTCAAAATTTATTGCCGCGAATTCCGGCTCGCATTCGGGAGATTATAGCTTGTATTGCGGAAGTGCGCTGTCCGTTGTCAGGGGTCCGTGGTCCGATGTCAGTGGTTAGTGGCTAGTGGTTAGAGCTGAGGGGTTGGAAGGGTGGCGGCTTATTGTGGATAATCCACGAATGCCCACCACAAACCAATAATCAGTGATTCTTATCCGTAGCTTCGAGCGACTTAATGTCCGTATTGACCTATCGGGCATCCACGCCGAAAAGGATTGTACAGGCTGGCGCAGAGTGCAACTCTGCGCCAGCCCCGCACTAACCACGATCCACCCGCAACTGCTTCCTAGATGTCGTAATACAGCGCGAACTCGTACGGGTGCGGGCGCGTGTTCACGGCCTGCACTTCGTTCTTCATTTTGTACTCGATCCAGGTTTCGATCAGCTCCTCGCTGAAAACGTCGCCCTTGAGCAGGAAGTCGTGGTCCTTCTCCAAGGCGCGGAGCGACTCTTCGAGCGAGCCGGGCATCGAGGGAACAGCTTTCATCTCCTCGGGGCCGAGATCGTAGATGTCCTTGTCCAGCGGTTCGCCGGGATCGATCTTGTTTTCGATTCCATCCAGTCCTGCCATCAACATCGCGGCAAAGGCCAGGTAGGGATTGCAGGAGGGATCCGGGGGCCGGTATTCCACGCGTTTTGCCTTGGGACTGGCCGAGTACATGGGAATGCGGCAGGCCGCGCTGCGATTGCGCCGGGAGTAGGCAAGGTTGACGGGCGCTTCGAACCCTGGCACCAGGCGCTTGTAGGAATTCGTGGTGGGGGCAATCAGCGCGGCGAGCGCCGGAGAGTGCTTCAGCAGCCCGCCAATGTAATGGAGGGCCAATTGGCTCAGGCCCGCGTAGCGGTCACCCGCGAAGAGCGGCTTTCCCGTCTTTCCACAAACTTTGGTGACGTGTGCATCCCGGAGCCATTGTCCTGGTAAATCGGCTTGGGCATGAAGGTCACCGTCTTGCCGTACTGGTGGGCCACATTGCGGATGATGTATTTGTAGATCATCATTCCATCCGCGGATTTCACCATGGAGTTGAAGCGCTGGTCAATTTCCGCTTGCCCGCCGGTGGCCACCTCATGGTGATGGCACTCGATGTCGAGTCCCGGCTTTCTCCATCGCCAGGACCATTTCGCTGCGCAAGTCCTGGTAATGATCGGTGGGAGGAACCGGGAAGTAGCCTTCCTTGTAACGCGGCCGGTAGCCAAGGTTGTCCTTCTCGCGGCCGGAATTCCAACGGCCTTCCTCGGCGTCGATGAAGTAATAGCCATGCTGCTGGGCTTGATCAAAGCGGATGTTATCAAAGATAAAGAATTCCGCTTCCGCCCCGAAGTAGGCCTTATCGGCAATGCCCGTGTAGGCAAGATAGGTCTCGGCTTTCTTCGCAACGTTGCGCGGATCTCTGACGTAATGCTGCTTGGTGACGGGGTCAATGATGTCGCCGATCATGACCAGGGTGGGTGTGTCGGTAAAAGGATCGAGCATGTACCAGCTCGGATCCGGCACCAGGAGCATGTCGCTCTCATGGATGGCGGCCCAACCGCGGATGCTGGAGCCGTCCATTCCAAACCCCTCCTCAAAGGAGGCCTCTTCCAATTCATGGATTGGATAGGAAACGTGGTGCCACAGGCCCGGCAGGTCTGTGAAGCGAAGATCAAGCATCTTGACGTTATTGGCTGCTGCGAACTCTAATACTGCCTTCGGATTCATTCACCCCTCCATAAAAAAAGATTTTCCCTGCTATCAGGAATACTTATGCAGATCATACTGAAGACGAAGCGTCAACATATCCCTCACACCGAATTTAGTCAAGCCCCCACGGAAGCCGCATTTTTAGCGGGCCGGAGCAAGATGCGAAAATGGATTCGGGGCCCGCGAAGAGCGGCGGAAGAACTGGGCCAGACCGGTTGGGGAAAAATCCTTCCGTGACGTCATCCTGAGCCTCGCGCTCTTGTTTTGAGCATCGACACCCATTCGGCTGCCCATGATGGGCAGAAACACCGGCCGAGGATAAGGTAGCAGACCTGTTTGGTAGGTCCGCGGCTCGTGCGCGATGGGCCGGGAAAAGCCGCGGACCTACCAAACAGGTCTGCGCTGCACGTGCTTGTAACATGGGGAGAGGCCACAGTCCAAAAATCCATTGACACTTTTCTTAAGTTTTTGTTACGGTTTAAAATTCCCGTCAGAGAACGGAAATTCACTTCCTGAGACCGGATCAGGTCGTTTGTGGAAGGCAGGAACTGAATCCGACAGCTCCAGGAGAAGGCAGGGAGCGGAATGTTCGTAGCCAAGCGGATGTTCCTGACTAAAGGTGTAGGAAAACACCGCGAAAAGTTGACCAGCTTCGAGCTGGCGTTGCGATCCGCGGGGATTGCCCCGTGCAATTTAGTGCGGGTTTCCAGCATTTTTCCTCCCCGGTGCAAAATGGTTCCCCGCGCCGAGGGCGTGAAGGAACTGAAGCCCGGGCAAGTGACCTTTGTGGTGATCAGTGAGAACTCCACGCGCGAACCGCATCGTTTGATTGCCGCTTCCGTCGGCGTCGCCCTCCCCAGTGACCGGAACACCTTCGGTTACCTCTCCGAGCACCATTCGTTTGGGGAAACGGAAGAGGTGGCGGGGGAATACGCCGAAGAACTGGCCGCGGAAATGCTTGCCACCACGCTGGGCGTTGAATTCGATCCCGACCGAAGCTGGAACGAGAAAAAAGAGATCTACCAGATCTCCAACAAGATCGTCCGCACCATGCACATCACGCAATCGGCAATCGGTGACAAGCGCGGTCTCTGGACAACGGTGCTATCTGCCGCCATCTTGCTGGGAATCGACGAGTGATTGACGGGCAGGCCACGCTCTCACGTCCACCCTCCTGACCGCTGCGGGGAGTTCCAACCGAAAGGCCAAAGACGGTTGAATCCCTAGGGGGCGAAATGCGCAAAAACGAAATTCTCTCCACACCCACCCGGCCACTCAAAATCGATGGCAGCAAGAGCGTCTCGGCGTTGCTGGAAAAGATGCAGGGCATCTCCTTCCAGGGCCGCAACCTGGCCACCGCCTATCAGGTTTGGAAGAAGATGCTGGGCGATCGCGTCATGATCATGATGGGCATGTCCGGCGCCATGGTGCCCGCCGGGATGCGGCGGCTGGTGGTCTACATGATCAAGAATCGCCTGATCGATTGCCTGGTCACGACCGGCGCCAACCTTTTTCACGATATTCATGAGACCCTGGGCCGGCTGCACTTTCAGTGCTCCCCCAACATCGACGATGTGCACTTGCAAAAGCACCTGATCGACCGCATGTACGATACGTTGGCGGACGAAGAGGAATTTCGCGAAGCCGACGCCATGATCGGGCGCTTTGCCGCGACCCTCGATCAATCGCGGCCCTACACCACGCGCGAGTTCCTTTACCTGCTGGGGAAGGAACTGGCCCGGCGCGCCAAAGAAGACGGCATCGTAACGGCGGCGTACCGAGCGGGCATTCCCCTTTACTGCCCGGCGGTGGGCGACTCCTCCATCGGCATCGGCATTGCCGAAAACCGCCACGAGGGGAAGAAACAGTTTACTTTCGACGTCATCGGCGACGTGCTGGAAACCGCGCATCTGGCCGGCGACTCACCCAACAGCGGCGTGGTTTATTTCGGCGGAGGAACACCCAAGAACTTCGTGCAGCAAACGGAAGTCACGGCGGCGTTCATGCGCAACTCCACCGAAGGGCACAAGTACGCGATGCAGATCGTAACCGACGCCCCGCATTGGGGCGGGCTCTCGGGCTGCACGCTGGAAGAAGCGCAAAGCTGGGGCAAGATCGCTCACGACGCCAGCATGGTGACCGTGCACTGCGATTCCACCATCGCCATGCCGGTCCTGGTTTCGGCACTTTCTGAAAACGCCGCGCTCATCCGCAGCCGCAAGAAGCCGGTGTTTTCCCTGGGGCGGGAACTCAAGTTCTCGTTTCCGAAGTAGCATCACCGCGTGTGCTTTCGGTGCGAAGAGGAAGTGTAGCGCGGGCTTGTTGTGCAGATCCGCGCTCTGGAGTTTCTGCATTTCTGGTGGGTGCGCCCCCCGGACCAGACCCTCAGTGTTTAAACCGCGGACCACATGTACGATTTGGCGACTACACGACCAAGTGACGGGGCATCAGTAGGGCACGGCATCCCTGTTTCATTCAATCCTACAAGGCCTGTACTGGTTTGGGTCACAGTTAATGGCACCAGTAGCGGCGTGCTTGCACTCAGGTTTTGAAGCGCTCGCCGGGGCGGTAGGTGCGGCGGGCTTGGGTCTTGCGGTCGGCGCTCCAGGCGAATCGCGGGCGCTCGACGGTGACGGAGAGGGGGAATTCCTGGCAGCGCTTGCGAATCGTGTCATGCTCAGCCGGGGTGAGACCAAGGCCCTCGGCAACGATTTCGTCGATTTCCTCCATGATTCCGCCCACCCGGTCCTGGGTTTTCTTGAGGTCGGCCGCGTAGTCGCGGATTACTCCCGCCAGTTGCTTTCGGACGGCAGCATCAGCGGGCAGTTGAAGATTTTCGACATCCACTGCGGTAAACTCGTCCTCATCTGTGGAAAGCAAAGCGACTCGTGCCAAGAGTTCTAAGTCGGGATCGCCTGCCACAAACAGCTCGAATTTTAGCCCAAGCTGGGCGTTGTCGCCGGGCGCAAGGTCTTCGCGGTCGATTTCTTCGAGTCCCGGGACCAAATGAAGTCCCAGAAAGCCAGCCTTGGTTCGCTTTTCAACCTCCTCAAGGAATTCAAGATAGATGTCCGTCACGCTCATTGCGGCGCGCGCCGAGAGCTCAGAGGCTTCTATGGCAAGCTTGTGCGTTGTTCGAGCCTGACTCGGCGCCAGATTCGGAAAAGGTAGGTGGTCAATGGTCCGAGGATAGAATGTGCAATGACCACGCTGAATCACTGCAGACCGCAGAAGCAGGAATGCGTAGTAGCGTGAGAACCGCGAATTAATGATCGCTGCGGTGACAGGAGCGCTGAACTTAGTCGGAACGATGACACGGGCACTGTCGTGGACCGCGTATTGCAGGGGAGAAAACCAGCCTCCCGATATCGTTTTATAGACGCCCGGGATTGTACAACACCGAACATCCGTTGGGCCGTTCATCCCCCCGAGGCCATCGTGCTTCAGGTCCTTCCGTCCAAGGCCATCGTCATCGAGCCTGTTCTTGTTCTTCGTATAAAAATCCAAGTTCCCCCAGAGGCTGGCGTCACTTGCGCTAGCAAGGTTGTCGAGGTGCAGGAGCTCCTGCGTTATAGAATCACAGTAGAAGGAGCAAATGTTTTGCCCCCTCATGAACGGAAGTGTTGTCTCGTCGATCTTCGAATCGTCATAGGGGCTTGTTGCACGCGCGGTCGCACCCAACTTGATCCCATAGGCCGTCCGCGCGGCAGAAGAGAGCTTGTCTGCATTGTTCAATTTTTCGAGGATCGGGACATCGGTTGCCGTGATTTCAATGGGCCAGTCGCCCGTGGGGCTCAAGGAAAACCACTTATGAAAGTCAATAGCCGAGGAATGCCGGGCCGCGTACATTGGGTCGGAGATAAATCGCTCAAGGTCCGCACGCCTTTCGAGTCCCGATATGACCCGAATGCGGTGTGACATGGCAGCGTCAACCCGTCGTCCGAAGATCAGCATCGGCGCAATATCCACGCCATTGAAGATTTCCTTACGCAGCCTCAGCCACTCCAACGAGACGACGGCTGTAATTTCGAACTTGTTCAAGAAGCGTCGCAGTTCCCTGGCCATACGAGCGTTGGCAACGCTTAAGGGGGCAACCATGCCCAGGGCGCCACCTGGCTTCATCCAGTAGTTAAATGCGGCATAAAGAAAGTAGCTGGCAAGATCGGTGTTGCCCGCCTGTAAGCTGGCGTAAAGCTTATCGAGGACAGCCCTATCGTCGGTGGGAATTCGTTCGTTGCGGACGAATGGTGGATTGCCAACAACGTACTCAACTTGCTCAATTTCCTCCGCCAGATCCTTGGGCTCCTCGCCAGAGCCTTCTTTGTCGGGAGCCGGAACCCCATAGGTGAGTGAGTTTCTGTTCCTGACGTTGAAGGGTTGGATTTCGAATTGGGGGTCCAGCCGTTTGGCCTCAAGGTATACATCGAGCACGGCAAACAAGACACTCAAGTGCGAAAGAAAAACTGAGAATGGATTGATATCCTGACCTTGCAGACAAGTGCGAACAAGATCAATCTTGTTCTGTGGCGAAAGGTGGGAGCCTACCTGGAGCAGCGGCCGAATGGAGCGCACGCCGAACGTAAACGAACCGCAGGCGGGGTCCAGGATGCGCTTCTGCATGAGCTCTACGTCTGAGGAAATGCCTGTTTGCGCGAGGATGAAATCCACGACTTCATCCGGGGTGTAATATTCCCCCAATCTTCGCCGCTCCACCCGGGGCCGGAAAGATTGGTAGATCGTTCCGAGAAGATCGCGATTGATTTCGCGGAACCCAAAAGCGTTCAGCCGGAAAAGAATGCGTTCCAGGATGTCGTGGAGTTTCCCATTTCCCCTCCCGAACCAATCAAAAACGGTGGGTTCAAAAAGGCTCAGGTAGATATGTTTGACATCCTTGAAGGCAACGTCGAGCAAGTCCTGATAATGTTCTTTGATATTCTCGACGAAATCGCGCCAAACTCTGATGCCCGAATTCGAGATCTTCCGGGTGGTAAGGCCGGCGTCCTCACAAATGCGGACAAAGAAGAGACGGCTCAGTGCCACATAAGCGGTGTTGGTGCAGAAGATGTCCTCGAAATGCTCATCCTTCTGAGTGCCCGCGTACGTCTGATCGTGCTTGAATCGGCCATAGTCGCCTTCAAAAAGCTGGAAGGCCACGCGGTGTTCAGCACGAATGGTCAAGCGTCGGTACTCCAGCTTCTCTCTGCGCTTGATCGCGCCCGAGCCGATGTCTTGCAGAGTGCGGTCAATCTCCTCAATCTTGCGCTTCCATTCCTCGTATTCGGCCAGGAGCTGGCGAAACTCGAAACGACAATACTCCCTGAGTTTCTCAATCGCAAACTCGAAGACGCCGCGAAGCTGCGGGAGCGTTTCAGCACTAAGCGTTATGTGACCGCTTCTGCGTTCGCCCTTTCGGAACGCTTCAAACTGCCGCCGCTCAAGCGAGGCTGCGTAACTGATGATGTGCATCCGCTCGCGGAATGCTGCATCCGTGAGCGGGAATTGGTCTCCGGTTCTGGGATCGG
Organism: uncultured Acidobacteriota bacterium; assembly: GCA_963810005.1. Classification (GTDB taxonomy): domain Bacteria; phylum Acidobacteriota; class Terriglobia; order UBA7540; family UBA7540; genus Bog-366. The sequence goes on from CAWELY010000006.1 coordinate 155,546, forward strand.
TTAGGTGATCTGACTCGATGTGCACAGTCTCAAGAAGCTGACCGTCCAGGTCGCAGACATAGAAAGTGCGCGGGGCACAAAGAACGACGTAATAAGTTTCAGGGCCGATATAGCCGTGCTCAAGGATTTGGTCATGCCATATTTTCGCCCTCTCGGAATTATCCCGAATCTTTTGATCTTCGATCTTCGCCTCGACAACGGCCCACTCGGACCCGTCCTCATGAGAGCTGAGGCGGATGTCTGGAATTCCGTGTTTTCCCGATTTGTTTATGACTCGTTGTGACGGGGGATAACCTAGCAGCGCACCAAACACTTGCGTTGCCAGCGGAGTGTAAAAACCGATCTCGCTCAGTGTGCTGGGGGCACTTTCAGCCAAGAACTTTTTCAGGGACATAGAAAACCACTGACGACATATTACGGATTAGAGAGACTACCGGCAAGACAAAGTTTCTCCTGACCGGACAATACCCTGACTTGGGCGGCAGCCGCAGAAGTGTTTGGGCCAGGTTAATCCGAGATTTTGCACGGAAGATTGGGTGCCCCGAGAAAATCCACTTGGCCGTATAACGGCCAAACCACCATTGTGCCGAAGGTCGCTGGAGATGCTGACGTTTTGTCGCACTCGTTGCCGAACCTCACCACCCCGTTTCCTGCCGGTAGGAAATCGGCGGCGGGAATTGTAAGATTTTTTCCTACCGGCAGGAAATTCCGCAAGAATTCTATTGACACCCTATCTTGCTTTGGCGTTAGCCTTAGAGGGGTGTGATATCGCGCCGTACGGCTAGTAGTGAGGTGGCGTGGTTGGGTTCTGGCGAGTCCCTAGCCCCCAGCACCCATGCCTGACGCCGCGACTTTCCATGATATATTAGATACAAAAGGGGTTCGTCGTTTAGCGTCAGAATGTCCAAACGCTCTATACCATTCGAATAAGGAGAGTTACGGTGAAATACGGGATCCCAGGCGAAAAAGGCGGGCGCGGTTCTCCATTATGTCTCAGAAAACAAAGGGGTTCGTTGTTTAGCGTCAAGATGTCTAAACGCTCTATATCCTTCAAATAAGGAGAGTTATATTGAAATACGGGATCCGGGACGAAAAAAAGGAAACGGCTCTCCATGATGTAACAGAAACAAAAGGGGTTAGCGATGAGCGCGGAAATCTTGCAAAACCTATCTTATTGAAAAAAGATCACTTATCCAATCATCTGCGGCCAGGGTCATGGAAAAAAAAGGGGAATAAAAATTGAGGCTCAAGTTTCCTAAATTAATGAAAACAAATGTAGAAAAATTGTCTGTTTTCCGGCCTCTCCATGATGTTGATGAAAACAAATGATTTACACCATTCTCTCCATTATGTTGATGAAAATAAAGGAGAGATTGGTTTGACGCGAACTCAACAAAAAGTGGCATGTAGCCATAGTAGCCTACTAACTCTCATGGGCGCCACAGTGATCGGTCATGGCCAGGACCCCGAGGGATCGGGGCAGGTCGGCCATGCCACAGGGCGTAGCACGGGCGTCTGGAGGTGTGAAAGTACTTTGAAACAAACCTGCCACCACAAAGACACAGAGGCACTGAGAACTGCGCAGAAGGGGTATTTCCTTTGTGCCTCCGTGTCTGTGCTATGAAAATGGCTGTGCCGAAGGCACTTTGGAGTGCGGTCGCGAAGCTGCCGCTTTCCGCCCTTAGTGCGTGCGGTCCGTGGGCAAGGGGCAAAGCGGCAGCTTCGCGACCGCACTCCAAAGCGCTTCGCGCACTCTCCAAGGCGGTTCCCCTGCGGTTTTGCGAGTCCGGCGGGGATATAATGGCAGTCGCAGCTCGCGGGGGCGGAAGATAAACCCCGCAAGACCCATCGCGCTTCATGGAGGACGGACTTATGAAAAGACGAGATTTCGTAAAGAGCCTGCTGGCAGCGAGCGGGGCGGCAACCTGCCGGCCTGATTTCTTGCACGGATTCCCGGCCGCAACGGATGCGCCGGAGGTCAAACGCGTGCTGGTGATGTTCAAGTGCCACCTGGACGTGGGATTCGCGGATACCCAGGCGGCCATCATGCGCGAATACTTTGAGGTGTATTTCCCCCGCGCCATAGAGGTGGCCACGGCCATGCGCCAGTCAGGCGCGGACCGGTATGTTTGGACCACGGGCTCGTGGCTTCTGTACGAATATCTGGAACAAGCCTCCAGCTGACCAACGCCGGCGGGCGGAGCAGGCCGTGGCCGCAGGCGATTTGGCCTGGCACGCTCTGCCTTTTACCTGGGAGACGGAGTTCATGGATCGATCCATGATCGAGGGCGCCTTAGGGTTTTCGCAGTCGCTCGACCAGCGTTTCGGCCGCACCACGATCGGCGCGAAGATGACCGATGTGCCGGGCCATTCGCGCGGACTGGTGGGCCCGCTGGCCGCGCATGGAGTGAAGCTTCTCGACATCGGCGTCAACGACGCCAGCACTCCTCCGGAAGTGCCGGCGCTTTTTGTTTGGCAGGACCCGGACGGCGCATCCCTGATCATGATGTACCACCACAGATTACGGGGGAATTGTGCAGGCGCCGGATTCCGATCTCGCCGTCGCCGTGGAGATGCGCGGCGACAACCAGGGGCCGCATTCGGTGGAAGAAATCACCAAGATTTACGCCGACCTGCGGAAACAATTCCCCCATGCCCAGGTGACGGCCGCGAACCTCAGTGAGATTGCGGCGGCGGTTGAACCCTACCGCAGCCGGCTGCCGGTGGTGACCCAGGAAATCGGCGACACGTGGATTTACGGAGTCGCGAGCGACCCCATAAAAGTGGCCCGCTATCGCGAGGTGGCCCGGCTGCGCAAAGAATGGCTGGACCAAGGTAAATTCCGCGTGGGAGACTCCATCGACCGCGCCTTGTTGCGCCGGCTGGCGCTTTGCGCGGAGCACACCTGGGGCGTCGATACCAAGCGCTTAAAGGATTATCAACATTACACGCCCAAAGACCTGGAGGCGGCGCGCGACTTGCCGGAATTCCGTGTGGCGGAAACAAGCTGGGCCGAGAAACGGAAGAACATCGACGATGGCGTTGCCAGCCTTCCCGAACCTTTGCAGAGCGAGGCGCGCGATCGATTACGCGCGCTCGAGCCCGTCGAACCCGACCGCGCCGGGCTCCAACCCCACACCGCCGGAGCCGGAGATTGAGACGGCTCACTGGGTGATCGCGCTTGATCCCCAAACCGGCGCCATCCAAAAATTGCGAGCAAAGAGCACAGGACGCGAATGGGCCTCCGCCGACGCACCCGCTGGCGTTGTTCAGCTTACCAGACCTTGTCCAAGGCGGATTACGATCGTTATTATGCCGACTACGTCACCGTGAAAACCTGGTGGTCGGTGTTGGATTTCGGCAAGCCCAAGATCGAGGATTTTGGCGCGCAGAGCCGCGTGTGGACTCCGGCGCTGGCCGGTTGCTGGTCCGGGAAAGGTCGAGGGCGGCTATCGGCTTCTGGCGCAATTGCGAATTGACGACGCCGAGGCGGAAAAATCCGGCCTGGTGGCGTGGCCAGGAAAAATGTTTCTCGACTTGCTCCTGCCCGATGCCGAGCCGGTGGTCAGATCGATTTCTCTTGCTTCGATAAAGTGGCCAACCGGCTTCCCGAAGCCATGTGGCTGAGCTTCCTTCCCCAGGCCCCGGACCCAGGGGTGGATGCTGGAGAAAGTGGACCGCTGGGTATCCCCATTTGACGTTGTCCGCGGGGGGCAATCGGCAGATGCACGCGGTTTCCCGCGCCGTCCGCTACCAGGATGCGCAGGGGAGCCTTTCGATTGAGACGCTGGATGCGCCGGTGGTGGCGCTGGGGGAGAAGTCGCCGATTGCATATTCCACGGCGCAACCCGACATGGCCAAAGGCATCCACTTCAGCCTGTACAACAATGCCTGGGGGACAAACTACATCCAATGGTTTGGCGAAGACACGCGCTTTCGCTTCGTTCTGCGGGCGTGATGGCTCGCCATGAGATGAATTTCCCCAGGTGGATCAATTCTCCGAGGGTTAATCGAGGGAAAGTCTATCTCCTGCGCGCCGACGATCATGTCTGAGGATCCAACCCCAATCCGAACGCCGCCGCGAACCCGCAAGAGGTTGAGCGCCTGGTGCGCGATTTCGAGGAGCGCACGCTGGCGGGGATGGAGGGGTATTTCAACCAACTGGTCTATCTCGCCTCATTGCGCGACTACAACACCGGCCGTTATCACCACTACGGATTGGAGGATCGCGCTACTCGGCGGAAGCCGTTGACGAGGGTCTGCGCCAGTGCCACGTGCGGATTTTTGAAGAGCTCGTCGCCCTGCCGCTTAAGGAGCAAACCGAAGATCTATTGAATTTCTTCGAATCCCTGAAGGAAGACAAAACGCGGTTGGTGGGTGTCTGGGAGCGGCTGCGATCTTACCAAATCCTCCCACCGGAGGACTGCCATCCCCTGGCGCGGGAGCTTTTTGACAAGAACATCGAGATTATGCTGAGGGTCCTGCGCGAGACCGATCTCTGGCCCTTACTGCACGATCCGCATCGCGACGCCGACGACCTGCCCTAGCACTTCGCCATCATCGGGAATCCGAATGGTCTGCGGCCCGGTGGGAGACAACGGGTGGGGAAGCAAGGTCACTTCCTTGCCGCGTTGGTAGCACCAGCAACATTCGTAGCTGTAACGCAATTCCAGGAAATAGATGGGGCGGTCGTATTCGGTCAGCCAACCGGAGTTCACAATCTTGCGCCGCGAGTCATCAATCTGCACGATGGATCCCGGGCGCAAGAGCGGAACCATCATCTGATCTTCCAAGCCTATAAACCCGTAACGGTATTTCTTGAAATCGAGCTGGCTCAGCAATCCGGCGGGAATCTCACCCCAGGACTCAACCAAGCGGGAGAGAAAGGCCGTCTTCTCCGGACGGAAACCGGGATCAAAGCGGATCGGAAAACGAATGGGCCGGGCAGGGTCGCCGATCTCGACGGTGAAAAGATGGGTGGATGCCTGCAAAGTGGCGTGACGGTGTTGCTCCATCTTGCCCAGATTGATTCCATACAGCCCCATCATTTCTTCAATGCTCAGCCGGTAAATGACCGCCAGGCTGTAGAATTTGTAAATGCTGGGGAGTGAGCCGTCGTTCTCAATCTGGTTGAGGCGCGCGGTGGAAACTACGTACTCTGAGCTCCGCTCGGTGTCGGCGATCTCCAGGCTGGCTTCCTCCACCTGGCGCAGAGTCAGGCCCAAACGCTCGCGGATTTGTTTCAGCTTGAATCCGGCCTGCTCGCTGAGGGTAACGGTCGTAGGCGTGGGTATAACGGGAAGAGATTGGGACATATCCGAATTCTTGGCGCAAAGAAAGAGAATTCTCCGGGCTCCGGCCACCAAGGTGCCGCATTGGCGGAGCGAGAATAAGAAGCAGGGTCCCGGGGCACGAGCTATGCCCATTTACATTCTACTATACTGTGGGGGTTAGAAGTACATTACTCCCGAAGGAAATGTCGCGGCGACGCTCTAGCCAAACCCGGCTAGCCCCAATCCCGTTCACTTAGCGCGCGTTTTCATAGGGACTTGCGCGAAGCGCCTTGGACGGCGGTAGCAGCCGCTGCCGCCTTCCGCCTTCGCTTCGCACGGCAAAGTCGCAAGGGGGAGAGGAAGAAAGGCGGTAGCGGCTGCTACCGCCGTCCAAGGGGCTCTGGTGCAAGTCGAGCCATCAGCTTCCGAGCACGCGACGACTTGTCCATTTGACCGGCGGCCTTCCCTCCGCACTCTCCGCCGACGGTCTTCGGTCGTTGTGCGAAGGTTTCATCGGTACTACGCCGCGCTCCGACTCCGCGGAGACGTGCACACGGGCCGCGCGGCCCAAGCCTGCGCGCGTCGTTCCGTCATGGGACGGACCTCCCCGCGGTCTCCCCGTTCTCGTGCCGAAAGTGTCTAAAGGATCTTTCATCCTCTGCTTCCTGCCGGTTTATCCCGGCGCACAACATCTTTTTCTTGTGGCAGCGCCCCGTTTCGGCCGCTGCGGTAGCGCCGGCCTTCAGCTCGGCACGTCTTGAACAGCCTGTGGGTGAGCCGGCACAATGGGGGGGCACACCGCAAATCGGCAATCGACAATCGGCAATCGCAAATCAGCCCTTCGTTTTCCAACCCCTGGCCCCTGACTCCTAGCTCCTAACTCCTGCCCCCTCACCTCACAGTAATACCTGATTATTGTATTAACCTACACTATGGAAGTCAAGAGCAATCTACCAGTGTTAGAGGCTACAGAATGTCGCTGCCGGAAAGCACGTGTAGCGCGACCTGTTTTGAAGGTCCGCGGTTTTTCCTTGCCCATCGGGGACTCCAGAGGAAAGTCAAAAGGCAAAAGTGAGGACAGGTCTATGATTTCGGGTTTTTCGTCGGGGTCGGGAGATCTGCATGGGTAATCACGCAAGAAAACTGGTTACTCGGCCTCGCCATGGAGTCCAAAAGCTCCCGGTGCCAAAACTCGTTGTCCGCCAAGCCCCCATCGAGCTCGACGGCAATACGTTTGAAGATATTCTCGAAACCGTTGTAAAAGGAATGCAGCGTCGCGGCGAGTGCGAAGAGCTCAGCGGAATTCGGCGGGCTCGACGCACATTGCTCAATGAAGGGACGGGAAATGTCCAGCAGGCGATGAAGCTGCTCCCGTTCGAGCGCAACCTGCTTCCGCAGCCTATCCCACACGCAACAGTTCTCCTTCTTGCCGGAGGTAGCGAGTGAAGTCGGTGTCCTGATCCAGATCAACCAAATCGACGGGGCGACCCAGTGCACGGCTGGCTTTGGCCATGGCACGGAAAAAGACCTCTGGCGGCAAGCCCGCAACGGCGATATCAACATCGGAATTTTCACGGAGAATCCCGTGGGCGGCGGAACCGAAGACGCACACCTCTTTCGCTCCGACCGCCTTGAGTGCAGATGCCGCCTTGTCAACTAGTCCCTTCATGTCCTCGGTCATGGTGTCCTTCCTGGGTCAAGTATCGCAAACTACGCCGCCTCCGTCGAGACCAGAATGGGTTGATAAGAGTCAGTCGGTTTCCCGTGCCATGGCTGACGATGGCGCGCGCGGGTAGCGTTGGCATCTGAGTAGCAGCAAGACTGAAGTGTATCGCTTAACGCTGTTGAACACTTCTCCCACAATTCCAACCCGAAAGCAGTTCGTCCGGGCCTCTTTCGACGTTCATGTGTGTTATCGGTGGGCGCTCAAAAGTTCATGAATATATTTTAATGTTGGGAGCTGGGGGCTGGCCAGACCCCTGTTCCTTGGGGTGTGCGAGTTAGGGCGGCACATGCTGGGCTGAAGCCCGGCGCTACACCTGAAATCAGGACAGCACTCCCGTCCCCGCTTCCCGTCCCCGCTTCACTTGACAGCCTTTGCGGGGGTGCGATAATCCCAAAGTCGTGGCAAGGGCTTCCGCCGCTTCCCGTCTGTGGCTCACTGGCAGTAATCTGCTCCTGGCGCCAGGACCCTGGGACCTGGAGGATGTTGCCGCGACCATCGATCAGCACGACGATTATTCTTATTCCGCTATTCTTAGTCCGCGAGGCTTTAACCGATGATTTGCTGGCAAAAGACCGGATGCTTGCTCGTATTCACCATTTTCCTGGCCTGCGCCTTCCTTGCGGGCGCCGATGAAACGGTTAAATTCCAAAAACAGGCGGATTCCGTCGAGGTGCTGATCGGCGGGAAGCCCTTCACCACTTACTACTTTGGCGCGAGTTCACCCAAGCCCTATCTGCACCCCTTGCGCTCGGCGCAAGGCACCGTGGTGACGCGCGGATTCCCCATGCGCACGGATATCCCCGGCGAGGTGCGTGACCACCCGCACCATCGCGCCATGTTTTTCGCTCACGGCAATATTAATGGAATCGATTTCTGGGGCGAGGGCCCACCCACCAAGGCCGCGCAGACCGCCAACGGCGTGTATTACCCAACCGCCGGGGAATTGCCCACGGGGCGAACCGTTTTCCAAAAGCTCGATGAGGTCAAGAGCCACGGCCAGAGCGGAACCTTGAAGGCAGAGTTCGAACTGGTGGGACCGGATGGCAAAGCCATCGGCAGTGAAAGCCAGGAATACACTTTCTCGGGCGACGCCTCGACGCGCGTCATCGACTGCACCTTCACCCTGACCGCGGATAAAGGCATCGCGCTTAAAATGGGAGACACCAAAGAGGGCACCTTCGCCATCCGCGTCGTCAACGGGCTCTCGAAACCCGGCGTCAAGATGCTGAACTCGGAAGGCAAAGTGGGAGAAGACCAGATCTGGGGCAAGCGCGCCAACTGGGTGGATTACTCCGGTGAGGTGGAGGGCGAATCCCTCGGCATCGCGATCTTCGATAATCCCGCCAACATCAAGCACCCTACTTATTGGCACGCGCGCGATTACGGGCTGTTCGCGGTCAATCCCTTTGGCGAACACGACTTCTACCACGACCCCAAGCGCGACGGCAGTGTCACGATCGCCCCAGGCGAATCGCTAACCTTCCGCTATCGCGTGGTGATCCACCACGGCGACGCGGCCGCGGCCCAAATCGCCGCTGCTTACAGCCGCTACGCGGCAGGACAGTAAAGGCAGTGGCTAGTGGTTAGTGGCTAGGCGTCGGTAGTTGATTCCTAACCACTAGCTACTAGCCACTGACCACTGCTCTTTCGAGGCCATCATGGATCGCTTGATCAAAGCCCGCAAAAATGGAAAGTTCCAACAGATCGTCGCGCCCGGCGCGATGCGGTTCCTCGACTTCGCCACCTTGCAACTGGAAAAGGGTGATCGCCACTCTTTACAGACGGGCGCTCGCGAATACGTGCTCGATATCTTCTCCGGCGCCGTAACCCTGGTGATCAGCACCGTCGGGCGCAGCAAGGAGATATTACAGCCGGATCGGGAAACGCGCCGATGTATTCTCCGGACCGCCGGTGATGAGCTACATCCCGCCCAACTCGCAACTGGAAATCAAAGCGGACTCGGCGGCGGACTTGGGAATTTTCTCCGCTCCCTCCAACTCCCACGCCCCGGCCGCGCTGCTGGAGGGGTCAACGGTGATCAGCAAACAGGTGGGCCGCGACAACTGGCAGCGGACGGTCTATTCGGCATTGGGTGAAAACGTACCGGCGGAGCGCCTGCTGGCCGGTGAGACCCTGACGCCCTCGGGTAACTGGTCGAGTTTTCCGCCGCACAAGCATGACCACTCCAACCCGCCGCAGGAAGCCGTGCTGGAAGAGGTTTACTACTTCCGCGTCAAGCCCGCGCAGGGCTTCGGGTTTATTTGGACGTACACCGCTCCCGGCGACCCCGAGGGGTTTTCCAATGTTTTTGTGGTCGAAGATGGCGACACGGTCCTGCTGCCGAAGGGCTATCACCCCGTCGTGGCCGCGCCCGGCTACGAACTGCAATACACCTGGGTGCTCGCCGGTGAAGAGCGGCGATATGGCGCCTGGGCCGAGGACCCACGCCACGCCTGGGTAAAGGACCCGTGACGGTGTCCGCCGCCACGTCCGCCGAAGTGAACTCCCTGTAACGCCTGGACTAGCGCAGGGACTCATCGCCTACCACCCCGAAGGAGACACGTGCCGATCCCATCCTCTGATTCCGACCATGTCCCGGGGTATTCGCCCCGCCCGGCTTCGGCAGGCCCGCTCCAGATTCCCCATCTTCGCTGGGCGATCTGCGGGCTGTTGTTCTGCGGCACACTCGTCAACTACATCGACCGCGGCACCATCGCCATCCTCGCCCATCATCTCCAGGGACTCTTCCAATGGAAGGAAAGTGACTACGGATGGATTGTCTTCGCCTTCCAATTTGCCTACGCCATCATGATGTTGGGATTCGGCGGCATCATCGACCGGCTGGGGACGCGCGTTGGCTACGCCCTGGCCATGACTTGGTGGTCGCTGGCCGCGATGGGACACGCCCTTGCCCGGGGAGTATGGTCCTTTGCCGCGGCGCGTTTCCTGCTGGGGGCGGGCGAGGCCGGTAACTTTCCTGCTTCCATCAAGGCCATAGCGGAGTGGTTTCCCAAGCGTGAGCGCGCCTTGGCTACGGGAATCTTCAACTCCGCGGCGGCGGTGGGGACCGTCGTCGCCTATCCCCTCGTGGGTTGGCTCTTCCTCCAATGGGGCTGGCAGGCCGCATTTATTGGCACTGGCGCACTGGGCTTGGTGTGCCTTGTTGCCTGGCTGGCTCTTTACCGCTCGCCCCGGCGTCATTCCTGCCTAACCAAGACAGAACTCGCCCACATTGAGACACAGGACGCCGGCGAAGAGGATGGGCCGGGAGAAACCCTGTCATGGCATGAAATTCTCTCGAGCCGGAAAGCGTGGGGTTTCACGCTGGCAAAGTTCATGACCGACCCCATCTGGTGGTTTTATATTTTCTGGCTACCCAAGTACTTTATCGAGGTCCGCCACTTTTCCATCGCGGCCCTCGCCCTCTTTGGAATCATTCCCTGGATCGCGTCAGTGCCGGGCTCCATAGGGGGCGGATGGCTCTCCGGATTTCTGCTTTCCCGTGGGCGTTCCGTAACTTTCGCGCGCAAGACCGCTCTTTTGGCTTGCGCCCTCTTGATGCCCGCCGGGATCCTGGCGGTCTTTACCCCCAGTCCCTGGTGGGCGCTCGCTTTCATCTCCGTGGCCACGGCAGCGCACGCCGGCTGGTCGGCCAACGTCTATACCCTTGCGTCTGACATGTTTCCGAAGAATGATCTGGGGTCAGTGGTAGGATTGGGCGGGGCCGCCGGCGCCGTGGGAGGTATGATCATCGCGCCCGTAGCGGGTTACACCTTGCAATGGTTCCACACTTATGTCCCGCTCTTCCTCCTCGCCGGGGTCATGCACCCGCTGGCTATGGGTGTAGTCCATTGGCTTCTCCCGCGCATCGAGCGGGCCACGCCCGCCGCTGCGGCCGGCGCCCAAGACCGCCGGAGAGATCATTCAAGCTGAGGTTCCACGAAATTTGAATTCCGCGCTGGCCACGTGGGTGCGCACAAACCGCAATAGATCCCCGGGGGGAACCGGCTTTTCCAGGTAGTCGATCGCGCCCATTTGCATGGCTTCGAGATAGCATCGCATCTCGATGCAGCGCGTCACGACCAAAACGGGCCGGTGGCGGTCCAACTGCATGGCCCGGTCCAGCACCTGGCGCCCCTCAAAGGCTCGGGTGCCTTGGCTTACCACCACGAAGTCGAAAGGCTCCGCCTCCAGGCATTGCATGCCGGCCTCATAACTCGTGCAGGTGGAAACTTCGAACCCTTGGCCTTCCAGGGTCAGACGAAGGGTCCTCAAGTCGCCTGCTTCCTCATCGACGAGAAGGACCTTGGTAAGTCGAGTAGTAAAATCGTTCCCTCGTGGTCTAAGTGCGTCGCTAGACATGGGAGTTCTCCATGACGAAATGCATCGACCCCTGATCCGAATCGAGTTCTTTGGCCATCCGCTCCCACGGGGAGAAGGGTCTCCCTCCCCGCTTTTGAGCCGAGGAGCCGGATCAACCTACGTTACTCCGTAGATTTCAATGAGAGTGAGGGAACCATGCCCGCCCCCTGGGTATCGAAAGGGGATGCTTCCATTGCGAGGGAAGGATAATCAGCGTGACACGTTCAATGAGAGCGGCGAACCTACCCATGAGTAGCCTCCGATACTTGCCACCCGGCAACGACGTAGCCGGCGAATATCCGGGGGGCATGCGCGAGCGGTTGATGAACTCGACGGGCAGTTTCCGGATCCTTGAAATAAGCTCCGGATGATTCTGCTTCGAACAACCTGGGAGCCCGCAAGGGCTGGGTAGGGTGGTTTTCCCTGAGATCCCACCTACGAAGGCGGGCCCCACCATCCCAATTCCAGACTAACAATATTTAACGCAGAGCACAAAATACGCTGGAAGAATAATCGTTCGATGAATAGTTGTCAAGAGATTTTTTAGTTCATAACCACAAAGTACTGCCGGGACAAGCAAGAAGGTAACGCACAGAATCTAAGTCCTTTATTTATAAAGTTCAAGGCGGTATTGAAAAATTAAATAGTGGGGCCAGGTAACTCATCTTTTTTCTTGGTGCGCAGAAGCCGCCTACTCAATCCGGGGATCGCCTTGTCGGTTCCGGGCTCGCACTATCCTGCTTACTCGGATGTTTATACTGTCGTTAACATACCTAGTTCCAATCGCCTGTAGAGTTAATACCGCCCGTGGCTCTGCGTGCGTAGAGTTGGGACGAGCGCCACGAGCGGGTCAACCTCCCCCTGTCTGGCCGTATGGCGCAAGACTATCCTGCGCGGCTGCAAATGCGTGGTTACCAGATGTTCGGAGTCTTCTTCCGTAGTCCCATTTTCTTCGCTTGACCTTCCTGTAGATTGCGATATGCTGCCGGCAACCTTGCGCACGGAGAGAGGGAGATGAGCAAACCAGGCGATTCTGCTCCGGCCGGGCCCGCTTCCACGGGCGGTCTTTTGTCTATTTCGAGTTCCCGGCGGTGGGTGCTGGTCGGTCTGCTCTTCGTCGCCTCTTTTATCAACTATCTCGATCGCGCCACGATTTCGGTCGCCTTGCCGCTCATTTCCCTCGATTTGCATCTTGGCCCCGAGATCAAGGGCCTGCTGCTTTCCTCTTTCTTCTGGTCTTACGCCCTGATGCAAATCCCCATCGGCTGGTGTGCGGACCGGTGGAATCTCCGCTGGCTTTACGCCGGGCTCTTTGCCGTCTGGTCGCTCGCCTGTGGATTGACGGGTTTCGCCGGCAGCTTGACGGTCTTGATTCTGCTGCGAATCCTGCTGGGTATTGGAGAGTCGATCTATCTTCCCGGCGGGACCAAAATCGTAAGCATGCTCTTCCCTTCCCCGGAGCGCGGCTTTCCTTCCGGGCTCTTCGATAGTGGCACGCGCCTGGGTCTGGCGGTGGGGGCTCCGCTGATCGCGGTGCTGATCATGCGTTACGGCTGGCGCAACATGTTCGCTCTGGTAGGGTTCACCGCCATCATCTGGGTGGTGCCTTGGCTTCTCGCTGCCCCCAAGAATCTGCAGGTTGCGCGCAGCGTCGCCGTGCCTCGCGGCTCGCCCCCAGCTCGGCGGATTCACTTTAACCGTAACCTGCTGGGCATTTGCCTGGGATTTTTCTGCTTCGATTACTACTGGTATCTGCTCGTCACCTGGCTTCCCGACTATCTCGTCACCGTCCGGCACTTGACCCTGGTGCGCGCGGGCTTTTACGCGGCGTTGCCCTATTTGGTTTTCGGCGTCTGCCAGCCGATGGGCGGATGGATTACCGATTGGTTCATTCGCTGGGGTTGGGATGAGACCCGCACGCGCAAAGCGGATGATCACGGTCGCGTTTCTTTCCGGACTCTTGCTGATTGCCGCCGCCCGCGCGGAGAGCCCCCTCGTCGCTCTCGCCTTCCTCATGGGGGGTTCGCTCGTCGGACTGGCGACGGGCAACATGTTCGCCATCATTCAGTGCTGCGCGCCGCCCGAGGAAGTGGGCATCTGGACGGGCTTTGAAAACTTTGCCGGGAACATCGGCGGCGTTCTGGCGCCCGTCGTCACGGGATTTCTGATTGCCCGCACCGACACCTACCTTCCGGGCTTCGCCCTCGCCGCCGGGGTTCTGGTGGCCGGCTTACTCGCCTATTGGTTCATGGTGGGAGAACTCAATCCTGTCCCGCTGGAGATACGATCAGGAAAGAATGGGAGAGGTTGAACGTGAAGGATTTGCGCCCGCTCCTTTCAACGCCAATCTAGCCCAGACAACTAATCATGTCCGGCCTTTTCCGCCACCTGCCGCCAGCCATCGAGGTCTCTTCTAGCGGTCATTTTGTCATGCGTTTTTGGGGTCTCTTGGGTTTCTTTTGACTGGCTTTCTTTTCAGTATGTTCTAGGCTTTGGTCGGAGAAAAATCCATTTCCCGACCCTTTGTTTTCAAGATGTTCTCAGCTTTGGACATTTTGTCGGTGCAGGGACATTATGCCGCCATCCAATCTGTGGCCCGTTAGGCTAGGGAAATGCGGCATCATCCATCCTTTGTTGCTCGGCGGGCGTGCTGGCCTGCCGGTCCCCGCGGTGGCTCGACCGGTGTGGAGCCACACCCGCTAATATAGCCTATACTGCTTGCAAGTGTCAAGTGAAATTATTGACGATTGTGCTACCCCTGGCGATCCGCTAACGGCTGCAAGTTTTGCTAAAAAAACAAGGGCTAGACTTTTTCCGGAACGACATAAGGCGCCCGGTACGATCCCCGCAACAATTTATTCGCCTCGTCGTCGCCGATGACCTGTTCCGTTTCCGCATCAAAGTTGAGCGTCCGCCCCAACCGGTACGAGGTGTTCGCCAGGTGGATCAAGGCGCAGGAGATGTATCCTTCCTCGATGGGGGCATTCTGTTCTTCGGTCTTACGGCTGCGCACGCAGTGGATAAAGTTTTGCCAGTTATTTCCCTCCCGCGAGCCACTGGGACCGCGCTCCTGCTCCTCGCCCAGCCAGGTGCGGTAGGAGGGAAATTCCTCGTTCGACATCGCCATGTAGCCTTTTGACCCGTAGAAGATATTTCCGACGGAACCCTCGACTCTCTCTCCCCGCTCGCGAGAAGGATTTCTTCGGGGAGGGCCCAGGAATCCGGGAACGGCGACTCCAAATCCAAGTGAACCGATGCCGGCCTCCTGATTGGTCATCCAGTGGCGAACTTCAAATTCCAGAATCTTAGGCTTGCTGTCGGGCTGATTGAATTCGAAGGCGGCGTTGAGAGTATTGGGGGTCTCCTGGTCATCATCAAACATGAAGTGTCCGCCCATGGCTGACACCTTGTTGGGGAATTTCACCCCCAGCCCCCAACGGGCCACATCAATTTGGTGGGCTCCCTGGTTGCCAATATCGCCATTGCCCGTGTCCCAGAACCAGTGCCAGTTGTAGTGAAACCGGTTGCGCGTGAACGGGTGGAGCGGAGAGGGTCCGGTCCAGAGATCGTAGTTCACTCCCGCCGGAACCGGCTCCACCGGAGTGCGTCCGATGGTATTCCGATCGTTGAAGCAGAGACCGCGGGCGAGATAGACGTCGCCGATCAGTCCCTCCCGCATCTTCTGGATGCCCTCGATGACGGCGCCCGCGGAGCGGTTGTTCGTTCCATGCTGAACGATGCGGTGGTATTTCTTCGTCGCCCGAACCAGTTGCCGCCCCTCCCACAAGGAATGGCAGCAAGGCTTTTCGATGTAGACATCCTTGCCGGCCTGCATCGCCCAGATACCCATCAAGCTGTGCCAATGATTGGGTGTCGCCGACGGAAATGGCGTCGAGGGAGGAGTCTTCCAGGAGTTTGCGCACGTCGGTGTAGGTTTTGGGTGTGGGAAGGGCCATGCGATCCATGTCCGCCAGCCGCCCATTCATGATGTTTTCATCTACATCGCACACGGCCGCGACTTCCACGTTGGGCATTCGGGCATATTCCTCAATGTGCGCAAAGCCCTGCCCCCGAACCCCGCACACGCCGACTCGCACACGGTCGTTCGCGCCAAAAACCCTTTGAGGATCGGTGATGAAACTGATTCCCGCGAGCGCGGCGGCAGTTGCGCTTTTATCCAGAACTTTTCTGGTGAGGTTTTCCGCGTCGCGCTTATTTTCTTCCGGCATGGTGGTCACCCTTTCCGCTTAGCCATTGTGGATAGCCCGCTAATGCCCGCCATAGAGTAAGAAGAGCCATACAAGTTATGAACAATGACCGGGGATGTCAAGCGGACAAAAAGTCCTGGATTGGGGTGAAATCGCGCCCCGCCGACCGGGAGAACTTCGCGGGGCTAACTCGGCTGAATCGAAAACTGATTGGCCGAATAGTAGTCCCCAAAATAGGTGCTGTCCTAATTTCGGGTGTGGCGCCGGGCTTCAGCCCGGCACGTGCCACCCTAAAGGGCGGCGCGTCACCCAACGGGGGCACACCAAAGTGCTGGATTTCGGCTTGGCCAAGGCCACCGCGAAGAGCGCTCCATCCGGTAAGGGTGCAAGCTGGTAGCTATCACGGTCAGTTCAGTCCTGACCGTGGGTTCTGCTGGCGGTGGTCGGGTTACAGCAAACTTACTTTGGACAGGGCAACGGTAGCGGCGTGTTCCATCCCGATTGACGCCCTGCCGCTGGAGCATCGGGCAGGAGAAAAGCCCACGGTCAGAAAGACGCTGAGCGTGGCTACACGCTACGCGCGCGCCCCATGCCGCAAAGGTCACAGCAGATGTTCGACGTACCGCTTGCCCCGAGAGACCTTTTACCATTAGACTCTCTTATATGAGTGATACCCTGATTACAACTTTGCCGGAGGTAATGGGAGGTGCTCCTGTGTTTGCCGGTACCCGCGTGCCCGTACAAACTCTTTTCGAGTGCCTTGAGGCTGGCGACACCATCGACGATTTCCTGGATGGCTTTCCGACCGTGACGCGCGAACAAGTCGTCGGGTTGCTGGAGACCGCTAAAGGCCGAGTACTCGCCGAGGCGAAGTAAAGATCCTGCTCGATGAGTGCGTTGACCAGCGCTTGGCGGAGGACATTACGGGGCACGACGTGAAGACCATCAAACAGATGGGGTGGAAATCGAAGCAGAACGGCGAACTCCTAACCCTGGCTGCCAGCCACTTTGAAGCTTTTGTCACCACTGATCGGAACCTGTCGTTTCAACAGAATTTGCCGCGCTTCAACATCGCGGTCGTGGTCTTGACCGCGCCAACAAACCGTTTGAGGGACCTGCGGCCAATTATCCCTGCCCTCCTGAAAGTACTGCCCTTCGTGAAGAAGGGCGAAGTGCGAGAGATTGGCGTCTAACACATCGGTCAGCGTTTTTCTGACCGTGGGTTCTTCCCTTGAGGACGAAGGCATAGCCGGCAGGAATAGTTGAATCCCGCGCGCAAGCGGCGGGTGAGGCGGGGGTAGCCACGGTCAGTGCAGTCCTGACCGTGGGTTCTTCCGGCGGTGGTCGGGTTACCGCAAACTTACTTTGGACGGGGCAACGGTAGCCGCGTGTTCCATCCGGATTGACGACCTGCCGCTGGAGCATCGGGCAGGAGAAGAGCCCACGGTCAGAAAAACGCTGACCGTGGCTGACCGCTCCAAGGTACCTTTGGCACATCCATTTTCATAGCCGAGGCCCGCGCTATGGTTACTCCCTGCCTCTCAGGATGGCGGCCATGATGCGGGGGCTGCGACGCGCGTGGATCACGGCGAGAACCCACAAGGGTCTTTCCTCGGGTGCATAGGCAATTAAGTATTCACGCACAAGAATGAACCGCAAGGGGCGCGAGGTGAGGTCTGGGCGCCGATGGCCTTGATGGGGAAAAGCTACGAGCCCGCGAAGGGTGTCAAAAATTTCCGAGATGACGCGCTCGGCTGCGTCCGGGTTTTGCTCGGCGAGGTAATAGCGAATATCGTCGAGGTCGGCGTAGGCTTCCAGGTGGAGCGCGTAGCCGCTGCTCATGCGAGTGGTTGCGCTGTGCTTGGGTTTTGGCTTTCAGGCGGGCAAAGGCTTCCTCACCGTCGATGGGCTTCACCCTGCCGCTTTTCAGCTCGTCATAGCGGCTGTTGAGCATGTCTCGCGTTTGCGCCAACTCGTCGAAATATCCGGCCAAGGCATCTTGCAGAAGCTCGTCGGGCCCGCGTCCGCTCTGCGCGGCGAGGTCGTTGAGCTTCTTTTCCACGTCGGGGGTGAAATGTATTTCCATCGCCTTCAGGATACGGGAAAACCTCGCGTGTTGCAAGTTGCGTGAGTCAGTTTGCCCTAGCGGCGAGGGAATATATCCCGATCCTATCGGGACCTCGCCAGTTTTGAATCTTGAATCTGCAATCTCCAATCCCGTGCCCCGTAACCCGTATCCCGTCTCCCGCGTTTCTCGTCACTCTTGACTCGTCACTGTTCTCGCTGTCCCTTCGGGAAATCGCCGGCCCCAAGCGGGTAGCCACGGTCAGCGTTTTTCTGACCGTGGGTTCTTCCCTTGATGACGAAGGCATAGCAGGCAGGAATAGTTGAATCCCGCGCGCAAGCGGCGGGTGAGGCGGGGGTAGCCACGGTCAGTGCAGTCCTGACCGTGGGTTCTTCTGGCGGTGGTCGAGTTACAGCAAACTTACTTTGGACAGGGCAACGGTAGCGGCGTGTTCCATCCCGATTGACGGCCTGCCGCTGGAGCATCGGGCATGAGAAAAGCCCACGGTCAGAAAAACGCTGACCGTGGCTACCCGCTGGCAATCCCCTCGAATCTGCTCCCTCAGCATGATAGGCTGGTAGAGTGCAATTCGAATGGCATCCGGAGAAGGCGCAAAAGAATCTTATCAAGCATGGGATCTCATTCGACGAGGCGTCCACCGTTTTTGGTGATCCGCTGGCGGTGACGATCGACGATCCGGACCATTCGCAGGAAGAGCGGAGGTTATTGACAACAGGTTTGTCACCGCGCCAGCGTTTGATCATCGTCGCGCACACCGACCGAGATGGGCGGATTAGGATTTTCAGCGCGCGGGATGTGACTCCCGCGGAGAGGAAACAATATGAGTCCGGAGAATGATCGAATCGAGGCGGACGAGATGAGGCCGGAGTACGATCTCCGGGGGGGCGTTCGCGGCAAATACTACCAGCAGTACCGGGAGGGTACGAATGTTGTGCTGCTTGATTCCGATGTGGCGGCGGTGTTCCGCGACTCGGAGTCCGTCAACCAAGCCCTGCGAGTATTGATCAAGGCCGCCAGCCAGCTCGAAGTGGCCACCCCACCGAAGACCGAGCGAACCTAACCAACGGCTGGCGCAGACGGCAGGTTTTTAGCGTCGCCAGCCCGAGGACTTTGCCTTTTCTCGCCACTCGCCACTACCCGCTAATCACTGCCCGTAAGACCTCGGACTTGGGACCTTTTTGTTTCCCCCAGGTCCCTTCGGGAAATCGCAGACCCGGAAGAGCAGGGGTCTGCGCCAGCCCCGTAAATCCACCGGGCGCAAAACGCCTTGCGCCTCAGCGGCGAAAATTGCGGCCATCGAGATCATCAAGCTGAGAAGTCCGAGCCATAAACTACGCATGGTAATCCTCCATCGTGCTCATCAGCCAGAGCAGGCCATGGGCGAAATTGCATGAGCCGATTTGAAAGCTTTTTGACACTTCGAGTCCTACGCGACAGGCTGAAAGATGGCGCGGCGCTTCGAGAGATTTGCTGCTGGCCTGGGGGGTGGCAACGTGCCAGAATGCTACCCGAACGCCGGACGGCTTGGTGCGCCGGCCCCATTCCGCGGGATGTCATTTCGCCACGCGAATATTGCCTATTCTGGCTGTGGAAATCAAGTAAATCTCGGGCCGCGATACATTTTGGATTTTTTTGGGGTGGGCCAGTTTGATTCTGAAGCGGCGAGTTTATCCCTCAGCCGACGGACTAAATGGCGGCATAAAGCCGTCTCTACAGCAACTGTAGCGCAGGCGGGAAGATCTCTCGAAGTTCCGAGTTAAACGTCCTCAACCCTCGAAACCAGCGGGTTGCGGCTAGGACAGTTCTGCGCGGCTAGATGTCTGTTAGTCTCCAGCGCCGATTTTTGTGCTGTCAAGCAACCGGGCGCCGTGGTGCACCGTCAGGAGGTGGACATCGTCGTGTCGAATCCGATAGATTACACGGTAGCTGCCGACTAAGATCTCTCGAATGTTCCCGACGCCCAATTCCGGAACGATTCTGCCCGAACGCGGCCCAAGAGTGGGAAGTAGGCCAGGAGGTCCCTAGCGCGGAGGACGCGGTCGGCGAACGCCGCCGCCAGTTGGGGAGAATCCCGAGCGATGAACAGACAGACCGCGTCGAGATCATCGGCCGCCTGGGGCGTCCACCTTACTTGAGCCATTTCGCCATACGCTGCCGGACTTCATCTTGACTGATAAGTTCACCACGGTCCGCTTGGAGAAGGCCTCTCTCGACTTTATAAAGCAGGTAAAGCCGATCCAAGGCGTCTTCGACGCCGGCGTCGTCGGGAAGCTCTTCCATTGCCTTCAGTATCTGCTGCTTCGTTCCCACCGCAACTCTCCTATCTCACTTCGTATCCTAGCACTGAATACGCGTAAGGGGTAGGTGGTCACGGTGTCGCCGCGGCTGAAAGTCCGCCAATCTTAATGGTGGACGACCAGTCCTGACCGTGGGTTCTTCTGGCGGTGGTCGAGTTACAGCAAACTTACTTTGGACAGGGCAACGGTGGCGGCGTGTTCCATCCAGATTGACGACCTGCCGCTGGAGCATCGGGCATGAGAAAAGCCACGGTCAGAAAAACGCTGAGCGTGGCTACCCGCTATCATTCAGGCTTCTCCGCCTTTGGGGGCAATACACTGTAGTCCTTTTTCACAAGGCCGGAGTTCAGTGTGCCAGCAACGTGATCGGACCACCAGTAAACTCCGCGCAGCTTCCCGAAGAGCCCGTGCTGCCTGTAGTCTTTGAAATGGCCACGGCAGATGTGCAACGCTTTCCTCAGTCCAATGGAATCGCTATTCCCTTCCGTTCTCAAGACCTGCTTGAGTGGATCGATGACGAGCGTCTTGTAAGTTATTGGGGGCCGCCCATACCGTAAGCGGAGCTTCTTGGCCAAGGCTGGCGGTGGAACGTGTGTCTGCGTATTCACATTCTTGCAATGGAGGAAACAAACTGTCAGCAAAGCTGGCTGGATGGAAGAGAGCATACCCTCCGCCGTGGGCTGCGGCTTGAGCTGTAGATTAGCGGTTGCGACGCAGTACCCCTTCTCTGAGAACCTGACGGTTCTTCCATCATGCCCTACCTTGATCGAAAGGTTGCCGACACAGTCAATTCTATTTGCAGACTCTTCCCATATCCAGATTGTTTCGACCCACCGACAGTCCGAATCCGTGTCCTGGGGCCCGATTGCGCTGGTCTCCTTACAGGTAAAGAGAGCGCCAGTGCGCTTGCGGATTGGAAAGTCTTGTCGGCCAGAGGCGCGAGTCACCAGGAACGGGGGATCCTTCCACTCGACGAAAAACAGCTCAAATGGAGGGGCTAAGTTTGGAAAGTCATCTTCAAGCGACCAGTAATCCTGATCCGTCCCTGAGTAGTAGTACTCCGCCACGTTGTCCGCAAGAATGACAGTTGACTTTTCCAGGAGTTCCATGAGTTGAGGCCAGGGGATTGACCGGCTGCGGACAATGTCGTCGAAGAATCTCGCCACAGACACCTCCTCGGTCACCAGACTCTATCACAAGAAATCAGCGCAGATTGATTTACAGGCCCTGCGGCTCTTTGGCTGCTCCCGACAGAGTTACCAGTGCCTTTGGAAAACTGGCCGCGGGGCCTTCGACTCCGCGTTTTGATTCTTCCTCTTGCCCGACACTCTGGCCTGCGCCAGCCAGCGTTCGTGCACAACTTACTGGAGCGGTGACGCGCCCTTTCGATGGATGGCCCACAGACGCTCCGCTTCGCACGCAAGCGCAGCCGACAACCTTCGGAACCAACGAATTCGATCGTTTGAGTAGTACAGGGAGTGTGCTGAATACAGCCAAGCCTTGCTGGCTTCACGGCTCATGGTTTGCTTTGGCAGGTCGTAGGGCGCACGGTTGCGAAATGGTGCCTCACCTTTGGCGTACTGAGCTTCTGCTGCCCAGATCGTGCTTTCCCCGAGCGAGAGAATAGGGACTATCGCCGCGAGAGACGCGAGTATACGTTCGGGAAAAGCGGTGGGGAATGACACTGGTCGTAAGGAGTCTTTAGGCATCCAATCTGACGTGAGAAATCTCCCCTTTTTGTCGATGCCGTAAAAGGTATAGAAACGAAACCCCCAAATCATCAGGTCCCCCTCGCAGAATCTGTCCCCGGGGTTCAGCCGGACCCTTTCTGGGGGGAGCAGGTCTCCATCCCATCGTGATCCGCCGGTCTCAACGAGCCGATCCGGCAATTCGCGTCCGGCACGACGACTCCTTTCCTCTGCCCGGCGGATGCGTTGGGCGAGTAGTTGAAAAGTTTCCGCTTCGCTGTTTCCCCAGATCCACTGCTCGGGTCCCGCGCTGTTGAGCTCGCGAACTGCGAAACCACAAGTGTTGAACCCGAAGTCCTTGGGGACCTCGTAGGTGTAACCGAGCAGCGGTACCTCCCTCGCTTCGTATTTCCGCCCGAATACATGACCCACCTGAAAGAGGGACCACAATCTCTCGCCGACTGCTAACGCGGCTGAACAGCAAAAGGACGAGAAGGATTCAGGAAATTCCCAAGGTATGCTCGATGGCAACGGCACAGACTCGCCGTTTACAGTCTCAATTTTCCTGTGAAATCTCACGCCCAGCGAGTGAGGAACAAACAATTGGTAGAACTTTTTTGTTACCTTCTCGACCTTCGCAACCTGCACGATGGGATTTGCATTCAATCGCGCATCGAAGTCCGGATAGTAGAGTAAGAGTGCGGCAGCCGCGTACATATTATCTCCGTTGGGGGGTGCGCCGTCCCAAACCCTAATTATACGCCGGAACTCCTATCACCCGCGGGTGGCACATAGGTTGGTTTTCGTGTATACGCTCCAGCAACACGCTCAACATTGCTGCCAACACGTCCTAGGGGGTGGCCACGGTCAGCGTTTTTCTGACCGTGGGTTTTCTCATGCGCGATACCCCAATGGCAATCGCACGTCATCAATCTGGAGGGGACACGCCGGCACCGTTGCCTTGTCCAAAGCAAAGTTGTTGTAACTCGACCACCGCCCGAAGAACCCACGGTCAGAACTGCACTGACCGTGGCTACCCCCGCTTCACCAGCCCTTTCTTCACCGCATGCAGATTCGTTAAATCGCTTGAAGCGTGGACGCAGGTTCACATTGACAAAGAAAATGCAGTCCGTCACGCGGAGTCGGTGGACGTTGGACACGCCCGCAGATTATCACCGCGGCCAGAGGCCTTCAAGCACCCACGGGGAACGCCGTCAGGGCCGCCACCGTTGATCAGGAGTCGGGCATCAAGGGAAAAGCCCACTCCGTGCTTCGTCATCAGGGGAAGAACCCACCGCCGCAAAAGCAGTGACCGTGATGGCTACCCGCTACAATTACTTGCCGAACTTGGTTTCGCCATTTACATGTGGTTTAAACCATTCTAGAATGGCATTATGACGACCAAGGTTTCACTCGACAAAGCCGGGCGGCTGGTTCTCCCCAAAACTCTGCGCGAAGAGATGCGGCTCGGAGCCGGCGACACCCTCGTGCTGGAAAGTGAAGGCGAGCGCATTACCTTGCGCCCGGTTCGTCCACAGGCTCTTCTGCAAAAGGAAAGAGGCGTCTGGGTGTATCAGGGCGAGCCGAGCAACGCTTCCATTCCCGATCTGATTGACCTCGAACGCGCCAAGCGCCTGGGCGCAACTCTCTCCCGATGAGAGACTTCTTCGATACCTCCGTTCTCATTGCCGCCTTCTGGCGCGGTCATGCGCATCACGAATCGAGCCTCCGGCTCTTCGCAGCGGCCAGCAAGGAGCAGTCCGCCTGCGGGATTCACACCTTGGCTGAAGTCTACGCCTCGATGAGCGCTTTACCTGTAAAGCCCCTGATTCCTCCCGAACAGGCGGCCCTGTTTGTCGAAGAGGTCCGCCAACGGTTGACGCTTGTCTCCCTTAGCGAACGGGAGTATCTCGCCACCATTCGCCAAGCTTCCGAACAAGGCCTGACCGGCGGCCGCATTTACGACGCGCTGCTGCTGCGCTGCGCGGCAAACTGCGGCGCCCGCCACATTTACACCCTGAACCTCAAGCATTTCCAAGCCATTGCTCCCAGCCTCGCCCACTGCATGCGCACTCCTTAAAGCGGGTAGCCACGGTCCGCGCCTTTTTGGCCGCGGGCTTTTTTCATCGGTGAGATCACCATCGCAGTTTAACTCGTAGCCACGCTCAGCGCTTTTCTGACCGTGGGCGACCAGATGTCGAGCCCCCAAGGGGCCATCTAATCTAGCCCAGGCCATCGAAGCGGTGAAAAAATAAACAATCTCACGCAAAGACGCCAAGGCGCAAAGACTCGCGAACAACAACTTCTTGGTTTTCTTTGCGCCCTCTGCGACTTTGCGTCTTTGCGTGAAATTCTGTTGCTCGTCCCGGAATTTTTTCACAGCTTCAACGGCCGGGGGTAACCGTGAAAACAGCTTAGTGGCTGAGCCCTGAAGAGGGGCGCCCCTTCCGGGCTCAGCCGTTAAAATGGATGGGGCCGTTTAACCCAGTCCGTTGGCCTGGGCTTGATTAGGTCGCCCCTTGGGGGCTCCGGTTCACTAATCCCCGGGCCTCAATTATCGTCAGGGGTGGCGGTCGAGAGGGCCTCTGCCTTTACGAAATCCTTTTCGCTGACTTTCGTTGGGGCGGCCATGGCCCGGAAATAGTCGAGGTCGAAATCTTTGTACAAATCCAGGCAAAACAGTTCCGGCGCCGAACGAAATGGAACCGGCGCATCCAGCAGAAACCCGAGGCTGTGCATCCCACCGGTTATGGCGACTTCTGAAAACAACTTGGGCTCGAGCGCCGCGGCTACGAGCGCCACCACCTGGCTGCGCATCCCCGCCGCCTCCAATCGGAGGTGGGTTTGTCCGGAGGTTTGTGCCAAGCCACTTCGCGGCCCCGATCAGTTGACCCACTTCGAGGCCCAAAGGGCGATCCCCCATGCTGGCCACCATCAATTCGTAATCCGTAGGGTTGGGACTCTGCGGGACCGTCTCCCCATTGAAAACGACGTCCAGGGCCAGCACCTGTTCGCCCCGGTTCACGCGGTCGGAGACGGCTTCGCCCGCGGCCTTGCGGCCTTTGTCGTTAAGGACCAGGGTTGCCGGGGCGTTCGCGGGCGTCGCGATGTCTTTCAGCCACACGCCTGTTGCGCTCAACCCATTGGAGAAATCGAGCCGATAGGAAAGCGTTTCCAGGCCCTTGGTCTTTGGTGTTCCACATTCGCCAAGCGTTGGCGACCGTCACCGGCTGGTAGCGAATGACGGACTTGAGCATGGACCTCTGGGATGCCGCCCAGGTTTCCCGCGTGGGGGAGTCTGCGGGGATGGCAGGGCGGGTAATGTCGCTCGGCAAGTTTCTTCGCCAAGCCCACGGTGGTCAGGTTATCGGCCGGCAAGCCCACCTTGAGCTCGTCGAAAGTCTTCAACTCCGCCCCGCTGGGAATCTCCTCCGTGGCCACGGGCAAATGAAAATGTTCGGTGAAAAACCGATAAGCCTGAAGGCGATTTTCAAGATGGTAGTTGTGCGTTCCGGGATCGCGGTTTTCATAGAAGGCCAGATTTTGTTCCTCCCCGAAAATTCGGAAGAAGGGCTTGAGATTGTCAAAAATGTAGGGCTTCACCAGCATGGCGCGGAAGCAGCAATCGTCCTCGGCATTGTGAATCAAGAGCGTCGGGCGGGGAGCGCGCAGGGCCACCAGGTTCGTGTAGTCCTCGCCCGCGAGGAAATCGGTGGGGGTCTCCTCGACTTCGTCGGTATCCACCGGGTGGGTGATGTTCGATTCGAGAGAGCCAAATCCGGCCACTTCCACCATCACGGCAACGCGCGGGTCAAGGGCGCTGAGCACAATGGTTTGCCACCCGCCACCGGAGAGGCCCGTAACCCCCAGGCGGTTCGGGTCAACTTGCGGAAGCTCGGCAAGATAGTCGAGCCCCCGGCGCATCGCCAGATAAAAGAGTCCCAGCGCGTTCGCGCCCACCAGGTCCAGGTGGGCGCCGTAATCGTGCGCATTCTGTTTCTCGGCAAGCTCACCCATTCCGATCCACTCGGGGTCAGCGTCACGATTCCCCGCCTGGCGAAATTGATGCAAGCCTTCTGGGCATATTCCACGGACTTGCCCACGTGTTCATGCCCCTCGACATACAGGATGGCCGGAGTCTTTCCGCCGGGGTTTTCCGGCTCGTAGAGGATTGCCGTTGACCAGAAACCGGGAACGATTTCAAAGCGCAGTTTCCGCCACCGGTAGCCTTGGCCATTTTCGACCGCGCCCACGTCTTCGAACCGCGGCCGGCGATTCCACCCACTCGCGCGGCCAACCGTGGAACGCAATGTCATTGAGCAGGTGCTGGCGCAGTTTGCCCTCTTCACGGGTCCACTGCTCGGGGCTTTCGGGCGCCGGGAGTTTGGGAATCCGCTCCATCATATAGCGCTGCACCTGGTACGCCGTGACCGGGACAGGCTGAATGGGCTCCGCAAGCATTGGCGTGACCGATGGGGGAGTCGTCTGGGCTTGCGCAAAAGCCGCGCTCACCAAAGTGGCAAGGATGAACCGTTGTAGGGGACGCATGATTCTGCCTCCTTAATAGCCTTCTCGGCCAGTTTCAGCCGGTGTCGGATTAAATTCAGGTCAGACTTCGGCGTGGCAATGCCGCGTTTGGCTTTCTTCTCGAACATATCGAGGACGTAGATAGCACACTCAAAAAGCAAAGTATACCCTTCTCGATCAACGATGCTGTCCTAAGTTGAACGTAGCGCCGCCATCTTGGCGGCCCGGTGCCGGCTGGAAGCCGGCGCTACATTTGAAATTAGGACACTACCAGCCGGGGCTGGATCGGATCAACGACTCATGGGTTTGTCGGATGATCGTCTGATCACGGGGTGGGTTTTTGATGGCGCGATAATCCGATGAGCCCATTCCCAGATGGCCCGGTGACCCGATTTTGCGTCTTCAGCTATTCAGAATTCGGCATTTGCTCAAACTCGCATCCAGCGGCTTACTCCTTTCCTTTGATTAACTTCACCGGTTCGCAATGATAAGTTGCTTATTTTTCTTAAACATCACGGCTTGTTGGTGAATTTGACCCGCGTCAAATTTGAATCTCTATACTTTTCAGCAACATCACGGGTTATCCCTTCATTTTGCCACCATCCTCTCCCTTCTTTTCCTAGCCTATTAGCAGCCTTGTTAACCGCCTTGCTTTCAAGGGCTTGGCTTTTTGCGCGGGTCACCGCAGCGCCCTCAATTCTTCGCTAACCTGCTTTTCTTTCATAAACATCACGGCTTCGCGGGAGCATTTCTCGGGATTGCTACCCGCGTGCCTGGCCCAAAGCACCTCGCCCCGTCACCTCGCCCGGGCGCGCTTTCACCCGGAAACCATGGTCCAACCTGTAGCCTATCACGGAGGTGGCCAGGGCCGAGAGAGATGCCTGCGGATTTGCTTAAGAAAGAGGTATTATTTCCGATTTTTCTTTCCAATTTCCTACGGGCAGGAAATGCTAGTATGGGACCGCTAGCTGCCGGGCGCGTCGTACGGGGTTCGCGAACCGCCCGTCAACTGGCGGAAGAAAGCATCACCTTGGAAGAAAATACTTGCGGAGCCGTCTCGTGCCCATTATGAATCGACAGCAGCAGCTTGAGGTCGTAAGCCGCCGGCCGGAGGTGTCGGCCCTGATTATCGGAGGTGGCATCAATGGCGTCGGGCTCCTGCGCGAATTGGCTCTTCAAGGGGTAGATGCACTGCTGGTGGAAAAATCCGATTTCTGTTCCGGCACCAGCTCTGCCTCCACCCGCGTCATCCACGGGGGGCTCCGCTACCTCGAGAACGCGGAATTCCGCCTGGTCAAGGAGTCCTTGCGCGAGCGAAATCGCCTGCTGAAGAACGCTCCGCATTACGTGCGCCCGCTCCCCACCACCATTCCTATCTTCAACTGGACCGCTGGGCTACTTCCCGCCTTGGGAAGATTTCTCGGCTTCAAAGTTTCACCCCATGACCGGGGGGCCTTGCCCTTCAAAATTGGATTGTCCATGTACGACCGATTTGCCGGTCGGCAGAATCCCCTCCCGCGACACAGCTTCCGCTCGCGCCAGGCGGCACGGGCCTTGCGGCCTCAACTCCACCAAGGGGTGGTCTGCACGGCGACCTATTACGACGCCTACATTACCTATCCCGAACGGCTCACCCTGGAGCTTGTTCTGGACGCGGAGCAACAGGGTCGGGACGTTCATGCGCTGAACTATGTTCGCGCCATCGAGGCGAAGGGAGACACGGTGGTTCTGGCCGATGAAGTTTCCGGCCGGACATTTGCCGTCAAACCAAAAGTTGTCATCAATGCCAGCGGAGCTTGGATCGATTTCACCAATCACGCTTTGCAGCGCGAAACGCAATATATTGGCGGCACCAAGGGATCGCACATCGTGATTGACCATCCGGAACTCCTGCTCGCGACGCAGGGCCAAATGCTCTATTTCGATAATGCCGACGGACGTATTTGCATCTTCTATCCTGTTTACGGAAAGGTTATCGCCGGCTCGACGGACATCCCCGTGTCTGATCCCGAGACGGCGAGGTGTGACGAGGATGAGGTCGACTACATCCTGGAATCCATCCGGCGAGTTCTTCCTTCCCTCCGATTGGACCGCTCCCACCTTGTCTACCGGTTCTGCGGCGTACGCCCACTTCCCCGCAGCAACTCCGCGACGCCGGGAGAGATCAGCCGGGACCATATCTGTGCGATTCTCCCGGCGGGAAATGGCCTCAAATTTCCTGTTTATTCCCTGATCGGGGGAAAGTGGACCACCTTCCGCGCCTTTGGTGAACAGGTAGCCGACAAGGTTCTCCATGACTTGGGCCGGCCGCGTCGCGCGAGTTCAAGGGACTTGCCCATTGGTGGGGGCAGAAATTTTCCGCCCAGCCTGCGAGACAAGCGAGAATGGCTTGCTTCACTTAATAAATCCTGCGGGTTGCCCGAGGAGCGGCTGGAGATACTGCTGGATCGTTACGGGACTCGGGCGAGGGACGTGGCAAAGTTCATTTCCAACGCGCCTGACGGGCCCCTCCGGTGGCTACACGCGTATAGCCGGCGAGAAATTCTGTTCATGGCCGAGCAGGAGAAAATCGTCCATCTGGATGACCTGATCTTGCGCAGGACCATCATGGCGCTACTGGGGCAGTTGAGTCTTGCCCTGCTGGTGGAATTGGCGGGGGTGCTAAGGCCGGCGCTCGAATGGTCAGAGGAAAAAACGCAACAGGAAATCGAACGCACCGTGACGCTCATGGCAAAGGCCCACGGTGTGAAACTTGCAGCCGGACAGCACGTGGAGCACGGACCTGTTCTGTAGGTCCGCGGCTTTTCCTTGCCCATCGCGGACGCGCTGGCAGCCCGACCGTAAAGAGTGGTAGGCCCTCCTCTCATCCCATCAACTGGCCTCCGCTCACATTAAGCACCGCACCGGTAATATAACTGGCGTCGTCCGAGGCCAGAAACGCGATAGGTCCCGCCACCTCTTCCGGCTTGCCGAACCGCTGCAAAGGAGTTTGGCGAATCCATTCCTCCTCGCGCCCTGCCATGCCGTCTAACAGCATGTCGGTGAGGATGCGCCCGGGCGCCACCACGTTAACCGTGATCCCATACGCGCCCAGTTCCTTCGCCAGGGAAAATGTCAACCCCAGGAGTCCCGATTTCGCCGCCGCGTAGTGGGCATGATGATTTGATCCCGTATACGCGGCTTGCGATGAAAGATTGATGATACGGCCCCAACGGCGATCCTTCATGGAGGGAATGCACTCACGCGCGTAACGAAAAGCCGCCCCCAGGTTGACCGCCAGAGAGTGTTCCCACTCTTCATCTTTCATTTCGGCCACCGGCGCGCCGCTCATCTCGCCGAGGTTGTTCACTAGAATGTCAACCCTGCCAAGCCTGGAAACGGCTTCCTCGACGGATCGTTGGATCGCGCCGGGGTCGAGCACATCGGCTTTGATGGCCATTCCCCGCTCCCCGCCGGCATGAATCTGCTGAACCACTTCCTCCGCCCGGTCGAGGTGACTTCGGCATAACACCGCGACGGCTGCGCCCCTGGCTGCCAGGGCCAGGCATGTGGCGCGCCCAATGCCCCGCGATCCTCCTGTAACCAAAGCTACGCGGCCTACGAGGTTTTTGATCATGGAATTAACTCCAGTATCAATGCGATGTGTCCATTCCTGCCCTTTATGGTTCGAATGGGCGGGCAGCCCGGCGCGAGCGTCCCCATCTTCTACAACGCCAACGCTGATAACTCATCGAAATCGGCCTTCAGGTGCTCGTAAATATTCCGATATACCCTATATATGTCCTGGTATCTCAAATGATGATCCATATTCGGTTCATATCGGGTTTCGAGCCTGACCATGTCGCGCAAGCGCCGCCGAAATCAGGATAGAGGCCCAAACCCAAGCCGGCCAGGACGGCGCCGCCAAAGGCGGCTCCCACCGGCGCCCGGGGTAACTGCACGGGCATGCCGAGGACGTCCGCCTTGATTTGGTTCCACAGGGAGCTGCGCGTACCGCCTCCGACCGAGCGCATTTCACTCACTTGAATTCCTGCTCGCCTGGCCACTTCCACGTTATGGTACAAGGCGAACACCGTGCCCTCCAGGATCGCCCTAACCAACGCGGCCTTGGGGGTAGCGAGGGAGAGTCCGAAAAACACGCCTTTGGCCTGTGTGTGCCAAAGGGGCGAGCGCTCACCTGCCATGTAGGGCAAGAAAATCACCCCGCGGCTCCCCACGGCAACCTGCGCCGATTGCCCGGTGAGAAGATCAAAAGGATCTGCGTTCTGCTCCGCGCCCAGGCGAACTTCCGCCTCTCCCAGTTCGTCGCGGAACCAACGCAAGCTGGCGCCGGTAGCGACCATGGCTCCCAAAAGAAGGTGGACGGCGGGGATGGCGTGCCGCATGGCGATGAAGGCGGGCTCGGTGAGGCCTTCACGGTTGGGCATGATCAGGACGGTGGAGGTCCCCGTCATCTCGGCGGCCACGCCCGGCTCCGCCGCTCCCACTTCCAGCGCCGCCGCTGCGCTATCCACGGTACCGACCATCACCGGCGTTCCCGGCCTCAGTCCAGTAGCCTCGGCTGCCGCGTGGGTAACCACGCCACAATGTTGATGGCCGGTTTTTACCTCGGGAAATTGCCGCGGCTCAATCCCGCAAGCGTCGCAAATAGGTTGGTACCATTCTTCCGTGGAAGCATCACGGAGTTGCAACAGCGACGCGTGCGCCGAGTCAAGACTGAACTCACCCGTAAGGCGGTAGTTGATATAACCATTGACTTGAACAAACTTGAGAGTCTGTCCCAAGAGTTGAGGCTCGTGGGTTTTGAACCAAAGCAATTTCGGCGCGACGTAGAAGGCGTCCGGACGATTGCCGGTCACCCGGTAAATCGTTCCCTCCCCGAGGATCTCATCGAGTTGTTTCACTTCCGCCTCCGCCCGCCGGTCCATCCAGATCATGGCGGGTCGCGGGGGAGCGCCCGTGCGACTGAGAGGAAGCAGAGCGGGAGCCTGCGAACTGACGGCCAAGCCGCGCACACGGTCCGCTGCATTAGGGATGGCGCTGAGCGCCTGCCGCGTCGCCAAACACACCGCCTGCCACCAGTCTTCGGGGCTCTGCTCCACCCATCCCGGTTGCAGGTGATGAAGCCCATACTCGGATCGGCCCAGGGCTCGGAGTCGTCCATCGGGGCTGACGAGTGCCGCCTTCGTCCCCGTAGTTCCGACGTCAATTCCCAACAGCAATTGGTCCAAAGGAGTCTCCCTCCGAAAAGAGATAACCGTACACTGCGTATAGCACCAAACCAGGCGGACATGGGCCTAGCGCGCTTCCTGGAAGGCGCGCGAGTGGAATTCCATCGAGGCGGCGACGTGGGCGAGAAAATATTCCACGCCGTGGCCGCCGGGATAGATGTGGAACTCGTGCTTCACTTTCAGCGTGTCGAGTTCCTCGATGCAAGATCTCTCGCGCCCTGGTCGAAGCCAAAGCTGTCCTCGCTGCCGCAATCGAAGTAGATCTTGAGCCGGGCTATCTCCGCGGCATTTCTCTTGGCCAGAACAAAGGGGCTGTTCGCATTCCAAAAGGCGGGGTCGATGGGATTTCCAAACAGCGCGCCCAGCATCCCCGCGAGCGGAGACCCTTCCACCCGTGCCGCGGTTCGAGGCGCGCGGCGGCTCGGCCACCAGGGCGGCGCTATGGGCGCTCACCGAGGAAAAGAGTTGCGGATAGGCAAAAGCAAAGCGCAGCGCTCCATAGCCGCCCATCGACATACCCGTAATGCCCCGCGAATTTCGCCCCGCGCGCACGCGGTACTTGTGCTCGATTGCGGGCATGAACTCTTGCAGGAAGAAATCGCTATAGCGCTCACGGCCGTCGCGAGAGTTGATGTAGAAGACTCGGCCCCCGTCCGGCGTGACGATCAAAAACTCACCAATCTTGTGCTGCTGGCGGAGGTCCTGGATCAGACTCCAGGCGCCGGTATTCATGAGCGATTGTTCGTTGTCACCGAGGCCGTGCAGATCGTAGAGCACGGGATAGCGGAGTCACATCTTTGGCCGGCGGGTTCTTGCTGGCCGCCGTCGGAGTCATAACTCGAGGGCAAGAAAAGCGCAATAGCGAACCGCTTCGCGCAGAATTCGGCTGGCGACCACGCCGCACTCGATGCGGCCCTGGGCGTATGCGGCGCTGCAACGGCCGCGAGGAGCGCGGCGAGCCCGATGACCCGTCGCAGCGCGCGGCTGCGAGGCGAAGTGGCGTCGAGCAACCATTCGTTCCGCAAGACCTGCGCGGGAGTTGAGCCTCCCCACATTCCACCTTCCACGTACGACCTACCATCGCCTGACATCATTCGTAACGCAAAGCCTGCACGGGATCGAGCCGGGCAGCCCGCGCGGCGGGATACAGGCCGGAAATCATGCTCACCAGGATGGCGAAGACAATCGCACCCACCACCAGCCACCAGGGGACGGACCATAGATTCTCGGCGGGCAGGTCCTGGCGCCGCAAGTAGATGTTCGTGCCGATGTTGATCACCCGGCCAATCGACCAACCGAGAGCCACTCCCAGGATTCCACCCACGAAGCCCATGACGGCGGCCTCGGCAAAGAAGAGCTTCTTCACGTCGCCGTCGCTCGCGCCAATCGCTTTCATGATTCCGATTTCCCGGCGCCGCTCCAAAATGGCCATCGCCAGTGTATTCACGATTCCCAACGCCGCCACGGTAAGCGCCAGGCTGCCAAAAATCCCGAGGAAAAGATCCAGCACGGCGAAAAAGCGGCGCAGGTTGCGGGTGGCGTCCAGAATGGAAAACGTGTTGAAGCCCAGCTTCTTGATGGCGTCCTGCACCGATTCCACATCGTTGGGGCTCTTCACGCGCACGCTGAGGCTGAGATAGGTGGGCACGCTGGAAAAGTTGGGCTCGCTCTCGCGCATTCCGGTGGGCAACATGATGTGCAGGTTCTCGACCATCTGCAGTGGGAGGAAGACCCGCGCGCCGGAAGCGCCACGAATGCCGTCGGGGTCCTGGTCCGTAATCCCCACGATGCGTAGCTTTCTTTCCCTGGGCACTACGGAGAAGGATGCTGCGCCGGTCTCGCTGGCGTCAATCGCAGGCGCCGGGCGCGAGTTCGCGGCGCGACCGGGATTTTTCCCCGCTGCGGGCTTGGCATCCGAAGCGTTGGGCGACGGTATGCGCTCCGCGTAGCTGAGCGTGATCTCCTTCCCGATCAATGCTTGGGTGTTGGCGTTAAGCTTCGGGCTCGGATCTCCCGGCTCCGGGTGAATCCCCAGCAGGTCATCCGCGAACTGGATTTGCAGAATCGCTTCGTCGGCGGTGTCCGAGGAAAAGAACTGGCCCTGGATGTTTTCGAAGGCGTCATTTTCTCGCGCCGAGGCAGGCAGGCCCGCCACCATGGTGAGATGCGGCTTGCCTTGGTAGTGGAGCTCGGTCACGAATCGAATGTCGGGGTACGCCTCCAGCACGTTGGGCAGGCGCGCAATTTCCTGCCGCGCGTTTTCATCGAGCGGGCGGCTCTCGGCGGGGGACGGACCGTCTCCGGATGGCGCGCCGCTCGAATCCACCAAAACCCCGGCGCGAGGTCACCATGATCGTGTCGAAGAGCCCGGAGCGCTCCAGCCGGCGGTTGGCCAATTGTTGCAGGCCGATACCCAGGGAGAGCATGGCCACGAGCGAGGCGACGCCCACTCCGATGCCCAGCGTGGTCAGGGAATTCCGCAGCACGGATTCGCGCAGGTTGCGCGCGGCGAGATCAACCAGGTCCCCAGCTTTCATGAAGTCTCCTTTCCCGGCGGGGCCGAGCCTCGCTTGCGGCCCTCGCTCCGCAGTTAGTGGCATGGCCATCTTGGCCATGTCATGACACGGGCGGGACGCCCGTGCCACGCCGCGAGGTGGGGACGTTGGGTTGGTCGGCCACCACCTTGCCGTCGGCTAGAAATATCAGGCGCTCGGCGTAGCGTTCGGCCAGCGCCTGCTCGTGGGTCACCATCACCACCGTCATGCCGAACTGTTCATTCGACTCGTGGAGCAAGTCCAGGATTTCGCTTCCCGTGCGGCTATCCAGATTGCCGGTGGGCTCATCGGCCAGAAGCAGGCTGGGGCGGTTTACCAGGGCGCGGGCGATGGAGGCACGTTGCTGCTCGCCTCCCGAGAGCTGGCTGGGCCGGTGGGCGAGACGCGCTCCCAAGCCGACGCGCTCCAAGGCCTCGCGGGCCAGCGTCTGGCCGCTTGCCGCGCTCCACTTCCGCAAAGCGCATGGGCAGCTCGACATTCTCCAGAAGCGTCATGGTGGGGATGAGATTGAACGCCTGGAAGACCATCCCCACACGGTGCCGCCGGTAGCGGGAGAGCTCCTCGCCGGACATCTCGGCCAGGTTGCGGCCATCGACGATAACGGCGCCCGCGGTGGGACGGTCCAGCCCGGCAAGCAGATTCAACAGAGACGACTTGCCCGATCCCGAACTGCCAAGCAGCGCCACAAATCCGCCGGCGGCAACGTCAAGGGAGATTCCATCCACGGCGCAGATCGTCGCCTCACCCATGTGAAAGTGGCGCTGGACAGCCTCGGTCCGAATGGCGCCGGAACCCGTAGGGTTATCGGTCATCGCTCTCCTCAATCACAGCTCGACACGCTCTTCCGTGGCAGTCTTAGGTGATTTCACGTGAAGACCCTGTCACGAAAAGATTATGCCCCAGATTAGGCAGGCTCGAAAAGATTTCTGCGAACATGCCGGGGTCATGGTTGGGGAAGAAACTCAACTTTGGCGGCGGCGCCCGTCGCCGCATGAGTTTCGAAACGCTTGCTGGAATTCCTCGAGCGGAAACGCTTCGATCTGAAGTTTCTCCAAACCCATCTGCGGCAGAAGGCTGACCGCGCGTTCATGCGTGTAAGGGTTGATGAACGAACCGATCACCGTGAGCTCGCGGGCGTAGATGTCATAGGGGCGCACGGTGGCCGTCGCGTGCATGGGGGCGCAACCGAATACCAGAATCGTGCCTCCGCGAGCGGCCATGGTGATTGCTTGCGAGAAGGTGGCGGAGGAGCCCACGGCATCGATGACGAAATCAAACCCTTCGCCGTGGGTCGCCTCCAGGGCTTGGTGTTCGCCCTCCTGGTTTGGGTCCACCACGCAATCCGCCCCAAATTGCAAGGCGCTGCGCCCGGCGGAGTTCCTGCGGCTCGCTCGAGACAATCAATCCCGCGCCGGCCAATCGCGCCAGGCGCGTCAGCATCAGGCCGATCAGCCCCGCGCCGATCACCAGCACCGTCGATCCTGATTGGATGGCCAGCCCGGTCCATGCCGTGAACACAACAAGCCAGCGGCTCCGCGAGACAACCCAGGCGCGCGTCCAGGCGGGAAGGCAGCCGGTAAACAACTCGCGCCTGCACCACCATGGCTTCGGCAAAACCGCCGTTCATGTGCACGCCGTAAGCCCGCAAGTCAGAGCACAGGTGCTCGCGACCCGTCCGGCAATAGCGGCAGACGCCGCAATAAGTGTTCGGCTGCACCGTCGCCAGGTCGCCTTCCTTCAGGCCCTTCACGCCCGCGCCCACGGCATCGATGATGCCGGCAATCTCGTGGCCCAACACTACGGGAGCGGGGGCCGGAAACTCACCACTGAAAATGTGCGCGTCGGTGCCGCAGAGACCCACCGCGAGCGGCCGAAGGCGCACCTCGCCCGGCCTGGGATCGGGCACCGCAAGTTCATCCAGACGCAAGTCGCCGGCGCCGTGAAAGCGCATCGCTTTCATCGTCGAGCCGAGGGATGAAAGAGCGGACGACATTGATGATTCCATATGAAGATTCCTCCTCCTTCAGGCCGGGACGTGTAGCGCGGACCGGTTCTTTAGGTCCGCAGCTCGTTCCCGATGGGCAAGGAAAAGCCGCGGACCTAAAGAATCAGGTCCGCGCTACACTTCTCAATTAGTGGACGCTAAGGGCCCGCGCGGGCCAACGCCTTTCCGGAGGCATTGAACAGATGCGTTGCCTCGGCGACGCATGCGAAACGCCACGCGGTCGCCAATCCGCGCTTGGGTATCGCCGTCGGTTTGTGCCACCACCGTTGTTCCGTCCACCAGCCGCGCGTGGAGATACGCCCGCGGCCCCAGGTGCTCCAGCTGCCTCGATCTCGCCCTGCAACTCGCCCTCCGGACCCACGGTTAGGTGCTCCGCTCGGACTCCCAGCTTGATTTTTTCGCCGGCGCTCAGTTTTTCGAGCGGCGCGGGTACGGCCACGCACGCGCCGTTCGCTAAGCATCAGGGTCAGACGTTGATCGTCCGCGGCTTTGATCTCCGCATCCAGGAAATTCATCTTCGGAGCGCCGATGAATCCCGCCACGAAAAGCGTGGCGGGATGCTGGTAGAGCTCCAGCGGAGATCCCAACTGTTCGACCTTCCCCTGGTTGAGCACCACAATCCGGTCGGCCATGGTCATGGCTTCGAGCTGGTCGTGGGTGACGTAAATCATGGTGGTGTTGAGCTCGCGATGCAGCCGCACCAACTCCAGCCGCATTTGGCCTTGCAGCGCGGCATCGAGATTCGAGAGCGGCTCATCCAGCAGGAAGGCCTTCGGTTGCCGGACCATGGCGCGGCCAATGGCCACGCGCTGCAATTGGCCTCCGGAAAGCTGGCGGGGCTTTCGTTCCAGCAGCGGCTCCATTTCCAGGATGCGCGCGACGGCGCGGACCTTCTGCTCGCGCTCGGCTTTCGGGACTCCGGCCAGGCGCAGGCTGAAACTCATGTTCTCCGCCACGGTCATGTGCGGATAGAGCGCGTAGCTCTGAAACACCATCGCCAGCCCGCGCTGTGAGGGCGGCACATTCTGCGCGGGCGAGCCATCGATCAGCACTTCGCCTTCGCTCACTTCCTCGAGTCCGGCGATCATGCGCAGCAAAGTCGATTTGCCGCTTCCCGAGGGCCCCACGAAGGCAATGAACTCATGGTCTTCGATCAGCAGGTCGATGCCATGAATTACTTCGTGGTCCCCGAACTTCTTGCGCACGTTCCTCAATTCCACTGTTGCCATGAATCTTGATGCTCCGGTAGTAGGTCAAGATTTGGAATTGTCGCAGCGATCTTACATTGCCAAGTGGCGGCGTAAAGCCGCCGCTACTTAACCGCTCCGAACGAAAGGCCGCGCACCATTTGCCGCTGGCTGATCCATCCAAAGATCAGGATGGGAGCAATCGCCAAGGTGGAGGCCGCCGAGAGTTTCGCCCAGAAGAGAGCCTCCGGGTTGGAAAATGATGCGGTGAAGGCGGTAAGTGTCGCGGCTTTCACCGTCGCCAGGTTCAGGCTCCAGAAGGCTTCGTTCCAGCAGAGAATGATGGAAAGCAGCGCCGTCGCGGAGATGCCCGGGGTGCACAGCGGCAGCAACACATGCACCAATTCCTCGGTCTGCGTCGCGCCATCCATGCGGCTGGCCTCGAGAATCACGGCCGGCACTTCCCGGAAATAGGAGAAGAGCATCCACACCACGATGGGCAGAACGCTGAGGCTGTCGATCAGGATCAACCCAAAAACGGTATCGAGCAGGCCGAGATCCCGCCACAGGAGGTAAATCGGAACCAGAACGCCCACCGCCGGCAGCATTTTGGTGGAGAGCATCCAAAGCAGAATGTCGCGCGTCCGCCGCGTGGGGAAAAAAGCCATGCTGTAAGCCGCCGGGATGGCCAGCGCCAGAGCCAGCAACGTGGATCCCAGCGAAACCACGATGCTGTTTCTCGCGAACGCCAGGTAATCAGCCCGCTCAAGCACGGCGTAATAATTCTCCAGGGTCGGGTGGAAGAATACGGCGGGCGGCGTGGCGACGGCGGTAATCTCCGTTTTGAAACTGGTCAGATGAACATCCACAGGATGGGGAAGAACATTCCCAGGGCGACGGCCCAACCGGCGATCGCTAGTCCCCAGCGCGTTTGCCTGGTGCTTCTCACCGCAAATCCTCCAGGTTGCGTCCCACCACGCGCATGAGAAAGAGGCCGACGATGTTCGCCAGGATGATGGCGATCACTCCTCCCGCCGAGGCGCGCCCCACGTCAAAGCCCAGCAGCGCGTCACGAAAGATCAGGTAAGCCAGGTTGGTGGAAGCGAGCCCCGGGCCGCCGTTAGTGGTCACATAAATCTCCGCGAAGAGGCTGAGGAAGAAAATCATTTCGATCATGGCCACGACCGCCATGGGCCGCAACAGATGGGGCAATTGGATGTGGCGGAAAAGGGCGATGCGTCCGGCGCCATCCAGGCGGGCGGCCTCGACTTGCTCGGGATTGAGCGACTGCAACGCCGGCAGAAGGATCAGCACGGCAAAGGGGGTCCATTCCCAGCCCACAATCAGCACGATGGAGAGCAGCGGCATGCGGGAGAAGAATTCGATGGCGCCGAACCCCAGCGAACGCGTGATCCACGCGAAAAGGCCGAACACCGGGTTCATCAGCATGTTTTTCCAGATCAGCGCGCTCACCGTCGGCATCACGAAAAAGGGAGCGATGACCAGGAGGCGGCAGATCTGGTGGCCGGGAAAATCCTGGTCGAGCAGAAGGGAGAAGAGCGTGCCAAAAATCAGGGTGATGGCGAGGACCAGCCCCACCAGGAACAGGGTGTTGCCCATCGCCACCCAAAGCGCCCGATGGGTCAGCAGGTCGCGATAATTCCCCCACCCGGCGAAGGCGGTTTTCCCGGGATCGAGCAGGTTATAGCGCTCGGCGGAAAACCAGAGCGTCATGGCCAGGGGCACGACCATCCACAGGAAGAGCGCCGCGACGGACGGCGCGAGCAGGGAGCGGCGTGTGAAGGTGGCGGGCGGGTTTTGCGGCAATAACGCCGGTCACTTGCGGGATCTCCCTTCCAGGTCGCGTTCGGCTTCCGCTTGCGCGAGCGCCAGCGCCTGCTCGACCGTGGCGCGGCCGGCCAGCGCCGCGCTGATTTCCTGTCCAACTTCCGTGCCCATGGCCTGAAACTCGGGAATGCCCACGTATTGAATTCCCACGTAA
This sequence comes from uncultured Acidobacteriota bacterium, assembly GCA_963810005.1. Taxonomy (GTDB): domain Bacteria; phylum Acidobacteriota; class Terriglobia; order UBA7540; family UBA7540; genus Bog-366. The sequence goes on from CAWELY010000006.1 coordinate 194,693, forward strand.
GGAACGGGTAACGCGCTCGGCTTGGTGTAATCCGCGCTCAAGATGGCTTCGCGAACCAAGGGCGCAAAGGGAGCCGCTTCGAGGTATGCGGGAATTTCGTAAGTTGATTTTCGCGAGCCGGGAGGAATTCGCAGCCAGCCAAAGCGCTCGCCCACCGTGGCGATATAGCGACGGCTGGTGGCCCACTTGATGAATTGCTTGGCCACGGCGGCGCGCTTCGAGGAGGTGGGTATCGCCAGTCCCCAACTCCAAACCCAGGCGGCGCCATTGGGCACTTTGGCGATAGGGGCTTTGGCGAAACCCGTGGTGGTGGCCACGCGGCTCTGGCTGGGATCGAGAAAGTAGCTCGGCGGCGGAAGTGGCGTCCACCCACATGGCGCAATTTCCATTGGCGAAGAGGGCGCGGTTCTCATTGTAGCCGTCGGTGATGGCGCCCGGCGGCCCATAGTTGCTCAGCAAGTCTACGTAAAAACTCACCGCTTCGGCCCAGGCTGGGCTGGTGAGCTGCGGTTTCCAGTCGAGGTCCAGCCAGCGGCCGCCAAACGTGTTGACCAGCGTGCTGATGTAGGCCATATTCTGGCCCCAGCCCGGCTCGCCGCGCAAGCAGATGCCGTAAACGCCGTGCTCCGGGTCGTGCAGTTTCTGCGCGAACTGGCGGATCTGTTCGTAGCTCGGCTGGCGCGGGCATTTCGAGGCCGGCTTTTTGGAAGAGGTCCTTGCGGTAGTAGGTAAAGGAACTTTCTCCGTAGAAGGGCGCCGCGTACATGCGGCCTTGATAAGAGAGGCCTTGGCGCATCACGTCGAAGATGTCGTCGTATCCGTAGTCCGCGCCCAGGTCATCGAGCGGGACCAGCCAGCCGCGCTCCCCCCAGAGGGGCGCTTCATACGAGCCGATAGTAATGACATCGAAAGTGTTGCTGCCGGTAGAAATATCTATCGTCAGCCGCTGGCGCAGGATGTTCTCACCCAGCACCACCCAGTTCAACTTGACCCCGCTCTGTTTTTCGAATTCCGAGGAGAGTTGCTGCATCAGGATCATGTCGGCATTGTTCACGGTAGCAACGGTCAGCTCCGGCCGCCGGGCGCGAGGATAGAGAATCCACGCCATGAGCGCGGCGCTCGCCAGTAGTCCCAGCGTTTTCCAGGTCCGGTTCAGAATTACCATGCCAAGAGTCAGCGCGTCGCCAGGTAGTGCTTTGGACACATTCGCGCCCCTGCGCCCGCAATTTCGCGGGCCGGCGGGCAAGAGTCTACCTCAGCGTGAGCGCCGCTTGCAAATTCCGGACCGAAACAGGGATTATGCGCATTCGCGAATTCTGTGGGTTGAGAAGAGGCAACCATGCTTCGCGCCACCATGACCCGTCCGGGGAAGGTCGAATTCGCGGAAGTCCCCAAACCCAGCTTCGGAGCTGGAGGATGTTCTGTTGCGGATTCGCCGCATCGGAATCTGCGGCTCCGACCTGCACGTCTATCACGGCAAACATCCGTACACTTCCTACCCGGTTGTCCAGGGCCACGAGTTCTGCGGCGAGGTTGCCGAGGTCGGCCGCAATGTGCACGGGTTCAAACCGGGCGACTTGGTCACGGCTCCTCCGCAGATTGTCTGCGGCAAGTGCCTGCCTTGTCGCGAAGGGCGCTATCACATCTGCGAGAATCTTAAAGTGATTGGCTTCCAGGCGCCGGGGGTGGCGCAGGAGTTTTTCCCGTTTCCGGAGTCCGCCCTGCTGAAGTTGCCTGCCGGTTTCACTCCGGAAGTCGGTGCGTTGGTTGAGCCCGCGGCGGTGGCGATCCACGCCGTCGGTCGCGCCGGAAGCGTCTCCGGGCTCGGCGTGCTGGTGCTGGGTGCGGGGCCGATTGGGAACCTGGTGGCGCAGGTGGCGCGATGGCGCGGAGCCCGGCAGGTCTTGATTTCCGACGTCAGCGACCACCGCCTCGCGATCGCCCGGCAATGCGGGATCAGCCCACACGGTCAATCCCCGCGAGAGATTCGCTGGAGATCCGCGTGGCGGAGGTTTTCGGACCGGATCGCGCCGACGTAGCCTTTGAATGCGTGGGGCTCGCCGAGACCGCCAACCAGGCCATCCGCTGCGTCCGCAAGGGCGGCACGGTCATCGTGGTGGGAGTTTTCGGGGACCGTCCTTCGATTGACCTGGGACTCGTGCAGGACCGCGAACTCGAGCTGCGGGGAACACTGATGTACCAGCGGCAGGACTACGTGGATGCCATTCGTTGTCTTGCCGAGGGTGGTATCACGGTTGCGCCCCTCTTGACGAAAAGCTTTTCTTTCCGCCATTACCCCGAGGCTTATACCTTCATTGAGGAGAACCGCGAAAACGGTGATGAAGGTCATGATCGATCTGGACGAGTCGGACGCAAGCTGAATCTCCCCCATCCATCTCCCTGCCGCCCATCCCGCGCCCAAGTGGGTGCTTGAATGATTGACGCGCCATGGGGCCGCGCAATTTATTCGGCCAGGGCGCTCTCCAAATCCGCGATCAGGTCGTTCACATCCTCAAGGCCGACGGAAATACGAATAAGATCCGGCGTGATTCCCATTTTCAACTGAACCTCGCGAGGCACGGAGGCATGAGTCATGGTGGTAGGATGCTCAATCAGCGATTCCACTCCGCCCAGCGACTCCGCCAGAGTGAAGATCCGGCAATTTGCCAGAAGGTGGTTCACCGCCGCTTCTCCGCCGCGCAGGCGGAAGGAGAATGTCCCGCCCGAACCCCGTCGTCTGACGCAGCGCCAATTCGTGCTGAGGGTGGCTTTCGAGCCCCGGATGCAGCACCGCCGACACCTTGGGATGCTTTTCCAACCAGCGCGCGATGGCGAGCGCGTTGCGGTTGTGTTCCTCCATGCGGAGGGCCAAGGTTTTGACGCCCCGCAGAACCAGGAAGCAGTCCTGCGGGCCGGCGCAGGTGCCCATGGCATTCTGGAGAAAGCCGATCTTCTCCGCCAGGGCAGGGTCTTTGACCACCAGCGCCCCTCCCACCACGTCGGAATGGCCGTTGATGTATTTGGTGGTCGAATGCGTCACAATGTCGGCGCCCAACTCGAGCGGCCGCTGGAAATAGGGCGAAAGGAAAGTGTTGTCACAAATGACCAGCGCCCCGTATTCGTGCGCAAGGTCAGATACCGCGCGGATATCCACGAGATTCATCAGGGGATTGGTGGGCGACTCGATCCAAACCGCCTTGGGCCTGGCCGCGAGCGCGGAACGGAGCTTGGCGGTGTTGCGCAAATCGACGTATTGGGCGCGAATCTGCTTGGCGGCAAAAACCGCCTCGAACAGGCGATAGGTGCCACCATAAAGGTCGTCGTGGACGACAATGTTATCGCCCGATGAAAACATCATGAGCAGGGTCGCTTCCGCGGCCATGCCCGTGGCAAAAGCGAATCCCGCCGTCCCGCCCTCCAACTGCGCCAGGCAGGATTCCAGCGCCTTGCGCGTGGGATTGCCGCTGCGGGAGTAGTCAAACGGCCCCGGCTGGCCCACGCCGCGGAAAGCAAAAGTCGAGGTCTGGTAGATGGGCGTCATCACCGCGCCAAGATGTTCCTTGGGGTCGTGCCCCGCATGGATGGCAAGTGTTTTGAAATTCATAAACCCTCGAAGGAAATGAAACTGCCCTCGGCCCGGATTGGACGCATTCGGCGTCATGCCCCGGGACATCGAAGGCCTTATGAGATTCGGTAATTCTGAACCCGAAAAATGCCCGCTTTTTCAGGATAGGTACCCGCCTGCATCGCTGTCAATTGCAAATCCCCGGCGATTGCCCCCCCGTGTCACTTTTCCAGCAGTCCCAGGCCGCGAAGCCAATTGATGAGCAGCTTGGGCCATTCGCCCAAGGCGGGATCGCCCAAATCCAAACCCACGCCGTGAGGGCCGTTTTGAAAGATGTGCAGCTCCGCCGGCACATGCGCCTTGTGCAACGCCAAATAGAATGCCACGCTGTTTTCCGCCGGAACCGCGGTGTCCTCGCTGGTGCTGAACAGGAACGTGGGGGGCGTCTGGGGTGTAACATGGAGGTCGTTGGAGAGGTCTTCCAGCAGCTTGGGGTCAGGCGAATCGCCCAGCAGCGCCTGGCCGGAACCTACGATGGCTATAAGGCGCCGTGAACGAAATTACCGCGTAGCCCAGGATGGCGAAATCCGGCCGTGAGCTGGCGCGGTCAATGGGATCAGCGGCGTCGGGATTCCCAGTGTCGAAATGGGTTTCGGCGGTGGAAGTCAGGTGGCCGCCCGCCGAAAAGCCCATCATGCCGATGCGGTCCGGCTTCACACCGTACTCAGCCGCCCGCGTCCGCACCAAGCGGATGGCGCGTTGCGCGTCACCTAATTCGATGGGGTGGTGATAACGAGGTCCGAGCCGGTACTTCAGGACGAAGGCCGATATTCCCGCGGCATTGAGCCAATTCGCTACCTGCCGGCCTTCGTGATTCATGGCCAGGTCGCGATAGCCGCCGCCCGGCGCGACGATCACCGCCGTGGGAACTCCCTCCAAGGCGGGGTAGTAAGTCAGCGTGGGGATGTCACTATCTTCATGGCCCAGAGCCCCCGGAGCGCCATTCTCCCAAAGGGGAAACGTCTGGGGCTCGTCTGACGGCGCCGGCTTCGCGGGCGCGGCGGTGGGCGTTTGAGAAAAAACCAACGGGCTGGCCAGGGAAATCAGGCCAACGAATAGGATGATGCGCAATAATCTCTTCACAAATCCTCCTTGAATCTGCCCACTCGGGACCCTGCAACCGGCGCAACTCATGCACCCCGACGGCGATGAGCAACTCTTGCCGCGCCCCCCGACGTGGAATTACTGCGCGGTAGCCTAACACTTCTATGCCCTTTCCCGCAAAGTGTAATGCATTCGCACTTTGCCTTGACAAGTGTAATGCGTGCATTGCGCGGGCACCCTGACGGCCAGGGAAAGCACGATTCGGGCGCAGCCCGAAGATCGCCTTGAACTGGAGGATCGGGCTGGCAAGAAGGCCGACTCTCCGCGTACAAACACCTTCTCTCCGCCAATAGATTAAACATGGATAGACAAGATGGACAGGATGAGACAAAGGACGAAAACAACTAATCCTGTAAATCCAGTGCATCCAGGTTTAACTCCCTGACCCGGGCGAAAAAGGCCGTCTCGCGAAGAACTTCACGGGGTACGACATCTCGCCTGACATGGTACGGCTGTCGCTGGTGTTGGGATTGATGTCGGCGGAAAAAGTAAAGGATTCCACGCCGTCGCGTGGCGTAACGGGGTCTTCGAGAAAACCACCTCCACCAATCCCGCCGAGATTGTGAGGTGGTGTCTGGAGTGGAAGGCGAAAATCGTTGCGGTGGATGCCCCTTGTGGCTGGAGCCAATCAAGCTCGTCCCGTCAGGCAGAGCGAGACCTGAAATGGGGGAAGGAGAAAATCCACTGTTTCGCAACGCCGACACGCGCCCTCGCCCAAGCCAACAAGAAGGGCTTCTACGACTGGGTCTTCAACGGGGAGAAATTCTACCAACGGCTCGCGGCCTACTATCCGCTCTTCGATGGAAAACGCCGGAAGGGGCCGATCTGCTTTGAGACCTTTCCCCACGCCATCGTCTGTGCATTTGCCGGGAAGGTGGTCGCGGCGAAACCAAAAGCATCCAATCGCCGCAAAGTTTTGCGAGCGCGGGGCTACGATGCCAGCCCGCTCCCCAACATAGACTTCATCGACAACGCCTTGTGCGCCGTCGCCGCCGAAGCATTCCGCCAGGGCCGCACCAAACCTTTCGGCGGGCAAGGCGAAGGATTCATCGTGGTCCCAGCGCTCAAGGTCAGCGGCTATTGACGCGACACCGAAAACATCCGCACGTTCCACGAAGCCCTGAAATCAGAAAATGCACCAGACGATGAACAAGGCGATTCGCCATTGTTGGCCCAGCATAACTAACGAGTAGTCATTCCGGGATTAGTAATCGACGCGGGTATCGCCACGCCGGGCACTTTGACGTGACGGCCTATACATAGAAGTGCCCCATGCGGATGACAGCAAGGAAACCCTCATACGCAGCCTGATCTAGTCCAACCCATTTTGGGGAACACATTTTGGGGAAGCACTGGCACGCGCCCGCCGGGTTGGTGTATATTGCCCCCCTTGTGGAAGCGAGGAGCCGCGATTGAAAGGGACCCTATCCCGTAACTGGCCGCTTTACGCATCGATCCTCGTCTTTCTGCTGCTTGTCTGGCTGACCCTGAGTGTTTCCATCCGCCAAAACCATGGGCATCTGGTGTACGCGCTTGACGACGCTTACATCCACATGGCGATGGCCAAGAATTTCTCCCAGTCCGGCGTTTGGGGTGTGACGCGCTACGGATTCACTCCCTCGTCCTCCTCGCTCTTGTGGACGCTGCTTTTGAGTCTCACCTATTACCTGGGAGGAGTGAATCAGCTTGCGCCCCTCCTGTGGAATCTCGTCTTCGCCATCCTCGTTTTGGCGGTCGCCGATGCCATCCTTTCCTGGTACAAGACGCCGGCGGCGATCAAGTTTGTAGCGCTCCTGGGCATCATCTTCCTCGTCCCGTTGCCCATGCTCATTCTCTCCGGCATGGAACAGGGGCTGCAAACTTTGCTTTCGATGCTCGCGGTTTTTCTTGCCGCGCGCCTGCTCTCCGGCGAGTCACCCGGCTCCGCCCGGCGTGACGCGGTTGGGCTCCTTATCCTGGCGCCACTGGTCACCGCGCGTGCGGTTCGAAGGCATGTTCCTGATCGCGATCATCTGCGGACTTTTCCTCCTGCTCAAGCGATGGCTTTACGCTTTGGCCTTTGCCGTCTGCGGGTTTCTCCCCGTCGCTCATCAATGGGGTCATTTCCGTGTCCAAGGGATGGTTTTGGTTTCCCACTTCGGTCCTGCTGAAGGCTTCCTTGCCGGACTTCCATTCCCCCGCGGCGCTCATCCTCTCCCTGATTAATCCCATCTTTATCAGTCTTCAGCGATGAGCCTGCACATGCTGGTGCTCCTGGTTTCCGTCCTGCTGGTCTATATCCTGGCCTGCGGAAAGGGGAGCGGAGCCCGCGAGAGCCGGCAAATCATGGGTACGATTCTGTTTCTGACGGGGATGGCACACCTGGAATTTGTGGGATCGGCCCCTTGTACCGCTACGATGCCTATTGGTGTGCGCTGGCCATTCTCTTCCTGGCCCTGCAAATCCCCGTCATCGTGCCCCACTGGCCATCGCCGCTCGTCTCTGTCCACATGGACCGCTCCCAAAAATCTTGCCTGCGGCGCCCTGGCCCTTCTGCTTTTCTTCCCGCTGGCGATGAAGGGAGGACGGCTTCTTTGGTTCCTTCCCCAGTGCACCACGAATATCTACGAGCAGCAGTACCAAATGGGGTTGTTTGTCCGCCGGTACTATCAGAATTCCACCGTGGCGCTGAATGACATCGGCGCGGTCAATTTCCTTGCCGATATCCATTGCCTGGATTTATTGGGGCTGGCCAACGCTGAGGTGGCCGGCAGCGAGACAAAAACATACCTATGCTGTCGGCGACATCGAGCGCCTTTCAAAACAAACCGGGACCCGCATCGCCATCATTTACGATAGTTGGTTCGGCGCGATGGTCCCGCCGGCATGGATTCGAGTGGCAGATGGACGATCCCAATAACGTCATTCTGGGGGGAGATACGGTTTCGTTTTACGCCGTGACCCCGGCTGAGGCCGCACACCTTAGCGAAAGTTTGGCGGACTTTTCCCCGCAATTGCCTGCCGAAGTGGTCCAACGCGGGCCATGATACGGCATGGCGGACAGCAATTCAGCCAGGCCTTGGTATGTTGAATTTCTAAATGGTCGCCGTTGCGTTGTGCAACAGCGAAGCATCCACTAGAAAACACACCTCTTAGGTGGTTATCAGTTGGTCTCATCAAGACCACTATTGAGAAACGCAACGATGGCCTAAGAATTCTGCCTATTTGTCCCTTTCTATAGGGTTTCCGTACTTTCGCGTAACTATAACTATCAAAGTGCTTTGTAAGCTTCTGAATGCTCCTATTAAACGCTTGGCAATGGCCCCTGGCTTGCCTTTAGCACAGGTGAGTTTCGAGTGCTTCGCTTCGTAGCAAGGTGGCTGAGCACTGCGGAGTGGCAAATGGTTCTCACACTGGTTCTGGTAATGTTCATTCTTGTGGTTGCGCACGACTACTACTTGCAGAGGCGGCAGGCGCGCCGTATGGAAGTGAAGAGCGCGGCGCCGGAAGCGCGGGAAGAAGGCGCCGGCCTTTCCGATGAACGTCGTGGGAGGGTTCAAGGCGCCCGCCCACCTTGCTTACCACCCTGGGCACACTTGGGCGATGAAAGAATCGCGCCAATTGGTGCGCGTCGGCCTGGATGATTTCGCCGCGCGGCGTGGTGGGCCAGATCGATCAGATCGATCTGCCGGCGCGAGGCCGTTGGCTGCGGCAAGGTGAGCGCGGCTGGACGATCGGCCGTGGCAGCCATCGCTTCGAAATGCTCTCGCCCATCGAGGGCGAAGTGGTCGAGGTCAATCCCGAGGTCCTCCGCGATCCTTCCCTCGCTCATCAGGATCCTTACGGCGTGGGCTGGCTGGTGGCCGTGCAAGCCCCGGCGGTGGACGGCAACATGAAGAACCTGCTGCACGGACGGCTGGCGCAGCGCTGGATGGAGGAATCCGTCGGCGCGCTCCACACGCGCCTCAGCCCCGGTTCGGAGGCTCGTCTGCAAGACGGCGGTCACGCCATTGGGGACGTGTTGAGCCTGGTCCCTGAATTCCAGTGGGAAAAGTTCGTCCAGGAAATGCTGCTCGGCTAAAGCCACGCTCGTAAGGTGGCCAGCGGGGGCAAAGCTCGAAGTGTGTCTGGAGGCTAATCATGGTCGCAATTTTTGTGGCATTCATGTTCGTAAGCCTGGTCCTGACGGACCTGGCAGTTGAGAAGTGGCAGGCATGGCGGGTGGCGCAGCCGGCGCGGGCCACGCGTCGCGCCGCCGAGGCCATGGGGTACGGGTTTGAGGCGTTGTGCCGAGTGCCGGAAGGCGTTCACCTCGCGAACCAACACACCTGGGTTAAACCCGATCCTACGGGCGGATTGGAAATTGGCGCCGACGCCTTGATCGTGCGCGCGGTGGGAGCCGTCCGCCGAATCATCCTGCCCAAAGTTGGCGACCAGGTGACCGCCGGGCAGCCGCTCTTCCGCCTGGAGCACAATGGGTGCGCCGTCACTATTCCCTCGGCCATAACCGGCCGGGTGATGGCCGTGAACAGCCGCCTCGCCGATGAACCGGAGTTGTTGAGCTCCGACCCCTATGGAAGCGGCTGGATCTGTTACCTTAACCCCACCCGTGTGGAGAAGTCCGCCCCTCAGCGTGCGCTTCGGTGAGCAGGCCACCATGTGGCTCGAAAGCGAATTTGTGCGCTTCCGCGAGTTCATCTTCGCGCAAATCTCGCCCGACTTGGCCCTCGGCGTTACCAGTCAGGACGGAGGACTTCCGGCCATGGGCTGCCTCATAGAACTCGGCCCGGCCGCCTGGAGCGACTTCGAGGCGAAGTTCCTTCATCGGGCTTAGTGCCTCTAGTGAAGCGCGTCTTTTCTGGATTTGCAGGAACGGGCACGCTCAGAAGCCGTGAAAAATTTCCAGGACGAGCAAAAGCATTTCGCGCAGAGGCGCAAAGTCGCAGAGGCCAAAAAGAAAACAAATCTGTTGTTTTTTGCGAATCTCTGCGTCTCAGCGTCTCTGCGTGAGCTTGTTTATTTTTTCACCGCTTCGAGAAATGCGGGTTGGTAGTTCTTTTCACAAGCCCCTTGACCGACTGCGTAATTTCTCGACCAATCCGAAGCGTCCTCCCCCCACCAGGCGCCAAAGGGAAGCCTGCCTCGCAAGACAAGATCTGCGCTTGTGCCAGCTCGCCACCGGATTGTAGGGATCGGCTTGCCGCCCCCTGATGGTCGTATCGGCCATCGACGGGGGTAGGGCGAGCCCTACCCCCACGCATGGTAAATACTCGCGCCCGAGCCAAAGTACGAGTCGTAGACGTGCTGGTAGGTTAATTCACATTTCTGTTGGAAAACCTCAGGCGTGTACACACGGGGTAGTTGGTCGAGGGTCTCTTCGATGCAAATGCGTACCGCTGCCCTGGATTGCTGCCGTTTTCGCCAATCGAGGACAAATTTTTCAGTCTTGAGTCTTTCGATGAGGTCTTTGACCACCTTTTTGACCTGCTGTTCTTCCTTCTTGCTTAACTTCATTTGCGGCCGGGTAAGCAGGTCGAAGATGGCCAGTTCTTCCTCGCTCAGATTTTCGGCGATCCCGCGCTTTTCCTCTTCGTTCAAATCCTTGGTAAAGACGATGAGCTGCTTAAAGAACTCTTCGATATTCAAGCTTCCGGCGTTGTACTCATCGATCATCTTCTGGAACTTGTCCAGATAATCCATCCGCGTGCGATTGAATTTAATCAGCGTCTGAAGTTTGCTGTTCAAGGCCCCCCGGAGCTTTTCCGCCTCAATCTGCTTGCGGCCCTTGGAAAACTTGGCCTTTAGCTTGTCCACATCCAGCTTGCTCAAGTCCAGGGGCTTTTCCGCCTCGATCACGTAGCCCTCAGCGGCAATCGACTTATCCAGGACCTGTTCAACACCCGCCATGACGCTGGAGATATCCGCCGGGCGCGCGAGGGAGCGAATCTTTTCATCGATAACGGCGAACAGGACGCATACGGGAAGAAACTCGTTCACCGCCGGGTCCGGCTTGACAGCCTTGAACATTCTGGCCACATCTTCCGCCAGCAATCCGTATTTCCGCTTGGTCTCATCATTCACCAAGATGGCCGCCACCGCGTCGTCCAGCAGTTTTACCCGCGCGAAGCCCACAGCGGAAATAATGCTTTGCGGATTGATCCCCTGTTCCGTGCAAAACGCCGTTGCCGCATCGATGGCCTGTTTGAGCAGCGCCACCAGCTCCCCTTTGCCCCTCACCGGACTGGCCACACCGCCCGCGCTCGGCGCGTAAATGGCCAGCGCCTTCTCCAAATCCCGGAATACCCCCACGTAATCCACAATCAGGCCGTTTACCTTATCGCGAAATACCCGGTTTGCCCGGGCGATGGTTTGCATCAGGGTATGGTTCCGCATCGGCTTGTCGAGATAAATGGTGGAGCACGAGGGCACGTCAAACCCCGTCATCCACATGGCGCAGACGAAAACGATGCGGAAGGTGCTATCGTCCTTCTTGAATTCCGTGTCCAGGTCCTCCTTCACCATGCGCTTGCGGTGGGGTTCAATGTTCACTCCCTTTTTCTTCATTTCTTTAATTTCGTTCTGCGACTGCGACACCACCACGGCCACATCCGTTTCCTGCATGTAATGGATCTTATTCTCCAGCAGGAGCCGTTCGCTTTCCTTTGTCGTCGCCAATTCGCTGCGAAGCTGCGCAAGGTGCACCTTCCAATACTTCTGCACCTTGTCATACATTTTGACGGCGGTGGCCTTATCAATGGAAACCACCATGGCCTTGCCCATCTCGCCGCGCCCCATGAAGTGCTCTACGAGGTCGGCGGCGATTTTCTCCAGGCGATCGTCGCGCGTAATCAGGTGGTATTGGCGGGCAAATTCCCGTTCCAGCTTCTTTTCCTGGTCCTCGTCGAGTTCCGCCCCTTCCACCACTTCATAGATATCTTCGTTCAGGTCCTGATTGGTGAGCTGAAGCTCGGGAATGCGGTTTTCGTAGAAGAGGGGAACGGTGGACCCATCCTCCGTCGACTGCTGATAGTTGTAAATGCTGACGTAGTCGCCAAACACCTGGCGGGTCTTTTCTTCACCCACCATCAGCGGTGTTCCCGTAAAACCGATAAACGCGGCATGGGGGAGGGCATTCCGCATATTCAGGGCAAAGGTGTCGTACTGGCTGCGATGCGCCTCATCCGTCATTACGATAATGTCCGGGCGGTCGGAGAGCTTCGGGTACTTCTGCCCTTTTTCCGCACCGAATTTCTGGATCAGCGTGAAGATGTAGCGGTGGTCTTCCTGGAGCAAACGCTGCAAACCTTTGCCGCTCTCCGCGTGAGCTTCCTTTTCCGTTACCGCACCCACATTGGCAAAGTTTTTGTAAATCTGGTCATCGAGATCCTGGCGGTCGGTGACAATGACAAACGTCCAGTTGCCCGGCAGCTTGCGGAGTACTTTCTGGGCAAAGAACACCATGGAAACGCTTTTGCCGCTGCCCTGAGTGTGCCAGAAGACCCCTAATTTGCCTTGATTGTTATGGATGGCCAGAAGCGCATGGATGGCATTGTTTACGCCCAGGTACTGGTGGTTTTTGGCGATTTTTTTTGCCAGTCCGCCGCCCTTTTCCTCGAACACCGTGAAATTTTCCACCAGATCGAGCAGCTTATCCTTGTCGCACGTTCCGCGGATCATGGTTTCCAGCGACACGATTCCCTGCTCGCCTTCGTCGTTGATTCGCTTCCACTCGGCAAAGTATTCCCATTCCGCCGTCATGCTGCCGATGCGGCTTTCGCTTCCGTTGGAGAGAATGGTCAAGGCGTTGTACCAGAAGACGTGCGGAATGGCGTCGCGGTAGTCGCACAGGTTGCTCTGATAGGCTGACTCCACGGCTTTGTGCGCGGCTTTGAGTTCGATGAAGACCAACGGCAATCCGTTGACGAATCCCACCAGGCCCGCCCGGCGCTCGTACATCTCCCCCATGATCCAGAACTGGGAGGCGAGAAAGAAGTCATTGTTCCGGGGAGAATTCCAGTCGATGACCCTTACCGTGTCGCTCGATTCTTCGCCGTCGTCGGTTTTGTACGTTACCTTCACGCCGTCTTTCAGCAGGCGGTAGATTTCCCGGTTGGCCGCTGCCGCGCTCATGGTGCTGCGGCCACGGGTGAGTTCTTCGATGGCAAGGTTGATTGCTTCCATTGGAAGCTTGGTATTGAGGAGCCTGAGTGCGGCCCGCAGGCGGGGAACCAGGACTACCTCGCCTTTGGAGTCCCGGCCCAGGGGACTCGCGCCGTGGTCGAACTCGTGAAAACAGTTCTCCGTCTCCCACCGCAGTTTGCCAAACAGCTCAATGGCGGGCTGCTCAACCAGTGCGTCTTCGGAGTAGTCTGTGGTTTTCATTGCCGTGTAAATGGGCGGCTTACCGCCCGTGCATGAGTAGGGGGAGGGCTTGCCCTCCCCTTATGGTCGCGTCGACCATCGATCGTAGGGGGACGGCTTGCCGCCCCCTCATCAAAGGGCCACTGGCCCGCCAGGGTAGGGCAAGCCCTACCCCTACGTCCCTTCCCCTGGCCATTCCGGGTTCTCCGGGTCTTCCATCCATCGTTGCGGGTTGTGGATGATGTAATCCCGAATGGCCTCTAACTCGCTGACGTCACGGATGATGTGCTCGTAGAAATTCTCATGCAGAGGGTGTGCCCCCGGGCGCGACACGAATTTGTTCAGGGCAATAGTGCTGATCGACTTAAACCCTCCCACCACGTCGCCCATACTTATGCGTCGACCTGTAGGGGGAGGGCTTGCCCTCCCCTCCGTGCCAATCACCGTCGAATCATCAAGGGTAGTGCAAGCCCTACCCCTACGATCCTCATTCCTATGCACCCGACCCACAAAATTTGCGGGGGTGGGTTGAACAATGGGGGCGCCTGTGGCCACCGCCAAGGCCGGCTCCAATCCCGGCCCCGGCAAACCAAAAATCGCGTGCAAATGGTTGGGCATCATCTGAAAAGCATCCAGAACCAGCGACCCGAACCGCTGCGGCAACGTATCCCAGATTCTCTGAACTATGCTCCCCTCCTCGCTCAATATCATTTCACCCTCAACGATTTGCCCGAAAAGGAATTTCTTGTCCTGGGTGCAAAGGGTGACGAAATACGCGCCGCCACCGGCGTAATCATATCCGCGTAAACGAATAGAACGTCGATGATGTATGCGCGGATCGTAGGTCATATTTCCCGTCCCCTCTCCGTCGGGCCGCTGGCCCGCTGCCGATCGTAGGGGAGGGCTCGCCCTCCCCTCATGACCGTATCGGCCATCCGCCTTTTCGGCGGGCCACTGGCCCGCGAGGGTAGGGCAAGCCCTACCCCTACGTCCGGGTGTCGAGGTTCGACACATCAATTTCACCCGAGACCAGCTTGGGCAGCAGCCGGTCGCGGGTGCGGCGGCTGGCGGGCCGCTGGCCTGCTGCCAATCGTAGGGGGAGGGCTCGCCCTCCCCTCATGACCGTATCGGCCATCCGCCTTTTCGGCGGGCCACCGGCCCGCGAGGGTAGGGCAAGCCCTACCCCTACGTCCGGGTGTCGAGGTTCGACACATCAATTTCACCCGAGACCAGCTTGGGCAACAGCAGGTCGCGGGTGCGGCGGCTGGCGGGCCGCTGGCCCGCTGCCGATCGTAGGGGGAGGGCTCGCCCTCCCCTCATGACCGTATCGGCCATCCGCCTTTTCGGCGGGCCACTGGCCCGCGAGGGTAGGGCAAGCCCTACCCCTACGTCCGGGTGTCGAGATTCGACACATCAATTTCACCCGAGATCAGCTTGGGCAACAGCAGGTCGCGGGTGCGGCGAAGGTTCTTGTTCTTGGTCGCGATCATATATACGTTTCGAAAGAGTGGCGAGATGACCTTCGAAAACGTTGATACCGTTTGTTGATCCGGATGTGCGAATAAGAACTTATTGAAGCACTGTTCCTGTACCCTCTGTCTACCTGTCGCACCCGACATGCTCTTAATGGCATTGTCGCGGAACTCGTTCGACCGAGCAATGAGGTAAACCAGTTCCGGGCAGAGGGTCTTCGAGCGCAACACAATGAACTCCGTAGACCCAAAGGCAACACGTTCCGGGGAAGGCAGAAATTGCACAAACGCCGTCTTGCCATTTTCGAGGCATGGAGTTATCCGAGCAAAAAGGGTGTCTCCGTTCATGAACTTTGAGCCGCCGTTGCCAGTGCGCGATTCAATATCGTCAATCAGCATGGAGTCGTTCGAAAGACTCGTCATTGGTATAAAGGGCTTCTCACCCTCCTTTGGAACGACGGTTCGCGGGCTAACTGCAACCGCGTCGGTAATTGGTTTTACATCCCAACCTTTCGGTACTGATCCGATTGGCGACGCCACCATCTTAACCTTCTCATGCCCCGGAAAGCGGAAGTGGACGAACCACTCGCGGTAGAGCGCCTGCGCCATCTCTTCCAGAATCTTGATCCGCCGCGTGTTGTTTTCAATCAGGTCGTCGTAGGCGGAAAGGATGGCGGCGATTTTGCGCTGAGTCTCTACCGGTGGGACCGCTACCTCGTATTGTGAGAGCAGGTCTTGATTGAGATTGGAAATATTTGTCCCGCTACCCCGCGCGGAAAGGGTCCTTCTGAATGTCGAAGACCGGAATAAGTACGCGTAAAAACGTGGAAGGGCAAGGCGTGAGGCGATCCGAGCCCGAATAGTGAACGCGGAGTGGGTCACGGGCTCGCTGATGCCACTAATGAAAAGGCTACGCCCAATCAGATCACGATTACCGTTGGAGCGAACGAAGAGAATATCCCCATCTTGCAATAGACTCTCTTCGCGGACTATACCGTGAGGATTGATCTCATCCAACTCGTTATATGATGCAATGCTGTAATCCTGAAAGTCCTTGACGTTAATTACCTTTATGCCTTTCCCAAAATTGCCCTTGTTATAATTCACCCCGTTACGAAATGTTGCGAAATCTCCGAGGGGGAGAAAAACCCATTGTTTGGCATTGCCCGGAATCACAGATTTATACCTCGACAATCCCCATATTTTTTCGTTATCGGGCGGACGGCTCGCCGCCCCCTCTTCAGCAGGCCATTGGCCCGCCAGGGTGGGGCGAGCCCCACCCCTACGATTCCTCCGCGGGCTGTCGGCTTACTTGTAGGGGGTGGGCTTGCCCTCCCCCCATGGCCGTCCCGGCCATCATCCAGGGCAGGGCAAGCCCAGCCCCTACGCCCCCATGGTCGTATCGACCATCGTCTAGGGTAGGGCAAGCCCTACCCCTACTATACGCGGCCGGGGAAGGCTTGCCCTCCCCCTACTCCAATAATTGCGCCACGTTTTCGGCGATACGCTCTTCCAATTCCCGTGCTTCGGCGTTCAGGGTTTCGAGTTCCTCGTTCAATTCTTCCAATCTTTCCTTGAAATCGATGTCATCCGCCGCGCGTTCCGTTACGCCCACGTATCGCCCGGGATTCAGGCTCCAGCCCTGGGCCTCAATTTCCTTGACGGTCGCCACCTTGCACAGACCAGGCACATCCTTGTACTTGCCCTTGGGGAACTGCTTTTTAGTCTCTGCGTCAATAAACGCCGCCAGCGGCTCTTCGCGGTACAACCTCACAATGTTGGCGAGGAACTGGATTTGTTCCTCCGTAAATTCGCGGTGGGCGCGGTCAATCTGCGTAAACGTCTGCCGTGCGTCGATAAACAATACCGTGCCTTTCGTAGGGGCTGGGCTTGCCCTGCCCCCCATGGCCGGGTCGGCCATCATCCCGCGGCTGCAGGGGTGGGCTTGCCCTCCCCCCAACGCCCTGGGCCGGCGCGGCTTTCCCCCGATCCAAAAACCACAACGTGCACGGCAGTGTCACGGTGTAGAAGAAATTGGAGCCAATGGAGATCATCACATCCACCCCGCCCGATTCAATCAGCTTCCGGCGAATTTCCAGCTCCGTGCCGCGTGCGTCGGCGGCGGAATTCGCCATTACAAAACCCGCCCGGCCGTTGGCGCGCAAGGCGCTGTAAAAGATCTCAATCCAAAGATAATTGGCATTGTCCGCCTTGGGCATGCCGAGGGGAAAGCGCGGATCGTCCTTGATCTTCTCCTTATCCACCTTGTCTACATTGAAGGGCGGATTGGCCATCACGAAGTCAAACTTGCCCACGCTTTGGTGAATATCCTCGTAATAGGTGTTGGCCTGGCGAATGTCTCCGGAGAGGCCGTGCACCGCCAGGTTCATCTTGCACAGCCGAATGGTTTCCGCCACCCGCTCCTGCCCGTAGGCCATGATTTCCGCGTCCGGGTTCTTCTTGTGGTTCTCCACAAACCGCGCGCTCTGCACAAACATGCCGCCCGAGCCGCAGGCGGGATCAAAAATGCGCCCGTGGTAAGGCTCAATGACCTCCACGATCAGTTTGACCAGCGAGGTGGGAGTAAAAAACTCGCCGCCCTTTTGCCCTTCGCTCAAGGCGAATTTGCCCAGGAAGTATTCGTAAATCTTGCCAAAGGCGTCGCCTTCAATATCCATGGGGATCGAACTCATGGTCTTCAGCAGCTCAACCAGCGTGGAGTTTTCCAGGCGGTTGTAGGTCTTGGGAAGGACGTCCTTCAGGTCTTCGTTGTCCGCCTCGATGGCCTTCATCGCCTCGTTGATGGCTTTGCCGGTATCCGCACCCTCGGGCAATTTCAAGAGATGGGAAAAACGCGCGTTGGGCGGAAGATACATCACGCCACGCGCCTGATAATCCGTCTTGTTCACGAAGCGCCGCTGTGAGCCCTTGTTGGCCAGCTCTTTTTCCGCCTGGCTGAATTTGTGGTCGGCGAAACGAAGGAAGATCAGCCCCAACACGGGGACGGAATATTCCGCAGACTTCAGCTTGGAGTTGGCGCGCAGTTCATCAGCAGCGTCCCAGAGCCGCCGCTCGATTTCATTATGATTGCCTGGCATGGATGATTCCTCGCGGGCCGCAGTATATACGCAGACACTAAGGGTTGCCAAATATCGAATTCGTTTTGTCACATTTGCTTGCTGGCGAGGAGGCACCTCACCGCTACCGAGTGGCGGGATAAACCTGCCTCCCTGGAAATGGCCAGCGGCCAAGATAGACCCTCAGTGACGCCGCCGGGTAGAGCGAATTCCCTCAACTCCGGTATCGTCGTACTGCCGAACGTGACCCAAGATTGCCGTTCTCAGGGTAGCCGCGAGGATAATGAAGGTTTAAGAAGTTCAGTTCTGCTGCCAGGCGATGGGTTCCGCGTGCTGACGCCAGTTCGTGCCTTGATGAGATCGCCAGAGGCGGACGGCGGTCCATCAACGGGGGGAGAGCGCGAAGGGCCGACAATTGTTCAGAAGCGGGTCGGCGCTTCGTTTTCGAGCAGCTTGCGGATGTTCGGCTTCACGCTTCCCGGCAGGCAGGGCCGGCAGCAGCGCCAGGCCTTCCTTTGCGGTGGCGCGGCTCTTCTCCATCTGGCCGGAGGCCCGATAGGCCTGGGCCAGGGTCAGCAGCCTGGAGGGCGTCTTTCCATGGCTCATCGCCACCTCGCGCTCGGCGCATGAGCCACGGCAAATCCGGGGTTTCGGAGGGAGGCCGGCTCTACCTCAAGAAAGCATTCGCGGCCTGGTCGAGGACCATCGGGGAGACCTGATCCTTCTTTGCTATATCCCTCAGAACGGCAATGCCCTCTTGCGCCAGCGAGGCGGAGTCTCCCGGGGTGCGCAGGATTGACTGAATGGTCCCGAGGCGCACTTGCGCGTCGGCCCGAAGCGCCTTCCAGTTCTCGTTGGAGGGGTCTTGTTTCAGCATCCTTTCCGTGAGGTCTACCACCTGGGCCAATAGCTTCTCCGCGGCGGCAAGGTTCCGGCGCCGGTCACCGAGGGCGACCGCCAAGGCGGGATCAGCGGCAGCCTCAAAGCCTTCCGCCTCATCGTCCAGGGCAACCTCCAGGTCGGCAAGGGCGCGCAAGTCGTGCGGGTCTGCTGCCGCAAGGCGCTGGTTCATCGGGACAATTTCAGCAAAGTGCGCCATGGCCTGGGAGTATTCCCCCAACTGAACCAGGGCGTTTCCCTCTTTGCGAAGCAGCATGATGCGCATCCGCAGGGTGGGCAGGCTGCCCTGTTCGGCCTTGGGCAGCGCATCCGCGCTCTGCAAAGCAGCCTGAAACTCCTTGAGCGCCTCCGCGGGATCGGTCGTCATCTCCACGCTGCCGATCTTCATCCGGGTAATGGAGAGACCCCGCTTGCCCGCAAGGAAATTCGGATCGATGCCGAGAGCGCGATCGTCCAGCGCCAGAGACTGGCGATAGGCGGCGACAGCCCCGGCAGAATCCGCGAGACTGGCGGTGCCGCTTTGTCCCAACTCGTCGCCCAGGGTGCCATAGGCGGAAGCAGCCTCGTAGATCAGCGCGGCAGAGGCATGAGGGTCCGCCGCCAAGGCGTCAAAGCTCTTCAGGGCCTCCCGCATGACGGGAACCGCCTCCGGCGTTTTGTCGGTTTGCCACAGAATCTCGCTGCGCGATTGCTCCACCAGGGCCAGCGCCCGAATCGCTTCGCGGTCCTTGGAATCGGAGGCCGCCAGCGGCCCGGCGATGGCGAGAGCTTTACCGAGGCTGGCAAACGCCCCGGCGGGATCGCCCAGATTCTGATCGTAGGCATTGCCTTGAATATTCCCCAGCCGTGTATACGCATCCACCAGATCGAGTTGGGTCTGGCGGTCGCCCTGTGCGTCCTTGGCCATGCGGTCCAGGTGTTCGAGCACGCGCGTGACCAGCAGCTTCTGTGCGCCGGTGGAGCCGGGCAGTTGTTTGATCGCCTCATCCAATTCGGAGAGCAGGCTGTTGCTCAACTGGCGCAGGTCCGCGGAGCGCGCCTCGGCCTTGCGCCGCTCCTCATTGGCCACTCTGGCCTGCCACAACACGCCCGCAACGCCCGCGATCAGCGTGGCGGCCAGCAGCGCCGCTGCCGCCAGGCCCAACCGGTGGCGGCGGATGAACTTGCCGGCTCGATACCGCAGCGTGCCGCGGCGCGCCGCCACCGGCAGCCCTTCGAGATAGGCGCGAAGATCGGAGGCCAGTTGCTCGGCGGTGAGATAACGCTCCTGCGGTTCCTTGCGCAGAGCCTTCAGCAGGATCGCTTCCAGATCGGCATCGAGCCGCTTGTGGGAGCCCGCCGCTTGCGCCGGCCTGCGCGGAGGTTCTTCGCAGATCACGCGCAGCATCTCCGCCGTAGTAAGTTCCTTGAGTTCATAGGGCAGCGTTCCCGTCAGCAGAAGATACAACAGAACGCCCAGCGAGTAGGTGTCCGATGCCGTGGTGATGGGATTGCCTAACACCTGTTCCGGGCTGGCGTACTGCGGAGTAAAGGACAGATATCCTTCGCGGGTAAGTTTGCTGTCCGGCCCGGCGAGAGACGGAGAGAGCAGCTTGGCCGTTCCAAAGTCCAGCAACCGGGGAGTGCCGTCTTCGGCCACCAGGATGTTATCCGGCTTCAGGTCGCGGTGGACGACGAAGTTCTGGTGGGCAAACTGGACGGCCTCGCAGACGCGCATGAACAGCGCGATCCGTTGAGGCACAGAAAGACGCCGCTCTTCGCAGAAGCGATGGATGGGAACTCCATCCACGTACTCCATCACCAGATACAAGTCGCCGTCGGCGGTAACGCCGCCATCCAGCAGGCGGGCAATATACGGATGCTGGAGCTCGGCCAGAATCTGCCGCTCCTGGCGGAACCTTTCCCGAAACAGATCGGTCGCCAGGGGCAGGTCGATGAGTTTGATGGCGACCTTCTGCTCGAACTGCCCGTCGGCGCGATGCGCCAGATAGACGGCGCCCATGCCGCCGCGTCCCAGCAGGCGGTCAAGCTCATAGGGCCCGACTCGCTTGCGACCCGGCTGATTGTCCCGGCCAGCCTCCGGCTCCAACCGGCGGGATGCCGTCAGTTGCTCTTCCGCCTTGCAGGCATCGAGCAGCGAGCGCACCTCGGCTGCGAGCGCACGGTCCTCGTGGCATTGGGTCTCAATCAAATCCTCCCGCGCTTCATCGGGAGCCGCGAGAGCCTCGTGGAAGATCGCCTCAATCCGCAGAAACCTTTCCGTCGTTTGGTCCATCGGAGCGACAACCCCGTCCGTGGCTTGTAACCCCTAACATCAGACTGCGTGGACCGGAGCCAAACTGAATCACAGTCTCACTGCATCCTCGACCACGCCTGGGTGGGTGCGCCGGTACAGCCAGCTTTTAGTGAATTTCAGGTCGCGATCGACGGTGGACTCGGATACCGGCATCAGGCAGCATCCTCGACGATGCCCGGGTGGATGCGCCGGTACAGCCAGCTTTTGGTGAATTTCAGGTCGCGATCGACGGTGGACTTGGATACCTGCATCAGGTCCGCTGTTTCCTCGGCAGTGCAACCCAGAAAGTAGCGCAATTCGACGAGTTGGACCTTGTAGGCATCGAGCGCGCCCAGCTCGTCCAACGCGTGGTTCAGGTCCAGCAGTTCCGGGCTGCCGATATTGACCCACAGGAGGTCGTCGCTGAGAGGGATGCGATCATAGCCGCCGCCCCGCATCTGCGCTTGGCTTTCGCGCGCGTGGTCGATCAGGATCATGCGCATTACCTTGGCGGCGAAGGTATAGAAATGCTGGCGGTCGTCCCACGCGGCCTTCTTCTGGTTCAGCAGCCGGAGATAAAGCTCGTGGACCAGGGCCGTTGCCTGCAGAACGTCGGGATTGCGCTCGCGGCGAATATAGGCCGCGGCCACCTCCCGAAGGTGGGGGTAGACAAGCGGCATCAGTTCCTCAAAGGCTGACGGCTCGCCGTCCTTCCACTTTGCCAAAAGTAAAGTGATTTCTCCCTTGGCTGGCTGCACAATCGCCTCCTGCGCGCGGTGCGCCTGAATCTCTCCCAGCGCCAGCCTACCACCTTTTCCTCTGTTTTCACATCCTCTGGATAGGCCTTTCCCACCGGCAATTCGCCTCCGCAAGAAAAATGAGGCATTTTTTCTCTGTTTTGCGCTGTCTGAGTGAAGCAGCAAAAAGAAATCTGTCCCTAGGGAGGAGAAGAAAATGTTCAGGAAAGTGTTCGATTACGCCCAGAGTCTGCTTCGCACTCATCTCAACCCCAAGGGGTTGTCCTGGCGCCATGGATGGCGCATGGCCAACGTCCTGGCCATCAGCCTGTTCCTAACCTGCGGGGCTGCGGCCGCCGCGAGTTCCCCGGCCGGGGCTGCCTCGCCAACGCCGGCTGCCACCGCTGCCCGCAACCGGGTGGCGGCCCATTACGGCAAGATTCCTCTCAGTTTTGAAGCCGAACCAGGGGCAGACGGCCTCCCCGGTTCAGTTTCTTTCGCGCGGCTCCGGCTACGCGCTCTTCCTCACTCCGGGCAAGGTGGTCCTGAACCTGGAGCGGCAGAAACCGGCACCCTCATCCGAGGCGCGGGCAGCAAACCCCAAGCCGCGTCCGTCGATACCCTGCGCATGAGCCTGATCGGGGCAAATAGCGGCGCTGCCGCCGTCGGAGTCGACCCGCAGCCCGGCGTGGTGAGCTACTTCATCGGCAACGACCCGAAGAACTGGCGCTCCGGCATCCCCACCTATGGCAAGGTCAAGTATCGCGCAGGTCTACCCCGGCGTGGACCTGGTCTTTTACGGGAATCAGCGCCAGTTGGAGTACGACTTTGTGGTCGCCCCCGGCGCCGACCCCAGCCGCATCGCCTGGCAGATCGACGGCGCCCGCGCCAGCGTCGACGCGGAGGGCAATCTGGCGCTGAGCTGCGGCCCAACGGGCCGGCCAGCTTCAAGAAGCCGGTGCTGTACCAGATGGATGGAGACACGAAGACCAGCGTCGAAGGGTCGTTCGCCGTGGCCGGGAACCAGGTCCGCTTCCGGCTTGGCAGCTACGACCATTCCAGGGCGCTGATCATCGATCCCGTGCTCAGCTATGCCAGCTATCTTGCCGGGAGCGGCACCGATCACATCGGGCTGGCGACCGGACCCGGTGACATTGCGGTCGGTACGTCGCAGGGCCTCGCGGTGGACAGCGCGGGTAGCGCGTATGTGACGGGCTACACCTACTCGATCGACTTCCCGACGAAGAACCCTTATCAAAGCGCGCCTCCGGCAAAGGGCTGGCAGGCAGTCCCGTCGCCCGGATTGGCCTTCGGCCTTTGTAACCAAATTCAGTCCCGGATGGCAGTTCGCTGGTTTATTCCACCTATTTGGGCGGCAACGGCTATGACTACGCCTACGCCATAGCGGTGGACTCCAGTGGCAATGCCTACGTGACCGGTCGAGACCAACTCGCCCAATTTCCCGATAACCCCCGGAGCGTACCAGACAATCTGCGACCCAGTTCCTTACCAATCCACCGACGCCCCCGTCAGCAAGTTGCGGCGGCAGTAACGCATCCGCATTTGTGACCAAGCTGAATCCCACCGGAACCGGCCTTGTCTACTCGACATTTCTTGGCGGCTACGCGTATGCGTACGCAACCGCCATTGCCGTGGATAGCGCCGGCCGCGCCTACATTGCCGGCAACGAGAACGAGTATTGCGACACGTTCTACGACTACCAAGGCTGCTTTCCCACCACCAGCGGCGCGGTAATCAGCGGAACCGAAACTGGCGGGCGCTCGCCCCAATACGCCTTCGTCGCGGCGTTCGATCCCACCGGCGCCCAACTGCTCTATTCCACTATCTTCGGCGACTTGAACGGATTTACGTGCCTATCGGCTGCGGCGGCACGTATGGCACCGGGGTCGCGGTGGATGCAAACGGCTACTTCTATCTGGTCGGCGAGACCACGGCCGGCAACCTGCCGACGACCGCCGGCGTCATTCAGCCCACCGGCGGTCCTCTGGGCAGCGGTGGAACCTATGTGGAGGCTTGGCGCGGCTTCATCGCCAAGTTCAATCCGGTCACTTCCACCGGTGGAGCATCGCTGGCCTACGCCACCTACCTGGGCGGGCACACTCGAAGCCTTAGGCGACTACATCAGCGGCATCACCATCGATAGCGCCAGCAATGCCTATATCGTCGGATATACCAATTCTCCGGATTTTCCCGTGACGGCCGGCGCTTATTCGACCGTCTGCGGGCCGAATGGGCAGAACTGCGCGGCGGCCCACGTGACCAAGCTGAATCCGACCGCCACCGCCATCCTCTGGTCCACCTTCGTGGGAGACGCTAAGGCCGATGGCAGCGACGCGTTATTCTTTACGGGCCCCATCCAGTTGGATGGGAACGGGAACGTCTATATCATGGGGCAACCCAATCCGGGTTTCCCATATGGTCAATCCCGTTGAGCCGGCCGCAACCGGCGGGGACAGGCAGGTGCTGGTCGCCGAACTCGACCCCACGGGCGCGAACTTGCTGTTCTCCACAATCATCGGATCCGACGGGCTCGACACCGAGAATCCCGCCGGGCTGGCAGTCGATTCCGCCGGCGACATCTATCTTGCCGGCAATACCATCGGCCCGGACCTGATCACCACTCCCGGCGCATTCCAGACGACCAACCCCAAAGGCGGCTGCTGCTGGGCCGGCTTCGTGGCAAAGATTTTGCCGGCCGAGGTCAGTCTCTCTCCGACCCGCCTCACGTTCGGCCCGCAGGACGTTGGCACCACCAGCGCCCGCCAGACGGTGACCCTGACGATCAATGGCGAAGGAACTTTCCGGGTCTCGAGCATCACGGCTTCGGGCGACTTCGGCGTGGGGAACACTTGCGGGTACTCGTCGGCGCACTCCAGTTGCACGATCACTGTGACCTTCACGCCCACGACGACTGGCCCCCGGAGCGGCTTGATTACGATTATCGACTACGCCAGCGGTGGCCGGCAGACGGTGACTTTGAGCGGAACCGGAGTGCGCGTTATGCGCTTGCCTCCTATAGGTCATCCAATTGGGCCAATGTCGCAACCGGCCCCCCTGCAACCTAAGCTTTAAGTGTAGACACTCAAGGGGGGGCGAACCAGCCGCTGACTTTACCGAATAGGGCCTTGCCGCTGCGGCGGCGAGGCCCTTCTGTCAACGTCACCATACTGCTCCAGGTTGCCTTGTCAATTTTGTCCGATACCGAAGATGTCGCTCTTGGCACATACGCGAAATCTTCGCGCCTGATGACACCGCTTCTTGCCCGAAAATCACTATCCGCCAGTCTCTTGAGCATGGCGTTATATCAATCTGATGGTCGTCCTGCCTGCTTGGCAGGGTACTCAGAACGATTCCAATTTGATGTATTATGGCCGATACATAGAAGTGGTCGATGCCCGCCAGGATCGCAGTAGAATAATGTGTCACCAGAGGCGACCCGCGCTAAACGCCGCCGGGTAGAGCGAAATTCCTCAACGCCTGCATCGCCACCCAATCGGAAGTGATCCAAGGTTGGCGTTCCAGACGGGCCCACCGCCACATACCCCACTCGGAGTTTCCCTCTCCCAAGATTGGTTCAATTGCGTAATTTCACATCAGTCAAAACTGAATGCAACTTAGCTGCAAGTATTTCGGACAATATTCCCATTTGTAAGGTTCAACTGATGAATTTCTCGGCACATGGCGTGCTTATAGATTTAACGGGTCGGACTTTTGTCACAGACAGTCCATCCTGTCGTTCGTCGGAGATGTTTAAAAAATGAGCAAATCCATCCTGGTTGATACAACACGCTGCATCGGCTGCGGGGCCTGCGCTACAGCCTGTAAGATCGTGAACAATCTTCCCCTCGACGAGCCCAGCGCTGCCAAAGGATCTGCCCGCCAAGCCCTTGCGCGAGGATGACCTCGTTACTTTTGCCCAAAGCCACGGGGAAGTGGACGGCAAATTGTCCGCCGACACGCTGAACGTGGTCCAGACCCATGGCAGCATTTTTGTCCGGCGATTCTGCATGCATTGCCAGGAACCTACCTGCGCGTCGGTTTGCCCTGTGGGCGCTTTGCACAAGACCGCAGCGGGGCCGGTGGTTTACGACGCCGACAAATGCATGGGATGCCGGTATTGCATGATGGCCTGCCCGTTCGGCGTTCCGCGCTATGAATGGAAAGTGGCCCTACCTAAGGTGAAGAAGTGCACCATGTGCGTGCCCCGGCAGGCAATGGGCCAGCAACCCGCTTGCACGGAGGTCTGCCCGGTGCAGGCCGGCATATTCGGCGAGCGCAGCGAACTGCTCAAGGAAGCAGAAAAGCGGCTGCGCGAGGAACCCGCAAAATATTTTCAGCACATTTACGGCAAGGAAGAGGTGGGCGGCACGTCGGTGCTCTATCTCTCCGCCGTGCCCTTTGAGCAACTGGGCTTGCCTGCCAATCTGCCGAGGGATCCCATGCCGTTGTTGACCTTTCGGGTGCTCTCCAAGATTCCCTACGTGGTCACCCTGGGAGGAATGCTTCTGGGCGGGATCTGGTGGATAACCAACCGCCGCGAAGAGGTGGCGAGGGCGGAGGAGAGTGAGAAGTAGGTGTCAGGTGTCAGGGTAAATGTGAAACTCAAATCCTGGCAACTTAAGACGGACCACTGACAACGGACAGTATTTACGGAGTTTGATCATGAATTTCTCGAGGTTTCCTAAACTTACCTTCTGGCGCGTGGTGCTGGTGTTGATTCTGGCGGCGGGTTTTTATTCCACGCTGCTGCGCTTCACTAAAGGGCTGGGGGCCGCCACCAACCTGTCGGATCAGTTTCCATGGGGGCTCTGGATTGGTTTCGACGTGCTCTGCGGGGTGGGCTTGGCGGCAGGTGGCTTCGCGCTGGCGGCGATTGTTTACGTTTTCCACATTGAGCGCTTCCACCCCGTGCTGCGTCCTTCAATCCTCACCGCCTTCCTGGGCTACTCGCTGGTGGCCGTGGCGCTGCTCTTCGACCTGGGCAAGCCTTACAACATTTGGCACCCGCTGGTGATGTGGAACCCGCACTCGGTGATGTTTGAGGTTGCCTGGTGTGTGATGCTTTACCTCACGGTGTTGGCGCTGGAATTCTCCCCCGCGGTCCTGGAACGCTTCCACCTGCACAAACCGCTCCGCATCGTTAAAGCCGTAACGATTCCGTTGGTCATCGCCGGCGTGATGCTCTCGACTCTGCACCAGTCGTCGCTGGGCAGCCTGTACTTAATCGTGCCCACCAAGCTCCACCCCTATTGGTATTCGCCGCTGCTGCCCGTGTTCTTTTTCATTTCCGCCGTCAGCGTGGGATTAGCAATGGTGATTTTTGAATCCAACCTGAGTTCGCGCGCCTTTGGCCGGGAGATCGAGATGCCCTTGCTGGAAGTGTTGGGCCGGGCGATGGCCGTGGTGCTGGCAATTTACGGCCTGCTGAAATTTCAGGATCTCTGGGGGCGTGGGGCGCTCGCTCACCTGCGCGAACCCTCCACGGAGACGGTCCTGTTCCTCTTGGAGATTACGCTGGGCTTGCTGATCCCTTTGACGTTGCTGCTTTTCCGCAAGGTTCGGGAAGATCGCGATAGCCTTTTCGCCGTCGCCGTGCTGGTGATCACGGGCTTCCTGCTGAATCGCTTGAACGTCTCGATTACCGGAATGGAGGCTTCCTCCGGTGTGCATTACTTCCCCCGCTGGACAGAGGTGGCCGTAACCCTTTCGATTGTGGGTGTGGGATTCCTGCTTTTCAGCCTGGCGGTGCGCTACCTGAACGTGATGGAAAAGCAGGTGTCAGGTGTCGGGTATCAGGTGTCAGGGAAGATATCCAACCCGGCGCCGTTGACCTGACACCTGGCACCTGGCGACTGGAACTTACTTATGACGCGCATCACTCACAGTCTCGCGATCAAGTTGACGGCCTGCGTGGTGGGGGGCATGGCGATCCTCTTCTCGCTCTATGGCTATTGGAACCTGCGCCTTTGGCGGCAATCGCAGCAGGAAATCATCTTCCAGAGCGCCGACCGCATCAGCGACACGATTCGCCGGAGCATTCGCTACTCGATGCTGCGCAATCAGCGCGAGGATGTGTTCCACATCATCAACACCATCGGGCACGAAAATGGCATCAGCCGCATCCGCATTTTCAATAAAGAAGGGCAAATCAGTTTTTCCACCGACGACCAAGAAGTGGGCCAGTTCGTGGATAAGAATGCGGAGGCGTGTTACGCCTGTCACGCGCAGGCCCAACCCCTGGCCCGGCTCGACCGGCCGGACCGGATGCGCATTTACAGCGCGCGCGACGGCACACGGGTCCTGGGGCTGATCCGGCCCATCGAAAACGAGGCGGATTGCTCGAACGCCGCCTGCCACGCCCACACCGGCGGCAGCCAGGTGCTGGGAGTGCTTGACACGAACCTCTCGCTGGCCGCCATGGACCTTGCCGTGGCGCAGCACGAGCGCCGGGCGATAGTCTTCACCGCTGCCTCGCTTCTGGTGGTGAGCCTGTTCACCGCCTGGCTGATCTGGCTGACCGTGCACAAGCCGGTGCGCCAACTCACCGAGGGCACGCGCGCCGTGGCTCAGGGCGACCTGGATTATCTGCTGCCGGAAACCAACCAGGACGAAATCGGCAGCCTGGCCGTTTCCTTCAACCAAATGACCCAGGAACTCAAGAAGGCGCAAGCGGAAAACCGCCAGTGGACGGAAACTCTGGAAGACCGCGTGCGGCAGAAGACGGGAGAACTGGAACGCGCCTATCGCAGCCTGACGCAATCGGAGAAGATGGCCTCACTGGGCAAGTTGGCGGCGGTGGTGGCGCACGAAATCAACAATCCCCTGGCCGGCATCCTGACCTACAGCAAGTTGATTTCGCGCATGGCGGACAAGGGCTTCAACAATAACCAGCGTCTGGCCGAGGCCAAAAGCTACTTGCAGATCATCGAGGGGGAAAGCCGGCGCTGCGGCGGCATCGTCCAGAACCTCCTCACCTTCGCGCGCCAGACGCCCATCAATCCGCAGAAAAACGATTTGAATGCCATCATCGAACGCTGCTTGCTGCTGGTCGGACATCAGATGGACCTTCAGAGCATCGAGTTGCAGAAAAAGTTGGAGCCCCAGCTCCCGCCGCTCTATTGTGACGCGGGGCAGGTGCAGCAGGCGCTGCTGGTGATTCTGATGAACGCGGTGGAAGCGATGCCGCAAGGCGGCCGGCTGGGCATCGAGAGCGCCTACGACCCGGCGCACCGCCTCGGCCGCGTGGTGGTGAGCGACGAAGGGCCGGGCATTCCGCCGGAGGTCCTTTCCCACATCTTCGAACCTTTCTTCACCACCAAGGAAGAGGGCAAAGGAACCGGGCTGGGCCTGGCCATCGCCCTCGGCATCGTGCAGCAACACGGAGGAAACATCGAGGTGGACTCCACCGCGCAGAAAGGGACAGCGTTCACCGTCCTGCTGCCGGAAGAGCCACCCGTGAGTATCGGCACTGCGGCGTGAGGAGCAAAGAGAAGGACAAGTCAAAAGTCAAAACGCAAAAGGCAAAACGCAAAAGTGCAAACAGCGCCGGTTTTGACTTTTGCCTTTTGCGTTTTGACTTTTGACTTGTTTTTCCGCCGACCCGCTTTGAAGGAGCAGAGAAAATGAATCCCAAGGCCAGCCTCTTGATTGTTGATGATGAGAACGTCGTACGGGACTCGCTGGGAAAATGGTTTGAGGAAGAAGGCTACAGTGTGGACACCGCCAATAGCGGGCGCGAGGCGCTGATGAAGCTGCCCCGCCAGCGTTGGGACCTGGCCCTGGTGGACATCAAGATGCCCGGCATGGATGGCCTCGAGCTGCACCGCAAGATCCGCGAGGTCGATCCCAACATCATCGTCATCATCATGACCGGCTACGCATCCGTCGAAACCGCGGTGCAGGCGCTGAAGGATGGGGCCTATGATTACATCATGAAGCCCTTCGATCCCGATGACCTGGCCCACGCCGTCGCCAAAGCCCTCGAGCATCGCCGCACGCAAGAGGAAAACCTGCGCTTACGGGAAACCCTGGAGGTGGCGCAGGCGGTGGAGTTGGTGGGCGAGAGCCAGCCCATGCAACAGGTGCTGGACAGCGTCCGCACCGTGGCGCCCAATGACACCACCGTGCTCATCCACGGTGAGAGCGGCACGGGCAAGGAACTGGTGGCGCGCGCCATCCACAATCTGAGCCCCCGGCGTTTTATGCCCATGGTCAACATCCACTGCGGGGCCCTGACGGAAACGCTGCTGGAAAGCGAGCTCTTCGGGCACGAGAAGGGCGCCTTCACCGGGGCGCAATACCGCAAAAAGGGCAAATTCGAAGTCGCTGAAGGGGGCACGGTTTTTCTCGACGAGATTGCCGACATCAGCCTGAAGACGCAAACCGACCTGCTGCGCGTCCTCCAGGAAAAGGAGATCACGCGCGTGGGGGGCAACCAGGCGATCAAAGTGGATTTCCGCGCCATCGCCGCTACCAACAAGGATTTGACGGTACTCGTCAAAGAGGGGACCTTCCGCCCCGACCTTTATTACCGCCTGGATGTTTTCGGCATCACGCTGCCGCCACTGCGCGAGCGGAAGGAGGATATCCCGCTGCTTGTCGATCATTTCCTGCGCAAGTATTCGCGCGCCATGAACAAGCGTTTCACCGGCATCAGCCGCCCGGCCCTCGACATTCTGATGAATTACCCCTGGCCGGGCAACGTCCGGGAGTTGGAGAATGCCATCGAACGCGCCATGGTGATCGGGCGCGAGCCGGAAATCCAAGCCGCGGATTTCCCCCTCCAGGTCTCGACGCCGCCGGCGCCGGAGGGCAGCATGGCGCTCGATGACGTGGAGCGCGGGCACATCCTGCACGTGCTGGAAGCTTGTGATTGGAACCAGACGCGCGCCGCCAAGGCGCTCGGCATCGATCGCGTCACGCTCTACAATAAGATCAAGAAATACGGGTTCCGGAAAGCGAACGCGACTGCAGTATGAGAATCATTTCCCTGATGCCGGTTGGACGGGTCGACCGCGCCCTGCTGGAACCTCTCGCCGAGGGACTGACGCAGCGGCTGCGCGTGGCTTGCTCCATTCAACCCGACGGCCTGGAGGCCGAATTCGCCTTCAATCCTCTGCGCCGGCAGTATCACTCCACCGAAATCCTCAAGAAGATTCTCCAGCGGCCGCCGAGCGCAACGTGGAAGGTGCTGGGGGTGACGGAAATGGACCTCTACATTCCCGTGCTCACCTTCGTGTTCGGGGAAGCGCAACTTGCCGACGGCGGGGCGGTGGTCTCCGCCCATCGCCTGCGCCAGGAGTTCTATGGCCTGCCCACCGACCCCGAACTCCTCCACCAGCGCCTGCTGAAAGAAGCCCTCCACGAACTGGGCCACACCTACGGCCTGCGCCATTGCCCGGATTACACCTGCGTGATGAGCGCCTCCAACGGCGTCGAACGCATCGACCTGAAACGCGCCGAGTTTTGCCCCGACTGCGCGCAGTTCATGCCCACCGATGAGCTTTGAACATCGAAGAAAAGATTCACCACCGAGCGGCCGAGCCGCAAGCCAAAAAGGATTTCACCGCAGAGGCACAGCGCGGCCGAGCCGCAACCAAACGGGCCGCGAGTGACGAGTGACAAGTGACAAGTGACGAGCAAGAAAATCGTCGCAAGCGACGACGAATTTCGGCGGGAGTGGTACAGAGATCCCGGAGAGCAGACGGAGAAAAAGGATAGGTCAAAAGTAATGCCCTTCATCTCTGCGGGCGCAAACCGAAGTGTTTTTCTCTGTGATCTCTGTGGTGAAATGCTTCCTACTCGGAATGGGCAGGGAAAAGCCTGCCGACGCTGATGATGTCCGCAGCGTTGACTAGCCCATATTACTAGCTATCGATGCCTGGGCGCGGGGCCGGCGGCAGGTGGAGGGGCGACTTTTAAGCGGACACTTTGTCCTGGTTATTTTTGTTTTCTATGAATTTTGGTAAGTGGGTTTATTTTCAGTATGTTCCCAGGTTTGGTATGCAAAATCCCCCTGTTGCGACCCTTTGCTTTCAAGATGTTCCCAGGTTTGCGTCGAGTGCCGCTTTGGCGCGCTGGGCCGACACAAAGTCACCTTGAAATTCGGCTTTAGCCGGGGCCACATTAGTCCCTTGTACTCCACTCGCCAGGCGCCGTATGGGTGAACGCAACCTTCATCAAGCTCATGGGGCCCGGGCGTCATGCCCTTCGGCCGCCGGGGCGCGGTTTGGCTGGCCCCACCTCGGATCAGAGCCGACATGTTCCCATACGCCATTGTAGTAGGCTAAAGTCCCTCTTTTGTCAAGAGGGATTTGTTGAAAATTCTTGACGATGGCGTGGCCCCCCACCTTGACAGCGCGCATGAAGGCGATGTAAGTGTTCACGCCCGGATTCCTAGCCATTGGAATCTAATGCCACGACCCAACGGGGAGGCTTGGTAACGGCGTCGGGTTTCGAGTCGGGGTCGTACTGACCGGAAAGTTCCCCGGTGGCGATATTCCGAAGTTCGTAATGGACCCCTAGCCCCCCGTGCACGGTTTCCTGTTCCCAGGCCACCTGTTTCCCGTCATCCCAAAAACACCACTTCCAAATCGGCAAACCATTACCCACAAAGCTGCGCTGCTCGCCATTCACCAGAATCACCAACTTCAGCGGAATGGGATAGGACGTACAGCAGTTGGGAAACAGGGCCAACCAGCCGACGGCTCGGCCGTCGGGCGAGATTCTCACCTTCTCGACGCTTACCTGGTCAACGTCCTTTTTGGGTACGATTTCCTTGCGATGTTTGGTGGTGATGCGAAGTTGTCCGCTCGGGTCAACTACGGTCTCGACATAAATATCCGTGGCGGCTGAAACCGGCGCCATCCCCAAGCAAAGGATTACCGCCCACACGCGGAGCCGGCGTGTTAGAGCTGCCTTACTTTTCACGATTGGAGGTTTGCTGGCCAAACTGACCTCGATTAATTCGCCCAGCTCACGTGTCTGAGGACAAATCGTTGTTCCGCCACTGGCTTGATCGCGGTAGCCACTAAGGTTCCTTTTGCGGATCGCGTGCGGCAAGGCGCCGCACGCCCCCGCTCACAGTGTATCCTACGGCGACAAGGTTTTCCAGAGTGGCCGTATTTACAGTGGAGTCCTGCTGAGAATTGCAAATATTGTGACCATTACGTCCGTAGCGGGGGAATCCTGCCGCTGTCTCGGGAGCGTCCCGCCCACCACCATAAAAATTGTTGTATTTTCAAAAAAATATTAATTTATTTAACTTTATTATTGACAAACTGAATTTACTGAAGCACTATGGTCACGTAACTTGAGGTTATCTCATGGATATCTCAAAAACCCATTGCCCCGACTGCAAACAACCTTTGAAGATCGTTCGCATGGCGTGCGCATCTTGTGGCATGTCGATGGAGGGCGAGTTTGAGGTTTCTCCCCTCGCCCAGCTTTCTTTGGAGGACCAAACCTTCGTCATCGCTTTCGTGCGCTCGCACGGATCGATCAAGAAAATGGAGAGCCTGTTTGGCATCAGCTATCCGACGGTGAAGAACCGCCTGAATGCCATCAGCGCCGCGCTCGACAAAAGTTTCCAGGCGCCCAGCCCGAATCTCTACGTCCTCGAGCAGCTCTCCCGGGGAGAGATCAGCGTGGAGGAAGCGCTGGAAAAACTTTCATGACAATTGGAGGAGGAAACACCATGTCGCAAGAAACCAAGAAAGTGCTGGAGATGCTGGCATCCGGTCAGATTTCCGCCGACGATGCGGAAAAGCTTTTGGAGAAACTGGGAGCGAGCGGCCCCGCCCGTCCACGCCCGCGGCTTCCGAGGGCGCCTCGGGGCTCGAGGGCAAATCCGCTCCTCAACGCGTTGGGAATGGGAGAATTCCCGCCCGCGACGACGCTCCTCCTCTGGGCCGAAAAGCTGCGCTTCCTGCGCGTAGTTGTGGACAGTCCTGATCGCGACCAAGTGGACATTCGAGTGCCGCTGCAATTCGTGCGCGCGGGCATGAAACTGCTCGGCGTCATTCCGCCCCAAGTCAGCGCCAAGCTTGCCGAGAAAGGCATCGACCTCGCCGCCCTGCGGGACTTGAAGGGTGGAGAACTGGTCGACGAACTGCAGGATCTGCACGTCGACGTGGATAGCAAGAATGGGGAAAAGGTTCGCATCTATTGCGAATAGTCTGGGCCTTTTGGCAATTGGGTTCCAGGTGTGTGGCGGAGGACCATGAAGCGCTTCGGATGCTTTCAGGGGGGCGAGGTGACCCGTCCCCCTGAACATTCACTGTGTGCGCTTACTTGGCTGCCGACTCGGGTTCAGTGGAGCCGCGGTGGCACGTCCAGCAGGTGACGCGCATGTGGCCCTCAAAGTTGTCTTTGTTAATCCCCCGCGCCATCAGAATCATCTTCCGCGCGGTCTGCTTCTCTTCCTTGTCATCCTTATCAAACGCCCCCTCGACATGGCAGAAGTCGCACCTTACGCCCAGGGAGCGCGTGAAGGATCGCATGGCGTTCATCAGTTCAGGAGCAGGCATGCCCTTAAAGGCCTGAATATTCTTGAAAACTTCTTCCGCGAGCTTGGGTGGGTGGGGCGGCTCCCAATCCGCCTGAGGCTGCTTCTCGTAGACAATCGTATCTTCGTTGGGTGGACGGTCGCCCATGACGCGGCTCTCATGAAACGTGAGGGTTTGCCCGTCCGCGGATAAGGTCCACATGTCGCTGAGGTGGATTTCGCCCATGCCCGTGGTGGCGACGGAGTCTATCGCCAATGCCCCGCCCTTCCATTGAACTTTGCTCTTCAGGGGAGAACCCATCATTTCGTTGGTGTTGTCATCCGACCCGATGGTGTAGTGGGATTTGTGGATTTCCTCGCCCGCCATTCCCTCGACGCGGGTCGTCACGGTCAGGTCAGTGCCCTGCTGCTCAATCTTGACGCGACGGTTCCCGGCCGGCGGGCCGCCCACGTGACTCTTATCCGGGTTCCAACGCCAAATGCCGGAAAGGTTCGGAGTAGACTCTTGTGAAATGGCCTGAACGGCCCAAAACGCCGCCAGTACTAACAGCAGATAACGAAACTTCCAAACCGAGTGAACGGATTCCCTCATCAGCGCCTCCTGCGCGGGCGTGAGCTGCATTTATTGGTTTAAAACCTGGCCCAATCTTCGTAAGCGCTGGAATTCTAGCATTGATTGCCCGCTGGCGCACCTGGATTCATGCGCCACTGGATTCATGCGCCATTCATGCGCCGCTGGAATCATGCGCACGGTTGTAGGGGTACGGCTTGCCGTACCCTCATATTTTTAGCGCTAGAGCAAACCCAAAGGGTACGGCAAGCCGTACCCTGGAGTTTCTACATTTATGTTGGCCCCACCCTGACGCCCGCAAGCCGACAGCGCAGGGTACATGTACGGTTTGGCGACATAACCGGCCAATCTCTGCCCATTCTCAGGGGGTGGGGAGTTTGCGGGCTTCGGCGGCGATCTTGGTGAGGCGATTGGAGAGCCGGTCGAGGCAACGGCGGGTAGGACCGACCGCCAGCGACCGCCGGAACATCTCCAGGGCATGCTGGGCGGCGAGCACAGAATCGATAACTCCATCGAGGCCAGTTCGAAAGTGGGTAAAAGGCGCTTTCGGCTGGGGAACCAGATGCCGAGGCTTGGAACGAGCCTGTTGGAATTCCCTCTGGAGATCATTCAACGCTACTTCCACATAGAGCATGGTCATGTCGGGAGAAGTGTGGCCGAGTAGTTTCATCAGCGCGGGAAAACTAACCCCGGCACGAAGCATTTCCGTGGCATAGGTGTGTCTCAACTGATGCGGGACGATGCGTGTGGACAGGCCCAGAGATTCACAGACCTCGTGTAGATAGCGGCGGAGTTGACGAACGAGAGCATCGCGGGTGCTGCGCCGGGCCAGGAGTTGGCCATCGGGAGGCCGCGGATCGAGGAAGCGGAAGAATCGTAAGCGTTGAACGACCGTCACCACCAACGCATCCACTGGGACCATCCGCTCGGTTTTGAGTTTGCCGAGCGGGACGTGAATGGCCCATTGCTGGGGGCCGGTCGAGCGCAGGCAATCGAAGGATAAATCGGCGCACTCGCCAATGCGCAGGCCGGTATGGCGGATGAGCAGAAAGGCGTTACTCTCCCGATCGTTGCGGCGGACGAACTCCTGCTGCACAAGCTGATCCTGCTGGGCGGTGAGCGGGCGTGCCAGTCTTTGCGGAGGGTGGGGGATGTCCTCGCGACGAATCAGACGGGCGAGCTGCGGAAGCTGTTCGGTCCAAGCCAATTCGGTGAGCAGGGGACGCAGAGCGATGAGGCGGTTGATATAGGAGGAAGTGGCGAGCGGCGGCTTCTGGGAGCGCAGGCAGGACATCCAGCCGAGGAGGTGAGGATCCCGTCGCAGTTGCTCGAGGGAGTTCACCTGGGGGTGAGCGGCGCCGAGATAGCGCAGGAAGTTGCGGACGGTCCCACGGTAGTGACGATGGCTTTCGGGGCCGAGCGCCGCGCCGAGAGAATCGACGGCGCGGTCGAAGACGGCGGCCAGCGGATGCAGGAGCGGGGGGTGCCGGGCGCGATTCATGAGGAGAGCCTCGGGAGGGGCCGAACTTGCTGCGCCACGGCGCGCGTGTACTGCTGGTAGATGTCTTGCGGGGTGATCTGCACATAGCGCAGAGTAGTTTGGATGTCGGCGTAACCCATCAACTGCATCAGCGCGGGCAGACTGATGCCGCCGCGTACCATGTCCGAGGCAAAGGTGTGTCGGAAGCGATGCGGGTTCGCGAGCTTGATGCCGGTGCGCTGGCAATGGTAGCGGAATAAGGAGCGCAGTCCCGGCAGCGTCATGCGGGTTCCGCGCGCCGGTCCCTTGAGCGAGACGAAGAGTGCGGCCGTGCAGGGATGAGGCCGCTCCAGCCGCCGATAGTGATCGAGGAGTTGCACGGCTTCCGGGGCCAGGGGCAGAAAACGCAGTTTGTGACCTTTGCCGCGCACGCGCAACTGGGCTTCGGCGAGCAACACGTCGTCCTCATTCAAACCCAAGACTTCGGCGGACCGCAGTCCGTGCAGGAGCATCAAGCCCACGATGGCCAAGTCCCGCGCCGTACGGAAGCTGGACCAAAAACGTGCCACCTCCTCCACGGACAGCGGGACGATCTGGCGTTTGGGCACTCTGACTCGCAACCGGCTTATCGCTACCCTTGACCGGCCCACCCCCAGCGGTCCACGCCGCAGATAGGCTTGCTGAAAGCCCGGTGCCATCGGGTCGGGGGCGTCGGGGAACTCGTTGCGCAGGGCGCGCTCGGCAACGGCAATGCGGTCATTGATGGTGGAACCGGAAAACGCAGGTTGGTGGCTGCATTGGAACTTCAGATAATCCAGGAGCGTCGACTTCGTCAGGTCACCTTCGAGCACGTCGCCGGTATGACGAAGACTCTCCCACCAGCGCACAAAGTGCAACAGAGCGTAAGCGCAACTGCGCAGCGTGGTGTCCGCCAGGCGGCGGACATACTCGCGGTCGAGGTAACGATTGACCCAGCCGACCTCCCGGCCGCTTTCGTGCTCGATCACGCGAAGAGGACTTTGGGCGGGGTTGGGGGTCTGAGAGCGGATGACATGGAACCTCATGGTAGGGCTTCCTCCAAGAGAGAGTGGAACTGTCGCGCGTCACCGCCCTGGACGAAGAAGAAATTAGGATCGTGGCCAGAGGGCAGGATGACGCGGCGAGTGGTGATGCCTTGCGCCCGGAGACGAGGGGCTAAGGCCTGCGCGGCCTGCTGGCCACTGCCGTTGGCGTCGACATCGAAAGTGAGATAAACGGTGCGCGGGCGGTCGCACAGTTGGCGAAACTGGTCCGGGGTAAGATGCGTGCCCAGCGCACAGGTGGTGTGGCGGAAACCGGCCTGCCACAACACCGCCAGATCGAACATCCCTTCGACAAGAATCACGCTGGGGAACTGACGAACCGCTTCCCAGGCGAACAAGCCGCCCTTGGAGCCGGGGAGGAAGCGATGGGCGAAGGCGGTGTCCAGACTGCGGCCGTAGAGGTTGACCACACCCCCCTCCTGGTAGCAGGGAAAAATTACTCGCCGGTAGAAGGCGTCGTGGCCTTGCGCGTTAACCACGCCGATGCGCCGCAGCAGATCGAGGGAATAGCCTTGCGCGGTGAGATGACTCCGCAAGCTCCCGCCGGGGGCATAACCCATGTGCAGTTCTTGCAGGAGCGCGGCATCGTGCACTCCTCGGTGTTGGAGATAACGGAGGGCTTCCGGGTAATGCGGCCACTGGCGGTGATAGAAAGCCGCCGTCTCCTTCAGCACGGCGCCCGCCTTCGCCGCAGCCTTGTGCTGTTCGAGATAGGTGAGGCTTTGGTGAAAGGACAAGTGTTGGGATAACTCGACGAAGCGAATCAGATCGCCGCCCTGGCCGCAGCCATGACAGTAGAAGAGATTTTTGCGGGCGTTGACATAGAAGGAAGGCCGGGTCTCCGGGTGTAACGGACAGAGTCCCACGAACTCGCCGCCGGTGACCGGTCGGCCGAGCGGTCCAATGCTGCTGCCGTAAATACTCCAGCAGGGGCAGGCGCTGTTTGAGTTTTTCGAGATCCTCACCCATGGCGCTGTTTTTGCCTCTGGAGACGAGCCTAAGAGAAAGGGGGCAGCGTTCCCAGGCAAGGATGGTGGGGGAAACAGAAAACTTCTCAGCGCCGCAGCGGCCAGAGAATCTGCAGAACTGGGGTCAGTGGCCATAACGGACCAGCCCGAGGATCGGCCGCGTCACCGCACCCCAACCAATGCGCCAGACGGATGAACGTTTGGCGTCGAAACGAAGACGCTGCCTGGGAGCGGTCCAGGCCGACCGACCAACGGCGGAGGGTGGAGGGATCGGGCACCCAATCGGGGTCCTTCAGCGTAGGCCTCGCCTCTTCCCACGCGCAGTGCTCCTCCCAACGCCGCCGCAGTGCTTGGCAGCGAGCCAGCAAGCTGTAGTGGGTGTAGGGGAGAGAGAGCAGGGGAAGCAGGGTGAAAGTCTTTCCGCAAACCTGGCAAAGGCCGCGTCGAATCCCAATCCAGTCATGGTGTTCATCGTGTGCCTGCTTGCGACGGCGACCGTGACCAATGATGGAATCGCGCTCGCAAACCGGACATCGCCGCAGCAGGACGTTCTCGCTGTCGCGAGCCCAATCGGTTTCGATCTTGTCTGGCGGGGCAGAAAGTGGGATAAAAAGAATCGTAGTTCATGGGGGCTCCCTCCTGGTGTTGACCCGCCAAGATCGCAGCCGGAAGCGGAGCCCCTCCTCCTGAACAGAAAAAACCCAACTGGAGAAGAATAACGCTTCTCAGCTTCAGCTCTTACAGGCCTCATTCAAAAGATTGGCCGGTTAATTTCGACTACACGTCCAGGTGCGTGCTGGTGGCGGAGAAATCTGCCAATATTTTAAGCCCCAAAGGGCCGTAGGTTCGGCCCCAAAGGGGCATTGATCCAGCCCAGAGGGTGGCCGATTTAGCCCCAAAGGGGCGAAATAACGAAGCCCAGGCCAACGGCCTGGGTTTAGATTATCCCCCAATTTTTCCGCCAGCCCTGAAAGGGCGAGATAGGTGTTCCCCCAAGCCGCAATCGCTTTCGCAACTCTACGTTCACTTGATCTTCAGCACCAAACATCGCGAGCCGATGTTATTGTCGCCGGTGCGGGAAGACCTCCACGCCTACCTGGCGGCGGTTCTCAATAACCAGGACTCCCCGGCGCTGAAAGTCGGAGGCATGAGCGACCACGTTCACGCGCTGTTTCGATTGTCGAAGAACCTCGCGCTGGCAAAAATCGTGGAGGAAGTGAAGACCAGTTCTTCGAAATGGGTCAAGACGCAAGGGCGCGGCTTGGCGAATTTCTATTGGCAAAGCGGCTACGGCGCGTTTTCGGTGAGCGCGGCGGATGTGGAAGAAGTCGTGGAGTACATCGCGCAACAAGAAACCCACCACCGCGTGGTCAGCTTTCAAGAGGAATTCCGGAAGCTACTGGACGCGCACGGAATCGCCTACGACGAAGCGGTACGTGTGGGATTGAAAGGATTGTTCCGCCCCTTCAGGGCTCGGGTGTCGGCTTGGATCCTGTTGACCCAGGCCGTTGGCCTGCCGTTGATTGAGCCCCAAAGGGGCGAAATAACGAAGCCCAGGCTAAAGGCCTGGGTTTAGATTACCCCCAATTTTTCCGCCAGCCCTGAAAGGGCGAGATAGGTCTTCCCCCAATCCGGAATTGCCTACGACGAGCGGTACGTGTGGGATTGAAAAGGATTGTTCCGCCCCTTCAGGGCTCGGGGTATCGGCTTGGATCCTGTTGACCCAGGCCGTTGGCCTGCCGTGGGTTGAGCCCCAAAGGGGCGAAATAACGAAGCCCAGGCTGAAGGCCTGGGTTTAGATTACCCCCAATTTTTCCGCCAGCCCTGAAAGGGCGAAATAGGTCTTCCCCCATTTCGGAATTGCCTATGATGAGCGGTACGTGTGGGATTGAAAAGGACTGTTCCGCCCCTTCAGGCTCGGGTGTCGGCTTGGATCCTGTTGACCCAGGCCGTTGGCCTGCCGTTGGTTGAGCCCCAAAGGGGCGAAATAACGAAGCCCAGGCTGAAGGCCTGGGTTTAGATTACCCCCCAATTTTTCCGCCAGCCCTGAAAGGGCGAAATAGGTCTTCCCCCATTTCGGACTTGCCTATGATGAGCGGTACGTGTGGGATTGAAAAGGATTGTTCCGCCCCTTCAGGGCTCGGGTGTCGGTTTGGGTCCCGTTGACCCAGGCCGTTGGCCTGCCGTGGGTTGAGCCCCAAAGGGGCGAAATAACGAAGCCCAGGCTGAAGGCCTGGGTTTAGATGCGCCCCAATTTTCACCCCCAGCCCTGAAAGGGCGAGATACGCGTTTCCTCATGCCGCAAATTCCTCCTGAGCCCCAAAGGGGCGAAATGACGAAGCCCAGGCCAACGGCCTGGGTTTAGATTACCCCCCAATTCTGCCCCCAGCCCTGAAAGGGCGGGATACTGCTGGACGCGCACGGAATTGCCTACGACGAGCGATACGCGTGGGATTGAAAAGGATTGTTCCGCCCCTTCAGGGCTCGGGTATCGGTTTGGGTCCCGCTGACCCAGGCCGTTGGCCTGGGCTTTGTTAGATCGCCCCTTTGGGGCTCGCTTGGCAGTTCGAGTGGCGCAGACATCGCTTGCTATGCCTGTGATGGTTCAGGAGGTTGCATGTCGACGCGTGCAAAGAAAGACGAGATTCTACCTCATCGATTGTCGATCTCTACGCGAAAGGTGCCTACAGTTTCCATGTCAAGCCACAACGAAGGCAGAGCCGGAAAGTCGCAGTCGTAATTCGCAGTGAATGTACCTTGAAAAACGAAGTCTGCAATGAAACCAGTCGCCCGCCCAGAATACCGCATCTTAATGGCTACGCCCGCGCTTTCCGTGTCCCAGTGCAGTAGATTGAAGAGGCTCTCACCTTTTTCCACCTCGACTTCACCGATCACATCAAACACTGTTGGGGTCTCGCGGACTGCGGAAATCTGATCGCCAAGCGCAAGGTATTCCGCATCCATCAATTTCTTATTTATGGCGAACCTAATCATCTCATCATGGGGCAACGACCATAGGAGTTTGGCCCGAATCCGGGACCCCTCGTCTCGGCGCACGCTCCCGCCAGTCACTGTGACACGAAAGCCAATTAGGCGTCGGCATATCTCGTTCAGGTGGCTGGATTGCTCGGCGGGAAATAGGATGTTAGACGACCAGCGCGACTGCTCGTGACATATCTCGCCACGACGGATCTCGGCGCGGGAACGGAGGCCATCCGCTAGCGGTTTTCTAAGATCGACGGTTGGTGGGCTACAGTCCCGTCGTATGGCAGCAGGCGACAACACGCTGCTCAGCTGTTCAGCAAGTGACTTTGGGTCCGACACAGGCTGATCGACCAGTGGCGCGTCTGTCGAAGCCTGCGACGCATGGTGGACGGTCAGCCGTACGCCGTTGAGAATTACAGCGTAGGAGGCGGAAACCTCAGGATGCCGCGCATAGCTAATCCCCTGTTCTATGGCATCAACATCAATATTTTCATTGGGAGCTTTTGTCTCAAGCACCCACCTACCGGCTCCCAATACGGTTAGCACATAGTCAGCCCGTCCCCTCAGCGGCGGATCTGTCGGCTTTTTCCTGCCCAGGAAATGTCGCTCGTATGCCAGCACAAGCTCGCGGGCGATATCGTTACAAGTGCCGCGCTTATAGCCCAACAGGGCCAATAAGGGGGCCGCGATCTCTTCACGGACATCTGCTTCATTGGCCCTTTCGATATTCAAGTCCGGCTCCTCCTTGCCTCCAAAGAGGGGTAGCGCGGAGGCAGCGCCGTTCAGCTTCCTCCGCGGTTCTTAACATTGGAACATGAGCGATGTTAGTAACTTTCAAACACGAAACGTGACGGGCGCACCAAGAGCCGCAGAGGAGCGCCAA
This sequence comes from uncultured Acidobacteriota bacterium, assembly GCA_963810005.1. GTDB lineage: Bacteria > Acidobacteriota > Terriglobia > UBA7540 > UBA7540 > Bog-366. The sequence continues at coordinate 236,718 of CAWELY010000006.1, forward strand.
CAACGCGCTACCCCGCTTTCGGCGGGGTATCTACGCACTATCTTCTCGGGGGGCGGGGGATATGCTAAACGCATCAATTTTGGGAAACGAGGCAAAATCCGCCTCCCCGGTTGATTTTCCCAGAAGGTACGCGAACACTTGTTTCATCATTGCAGTTCGCTCGCTGTCATTTTGCGTCTCATCGACAATTTTGAAAGCGAGCAGGATATTTTGAACAGTCAACAAATTGTCGTGATAACCCTTCATCTGTCGAACCGTACGGTTGTAGATGTAGAAGAATACCGCCGCAATGAATTCAGTAATGACACCTGATGTGGCACTCACATATGTAACCATTTGGGAGTTGGCCTTATCGAAGAGGCCATAAGCAAGCCCGCCTGCGATTAGGAGGAAGCCGAGCGAGCTTGCGAGCAAACTCGCCGAAAAGCCCTTATTGGCCTGATCCTTAATGAGGAAATAGTAGTCAGCTAGGTTGCTCAGATTGATGTCCACTAGGCGGTCAAAGTAAGTGATGGACTCCTTGCCGGAAGCGGGCTCTGTAGTCTGCCTATTCAGAAGTACTTTACGTGCAGCTAACTCCGCGACTTCTGCCTCATCATCCTCAAGAAAGTCCCTCGCCACAAAATAAGGGATAGCCAAAAAGACGGCCACCGTGCCACCTGCAGCAGCGATCCCGATTCGCCAGGATGGCTGCAAATCTGGCCAGAACGCCGCATACACTATGGCAACAATGCAACAGCAATAGACGCCCTGCATCACTCGGACAAAATATTTGCGGCCTCTCAGGCGAACATTAAGTACTGCGAGTCTTAAATCAATGTTTTGGTCGGAGGTTAGCGATGATTTGAGGCGCTGGACGCGCTTGCCCGCATTTGCGTCGGAGGCACTCGGTTCGGCCAAGTGAATTCCTCATTGGGCTCAGGGGTTGGCGGCTCTCGCCCTTTCATAAACCGGTATGCTACACCCATTTGGGAATGCATAAACACCAAAAGTTAGACGTGGCGGCCCGCATCGACACAAGTCTACGAAGGGGAACATCTGAACGGGAATCCCGTGCGCAAGGAGGGGAGCCCGTCCGTCCGCCCTGGCAGCCTCTGGCGCGGAGCATCCGCCGGTTTTCCTCGGTGCCTCCGTAGTGAAGGTTGGTCTGGGGAATTGGGTAGGCCGCCCTTTCAGGGCTCGAGGTTGATGGGGGTTCCGTTGACCCAGGCCGTTGGCCTGGGCTTTGTTAGATCGCCCCTTTGGGGCTCAAAAAACTGGGCTTTGTTAGATCGCCCCTTTGGGGCTCAAAAACCTGGGCCTTGGTGGATCGCCTCCTTGGGGCTCAAGAGCCTGAGCCTCGTTGGACCGCCCCCCATTCGCTTCGCTCAGGACGGGCTCTTGGGGCTCAAAGACCGCAGCGGACTTGGCCCGACTTGGGTTCGTCCGCGCTACATTTCATTTCCCATTGAAACGCCGCACAAAACCCATTGCAGCCAGGAGCTAAGCGATTCACCTTGCCGGTAACGCCCTTCCATGACAGTGGGGAGAATCAAGATCGCTTTGGTCACTTGGACGTATCGTCGAAATTAACCGGCCAATCTTTTGAATGAGGCCTGTAAGAGCTGAAGCTGAGAAGCGTTATTCTTCTCCAGTTGGGTTTTTTCTGTTCAGGAGGAGGGGCTCCGCTTCCGGCTGCGATCTTGGCGGGTCAACACCAGGAGGGAGCCCCCATGAACTACGATTCTTTTTATCCCACTTTCTGCCCCGCCAGACAAGATCGAAACCGATTGGGCTCGCGACAGCGAGAACGTCCTGCTGCGGCAATGTCCGGTTTGCGAGCGCGATTCCATCATTGGTCACGGTCGCCGTCGCAAGCAGGCACACGATGAACACCATGACTGGATTGGGATTCGACGCGGCCTTTGCCAGGTTTGCGGAAAGACTTTCACCCTGCTTCCCCTGCTCTCTCTCCCCTACACCCACTACAGCTTGCTGGCTCGCTGCCAAGCACTGCGGCGGCGTTGGGAGGAGCACTGCGCGTGGGAAGAGGCGAGGCCTACGCTGAAGGACCCCGATCGGGTGCCCGATCCCTCCACCCTCCGCCGTTGGTCGGTCGGCCTGGACCGCTCCCAGGCAGCGTCTTCGTTTCGACGCCAAACGTTCATCCGTCTGGCGCATTGGTTGGGGTGCGGTGACGCGGCCGATCCTCGGGCTGGTCCGTTATGGCCACTGACCCCAGTTCTGCAGATTCTCTGGCCGCTGCGGCGCTGAGAAGTTTTCTGTTTCCCCCACCATCCTTGCCTGGGAACGCTGCCCCCTTTCTCTTAGGCTCGTCTCCAGAGGCAAAAACAGCGCCATGGGTGAGGATCTCGAAAAACTCAAACAGCGCCTGCCCCTGCTGGAGTATTTACGGCAGCAGCATTGGACCGCTCGGCCGACCGGTCACGGCGGCGAGTTCGTGGGACTCTGTCCGTTACACCCGGAGACCCGGCCTTCCTTCTATGTCAACGCCCGCAAAAATCTCTTCTACTGTCATGGCTGCGGCCAGGGCGGCGATCTGATTCGCTTCGTCAAGTTATCCCAACACTTGTCCTTTCACCAAAGCCTCACCTATCTCGAACAGCACAAGGCTGCGGCGAAGGCGGGCGGCATGCTGAAGGAGACGGCGGCTTTCTATCACCGCCAGTGGCCGCATTACCCGGAAGCCCTCCGTTATCTCCAACACCGAGGAGTGCACGATGCCGCGCTCCTGCAAGAACTGCACATGGGTTATGCCCCCGGCGGGAGCTTGCGGAGTCATCTCACCGCGCAAGGCTATTCCCTCGATCTGCTGCGGCGCATCGGCGTGGTTAACGCGCAAGGCCACGACGCCTTCTACCGGCGAGTAATTTTTCCCTGCTACCAGGAGGGGGGTGTGGTCAACCTCTACGGCCGCAGTCTGGACACCGCCTTCGCCCATCGCTTCCTCCCCGGCTCCAAGGGCGGCTTGTTCGCCTGGGAAGCGGTTCGTCAGTTCCCCAGCGTGATTCTCGTCGAAGGGATGTTCGATCTGGCGGTGTTGTGGCAGGCCGGTTTCCGCCACACCACCTGTGCGCTGGGCACGCATCTTACCCCGGACCAGTTTCGCCAACTGTGCGACCGCCCGCGCACCGTTTATCTCACTTTCGATGTCGACGCCAACGGCAGTGGCCAGCAGGCCGCGCAGGCCTTAGCCCCTCGTCTCCGGGCGCAAGGCATCACCACTCGCCGCGTCATCCTGCCCTCTGGCCACGATCCTAATTTCTTCTTCGTCCAGGGCGGTGACGCGCGACAGTTCCACTCTCTCTTGGAGGAAGCCCTACCATGAGGTTCCATGTCATCCGCTCTCAGACCCCCAACCCCGCCCAAAGTCCTCTTCGCGTGATCGAGCACGAAAGCGGCCGGGAGGTCGGCTGGGTCAATCGTTACCTCGACCGCGAGTATGTCCGCCGCCTGGCGGACACCACGCTGCGCAGTTGCGCTTACGCTCTGTTGCACTTTGTGCGCTGGTGGGAGAGTCTTCGTCATACCGGCGACGTGCTCGAAGGTGACCTGACGAAGTCGACGCTCCTGGATTATCTGAAGTTCCAATGCAGCCACCAACCTGCGTTTTCCGGTTCCACCATCAATGACCGCATTGCCGTTGCCGAGCGCGCCCTGCGCAACGAGTTCCCCGACGCCCCCGACCCGATGGCACCGGGCTTTCAGCAAGCCTATCTGCGGCGTGGACCGCTGGGGGTGGGCCGGTCAAGGGTAGCGATAAGCCGGTTGCGAGTCAGAGTGCCCAAACGCCAGATCGTCCCGCTGTCCGTGGAGGAGGTGGCACGTTTTTGGTCCAGCTTCCGTACGGCGCGGGACTTGGCCATCGTGGGCTTGATGCTCCTGCACGGACTGCGGTCCGCCGAAGTCTTGGGTTTGAATGAGGACGACGTGTTGCTCGCCGAAGCCCAGTTGCGCGTGCGCGGCAAAGGTCACAAACTGCGTTTTCTGCCCCTGGCCCCGGAAGCCGTGCAACTCCTCGATCACTATCGGCGGCTGGAGCGGCCTCATCCCTGCACGGCCGCACTCTTCGTCTCGCTCAAGGGACCGGCGCGCGGAACCCGCATGACGCTGCCGGGACTGCGCTCCTTATTCCGCTACCATCGCCAGCGCACCGGCATCAAGCTCGCGAACCCGCATCGCTTCCGACACACCTTTGCCTCGGACATGGTACGCGGCGGCATCAGTCTGCCCGCGCTGATGCAGTTGATGGGTCACGCCGACATCCAAACTACTCTGCGCTATGTGCAGATCACCCCGCAAGACATCTACCAGCAGTACACGCGCGCCGTGGCGCAGCAAGTTCGGCCCCTCCCGAGGCTCTCCTCATGAATCGCGCCCGGCACCCCCCGCTCCTGCATCCGCTGGCCGCCGTCTTCGACCGCGCCGTCGATTCTCTCGGCGCGGCGCTCGGCCCCGAAAGCCATCGTCACTACCGTGGGACCGTCCGCAACTTCCTGCGCTATCTCGGCGCCGCTCACCCCCAGGTGAACTCCCTCGAGCAACTGCGACGGGATCCTCACCTCCTCGGCTGGATGTCCTGCCTGCGCTCCCAGAAGCCGCCGCTCGCCACTTCCTCCTATATCAACCGCCTCATCGCTCTGCGTCCCCTGCTCACCGAATTGGCTTGGACCGAACAGCTTCCGCAGCTCGCCCGTCTGATTCGTCGCGAGGACATCCCCCACCCTCCGCAAAGACTGGCACGCCCGCTCACCGCCCAGCAGGATCAGCTTGTGCAGCAGGAGTTCGTCCGCCGCAACGATCGGGAGAGTAACGCCTTTCTGCTCATCCGCCATACCGGCCTGCGCATTGGCGAGTGCGCCGATTTATCCTTCGATTGCCTGCGCTCGACCGGCCCCCAGCAATGGGCCATTCACGTCCCGCTCGGCAAACTCAAAACCGAGCGGATGGTCCCAGTGGATGCGTTGGTGGTGACGGTCGTTCAACGCTTACGATTCTTCCGCTTCCTCGATCCGCGGCCTCCCGATGGCCAACTCCTGGCCCGGCGCAGCACCCGCGATGCTCTCGTTCGTCAACTCCGCCGCTATCTACACGAGGTCTGTGAATCTCTGGGCCTGTCCACACGCATCGTCCCGCATCAGTTGAGACACACCTATGCCACGGAAATGCTTCGTGCCGGGGTTAGTTTTCCCGCGCTGATGAAACTACTCGGCCACACTTCTCCCGACATGACCATGCTCTATGTGGAAGTAGCGTTGAATGATCTCCAGAGGGAATTCCAACAGGCTCGTTCCAAGCCTCGGCATCTGGTTCCCCAGCCGAAAGCGCCTTTTACCCACTTTCGAACTGGCCTCGATGGAGTTATCGATTCTGTGCTCGCCGCCCAGCATGCCCTGGAGATGTTCCGGCGGTCGCTGGCGGTCGGTCCTACCCGCCGTTGCCTCGACCGGCTCTCCAATCGCCTCACCAAGATCGCCGCCGAAGCCCGCAAACTCCCCACCCCCTGAGAATGGGCAGAGATTGGCCGGTTATGTCGCCAAACCGTCCATGTACCCTGCGCTGTCGGCTTGCGGGTGTCAGGGAGGAGTTCTCCATTCGGGACGGATTCTGTTGGAGCCCGGACGGGCAGCGCATCGCTTACTGGCAGATTGATTCGTCCGGGGAAAGTGACTTCCCCCTGATCTATGACACGGGTGGTCCTTACGACGTCTTGACCCAAGTTCCCTATCCCAAATTTGGCGTATACCCTGAGGCCAAACATATTCCTTATGCGCAGCCGGGAACCACGAATCCTGCTGCCAGAATACGCGTTGTTAAGGCATCGGGAGGGTCTACCAAATGGATGGATGCGCCTGGAGACAATAGGGACAACTACATTCCCTATATGGCTTGGGCCGGGAATTCCAGCGAACTCGTCTTGCAACACCTGAATCACCTGCAAAACATCGATGACGTGCTGCTGGCCGACGCCCAATCCGGGTCGGTGATTGAAGTCTATCGTGAGCACGATGATACGCGGGTTGATGTGGTGGACGATTTGCAGTGGGTTCACAAAGGGAACGACTTTCTTTGGGTGAGCGAAAAGGATGGATGGCGGCACGTGTACATGGTTTCGCGGGACGGGAAGCAATCCCGGCTTTTGACCCCCGGCTAGTTTGATGTGATCCACTTGGAGGGTATCGATCCGCGGGAGACCTGGGCATATTATATTGCTTCGCCCCACAACGCCTCTCAGCGCTACCTCTACCGCAACTGCTTGGACGGGACCGGCGAGGCGGGCCAAGTAACGCCCAACCATCTGGCCGGAACCCATTCTTACCAGGTTTCTCCCGATTTTAGTTGGGCGATCCACACCTATTCGACGATTGACTCACCCCCCATTACGGACCTCATCACGCTTCCCGGCCATCAAGTGAAACGGGTACTTGAGGACAATCATGAGTTGCGATCGAAGATCGCGCCTCTATTCGAACCGCCGTCGGAATTCTTCCCCGTTGATATTGACGATGGCGTGAGCCTTGACGGCTGGATGATTAAGCCCAAAGGGTTTGATCCGGCGAAGAGATACCCCATCCTCATGCATGTCTACGGAGAGCCTGCGGGGCAGACGGTGCTCGACCAATGGGCGGGTCCGCAGGGGATATTCCACCGTCTGATCGCCGTCCAGGGTTACATTGTTGCCAGCGTGGACAAACGGGGCACTCCGGGGCCCAAAGGACGAGCTTGGCGCAAGGTCATTTACGGCACGGTGGGGGTCCTTTCCTCCAAGGAACAAGCGGCGGCATTGCTCGCCCAGGAGAGAACACGTCCTTATATCGATTCAAACCGGACCGCTGTGTGGGGTTGGAGTGGCGGCGGTTCCAACACGCTCAACCTGATGTTCCGTTATCCCGGAGTCTATAAGGTGGGCATGTCTGGTAACCAGCACACCTGGTATGATTGGGGCAAGGAAAGTAAAGATACCGGCATCATCAAGACGTGCTTCTATTACATTGACTTGAAAACGCTCAAGCAAATGGCGCTGGTGACCGGGCATCAAGCGGATGTGCCCGCCATTGACGCGAAGCTCGATGCGATCAAGAGCACCTTTGATAGCCTTTACGGGAAAGGCGAGTATTACATGTCCGAGGACGTCTATGCGCCAGACGACCGGGCCAATGCCATGGCCGTGAACGCCGGGCTGGCAGACGGTTCCAAATGGGAATCCATCTACAACACGGTGCTGACCCAAAGAATGAATGCCAGCAACTTTTTCGACCGCTGGGTTTTCGAGGCGCTTTGCAAAATGGGCAAGCAGGAATATGCCCTGCTCCGAATGTATCATCGTTACAGAACCATGATCCCCTGCAGCTTTACGACCTTGTGGGAACACTATGACCGGTGGTGGGCATCCCGCGTTGATGCTTTTGACGCCGGCTCGTCGCTGAATCATGGATGGAATCCGCCGGCCCTCGTGCTTTCCCAAACCATTGCTGGTGTTTCTCCTGAAACGCCCGGCTGGGGCACTTATCATGTGTTGCCCAAGGAAGCCTTCTTGAACTCCATCAAGTGCGTGGTGCCCTCTCTCCGGGGCAACGTCACGGTGGTGCTTAAGAAGGCGGCCGCCGAGTATTCTCTGGAACTAAGTTCGCCCGCCAACACCACTGCCATCGTGGGCATCCCGAAAAACTCATTTACAACACTGAACACGATCCAGGTCAATGGCGCGACCGTGTGGAATGGGAGCTATCGCGGCAGGGTGACTGGGGTCACCTGGAATGGCGAGGATGCCGATTATGTGAAGTTCAATGTGGCGCCCGGCCTCTGGAATTTCATCGGCCTCGGCCGCCTCCCGCTTACCTCACCCAAGCCGCTGCCGCCCCCACCCTCGAATGATCTGGCATTAGACAAGAAATCATGGACGGCCTTGGCCTCCGGGCCCGACGGTTCATTTCTATTCAGCGGGAATCAGATTCCAGTTGATGTCTCTGCCGCCAATGCTATTGATGGTGATCATTGGACGGGCTGGCGCGACATGACCAAGCCCCAATATGCCGGCCAATGGTTTCAGGTGGATATGAAACGCGAACAGACCTTCGAGAAGATCGTGTTGGACAATACCTGGGCGCTCTGGGATTCCCCGGATCAATATACCGTCTCGGTGTCCAAGGATGGCAACAACTGGGGAAAACCCATCGCCACCGGCGCCGGGCAATTGGGCATTACCACCATCACTTTCCCCGAGCAGAAGGCCCGTTACATTCGCGTCACGCAAACGGGCATGAATGCCCTCTATCATTGGTCAATTTATGAGTTCGATGTATACCGGCAAATACCATACTGAACAACAAAACGACCAAACATGATTCGGACGCTTGAAAGGAGGATATCGTGAGAAAGATATCACGTCGCGATGCCGGGAAGGCTCTGCTCGCGGGCTCCGCCAGCTTGCTGGCCGCGAAATCGCGACTCTCGAGCATGACCGATGTAACGCGAACGAATCCGCCCAAGCTGGAACTGTGGTATCGCCAGCCTGCGAAGGAGTGGACGGAAGCGCTCCCCCTCGGCAACGGCCGACTTGGAGCCATGGTCATGGGAGGTACAGAACAGGAGCGCATTCAGCTCAACGAGGAGACACTTTGGACCGGCGCCCGTACGATCCCAATACATCCGGTGGTCCTGCGGCATTGCCGGAGATACGCCGCTTGGTATTTGAGGGGCAATACTTGCAGGCCCACGACCTCTTCGGGCGCAAGATGATGGGATATCCAACCGATCAGATGAGCTACCAGCCGCTCGGGAGTCTGTGGCTCACGTTTCCGGGCCACGCCAGCGTGGCGGACTACCGCCGCGCGCTGGACCTGGACGAAGCCATCGTCCGCGTGACTTATCGCGTGGGGGATGTGCAATTCACACGCGAGATTTTGTCCAGCCCCATCGATCAGGTCATTGTGGTCCGCCTGACGGCCAGCAAGCCGGGCAGCATCTCTCTCACGGCCCGCATCAGCGGGGGGAAGAATGCGGATCATTCCGGCGGCGAGTATTACACCTCCGACAGTCTCCCACCCGACAGCCTGGGGCTGCGCGGTCACAATGCCTCTGACCAGGGTATTAAGGGTCGGTTGGATTACCAGGCACGGGTCAAGGCCATCGCCGAGGGAGGAACTGTTGAAACCGGCTACCAGGAGCTAGTCGTCCGCGAGGCGAACGTCGTAACGCTCTTGATTTCCGCCGCCACAAATTTCGTAAACGCCAAGGACGTCAGCGGCGATCCGGAAGCGCGGGTCATGAAGTACCTGGGCGGAGTTGCCGGTAAATCCTACTTTGATATCCGCCGGGAACATGTCATCGAACATCAGCGGCTGTTTCGTCGTGTTGCCCTCGACCTGGGCATAACCGACGCTGCCCACCAGCCGACCGACGAACGCCTGAAGAACTTCGCAACGGCCAACGATCCGCATTTGATCACGCTCTTTTTCCAGTATGGAAGTAGACGTTGCGTGGAAGAATGGCAAGCTTGCACACGCCGAAATTCGCTCGAAGCTGGGGAGAGAATGCAGGTTGCGCACGGCGTCAGGAGTGCGGGTGACATCGGAGGGCATGACGGTCAAGGTCTCCCTGCCCGAGCCCGGCGTGGTGGGATTCAGCACCGAAACGGGCGGCACATACGATGTGGCTGGAGTGTAAGTATCGAAATGAACCAAGCAGCGTGGCACGCTGGAGCCCAACAATCGCGATTGAAATGGTGAAAAAGGGGAATAAACACGTTCACCCTCGCAGGATGTGTGGTATAGAGATTCTGCCAAGAAACCTAGACCCACACCGGGAGGGTGAACGATGCAGGCCAATCTACCGCAATTGATACTTCCCATCAAGCTGGAAAAGAGCGAGGAGCGCCTGACGAGTTTGGGCGGGTTGATGGTGTTGGAGGAGATGGCGCAAGCGTTGCAGGTTTGGCGGCGGGTGGACGAGGAGTTGGCGGGTCCGGGTTCGGGGCGAGGTTATCGGCCCAGCGAGTTTGTGCAACCGCTGGTGTGGATGCTGCACGCAGGCGGACGGCGACTGGAAGACCTGCGGGAACTGCGGGCCGAGGGGGAGGTGTTGGAGAACCTGGGGCTGCGCGCGGTGCCGGACGCCGGGACGGTAGGGGATTGGCTACGTCGGCAAGGCGAACGGGGTGTGGAGGGCCTGGAGGGGGTGAACGGGGAACTGATCCAGAGCGCTCTGGAAGAGGAAGGGGAGGAGCTGATTCTGGACGTGGACGCCACGGAGATCGAAGCGGAGAAGCAGGACGCCCAGTGGACGTACCACCACGTGCAGGGCTACATGCCGCTGGTGGGTTACGTAAACGGCCTCTGCGTGGGACAGGAATTTCGGGATGGCAACGTGAGTCCGGGGGCGGGGATTTTACCCTTCGCGAAGAAGTGCGAGGCGGCGTTGCCGGCGGGGAAGCGGATCTATTTTCGTAGCGATAGCGCGGCCTACCAAGCGGAGGTGATCAACCACTACGGCCAGCCGGGGCGCACCTTTACGATCACGGCGGACTTGGACGCGGCGGTGAAACGCGAAATCCAGAACCTGCCGGCGAGCGCTTGGAAACCCTACCGGACGGCGGAAGGTTTAGCCACCGATCGGGAAATCGCCGAGACCGTGCACACCATGAACGGAACCCAGCAAGCCTTCCGCCTGATCGTGTTGCGCTGGTTCAACCCGCAGCCCAGCTTGTTTGAAACGGAGCGCTACGGCTATCACGCCGTGGCGACGAATCGGGAAGAGAGCGCGGCGGAAGTGATCTGGCAACACAACGGGCGGGGCCAGAGCGAGAACTGGCACAAGGAACTGAAGCTGGATGTGGGGATGGAGCAGATGCCGTGCGGGCAGAAGGAAGCCAATGGGCTGTACTTTGCCATCGGCGTGCTGGCCTATAACCTGGCGCAATTGCTCAAGCGGCGGGTGCTGCCGGAGTCGTATCGCACGGTCAGGCTGGCCACGCTGCGCTGGAAGGTGTATCGGTTGGCGGGTAAGCTGGTGCGCCACGCGCGGGGACTGATCCTGCAGATCAAAGCGGATACGGAGAAATGGCTGCTGCTCCAAGCGGCGCGCCGGCGCTGCGCCTACCTGCGGAGTTGAAAGGGAGGAACCTGATGAACCGAGAACCCCGAAGGCCGAAGTGGGCAGGAGTGTCGGCTCCGGCGCGCCCCAAACCACCCTGATCGTCCCTACGCCGCTGAAAACCACCCCCAACCGGGCCCCGAACCCGGCGGAGTAGCTTCAGGGCGTGCTCGTCGAGCTTTCCAAGACCCACTCGCAGCGCTCAATCATTCAACCGCGATTCTTGGGCTGGAGCTGTTCCGTAGAGCAACATATCGTAGTGTGATATATTATCAACACCATTTTTCGACTTGTTCAGCAACCTGCGGGAAAGTTCTTGAAGGGGAATATGGCTCCCATCTCGCGACGTGACGGAGGGAAAGTCCTGTTGGCTGGATGGGCCGGCACGCTGGTCCCGGCCAGAGGACTTGCCACCGCGGAGATGATCAATGCGGGATTTAACTCGGTGACGGGAGAGATTTCGGCCCCGGCGGCAACCAACTATTACATCAGCCAGTCGTCAGGCAATGGCAACCACGACGGGAAGTCTCTGGCCACGGCTTGGCAAACGCTTGCGCGGGCGTCCACGAATTACTCTGGGGGTGACCGCATCCTCCTAAAATGCGGGGATACCTGGCAAAAAGACGAACTGTACCCCCATGGATCGGGGACGGCGTCGGATCCGATCACCATTTGGTCTCATGGGATGGGAAACAGGCCGGTCCTCGATGGCTTGGACAGTACTCAGGACCGGATCCCCATTCATTTGAATGATGACGAAGGCTATCGCATCATTGGGGTCGAATTCAATAGGTGTATGACGGGCATTTACGCCGAATACTCCGATACCTCCGCCAATAGGAAATACCTCTGGATCGACAGTTGTTTCTTCCACGACTCCCTGCTCTACCAGCATTATGAGGACTACCCCCAACGAAAGATCGGCACTCCTCACTTCGTGGACTTCGGCCGGAATATGGAACACTCACCGGATGGCAAGGCCTACCTTGTAGGGCACAGCACTATTGAGCCCGATCCCAAGCCACGCTTCGCCAACAATAACTGGATAGCTGGGAACCAGCTTTTTATGGCCCGAGTTCCGCCCACGCCCTCGAGCATCAACGATGCTACCCAATACGAATTCTTCGCCGGCCTCGACCCGCAGGGCAGGCCGGCATGGTCGCCAGAATTCTCCAAAATCCAACCCTTGGTTGACTGGAATAATCACTACGGGTGCGTGACCATTACTTTCAATTCACCCTTACGGAAATACCTGATGTGCGTTGCAGACCCTTGCCCGGTACCCGGGAGATAAACACTTTTATTCTGGAGTCCAGCGACATTTGTGGACCCTGGAAGCTGGTCACTTACATGACGAAGTTTGGGGAGCAAGGCGACTTCGTGAATATCCCTTCCAAGTTCATCAGTGAAGTTCATCAGTGAAGACGGGAGAAAGTGCTGGTTGTGCTACAGTGCCAACTACACGGAGGCAAAATTCAAGGTAAACCCTCCCGGTGGAATTTATTCGATGTGTTTGCACGAGTTCGAACTGCTTTGGGCACGTCGCCTACAGCATGCCGCTATGTGCCGGGGGACGATATGGGTAGAGAATTCCCCATGAAGATCGATTCGCATCAGCACTTCTGGGCCTACAACGCGCAGGAATACGGATGGATGGGTCCCGGCATGGACACGCTCAAGCGAGACTATCTGCCGCCAGACCTGGCCCCCCGGCTCCGATCCGCGGGCATCGATGGCACCGTTTCCGTGCAAGCGCGCCAGTGCCTGGCGGAGAGCATCTGGTTATTAGAACTGGCGGACCAGTATCCCTTCATCACCGGTGTCGTCGGCTGGGTAGATCTGCGCAGCCCCCGCGTCGAGGAACAGCTCGTGAAGCTTGCCACGCATCGCAAATTTCGAGGGATTCGTCATGTTGTCCACGACGAGCCGGATGACCAGTTTATGATGCGAGCCGATTTCATCCGTGGCATTGGCAAGCTGATGAAATTCAGACTGACATACGACCTGCTGCTGTACCCTCGCCACCTGCCCATTGCCGGGGACCTGGTTAAGCGTTTCCCCAATCAGCCTTTCGTTGTCGATCACATCGCCAAACCTTTGATCAGGGAGCACAAGCTGGCTCCTTGGGATAGCCATATTCGAGCCCTGGCAGCCTTTGAGAATGTCTACTGCAAGGTTTCAGGAATGGTAACGGAGGCCGATTGGAAGCACTGGAATCCAGCCGATTTCACCCCCTATCTGGATATCATTTTCGAAAGTTTTGGTACGAAGCGTATCATGATTGGCTCTGACTGGCCGGTCTGCACCCTGGCAGCAAATTATGAAGAGGTTATGCAGATCCCGACAGATTACATTCAGCAGCTTTCGAGCGATGAAAAGACAGACATCTGGAGTGAGAATGCCAAGCGCTTTTACGGGATTCGTTTCTGAGATTCTAGGGATAACCTGACTGCCGGTGCCTGCTTATTCGAAGCTCCGGGAAGGCAGGGAACTCAAGTGGGAGATGACGAAGGAAGGTCTTAGTGTGGAGACCCCGAAAACGAAACCGTGTGAGTACGCTTTTGTGTTCAAGGCCGTGCGCAAGAAGCCATTCTGAGCCTCCGGTGGGGCCACCAAAGGAAGGTGCATCCGAATGCATTCACCCGTTTTGGGGTTTGTACTGGTTTTCATCGCGGCGATAGCGGGCGGAGCGCTTGCCGTCCCTCTCAAGAAGCGCCGGAAATTCGAGCTGGAAAACATCTACGTGCCCTCGACGCTGGTCATGATGCTCATCCTGCCGTTTCTCATGGCCGCGTTCGTGGCGCCGCGCTGGCAAGAAGCCGTGGGAGCGGCGGGGACACGGACGGCGTGGGCCGGCGCCGCATACGGCTTCGGCTGGGGGGTTGGCGCCATCCTGTTCGGCTACGGCGTTACGCTGGCGGGCATGTCGGTGGGCTATGCGACCATCATGGGGATCAACACCGCGGTGGGGTCCATTCTTCCCTTCCTGGTGAAGTCGCCGGCCGACTTGTTCACGGCCGGGGGCCTAGTGATTTTACTCGGTATCGCCGGATGCGTCATCGGAGTGGCGGTCTGCGGCAGGGCCGGCTTTGTGCGCGAACGGCAGACAAGCGAAACGGGGCAACGGCGCGGGTTCGGTGGGGCGCTGCTGGTGTGCGCAGCATCGGGCGTGCTGAGCTCCTGCGCAAACCTGGGATTTGCCTTCACCAGCCGAGTGGGCGATGAGGCGCAGAAACTGGGCACAAATCCGGCCTTCTCCACGCTGACCAGTTGGATGCCCGTTTTCTGGGGGGCTACGGTGTCGCTTCTGACCTGGTTCATAGGTTTGCAGATTAAGCGCGGAACGTGGCGGAATAATTTCGGTCTGGGGGCCGGTTACGACTGGTGGAATGGCGCGCTGATGGGCACCATCTGGTTCGTCGCGACCATCCCCTACGGAATGGGGGCCTACTATCTCGGCCGCCTCGGCACGTCGGTGGGATGGGCCGTGAACATTGCCTCGTCCCTGCTCGTCGCCAACGTTTTCGGATTTCTCACGCGCGAGTGGACCGGCGCGCCGGCTCGTGCCATCCGCACGCTTTACGCCGGCCTTGCGATCCTCATCATGGCAATCGTGGTGCTGGCCGTCGGCAGTTCGATGACAGGCTCCTAAGCTCTTCCGAAAGGCGGTATTTCACGATGCAATACAATTTGCTCGGCAAGACAGGGTTGAATGTCTCCCGGCTCAGCTTCGGCGCGTCGTCCCTGGGGGCCGTCTTCCGTCCGGTGGACGAATCGGAAGCAATCCAGGCGGTGCATTGCGCCCTGGACTGCGGCATCAATTACTTCGACGTGGCGCCCGCCTATGGGGGCACGCTGTCGGAGACGGTTCTGGGCAAGGCGCTGCGCGGTATTCCCCGCAGTCGCTACTTCCTGTCCACTAAAGTGGGCAAGTACACCAAGCCCGGCAGCTACGGCAATGACGTGCTGGACTACTCGCGTGCCCGCATCCGGGCTTCGCTCGATGAGAGCGCCGGGCGGCTCGGCGTGGACTATTTCGATATCATCCACATTCACGACATCGAGTACCAGGGAAGAAAATACACCGACTGGGCCTTGACCGAAGGGTACGAGACGCTTCAGGAACTGAAGCGGGAAGGCCGGATTGGCGGCGTCAGCTTCGGCATCTACCCGATGGATTTGTGGATGCAGATCTTCGCCTCCCTGGATATCGATGCCGCGCTGGTTCACAACCACTACTGCCTGAACGATACGCAGTTGCTCGATCTGCTGCCCATGGCGCGGCAGAAGGGCATCGGGATTGTGAACGGTTCTCCGTTTGCGTCCGGTCTGCTGACGGACCGAGGGGCGCCCGCCTGGCATCCCGCCAGCGCCGGGGACCAAAGCCGGTTCCGCGCGGCCGCCGAATTCTGCCGGCGCAACGGAACTTCGGTCAGTCGTCTGGCATTGCAGTTCTCCAGCCAGAATCCGGAAATACCCACGACGCTGTTCAGTTCGGCCAGTCCCGAATCCGTGCGTCGCAACGTCGAAGGGCACGAGGAACCCTGCGATATGGCCCTGGTGACGGAAGTCCGGAAGATCCTGGAGCCGGTGCTAAATAAAGAATGGAGTTATTAGCGTTGACGATCGACGCGTACCATCATCTCTGGGAGTACCACGACCGGGATACGATTGGAGGAGGCTGAAAAATGGGATCGAGGATTTGTCTGGTAATGATTCTGTTCTCTTCGCTGACTTTGACTTTGCTCTCTGGAAGAGCATTCGCACAGGACCAAGGGTTGGTGGCAAGGTGGTCCTTCGAGGAGGCTGCCACGCCCATAACGCGTGACACCGCCGGCGGTGTCGAGGACAAGGTCGAAGGCTTCTACAAGTATGTTCCCGGCGTTAATGGAACGGGCCTCCGGTTTGACGGCTATACCACCCACGTCATTCGCACGGCGGAGAAGGCTCCCCAGCTCGCTGACGCGTTTTCCGTGGAAGCTTGGGTGGCGCTGAACACGCTTCCTTGGAATTGGGCTGCCGATCGTTGACCACGAGCAATTTCAGCAGGTCGGCTACTCTTTTGGGATCGACGCGTTCGGCCACCTGGGGTTGCAGGTGTCCGTTAACGGAGTGTGGCAGTCGCTGTACTCGACGGCTCGAGTTGCCCCTGAAGAAGTGGGCGCACGTGGTCGGCACTTTCGACTCGACTCGCGGCCTAGCGGTTTACATCGACGGGAAGGAAGTGGGAAGGCTGCCGGTCGAGGGCAGCATGAAGGCGGCCGAGCACGTGGACTTGTTGATCGGCAGGACGCGCCAGGCAGTGCTCCCGCTTCCCGCCGAGGCCATTCACCCCTTCTACCCGGTTTGGTACTCGCTGGACGGCATTCTGGACGAAGTCAAGATCTACTCGCGCAGCCTGAGTCCGGAAGAAGTGCAGAAGGAGCTTTGCGGAAGCCAACGCGCCGGCTGGTGAGGTTCTCCCGTGGCCTGTGCTCCCTTCCGGGCCGCCAGGAGCGGGGCGCTTCGGAGCATACTACGCCACTCTCAAATTCGAGGATGTTTGGGACCGACCGAGGCGGATCGGGCCGGATTCAGACGTGGTGGTACGTTTCGACCAATCGCCCATTCGACTGGTTTTCTGGCAAGGCACGAACTACGTTCCGGCATGGGTCACGGAGAACGGCAAGTGGTATACGGATGAGTTCCTGGAAACGTGGGGCCACCCCGGTTGTCCTGACGGCGAGGACTGCGAGCCGATGTCGGACAAGCAGAGCCACTACTCGCACGTCAGCATTCTGGAAAGCAACGATGCCCGCGTGGTGATCCACTGGCGGTATGCACTTGCGGAAGTAGAGCATTACCACGGTGCGCACGCCGATCCCCTCACGGGATGGTTCGATTGGGCTGACGAATATTGGACGGTTTATCCGGATGGGGTGGCGGTGCGCAAGCAGGTGATCCACACATCGGATCAAGTCGAATGACGTTCGAATGGCAGGAAACGATTGTGATCAATGGGCCGGGTCAGAAGCCAGAAGACAACATCAACCTGGACGCCTTGACCTTGGCCAACATGAAGGGAGAAACCGCCACCTATACTTGGAAACCCAAGCCCGCCATGAGCTTCACGCGGCCGAACGGTCCGGAAACCGTCACCGGGCCGCCGGACGCCAACATCCAGGTTGTGAATCTCAAATCCACTTGGAAGCCGTTTCAGATCGTTCCGCCCGTAAACGTGAAGTGGGACATCTATAACGGGGAGAGGACCTACTTCACATTTGAGTGCTGGAACCACTGGCCCGTAGCGCAAATCCCTTCCAGTGGCCGGCCTTGCTTGGCGCCAGACCGTCCTTCCCACTCTTCTCTGTCCCACATTTATGGGATGCCTACCAGACCTCTGAGAACACCCAGAGCAAGTTGCTGCTCAATGGGCTGACGACGAAGTCGCCACAGGGAGTTGTTGCCTCTGGCAAAGTCGTGGGTGTCGCCTCCGAAGATCGAAGTGACCGGCGAGGGCTTCCAGAGCGAGGGATATGATGCGGCTCAGCGGGCTTTCATCCTGGTACATGAAGCTTCTGCTAAGCTGGCGGCTCTGGACTTAACGATACAGGCGAGCGAGGGATCGCCGGCAGTCAACCCCGCCATCGTGATCAAGAACTGGGGTGACGGCGAAGCACGAGTAACTCTCGATGGGAAACCCATGGCGGCAGGGAAGAATCTCCGCTTCGGTCATGTTCAGAAGCTGGAAGGGACTGACTTGGTTGTATGGATTCAGACCCAAACTGCCAAGCCGCTACACGTGCGGCTGACGCCGGTTGGAGACCGGTAGGCGGGCGTCAATGTAACCTAAGGCTGAGGGAGGGGTTGTTTCAGCCTTCTACGTGGATAGATCCGCCCCTGATTTGTGGATACTTGCCAGAGGCAAGTGGTATGCCACTGGGTTGAAGGCAAAGTCCTCCGGCTCAGTACGCGGAGGTAATAGTCATGTCCGAGGAAATGAGGTCCCTTGAACGCTGTCTCGCAACGATCCGGTTTGAGCCTCATGACCGCATTCCGGTGGACCTGCACAACTTCATGATGACCGTTGTTGACTCGAAGCTGCCCCCTGCAAAGCTCTATCAGGACGGGCAGTTGCTCGGAGACGCACAGGTGGCCGCATGGAAGAGGTTCGGGCACGACACGCTCCTTAGTGAGAATGGCACCGCGGCGTTGGCGGAGGCGTGTGGCTGCGAAGCGAGTTACCCACAAGCCAGCTCGCCGCGCATAGAGAAGCCGGTCCTCAAGAGCCTTTCGGGGGGGTCGCAGCTACGGAAACCCGATCCCTGGAAGTCACCCTTGTGCAGGGCCGTCATTAACGCCACTCGAGTTGTGCTTGATCAGATCGGCGACCAGGTTTGCGTCATGGGCCGAGCCGACCAGAGACCGGTCGACTTGGCTTACATGATCTCTGGAATGGTTTGGTGAGCCGTGAGGGAATCGAACCCCCAACCTACTGATTAAGAGTCAGTTGCTCTACCAATTGAGCTAACGGCCCATCTGACTCGGAAGCACGAACGATTCTAGCACAGTTTGCAAATGGCTTGGAAGGCTTCGCCACGCGGAGCATGGATTTAATTGAGAATTGGAGATGTCGCCAGAACATTCCAGTTCACGGGCGAATTCTCCCCCATGCCAAGAAACCAGCGCCGGCGTGGCCGATTGAAAACAACGCGGCTCTCGTCTTAACCCCGAGGCTGGTGTTATTCTAGACGGGCGTGCCGCGATCGGTGTGGGCGCGCAACCGAAAACCGACTGGGAGGGGCATGATGAAACTTCTGAATCTCGAATTTACTCGCATCGCTCATGACACCTTCAAAATCAAGGGATCGAAAGTCATCTACACCGACCCTTTTAAAGTGACGGGCCGTGATGAAGCCGACATCGTTTTGCTCAGCCACGAGCACTTCGACCACCTCAGCCTGGAGGATCTCAACAAGGTGATTTTTCCTGGCACCACCATCATCGCCAGCCCGCTTTGCAAGGATGGGCTGAAAGGCGTGCAGGTGAAGCAGACCCGCTTCCTCGATCCCGGTGGAAAGTTCACCGTCGGCAAGGTTGAGATCGAAGCCGTTCCCGCTTACAACGTGAACAAGTTTCGCGAGCCGGGCAAGGCCTTTCATCCCAAGGGAGAAAAGCGTTTGGGTTTTGTGATCACGATGGACGGCACGCGCGTGTATTTCGCCGGCGACACGGACTTCATCCCGGAGATGAACGATATCGCCGTCGACATCGCGCTGCTGCCGGTTTCGGGAACTTATGTGATGACGCCGGAAGAAGCCGCGCAGGCGGCGTTGGCCATCCATCCCAAGATCGCCGTGCCCATGCACTACGCGGCCATCGTGGGAAGCGACGCCGACGCCACTCAAATTCAAAAGCCTGGTGAAGAACTGCCAGGTCGAGATCATTTAGGAATCGGGGCATCGGTTCATTGGTTCATCGGGTCATTGGCCCATTGAGGGCTGTCCGTGGTCCGTTGCAAGCACTACACGCAGATCGAAAGTTTGAGGCCACTCGCGACGGACCACGGACAACGGACAGCCTTTCAATGACCCGATGAATCGATGGCGCGATGGCTCGATCATCAAATCACTCAATCACCCAATCACCAATCACTCAATGGCCTTGGCCCACGCCAGCCCGTCGGCAAGCCTCCCGGCGTCAATCAGTTGATCCACGTTCCAGGTTTGCAGATTGATCGCCGCCACCTTCTTGCTCTCGTGGCAGGAGACATAGGCCACCTGATTGTCGGGCCGCACCAGGACTTCCTGCGGCGTCCTTGGGCACCGTCACCGAGCGCACCACGCTCATGGAACTCAGGTCCACCACGGCCACCTTGCCGAGGTTGGGCAGCGTGACGAGCAGCCATTTGCCGTCCAGCGTCGCGCCCGTGCCGTAGGCGAGCCCTCGAGGGGAATCCATTTCGTAACCTCGTTGGTCGCGAGTGTCGATGACGGCGAGCTGCGGCTGGGTCTGGTCGGCGGTAAACAGCCCAGCGGTCGTCCAGCGGAAAGCGCAATGCGCTGGGCATGCCGCGAGACGTGAATCACCGCTAGCGTCTGGCGCGCCTCGAGATCCAGCACGCTGACGGTGCCCACATGAACGTTGGACGTGTAGCCGCGCTTGCCGTCGCTGGTGATGGCCAGCATGTGGGATTCCGGCTGGCCGGTGGGCACCGAGCCCAGAATGCGCAGGCTGCCGGGATCGATGATGGTGACGGAATTGCCGAGTTCGGTCGTGACGTAAAGCAGGCCATTCTGGGGTCCAAAAACCGCGCAGTGGGGGCGCAGCGCTTTTCCCAGGTTGATCGTATCGATGCAGCTTGTGCGTGGCAAGGTCAATCACCGCGACGGTGCGGCCGTCGGTGCCGGGCGAGCCCACGCCGGAATTGCCGTAGATGGGAACGAAGGCGCGCCGGCCGTCGGGCGAAGCCGCCACTTCGTGGCCGGTAATGCCGCTTTCGTCCACCACGGCGATTTGCTTTGCCCTCCACCGGATCGATAATACCCAGCGTGTGATCACCTTTATTCGCAACCAGCAGCAACCCGTGTGACGGCGCGGGATCCCTAGGCGCGGCCGCGCACAGGGCCACGATCAGGAATGCCCCGGCGGCAAGCAGCAAGCGGAAAGTCCAGCTCTCCATTAATCCCCTCCCGAATTGTCGATGCGTTGGCGCCCTTTGAGCCTTCAGCAGGATGCATTCTATTCCATCGGCGGCGCAACTTCAATCGCTGGGTTCGGCGCCGTCGCGCCGGACCGTACACTCCGGACAAGGGCAAAGGGAGCGCAGGTACGGGAAAGCGTAAATGCCGCTCGAGTGGCCGTCGCTCCAGTAGATTTGCAGGGCATAGCGGCCCACCAACTCGGCGCGCTCCGGGTGCAACGGCTTCTGGCCGAGAATCGGCAGGCCGCCCACCGCCTGCTCCGCCACCGGAGCCGCTTCATCACAGGTCGCGCAGGGGCACTTGCCGCGCAGGTAGCGATAGGGATACGCGCTCTCATGGCCATCGGACCAATGAATGGCCAGAGTGTTGTTGCCGGCAGCGAGTTTGATCTTCGTCGGGGTCGGGGGCATAGGGTCAAACAAAGTTCAGTCTAGTCATCAGTACGTCAGTAAGAAGCGTACTGCGCTACCGGCTCCTCGGCTTTCAGACTGAAAACTGAGAACTGATGACTGACAGACTACTCAATACTAATATCCTCCGCCTTTTCAAAACTCCCGATGCTGATTTGCGACGCCAGCGCTCCGGCGACTTCCTGGAAAGCTTTGCCGTAAATCGTCGAGTCGTCGAGCGCCACCGGCTTGCCGGAATCGCTTTGCTCGCGAATCGACAAGTCGAGCGGAATCTCGCCCAGGAACGCGAAGTTGAGTTTCTTCGCGGCTTCGCGCGCGCCGCCGTGGCCGAAGATCTCTTCGCGATTGCCGCACTTCGGGCACAGGTAGTAGCTCATGTTTTCCACGATGCCGAGAATCGGCACGTTCAACTTTTGAAACATGGCGATGGCTTTGGACGCCACGCTCAGCGCCAGATCCTGCGGCGTGGAGACAATCACCGCCCCCGTGAGCGGAATGGTCTGGCGAAAGGCTCAATTGGATATCGCCCGTGCCCGGCGGCATATCCATGATGAGATAGTCGAGTTCTCCCCAGCGCACGTCGCCGAGAAATTGCTGGATGGTCTTGTGCAGCATGGGCCCGCGCCAGATGACGGCTTCGTCCTTGGGCAGGAAAAACGCCATGGACATGATCTTGATGCCGTACTCGACGGGAGGCTCGATTTTACCCTCCACCACGTACGGCGCATCGTTTCCGCCCATCAGCATGGGCACGCTGGGGCCGTAGACGTCGGTATCCATCAGGCCCACTTTGGCGCCCGCGCGGTTGAGCGCCACCGCCAGGTTGGCCGCCACCGTGGACTTCCCCACGCCGCCCTTGCCGCTCGCCACCGCAATGGTGTACTTCACCTGGGGAATCAGTGCGTGGCCGGGAGTGCGCGCCGGAGCTGGCGCCACCAGGCGAACTTCCACGTCCGCAACTCCCAGCGCCTCACCGCCGCGCGCGCCTGCGCCACAAGCTGGTCACGCACCGGGCAGGCAGGCGTGGTCAGTTGCAGCGCGAACGAAACCCGGCTGTCGCCAACTTCCAATTCCTTGATAAAGCCCAGCGTGACGATGTCGCGCCCCAAGTCGGGGTCCTTTACCGCTCGGAGGGCGTTCAATACATCTTGCGGGCTGATTGGGCTGCTCATGCATGTTCTCCGTAAGAATTCCGGAAATGTTCAGACCATTCATTCTGGAGTGCACCGGAGGGTTTGTCAAACATAGGTTGTGCGATTTGCTTTCAAATCTGAAATCTGCGATTTGCGATTTTCGAACCCCGCGAATTGGTTCATTTGCTAACCTGACGCCGCCGATACCCGATACGGGGCAGGGTGTCACGCTGCGGGTTTGTCTCTCGGCCCCCTCGTCAATTCGCCCTTGGGCTTTGCCAATTGCCCGTCCCTCGCCACTCATCACCGGTCACCATTGTTTTCAATAACTCCCTTTATTTTCATCAATATCGTGGAGAGAACGGTTTAACTCTTTTATTTTCATCAACATCGTGGAGAGGTGGAAAATTGGCATTTTTTCGCCATTTGTTTTCAATAACTTAATGAAGCTGAACCTCATTTTTCGCCCCCTTTTTTTCCGCGACCCTGGCCACCAAGAATTGGCTAACTGTCTTAGATTCAATGTGATAGATTTTTGGCGAGTTTTCACTGTTCACCGCTAACCCATTTAGTTTCTATTACATCGTGGAGAGCCGCAACTCTGTTTATCGCGCCGACCCTTGCATTTAAGAATAACTCTTTTTATTTGAATGAGATAATGCTTTTGAGATGTTTTGTCGCTTCATCGCTAACCCGTTTATTTTCTAATACATCGTGGAGAGCCTCGTTCCTCCTGTTATTCATCACCCTCTTCTAAAGGTCCATCTGACGCGCCTGCGTTTGATCTTCATGAGGAGGCCGCGAGGCCCAAACTTGACAGAAGTTGGAACCTTCCATCCTTTCTATGAGCGAGCGTAGCCACACGTTTTCAAGGTCTGCGGCTCTTCGCGCCGGCCAAGGGGAGCCCGCCTCATGGTCTAGTATACATACAATTATTACCCATGTCAAGAATCATTGGCCTACACACAGAGGCCTATGAATCAGTAGAAAATGTCATGACAAAACATCAGGAACGGAGATCGAAAATGCGGAGAAGATCGGGGGCTAAGAATTGGATTGCGCCGCAGGCGCCTTGGAGTGCGGTAGCAGCAGCTACCGCTTTCTTGGGACCGCGGTTCCAACGGTTAAGGGCGGCGGCGTGAGGGGAAGGCGCCCGGCATGGACCTTTCTGCGGGCTGAATCTTAAAGCTGGAAGGGTGGGGTGAGAGGAAAGCGGTAGTCTCCAGCCCCGCCAGCCTAACCCCTGACACCCAACCCTTAACGGGGTGGCTTTTGTGGCCAATGCGTATTAGACTTGCGCCCGCGTTTTATCCGGAACTGAAATGGAAGAACGAAATCCCATTTTGGAGGAAATGCCATGAGAATCCGAAGAGCTATTCGGCCATTCGCTTTATTCGCGATTTCACTCATTATTTTCCTAACTGCCTGTGCGCGAAAAGAAACCGTGTCCAAGGCCGGGCCGGCAGAAAAGGCCGCGGTCACCGTCAACTGGGACAAGGTGGTGACCATTTCCAAGACCACGCCGACGCTGCAAGTCGTGGTCAACCCTCCCTTGCGCCGGGGTTCACAGATTCACGACGGGTCTTTCAAGCGGTGCATGAGCTTGGGCGCTGACTATGTTCGTTACGTGCCCTGGCTGCCTTACCCCAAGTTGGGCGTCGCCGAAATGGAGCCGCCTGCGGACGGGAAGACTTCCTGGGAGTTTTCCCTGATCGACCCCATGACCGAGGACTTCATGAACGCCACGGCGGGGCACTCGGTGATCCTGAACTTCAGCACCATTCCGCAGTGGATGTTCAAAACGGAGAAGCCGGGGGCTTATCCCGCCGATCCCAATCAAGTGACGTGGGACTACGAGCAAGGGACGGAGTTTCGCGATCCGAGCTTGAAGGAAGTGGGCGACTACTACGCGCGCTTGGTGAGTTGGTACACGCAGGGCGGGTTCACGGATGAATTCGGCAAGCGCCACGACTCCGGCCATCATTACAATGTTCCTTACTGGGAAGTATTGAACGAAGTCGATTTTGAACATCACATGACGCCGGAAACGTATACCAAGGCCTACGACGCCATCGTGACCTCCATTCAACGCGTGGCGCCGAAAATGAAGTTTGTCGGCATGGCGCTGGCCGGGACGTCTCCCAACCTCTTCCTCGACATCAATACCCCGGCATTTTTCGAATACTTCCTCAACCCGAAGAATCATAAGCCCGGCATCCCGATGGATATGATTTCCTACCACTTCTACGCTGCCCCCTCACCGGACCAGAGTCCGGAAGTGCAGCCGTACACGCTTTTCGACCAAGCGGCCAACTTTTTCCGTTCGGTTCGCCACATCGATTCCATTCGGCAGCGCCTGTCTCCCAAGACCCAGGTCGACCTCGACGAACTGGGATGCATTCCGCCTGGCGATAATGACGTGCCTCGCAAACCGATTCCCGATTCCTACTGGAACCTCTGCGGGGGAGTTTATGCTTACCTGTACGGTGAGCTGTCACGCTTCGGGATCGAAGTGGCGGGCGAATCGCAAATGGTGGGTTATCCTTCCCAGTTTCCGGGCGTGTCGATGGTGGATTGGAATACGGGGCAACCCAACGCCCGTTTTTGGGTACTGAAGCTGCTCCACGACAACTTCGGCCCGGGAGACAAGCTGGTGGAAACCACGACTGCGGTTCCCTACGTCTACGCGCAGGGGTTTGCCACCCGCGACGGCCAGCGGAAGCTGTTGCTGATCAACCAGCGTGACCGGGACTTCGATTTGTCCATTGCCGGAAGCAACGGGGCGGCAGTGATGTATGTCGACCAAACAACCGGCTTCCAACCGCCCGCAACGTCTCACTTGAACGCCGACCAGATAACTTTGCGGGGGCTGGGCGTCGCCGTGGTGACTCTTCCCAAGTGATTCGTCGCGGTTTTCACGGGGGCTGGGCGAAAGAGTGACCCCTCACCCAGCCTCCTCCGTCAGCCTCTCGCCGCGGAGAGGGCGGGGATATCTGGGCCGTTTCCGGCGCAGGCTCGATCTCTTCCATGAATGAAAATGGTTCGGCCACAACGGTTGCCGCCTCCACGCCGCCCGAATTGCTGCGTGCTTTGGGCTGGTGGGAAGCCACCGCCATTGTTATTGGCATCATGATCGGCACCGGCATCTTCATTGTACCAGCGCAGATGACCCGCGCGATGGGCACCAAGGATGCAGTGCTTTCCGTGTGGGCGGTCACGGGCATGTTGAGCCTGTTCGGGGCGCTCTCGTTTGCCGAGTTGGCGGCAATGATGCCGCAGGCGGGCGGGCAGTACATCTATCTGCGCGAGGCTTACGGGCCCCTGACAGGTTATCTGTGCGGCTGGTCATTTTTCGTTGCCGCGCAAACCGGGGGCATCGCCGTGCTGGCCGTAGGTTTTGCCGAATACGCCAATGAGTTCCTACCGCTCACGCCCTGGGAGCAGAAGGCCGCCGCGGCCGCGTCGATTGCCTGGTGTTGACGGCGATTAACTACGTCGGCGTGCGCGAGGGCGGCGCGCGTGCAGTCGATTCTGACGGGGCTGAAGGTGGGCGCCATTGCCGCGATCATCCTGCTGGGTTACGTGCTGGTAAGGGGATTGCCGGGCGGGCCCACCACGCTCGCGGCACCCACGGGCCATCGGTTCGTGGCTTCTTTCGGAGTGGCGATGGTCGGCGCGTTCTGGGCTTACGAAGGCTGGAATTGCCTGCACATTTGCGGCGGGGGAAGTGAAGCGCCCGGAGCGCAACGTGCCTCTGGCGCTGATCCTGGGAACCGGGGCGGTGATTGCCATTTACCTGGCGATGAATCTGGTTTACTACCACGTGCTGCCCATGGATCAGGTGGCGCGCTCCTCGCGGGTGGGAGCGGACGCGGCGGTGCGCATCTTCGGCCACACCGGATCTTACCTGGTCTCGCTGCTGATCATCATTTCCACGCTGGGGAGCCTGAACGGCAGCATTCTGGCCGCGCCCCGGGTTTATTACGCCATGGCCAGGGATGGCCTGTTCTTCCGCTGGTGCGCGCGCGTGCATCCGCGTTTCCACACGCCGCACGTGGCGCTGCTGGTGCAAGCGGTGTGGGCGATTGTCCTGGTGGCGGCGGGAACCTACGAACAGCTTTTCACCTACGTCATTTTCGCGGCGTTTGTGTTCTATGCGCTGACGGCGCTGGCGGTGGTGGTGCTGCGCCGCACCCGGCCGGATGCGCCGCGGCCCTACCGGGTGTTCGGGTATCCCTACGTGCCCATCATTTTCGTGCTGGGCTCAGCGTGGTTCCTGGTGAATACCCTCATGGAGGAGCCGGTGCGAGGCGGGATGCGGCGCCGTCATGCTGGGCGCAGGGGTTCTGGTGTATTGGTTCTGGAAACGGCAAGGCGGCGAGCAGCCGCGGCATGCTCGAAGGCTTCGGGGGCTGCCGGAAGGGCGGGGCTTCTAGCCCCACCCTTCCAGCCCGTGGTGACGTAATCCGGGCCGGAAGCCCTATCTACTTAGCGCCGCCTTGACCTTGGCAAGCAGAGCTTGCGCCTGGCTTTGGAAGGGTCCCGGCAAGGTCACGGCCTTGTTCAGAGCGTCCATGGCTGCCTGGTGGTTGGCGGGGTACTGCTTTTCGTAGGCAAAGGCCAGGTAGTAGAGGGCTTGACCCTGGAGCGCCGGATTGCCCTCCAGGAGGTCGCTGGCGTTTTTGAGTTCATCAATGATCGGCGCAAACTTCGTGGTCTTTCCCGCCTTCATCAGGGCGGCGTACCCCAGCGTCAGGTGGGCAATGCCCATTTGGTTATCCTGTTCCTTCTTGAACGCCGCATCGTCAACGCCCTCGGGTTTCTTGAGCCCCTGCGCCGCGGTCAGGGCCTTCTGCGCGTAATCCGGCAGCTTTATCGATGGAGGGGTTAGGCAGGTAAAATGCATAGATCAAGCCCATGGTGTTGACCACCACAACATTGTTGGGGTCTGCGGCAATAACTTTGTCGCCGTACTCCACGGTCTTATCCAGATTCCCCTGCATCCGATACGCCTGAAAGTAGGCGTGGTTCACTTGCGCCGCGTTGTCCTTCTCCACGTCGGGAAAGGCCTTGACGAAAGCGTCGAGCACCTGAATCTGTTTTCGCCGGATCGGTGACGCGCGGCAAGACCTGGAAAAATGCCCACACGGCTAATCGTGGCTATCCTTGGTCAGCTCCTGGCTATCTTTCTGGATCTTGTCCCACTCCTCGTCGGTGGCCTTGGCGGGCCGCGACGGGAGTGCCGATCTCCGCCTTGGCCTGATCCGGGACTTTGTTGATGGCGTCGAAGGCCGTGTCGCTCACCTTGGTGCTGGCGGCATAGGCGCGCATGAGGGTGAGAAGCAGGTTCAGGTCCTGGTAATTCGCCGCCAGGTCCTTTTCCCCGTATTCGATGGATTTGTCGTAATCCTTCAACTTCAAGTTGACGGTCGAGTAGTATTCGTTCACGCACAAGGCATGAACTTGGAGTCCGCGTGCTCCTTGGCAAACTTGTCGAGGGCGGCGAGTTGTTCCTGCGGGTTGTCCGCGCCGTTGATGGCCAGCATCAGATTGTCTTCATCGGTGCCGACGGCAACGGAAAAACTGGGGCAGGGCTGCTGGGCCCAAAGGGGTAGAGTCGCCATTCCCATGGCGACCAGAAGGAAGGCGCAAAAACGCTTGTACATGGAAACCTCCCGTTCAGGACGAAATCCGGGTTTCGGGCGTCCGCCCGAGATGAGGCACGAACCGCGGGACCGACCGCCGATAGTCTTCGTACTGGGGTCCGTATTGGTCCAGGAGTTCGCGCTCCTCAAGCGGTGCGACAATTTGATACAACAGGATGCTCAGAAATGCCAGCAAAAAAATCGCTGGCCCCCGGTCAGGAAAGCCATGCTCAGGATCATCAGCATGTAGAGCAAGTAGCGCGGATGGCGTACGCGCGCGTAAATCCCCGTGCGAATCACTCCGCACAAGCGATGTTGCGGGTTCAGTTCCGTCAGGCCCACCAGGCGCCGCCAGCCGAAGGCGTGCCGCGTTTGCACTTCGAGCCAGCTTGCCACAAAAAAAAGAACGCCGCCCACTGACCCAGGTCAGCGCGTTACGCTCCAGCCGCCGGGCGAAGAGCTCGTGGCGCAAGACGATAATGCCCGCCGCGAAAATCAGCCATACCGGCAGCGCCACCCAAACGCGCGGTTGCCCACACGCCGCCAGAAGCGAATGGCGGTATGAAACACCAACCAGTAGAAGGGAATCCAGAGAAGCAGCACCAGATAAAAGAGCGCGATGTAATCGATGAGGTGTAGAAAACTCGTGGCGAGTGACCGGTGGGAGGTGGCGATGGAGAGCATAAGGGTAATGTCCGAAGGCCGAGGTCCGAGGTCCGGAGTCTAAAGCATGGGGTCGTGGGATCGAATCTTAAACTCTGATATCGAATCGGCCTCCAGCCATTTTATCGCGAAATTCGACCCGATGCGTGTACGATACAAGTGGGCTTGAGGTCCAGCATTACCGAATGGACCGCGACCTCGGACCTCGGACCCTTCGGACTCGGACTTCATTTGAGGAGGCGTGCGATGCAGCATTTGGCGTGGGAGAGTGTTAAGAAAGAGGTCCTGAACGACAAGCTTTGGAGAAAGGTGGTCACCGGCGAAAAGGTTATGGTGGCGCAGCTCTGGCTTGTTCAAGGATTGCGTGGTGCCGCTCCACCACCACGAAAGCGAGCAGATCAGTATGGTTTTCGAAGGCGCGCTGAAGTTTGAACTGGAAGGCCGGGAGGTGATGGTGCGCGCCGGCGAGGTGCTGGTGATCCCTTCCAACGTTCCGCACAGCGCCCTGGCGATTGAAGATACGGTCGGAATCGATGTGTTCAGCCCCATCCGCCACGATTGGCTGGATGGGACGGATACTATTTGCGGAAGTAGCTGTTCGGCGGCCAGCCATCGCGCCGTGCATTGAACGACGCATTCGCTGGGGCTGGGGCGGTGTGGACATTATCAGGCGCGTGCCGTGGTGTGAAGTTGAAACCAGTCTAAGCTGCCTTCAACTTCGCGGCTTTGTCGAGGTTGTTCCCATGGCCATCGAAGGTCATAAAGGGCACGAGTCCCGAACAAACCTCCCGTTGGGCAATGACAATTACTTTTCTGGCTTTCGCTCTGAACGCGCGCTTTGGCCCCGCCATGCAATTGGTGGGCGCGTTTGGCCGCCACCAGGATGTAACGAAATTTGCTGTCGATGCCTTGTGGAAGTTCCATTTTTGATCTCCCTCATTCATGCCGCCAGACTTGCCGATGCGGCCCAACCTATATCGGATACCGAATTACGAATGGGCCTACCGCTGACGGGATGAACGGCGCTGGTGCACCTGACCATCCTTCACCACCCGTTTGCGTACGCCGCGGTTCGCCACGGCTTTCCCCGCAGGTCGCGGAAAGAGCTCCCACGCTGTCATCCGGCGAGGAGCACAGCAGGGACGAGTCTCGATCAATGCCCTAGCGATTTGCGGGGCGCTGAATCTTGGCGGAGCCTTGCCCTCGAGCGCCGGCTCGTATTACTCCGAGTAGACCCGCGAAGAGGCGGAGGATAACAGGTGAATGGGTTTGCCAATCACCCTGTCGCCCCGGCCTCTTCTCATCGGGCAGACCGGGACGGGTTGGTACAACCCGTCACGGCCACTCGATTCCCGCCTCCTCGTAGGCCGCGCGCAGCCGGGACCGCGACGGTTCGGACCAACCCGGCACGGCCACGCCAAGAGTCATTCCACCGCGGGCTGCCACCCTGGGGCGATAATCGCTTCTTCCGAAACCCGCCAACCGCCGGCGCGAAACTTCCTAACCCTAATAATCTCGTCTGCGGCTGAAGTTATCCCGGCCACCACCGCCACCACCGCGGGGGCGGGCGAAATCTGTGCGCGGGGGGCGAGCTTCATTGACGGTCAAAGGCCGGCCATCGAGCGACTGTCCATTCAAGCCGGCGATTGCCCGCTGAACATCCTCGCCTTCGCCGAGTTCGACAAAGCCGAAGCCGCGCGGCGTCCCTGTCATCTTGTCGCGAATCACCACGGCGGAGGCCACTTGAAAGCCCGCATTGGTTACAAATTCGGTAAGAGCTGCATCGGTCGTGCTATGGGGTAGATTACCTACAAAAAGTTTTGTTGCCATATGTTTCTCTGTTCCTCTCAATTGGGGCGGCCTCACGGGCCTGCTCCCTTGTGTTGTACTTTCGGTTAAAGTTTCTCGGGACGATGCCCGAGCCGCCTAGGGAATGCCAGCCCCAGAGCCTGTTGTGCGCCGCTGGCAGATTTCGCCAGGCAAGCAAATCGTCAAAACCTCAAATGCCCTCTGGCTTGAGAGACATTGAGAGACGCTGTGCCAAAATGACAACCTCCATGGTTGTCGTGGTGGAGATGTCGTAAGAGATAACCAGACTTAGTTCAGGAGACTCAA
The DNA here is from genome assembly GCA_963810005.1 of uncultured Acidobacteriota bacterium. Classification (GTDB taxonomy): domain Bacteria; phylum Acidobacteriota; class Terriglobia; order UBA7540; family UBA7540; genus Bog-366. The sequence goes on from CAWELY010000006.1 coordinate 267,458, forward strand.
GGCGTGTCTAAGAGGGGCTGTTCTCATTAACCATAATAAGTGAAGTAAATTTACTTGTCAAGCACATAATGGCCTGCCCCCGGGCGGTCTGGCGAAATTCGTTGTCAGGCAAAGGGGCGTGGTCCTCGCCGGGCTCTCCGCACCCCATCTCCAACAAACCTTGGACGATTTGAACACTCTGGATGGCGAACTCGTAGACCCGCAGCGCGCCGCGGCGCAACCGAAGGCGCATACGTATGAGCTGATTCCCCAGGAGACTCGTTATCGCTGAAAATATTTCCCTCCGCCACGTGTGGCCGACCGTTTAAAGTTGCTCCGGCTCTGCCAGGATCTTAAACGCATAAGCCTGCTGGCACGGCTTATGGTCGGCGATGGATGCAGGGATCGTAACGCTCAGGGTCGCGCCGTCTTGCCGCCAGTCCAAGGGTTTGTCCACTCCGAGCATCAAGATTGGTGATCCTTTCACGGCGCGCACCGAGTGAGTGGTGAAGGTTTCCCCGGCCAGCCGATGCTGATCGCGTACACGTACCGGCCATCCTTGCTGGAGGTGAACCACACGTTTTTTCCCTCGCGAAAAATCTTGCGCGGCCGCGTGTTGTAGATCGCCTCGCCATTCACGCGCAACCAGCTTCCCGCATATTTCAAGCGTTCCACGGTTTCCGGCGGCCACTCGCCACTGGGCATCGGGCCGAAGCCGACTTCAAAATTGCCGCCTTTGGCGGTAATTCCGATGAGGCTTTCCACAATCCACTCGGCGGGTTTGTACAGGTCATTGGGCCGGTAGGAAAACGCCTGTCCCGCAGGGGTAGATGACTTTCCAAACTCCTGTGTGATGGCCCCCCGGGAATCTCTCGCTCCGGAGTGTAGTAGTCGCCATAGGCGCCGATTCCCCGGCCCCGAATGATGACGTCCGGTTGCATTTTCCTGACCATCATGGTGATCTCGGCAATGTCTTGCGCCGCGGCCTGCGGCCAGCCGATATCAAAATCGAGGTAATCGATTCTGCCGTAATCCGACATCAACTCGCGCACTTGCTCCCGCTCGTGAGCGATAAAAGTTTGCCAGCGCTTGGGATCGGATTCCGGGGTGAAATGTGGATCGTAGTATTGATTGAACGGGTCCCAGGCAAAGGCCGGGTCGTGCCAATCCACGTGCGAGTAGTAGAGGCCGATTCCCATGCCTTTCCTTCTGCCCGCTTCCACCATGCTCCGCACGATGTCTTTCTTGTAGGGCCCGTCCTGGATGCTGTAGCTCTGCACCACCTTCTCGACGTTTTCGACGCCGCCCTGACCAAATCCCTGGGGGGTCAGCTTGATGGATTCCTGCATCGTCTTGGTCGGCCACATTGAAAACCCGTCATGGTGCTTGGTGGTGAAAGTGAAATACCTGATGCCCGCTTGCTCGAACAAATCCATCCAGGCATCGGCATCAAAGCTCGTCGGGTTGAAAAACTGATAGAAGACGTTATAGATGTCCCAGAACTGTTGGTTGGCTCCTGCCAACGCCCAAGATGCGTCGCTGCCGATAAGGCAGTAAAGACCCCAGTGAATTCTTATGCCGAACTTGCGATCCTTAAAGGCCTCGATGGCAGCTTGCGGAGCGTGATGGTAGCTCGGGTCCACTTGGGTTGCCCATCCCCGTTGCATGGCTTCCCGGTCCAGAGCCTTGTTTAATTCCTCGAAGCGGGCCCTTCCCTCCGAGGGAGCCGCGAGATTCTGCTCCGCTGCCTGGGCCAGCATGGGGCTTTCACCCCCATCGAATCCATAAGCCAGCGAACTCGCGACCAGGGATTTGGTCAGAAAATGCCGCCGTTTCATACTCAATTCACCTCGAATTTCTGCAAAATTCGTGTCGGTTTGACGTAAATGTGCGGATCTTAGACGTAAATGTCCGACTTTTTGCCAGGCATTTTGTCCGAGTTTTGTTTGTTTTCATACACATTCCGGGTTCGCTCGTGATTTTTTAACATCTTTTTTCTCGAGTACCCTTGCCGGACCTTCCCGAAGGCATTGATGAGGCGCCACAGCCGGCGCAGGCTGGAGTCCTCCATTCTTTGCAGAAGCACGGATGCCTGATCCTGCGGGGCCATCAGCGCGGCCAGATTCTCCGGAGAGTGAACCCTCTCGGATTGCCGCGAAAACCGCCAGGCAAGATTCTCGTAAGCTTCCATCAGCGGGCCGAGTTGCTTCCGGGCTTTTCGGCGGGCGGCCTTTCGCTCCTGCTCTTCCATCGGCTCATGGAGCGACTTCAGAAGCAGGATGAATTCCTGCATCGCTTCGGAAGAGTCACCCTTGCGGGTCTTCACAAACGCATCGATTTCCGCCGCCGTGGGACCCGCGCCTCGGGGCGACAGCGCTTCCTTAAGGCGCTCAAACGGTTCCAGGGCTTCGAAGGCCTTCGAGGCCTGCATCGTCGCGACCATCTCCTCACCTTGCACTTTCTTTTGAATGCTCTTCAGCGCCAGCCCGTCGCGCATGCGCTGGGCGCGCCGCATCCGCCAGAACGTTTCCCCCATCTGCTCCACCAAGTGGCTCTCCAAACCCGGGCGGGGTTGCAAGTCCGCCAGCAGGGACTCCATCATCCGCCGGTATTCCTGCGGTTCTTCCCCCAGCGCCAGCAGAATTTCGCACCGCGACTCGTTGAAGAATTCCTGCCGGAATCGGCCACGGCGGCGTTGGCTTCGGCCTCCGGCATCGATCCCTCCGGGGCGTGGGGGGCGTTCTCTTCCGGCTCGTTGGGCCTTCTCTCGGGTATTTCCAGTTCCGTTATCGGCCGACATAAAAACCTCCTGGCTAGCTCCTAGCTGCTACCAACTAGATACGTATATAGACAATCCATAGGCTTTGTCAACAACAAAGTGAGGCTAGATTGTGCTACCTACAGAGCAGACAAAATGACCGCCCCTGCGGTCGAGGGAATCGGGGGGCGGAAGCAAGCACGTCTCGTAGGGGCTGGGCTCGCCCTGCCCAATGGCACGCCGATGGGTGCTCTGAAGTTTGTACATCTGCTGCGGGGCGGCCTCTCGATTCCTTCCAGGCACAGGCAGGAGTGGCCGTGCCACTGGTGGCACAGGCACTCCTGGCTGTGCGTTCTTTCCTCCTCAGAAAATAATGAAAGGTTGACTCATGGTCATGAGTCAAATATACTCAGCTTATGGCTAAACGACTGCAAGTCATCCTCAAGGACCCCGAATACCGCGAGGTTAAGCGCGCCGCGCGCTCGCGGCAAATGTCGATTGCCGAATGGGTGCGGCAGGCGCTCGATCAGGCCCATCGCCGCGAGCCGGTGGGCAGGGCCGGCAAGAAGCTCGAAGTCATCCGCGCCGCAGCACGCGGGGATTATCCCACGGCTGACATCGACCGCATGCTGGCGGAGATCGAGATGGGATACGGATCGGGTGCGCATCCGTGATTCTGGTCGATTCGAACATTCCCATGTATCTGGTGGGCTCGCCTCACCCCCACAAGAGCGACGCTCAGCGATGGCTCGAACAACTGGTCAATGATCGCCAGCGCCTCGTCACCGACGCCGAGGTCCTGCAAGAGATCTTGCATCGGTACGTCGCCATTGACCGCCGGGACGCCATCCAACCGGCGTTCGACGCTCTGCTGGGCGTCGTCGATCAAGTGCTTGACGTCACGCGGACCGCCGCCGAACGTGCCAAGGAGATTGTCCTCGGACATCGCGCGGCTCTCGGCGCGCGATGCCGTCCATCTCGCGGTCATGGAACAACATGGAATCAGTCAAATCTTGAGTTTTGATTCCGGTTTTGACGGCTTTCCCGGATATCGCACGGCTGTCTTAACCTTTTGAATTTTCAATCTGCGATTTGCCCCTTTCGCTCGTCACTTGTCACTCGTCACTGCCCTTAAGACTTCGGACGCTCTTTCTGGCCACTCGCCACTCGTCACTGCCCTTAACGCCCGCCGCGCCGCCAGTGCGCAGGCGTCTTTCCCATCTCGCCGTGCCCGCGAGAGAGCGATGCCACAAACGTGAAGGGGACAATAGCGTGGTTTCATCCCCTCCCGCGATTGGGTAGTTTAGGAGAGATTTGGTTTTTGGAGCGAGAATCTGAGGGAAAACCGCAGCAGTCAACCGCGGAGGTTTGCGCTTCGCTTGCTTCGCCTGGCAGTTTTCAATCTACCCGAAAGCAGCGGGCCCCCTCGTTTCAACGGTAGGCTTCGCGCCGGTTCCGAACGCCGGTAATTTCGATAGTGGTATCGTCTTTCAGATCAAAGAAGACGCGGTAGTCGCCGCAACGGAGTCGGAAGCCGGTTCGCGGAGGCTTGAGCTTCTTCACGTCACCGTTGCGACTTATCAGGTAGCGATCCACACAGTAGAGAATCTGCATCGCCGGTTCGCGATCAATCGCGCGCAGATCAGCGCGGGCTTCAGGTGACCAGATAACCGTGATCCGCTCGGGGACGGCGTCTTCGCTCATCGGCTCAAACCGAACTCGCGCCGGACCTCTTCGTGCGCAACACCTTCTCCCCGAGCGAGGGAAGCGCGAGAGCGATCCAGCGCCGCCGCCGTCTGCGGCGTGATCTCTTCATCTTCCCAAGGAGCCAGTGCCAGCGAACGCGCCAGCGGTTCCACCATCACTTCGAGAAGACTCCGTACGGCATTCAGCTTGTCGGCAGACAGCATGTCGAGCAAGGCGTGCGCCTGCTGGCGTTCTTGCGTGAGATCAGGTTCCATACTTTCCCTTTTAGCTGCTGGAAAACCACGTACCCTTTCATTATACACCCAGGATACCATGCCCTCTGACATTCTCCGGTCCGCCGATGAGAAGGCCGAAAGTGGACGGTCGATTGGGGTCATAAAACGGGTCGTCGATCACTTTGAGTAAAAACTCACACAGGACAAGTTCGTGGGGCCTGCTCGCAAGCGCCAAGGACTGCTTATTGAATTTTGAATCTGTGATTTGCCCCCTTTCTGGCCACTCGCCACTGTCATCTTGTTTCTTGGGGGAACCGCAAAGCCGAAAGGTGTCCGCCAGCGGGGGAGTCGCAGCCCATTGAAAGGGCTGAGGAAGTTTGCTCGTCACTCGTCACTTGTCACTCGTCACTTCCCTTAACGCCCGCCGTGCCGCCAGCGCGCAGGCGGCTTTCCCACCTCGCCGTGCCCGCGAGAAATCGGCGCCAGAAAAGATGCCTCGGATAGTTGTGTGGAGAGTGGCGATTGTTAGTCGCACTTTGTCGTGGTGCTGGGATCAATTCCTCACGTAGCGTATCCCTGCTATTCCTCTCTCGCAAACTGCCCGTCCGTGTGCTCACGGGACGCGGACGATAATTTCCGAGTGAACGGTCCCGGAATTGCCCGACGAAATCGGAAAGGCATGGAACCACTAGCGAAATCGTTTCCTCATGACATGGCCACGCTCGACTGCCGTACCTTTTTTTGTGATATTCTGGCGGTAAGCGACCAGGACGCTGTTTGGGTTGACAGCCGAGATTGGTCTTTGGCGGGTCAGCTTAAACAAAGCAACTATTACTGGGTGAGAAAGCGTGAAAGGCCAATAAGACTGTGTCCACCCATCTCGATTTAATTCTCGGGGTCGCTTCGATGGTACTGACCGGCATAGGCTTCAGTCTATACGGTTGGTATGCGCGAGCAAAGGACTACCTCATTATCGACATCCGCAACGTGTTGGAAGATTGTCGCGCTTTGAACTCGTGGGACGATAGAAGCGAGCTTAAACTCTCTCCATGGGTCGGCGGAGACGAGCGCGAACTCCACCGGCAGTCCTGGTGGGGCTTGCGGGGCATTCGAAGCGACATGCGGCGCTATTACCAAATTCACGCCGAGATGCGCGACGGTGTGCCCTATGGCACGTATCAGGACCGTCTAAAGGAGAAGCATTCGTAACTATGGCGGCTTGCAACGCCCCTTTATCTCCGCGGGCCTTGTACTCATTGCCGTCCGCACAAGGAAAAGTGCGAAATGACTGACGCGACAGTCAGGTGCGCATAAATGCCCCGTCCGCTTTACAGCTCAAGGGCCAAGTCGGCCAGTCTTACCGTTGTAGACCTTCACAAGAGACTTGCGCACCTGTACCTCTTGTTCCGAGACAGGGACTTCTTCAAAGAGAAAGCAGGAATCACGAGGGCGGACCTTCCCGAAGTAATTAAGCACAAGGCGGCGGCAAGGCTTAGGCTCCGGGGTGAACCGTTCCCTATCGAAAGGTGGGCACCGGTCGACAAGACCGAGGACAACGTGTTCGACGCGATAGAATTCCTCCATGATCACGTCTCCAAACCCGTATATTTGGAATGGAAGAAAGACTATGAAACGGGGCAGCAATACGAGGATTACGGCGAATACGATGAGGCAGCAGGGCAAAAGGAATTCAGAGATGAGGCGAGCGGATTTCTTGCCGATTATAAAACCGGATTTGAGTTGGCCAAGGGGGGCAAGGTTCTGGCGATGGGCACAGGGGGTCTGCAACCGCTCCTCGATGCGGAGATCATCCCATACGATGAGGAGAATGTTGACAGCAGGGTCCGGAATGCAATCGTAAAATGGCGGAACCGCCACCTGTCACTCTCAGACAGAAAGGACGCGATCCGGGAGCTTGCCGACGTCTTTGAATGGCTTAAGAAAAATCGGTGTCTCGACAACGTGCTTGACAGGAAGGACGAATCGGCGATATTCGAAATCGCCAACCAATTTGCCATCCGCCACCACAACCCCGCGCAGAGGAAAGACTATGACCAGGATATTTGGTACTCATGGATGTTTCATCTCTACCTGGCGACCTACCATGCGTGCGTTCGAATGCTCAAAAGGAAAGGGTGAGCAAGCGGGGGTAGCGCACAGTGGACGCCGTTCAGTCCTCCTCTGCGGCTCGTAATCCAGCGTGTAATCACATGTTTATCAATTTCTAACACAGGATATGTGCGAAAATGTCATGTGCTTTCACGAGGACGAACCGCGGAGGAAGCTGAACTGCGCTACCTCCGCGCTACCCCGCTGCGAAAGCATCAGATGCGGGTGCTGGAAATGGTCTCCTCGGGGCTCCAGCCATACGCCTTTTTGTCGAGAACGACTTCCAGAACCTTTGTGTTGGCGCCGGCAATCCAAGCCACGCCGTGGTCATCGATTTCGATCCGAGAAGCGACCGTGATTGCCATCTCTTCCGCCTTCCTCGATCTATACTAACACCTTACCCCCCTCCGTCCGGCACTTCTTCGCGGGCCACTGCGGCGTAAGCCCGAAAACCGCGCTACCCAACTCTGCATTTCGAGTCGGTGGTGGATAGTTATCCTTGGCCGGAATGTCCATTGCCGCCGCAACCCTGGACAAATTGATTGATCGAGGTGATCAAAGTCTGCAGCGTGGAGTCGGTGATGAGTTGCCGTTCAATAAGATGATCGAGGGCCTTTTGCGTCTTGACCTGCGCGGTGCCAATACCGCGCACGACTTCACGGAGGTCATCTCTTTGTTCCTGCCAGCGGCGCTCCGAGCGGATCTGCATCTCGGACGTCACCAGGAGATTCTCCTCGATCTTCGCGAACCGTTCTTCTGGGGTCATGGGCTCTCCCTGGGGAGCATTATACATCAGCGCGGCGGCAACAGCCTTCCCACTTCCACTTCCGGGACGAAGGGGGCAGGCACCACCGGCTATCTATCTGAAGTTGACCGGGAAGACCCCGGGAGACCTCTTCCCCAACCTCAGGCGCGAGCCCAGCCATGCCGGAAGTTAGCCGCTTTTATTGAACAAGATTGATCCACTCCCCTTACACCCTCGCAGGTTAATGCGGACTGCCTCGAAACGTCGCGGCGCAACCGTTCGCCCAATTTCTCCGCGTCGTTGGTGTAAATCTGCGCATCGCAGCGCCCACGTGAAACAGAGACACACGCCAGCCGTGAATTGACAATCTGGTGGTGGGCCTGCTCGGTGTCGACGTGTACCAGCACGCGGTCGGCGGTGGCTCCCTGGCTGCTGTGGCTGGTGACGGCAAGCAACGTACTGACGGCTTCCGTCTCGCTGGAGGCCAGGGGGGAAATTGGGGGGTTCCCCTTTTGGTGAGCTTGGGTGGTTCACTCGTACGGAATAACCACCTCGGTGTAGCTGCCGGGTGAGGCAGCGTTTACGGCGGCGGCAATTTCAGCCAACTTCCGGCGGACCAGTCCCCAACGTCCTTGAGTCAAAACCACGAGCGCGATTTTGCGGCCTCCGAGGTTTTGTTGGTACTTGATGTTCTTGTCCGAGGTCACCAGGACATCAAAACCTGCCTCCTCGGCGGCATCGAGTAACTCGCCGTTCTTTAACGCCGACCAGCCGCGCTCCCGCGCTTCGGCGACCATGTGGCCGATGAGCGCCGGGGCCAGACCGCGCGGGGCATTGTTGTCGAGTAGAATCAGCACAGCGTTAGAGGTTGGGCACCTGATCGAGACTGTGGGCGGCGAAGTCGAGAACAGCTTTAATCTCCTCGCGCGATACGGGGTATTGCTCGATGATCTCGTCAATGGTCATGCCGTCCTCAAGGTTCTCGAAGACGAGCTTAACGGGTGTGCGCGAGTTGCGGAATGTCCAAGCGCCGCTAACTTTGCCCGGGATGCTCTCCACGGCGGGGCATTGAGACCAATCGAGGGTTGCCATGGTCCTACCGTCCTTTCCTTATAGCTTGTTTTTACCACAGTTCGGCGGCGGCGTCACGCGCGGGTTGTTGCTGTAAATCTCCGCATCGTAGCGCCTGCGAGTGGGGAACTCTCGGATCCGTTCCGGCTGGAAGGTGCGGTCATCTTCGTGTATGCTGTGAAGCTTCGAAGAGAAGCATATGAATAGAACCGCCAAACCACGCAGGCCGAATCGTCCGACCGTCCGCCAGCTCCATTCCGAGCTCCTGCGCCTCCGCCGAAGGGTCGAAGACCTGGAGGATCTGCGCGATCTGAACGCCGCGATCGAACGAAATGCAGACAAACCCGGCGTTCCGTGGAATGAAGTAAAGAGAGAGCTTGGACTCCGATGACCTGGCGTGTGGTGCATCCATTGCTCTGGGTATATGCGCCGCCTGACCCCCCTCCCTGGAATGCTGATCCTGAGAGCTGTGGGCCGAGGCGGGTCCTTAAGGGGATGAGGTCCCTGACATCATGAAGGCTCTAACGCTGACGGAATACAATCACCTGGTCTATGGGGATGCGCCCGACCCGCAGATTGCCGGCCATGAAGTCCTGGTCAGGGTGCGGGCGTGCGGGATCTGTGGCAGCGACGTGCATGGGATGGACGGCTCCACCGGACGCCGGCGCCCGCCCATTATCATGGGCCACGAAGCTGCCGGCGTGATCGCCGAGGTGGGAAAACAAGTCAAGGATTGGAAGAAAGGCGACCGCGTAACTTTCGACTCCACCATTTCTTGCGGCGCGTGCTGGTATCTGCCAGCGCGGGTTGATCAACCTTTGCGATCACCGCCGCGTCTTGGGGGTCTCTTGCGAAGATTACCGGCAACACGGAGCCTTCGCCGAATACATCGCCCTGCCCCACCGCATTTTGTACCGTCTCCCCGACTCCGTTTCCTTCGAACAAGCCTGCCATGGTTGAGCCCGTGTCCGTGGCGGTGCATGCCGTGGAGCGCACCCCGGTTTCTCTGGGGGACACCGCGGTGGTCATGGGGGCCGGGATGGTCGGCCTCCTGGTGGTGCAAGCCCTGCGCGTGGCGGGGTGCGGAAAGATCATTGCTGTCGATTTAGAGCCGCAGAAGTTAAAGCTGGCGCTCGCGCTCGGCGCCGACGTGGGCCTGAAGGCCGATGAGTGCGACGTTGCGGCGGAAGTGAGGAGCCATACTCACGGGCGAGGGGCTGACGTTGCCCTGGAAGTGATCGGTTTGAGCCCCACGATCAACACGGCAGTTGCCTGCCTGCGCAAAGGCGGGGCAGCTGACCCTGGTGGGGAATTTCCGGCCCTCCGTGGAAATCCCGCTGCAAGCGGTGGTCACGCGGCAATTGACGCTGGCAGGGAGTTGCGCCAGCAACGGTGAATACCCCGCCTGTTTGGATTTGCTGGCCGCAGGGCCATCAATACGGAGGCGCTGGTCAGCGCCACTCCTCCCCTGGCGGAAGGCGCGGCCTGGTTCAAACGCTTGTATGACCGAGAACCCGGCTTGTTAAAAGTCATATTGCAATGTTAATGGAAGCGCTCAAAACCGCCATCGTCGGCTGCGGAAAGTCGGGCACCTGCACGCCAAGGCCCTCAGCCGCGCGCCGGAGTCCGTTTTCGTCGCCGCTTGCGGCAGGGACCTGGCGCGCACCGAGAAATTTGCCGCCGCCTACAACGTGAAAGCCTACGTGGACGTCGAGGAGATGATTGCCCGCGAAGGCGTCCAGGCGCTGACCATCTGCACTCCCCACCCGCTGCACGCCTTCCATGCCGTCAAAGCCGCCAAGGCCGGCGTTCATGTCCTGGTCGAAAAGCCTCTGGCATCGTCGCTGGCGGATTGCGACGCCATCCTTCAGACGCGCGAAAGAGCATGGGTCAAGGTAGGGATGATTTCCCAGCGGAGATTCTACGCTCCGTGCGCGCGCGTCAAGAAGGCGATCGAGGATGGCAAGCTGGGCCGGCCGATCCTCGGCTCCGTCGCCATGTATGGTTGGCGCGACGAGGCCTACTACCGCAGCGACCCCTGGCGCGGTTCGTGGCAAGGCGAAGGCGGGGGAGTGCTGGTGAACCAGGCGCCGCACCAACTCGACCTGCTCCAGTGGTACATGGGTGCGATCGAGGAACTCTTCGGATTTTGGGCCAACCTCAATCACCCTTACATCGAAGTCGAGGACACGGCGGTGGCGGTGTTGCGCTTCAAGAACGGCGCGCTGGGCAACATCGTGGTCAGCAATTCCCAAAACCCCGCGCTCTACGGAAGGGTTTACGTGCACGGCAGCAACGGCGCATCCATAGGGGTCCAAACCGATGGCGGGGCGATGTTCATCGCCGGAATGTCGACCATCACCGAACCTCCCATCAACGATTTGTGGACCGTGCCGGGGGAAGAGGAACTATTGAAGAAATGGCAGAAGGAAGACTCCGATTTCTTTCTTAGCATTAATCCCGTCGAATACTATCACCAACTCCAGATTTCCGACTTCTTAAAGGCCGTCATGGCGGGCCGCGATTCCGCCGTCCCGGGCGAAGAAGGCCGTAAAACCGTGGAAATCTTCGAGGCGCTCTATCGCTCCCAGCGGGACCAGAAACCCATCAAGTTCCCCATAACAACCTAAGAGGAGGCAGAGCGTGGCACTTTATCTGGTTACCGGCGGCGCAGGATTCATCGGCTCACACATGGTGGAAGAGTTGGTGCGGCGCGGCGAGTCCGTCCGCGTTCTGGATAACCTCTCCACCGGCCACGAAGAGAATCTCGCCGCGGTCCGGGACAAGATCGACTTCCGCCAGGCGGACATTCGCGATCTTGAATCCATCCGCCCGCTCTTTGCCGGAGTTGATTACGTCATCCACCTCGCCGCGCTGGCCTCCGTGGCGCGCTCCATGGAAGATCCCGTCGAGACCACCCTCGTCAATCTCAACGGCACGCTTCACGTTCTGCTGGCTGCCCGTGACGCCCACGTGAAGCGCGTGGTCATGGCGGCAACTGCCGCCGCTTACGGCGATGATCCTGCCCTGCCCCGCGTGGAAACCCAGATGCCGCAACCGCTCTCGCCTTATGCGCTCACCAAGCTGGCCGACGAATATTATGGCCAGATCTTTAACCGCTATTTTGGGCTGGAAGTTGTCGCCCTGCGTTTTTTCAACATTTTCGGGCCGCGGCAGGATCCGAAGTCTCCTTACACCGGCGTGCTTTCCAAATTTATCGTCGCCTACCTTCGCGGGACCACGCCCACGATTTTTGGCGATGGCGAGCAGTCGCGCGACTTCACCTACGTGGCGAATGTGGTCGATGCCACGCTGCGCGCCTGCCAGGCGCCTGCCGCTCCCGGCAAAGTCATCAACGTGGGCACGGGCAAGAAGTTCCACTCTGAATCAAACCATTAGCCTCCTCAATGCCATCTTCGGCCGTTCAGGTAAAACCCCAATATGCGCCGCCCCGCGTGGGAGACGTGCGGCACTCCACGGCGGACATTTCGCTGGCGCGAGCGACGCTGGGTTATGAACCCCTCGTCTCGTTTGAAGACGGTCTGCGGCGCACGGTCGACTGGCTTCGGGCGGGTTTGCAAGGCTGACCAGTGATTTCTCGCCACGATGGGCGCGGGCGAATCACTTCTTCTGGAGCTGCTTCTCCAGTTTTTGTGTGCGGGCGTTCAGCTCGTTCAATTGGCGCAGGTCATCCTCGGCCGAGTTAACGGCATTTTGGATCCGGCTCAGGACGGCGCCACTGCACGCGCTGGAGTTCGGGTCGCGGCTCGTATCCAACATGCCGCTCATGGCGCGGAATTCGCCGGTGATGTCACGGTAGCGGCGGAGGATGGAAGTTAAATAAACGTCGCGGCGGCTATCCAGATCCTGGAGGCTGGCAATGATGTGTGCCACATCCGTGGCGCGGGCGGTGTCGGCGGCGGTATCCGTCTTCAACTTGGCGTTATCCGCTTCCAGAGCGGCGACGCGTTGGCGGGCGATATCCGACTCCGCGACCGCCGCGTCAAGCTTCTTTTGCAGGTCATCCAGTTGGGCCTGCGGATCAGCCTGCTGCTTTTGCAGGCGGTCCTCGACGCTCGCCAGGGCTTTGGCGTTTTGATCGTGGGAGGCTGAAAGTTGGGTCTGGAGGTCGGCAACGCGTGGCGCGGGTTTCCGCCAGTTCGCGATCCAGCCGCGCGATGACCGCCTCTTTCTTGGCCATGCCGGCACGATCGTCCCCCGCCGGCGCCTCCTCGGCCGCTGCCGGAGGAAGCCCGTTGCAAGTCCTTCTGGCGCAGAGCTTCCCGGAGCAAGCGTAAGGACTGCGCATCGGCCTCCTGGCGGCGCTGGTATTCGGCAATTCGCCGCGACTGGCGCAAGATCATCACCAGGGAGGCGATCGAGCACCAGCCCCCAAAACCAGTTCAAAAGTAATTCGCATTCCCAAGGGCCGCATTAACCCTCCTTCGGGCGCAGGCGCGTGCGCCAGGAAAGCCGCACGTCTTCGCCCTCGCACGGGGCGCTCAGACGGATTTGCGCGTTGCTGTGAAACTTGGGGGGCACTCCCAGGGTCAGCCGCCAGGCGCTGGAAATGCGAGTGAAGGCGGCGGCGATCGCATCCGGGATTTCCCCGACCGAGCGGCACACCTGCCCTTTGCCGCCCGTGGCATCCGCGAGGGTCAGCAGGCCATTCTCATAGGATTCGTTGAGGGTATCCCGGCGGTAATTGATATGGACCACAAACAGGGGCGCCTCCAGCGCACTGACCTCTCCCACCAGTTTGGAAATCTTATCTTGAATCAAGGCATCGGGAAAGACCCGGCTGAGATCGTGGGGATCACTCCCGTTGATAACCGGATTCGTGTAATCCTCGCGGTAATTATAGATATTGCTGTCGGTAATATACAGAACAGAAACCCGCACGGGAGACTTGCGCATGATGCTGTCCGCCAGAGCCAGCGCCGGGCTGACCGTTTCAAATAATCCGGGCTTGCCCATGGTGGCAAGATCCTTGATGGCGTCCAGGAGGGGTTGGCGGTTGGGGCTGGGGTCGGCGAGCACGTGCAGTCCATCCTGGTCACGCAGGAGGCCCACCCAGGCGTTGGAGGGTAGTTTGGAGATTTCCGCGATCAGCGCTTGCTTTCGCCGCATCCACCAGCGAGACGTCGCCGGTGAAATCGAGGACGAGCAGAATGATCTGGTCGCTGCCCGGACCCAACTGGGAGGTTACCGGCGCCGGCTTGCCGTTGAAGGTGGCTTCGAACTTCGGGGCGGGACCGCAATCGCCCTCTTCAACCCAGGCGGGAATGGAAACGCTGGCCGTTTGCGCCTGGACGGTTCCCGAGCGTCGGAAGCGGTAGCCAGCAAGTGCGAGAAGAAGGGGTGGAATCGTAGCATTAGAAACTGATCTTCAGTCCAAGTTGGATGACGCGCCCACCATGGGAGCCAATGATTCTGCCGGCGTCGATATTGGGGGCACTGGCCGAACCAATCATGGTATCAGGATAGTTCCAGTTGGCATGATTCAGGACATCCAGGGCCGTCGCGTTGAACTCAAAGGTCCGCTCACCGCCGATGGGGAGGCGCTTGCCCAGGCTGACGTCCATGGAATTATAGCCCGGCCCCAGCAGGCCCGAGACGGTGCGCGAGCCGTTCCCCAGGGTAAAGTCCGGGGGCTGATCGAAAGCCGCGGGATTGTACCATTCCGACGGTCCGGGATTGGGGACATGCGGGCTCACGCCCGGCACCACGTTCACATTGAGCGTGGAAAGGATGTCACCGGTATTGTTGAATTCCGGATGAGGCGCCAGAGGAGTTCCATCATTCCAGTAGGCATTGCCACTCAGTGACCAACCCCGCACGAGGGCGCCCCCGATACCGGAGAGATTCAGCAACGGCTGGTTGGGGCCGAACGGAAACTCATACACATAACTGAGCGTCACATACTGAGGGGTGCTGTAGGAGGTTACCGACCAGTCATCGCGCAGGTCGAAGAGATCCTGGTTCCCGTAAGGGCCGGAATAATCATCAAGCTGTTTGGAGAATTCATAATAGGCCGTGAACGTCAGCCCGAACGAGGCGCGCTTCTCGATGCGGAGGTGACCCGGCGTCCCGCTGGTAGCGGCCCGCCGGGTATAGCCCGTAAAGCTCGAATCCGGTGTATTGAGGATAGGGCTGGAGCGTCGAGCGGAAGGAATAGTCATAGAGGTTATCACCATAAATCATATCGGCGGGGCTGATGGCATTAGGGTTGACGGTGCCGTCGCCCACCAGGAGGTCGCGGCCCACACTGTGGTTCGCCCCAATCGATACGGAAATGGAAAAGGGAATATCGCGCTCGACGGAAAGGGCCGCGGATTGATAGACGGGTTCCGCCTTGGAGAGATTCATGAAATCCGCCGTGGTGTTATCGGCCGCGGAGGGGCTCAGGTCCGGCAGGGTCGTGGCCGAAGCGGGGGAATGCCCGCCGTCAAGTCAACCGCCGGGCTGAGTTGCGTGTTGGGGGAAATAAAGGTCTGGCTCGCATTGAACCCTTGCGTGGCCCACTGCCCGTTGTAAATCGGAATCTGGCTATGCGAGCGGCCGTAGGACGCGCTCACCACCGTTTTGCTGTTCCCGCGCGGGTTCCAGGTGATACTGAGCGAGGGATCGATATCGTAATTCACCGGCCGCATGCCGCGCGATATTCCGTCGAGGCCGGCAAAGGCGAGCGCGCCGGGAAGGTCTGTTGGAAGGGTCAATCAGGGCAGGATCCACCGTGCTTTGGCGATTGTATTTCTCCGTCCGTGGGGTTCGGCGGCTGGAGGTAAGAGTGGCATTAAGGGTCAGGTTCTTTTCGCGACGGCATACCGGTCCTGCACGCTGAAATCCTGGTAAGAGTCGCGGAAATAGGACGGTGCGGTGGTGATGGTGCGTTCCGCAGAAGCCGGCAGGCCGAGCAGAAAGCCGGCGAAAGGATCGCCCGTGTCGATAATCCCCGGCAGGCTGGTAATGTCGGGGAGTGAACTGGAAATAAGCCGGAAGGGTAGGTGGGGTCAAACGAATTCACTTGATAGAAGATGGCGTCGCCGGTCAGATGAATGGAATGCTTGCCTTTCCGCGTCGACCACGCGTCCGTAAGCCCCAGGGTGGTGCGCGCGTTTCGCGAGGCAGGGTAAGCCGTGCCCATCGAAACGTAGTTGCCGAGCGAATAGTTAGGGAAAGGGGTCGCCGCCACGCTGCCCGACTGCACAACGTCGGAGTTCACCGCCAGGCTGGCTGAGTTCACGGTGTTGGAGTTGGCGGTATACACGTAATCCAGTTCCGAGCGCAGCGTGGAAAAATGCTGGTCCGGCGAAGTGGGGCTCGCGTCGTTGGGAAAGTATCTCGCGGGGCTCAGATAGCCGCTGGAAACGGTGGTGTTGAAGGTCAGGCGATGCCGTTCCCGAAAAGGGTGATCCAACTTGGCGATGATTCCATCAGCGTCGTCGATCTGCGGCGAGTTGACAAAGTAGTTATTCTGAAAGAATGGCCCGATATCCGTATTGGGGGCAGGATACAGCGCCAGAGCTTGTTGCGCCACCGGCGACAGACGGGACGGGGGGATGACGTTCCCGGGAAATTGTGTACGCAAGTATTGAAGGTTGCTGGTGGAGACCGCTTGCGTCGGATCATAAGCGGGATTGGGAGTGGTCTGTGCCGGATCGTAAATGGGCAGGATATTCCCGGAGGGGTCCACCGTTTGCGAAAAGTCACCCAGCCGTTGCTGCATGGTGGGAACCGTCAGCAGGTTGGCGCGAAAAATCCGCTCGCGCACACCTTCATACGACAGCATGAAGAAGGTGTTGTTGGGATTGGTGATGAGATGGGGGAAAAGCACGGGGCCGGAAATGTTAAATCCGAATTGATTGCGGCGAAGCGGGGAGACGCTCTCCCCGTTCTGTTTCACTGCGTGCGGAATCGCATCCAGAACGTCATTGCGGAAGTTTTCGTAGACCCGCCCGTGCCAGCGCATTTTGGGGCCGTGGTGCTCCTGCGCGCTCGGCGGGCTCTCGGGACGCATCCCCAAATCCCGCGTGAGGACCTTGAATTCGTCGGCAGCCTGGGAAAGAGGGCTGGGCTGCTTGGAAGAGGCTGTGCCGCCCTCCAGGGCGCACACTTCCCCCCGCCGCGAACAAGACGAGAGTGACTCCCAGGACGACGCTAACCCAAGCTTTCATCAGACGATTCCATAGAATCTTCACTATATACTCCAGCCTGAAACCGCCGCAACCCCCTCCGAAGTCCGCTCTTGTACTCTTCGACTGTTTTCGGCAGGAACTCAAGCGCGGTTTATACCGGCGCGCCGTCACGATCGCTTGCAGGCGGCCACGTAGTTAGCGTCATGATGAACAAATGCTCACCGAACGTGCACCCAGAAATGCGGCGTTGGGCGCAGGAATTCGAGAAAAGCGACTTGCTCACCAGCCTCCCGGTGCCTTCTGACGATCGATTGCGTAAGCAGGCGAAGTCCATGGCATTGGCCCTCGGAGGAGGGGACGGTGGCGGGCCTCCTGCCGGCGTGCGCCGCATTCCTGAGCGTCGCCGCGGATTTCTACGGCGTCCCGAGGCCGGGAATCCGCGTCCTCGCCGCCCGCCCGCTGCGCGTCCGCGAGGGCGGTTGGGCTTCGGAGTTATTTGGGGATTATTCTCCGGAAACCTTGCAGATCCGAGTTTGGATGCGCACGGCGGTCCGCAAGCAAGTGACTTCCTTCGGCACTTTCTTGAGCACCCTCTGCCATGAGTTCTGCCATCACCTGGATTATCAACGGTTCAAGTTCAAAGACTCGTGGCACACCCGCGGCTTTTATGAGCGCACCGCCGTGCTTTACCACCACGCGCGCGGGACTCCGGCCAAGCGGCTCTTCTGGGTGCAAATGCCGGGCGGCCGTTGGAGAATTGATTGGCCGCGCACCCAGCGCGGCAGTTGAGCTTTCAAACCGGACGAGCCATGGAGCACGACGAGGAACCCATCCGCATTCCCATTACCGACGTCTTCGACTTGCACACCGTGCAACCGAAGGAGGTCGCCGCCGTCGTCGAAGCCTATCTCGAGGAAGCAGACCGTTTGGGGTTAAAGGCCCTGCGCATCATTCACGGCCGCGGCATCGGCGTGCAACGGCAGATCGTGCGCGCGGTGCTGGCTCGGACGCCGTTCGTTATCGCCTTTGACGACGCGCCTCCCGAGGCCGGGGGGTGGGGCGCCACCGTGGTCAGGTTGCGATAACCGTATGGCCAATTCCCCCCCAGGGGCTGGTGGCCGGCTCCTGCGGGAAAAGACTTCCTCTCTGGGTCAAATGATACGCGGCGCCGCGGACTCGGGCTTTCGACTCCTAACGGTTCATTCCCGCGAAGATGGTCTTCAAGGTCTCGGTATGGGTGGCGGCCACCAGATTCTTCGCGTCCCCAATGGCAATCTCATCGCCGCCCCTCGCCAGCTCTTTCATGGTCTCCGCAATGAAGGCGGGCAAAGGCATTGGCTGGGGGCCACCGGGCCCGACGCTCTTCCCAGGCCCGCCTAGCTCCGTCGCAACGTACGGGGGAATCAACTCAATCACTTTCACTCCCGAGGCTTTCAACTGGTGGCGTAAGGAGAGGGTGAAGGAATGAACGGCGGCCTTGGTGGCGCAATAGACGGGAAAACGCGCCAAGGGAACAAACGCCAGACCGGAGGAAACATTTAGCAGCACAGCGTTCGATTGTTGGGTCAAATGCGGAATGAACTCGGCGGCGACGCGAATAACTCCCAGCACGTTGGTGTTGATCTCGTCTCGCAATCCATCCTCATCCAGCGGCGTGCCCGGAGCAAGCTCCAGCCGCCGCTGCACGCCTGCGTTGTTGAACACGCAGTTAAGCGACGGGAACTCCGCCACAACCTTGCGGGCGACGGTCCGAATGGCCCCGGGGTCCCGCACATCAAGCACAAAGTGGCGCATGCCGGGATTCGCCGCGCAGATGTCCTGGAGGCGATCCTCCCGCCGGCCACTGATGATGACTTGGTTTCCCAGCTTGTAAAAAGCCTCGGCCAGGCCTTTGCCAATCCCCGACGTGCCGCCAGTAATAAAAATGGTGTTCGCGTTCATTTGCATGGACTTTATCTCCGCAAGATGTGTTTTTTGAGATCCTGTCCTCGCCCAAGAATTGTGTCTTCGGGCGACGGGCCCGAGCTGAGGATATACCCCGTCGGCATCTTTCCGCTACCAGACTTGGCGGAGCGGCTCAACAGGGAAAAATCGCTGGGGGTATCAAAAGGTGCAAGGCCGGTCTTCCGACTGCTAGCTTCGAGAATTTTTTGGGCTGCCTCGTGCCCGGAGTGGCAAGTTCGTCTTGGTCCTTCCGGCAAGCACGTTGCCGGCGGGGCGAACACGCAATCGAAGACTTAGGTCGAAACCGCGGGATCGTGAGGACGAACGGGCGAAATTTCCAGTTGATCTCCGGCCCGAGTTTCCGTACGGAAAACCGTGTGGACGGGAAGTTCCAACACACTGTCCGCTTTGAAACTCACTTTGGAAATACGAAAGGGGCGAACATGCTCCTCAACATCAACCACCACGTGATGGCGGTCGAGGAAGATCAGATCCAGCGCGTACAACATCCCAATGGTGTGAACTCCGTGCGACGGCACAATCCAAAGGCCCTTCCCGGGGCGGGCCCAGCGCCGGGTCGTGCCCAACAAGCCCACTAGCCGGCTAATATAGCCGTCCGCCACCTTGGCGTGAGTAGCCACAAACCTCTCGCGGGTCTTATTGTAAACACAAACGTACTTGCTGCCGTCCAGGACGTGCTCATGCACAGCTCATGCCTCGTAGATCTAAAGTTCGGGCGTCCAACAACCGGCCCACCTACTTGGATGCCCTACTCTTGCGCCGCCAGATGATAATGACCACAACGATGATTGCCGCGATGCCTGCAATGATTTGAATTTGGTTTACGCTCAAGTTGAGCCTCCTCTAAAGATTACGGATCTCCCGTCAATCGGGAATTACCTGCCACCCTGCCCGCGCTGGCCGCGTTGTCATTTAAGTTGGGTCAGGGTGTGAACCATCGTGATCACCGCCGGCCCCAAGATGACAACAAAAAGAGCGGGGAAAATAAAGAAGACCAACGGAAGGGCCATCTTAACGGTGGTCTTAGCCGCCATCTCCTCGGCGCGTTGCCGTCGTTTGGTACGCAGATCGTCGGAGTGGATGCGAAGCGAGTGGGCAACGCTGGTGCCGAAGCGGTCGGTTTGAACCAAGGTGGCAACCAGCGCCTGAAGATCGTCCACCCCGGTCCGCGAGGCGAGAGAGCGGAGCGCTTCCAGCCGGGTCTTGCCCACATGCATTTCGGCATTGACGAGGTCGAATTCCTCACATAATGCCCGGTGTGCGATCCTCAACTCCTGGCTGACATACATGAGCGCCTGATCGAGGCCCAACCCCGCCTCCATGCAAATGACCAGAAGGTCGAGGGCGTCCGGCAAGGCCAAACGCAGGAGTTGCTGGCGGGATTTCACTCTCCGGGTCAACCAAATATCCGGCAAGATAAATCCCGCTACGCCCATCGCGAGAAAGAGGAGAAGGGGATTGTTCTTGTAAATGCCCGTGAAATAAACCAAACCCAACAAGACCACGATCATGACAACCCGCGCGGCGTTCAAGGCCGCGCCCGCTTCGGGCCGCCGGAATCCCGCCCGTATCAGACGTTGGCTGGTTTCCGATGTTTGGTCGGGCGAGGTGGGGAAAATCCTTTCGACGCCGAGAAGAACAAAGTCAGTCGCTTTCCGCCGTGATTCCTTAAGCACCGGGCGCTCTTGGCCGGGAAGTCGCCAGAGATGTCCGAGCCGTTCGGTAATCTGCAACGGTCCGCTGGAAAAGGCATAGGTCAACGCCATCACGACGACGATGATCGCCCCAAAAATTATGGCGCTGACGTATCCGGGCATAAAACGGGTGCTTCTCCTGGTAAGTTTCAGACCTTGATCTTGACAATCCGCCAAATAACTACCCCACCAACGGCTTGCAAGAGGACGGCCATGATGAGCATGATATGGCCCAAGTGGTCCGAGAACAGCAAATTTATGTATGCAGGATCGATGAATTGCATTATCACCAGCATGATTACGGGCAACGCCACCAGGACCCCCGCGGTAAGGCGGCCCTGGGCGGTGCGAATCCGCACTTCTCCGGCAAGTCTGAACCTTTCCCGGATCACGTGGGCGAGCTTGTCAAGAATCTCAGCGAGATTTCCACCGGTTTCTTTCTGCACCAGTAGAGCGATCACAAAAAGGCGGACGTCCACCAGCGGGACCCGCCCGCAAAGGTTCTGGAGCGCCTCTCGCAAGGGCAGACCAAATCGCTGTTCGTCAAAGGTGATCCGGAATTCCGTGGAAACGGGATCCGGCAAGTCGGTGGAAACGATTTCCAACCCCGAGGCAAAGGAGTGTCCGGCCCGCACCGAGCGAGAAAGGAGCTCAATGACCTCAGGAAATCCCCTCTCAAAAGCCGCCATGCGCCGCGCCCGTTTTATGGCGACAAAAATCAACGGCAGGAAACCAACCGTAACCCCCCCGGCGACCGCCAGCCAGAAGTTGCGGTACAACAAATCAGCCGCTTCAAAAACCACCAGCCCCGCCACGGCGCTGGCCAGCACGAGCTTTCCCGGCCGCACCTTCATTCCCGCCTGGCTGATGAAGCTACGCAAGCGCGCCGGCCACGACCAACGGACCAGCATGATGTTAAGTGTAGGAATGGTGCTCAACAGTTCGTCGCGGATCAGGCCCAGATCCAGGTCCAGCCCTTTCTTGCCGAACGCCGTGCCCTTCTCAATAGCTTCGAGACGGCCCCGAATGATCTCCCCCTGTTTCGGCCCCCCCGTGAACACATAGATCCCCGTGAAAATTAGGCTGAGGATCAAGAACACGAGGGCGGCAAATAGCAACAGCATGGGGCTATCCCTTTTTAATGGACCCGGGTGGATTCGAACATGGACGGAGGCAGGTTGACGCCCGACGCCGCCAGGCGCTCGGAGAGGCGGGGGCGAATTCCCGTAGCAACAAATTCCCCGATTACAGCGCCGTTTTCCGCCAAACCCGTCTTTCGGAACGCGAAAATCTCCTGCATGCTGATGATGTCACCTTCCAGCCCGGTGATTTCAGAGATGCTGGTGACTTTCCGAGTGCCATCGCTCAAGCGGCTGATTTGCAGCACCACGTCAATGGCGGAGGCAATTTGCCGCCGGGTCGCGACCTCCGGCAAATTCAAATTCGACATGGCAACCATCGTCTCCAAGCGTCCCAGGGCGTCGCGCGCCGAGTTCGCGTGGACCGTTGTCAAAGAGCCGTCATGGCCCGTATTCATCGCCTGGAGCATGTCGAGCGCTTCTTCGCCGCGGACCTCGCCCACGATAATCCGGTCC
Source organism: uncultured Acidobacteriota bacterium (assembly GCA_963810005.1). Classification (GTDB taxonomy): domain Bacteria; phylum Acidobacteriota; class Terriglobia; order UBA7540; family UBA7540; genus Bog-366. The sequence goes on from CAWELY010000006.1 coordinate 289,434, forward strand.
GGGCGCATCCGGAGGCTGTTGATCACGAGCTGCCTTTGGTGGACGGCACCCTTCCCCTCCACATTGGGCGGGCGTGTTTCAAGCCGCACGACGTGATCCTGGTGAAGTTGTAATTCCGCGGCATCCTCGATGGAGATAATGCGTTCACGGTTGGAAATGAAAGACGAGAGGACATTCAACAGGGTGGTTTTGCCCGCGCCCGTGCCACCGGAAATGAGCATATTCATGCGCGCAAAAACACATCCCCGCAGCAAGGCCAGCATCCCGGAAGTCAGGGTCTGGTTGCGCAGCAGAGCATCAACATTCAAGGGCTCCCGCCCGAACCGACGAATCGAGAGGCAAGAGCCGTCAATGGCCAAAGGAGGAATAATGGCGTTCACACGCGAGCCGTCGGCCAGGCGCGCGTCCACCATGGGCGAGGATTCATCGATGCGGCGTCCCACGGCAGAGACAATGCGGTCGATGATGGCAAGCAAATGCGCTTCGTCACGAAACTGCACATTGGTCCGTTCCAGCAGTCCGCGGCGCTCCACATAGACATCTTTGTAGGTGTTCACCAGGATATCCGAGATGGTGGTATCCTTCAGCAAGGGTTCGAGAGGACCCAACCCAAACACCTCGTCGAGAACCTCGAGGGCGAGGCGCTCCCGCTCCGGAAGGGTCATCGGCATACTTTCCGCCGTGGTCAAATTCTCGACGATCTGGGTCACTTCGGCGCGCACTGCGTCTCGATTTAACTGCGTAATGCGATCCAAATTCAATTTCTGGATCAGCCGTCGGTGAACCGCCGTTTTCACTCTGCTCAGATCGGATTGGCCCGTGTGGATATCCGCCATCTACACCCCTTAATTTACTTCACGACTTGCTTGAAAATAGCCCAAGGAAGGTTCCACGCTTCTCGGCGCTCTCCCGATGCACCCCGGTAATCTGCTCGGCCATGATGCGAAACTTCTGTACCAATTGATCGTTTTGACCACGCGCAAGCTCAGTGCCCATGTTTACCGCCCGGCTCACCCCCTTGAAGTCGTTGGGGAGACGTTCGGAAATCGACAGCTTCACGCGTTTTTCGAAAGCTTGCAAAGGGTCCTCATCCGCCCGGTGCCAACGATTAACGACCAGCCGAAGACGGGGCGAGTCAATGCCCAGAGCACGCAACAAAGTAATATGCCGCTCCAGGCTCCATAAGCTGGGCACATTAGTCTCCGTCACGAGGACGACTTGGCGAGCCAGGCGCAGCACCGGCGCCCACTCGGATGAGCAGGTGGAGCCCATATCCGCCACCACGAAATCGAAACTGCTCTGAGCCACATTAATGACCCGGGCGAGGGACACTGGCGAAATCCGGTCCCATTCATCGGCGTGGGAAGCTCCCGCGAGCAATTGCACGCCGCTCTTATGACTCGCCAGCAATCCGCTGAAGAGGTGGCTGTCGAGGCGCTCAAGACTTTCCACTGCGGCGCGGAACGAAAACCGGGCCTCCAAATCCAGCAGCAGGGCGGCGTGTCCCAGAGGGCGCCCGAGATCAAACATCGCCACGCGCTTCCCTGCTCCTCGCGCCAACTGCACCGCGAGATTTACCGCGATGGTCGTAGTCCCCACGCCGCCTTTAGCCCCCGCAACCACGAGGAGCTTCTCCATTTCGGCGTGTGGTATACCCCGCTGCTTGACCAGCCGCTCAAGCATTTCCCGTAGAACCATGGGGTCAATCGGCTGGGAAAGGAATTCCCGCACCCCGCTGCGCATCGCCTGCATCAGCAGGTCCGGGCTGGGGTCCTGATAGGCCGAACTGGCAATGATACAAGCGGCAGGATTGAGCCGGTTCAATCGGGCAGCAAATTCCAAGGGGGTCTTCGCATCGCGTCCTATTTCCACTAAAACCACATCGGGCACAGCGGCGCGGGAGGATGGGCCGTCACCCGCCATAAGGTCCCACTGAGCAATAGGTTGCACCAAGCCGGTCTGCTGCAACATTGCCAGCAAGGCGGCGCTGTTCTTCGTGTCCAGACTAACAACACCCACCGTCAACATGTTGCGGATCCTTTCGTGCCTTCCTGACATTTTCGCTCGGGTGGAATTTCTTCCCCCTCATTTGACGCTCGGCGGCGTGCCCTTCGTAGCGGGCGAGGGCTTCAGGAAGGTGTCCGGGAACTGCGGCAAGGGGGTTGGTTTCAGCTCCGAATCTAGCCGCACAATGTGCGGGGTCACCATGACCAGCAACTCATCCTTACTCTTCGAAATCGAACGACTCTTAAAAAACTGTCCCAGGATGGGCAAATCCCCCAGACCGGGAATTTTTGAAAACTCCTCGGTCACCTGGTCATTCACCAAGCCCGCGATTACAAAACTCTGCCCGTCTTTCAAAATCATTTCCGACTGCACACTCCGCGTCGCAAGGGAGGGAATAGTAAACCCCTGGATGGTAAGCGCGTTCGTATAATCCAGCGAACTCACCTCCGGGGCTACCTTTAAGTGGATCAGGCCTTCCGGGGTAATAACCGGAGTGAAAGCCAACTTCACCCCATATTCCCGAAACTGCACGGTGACCACCGGGACACCTCCGGTGGCTCCCTGTACCACCGGAAACGGGAATTGCCCGCCCGCCAGGAAGGTCGCTTCCTTGCCCGTCTCCGCCAGCACGTTGGGCTCGGCGAGAATTTGCACCAAGTTCTTTTCTTCCAGCGCCTGGATAACCACGCCCAAATTAATGTCCGAGCGGAAGATAAAAACGTTCAGCAACTGGCCGAGCGTAATGGGCACCCCGGCCGCACTGACTGCAGTCGTCGTAGTCGTCGTCGAAGTCCCGGTGATGCTTGTACCCGATTGAATCGCGGGGGGTGAAAACTGGCCGGTCGAGGTGGTAATAACATGTTTTCGCCGGCGACGTGCTGAGGAGGTTGGCGCCAAACTGGCTTAGCGTGGACCGGTCGATGTCCGCAAATTTCACTTCCAGCAACACCTCTCCGCTCTTCGGCGGAGGTACTTGCAAGAGGCTAACCACGCTATCCTTGCGGGTCGACAGGGCTTGCGCAATGGCCACCACATGGTCCGCCACGGCCTGTGAGGAAACCTGGCCGGAAAGGGTTATCACGCCCCCCCGCGCTTCCACCTGAACCGGTTCGTTGGGCAGGACCTGGTGGATTTTTGCCACCATCTCCGTCACGTCCAAATCGACGTAGGCATCAAAGGTCTGGCTTTGTCCCGTCTCATCCCAGATCACCATGGAAGCCACGCCCGGTGACTTGCCGCTAATCAGAATTTGTGTTGGACTTACCACCAGCGCGTCCACAATCGTTGGATCGGCCACAGAAATACGAAAGATACGCGCTTGCGAAGAAATTACGAGCGAGCGTCCGACCAACAGGTGCAGCGCCTCGGCGGAAGGTCCAGAGGAACCCACTTGCGCGTCCGCCGCAGCGCTGCCTTGCGCCGCAAGCGCCGCACCGCCCCGCGCGCCCAAATTCATGAGGGCCAAGAGAGTAACCACAAGCATCGTGGCCGCCAGCGTCAGCAAATTGTATCGCGTGTTCGGGACCTTCATGGAGCCGCCTAGTTTACTCGGTCATCGGGGAAAAGATTGGTTTTCTACCTTGTCGCCTCGGATTACTTGTACATTATACGGTGCTAGCACGGGAGCCGGCTTAGCTTCTACCACCCGCCGCGGAGCTGCGGGCAACACTGGTGCCATTCCCAGAAATATGGTGGAGCCGTAGACAGGAGGGGGATTCACATCGGTCGTGTCAATCTGATTGCGCAAAGCCAAATGGATCTTGCCGTCGGCGGAAGCGAGCGTCAACTTTTCTCCGTCCTCCGGATTTCACCAACAGCGTGACCACGGGAGCCGTCTGCGGTTTCCCGTTCATGGTTTGCAACTCCTGCCCAACGGCCAATACCCGAACGTGTTCCAGTATGGTGCGGGTTACCGGCCCACCCGGCCCCGCCCCCGTCACCAGGACATCCACGATCGTGCCCGGGGTCACAAAGCCCGCCACGGCTACCACGTCATCAACGCCTACGGAGACTGCCCGCATGCCTTCCGGGATGGATACGGGCAGACCCGCTCCCTCCTCAGGCTTCGCCAACTCCTGATCCAGAACGACCTCGCCTTGTACTAGTGGGACGATCACGGCGCGGCCCACACAATCTTCTATGCGCGAAAGCGATCCCTGCGGCTGCTTCCCCTCCGGCCAGCCCAGCAGCGCCAAATCAGCGGAGGTCAAACGCTGGCCCAATTTCAGCGGGCCCGCCGCCACCACCACTTGAACCTGTTTCGCCGCCGCTCCTGCGCCCTGTTGAACCCGCTGGAGCTGCCGATAGACATAATTGCTCGCCAGAAACGCCACTACCAGCGCCCCGCCTAACCCCAGCAACATCCGATTACGATTCATGCGCTCATCCCAACTTATGGAAAAACCGGAGTGTGGATATTATCACAAAAAACAAGCCTGTCGATAGCGCCGCCGCCACGCCGAAAGGGATTTTCAACAATCCTGGATTGTCCAGCGTAATGGCACGAGCATTATTCACGTGAAAAGTGGAAAATGCAATAAAAAGAACCCAAAGATTTTTGAGGGTCTCTCGAACCTTCCGTTGCCGGATTACTTCTACGATGGACATTATGCCAGCAATAATGATAGTGCCAAGGAGCACAATGATTACCTGTTGCCCCAGAAACGCGCCGAGTGCTCCCATGAGTTTCCAGTCTCCTGCACCCAGCGCCCGCATCAAAACAAACGGTAGCAGTACACCCAAGCAGATGCCAGCACCCTCCAAGGATAGCTTCGCCGACGGCCATCCCCCCAGCACCGCGTTCATGGTTAATCCCAGCAATGAGGCAGGCACCGTCAGCCAGTTGGGTATTTTCCGAATCCGCCAATCAAGCCAACCCGCCCATCCTGCCAAGCCTAATGTGCTCGCCGAAATTAGAATTTCCTTCCACAGGCCACTATCCATTTCGACATCGCCCTTCTCCCGCTTGATTGCGCTGGTCCAAGGGGAGCGTTGCCGTCACAGTAGTAGCTCTGGATGAGGATTGCCACCGCCAACCGGATCCTCTTCTTGCCCCATTACGGCAGCATTTGCCCGTCAATCCCAGTCTCTCTTCATCGGAAAAAGGAAATGTGGTATAGCTGGCAAGTACTAAAAAGTGACGTCCTGTCAAACGCGCATCGCCCTGATCTCTCCGATGCAGAAGCGCTTTATCGCACCCTCAGCGGCGGAGATATCCGAGCATAAGCCAACTGTCCGGAATGAAATCACCTGCAATCCCCAACTACCGTGCAAGCCCAGTTTCTTGCTCTGGCAACCTACAGCGTGTGGCGAGCCACTTGTCGCACTCAGGGGCGGACCAAGACATTACCGCCGAGCAGTAAAGCCAAGATCCGCCACAGCCCTGAGTTCGTCTGATATTGCACCACGGCCTCACTCCTAAGGCGACTGCCATCGAATCTTCCAAGGGCAATCCACCCTTTCGGCGAGGGCTTATGAACTGGTGGTCAACGTTGACGCCGCATTGCTAAAGATATTGCTGATCGCATTTCCAACGGTTTTCATAGTGGTAATGGCCACCAGGGCGATGAGGACCAAAAGCAGTCCGTATTCCACCAGATCCTGGCCTTCCTCTTCCCGCCAAAGCCGGTTCAACAAACTCTTCATACGCGATTCCCTCCCTTTTCGTTTATGGCACACTTGTGCGCCGAGATTCTCGTACTTCTACTATGCATCAAAGGTGCCAAAGAGCCAAGGATTATAATAACGAGTCGTTCCCAACTGAAAACAAAGATGTTAATCCTAGGTTGCCCTAAGTCTAGGGATTCCAAGTGGTGCAGAAATTCAGGACGTCACCTTTTGGGAACACTTTAGCCGCCCAATTTCAACCTTTCGATGACTGCTGTACCCGATGCTAAATCTGTTCCATGAATACGCCGGCAGTAGGGAGCAAATACGGGTCAGCGATGCCACCGCCCCTTGCGGGGCTCATGGTCCAGGCTATGACATGATGTAGACGAATCTGCGAAAGTGATAAACAATAGGAGGGGAGAACTTGCGGGGACCTCTGGAGAACGCGCCGTGCTGAACGGAAAGAAAGTCTTTGTTGTAATGCCTGCGTACAATGCTGCCCGCACTTTGCGGCAGACGTGCGCGGAACTGCCGCGGGAGATTGTGGACGAAGTCTTGGTGGTTGACGACCACAGTTCCGACACTACCGTGCAGTTGGCGCGAGAGTTGCGACTGACCACCTTCGTCCACCATCGTAACCTGGGGTACGGCCGCAACCAGAAAACTTGTTATCGCGAAGCCTTGCGCCGGGGCGCCGACATCGTCGTGATGCTGCACGCGGATTATCAATATTCTCCCCGGCTGGTCACCGCCATGGCGAGCATGATCGCCTATGGAGAATATGACCTCGTGCTGGGATCGCGGATTCTGGGCCCGGGAGCTCTCCGCGGAGGGATGCCGCTGTACAAATACATTTCCAATCGGTTTTTGACCTTCTATCAGAACATCCTGTTCGACCACAAGATTTCGGAATACCACACGGGGTACCGCGCTTTTTCGCGTGAGGTGCTGAGCACCCTGCCCTTGGAAGAGAATTCCGATGACTTTATTTTCGACGGTGAGATATTGGCGCAAGCCATTTACCTCGGCTATCGCATCGGAGAGATTTCCTGCCCGGCTCGCTACTTTCCCGAGGCGTCATCGCTTAATTTCTCGCGCAGCGCCAAGTACGGGCTGCAAGTGCTGTTGGTCTCGCTGAAATTCTGGCTTCAGAAAAAGGGGCTGGGGCACTTCCGAATGCTGAATCCCCAAGGGCGAAAATTGTCGGAAGACTATTACACGGAGGTGACAGATGCCGGCCCTCAGCAAACCCGTATTTAACATCCACAGCCTGCCATGATATTTCAATGATCAATCCCGCAAGTCACCACTGAGCATGAGGCCTATACCTGAATGAGAGCGACAGAAACCGCCGATGATGGAAGCAGGTCACCAAAGCCCCCCGCGAACGGCTTCGGGGCGGACGCAATGTGCGCCGAGAAACCCCATCCAAGGTTGAAGATCCTGTTTGCAATTCTGGTGCTGGCGATGCCCGGTTATTTCGCCGCCAAGCATATTGCATCCTGGCCCATTAGGCTCCGGTACCCAGGAGAGTTGGATGTGACCGAAGGCCGGCAACTCAAGGACATGATCGATCTGCGCGCGGGCTTGCCGATCTACGCGCCGGCCACGCCGGAGAGATACAACTCCGCAGAATACGGGCCATTCTACTACATGCTGGGCTCCAGCCTAATTGATCCGTCGCAGCCAAGTTTGCTTCCACTCCGGCTGCTCTCCCTGCTCGCGACGCTGGGCCTTGCGTCCGGCTGCGCCTTGCTCGCCTACTGGCTGGCACGGAGCTACCTGGCCGCGGGCTTGGCTTCACTGCTGCTACTGGCGTACGCATTCGTCACAAACTTCGGCGTTGTGGTCCACTCGGACACGGTGGCTTTGTTCTTGTGGTTTGGCAGTTTTCTGATTGCTTACCACTTCCGCAGGTCCTCCAAAATTCTCCTCGCTGTCCCCTTTATGACCCTGGCCCTTTTCTATAAGGGTCAATATGTTAGTGCTGTCCTGGCTGTCCTGCTCTTTCTCGTCTGGGAAAAACGTTGGCGGTTGGCCGCTGGTTTTGCTGCACTCCTGGGCTTGGCAGGGGTGAGTTTCTTCCTCGCATTTCAGTTTGTGTTTTTCCGGCATCAGGCTTTCTTCCTGCACTTCCTTGCCTATAACCTGCTCCCTTACAGCTTAAGTCGGGGCCTGGGCGTGACCTTCGTGGCGGGCGTCATCCTGATTATTCCCATCGTGGCGGGACTAACATATCTGCTGGCATACCCAGACAAGCTGGTGGTCTGTTACTTCGGCTGTGCGGTGATCTTGCTGCCTCTGACGCTGGCAAAGCCAGGAAGCGGGCTGAACTATTGCCTGGAATTGGTTCTAGTTCTCTGCCCTCTCTTTGCGGCGCTGCTGGCAGAGAGAATCAGCATCCCGTCCGGGGCTCTGGTCTGGCTGGGTTTCTTGGGACTCGCGCTGTGGCTCGGTCAACTTCCGAAAGTCCGAACCATTCCATCCCCAGTGGATTTCGCTAGCGACCGAGCGGTGCAAACTTTCCTGCGCAAAGACTTCCCCCCCCACGCGGTCGGCTTGGGTGTCTTTACGGGTGACCTCGTACGCGCCGGGCTGGACACGCCGATCGCGAATATTTACCAATACAGTTGGCTCGTATGCAAGGGCACCTTACCGCCGCAGTCCCTGGTGACGCAGGTCCAGGACCACCGGTTCCGCGTCATTCTCCTGAACACCGATTTCCTGAACGAGGAGGACGCGCATCAGGGCGATTACCTATGCCTGCCTGAACCCCTCCACCAAGCAATTATCCGGAACTATAGGCCTGCCCAGAGCTTTGCCTTCGACTTGGCAGGCAAAAAGCATTATTACGCCTGGGTGCCACGCAACTAAAACTCAATCGTATCTGCTAAACTGCACCTGCGGTATTCTTATCCCCCCACCGTGCGAGGAAGACTGCACGTGGTCGAGATGATTGCCGACCTTCCGAAAAAGGAGACGGAATACTGATTCCATTGGTCTCAGCGTGTTAACCAATACCTTTCCCTCGGATCAGGTGAAGGCGGTGCGGGCGCAATCCTTGCCTTCTTGGCGGCATATGGAAGGGCGGCTCCAGCCTCTTATGGCGGTGGGGTTGGCTTCTCTGCTGTACCTCGTGGGACTGGTGCATTTCTCGAACGTCCGTGCTATCGATGACGACGAGGGGTTCTATACCACAGCCGCCCGGCTGGTTTGGGAGGGTAAAACCCCCTACCGGGATTTCTTCTTTCATCAGGCGCCTTTAGTTGCCTACTCGTATAGCTGGGTTTGGATGCTCCATCCTCAATCCCTCATTGCCATGCGGCACTTGTCCGCGATCCTTGGCAGTGCGGCCGTGGCATTATGGGGCGTGTGCCTTCTTTTCGCCCAACGGCTCCCGAAGAGGATCGCGCTTGCGACCTTTGCCGCAGTCCTCCTGAATCCTTATTGGTTGGCGTGGAATTCTGTAGTGAAGACCTTCGCCCTGGCCAACCTCCTCATGTCCATCGCCATGGTCTGCCTGTACGCTGCCGTGCAATCGGATCGACGTCGGTGGTACCTCCTGAGCGGCCTTGCCCTGGGTGCGTGCGCGTCCGCGCGCGCGCTCTACGGCCCGGTCATTCCCCTGGTGCTGGCGTGGTTGGCCTATAAAGAGTGGCGGACGTCACGGTCACGGTACCCAAAGACCGTGGCGTGCGCTGTCGGAGCCGCCTGCGGGTTGCTGCCCATAATGCTCACCTTCGCATGCGCTCCGCGGGGATTCATCTTCAGCAACATCTATTACTATCGATCGGCCGCCGGCTACCACTTGGAGAAGGGGAGGGCCGTGGTCGGCCACCCCAGCCTTGGCCCCACCATCTTGTCCTACTTCAGCGACATTGTGGTTCGCCTCGTGATCCTCCATCCGTATTTTGCCGCGCTGCTGGCTTTGACCGTTGTCGGGGGACTGAGTTTCCGCAAACTGCGGAAGACCCAAGGAGAGCCCTTCACCCGCCAGGACCATCTCTATACTGAACTAGTGTTGGTCATGCTCTTCGCTTACGTCGCCACAGCGTTGATTCCGTTTCCCACCTTTGATCAATACTTTGACGGCCCCATGGTCCCTCTGCTGGTGCCCTTTGTTGCGGAGGGGTTGCGAATCAGCTTAAGCTGGGAAAAGAGGCATGTGCTGGTGCTGGCGGTGCTGGCTTCGGTCCTTGTCCTGGCGGAGGTCAGACGCGACGGTGGAGCGTACCTGGCGGACGGGGAATGGAGTTTATCTTCATACCGGCAGGTGGCGGATGCCATTGAGGCCAACAGCAGCCCTGAGGATTTAGTGCTTTCCTTCGCGCCGGGATACGTCTTTGAGTCGGGCAGGCGTTACTTTCCGGGTATGACCGACGACGTGGTCTACCGCATCATGAACCGGATGACGTCCGGGGAAAGATCCCGATATCATGTGGTTTCCCAGGAGCAGATCATGAAGGCTATTGCTGCCCGTGCGCCCAAAGTAATCGTCACGGCGCGTCGAAGGTGCATGAGCGAATACTACGCCGATCTCTCGCCGGAAGATGTGCAAGCGCTTCACGCCGCTGTGGACGATGACTATTCGCTGATAAGAAAGATTGATGCGGTCGAAGTGTACCGGCGACGCTGACGACGTCGATCAATTGCTTCCAGGGCCGGTATGTGGGGCTCGTGCAGCCGGAGGAGGACTCTCCCAAGTTGTCGCCATATTCGCTGGCAGGACTCCCCACCGAGTTGAAGGGCGATCCCGCAGGCACGGCGTCGGCTACCGGAGGCATCCTTCGTCCCGATCTAATCCAACTGAGGTAAAGTCATGGTTAATTCCGCCGGGGACAAATCGGTGGTCATCATTGGGGCAGGTCCTGCCGGCCTGACGGCGGCCTACGAATTGTCCAAGCTTGAGGTCCCTGCGGTCGTGCTAGAGGCTGATCGGATGGTCGGCGGCTTGGCGCGCACGGTTAGTTATAAGGGCTACTTGTTCGACATCGGCGGCCACCGTTTCTTTACCAAATGGGACGAGGTCAGCCAGATTTGGGAAGGGATCCTGGGCGAAAAGTTTCGGCTGCGCCCCCGGCTTTCGCGCATCTACTACCGTAAGAAATTTTTCTCCTATCCCTTGGAGGCGAAAAACGCCCTACTAGGGCTTGGGCTGATTGAAAGCGTCCGCATTATGGCGAGTTATCTTCGCTCCCAGGTCCTTCCCTCACCCAAGGAAGAAAATTTCGAGCAGTGGGTCTCGAACCGCTTCGGCAAGCGTCTCTACAAGGTCTTCTTCAAGACTTACACGGAAAAAGTCTGGGGGGTGCCCTGCACGTCCATCCGCGCCGAGTGGGCCGCTCAGCGCATCCGCGGCTTGTCTTTGAGGACCGTCGTTCTCAACGCGCTCTTCCCGCAGAAACACCCAAAGGCAAAAACCTTGATTGATCGTTTCCATTACCCGGAGCGCGGCCCAGGGCAAATGTGGGAGACGCTCGCCGAGCGGCTAAGGGAGGCGAGCCTCCGCGTCCTGACCGAGCGGCCGGTGGTTCGCATCTGCCACCACCAGGGCGTCGTCACGCACTTGATAACTCGTGGCGCGAACGGCGAAGAGAGCTTTGAGGGAACGCACTTCATCAGCTCGATGCCGATCCGGGATTTGATCAACGCCCTCGACCCGCCCCCGCCGGTGGAAGTCTTCCGGTCGGCGAACAGCCTTCGTTATCGTGACTTCCTGACCGTCGGCTTGCTGGTCAACCGCAAAGAGGTAGTCCCTGACAACTGGATCTATATCCACGAACCCAAAGTGAGGGTCGGGCGTATTCAGAATTTCAAGAACTGGTCACCTGCCATGGTCCCTGATCCTGACAAAACCTTCTTGGGCATGGAATACTTCGTGTTTGAGAACGACGAGCTCTGGTCCAGCTCCGATGAGGCCCTGGTCAACCTGGCCCGGCGGGAGATTGTGCAGCTTGGAATCGCGAAAGAAGAAGAAATCACTGACGGCACGGTAGTCCGGATGCCCAAGGCCTATCCAATATACGACACGGGATGGGCCGAGCAGGTAGACCTCATTAGATATTACGTTGAAAACAACCTGTCGAACTTGCAGTTGATGGGACGAAATGGAATGCACAAGTACAACAACCAGGATCATTCCATGATGACCGGTCTGCGCGCTGCTCAGAATGTCCTGGGAGCCCACCACAACCTTTGGGCCATCAACACCGAGCCTGATTATCATGAGGAGGGCAAAGAAGGGGCTTCCGAGGAAAGACCCCGACCTGCCTATGCGGAGCCACCCCGCGTATGACCCCCGTGTCATGATGTCGCCGGGGGACACGGTTGCACGAATCCCATCGGAGGAAGCGCGGCCATGCCGATATTGAGCGATTACGCCCGTATGCGTAAGATGGCATACTTCATCGAGGGCCTCCCCAAGCAGTCGAAGATTCTCAGGTTGGCTGCGGCGGCGGATGGCTAGGCAACTACCTGAAGAGCACCGGGTACACGGACTATGTTGGTCTCGATGTAGCAGATCCCGCGGATGTGGTGGGAAACATTCTGGAATGGAGAGCGCTGGGGATCGAGCCAGAGTCATTTGACGTGATCGTCGCCTTCGAGCTTATTGAGCATGTGGACTGCGTTCAGGAGATGTTCGACATCTTAAAGCCGGGCGGACTCTTAATGCTGACCTCCCCCCTTCCCCACATGGACTGGATGTGCTCCCTGTTGGAGAGGTTGGGCCTGAACCAGAAGAGAACCAGCCCTCATTGTCACCTCATCTACTTCAAGGATCTGCCGTTGTTTGAGCCTCTTGAAATAAAGATCATGGGCGGTATGGCACAATGGGGGAAGTTCAGAAAGCCAATCAGGACGTGAATGGAACTTACCAGAGTGGTGAAATGGCACTACTAGTGACGGAGCGCCGGCGTCAGGCCACTGTTCTGACGGTTGCATGGGCTTGCTTTACCACCATGGTTCTGTTGGTTGTTTATCACCACGAGCCATGGTTTGATGAGGCACAAGCCTGGCTGATCGCACGGGACAACCCTCTTTTCGAGATGCTTTTCCGGCGGTTGCACTATGAGGGTACGCCCGGGTTATGGCACGTCCTGCTTTGGCCCTTGGCGAGATTAGGCGCGCCCTACCGGACCATGAGCTATCTTAGCGCGCTGCTGGCCTCCGTGAGCGCCGGTCTGGTCCTGTATTTCGCCCCCTTTCCCGTCTGGTTGCGGGTGCTGTTCGTGTTTGGATACTACCCCGCCTACCAGTATGCCGTCATCGCGCGAAGCTACGGCCTGCACCTGCTCTTGATCATTCTTGCTGCAATCCTGTATTCGACCCGGGGCCTCAAGCCTCTACGTTACTGCCTGATTCTGGCCGCACTGGCAAATACCAGCGTTTTCGGCTTTCTGGTTGCCTGGGTGCTCTTCGCAGAGTTTGCCTTGATGGCGTGGCGGTGGCGATGGACTTTCACCAAGCGCTTCGCCCTTCCCGCATTCATTTTCGTGATCGCAAGCCTGGTGGCGATTGCGCAGGCGGCTCCCGCACGCGACGTCTCGGTTCGGGCCAACCACGCGATGACACCCGGGAGCGTCATCGCGACTGCGGTCGATCAGATCGTTCGCGGTTTTGTGGAAGTCGGATCGCCAACCCCCAACAGATTGACGATGCCGGTAGTACTTTCCGCGTGTATTCTGGCGGTGGGATTAGGCTTGGCCGCCAAGGCGAAGAAGCTGACGCTAATGGTATCGGTGTGCGCCGCATCACTTGCCTTCCAAGCTCTTAGGTATGCCTCCCCATGGCACGCCGGGCTGATTTACCTGTCCTGGTTTTTCGGCGTCTGGATAAGTTGGCCTGCTCTCGACAAGCTGAGCTCCCGAGATCGACGAGCGATTTTCCTCACCCTCGCCTTGGTCTTCGTCGTCCATGTCTATGATGCGCTGGCGGCTTGGCGATTGGACCTGAGAGTTCCGTATTCCGCCGCGCCGCAGGCAGCGATGTTCCTCGAGAACTACTTCGCCGCCAACGCGAATCATAAGCTGGCGTGTGCCGGGGAGTGGGCGTTGGCCGTACAGCCGTACTTCAACCAGAACATATGTGCTAATTACTATGGTGGCGCCCCCAAACCTTCCTACTACGATTGGAAGTTAGGACAGCCGTACCCGCACGGCCCTAACGCCCAATATGTGGTGGAGCTGATGCGGGCAGGTCAATTTGACGCGCTTCTTATTTCTGCGCAAACGTTGATGTCGCCAGAACTTGAAGTTGCTGCCCATAGGACGGGCTACTGTCACGTCCGTTCGTTCGAGGGCGAAATCATTTGGAAGGATTACTTCTATCTTCCGGATAATCTGATACTTTTCGAGAAGTGTTCCACGCCTCTGCCGGGAGCTTTGGCCAAACCTATCATTATCGAGTAATCGCATATAACTTCTGCTAGCGGGGACAATTCAGAGTACTGAAATGGCTTTCATAGTTACGGAGCGTCGGCGTCAGGCCGCTGTTCTGGCGGTTGCCTGGGCTTGCTTTACCACCTCGGTTCTGTTGGTTGTTTATCACCATGAGCCATGGGGTGCTGAGGCACAAGCCTGGCTGATCGCCCGCGATAATTCTCTCTTCGAGATGCTCTTCCGGCGGTTGCACTATGAGGGCACGCCCGGGTTATGGCACGTTCTGCTTTGGCCCTTGGCGAGATTAGGCGCGCCCTACCGAACCATGAGCTATCTTAGCGCGCTGCTGGCCTCCGTGAGCGCCGGTCTGGTCCTGTATTTCGCCCCCTTTCCCGTCTGGTTGCGGGTGCTGTTCGTGTTTGGATACTACCCCGCCTACCAGTATGCCGTCATCGCGCGAAGCTACGGCCTGCACCTGCTCTTGATCATTCTTGCTGCAATCCTGTATTCGACCCGGGGCCTCAAGCCTCTACGTTACTGCCTGATTCTGGCCGCACTGGCAAATACCAGCGTTTTCGGCTTTCTGGTTGCCTGGGTGCTCTTCGCAGAGTTTGCCTTGATGTCGTGGCGGTCGCGATGGGCTTTCACCAAACGCTTCGCCCTTCCCGCATTCATTTTCGTGATCGCAAGCCTGGTGGCGATCGCGCAGGCGGCTCCCGCACGAGACGTCGCGATCCCGGGTTATCAAGATACGACACCGGGAGGCATCATCGCAACCGTGATATTTCAGATAGTTCGCGCTTTTGTGGAAGTCGGATTTCCCACCACCGCCAGCTTGATGATGGGCGCAGTACTTTCCGGAGGCATTCTGGCAGTGGGATTAGGTTTGGCAGCAAAGGCAAAGAAGCTGCCGCTGGCTATATTGCTGTGCGGCGCGCCACTTGCCTTCCAAGCGCTCAAGGCTGTCTCCTCCTGGCACGCCGGGCTGATCTACCTGTCCTGGGTTTTCGCCATCTGGATAAGTTGGCCTGCTCTTGACAAGCTCCGCGCCCGAAATCGACGAGCGGTTGTCCTCACCCTCGCCTTGGTCTTCGGCGTCCATTTCTATGATGCGCTGGCAGCTTGGCGATCGGACCTGAGAGGTCCGTACTCCGCCGCGCCGCAGGCAGCGATGTTCCTCGAGAACTACTTCGCCGCCAACGCAAATCATAAGCTGGCGTGTGTCGGGACCTGGGCGTTCGCAGTGCAGCCCTATTTCAACCAAAACATATGTGCAAATTACTATGATGGCGCCGCCAAACCTTCCTACTACGATTGGAAGCTAGGACAGCCGTACCCGAGCATCCCTGACGCACAGTATGTGGCGGAACTGATGCGGACGGGTCAATTTGACGCGCTTTTGGTTAATGATAGCACGCTGCGTAGCCAAGATGTTGAGGCTCTTGCCCGCCTGCCGGGTTACTGTCTCCTCCGTTCGTTTGAGGGCAAAATGATTTGGAAGGATTACTTCACTTATCCGGATGATCTGTTTGTTTTCGAGAAGTGCGCCACGCCTCGCCTGACCAACGCTATTCCCGCCAGGAGCGCGGCCGCGGCAGCCGCCAACAGGGTGCCGAGCACGAGGTACCGGTCCCGGTAGCGGACGACTACCCGATGCCGGCCCGCGGGTACGCGCAAGCTCATCTGGCCATACTCGTCGGTGGCGATCTCGGTCGGGCGGCCGTCGACCGAGGCGGTAAAGAACGGATTGCTGGCAAACCTCAAAAGCAAGTGGTCTTCCTGGCGGCTATCAACATCAACCTGGATGGTATTGGTGGTCAGCCGATAGTCGATGCCCGCCGCTCCGCCCAACTCCCAGCAAACCAGCGGGCTCGCCTCGGAATCCTGGTACACCGTGCGGTTGCCATCGCGGAAGTACGGAGTCATGCCGTTCTTGAGCAGCACGGGCGGGTACTCCGTAGCCGCGTTGCTCACAATGTACCACCGCACGCCCCAGCGTCGGAGATGGGCAATGGGCAACTGGCCGGGGGAGGCCACGTAGGACGCTATATGGTTCAGTCCCAAGCCGACCTGATCGTTCTTCGCCGGCACCAGCGGGTCGTAACCCGCAATCGATTGCAGGCCCCACAACGTGGCATAGTCGAAGCCTACCGAGTTGGCGCTCCTCTGGTCTTCAAAACGGTAGCCGACCGAGAGCATCCTTCCCTCACCCCGTTGCTCCCGGAGCGGCTCCGCCAGCGGGACGCTCTCCAGGTGCGTACGGAAGATCCTGGGAGGCTGGACGAGGTACAGCAGCAGAAAGTTGGCCAAGGTTCCGATCGTAGCCGCGGCAAATACGCTCCGCGCCGCCCACCGGCTCTGGAGCACGCCCAACAGCCAGGCGAGACCGATGGCGGCAACCACGACCAGGAAGAACGCGGTGTGGATCTGCAGTTTGAACGGCCAGCGAAAGCGGTTCAAAACGGGAACCCTATACATGATTTCCGCAAACCCGTTGATCGACCACGAGAACGAGACCAGCGCCCCCGCCAGGCAGATGAAGCAGTACTTCATGCGCGTGGCGTCCAGCGTCTCCCGGAAAAACACGGCCAGCCCGACCCCCAGGAGCACGAGAGTTATGTAGCCGATGTGCGACAGGTAGGGCAACGTACGCGGGAGCCAGTACCCGATGGGCGTGCTCGCGTAGTGCGTGTTCGAGAAAGGGTCGAACAGCCCCGAGAACCAGGATCCGATGGTGAAGGCCCCGGTCAGGAACTCCCCCCACGATAACGCCTGCTTGCGCAATGCGGAAATCGTCGTCTGGTGCCACATGGGCAGCAACAACGGCAGCGAAAAAATGAAGGTCAACGCCCAGTTCGCTACGTAACGCCAAACTGCCGCGGAGACCCCAGGGCGATCCGACGGGAACCGTAGTGCTGCCATCATCGCGAACACCATGAACTCGAACACCGCGCAATACAGCAGCCCCTGGGGATATCCGAAGTACCACAGCAACAAGTGCGCCGCCAACATGCCGGCGCCGGCGCGCGATGCGCCATCTAACAGCCTCAGCGCGAAATACACCATCCAGGGGAAATACGCCGCCGGCCCCGACAGCGTATCCCAGCAGGCGCTGACGTAAATAACGAAGCTGTTCAGCTCGTACGTAAGGGCGCCCCAGAATGCCGCCCGCGGGTCGGAGGTGATCAGCCGCAGCAGCAGGAACGTGCCGAGGGCGCCGGCGATCAGGTGGAAGACCACCAGGAAATCCACCGCGCCGAACGGCTGGCCGAGCACCGCGTAGCTCGCCAGCGTGGCGGCGTAGCCGGGCGGATACAGGGCACCCGAGGCACCGTCGCTAAGGTGGGGGATTCCCGCAAATTGATGGAAGTTGAACTGCGCGAGTTCCCCGCCCCGCAACGCGCGCCAGTTGTGGACAACGCAAGGCAGCACGAAATCCCGGTTATCGTCCTGGAGGAAGTAGTACGGCGTCCGCAGTTCAATCGCCAGCAAGACGGCGGCGACCACCGCCGCCAGCAGCAGCGGGTATCCGAATCTAGTGAGGCGGTTGGGCATCGCCCCCGTTCACCCCGGTCGAGAGGCCGCTCTCGGCTGCCGTTCGTGGCGCCTCCCGGTGGTCATTCATAATGCTGCGCACGATGAAGGGCGGGCGCTGCTTGACTTCCTCGAAGATGCGTCCCATGTACTCCGCCAGAATACTCAGGCAGAATAATTGGAGGCTTCCCAGGAACAGAATCGCCACCAGCAGCGTCATAAAACCGCGTGGCGCGTTCGGGACGATGAAGTAGGACGCGATATAGAAGGTAATACCCACTCCGGTCGCCAGCGTCGCGAGGAATGCCAGCAACGAGACCATCTCGAGCGGCTGGTAGGAAAACGAGAAAATCCCGCGTTTGGCCCACCGGATGTTGTCCAGAAACGAGTTGGTGGATTGCCCAGCGAAGCGCTCGGCGCGCGTATAGGCAACGCCCGTCTGGCGGAACCCGACCCAGGCCCGCAGTCCCCGCAGGAAGCGATCGCGCTCCGGCATCAAGAGCAACGCCTCGACCACGCGCCGGCTCAGGATGGAAAAGTCACCCGCGTCGAGCGGTATTTCCAGATAGGAGAGCCGCCGGTAGATGCGATAGAACGCTTTGCGCGCTGCCTCCATCAGGCGGCCTTCGCGCCGCCGCTCCCGCACCCCGTAGACCACGTCGTAGCCGTTCAGCCATTCGCGCACCAGGGCGGGAATCACCTCGGGAGGGTCCTGCAAGTCGCCGTCCATCAAGATGACCGCGTCACCCACGCTCCCCCGCATGCCGCTGGTGAAGGCCATCTGCGACCCAAAATTCCGGCTGTGCGAGATCACGGTCACGCGCGCGTCTTGGGCCGCCAGTTCCGCGAGCAACTCCTCCGCGTTGTCGGGGCTGTTGTCGTTCACATAAATGATCTCGTACCGCGGCGTCACCTGCGTCAACACATCGGTAAGCCTGCGGTACATCTCGCGGACGCAGCCCGCGTCGCGATAGCACACCACCACAACGGAAATCGTCTTCTCGGTTAGCACTGCCCCCGCCCCTTCAGCGCCTCGCGAACGCGCCCCCCAATCTGTTCCGCCGTGATGCCGTGCATCCGCCGGAAATAGTCCTGGCCGCCGCACCGGTGCGCGAACCCATCTCCCGCGCCGTAACACCGCAACCGGCAGCGAACGCCACTGGCGGCCAGCCATTCTCCCACGGCCGAGCCGAGTCCGCCGGCGAGGCCGTGTTCCTCGATCGTGAACATCGCCCCGTATTCCACCGCGCAACGGTGCAGCAGGGCCTCATCGAGCGGCTTAACTGTGTGCATGCTGACCACCCGGCAGCCGATGCCCTCCCGAGCCAACTGCGCGGCCGCGGCCACCGCCACCGGCAACATCCCTCCCGTTGCGATTAGGGCGCAGTCGCCGCCTTCCCGCACCACGATGGCGCGGCCGATCGAGAATGGTGGCGCGCTCTCATGCACCACCGCATCGCCCGCACGTCCCAGCCGGAGATAAAGCGGACCCGTGTGCAAGCCTGCTGCCAGCGTGGCCAACTCCGCTTCCACTGGATCGCCCGGACACACCACCGTCATATTCGGCAAGCAGCGCATGATCGCAATGTCTTCGAGGGAGTGGTGGGTGGCGCCATTGGGGCCATAGCTGTACCCGCCGCCCACGCCCACCACCGTTACCGCAGCCTCCTGGTAGCAGATGTCGTTCCGGATCTGCTCCAGGCAGCGCGAGGTTGCGAACGGCACGATGGAGTATGCGAAAGGCCTCAGCCCGCCCAGGGCCAGCCCGCCGGCAACGCTCATCATGTTGGCTTCCGCCACTCCCGCGTTGTAAAAGCGTCCTGGAAACCGCGCGGCGAAGTCATCGAAAATCTTGAAGCCGAGGTCGCCCGTCAGCAGCACGACTCGCCGGTCCTGCTCGGCCAGCGCCGTCAACCCGCGGATGAACGCGTTTCTCATGGCCGGCGTCCCTCGATTTCCTCGAGCGCCAGCTTCAGGTCGTTGTCGTTGGGCGGGCGGTAGTGCCATTCCAGATCGTTTTCCATGAACGATACGCCCTTGCCCTTGACGGTGTGCGCAACCACCACGGCCGGACGGGAAGGCTCGAACGGCGCCCGCGCAAGCGCGGCAACAATCGCCGCCGCGTCGTGCCCGTCGATCTCCAAGCACGGCCACCCGAAGGCCTTCCACTTCTCCGCCAGCGGCTCCAGAAAAGGGCTTGTCCGGCCCATCGCCGACCATTGGTTGTAGTCCACAATCGCCGCCAGATTGTCCAGCCCGCGCGCGCTGGCGAAGAGAGCGGCCTCCCAGACGCTGCCCTCGGCGCACTCGCCGTCGCTCAGCAGCACGAAAATGCGGTGGCTCTGCTCACGGATCTTGGCCGCCAGCGCCAGACCTGCTCCCAGCGAAAGGCCATGGCCCAGCGAGCCGGTGGCCGCCTCGATGCCGGGTACGCAGCGTGGCGCCGGATGCTCGGCCAGCCGCCCGCCCTCCCGCGCGTACTCATCGAGCACTTCCTCGGGAAAGAATCCGCGCTCGGCCAGCGCCGCATACAGCGCCATGCACCCGTGCCCTTTGCTGAGGATGAGACCGATCTCGCCCCTCGTCCTCCGGCACCGCGGGATCGATGCGCAATACCCCGAAGTACAAGGCTGCCACCACATCGGCGCACGAGAGCGCCGAAGCCACGTGCGGCGTCTTGCCGGCGTGGGCCATACGGACGATCCTCGCACGGATGGCGCGCGCCCGCACTTCGACGGAATCAGCCCCGGCCATGTCTTCCCACCACCCTCGCGTACACCGCGCCGCCCAGCACATTCACCAGTGGCACCCGCTTTACCACCGGCTCCAGGAATTTAATCAGCCAGCCAGGGCGTCCGGGCAGAACACCGGCACGAAGCGCGCGAACCGGCAGCGCACCACCGCTCCTCCTGGTGCTGAAACTCACCGGCCCACCCGCCGCGGCACGCACGATCTCTCTCCGTGCTCGACGTGATACTTCATTTCCGGCCCCATGGCCCACTGACGCAGCTTAGGCCCCCCTGGAGCAAAATGATGTGCCGACGTCCCATATCAGTAAAACTATGGGACATCAAATCTTGCTGCCGAGAGGCTATTCCGGATTAGCGTATCATGAATTACGGGATCTCGTTGGGTTGGGTCACCAACCCTGTGGTGGGTTTGACTCGGTTGATCAGACCCAGCTTCCACACCCAATAGGTCCAGGAACCGACAATCACGGTGAAATCCAACTTGATGAGGTGGTCTATCGCCCGTTTCGACAAGTAGATGTTCTTCATCAGGAAATGCAGGATGGGATGACTCGGCTGGGCCTCGTTGTAGCCCTTGACAAATTTTAGCAGCCAATTGAACAGGCGGGCCGGTGGCTTCCCCGCTGCCAGCATATAAAGCAGAATATTGCCCATGGTTGGGCGGGTATCCAGATAGGAGGAGTTTATCTTGTGCGGATCGCCCGACTCCGGATGTACCGCGAAATACTCCCATAATTTGGTTTTCGGGAAAACCCTAAGCCCGAAAATGGTTAGGGTATAGGGGCGTTCGAGATCATAAAGAAATTTGAGTGTGGCGACAATGTCGTCACGATCTTCCAAAGGATTGTCCGTGATGATGTCGTAGGCTGGCGGAATCATGTTATAGCGCCGCGCCGCCTTGCCAAGGATTGATGCAGAAGACTGAATGCGACTGACAGCGGTTCTTCGTTCGTAGAAAGCCAGCATCTTCTCATTACCGCTTTGGACACCCATGCGGGCTCGGTTCATCCCGGCTGTGGCCAAGAGATCAAGCTTCTCTTGGACGACAATATTGGGATGAACGCCGAACACCACAAAAGGCAAGCCGATGCGTTTTCGATATTTCTCAGAGAATTCGCGGATAACCTCAGTCGGCAGCGCAATCAGGTTGTCGTCGTAGAAGGCAACAGTCGAGATGTAGGGATGCAGCCGAATGGCCTCCTCAATCTCGGCGATTAGATAGTCCGGGGTGGGAAAACGCAACTTGGTATATTTGTTATCGGCGGCAATGAAGGCGTCATTGGCACAGAAGGTACACGAGAACGGGCAGCCGATTGACCATACAGTACGGTAGGTCAGGCCATTGTAGCGCGCGTAATCGTATTTATTGAAGGTCCGAAAGGCAGTTTTCTCCAGGTCATAGATCTCGCAATCCAAGCCATTGTAAAGGTGAGGAAAATTGGTCAACCTCTCACCGCTATTGAGCGGCAGCGAGGGGTTCTTGCGGACGTTTCCGTCCGCGCCTTTAAACCACATGCCGGGAATGTCGGTGAAGTCTTCTCCCGCCGCCATCTTGGCATGAAGCATCGCATAGGGTATTTCTCCCTCGGCGACGCAGATGGCATCGGACACCGCCATTGCCGCCTCGGGATAGATGATGGCATGAACGCCGCCGAACAGAACGAACGTACGGGGATTGTTCGACCGGATCGCGGCGATAATCTCTTCGACTTGCTTGGCCGAAGCAGTCATGGAGGAAAAACACACCAAATCGTACTCGCCCAAACGGCGACCGGCAATGTCGGCGTCGGAAGCATCGAAGCCCGTCTTTCTCGTTGGAAAGATATGACTTAACAAGGAATAGAGGTTATCGACGGCGATAAAGAAGATGTCTGTCCGGGGATCGATTCGTCGGGCGACAGCCGCAACACGGCGGAAACCGAGGGCCGTAATACCGGACTCGACGGAAACGAAAGCAACCTTCATTGCGTCAATTCTCTCAAATTCTGTTTGCGATGAGATGGCCCGTGCTCATCATGGCGCACATTTGCAACCAGCGTCAACAACAAATGTTTCTCAATCCCGGGAAAATTCTGAATGGTTAACCAGCCGGGAGTTCCGCGTTCTCCCGATACACCCGCTCTCACCCTCCCGCCCGGGCCAAAATCCCGAGGTTGCCCGCTCTCATCGGCACGATCCACCGCCCGCACCGGGACCGCTTCACGGCTGGCAGCAGTCTCGTTTTCAACCAACCCGGCATCGGCGCCATCTTGCACCAGTACGCGAGCGGATACTCGTTCCGCACCGGAAAAACCCGCAGGATCTCGAAGCCGTTCTTTCGGAAGATCCGCGCCATGGTCTTCTTGTCGTATAGATAAGTGTGCTCGATGTCGACGATCGGGCTGCGTTCGCCCAAAATCCGGTTTATCCAGGCGCCCACGTCATGATTGATGAACAGCGCCACACCACCGGGCTGCAACAGCAGCCGGCACGCTCGCAATACGTCGTTCGGCCGCGTCAGGTGATCCAAAACCTGGAACCCGCAGATCAAGTTGAACCATGCTGGCGGGTGCTGTCCGTTCTGGAAGGCTTCATTCTTAATGCGCGCTCGCACCGCCTCGAAAGCCTAGCGACTCGGTTCGACACCATCCACTTCGGCGAATCCGAGTTCGAGCGCTTTCTCCAGAAAAAACCCGTTCCCACAACCGATGTCCAGCAGCCTGTCATCTTCCTTGAGTAGCGGAAGGCTCTCCCTTACATACTCCGCATAGGTAAGGCGGGCACAAACAAATTCCTCCTCGTAGGCGAAGGCACTCCCCCGATATAAGCGCGACAGTTCCTCCTCGGGGAGCACCGGGTCGGAGAGGACCAGCCGCAATTCCGGCATTGGACCATTCGGTCATGCACTTTGTCGGGCTGCCGCCGCGCCGAGAACTGGCTATAGGTAGCTGCCTGCGCCCCCAACCGATCCGGATACAGTTCGCGGTCCCAGGCATCGCTTTCGCAGATGGCGCACTGTGTGTGGATCATTGCGTTGCGGCCCGGTTCCTTCGAAACCATTCAGTGGTTCGTTCGATCCCGTCGTTCAAGCCCATCTTGGGCGCCCACTTCAAGACCCACCTCACCTTGCTCGGATCAGCTACCCAAGTCTCGGTGTCC
The DNA here is from genome assembly GCA_963810005.1 of uncultured Acidobacteriota bacterium. GTDB lineage: Bacteria > Acidobacteriota > Terriglobia > UBA7540 > UBA7540 > Bog-366. The sequence goes on from CAWELY010000006.1 coordinate 312,850, forward strand.
CAGACCCGCGCCTGCATGCTTCCCCAACGCACCTTGACTTTGGCGCCGGTCGCGCGCAGTACCACATTGACCACGTCCCGCATCGTCAATTGGACCCCGGCACCAATGTTAATGGTTTCACCGCATTGCAAGCTCAACTGGCCGAGCTGCAAGTAGGCCTCAACGACATAGTCCACATGAATGAAATCGCGCGCGGTGTCGGGCGAGACCATCTCCAGATCCTTCCCTTCCAGGCATCGACGGATGACTGTGGGTATCAGCCGTGCGGGAGCCTCGTAAGGGCCCGCAGACCGAGAATAGACTAAAGGTTTTGACGGGACGCCGGTCGGCCCGCGCCATATGCTGGCACACCAGGGTTTGGGCGCACTTAGCCACAGCGTAGTAGCTGTTCGGCTCCGGCAGGTCCGACTCGCGCAGGGCGTGCAGTTTGGCCCCGTACTCCGGACGAACTGCCCGTGTTCACGAAGGACCTTGTAGTCCACCTCCGCGCAAGCCTTCAGGAGGTTCCACGTTCCGAAGGTATCGATAAGAATGATCTGGTCCGCGTTGGTTTGGTCGGGATATGCTCCATGCACGCGGGATGGTAGATACGCTGGGTTGGATGGCCAACACCACGTCCCGGTGGCGTTCGGAGCCGGTGAGGTCGCCCCGTGTGCAAATGCACTTTTTGCTCGATGCCTCGCAGTCGCCACAGGTCCGCGCCTTCGCGCACCAACGCGTGCACTTCGCATCCCATCCCGGCCAGTTTCCGCACGAGGGAAGCGCCTACAAACCCGGTCGCCCCCGTCACGAAGAATCGCTGGTCCAGAAGATTCATGCCGCTCCCTCAGCAAGCGTAGCGAGGACCACCGTTGAGGTCCGCAGCTTTAAATTTCAACCCCTTGTGCTCTCATGGGCTGGCCAAGGCATGCGGTCAATTGTTAGCCCCAACGCTTGTCCGGTTCGGCAGCATCAGCCCACCCCTGCTCACGAAGATGTAGCGGTCATCAAGGAACCAGCGCCGCAACCCGGACATGCGATCAATCTACACGCGATGGAGCGCGGAGGCAATAGTGAACCGCATCGGTGAGCCGCATCGGCTGAATCGCCGCGACGAGCGCGTGCGGGTAGGGCGCTGGACTGATTATTTTCCCGCTTATTCAGGATAGGGCCTCCACTGCGCCGAATCTTTGTCCGGTTCCACCAGCCAAACTTGCCGGTCCGGGTAGTAATCGATCAGCTCTTGATTGCGACCTCGGCCCATGTCCCTGGCCCAAACCACCTGGGCACGGTCGATATCGGCGGAGTTGTATACCCAGTCGTACAGCGACTTGGAGCGCGGCTCGAATCGTACGAAGACGAGTTGCTTTTGGGGTAACGCTCGCAACTGGGCCAACATCCGCGCCCGGCCCGTCTTGACCACTTGGCGTTGTACCAAGTGGGCGGCCAGTCCGAGGCCAGGGGCAAGCGCAGGGGTCCCGCACCCCACCGCACCAACAGAAGCAAGGCGCAACCCAGCGGCACTGCCCGGGTCATAAACTGTCCTGCCGGCTGCCCGTGCCACTGCCATTGGCGCAGGCGCCGCAAGGCCAGCAACAGCAGGGCTAGAATCACGCACGTGAGGGGCGCAGCGTAGTGGGGGAAGAAAAACACTTCCATGGCGAGGCCCCCGAAATAGGTGACGGCCACCCCCAGCAGGAAGCGTGTTTCCCGGGAGAGCGAGCGCCACGAAAAACCCATGGGCAGGGTGGCAATCACCATCACCAAGGGGAGCGTAAGCAAAAGGCCAAGATAAAACATCCAGAGGTGAAAGAATTTGACCGCGATGACCGCCAACATGCCCAGGGGCGTGCGTGTTTGTTGGTAGAAATCCAGCTCATTGTGCGTATAGAAATCGCGCATGAGCCATGTGGTGATAAACCGGTTCAGGCCGGGGAGATTGCCACATAAAATAAGGCGCCACGGCGTAAGTGCCGCGGTCCACCTGGTAGGGCATACGGAACGGGTTGCCGGTAACACGCCAGTAGTAATAGCACGTGGCGAGCGCCGCCAGGCTCAGCACGATGCTGAGGGGCGCTACGACGCGCCTCGCCACGACGCGCAAGGGAGGACGCGGCCCGCGCACCATCCACACCATCAGCGCCGCGCCGACGGGCAAGCAGAGAATCATCCCCTCGTACGGGCGGCTGTTGGCCAGAATCGCCGCGCCCAAACCCATCAGCAAAGCGTCGCCCACGCGCTGCGGACCTCTTGATGCGCGGCAGCGCTCCCAGCACCAGCGCGCCGCCGGTGGCTGCCACCGCCCCACCCCAGTAGCTATCCGCCCAATAGGTAAACACCCCGAAATGCACCACGGATAGCAACCCGCCCAGCAGCGCCCAGGCAGGAGGCAGCCAACCTTGCAGCATCCAGCAGAGGGCGGCGCACAAAAACCCCACACTCAGCCAAACGCCCACAAAGGGATGGCCGGTCGTGACCTGCCCGAACGCCAGCACTAGGCCCTGCGCCGGAGGATACATCGAGGCATAAGTCGGCTGCTGGATTACGTGGAAAGTTTCAAAGTGAATCCACCGGGGGTGGGGAGGATTGGCCAGCCGACCATGCGCAAAAGTATCCGCTGCCAGAAGAAAACTGAACTCATCGTTGATATGGGGTTGGGGCTCAGGGAGAACCGGGAGTACCGCCGCGCGCGCGGCGAGCGCCACCAGCGCCACCACCATCACCGCGAGCCTTTGCCGGCGGGCCACCGCGATGAAGCGGCGCTCGACTGACCCGAACCAGGAGGAACCCAACCGGGGACACACCAGGGCCATGGCCGCCAAGACCATCGCCACACCGAGCTCAATCCACATCAGCATCAGTTTCCGGACCGCTCATTTAGGACTCGCAACGTCGTCCGATCTGCGCACGAACAGCACACATTGCCTGTCGCCATAGACTTTCTTCCATTCCGGCGAGGCTTGCAAGAACGTCGCGAGCCCGAACCAGGGTGGAATGAGGCAGGATCGCAAGTGGTATTTCTCGAGCAGCCCGGGAGCCTCCGGACCAAGCTGGATGAGGTCGAGATAATCCGACCAGACGCCCGCGGGTGCGTAGATCTCAAGCCGGCCGTCAATGAAGACGCGGTGGCTCGGGCCCAACTCATAGAGAAAGTAATCATCAAAGCCCAGGTCGGACAACATAGGCTGGGGGGGCGAGTGCTGCCGGATGTATTCAGCAGCTTCGGTGGGGAAGCTGCCGGCCACTGACGCCGCAAGAGTTTGCGGTGAGGGAAAGGCTTTGGCGGCGCCTAGCGCGGTCGCGGCAATCAGGAAGAAGTTAAGAACGTGCCGGTCTCCGGCGGGTTCGTAGTGGGGAACCCACCGCCCAAGCATATCAGCGAGGAGCGGGGCAAAAACTATCGCGAACAACGGAAGGGCGCGGGCATGGAGAGCCGTCATCACCACTGCAAAAAGAAAAAGCGCCCATTCCTCGATTTTGATAACGGGCCGCAAAGTCACCACCGCCCCCATGAAAAACAAGACGAAGACGAGGAATAGCTTGCCATGCCAGACGTTCAGCGGAAGCGGCTGCCAGCTCGTCAGGTCAGGAGTGATCGCTTGTTGCCAGAGCATCATCTGCGCCGGGTTGGTGAGCAGACGCGTTCCGTAAGGCGTGACGCATCCGGCCAGCAACGAGGCAAGCGTTGCCGCCAGCAACTCGATTCGTTCCCCGACCGGCCAGCGGTTGGCAACCAGGCTGCCGCTTCGCAGGTCAACCAGCCCGGAGAGCCAATACAAGCCCAATGTGGAAAAGCCTAGGAGAAAGGTGCCGTGAGCATTCACCCAAAACAGAAAGACGAGTCGGCAAGAACCACAAAACTCGTCTCCGGCCCTGGCGGAAATGCTCCAGGCAGATCAGCGTTATCAGGAGGAAGATAAAGCCCAAAAGCTGGGGGTGAAGACTGAACCAGACGCTTAGCAGGGGTAAAACCAGCGCCGTGGCCGTGAAGGCTGCCTTGGGATTCCGGCACCGGAGATAGGCATAGTAATAGGTCAGCAGCACCGTCGTGGCGGCCAAACCGAAAAGAAGCCTCATCAAGCCGAGGAGCCCCCCCGCTCGCGCCGCGAGCGCCAGGACCACCTCCCCCAGCCACTCATGGGCGATCCATTCGCTGCCGCGCGCGGTGAAAGAGTAAATTTCCGCAGTTGGACAGGAGTGTACGCTGAGGATCCGTTGCCCCACCACCAAGTGCCACCAAGTGTCGGGATCGACAGGAAACCTGCTCGTCACGATCAAAGTGGCGAGAACCAACAGTGCGCCCAACAAGACAGGGTAGGAAGATACTTTCCTCAGGAGTACCCACGGTGGGGCGCGCCGGTCAGCACCCGGCCTGACACTTCTTTCGTGAATATCCATGTTCTTCGTGCCCCTGCTCGGACGGTGGCGTCAGCGGCCGGAACCACGCGAAGTCCCCAGCCCGTTCGCGGCCCCGGCGCCGGCGTCGTGGCGAGAATTGACGGACTCCGCCGGGCGTGGCCTTCTTACATACAGCACACTGAGTTGGTCTCCATAAACCTTCTGCCATCCCGGCAAAGCATCCAGCAGGGTCACCAGGGTTTCGTTACGGTCGAGCAGGCACGACTGGATGTTATATGCGCCCAAGAGAAAGGGCGCGGGGAATCCGAGCCGGGCGAGGCTGAGATAATCGCTGAGCACCCCGGTGCGCTCGTAAATATCCGCGCGCCCGTCGATAAACACCTTGTTGACATCCGACATTTGCCAAATCAAATACCCGCCGTACCCGTAGCTGTTAAACATGGGCGTGGGAACCGGGTGCTGCCGCAAATAGGCCACCGCCCGCACCGGCCATTTCTCTTCCATGATGCTTTCGAGCTTAGCCCGCGAGGGAAAAAACCAAATGACCGCGGCCACCACCAGCGTCATCAGGATGGCGTTCAAGGCGTACTTATCCTTGCTGTGCTCATAGGGGGGAAACCAGTGGGCCACGACCACGGCCAGCAAGGGCGCGCAAAAGGGCACGAAGACCAGAACGAAGCGGATGTGCAGGCAAACGGCCACCACACCGGCGAAGAAGAGCACCAGGTCTTCCAGCCGCCAGGTGGGCCGCAGGGTGACTTGCGCCAGCAAGAACCCGAGGAGCAAGGCCAGGAAAATCTTCCCGAAGATCTCGTCGAACATCATGGGCTGCCACTCCTGGATATTGCCCACGTTGAGGGGCTGGGAGAAGGCCATATTCAGCGGGTAGAGGCAGACCTCCGTGCCGTAGGGCGTGGTCGTTAGCGCAACCAGGCTCAGGAGCGCGACCAGTTCCAGGCGCACCCGCTCGCCGGAAGTCCAAAGCCGGGATTTAAGGCCACCCCAGTGAATGTCCACCAGGCCGCTGGCCCAGTAAACCCCCAAGGCAAAAAGTCCCAGGACGAAACTGCCGTGCGTGTTGACCCAAACCAGGAACAGCGGCGGCAGGAGCCACAGCGCCCCGGTGTGGCCCTGGCGAAAGCGCTCGAGGACGATGAGGGTGAGCACCAGGAAGAGATACCCGAGCATCTGGGGCCGCAAGCTACAGGAAGGGTAGACCAGCGGCAGAAGCAGAGCGCAAATCACAAAAGCCGCTTTCGAATTCCCGCAGCGCAGCGTGGTCAAGGCGTAAAGAGCGAACAGGATGGCAGCGGTAAGAACCAAATCGAGCGCCATCAGCCCCCGAAGTCCCCACATGCCCGCAATGGCCGCCAGCAGCACATCGCCCAGCCACTCGTAGGCGATCCAGGGGGTGCCGTGAGCGGTAAAGGAATAGGGGTCCACGGTGGGCCAGCGATGGGTGGAGAGAAGCGTGGCGCCCACCTTGATGTGCCACCAAACGTCCGGGTCCACACAGAAACCTGCGCAGCGGCACGAAGATACCTCCCGCCAGCAAAACCGCCAGGAGGGCGGGAAAGGAAAATATTTTCTTCCAAGCAGACGGGGAGGAAGTGGGTTCCCGATGGGGGATGCAGCCAGCGTGTCAGAATTCAATTTCAAGCTCCCAAAATCGTTGCGTGCAAACGTGAGTGCGCCTGGTTGGAAAGCCTTTGATTCTAGCCCTTAGTAGCAAAAGTTGGAAGGGCTAGCGAGAATGGGTTGCCCTGGTGGCGCTTACTTCCCCTCCGCGGCGACGAGCTTCTGGAAAGCGGGAAGAACCGCGAAGGGGGTTCTGACGCTCGCCACGCTCTCGCCGAGTTGGCGGATTTTTTCCGGCTGCAAATGCCCCAGCAGCGCGCCGGCTTTGGCCAGATAATCGATGCGCTCGGGCTCGAGGCCCATCACGCGCGCGCAGGTGGCGTCAACCGCCACGGGGTCGTCGCCCAAAATGAGCACGCCGCTGGGCTTGGGGGATCCCTGGATGGGGCCGTTGCCCTCCATCCCGATGATGCCGTCCACGATGGCGAAATCCGGCCGCACGGTGCTGTTGATGTCGAGAATCGAGGGGGTGATGCCCGCCCAATGCAGAACGTTTTTCGGCCAACCGTAACAGCATCCCGGCACGATGCCGAACATGTTTTTGAGCGAAAGCGTCACCCCCACCCAGTGATGCGTCTTGAGCTTGGGCAGGGAGACGATGTAGTCCGCCTCCAGAACCGTGCGGGGAAGATAAAGTTGCTTGAGCTTGGAAGCCCGGGTGCGCAAGTTGACGGCGTGAACTTCATCCAGGTTCAGATCCACAAAGAGATCGGGCAGCGGGCCCAGGAAATCGCGCAGGCGAATGGTTTCGACAATCGCTTCCGTGTCGCGCTCATGCCCCGGTCCCTCGGCCACGCGCACCGACGCTGCCCCCAGGCGCAGGAAAGCTCTCGCGCGCCGCCCCCACCACGGCCGGATGGGTATTGATGATGCCTTCGGGGTCGGGCTCGACAAAATTCGGCTTCAACAACACTTTTTTGCCCCTCACGGGCAGATCAAACTCCCGCAAGGCCTCGAAAAGCAGTGCGCCGAGGTCGCGGTCATAGTTGCCGGAGCGAACGATGGCCACCCGCGACGTGGGTCGCGTGAAAGAAGGCATCAGGCTGGCCTGGGCGAAGCTCATGGGGTTGCCGCCTCCCCGGCGGTCTGGGCGGCCCCGCTCCCCTCTTCGTTCAGCGCCAGAAGAATCCACGCCATGGTGAGCACATTTCCAAAGAAGCGGTTATGGGAGTAAAGCTCGCCGAGTGCGGGTGCGAGCGGCGGCGACCTGCCGCCCATACGCCGCCAGGCAGCGGTGCGCCAACGCCAGCGACGCGGCCCCGTGAATTGCCGCCATAGGCGCCTTCCAGCCATGCCAGGCTCATCTGGATTTCTGCGCGCTCCGAATGATCCCTGAGCGCCAGCAGCGCCCAGGCGGTGGGGCCAATGCGCGGCACACCGGCCACGCCATAAACCAGCGGGTTGCCGCTGTTCCATCCGCCGCCCGGGCACATGCGGTCAAAGAGCATGCGCTCGGCCAATTGCCGGCGCTTCGCCGCCTGGGGAGGAAGCAGTTCCGGGGGCAGAGAGCGCAGAAACAGGAGCGCATGGGCGGTAGGTTCAACCCAACTGGCCGTGCCCGGGCGTCCAATTCCAGCCGCGCAGCGAGCTGTCCTGGCGAGCCACCGCGGGAGGGAAATAAAGCTTTGGCGCAGCCGCCACCAGAGGGTGCCCTCGGCCGGCCACGCCTCGAGGAGCCAATCGAGGCCCCGCTCGCACGGCATTCTGCGCCCCGCCCTGAAGGTGCAGAGCCTGGGAGGCGACGGAGGTTACCCAACAGCCTTGGGGCTGGCCGGGAAAGGCGGGCCAGGAGCCGTCGGCCCGTTGCGCCGCAGCAGCCACTCGCGCGCCCGTGTCACACACCTCGGCCAGGGGCGGCGTTCGGCGTGGGAAATAAGCGCGGTGAGCGCCCACGCCGTGGCCTCCACGGCGCTGGGAGAAGCGGGGTGGTAGCCCCACCCACCATCGGAGTTTTGGTTGGTGATGAGAAATTCCAGGCAGGACGAATAGGTCATACGGGACACTGGGACTCGGGATACGGGGCTCGGGACTCGGGGCTCGGGATTGGGATTAGGGGTTACGGATTAGGGTCGCCGGATACGGAATCCTGTGTCTGGGGTTTGGTCAGTAGCGATGGAATCTAACCCTCACCTCCAACACTCGGGTTTCAGATTCTGAATTCCGAACCCCGAATCCCTAATTCCGAGTCCCGAGTCCCGTGTCCCGTCTCTACATGACGATGTTCGGAGCCACGGATTGAACGGAACTGGAGGCCAGAGCGGTCTCTTCCGATTGAATCTTGAGGTCGTGGATCAAGCGGTGCAAATAGCCGCGCGCCAGACCCAGGACGCGAGCCGTTTCCGCCTTATTGCCGTTGCACTTTTGCAGGGTCCGGATCACCAGGCGGCGCTTGAAATCGCGCAATTCTTCTTCGTACGACCGCGCCGCCTGCGTTTGGTCGAAGCCCTCGCGCAATTTGTCGGGCAAATGCCAAACTTCAATGGTCTGCCCCTCCGCCAGAACCACGGCGCGGCGAATCACATTCTCCAATTCGCGGACGTTGCCCGGCCAAGCGTATTCATCCATGGCTTCAATGGCCAGGCGCGAGAAGCGCGTCACCTTCCTGCCGAATTCCCGGCTGACCTGTTGCAGCAGGTGATGGGCCAGCATCACGATTCCGCCGCTGCGTTCGCGGAGCGGCGGGCAGGTGCAATTGAATCACGTTCAGGCGGTAATAAAGGTCCTCGCGGAATTCACCGTTCTTAACCATCTGCTCCAGATTCCGATGGGTGGCGCAAACCAGGCGGACGTCGACCGTCAGAGGGGTGTTGCTGCCCAGGCGCTCAAAGGTGCGGTCGTTGAGCACGCGCAGCAGCTTGGCCTGCAATCCCAGGGGCAAATCACCCACCTCATCCAGGAACAGGGTTCCGCCGTCGGCGGCCTCAAACCGGCCGCGGCGCAGCGTCAGCGCTCCCGTAAAGGCGCCCTTTTCGTGGCCAAAGAGCTCGTCCTCCACCAGGTGCTCCGGCAGGTTGGCGCAGGAAAAGGCCACAAACGCGCCGCCACTGCGCGGGCTGAGGCGATGCAGAGCACGCCCCAAAATGCTCTTGCCCGTGCCCGTTTCACCCGTGATCAACACGTTCACGTCGCAGGGCGCCACCTTGCGGGCCATGGCAAAAACTTCCTGCATGTTTTCGGTAAAGCCGATCAGGTCATCCAGCCGGTACGCCGAAGACTGCACCGAGCGGAGTTGTTGCAACTCCATCTCCACCCGATGCAGACGATGGGCGCGGCGCAACACCCAGCGCAGTTCACCGATATCCGGGGGGCTGGCCAGAACATCGTACGCGCCCGCCTCCACTAATCGGCGCATCAAGGCGCGATCATCATCGCCCAGCATGACCATGATGGGAGGGGCAAGGTCCGTCCGCCGGAATTTCTCAAATTGCCGTAGTCCAGCCTCATCTTCCGCGCCGCCGGCAAGGTCGCGCAAGTCCAGCAGAACACAGTCATACCCCTCTTCCCATACCGGGCCGGCAGCGTCGCCGCAGTTGTCGGGTCGGAGTTCAAAACCCGTTCCCAAAGCCCGGCCCACAACCTCGGCAAAATCCGGTTCGGGAGTGCAAAAGCAAACGCGAATGGTCTCTTTGTCCATGATGAAAACTCCCCACAGGAGGGCCCGTGAGAGTCTGGCTTCCCGCTCGGCAACACCTTTCTCCGGCAGCTCTTGTTTCGGTAGTGGATCAGTTTGGTTTTCTTACAGTCACGGTCTACCTGTCCTGGCCTGCCAGGGATGACCACCGCTACCCAGTTCCCCGCCGGGGAACAACATCATTAGACCTCTTCGAGGTCCCCACCTCGACCGCCTCTACATCAAGCTGACCCCCTGCGCTTATTCCTTCCGGCCATCCCCCGGCCACCTCCATCCTCACTGCGAAATTATCACCTCAGAGGTGCTGGTTACGGTGTAGGTCGCCGACCCCGATTTGAGAAGGGGTAAAGGAAGAAAAATAAAATGGAAGGGATAACTCAACACCACCTTGACCAAGCAGCCGGGATTGTCGTCTACCCCGGTGGTACCATTCGCCGTTGTCGTGCATGCGCCGGTAGCACCGGCAAGCACCCCCGGCCAAGTCGTGGTGGTCGTCACGGAGGTGGAAACGATTCCCGAGGGTGCGATGCTCTGCACATAAGTCTGGATATCACTATTAAGAGCATAACAACCGTAGGGGGTAGCGGACGATGAGCACTCCGTTGTGAAGGTCGAGCCGCGCACCGCCGCATACCTTGTTGCTTCGCGAGCCGCCTCGCTTGCAAAGTGATACGCGTAGAGGAATAGGGAAAAATCCATAATGCCGAATACAAACGCAAAAAGTACGATGACGACGATGGCATACTCCGCCATCGCGCTGCCCTGGTTATCCCTGAGGCATGTCCACATCCGCCGGAATGAATACCGTGATTCCGCGCTCATCATCGCCTTAACACCGCTGTCACGAAAATAACTGTGCCGAAGGCACTTTGGACTGCGGTAGCAGCAGCTACCGCTTTTCTTCCCCCCTTGCACATTTGCCGCACGAACCGAAGGCGGAAAGCGGTAGCTGCTGCTACCGCAGTCCAAAGCGCTTCGCGCATTTTCATCGGCGGCGGTCAGAGGCCGCCGCTACAGATGACGACATCGATTTCTTCACACCTTCCCCGTCCTTGGGCTACTCGCCCGCGCGGAGCGCTGCCGCTCCCGTCATGGTTATTGACGAGGGAATCCCCGTCCAGGGGAATAAGGGTGTATACGTGACCTTGGTGCAGACTTGCACCAAATTTACCACGTTATAGGTGCACGTCGGGTTCGAACAGGAATTCGACAAGGATGCCGGGCAAACCGACGCGTTGGCGGTGCCGGAACATTCGCATCCATAAGAGGCCGTGGCGGTCATCGCTGAAACGTCGTGCGCATCGGCGAGGGCGGCGTTTTGCATTCCGGCAATGTCGGAAATGTTCTGCGTACCGTAAAGGGCTCCGGTGTGAGCAGCCTCGGTGACCTCAATGCCCCAGTAAAAGGCGCGTCCCATGTCGATCACGCCGAGCAGCAAGAGGGTCAGAAAGGGAAGCATCAAGCCGAGCTCAACGAGGCTTGCTCCCCGCTCCCGCGGCAGCACGACCATGAGGGCAGTCCACCACCGGCGGCGTAATCGGGATCGAACTGGAGATGGGACAGGCAATCTGAAATTCATGATCACTCCGACAGCACCGCCACGCTACTCTTGATCGGGTTTCCGTTGGCCAGCTCACTAAAATTATTGTTAAAGTCGGTTACAACATTTTGGCCGTCAATGGCCAAACCCATGGTAACGCTCTTCGCCACCACTTCGTTGTAATTGACCGTGGCATCGAGCGCGTAGGTGATACTCGCATTGGGAAAATAGGAGGTCCCGGTGAGCTTGGTATTCCAAAAGGCGGAGCCCACCACGACTGAGCTAGCCGTGTCGGTCGGGGCTTGGTAAAACAGAATCCCCTGCCAGGCGGCGCCACAAGCGGCGCAGTTCGTTGCATTCGGCGCGGTCAGGGTTACGGCGCCGGGCGTCGCCGAGGGAAAGAGAAAGTTGACCCCGCCATTGGGGCCGTAGTTGTAGAAGCCCACGCCACTTCCATTGACGGTGGTCAAGGCATCGATGCTCAACCCCCCAGGACCACCACCCGAGGACGTCAGGGTATAGATCCCTGAGTTGAAGGCGACGTTGGCGCCGGGGCCAATTGTGATCCCACCACAGTACGTACCCGGATTCAGGAGGTACGTACCCGCCTGCAAGGTGAGCTGACTGGGGGAGCCCGTCCAAAAGTGTCCTGACCCGGTTCCGCAAGTGGATGGATTGGGCGCCTCCGAGGCCAGGCCCGGTTGCAAATAAGCCAGAGGGTCGGCCGGGCTGGGAAGCGCGATGCCCGTCGTGGGGTTTGCCCCGCCGCCGACGGCGAAACAAAGGAAGCAGTTATTCCCTCCCACGATGCCGAAATAGGGGATGTCGTAAAAACCCAGGAGGCCGCTGAAAGCATTCGAACTCGAGGACTCATCCACCCAACCGCACTGCGAGTTATATTGAAGAGCGAAGACAAGCGTGACGTCGGCGCCCGAGGTGCCGGTCGTAAACATGCAACTGCCCCCGCCGGGCAAAGTGGCCTCCGCGCGGGCGGAGATAGTCTCTGAAGTAACACCGAAGATTCGGGAGAAATAGGTTGGCGTCTTTTGCGAGACCACGACCTCCGTGTAGTTGCCGTTGCCATAATGGGGATCGTTGGCTACCGATCCCAGATAGCACGGCGGGTTGTTCACCATGACCCAGAGGTTGCCGCTGGTCGCGCCGCATTGGGTAACCAGCGTGCTGCCGCCGAGGCGGTTCTCCGTCACCGCGTCCTGCGCCGCCGCAGTCATGGCGCCGCAATGCAGCGTGCCCGCACAGGCGTTAAGCTCCATCGCCCCGGCGAGCGCGCCCGCGTCAGCCACATTCTGGATTTGCCGCTTCACGTTGCGCAAGTATCCAAGGTCAATGCCCAGGCCCAGAAAGCCCAAAATCACAACCATGCCGAGAGCAACCGTAACGGCGGCTTGCCCCGCGTCTGTTTGGCGTTTGGACATGTCAGTCGCCCCTCTTTTTCGTTTGGATATCTGATCGTACACAGTATAAATGCGCACCCCCAGTTTAGACAACATACCGGCCTCCATTCAATAGCACTTTGGTGCCAGCTTGTCGGATAGTCTGGGCGCCCGTCCCCATTAGAGTTTACGAATGTTTAACGAGGTTTGTCTAGTATGATGTCAGTTAATAGCGGGTAACGTAGGGCGGAGGAGCCGCAATCCAAGAAGGAACCGCAAACAGTCGTCAGTTGCCAGTCATCAGTTTTCAGTAAGAGCCATCAACAGTCGTCAATCATCAGTCATCCGTTGTCAGTAAAAGGCATTTCGCGGTCGGGTTTCTTACTGACGACTGAAAACTGACGACTGATGACTTTCTTTTACTGATGACTCTCCCCAGCCGCTCCACCTGCTACTTCGTGCCGTTGGGGATGAGGCGGGCGACCGTGAGGTCCCCAGCGATATCCTTGAAGATATTGGTCAGTTTAGTGTCCGATTGCGAGCGCCCGACGCAGGTCGAGGTGCCTCCCGTGGAAGTGTAATCGGAGAAGAACCTCGAGGCATTCTCCCCGCCCGTGGGAGTGGCGGCAATTTCCTCCATCGTCTCGCAAGGGGTGATGGTGGGGGTTGCGCAGCTCGTGCTATTAGGAGTGCAATCCGTGGGGCACGAGCTCGCGCCCGATGCCTCCGCGCCATAGGCGACCGTGTACACCCAAGTCCCCGCCGCCGCCGCGGCCTGCCCCGCCGTGACCGCCTCGTGGCACTGATTGTACTGATATCCTGACGGCACGTAGGCCGCTGCTGCACCCGCGTTGCCATCGCTCACCAGGATCATCACGTTGGTGGTATTCGGTCTGGTTTTCTGTTCGGCGACGAGCGCCGCTTGTGCCGCATTGATGACGCCCGCGTAGTAGGTTCCGTAGCCGCCCCTGATCCACACCCCCGAGTCGGTCACATTGGTGGCCGTGCAATTTGTTCCGCCCAATGCCAATGTCAGGTTGGAGGAAGCCACCAGCGAAGTGGCGGTGTCGGAAGCGCGGAAGTCGCTCGAAAACGGCACGATCGTGTAAACCGGCGAACTTTGGTAACCGACGGTTGTAGGCTCAGTGCCAGTGCACCAATCATCCGGGGCGTAGCTGATCGATGACAGCCCAGGGAACGTCATCAGGCCGACAACATTGACCGGGTTCTTGACGTTGGCGCCGGTGGTGGCCGTGCCCGAGCTGGTGGGCGAGCCGCAGCTTGCCAGGGAGGCGGAGCAGGGCGCGATCGTTTCCAGCAGAGTCTGGAAGCCCTGCATGGAGCAAGTAAGTCGAGAAGCACTGCAATTGCTGTCGGAGTCCGTTTGCGTCATCGACCCCGTGGTGTCGGCGATCAACATGATGTTATACGGGCCACCCACTCCGCCCGCGGCGCTGGCCGTCGCGGTGGCCGCGAGGGGAATTTGTTTGACGCCGAACAGTCGGGCGAAGACCGTATTGACGGTCGCCTGCTCGGTCACCGTGATGGCGTTGGCGTTGGAAGTTGAATAACAGGCAACTCCGGTGGTGGTGAGGCAAGGCGGCACGGTTACCGACACGGACGTAACGTTCAGAGTGGAATGGTAGTTGTTATCCTTCGCGGCGTAGGCGCTGTATTGCTGCGCCGCGGTCTGGGCGGCGGCGGCGGTGCCGGTGGGCAGCACCTGCGCTCCCGCTAATGCCGCGGCCTGGGTGGCCGTGAGAAGCTGTTGATAGGCCACATAGCCATTGCCCAGGTCAATGATGAGCGCGCCGACGGAGAGAAGGACGACGAACCCTGTCATGGCCATCACCAAGGCCTGCCCGCGCTGGCCGTGGCGCATCCGGCGGACCATCGATTCGTGGTTACGGTTCATTGCACGACCTCCGAGGTTGTCGACGTGAGGGTGCAGCCGGTCTTGGGGCACAAATTGAATCCGAAGAAGTTGAGTTGGGCGGGATAAGTGACGGTGAGCGAGCTTTCCTGGCCCGACGTCATTTGACCCGCGCCCGCCGTACACGTCGCTGCCGCGCCGCCGGCCAAGGGCCCGTAAGTGGTCGAGGCGCTCGAACTTGCCCATATCTGGACCGTGAACTTGAGGTTACTCACATTGAGGGTCGGCGCGGCATTGTGGAACGCCAGGTAAGCCGTCTGGCACGGGTCGATGACGGTCTCTCCGGGAGTGTCCTGCCCGCGGCTGATGGCCAGAGCCTGCGCCGCCATGTTCGTGCCATTGGTCAGCGCCAGATAGCAATTGAAGCCATACCCGAACGTGATAATGCCCAGCATGATGGCGGACAGCACCGGCAGGACGAGAGCGAACTCGACGAGCGTCGAGCCTTGCTCATGGCGAGCGCGGGCGAGGGCCTGCCGGGCGCGGGACCGGGCTTCGCCACACACTCCTAGTGGCGCGCCGTTCGGGCTCCCTCGGTGGATCCCCTTCATTTCTCGGTCCGGCGTGATACCTTGGCTTCGTGCGACGGCCACGAGGTCTTGCCCCGCGTCTGTTGGGCGTTTGAACATGTTAATGAATCCTCATTTCCGTTTGGTGATTCGACCGCACACCATGAACGTGTACCTCACAGCTTGGACCTGAGGGAGGGCTTAGTTCAATAGTACTTTAGTCCTACCTTGCCGGATAATGTGGGACTCATAATATGTTTGCGTTTAAAGCAGGGGTAGCGCGGACCGGTTTTGTGGGTCCGCGGCGCGTCCCCGACGGGCAAGGAAAAGCCGCGGACCTACAAAGCCGGTCCGCGCTACACTTCTTTCCGTGAGCGCTAAGGGATGCCCACAAGAATTTCCAGGGCCACGGGGGTCCCGGCGCGCAGGGCGGGTTTAAACTTCCAGCGCGAGAAGGCGGCACGCGCGGCGGCGTCGCTGGTGGGATCGAGTCCCTGCAGAACCGTCAGATCGCTCACCGAGCCGTCCTCATGAATGATTCCGTGCAAAACGATCATGGCGTTGGCAGGGCTCCTGCGGCTCCGTGGGGCGGTGAAAGTCAAACTGGTCGATCGCCGCGGGAGGCGTCAAGCGGCGGGTGGATGCTAATCTGCACCGTGCGCGCGGCGGCGTCCACCTGCGGGGGACTCTCGCGGGCGCAGTATTCAAGAATCCAGTTTTTTCCCGGCATGGAAAAGTATACCGTGTAGATCCTATCGCCGTGCAGCACGCCGTATATGCGCAGCCCGCCGCCGCCCGAGGAACCGCTGCTCACCACCATGCTAGGGGCGTGGGCTTTGGGAGTTTCCGGCTTCACCGCATAAACCAGATCTTCCGCCTTGAGCGGCGCCAGCGTCCCCACCGCCACCGCCGGGCTCCCGGACGGACCGGAGACGCTTAGCGTGGGGCTCCCCGTGGGGACGGTGGCGGAAACACCGCCTCCTCCGCCGCCGGGCTTCTCGCTTCCCTTTCCGACGGCCACACTCTTATCCCCCCCCGCGCCGGGGCCGCCCACACCCACGTCAGTTGATCCGCCCGGTGCTCCACCTGGGGATCCCTGCAAGGTCCCGGTGGGGCTAATCGAAAACGCTCCCTCGTGCATCCCCCCTGGAATTGACGAAATGTCCGTCAGCGGAACCGGATCCACACTCAGCGACACGATCTTGGGCCCACCGCCAGGCTTCTGGCTGTCGCTGGCAGCATCAGTTCCGGATTTGTTGCGGGTGGGCGGCTCTGGGGGCGCTTGCGCAGCAGCGTGCGTGGGTTCCTGGGCGGTGGCCGGGGCGCCGCGGGAGCAGCTTCCGCCACCGGCGGCGGATTGCTTGTGGGTGGCGGAGGCGGGGGGACCTCAAGATGAGGGTTGGGAATATCAGGAAGCTTCAATGCCAACACCGGCGGGGGTGGCGGAGCCGAGGGTGGCATGACAAGCTTCAACTTCGGCACCAGGGGCTGGGTATCCATGGGGTTGGGAGGTGGAGCCACATTCGGTTTTTCCGGCGCGGGGGTATCAACTTTTTCGGGAGCCGGCGGCGCAGGCTTAGGAGGCGCGGGAGTCGAGCGCCGGGCCTCCGGCAATGAAATCCGGGACTTTTAAATCCTGCGGGAGCTTGAAGGGCCGGTGGCGCATTCTGGTTGCGGAGAGTGACGCGAAAATTGTCCGGGTGGGGCGGATTGGAAACGATCGTTATGCGCGGATCGAAATGGGTGCTGCCCAAACGCGGGCGCGCCCCATGGTGCGCCCCCCGTCCGGGAGCTTTTCCATGGCCGGGGGGTCGAATTACCGGAAGGTAATCCGCCAAATTCAAGGGTCGGAACTTGTACACGACCATGTGGGGATGGCTTAACATTCTTTCCGGCGGTGGCCCCATATACAAGGCCAACAGGGCTGCGAAGGGGATACTGTATAAAAAGAACACGAGGGAAGAGTGAAGCAGGGTGGAGGTCAGGAAGGCGGGCAGGATCCGTCGGCTTTTAGGCCACGGGGCGCCCGGGCCTAGCCGGACGGGGAAGACCGGCGGATCGGTTACCCATAGGTCCAACCATGCCTCGCGGAGCGTGCGTCGGCGGGGGGGCGGCGCCTCGAGCAATACGGATATTTTCAGCACTGGCACCCCCAGGTTAATCGTGACACCGTAACCGTCAATTGAACTCTTTAGCGGGGTCGAGCTTGCGTCTTCCTCCGTTTCTATCTGATCGGAATTCGCCATGGTCGAAGGATTCGCGATATGACTTTCCAGCACCACACTTCACTGCCTTTGAAAGTGCCACTGTATATCCCTTCCACTACTTTAGCAATAGTACGGATGTACCATTTTCCGGGCAATGGCGTGGGGACCAACCCGACTCCACGGGACGGCGCTCGTCAGCATGAGCTGCAAGCGGTGAGGGATCCATAAACCTCTGTTTATTCGGCGATCGGGAGCGCTTACTTCTTCTTTCCAAGGAGGAAGACGATCCCGGCCGAGAGCCGGAGGTTGTCCTGGCGAGCACGGCTAAAGCGAGTCATGAGGTAATCGGCTTGGAACAGCCGCAAGGCCACGTTGGAGCGGACCTTCACATCAAAGCCTCCTCCCAAATACGCGCCAAAGCGTTCTTCCGGCTTGGAAATGTCAAGGTAGTCCGGCCCGCCTCGTACTGCTCCCAGCAAGGTATGGGCGAAGAGAACGACGTTCCTTGCTTTGCGGTAGGAAAACACCGGGCCATAAGTCATCGATTGCGTGTTGGTCTTAAAACCATTTTCCGTGCCGTAATGGGTGCTGAAATCCAACGCGCCACCGAACCATGAGTTCAAGTTCTCCGCGACGGAAAAATTAACCCCGTTCACATTAAAACTGGAGCCATTCAGATTCGCCTCCAGATTGGAATAGCCGCCGAACACTTCCACCTTGGGTAGTTGTTGGGCCCAGGCGGGTAGCGGCATTACCAAAAGCGGCAACAGAACCAAGAACTTTCGCATGAAGTCTCCCTTCCTTATGAGTCCGGGGTCCGGAGTTCGGAGTCTGGGGTCCGCAGGCAAGACTCCGGACCCGGACTCCGGACTTTCCTATTGCACCGTCAGCGTAAGAGTTGTCGAGTTCGAAAGGCCCCCCGACGTCCCGGTTACGGTAATCGTATAACTGCCGGCGGGCGTGCCCGAGGGATTAACGATGCCGTTGCCGCCCCCGCCACAAGCCGCGAAGCTCGCGAGCCACAGCACCGTAAGGGCAAGGGCTACCCAAGTCCACCGCCTCCGATTCTGGCGCGCCGCCCACGCGCTGAGACCCAACAAGAGCAATGCCCAGAGTAGCCAAATCCCCGGACGCGCCGACCAGCCCGGTCCGGGCGGCTGCGGCAGGCCTCGGGGCGGCGCCAGGGTGCGGCGCGTGGTGGTAATTTTCAAAGTCGAGGTGGCCGGGCTCGCGCTGGTGGGAGTGACGGTGGCGGGCGTAGGCGTGCAAGTCGCCAGCGCCGGCATGCCACTGCAGGTCAGTGCCACGGCCGCGTTGTAACCCGCCACGGCGTTGACGATTATGGCGACGCTCGCTGTATTCCCCGCCACCACCGTGGTGGATGTGGGATTAACGGATATGCCGTAGTTGGCGCCCCCGCCCTGGAGCGTGGTCACCTGCGGGCTGTTGGGCGCTGAGTCGGTTACCGTCAAGGCTGCTGTTTGTAGGCCCGTCGCGCTGGGAGTGAAGATCACATTTATCGTGCACGAATTAGTTCCCGGTGGCGTCCCCAGGGTTGTGCCGCAGGTCGTGGTGGCGGAGAATTCAGCACTGTTGGTGCCGGTAATGCTGATCGAGATGCCGGTAATGGTCGCGGTGCCGGAGTTAGTCAGCGTGACGCCCTGAGGAGCGCTGGGCGTCCCCAGCGCGGCACTGCCAAAAGATAGCGTGGAGGGCGTAAGACTAACCAGCGGCCCGCCCAACCCCGTGCCCTCCAGAGGCACGGTCTGGGTGCTGCCGGGGGCCCCGTTATTGTTGTCCGTCACCGTCAACGTGCCGTAACGATTGCCCACTGCCGTGGGCGTAAAGGTCACGGCAATGCCGCAATTCGCGCCCGCCGCCACGCTCGCGCCGCAAGTGTTGGTCGTGGCAAAGTCACCCGAGGCCGCGATATTGTTGATCAGCAACGGGGCGCTGCCGGTATTGGTAAGAGTCACCGTCTGCGGCGCGCTGGCGGTCCCGAGCGGCTGCGCTGGGGTGAACGTCAGACTGATGGGCGCAAGGGTTACCGTGGGAGCGGTGGTCCCCGTCCCGGTTAGCGAAATCGTCTGGGGACTGTTTCCCGCATTGTCCGCCAGGGTAATGGAACCCAGCGCGCTGCCCGCCGTCGTGGGGCTGAAAGTCACGCTGATGGTGCAAATCCCTCCCACGGCCACGGGCGCACTACAGGTGTTGGTTTGCACAAAAGGAACGGTGGCGTTAATCGAACTCAGGGTTAGTTCCGCCGTGCCACTGTTGGTGACGATCACGTTTTGCGCCGCGCTGGTGGTGTTCACCAGTTGGGAGCCAAAACCGATCGCGCTGGTCGAAAGCGATACCGCCGGCGCGCCGAGCCCCACGCCCGCCAGGGGAACAACCTGGGTGCTGGCCGCCGCCCCGTTATTGTTGTCCGTCACCGTCAGCGTGCCGTAAAGGTTGCCCACAGCGGTCGGCGTAAAAGTCACGTTGATATTGCAACTCTTCGTCCCGGCAAGACTCGCACCGCAATTGTTGGTTTCCCCAAAGTTGGCCGAGGCGGCGATCCCATCGATGACTAACGCGGCGGCCCCAGCGTTGGTAAGCGTCACGCCCACCGCGGTGCTGCTGGTCCCCACCGCCTGGGAAGGAGTAAACGTCACCGTGACGGGGGAAAGAGTGGCAATGGGCGCGGCAACTCCCGTGCCGTTCAGCGCCACCGTCTGAGGGTTGTTGGGGGCATTGTCAGGGATGCTAATCGAACCGGCTGCGCTGCCTGCCGTCGTGGGACTGAAAGTCACGCTGATGATGCAACTCCCTCCCACCGGCACGGGCAAACTACAAGTGTTGGATGGCGCAAAAGGACCGGTGGCGGTAATCGTGCCAATATTCAGCGTCGCGGTGCCGCTGTTGGTGACCGTCACGCTTTGCGCCGCGCTGGTGGTGTCCACAATTTGCGAGCCGAAATTGATAGAGCCGGCCGAAAGCGATACCGCCGGTGCGCCGAGCCCCACGCCCGACAGAGGAACAACCTGGGTGGTGGACGCCGCCCCGTTATTGTTGTCGGTCACGGTCAGCGTACCGTAAAGGTTGCCCACGGCGGTGGGGGTAAATGTCACGTAGATGCTGCAATTCGCTCCCACGGCAACACTCGCACCGCAGTTGTTCGTGACCCCAAAGTTGGCCGAAGTAGCCAGCCCCGTGATGATCAGCGGGGCGGTGCCGGCGTTGGTAAGAGTCACGGTCTGCGCGGCGCTGGTGGTCCCCACCGCCTGGGAAGTGGTGAACGTCACACTGGCAGGGGAAAGGGTTGCGATGGGCGCAGTGACTCCTGTGCCGCTCAAGGCAATCGTTTGCGGAGTGTTGGCGGCATTATCCGGGATAGTGATCGAACCCACGGCACTGCCTGCCGTCGTGGGAGTGAAAGTCACGCTGATGGTGCAAATCCCTCCTGCGGCCACGGACGAACCGCAGGTGTTGCTTTGCGCAAAGGAAGCAGTGGCGGCAATCGAGCCGAAAGTCAGAGCCGCGGTGCCGGTGTTGGTGACGGTCACGGTTTGCGCCGCGCTGGTCGAGTTCACAACCTGCGAGCCAAAACTGAGAGTGCTGGCCGAGAGCAATACCACCGGCGCGCCGAGCCCCACGCCCGCCAGGGGAACAACCTGGGTGCTGGCCGCTGCCCCGTTATTGTTGTCGCTCACCGTCAGCGTGCCGTAAAGGTTGCCCACGGCGGTGGGAGTAAAAGTCACGTTGATATTGCAACTCTTGGTCGCGGCAAGACTCGCACCGCAATTGTTAGTCTCCCCAAAGTTGGTCGAGGCACTGACCCCATCGATCAGGAGCGCGGCGCTGCCGGTGTTGGTAAGAGTCACGACCTGGGCGGCGCTCGTGGTCCCCACCGCCTGGGAAGGAGTAAACGTCACACTGACGGGGGAAAGAGTGGCAATCGGGGCAGCAACTCCTGTGCCGTTCAGCGCAACGGTCTGGGGGGTGTTGGGGGCATTGTCAGGAATGTTAACCGAACCGGCTAGGTTGCCTGCCGTCGTGGGACTGAAGGTCACGCTGATGATACAGCCCCCTCCCACCGGCACGGGCAAACTGCAGGTGTTGCTTTGCGCAAAGGGAGGGGTGGCGGAAATCGTGCCAATATTCAGCGTCGCGGTGCCGCTATTGGTGACCGTCACGGTTTGCACCACGCTGGTGGTGTTCACAATTTGCGAGCCAAAACTGATAGCGCTGGCCGAAAGCGCTACCGTCGGCGCGCCCAGCCCCGTGCCCGCCAGGGCAACAACTTGGGTGCTCGCCGTCGCCCCGTTATTGTTGTCGGTCACCGTCAGCGTGCCGTAAAGGTTGCCCACGGCGGTGGGCGCAAAAGTTACGCTGATGCTGCAACTGGCTCCCCCGGCTAGACTTGCGCCGCAATTGTTCGTCTCGGCAAAGTTCGCCGAGGCGGTGATGCCCCCGATGATCAACGGGGCGCTGCCGGTGTTGGCAAGCATCACATTCTGCGCGGTGCTGGTGGTTCCCACCGCCTGGGAAGGAGGACTAAATGCCACACTGGCAGGGGAAAGAGTGGCGATGGGCGCGCTAACTCCCGTGCCGCTCAGGGTAATGGTTTGCGGCGTGTTGGCGGCATTATCGGGAATGGAAATCGAACCATTGGCCGGGCCCGCTGTCGTGGGCGTGAAAGTCACGCTGAGGGCGCAAATCCCTCCCGCAACCACGGACGAACCGCAGGTGTTGCCGCTCAGGGCAAAAGGCGGGGTGGCGGTAATCACGCCTAGAGTCAGAGTCCCCGTGCCGCTGTTGGTGAGGGTCACGGTTTGCGCGGCGCTGGCCGAGTTCACAACCTGCGAGCCAAAACTGAGGGTGCTGGCCGAAAGCGTTACCGCTGGCGCGCCGAGCCCCGTGCCCGCCAAGGGAACAACCTGGGTGCTGGCCATCGCCCCGTTATTGTTGTCGGTCACGGTCAGCGTGCCGTAAAGGTTGCCCACGGCGGTGGGGGTAAAAGTCACGCTGATGCTGCAACTGGCTCCCCCGGCTAGACTCGCGCCGCAATTGTTAGTCTCCCCAAAGTTGGTCGAGGCGGCGATCCCCCCGATGCTCAAGGTGGCGGCGCCTGTGTTGGTAAGCGTCACAACCTGGGCGGCGCTGGTGGTCCCCACCGCCTGGGAAGTGGCAAAGGTCACACTGGCGGGGGAAAGAGTGGCAATGGGCGCAGCAACTCCCGTGCCGTTCAGCGCAATCGTCTGCGGGCTGTTGCCGGCATTGTCCGTAAGCGTAATCGAACCTGCTAGGGTGCCCGCCACGGTGGGGGTGAAGGTCACGCTGATCAGGCAAGTGCCGGCAGGGGGAACAGGGGCGCTGCAAGTGTTGGTTTGCCCAAAGCCTGTAGTGGGTGAAATGGAGGTAAAGACCAAGGGCGCGGTGCCGGTATTGGTGACCGTCACGGTCTGTGCAGGGCTGGTGGTATTCACGGTTTGACTTCCAAAAGTAAGGATGCTGGCCGAAAGCGACACAATGGGCTGGGCACTCCGTTCCCCGTGAGCAGAACAATCTGGGGGCTATTGGGCGCATTATCCGTCAGGGTCAGCGACCCAACGCTCTGCCCCCGCACGTTCGGAGTAAAGGTGACACTGATCGTGCAATTCGAGGGCGGCGTAGTGGCCTGGAGCGCCGCCGTGCAGTTGTTGCTCTGAGACGGCAAAATCGCTGCGCTCGCCACGAAGCTCGAAATGGTCAAAGCCGCCGTTCCGGTGTTCGTCACCGTGAGGATCATCGGCGGCACTGGTTACTCCCACCGCCTGCTGAGCGCTAAAATCCACAGTGGCAGGCGACAGACTGACGATGGGCGCGGTGCCCGCGGTGCCGGTCAAGTCGACCACCTGCGTCTCCTGTGGACCGCCGGTCTCCGTGTCAGTGACCGTAATCTTGGCGGTGCGTGCGGGGGGCGTAATCGACGTCGGGGTGAAGGTCACGCTGATCGTGCATGTACCGAGGGCGGGCACGGACGACGCGCAGGTATTGTTTGGATCGCGAAGTCACCACTGTCGTCGCCGGTCAGGGCGATGACTGCTCGATGGTCAGCGCGACGTTGGCTGCCGTTGGTGAGGGTTACCGTCTGCGCCGGACTCTGCTGGCCGACATTCTCACTCGCAAAAATCAAGCCCGCCGGGTTGAGCGAGACTCCACCCGACGGGATGATTTTTGACACGAAGGCGTCGCAGTTACCACCATAAGTAGGCTGCTCCGGGTTGGCAAGGGGGAAGTCGAGCGAGCACGTCTGGCCCGTGACGTAGGCGGCGTCGCTGGTATCAATGGCAATGCCCGTGGCCACATCGGTATTGCTTCCGCCGAGGTAAGTCGAGTAAATCAAAGCGGTTGACGGAGGATTTGCGGGTTCAACTCGGTAACAAAAGCATCGGAGTTTCCGCCCCCGTAGTTGGGTTGAAAGACCGCGCCCGCGATGGGGAAATTGGTGGAGACCGTCGACCCGGTGATGAAAATGTTTCCGCCGGCATCGACCGCAATGCCCGTGCCAGAGTCGGCAAAGGAACCACCCAACTAGGAGAAGTAGAGGAGCGAGGCTGAGCCGCTCAGAGTGGGGTTAAACTTGGCGACAAAGGCGTCGCCTTCGCAGACGGGCGGCATTTGCGAATCCAAAGTGCAATTTGTCTGAAAACCCCCGGCGGGCGGCGTGAATCCCAGAGTCGCCGAGAGGGAGGTCGTCCCCCCGTAATGTAGGCGATCTTGCTCGTGTCCACGGCCACGGCGTTGGCTTGATCAATCCCGCTGCCACCGAGATAAGTGGAGTAAGCCAGGGACGCCGCCCCTGTCGCGTGGTGTTGACTTTGGTCAGGAAGGCGTCACCGGCTCCAGCATAGGTGGCCTGGAGCGCCGTAGGCGGTGAGGGGAAAAGTACCCGTATCAGAATACGTCAGGCCCGTGACATAGGCATTGGCGTTGCTGTCGACCGCGATTCCATATCCGTAGCTTGTATTGTCGCCGCCGAGGTAACTGGAATACAGGATTCCGTCGCCAGGGGCGTCAATTTTGGCGATGAAAGCGTTCGTGCCGCTACCCCCGTACTTCCAGCGTCCGATAATGTCGTACGTGGCTTCGAACCGCCGACAATCGGGAAGGGTGGAGGAGGCGTCTCAGGCGGCGTAAGTAGAACCGTTTCCTCGAATGTTCGGCCTGGTCGTACCAGTCACATAGGCATTCTCAGCGCTGTCGACGGCGATTGCATGGCCCTCAACATTTTCGTAATAGCCGAAGAAACGTGGAATAGACCAACCCGACCCTGCGGCGTTCAGCTTGGTGACAAAAGCGTTCGAGACAATGAAGCCCTGGGGGTTCCAGGAGGCGCCGCATTTCCCGTCCCCTCCGCACAGCGTGTTGATTGAACCCGCGGTACGGGGAAATCAGGCGAGAAGGTCGTACCGACCACGAAAGCCTCGCCAGCGGCATCAACGGCAATGCCATTCGCGACATCCTGTTTCTTGCCGCCGAGGTAGGTGGAATATACTAAGGTGGAGCCGTCCGCGCTGATTTTAGTGACAAAGGCGTCCTGGGGAAAATCATAGGGGCCACCAGCGTTCGGCTGCAAGGCATGCGCGGTGGGAAAATCGGTTGAAAAAGTCCCACCGGCGATGAACGCCGTGCCATCGGGAGCCACCGCGATGCCATTGCCAGCGTCGATGTTGCTGCCGCCCAGGTAGGTCGAATAGGACAAGAATGGGGTCAATCACCAAGGGCTGGCGACGGTCGTACGCGGCCAGGCGAAATTCCACTTGGTTCTTTCCTTTCAACAGTAGCGGACGGGGATCAAGCGCTTCGGCGCCATTGGTCCTCTGATAAGCAACGGGCGGCGGAAACGCAGCTCTCCGCCTTCCACTTTCACCAGCAGGTCACCCTGGGAATCAACGCGCAAGCCCTGCGCACCTTCCAAGGCAAAGCGGATTCTTCCCGGGTCGGCCTGCGGGAGCCACATCGAAGTCGTACTCCAGTTGGCCTTGGTTCCCGTGGTAAACAAGGTCAATACCTGGATATACGCCCTTCTCGGCGACGCGGGCATAGTTGGCGACACCGGTGTGCCATTTCGAAGGATCGTTGCCAATGAAGTAGTTGCTTTTTCCGGGCAATTCGTCCAGTCCCGGTCAAGGTCCGGACCTGATTACCGCCGGAAAGGCGCATCCTGCACCACACGGGCGACATCCGCGAATGGCCCCCCGGAGCACGTTGTCCCACCTCCAGAACGGCCTCCGTCGAGGTCAGAAAAAGCGAGTAGCCGCTCCCGCGCGAAACATATCGGACATCCCGCGCCTCCGGGCCCTTGACTTGGCCGACGTTTTCCTCGAAGCTTAATGGCAAGTTCAGACGCGACTGCTTTCACCCGCGCTTGCGCGTCCGCGGCTGGAAGGGGAGAGCGCTGGAGTTGCCGCACGCTCTGCGCCCGCCAACATGTTTCCGCAAACTGCCAAGAGCAGAGTAGCCCCCGCCACAAGCGGAAGGAACCCGAAGCGAACCATTTTTCCCATTCTTTGCATACGATCAACCCACACAGGTTTTTCTGCCCGCATCAATTTCTCGCAATCTCCCGCCTGACGAGGGCTAGAGCATAGCGACATCTTGAAAATGTTCCAAGTGATGCTGCGCACATTCCTCAATTCTTGGGGCCAACCCCGCAGTAGCTTTCACTCCGTATGCGGTCCATTCGGCCGTCCGGCAACCGCTTTTGCGACTCCGGTCAATCCAGTATTCTGTGCAACGCCATGGCATTCCGCAAGGCAAGAATAGAGATATTACCCCAAAGCGCTTTTTTGTGAACTGGAAAGTGGGATTTGGCCACCCACCACACCGTTCGCTTGGCCCCCCGGCACTCCAAAACCGTCGCAAATTCAAGCTGTGAACGCTTGGGCGATCCGGCAAAGTTATCCTGCCACACTTATCCACCCATTTACATGCACATAGAATGCCAAAATGCCCACGGATGCCCGTGACGGGCGCACCTAGCGAAGCATCCATCCACTCCGGCAGCAAAGTTCGGCCAATTCCACTCGCCAAGGTAACAGAGCTTCGAAAATCAACCTTCGTTAATCGGCCCTTCCCCGGACTTGACCTTTATAAAAGGCGCGGCGAAGGGTTCCAGTTCTGCAAGAGCTGCCGGACCCAGCAAATGCTAGCCGGAGATGTCTCTTTTGGTTACACCACCGAATTTGATACGGCTCGTCTCTATAACACGCCCCATGACACCATGACTCGGGCCATCCCGGGAAACCCGCGCATTTGATTGACAGTTTCGCCCCTCGGTTCGTATAATGGTTGTTTTCGGGAAACAGGAGAGAAGAAATCTATGTACGCTATCTTTCGGACAGGCGGGAAACAATACAAGGCCTCACCCGGCGACGTCATTCGCGTGGAGCGGGTGGCGGGCGACCCGGGCTCGACGGTCGAGTTCAACCACGTGTTTGCGGTGCGCAAGGAAAAACTCACCGTGGGCGCCCCGCTGGTCGAGAACGCCAAGGTCACGGGAAAGATTCTCACCCACGACCGCAGCGCCAAGGTGCGCGTGTTGAAATACAAGCGCAAGAAGCAGTACCGGCGCACGATGGGTCATCGCCAGCATTTCAGCCAGGTCCTGATCCAGGACATCGTTACGGCGTGAAGATAGCTGTCAGCTATCAGCTTACGGCTAGGGCGTGAGCTGACGGCTGAAAGCTGAGAGCTCACAGCTTAATCAGGCTCGATCATTCTTCTCAAAGGAAAGGCACTATGGCACATAAGAAAGGTCAAGGAACATCCCGCAACGGCCGCGACTCCAACGCCCAGCGTTTGGGCGTGAAGCGTTTTGACGGCCAGACGGTATCGGGCGGGTCGATTTTGGTTCGCCAGCGCGGCACGCGCCTGAAGGCCGGTGAGAACGTCGGCCTCGGCAAAGATGACACGCTTTTCGCCAAAGTTTCCGGCGTCGTGCGCTTTGAGGACAAAGGCCGCCTGGGCCGGTACGTCAGCATCCTGGTCCCATCAACGAACTGAAGATCGGGAGATCGGATGATCCGGTGATCGGGTGAACAAAGAACGAAGCAGGCCGAAGCGGCCTCTTGCTCACCCGATCACCCGATCATCGGATCTACCCGATCTGCTCACCCGATCACCCGATCTCCCGATCATTGACATGTTCATTGACGAAGCCAAAATTCACGTTGCCGCCGGCGGAGGGGGAAACGGCTGTGTGGCGTTTCGGCGCGAGAAATTCGTGCCGCGCGGCGGACCCAGCGGCGGCGATGGCGGGCGCGGGGGCGACATCATTCTGGTAAGCGACCCCCACATGAACACCTTGCTGAAGTTTCGTTATAACCCCGAGTTCCGCGCCACACGCGGGGGCCACGGCGAAGGCTCAAACCGGCACGGGAAAGACGGCGCCGATAACACCGTGACGCTCCCCGTGGGCACGGTGGTTTACGACTTGACGCAGCGGGGAAAAGCTTTGGGATTTTGATGCGCCGGGCCTGCAGGTGATCGCCGCCAAAGGCGGACGCGGGGGACGCGGCAACGCGCGCTTTGCCACTTCCACTCACCAGGCTCCGCGCAAAGCCGAACCGGGCACGCCGGGCGTAGTGCGCGATTTGCGGCTGGAGCTGAAGTTGCTCGCCGACGTCGGGTTGGTGGGCTTCCCCAACGTCGGCAAATCCACGCTGATTTCGCGGCTCAGCGCGGCGCGCCCGCGCATTGCCGACTATCCGTTTACCACCCTCGCGCCCTGCCTGGGAGTGGTGGGACTCGACGGAGAGCGGTCCTTCGTCATGGCCGATATCCCGGGGCTGATCGCCGGGGCGCACGAAGGCAAAGGCCTGGGCATCCGCTTCCTGCGGCACGTGGAGCGGACGCGCTTGCTGCTCCACCTGATCGACGTGGCGGAGGATTCCGGCCGCGACCCGCTGGAGGATTACAACGTCATTCTGAATGAGCTCAAGAGTTTCAGCCCCGTGGTCGCCGCCAAGCCCATGCTGCTGGTGGCTTCGCGCATTGACGCCGTGGGCGAAGGCGATCGCCTGATCCGCCTGCGTGAATTCTGCGCTGAACGCGGACTGCCGCTGCACGAGATTTCCTCCGTGACCCGGGAAGGGCTGGAAGAATTGAAAGAGGCCGTTTGGGCGAAGCTGGAGCAATTGCCGAAATCGGGTGATCGGGACGATCGGGTGATCGGTCCATCGGGTCATCGGGTCATCGAGAATTGGCGATTTGTGATTGAGCGATTGACGAATGAATCGACAGAATTCCGACCCGTGATATCGGCTGCTTCCGATTTCTCGCGTGCCAGAGCGTCTCGATCGCCAGATGAACCGATGACCCGATCACCCGATCACCCGATGCCCCGATTCTCATGAACATCGCAATTTTCGGCGGAACGTTTGACCCCATCCATGCCGGGCACTTGGCGGCGGCGCGGGCGGCGCAACGCCGCTTTCACCTGGATCGAGTCCTTTTCATTCCCACCGGCAATCCGCCCCACAAAATCCACGACCACCTGACCGACTATGCTCAGCGCTATGCGATGGTGGCGGTGGCCTGCGCCGGCGAGCCGCGCTTTATCCCCTCCACCATCGAGGCGCCCACGGTGGATGGATCGCCACGCTACTCCATCAACACGGTGCGGGCGGTGCGGCGAAAGCTGCGCCAGCACGATCGGCTGTTCTTTCTGGTCGGGCGCCGACGCCTTCCTCGACCTGCCCCACTGGAGAGAGTTCCGGCGCTTGCTCGATTCGGTGGAGTTCATTGTCGTGTCGCGGCCCGGCTTTGACGTGGACGCGCTCCGCCAAGTTGCGCCCCCTGACCTGCTGCCGGCGCGGCGCCTTGCCCAGAAGGCGGAGACCATTCGCTTGCGCCACGGCGCCATCCACCTTTTGCCCGGTGTGGACGCCCCCGTCGCTTCCCGCGACATCCGGCAGGCGGTGCGGGCTCGCAAATCCATCACTGGCCTTGTTCCCAAGCTTGTGGAAGAATACATTCTGAAGGAAGGGTTGTACGGTCCCAGCGCCGGCGTGAAACGTTTGCAACGATGACACCACAACTACGCGAAGCGATCCAGGCCGCCCAGGATCGCAAGGCTTTGGACATGCGCGTCTTGGATATGGAAGGAGGCTGTTCGTTCACCAGCAACTTCCTGATTTGCAGCGGGACCTCCACGCGCCACACCCAGGCGATTTGCGATGGCATCGTGGAAAGATTGAAGAAATCCGGGTGCGCGCCCACGCACGTGGAGGGCTACTCCCAGGCGGAGTGGATCCTGGTGGACTATCTCAATTTCATCGTCCACATTTTTGTCGAGCGCGCCAGAGAATTCTACGACCTGGAGACGCCTTCTGGAAGAGACTGACCGCTCGCAGGGCTTGTCACGGTCACCAAGATGCGCATTCGAATTCTCTTTGAGGGCAAGACCAAGGATTCGCACCTGCGGGCGATTCAGCAGGACCTGGCGGGCCGAATCGAGCATTTTACTCCCTTGAGCCTGGAAGAGCTCCCGGCCCTGCGGGGAGCGAGCCATGCCCGCAAGGCAGGATTGACCTCCGCCGAGCGCGCCCTGCTGGAAAAATTGCGCGGCGCAACGAAAGTCCTGCTGGACGAGCGCGGGCGCGAGCGGACCTCGCAAGAGTTCGCCGCGTGGCTGGGCCAGGAAGCCTTGCGGGGCTCGCGGGAGTTGGCTTTTTTGATCGGGGGGCCGGACGGCTTCTCCGCGGCGTTTCGGGAAGAGGCCGACGTCCTGCTGGCGCTTTCGCGCATGACGCTGACGCGCGATTGGGCGCGCACTCTTTTGCTCGAGCAGATTTATCGCGGCTTCACGATTCTGCGCGGATATCCCTACCCGCGGGTAAGTGAATAGATCGCGGATCTCCGATCCGATGATCTGACCCGATCTGGAGGTCCTCTTGCCAGAAGATCGAAAAGGGTTGATTATCGTTCATACGGGCCCCGGCAAGGGAAAGACCACCGCCGCGCTGGGAACGGCACTGCGCGCTGTGGGGCAAGGCCTGAAGGTCTTAATGGTACAATTTATCAAAGGCTCGTGGCATTATGGCGAGCTGGATGCGGCCAAGATGCTGGGCGACGAGCGCCTGAAGATCATGCCCATGGGCCGCGGGTTCGTGAAAGTCGGCGCGGAAAAACCTGACCCGGAAGACGTGCGGCTGGCCGAAGAAGCATGGCGATTTGCCCGCGGGGAAATCCTGAGCGGGCGGTACGAGATGGTGATTCTCGACGAAATCAACTATGCCATCAGTTACAAAATGCTGGCGCCGGAGCCCGTGGCGGAAACCTTAAAGCGCAAGCCGGAAATGGTACACGTCATTTTGACCGGGAGGAACGCGCACCCCATGCTCGTCGAGATGGCCGACCTGGTCACGGAAATGCGCGAGGTCAAACATCCCTATCAAAAAGGAATCCCCGCGCAGAGAGGGATAGAATATTGAGGCGATTTAGTGATCAGTGTAGTGATCGGAGACCAATGTTTCATGCTCAATGATTCAAATCACTCACTGACTCAATGAAAGAATTTTTCCTATGACTTGGTTCCGCAAAGAAAAGCAGCCGCTGGAAACACCCAAGGAGAAGCGCGTCCAGACCGAAGGGCTTTGGGTGAAGTGCGACAAGTGCAAGCAAATCCTTTGGAAAAAGGATCTTGAGGCCAATCTGCAATGCTGCCCCAAGTGTGGCCATCATTTCAAGCTGGGCTCGCACGCGCGGCTGGAGATGCTGTTTGACGAAGGCCGATATACCGAGCATGACGCGCGCCTGGCCTCCACCGACCCGCTGAAATTCAAAGACACCAAGCCCTACCGCGATCGCCTGAAGCAAGCCGAGAAAGTCACCGGCATGAAGGACGCGGCGCTGACCGGCGAAGGGCTGATCGAAGGCAAGCCCGCCATCATCTGCGCCATGGAGTTTCAATTCGTGGGCGGCAGCATGGGCGCGGTGGTGGGCGAGAAGGTGACTCGCGCCATCGATCGCTGCATCGAAAAGAAGCTTGCCCCTGGTGATCGTATCCTGCTCGGGCGGGGCGCGCATGATGGAAGGCGCCATCAGCCTGATGCAGATGACCAAAATCTGTTCGGCGCTCGCGCGCCTGGACGAGGTCCATAAACCCTACATTTCCGTGCTCACGGATCCCACCACCGGCGGCGTCACCGCCAGCTATGCCATGCTGGGCGACTTGAACATTGCTGAGCCCGGCGCGCTGATCGGCTTCGCCGGCCCGCGCGTCATCGAGCAAACCATTCGCCAGAAGCTGCCCGAAGGGTTCCAGCGCGCCGAGTTCCTCCTGGAACACGGCATGATCGACGCCATCGTCCCGCGCAAGGAATTGAAGAGTTATATCGCGCGCGCCTTTCGCCTGATGCGCGCCTGGGACTCTTAGGAAATCGGGAGATCGGGTGATCCGGTCGATCTGGGTGAACATCAGATTCGTAACTTGCCGCGATCGCACATCGAGCATGAGTCGGATCAAGCGACCGATGTCGAAGGCCGCAATGCTATTCTTGCTTACCCGATCAACGGATCACCCGATACTCCCGATCATTTGATTCCTATGAACTACACCGAATGTCTGAAATACCTTGCCGACTTGGGTCAGGAGTTGCACGGGCTGAAGTTTGGCCTGGAGGCCATCTCCCGGATCCTGGCGGAGTTGGGGCGCCCGCACGAGCGCTACGACACCGCCATCGTGGCGGGAACCAATGGCAAGGGTTCCACCTGCGCCATGCTGGCCAGCATTCTTCAGCACGCGGGTTACTCCACCGGACTGTTCACTTCACCCCATCTGGTGCGCGTCAATGAGCGTATGCGCGTGAACGGCCGGGAGGTTTCTGACGAGGATTTTGCGGCTGCATTCACCGCAGGTCGCCGCGGCCGTCGAGCGCCTGGTCAACCGGAAAGAATCTGGAGAAGCCCCCGAGCTTTTTTGAATTCTTGACCGCTACGGCCTTCCTGCACTTTGCCCAATGCGGGAGCGAAGTTCGTCGTGCTGGAAGTCGGCATGGGCGGGCGGCTGGACGCCACCAACGTAACCGACCCGCGCGTGGCCTTGATCACCAACATCGACTTCGACCATATGGAATTCCTGGGCTCCACGCTGGCCGCCATCGCCGGCGGAAAAGGCCGGCATCATCAAACCGCATCGCCCGGTGATTTCCGGAGTGGAAGACGCGGAAGCCGCCGCCGCCATTCGCCGCCGCGCGGAGGAATGCGGAGCGGAGTTGCTGGAACTGAAGAACCTGGCGCAAGTCACCAACCTGCACGCCCATCAGGGCCGCTACTCATTCGATCTGGCGCTCGGCGAGGAGCGTTTCGCGGGGTTGACCTGTCCCTTGCTGGGAAGGTTTCAGGTGAAGAACACCGTGGCTGCGGTGGCCGGAGCGTGGCGGCTGCGAAGCCGAGGGATTTGAGATTTCCCGCCGCAGCATTCTGCAAGGGCTGCGTGCCGCCACCTGGCCCGGACGCCTGGAGCCCATCTTCGCCGAAGCCGTTGGTGCTGCTCGATGGCGGGCACAACCCGGGCGCCGCGCGCGAACTCGCCGCGTTCATACGGGAAGAGCTTCCCGGACGCCGGGTGCGCCTGGTGTACGCTTCCATGCGCGATAAAGCCATCCGGGAAATCTGCGCCAGCCTCTTTCCCCTGGCGGAGGAAGTTTATTTGACCCACCCTGAGCATGTGCGCGCCGCTGCGCCGGAGGAGATTCTGGCCGCGCTCGATTCCCGGCCCGCCAAGCTGCACATTGAAATCGAGCCGGCCCGCGCGCTGGAAAAAGCTTGCCAGCGCCAGCTCTCCTGATGACGTGGTGCTGGTGGTCGGATCACTTTTCCTGGTGGGCGCCGTCAAGAAAGCACAGCGCGAAGGAAAGCTGCACCTGCCTGCGTTCCAGCGGAGCCAGTGTGCCGCCTGTTTAGTGCTGTCATGGACACCGCTCCGTCGACTGCCGTCCCCAAACCCCGCAGGAGCGGGCGCACTCCGCTACCTCTTGAGCTACGCGCGTTCCCTGCTGTTCACCAATCTCCTCATTTATTTCTACACGGCCGTTTGCGGGACAGTTTCCCTGCTGGGCTTCCCTTTTCGACACTCAGGGCCGGTGGCAACATGCTTGCGCCAGAACGTGGTCGTGGCTGATTCTGAAAACCAGCGGCATCCGCGTGCGCGTGGAAGGGCTTGGAGCACGTCAATCCTGCCGCGACCGCGATCTATTGCGTGAATCACCAGAGCGCCATGGATATCCCCGTCCTGTTCGTGAACCTGCCGGTGCAGTTTCGTTTCGTGGCCAAGCGCTCGTTGTTTCACCTGCCCTTCCTGGGCTGGCACTTGCGGCGCTCGGGACACATCCCCGTGGACCGCGACCGTCCGCAGCAAGCCATGAAAAGCATGAAGAAGGTGGCGCAGGAAATCCGCGAGGGAAAATCCGTGCTGCTCTTCCCCGAAGGCCATCGCAGCCGCAACGGTCAATTGCTGCCTTTCAAGGCGGGCAGCTTTTACATTGCCATCCTCGCGGGAGTTCCGATTGTGCCCATCACCATGAACGGAACGTCCTACGTCCTCAAGCCTGACACCTATCATGTGCGCGCGGGACAAACGGAAATGATCGTGCACCCGGCCATCTCCACCCAGGGGCTGACCCTGCACGACGTGGACGCGCTTTCTCAGAAGGTGAGAGAGGCGATTGCCTCGCGCTTTGTGCCGGCGGAATAATCGTGCAATCCGAACTGGCAAGATAATAGGCTTGGTCCTCGAGGTCCTGATCCGCCTTCGGGCGAAAAACGTAGCAAGAGCTCACCGGGTACCGGTCTTGTTCAGGCGTTCATCCAACCGGCGGTGTTTGTCTTCCCCATAACCCGGCCCGGCGTCAATCGGCCCGCCGGAGATAAATCCTTCGAGCGCTAAAGCTTCGATCTCGTCCTCTGCCTTCTGCTCAGCGCAGACCAGGCGCTCGATGTAGGCTTCGACAGGAATTCCCTCGGCCTCCGCTCGGGCGCGGAGTCTCATTTCGAGCTCAGGTTGAATGGTGATATTCATGGATAGTCTGCTTTGGCTCCTCGTTGATATCAGTCGGCCACCGACTGCGGCGTGGTGCCTGCAGCAATGAAGTCAATAATCTCAAAGTAGATTGGGCTGGTAACGCTCATATCGTTTTCATGATACACCCATAGTACCTGATATGATGGCCGAAATGGATCCGCTCGGACCTGTCTCCATTTTTGTTGCGTCGCAGAAGCCCGCGAGGGGAAAATGATTGTGGGAAGAGGTTTTTTTGTTCACCCGATCACCGGATCACCCGGTCACCAGAGTGGGCATCAAAATCGATGAAGGGAAAATTCTCTGTGGTCAAATCGCTTCGCACGAAGGCTGTTCGCATCTTTGGAGCACTCGCCATGGCGCTCTGCGTAGTCACCGGCACGCTTCCGGCACAACGGCCCGTGGCCCCCGGGCACGTCGATCCCCAAGCGCGCCAAATGCTGGACCGCGCCATCCAGGCGATGGGCGGCCAAGCTTTCTTGCACGCCAAATCTCTGACCACGAAGGGCCGCGCCTTTTTTTTCCAGGACGGAGCGACCGCCGGCATGGAACCCTTCGAGAGCTATGCGCTGTACCCCGACAAGCGCCGCTTCTCGTATGGAAAAACCAAGCCGGTCATCCTGATCAACAACGGGGACAAGGGCTGGGAACTCGATCGCTATGGACTGATCCCCCAGCCCGATCAGCAGCTTCAAGGCTGGATCACCTCCAACCGCTACAGTTTGGAGAACCTGTTGCGCTTGCGCATCAACGAACCCGGCGTGCTCATCCAAATGGGCAAGGTTGACTTTGTGGATAATGCTGCGACCCAGGGCATCGAGATTATTGCCTCCGGTGGGACCAGCGTGCGAGTGGATTTGCACCGGCAAACGTTTGTCCCCTCCCGCATCACCTACCGGGTCAGGAACGTCAAGGAAGATGCCTGGGATGACTATTCGGACGCGTACGCGGACTACAAGACCATTGACGGGATCCAGACCCCCATGCACATTACGCGCTACTTGAATGGGGACCGGATCGGGGAAACCTTTCGCAACTCCGCCCAATACAACGAAGAGTATCCTCCCAACTACTTCACCCCCGAGTGAGGCTGAAGCATCTGTTATAATGATTTGATGGAGCCAGCGTGAAAAAGTCATCCAGGATTCGCAGCACCACGATTTTGTGCGTGCGCCGGGGCGGCCGATTGGCCATGGGTGGCGATGGCCAGGTCACCATGGGCGAAAGCGTGGTGAAACAGAAGGCGCGCAAGATCCGCCGCCTGTACAATGAAAAGGTCATCGCGGGCTTTGCCGGCAGCACCGCGGATGCGCTCTCCCTGTTTGCCCGCTTCGAGCAGAAGCTCGAGGAATATCACGGAAACCTGAACCGCGCCGTGGTGGAACTGGCCAAGGATTGGCGCACCGACCGTGCCTTGCGGCACCTGGAAGCGTTGCTGTTGGTGGCGGACGAAAAATACACCTATCTCGTAAGCGGCAATGGCGACGTCATCGAGCCCGACGACGGGATCGTGGCCATCGGTTCGGGCGGGCCCTTTGCGTTGGCCGCCGCGCGCGCGCTCGCCAAACATACGGAAATGCCCGCCAAAGAAATCGTCCAGGAGGCCATGCTCATTGCCGGGCAGATTTGCATTTTCACCAACGATCAGATCGTCATTGAGGAGATCTAAGAAAGGGTAAAGGGTAAAGGCTAAAGGATAAAGGGTAAAGGGTAAGAGCTTAAAGTTTTGATTGAACTGAATGAGGCTTTAACCTTTATCCTTTACACTTTACCCTTTACACTTTAGAACATGGTTTTCTACTTGCCCGAAAATATCGAGAATGCCACATCGCTCGACGACCTGACCCCGCGGCAGATTGTGTCGGAGCTGGACAAGTATGTGGTGGGCCAGGCAAACGCCAAGCGCTCGGTGGCGGTGGCGCTGCGCAATCGCATGCGCCGGCAAAAGCTGGCGCCGGAACTCGCCGAAGACATCCTTCCCAAGAACATCATCATGATCGGGCCGACCGGCGTGGGCAAGACGGAAATCGCCCGCCGCCTGGCGCGCCTGACCAATTCCCCTTTCCTCAAGGTGGAAGCTTCGCGCTTCACGGAAGTCGGCTACGTTGGGCGCGACGTGGAATCGATGATCCGCGACCTGGTGGAAGTGTCCATCGACATGGTGCGCGAAGAAAAGGTGGACGAGGTGGCGGAGAAAGCCGAACAGAATGCCGAGGAGCGCTTGCTCGATCTGCTCCTGCCGCCTCCCGCCCTGATGCGGAAACAGGAAAAAGCTCCGGGGGAAAGCGACGATGGCCGCACCGCGACGCACGAGCAGTTTCAGCGCACGCGGGAAAAACTCCGCGCCCAGCTTCGCGAAGGCAAGCTGGACGACCGGGAAGTGGAAGTGGAGATGCGCGACCGCAGCACGCCCGCGTTCGAGGTCGTTACTTCGCAGGGCGTGGAAGAGATGGATATCAATATCAAGGATATCCTTCCCGGACTCTTCGGGCAGCGCACCAAGAAGCGGCGAATGCACGTGACCGAGGCCATGGAATACCTGATCCAGGAAGAGGAAAACCGGCTGATTGACATGGACCAGGTCACGCGCACGGCGGTGGAGCGCGCGGAGCAGTCGGGTATTATCTTTCTGGATGAGATCGATAAGATTGCGGGGCGGGAGCGGGGCGGCGGCGGGCCGGACGTGAGCCGCGAGGGCGTGCAACGCGATATCCTGCCCATCGTCGAGGGCACCACGGTCAATACGCGCTACGGCATGGTCCGCACCGACCACGTCCTGTTCATCGCCGCGGGCGCGTTCCACGTCAGCAAGCCTTCCGACCTGATTCCCGAATTGCAAGGCCGCTTTCCCATCCGCGTGGAGCTGCATTCGCTCACCACGGAGGATTTCATCCGCATCCTGAAGGAGCCCAAGAGCGCGCTGGTGAAGCAATATATCGCGCTGCTCGAAACGGAAGGCATCAAGCTGACTTTCAGCGA
Organism: uncultured Acidobacteriota bacterium; assembly: GCA_963810005.1. Classification (GTDB taxonomy): domain Bacteria; phylum Acidobacteriota; class Terriglobia; order UBA7540; family UBA7540; genus Bog-366. Next base: position 350,069 of record CAWELY010000006.1, read on the forward strand.
CGAAGCGCTGCAGGAAATCGCCAAGTTTGCGGCGGCGGTGAACGAAGCCACGGAAAACATCGGAGCGCGGCGGCTGCACACCATCATGGAAAAATTGCTGGATGAGATTTCCTTCGAGGGGCCGGACCTGAAGAAGAAAGTCGTGCGCATCGACGCCGCTTTACGTGCAGAAGCAATTGGCGGACATCGTCAAGAATCAGGACCTCAGCCGATACATCCTGTGAAACCTTATCTTCGACGGCGGCGAGCGGCCGCTCCCAACTTCTCCTTTCACCGCACCACCCTGCCGAAACGGATTCTTCAAGCCTTGGTACTGGCTTCCGCCGCCGGGTGGCTGTTCGGGTGCGGCGTGCAAGGGACTCCCCATCCCCCCCGTCTGGAGCGGCCGGCGAAAATCACCGATCTCTCCGTCGTGCAAATCGGCCAAAGCCTGGAAATCCACTTCAGCCTTCCCCAGCAGACGACGGAGGGCGGGCGCTTGACGAAGCCGTTGGAGGTCGAGATTCTTCGCGCCATCGCCCCCCAGGGCGCAGGGCTCTCCCCAAGCTGCCGGAGCCGGAAGTCTGGACCCGCCTCATCCGCAAGGAGTGGTTGCCTTACGCCCAGGACAATGATGTTTCCTACTCCGCGCATCTGACCGAGCGGGAGTTTCACGACTGGCGCGGGCAGACCCTGGTGGTGGGGGTCCGCACGCTGACGCGGGGATTCCGGCACCGGGCGCTCGAAAGCGATCCTTCCAACCTCGTCGACGTGCCGATCTTCGACGTCTCGGAGCCCGTGGGCAGCGTCCAATGCGTGGTCACGGAAAAAGCCGTGGAAGTTCAATTTCCCCCACCCACCAGAACGCTCAGCGGCGAGCCCATCCATGACCTGGCCGGCTACCGCATTTATCGCAGTTCGACGGGCCAGACCGCCAGCTTTGAACTGCTGGGTGAGACTCCCACGTCCCCCTACCGGGATAGCCAGTTTGAATTCGGCCAGACCTATTACTACCAAGTACGCGCGGTTTCTGGGAAGCCCGGCCATCTGGCCATGAGCGATGCCTCCCCGGTAGTGAAGGTCACGCCACGCGATGTCTTCCCGCCGGCCCCGCCGCAGGGATTGCAAAGCATCTACTCGGCGGGCGCAGTGGAACTGGTGTGGACGGCCAACACCGAAGCCGATTTGGCAGGGTACAACGTCTATCGCCTGGAAAATCAAACCGCCCAGCGGGTTAACAAAGAGCTAGTGCGCACGCCCATCTTCCGCGATATGACGGCCGCCCCCGGGAAAACTCTCACCTACTATGTAACCGCCGTTGACCTCTCGGGCAACGAGAGCAAGGCGTCGGGACAAGAAGAAGTGGAAACGAAGTAATAGGGTGAAGACTGAAGGTTAAAGAAGGCGGGTCACCAGCCTTTATCCTTTATACTTTAGACTTTAACCTTCTAGAATTTAATAATGATATTGGAAATATAAGAACTGTGACGCTTTCGAAGGACTTGGGAATTGCCGTCGCGGGAACAGCCGCGCTCACCCTCGCAGGCGTGTGGGCGTGGAGAACCGTCCGCCGCTGGCGGCGCAAAAGCCCGGACGAGATTGAGCGCTTGCGCCGAATGGGAGTGAACGCTTGCGGCCGCATTATCCTGGGAAGAATCGTGGAACTGGCGGAGCCCGTGGCGGACGGCCCCGCCGTACCAATTCTCCTTTATGAGTACGAGGTGGCCGGCGTCACCTACGAGGCGGCACAGGACGTGAGCCCGCTGCCGGAAATCGCCGCTGCCGCGCCGTTCCTTCCCGGCCAGACCACCAGCGTGAAATACGATCCGAAACAGCCCACAAATTCCATCCTCGCCTGTGAAGCCTGGTGCGGTATTCCCGACCTGGAGCCTAACCGTAACGCGACTCCTGAGCGCGGCGAAGACTCCGCCGAACCCTCTGCAGAAAAAACTTCATAAACAGGGCCCGGAAGGGGAGGCAAAACTTTCCTCGTTGCGGTCGCTGCCGTGGGCCGTTATTGCCCACCCGCCTGGTGGAGTATCCCATGGCGGAGCAAGCCTTTCCGCCAAGGCTATCAGTCCCAAGTAGTTACAAGCAGCCCACGAAAAGGCCCGGACGGAACGCCGGTTGCAGTCAGAAGGGTGCGAAAGTAGGGTCCAGTACGACCGGAAAGTAATTGACGGTCCCACGATTGGCCGCCACCGAAGCTTGCGAGGGTGCTTTTCCGGCAGCATGGAGCCCAAGCTATTTTGGATTTCCGCTTTGGGATTGAAGAGAGAGCCTCCGCGCACGGTCATTAATCCAAGAATCGCGATCTGAAATCCAAAATGAATTCGAGGTGGACAATGTCCGTATCTGGCGTTTCGTCAAGCAGTTCCTTGAGCCAAAGTATGCAAATGTGGCAGGCTAAGACTCAGAAGATTCAAAGTGAGTTTCAACAATTGGGGCAGGATCTTCAGGCAGGGAACCTGACTCAGGCCCAATCGGATTTCAGCACCTTGAGTCAGAACATTTCGGGCCCCCTGCAAAGCAACAGCGCTCTGTCCCAAGCATTTAGCGCCTTGGGATCGGCGTTGCAATCCGGAGGCCTCGCGGCCGCGCAGAAAGCCTACACAACACTTCAGCAGGATGTCCAGCAAGGCGGCCAAGGTCACCACCGTCACCCCCACCCGGAGAATGGTTCGCAGAGTACCGACTCGTCCGCGGGCAGCACATTGTCGCAACTGTTCAGCAGTCTGGGATCAGCTCTTCAATCCGGGAATCTGTCGGCCGCACAGACGGCCTATTCGACACTCTCGCAAGACCTATCGCAACTCGGCTTGGGCTCGGGCACCGGTTCCTCGGCGTTGGCCGGGGCAGTAAGCATGTTGGGTTGATCGCTTCCGGGCACGGAACACCGTGCTTGGAAACCGCCGTGCGCCGGCGCGCTAACCCGAATTTCTCCCCACGATTTGGGAAGGGCGCGGCTGAGCGTGCGGCGAAAAAACGCCTCCCTTGGGGAGGGAACATTGCCGACGGCGCGCCGCAGGCACCGTTTAATGAGCGTCTGAGCTCCGTCGTCTTCTGCCGCGCGGCAACTGCCGGCGAAGCGCTGCTTGGCGTGTCTTTCCCACGTGCCGATGAACGCCTCTCTCACCTCCGTCACTCCCTCACTTCCCTCGCTTGACACTTCTCGCTGCCCGCCCTACCATGCCCCCCACATAGTGACGTTGAGCTCAAAGGAGGCGTGATGACCATTCTCCCGCAATTTGATTTGACCGGCCAAGTGGCCTTGGTGACGGGCGCCGCGCGTGGGTTGGGACGCGCGATCTCGCTTGAATTGGCGCAGGCAGGAGCCGACGTGGCCCTGGGGCTGCGCGACGTGTCGACCGGCGGAGAACTTGCCTCCGAAATTGTGGGGATGGGCCGCCAGGCTTTGCCGCTGCAAATGGACGTGACCCTCTTGGATCAAATCTCGAGCGCCATCAACGCGGTGGTTGCGCGCTTCGGGCGGCTTGATATTCTGGTTAACAATGCCGGCGGGGGATGGAACAATCTTGCCGAGGATGTGACCGAGGACGAATTTGACCGGACCATCGCCTGGAACGCCAAGTCCACTTTTTTTGCCTGCCAGGCTGCCGAGCGCATCATGCGCCGCCAAATGCGCGGTTGCATCATCAATATGAGTTCGCAGGCAGGATTCGCGGCCTTGCCCACGGAATCGGTCTACTGCCTGAACAAAGCCGCCATCGCCCACCTCACGAAATGCCTCGCCGTCGAATGGGGCAAGTACAACATCCGAGTGAACGCCGTCGCGCCCACGTTTATCTTCACCCCGGGCACCGAGGAAGCGCTCTCGGACCCGGCCTTCCGCGCTGACACGGTGGAGCGCATCGCGGCGCTTGCATCGCATCGGCGAGCCGCGGGAGGTCGCGGGAGCCGTGGTCTTTCTGGCATCGCCGGCGGCTTCGCTCATCACCGGCCACACCCTGCTGATCGACGGCGGTTGGACGGCCCGGTGAGCCGGCCCTTGCTGGCTATAACCATTCTCGACTATAGTGCCTTTCAGGTTCAGGATGACTCGGGAACAAAAACTCGAAGAACTTCGCCGGCGCCACGCGGAAGCGGAGGCGGGTGGTGGCAAGGAGCGGCGCGCCCGCGAGCACGCGGAGGGAAAACTCTCGGCGCACGAGCGGCTCCTGCTGCTTTTTGACGAAGGAAGCTTCGAGGAAATTGACAAGCTCGTCGAGCACCGTTGCCAGGACTTTGGCATGGCGGAGCAGCGCATTCCGGGCGATGGCGTGGTGACCGGCTACGGGAGAATCAACGGCCGCCTGGCCTACGCCTTTGCGCAGGACTTCACCGTGTTTGGGGGATCGCTGAGTGAAGCCAACGCCGCCAAAATCTGCAAGGTGATGGACCTGGCCATGAAAGTCGGCGCGCCGGTGATCGGCTTGAACGACTCCGGAGGCGCGCGCATCCAGGAAGGCGTGGCGTCGCTGGCGGGCTATGCCGATATTTTCCTGCGCAACACTCTGGCTTCCGGCGTCATCCCCCAAATCTCCGCCATCATGGGACCGTGCGCGGGCGGAGCGGTCTATTCGCCGGCCATTACCGACTTCAACGTGATGGTCCAGAACTCCAGTTACATGTTTGTGACCGGGCCGGACGTCATCAAGACCGTCATGCACGAGGATGTGAGCAAGGAAGATCTGGGCGGCCCCATGACCCACAACGCCACCAGCGGCGTGGCGCACTTCATCGCGCGCGACGACGCGGACTGCCTGGCGCTGATCCGCGAATTGCTCAGCTTCATGCCCCAGAACAACCAGGAGGACCCGCCCCGCGTCGAGAGCCACGATCCCGCCGACCGGCGCGACGAAGCAACTCGACACGCTCGTGCCCGTTGAGCCCGATCAAGCCTTACGACATCAAGGAAATCATCACGCGGGTCGTGGACGACGGTTACTTTGTGGAAGTCCACGAGCACTTTGCCAAGAACCTGGTGGTGGGATTCGCGCGCCTCGCCGGGCAATCGGTGGGCATCGTGGCCAACCAGCCCGCCGTCCTGGCCGGCTGCCTCGATATCAACGCCTCCGTCAAGGGCGCGCGCTTCGTGCGCTTCTGCGACGCGTTCAATATCCCGCTCATCACCTTCGAGGATGTGCCGGGATTCCTGCCCGGCACGCAGCAGGAATACGGCGGCATTATCCGCCATGGCGCGAAGCTGCTCTTCGCCTACGCGGAAGCCACCGTGCCGAAAATCACTCATCATCACCCGCAAAGCTTACGGCGGCGCGTATTGCGTGATGGCCTCCAAGCACCTCCGCACCGATGTAAACCTGGCCTACCCGACCGCGGAAATCGCCGTGATGGGCCCGGAAGGCGCGGTGAACATCGTTTACCGGCGCGAACTGCAAAAGGCCGAAGACCCCGAAAAACTGCGCCGCGAAAAGGTGGAGGAGTTTCGCGAGCGCTTTGCCAATCCCTACATCGCCGCCGAGCGCGGCTGGGTGGACGCCATCATCGAGCCGCGCGACACCCGCCCCAAATTGATCGCCGCCCTGCGCATGCTCGAAACCAAGCGCGACACCCTGCCCCCGAAAAAGCACGGCAATATTCCGCTGTGACTGAACCATAGGCAATCATGGGTGACCGGAATTTTTCACACGGCCCGCCCGCTCGAGAATGACTTTGTTTCTCCTGCTCCCGCCATAGGATGGGTGCGCCCAATGGGGAAACGGCATCTTCACGCTGAGAGGCTAGCTAGAGCCAGAATTAATTGAATATCTGAATTCTTGCGCTTTTTGCCTGTCACAACGCCGGTTTTAGCTGCCAAATACACTTCAAATCGACGTAAATGTCCGACTTTCAGTCGGGCATTTTGTCCGCGTTTCCTTTGTTTTCATACACATTCCGGCTTCGAACGTTCTTTTTTTAACATCTTTTTTGTGGGCAATCCCCTGCGGCCAACTCCGCCACCCATCCCCCGGACGCGGGTAAGGCGTTAACTTTCTTCGGGTTGGGGCTTCCTCGTAGCCTTTTGATTCTTGGACCGGAGGCATGAAGAATCCCTTTCTGGGGGCAGCCGGCGAGGGGCGGAGGGAGCCCCCACCGCGTTCACCCCGACGCTGGCACGAGCCCAGATATGTTGTCAAGCAAATTCTGGGGCAATTTCCTACCGGTAGGAAAAGATTTTACAAATCCCGCCCCAATTTTCCTACCGGCAGGAATTCCGCTATTGGAATAGGTAGCACAGGCACTCCTGCCTGTGCGCCATGCATGCGATGCATCAGCCCGGCACAGGCAGGAGTGCCTGTGTTACTGGCGCTACGAGCCGCCTTCCTCCCCAGCGCCAGATGTGCGGGTTGGCGGTTACGGCCAAGTGAAGAGGAGCGCAGATCCAGACATCCCAGAACCCCCTTTCCGGATAGTTTCCGAGTTGCCGACCAACCGGGAACTACTCCCTCGTGGACACAAGCGCGTTTATAAGGACTAGCGTCTCAGACCGGCCATGCGCGTGAGAGCTCCACTAAGGTGGCGGCTGAAACATGTGTGCAGTTAAACTTTACAGTTTACCTGTAGATATGAGATATTGATCTGGTGAGCAATCGAAAGTCTTCTACTCAGACCGGGCTCGCTTCGACGCTTGCTGCCGAGATCCGTACGGTAGGCGGTAAGCTCAAGCGGCGTTTACGCGAGCATGGGGGACGCAGCGATCTGACGCCGTCACAGATCTCTGTTCTTCTTCGACTCGAAAAGGACGGTTCGGCTACGGTTTCAAGTCTGGCGCGAGCGGAAGGCATGCGTCCACAGTCCATGAGCGCTGTGGTGACGCCGCTGCAGGAGGCCGGCCTGGTCAGTGGTGCACCTGACCCGAGCGACGGACGGCAAACTCTGATGTCTCTCACGCCCAAATGCCTGAAGTGGATTCAGGAGGGCAGGGCCGCGAGACAGGACTGGCTCACCACGACCATCTCGCAGAAGCTTTCTGCTCAGGAGCAGGAGAAGCTTCAGGCGGCACTCGAACTGCTTACGCGGCTGGTTGAGGATTGAACCCACTGCGTCCTGCTTCTTACCCATGCAAGTTTGTATCCGAGGAGAAGAACCCGATGCCGCTTACTACGTCTTGACCCCAACACCGCGTTGATCGTGATTGACCTGCAGAAAGGCATCGTCAACGGGAATTTCATTCATCCCATCGGCGAGGTCATCGACCGGACGCGCGCGCTTGATAGATGTTTTCCGTGCGAAGAACCTCCCAGTCGTGCTGGTCAATGTGGCGGGACGGGCGCCGGGCCGGACGGAACAGGGTCCGCGCAGCAGCATATCGTTTTCCGAGGGATGGACCGACCTTCTGCCGCAGCTGGATCAGCAACCGAGCGATATTGTCGTCACGAAGCGAAGCTGGGGCGCATTCGCAACAACGGATCTTGAACGCCAGCTCAAGGCGCGAGGCGTTACCCAGGTGGTTGTGACGGGAGTGGTGACATCCGGCGGCGTTGAGGCAACCGCCCGCCAGGCCTACGAGCAGGGGTTCAATGTGACCCTCGCACTCGATGCGATGACCGATATCCGCGAGGAGGCGCACGAGTACAGCATCAGAAACGTCTTCCCTCGTCTTGGCGAGACAGGGTCTACACAGGAAATCATTTCGCTGATTGGAAAGAAGGAGCTCTGCATTATGAATTGGCTTTGGCTTGTGTCGTACTTCTTTGGGGGCGTTTTTGCGGCAAACGCCATCCCTCATTTTGTCGCCGGCACGATGGGACGTCCCTTTCAGAGTCCCTTTGCAAAACCGCCCGGCAAAGGGCTCTCCTCCGCAACGGTCAATGTTGTCTGGGGATTCTTCAACGCGGTGGTTGGGTATCTGCTCGTCGCGCACGTCGGCGCTTTCCATCCGCGGGCGACAAGCCACATCCTTGCGTTCGGCCTGGGCGCGCTGCTCATCAGCATCTTTTCGGCGCGTCACTTCGGCCAGTTCCATGGGGGCAACACGCCGACGCGCCCATGAAGAATCCAGTGGCCGGCACCTTTCGCTCCCTGAGAAGCTTCAACTTCCGCTTGTGGACGGCAGGCGGCCTGGTTTCCAACGTCGGTACCTGGATGCAGCGCGTCGCTCAGGACTGGCTTGTGCTGACGCAACTGACCCATCATGATGCGTCAGCGCTGGGTATTGTGATGGGCCTGCAGTTTGCCCCGCAACTTCTGCTCCTGCCCTGGACGGGATCGGCTGCGGACCGCCTCAATCAGCGCAAGCTCCTGATGCTCACCCAGGCAACGATGGGCGTGCTTGCGCTCATCCTGGGAGTTCTCACGATCGCAGGATTCATCCGGCTCTGGCACGTGTATGTGTTCGCCTTCCTGTCTGGTTCCGCCGCTGCGCTGGATGCTCCGGTGAGACAGACCTTCGTGGCAGAGATGGTCGGCGATGAGGACCTTCCCAATGCCGTCGCATTGAACTCAACCTCGTTCAATGCTGCCCAGATGATTGGTCCCGCCGTTGCCGGTTTGCTGATTGCAAAGGTTGGCATCGGCTGGGCCTTTCTTCTCAATGGGCTCTCGTTCGCGGCAGTGCTGCTCTCGATGTCGTTCTTCCGTCTCTCGGAACTGCGTGCAAGCGCCAGAGCGCATCGCACTACCTCTGGATTTCTAGAAGGGTTTCGCTACGTGTGGAGAAGACCGGACCTCAGGGCGATCCTGGTCATGTTGTTTCTGATCGGCACCTTTGGACTGAACTTTCCGATCTTCATCTCTACGATGGCCGTGAATGTCTTCCACTCCGACGCACGTGCTTTCGGCCTGCTCTCCTCCATCATGGCCGTGGGCTCACTTTCGGGAGCGTTGTTTGCTGCTGGCCGAAAGAAACCAGGCTTAGCGTCTCTGTCGATGGGAGCCGGTGTCTTCGGGCTGGGCTGTACTCTAGCCGCACTCGCGCCGGGATACTGGTGGTTTGCGGCAGCTCTCGCGGTCAGCGGCGCGGCTGCCCTGACCTTGACCAACGGCACGAACAGCATCATGCAGCTCTCGACAGAACCATCGATGCGGGGCAGGGTGATGGCGCTCCGGGTCGGCATTGCACTGGGGGGAACACCGATCGGCGCTCCGATCGTCGGTTGGGTTGCCAACCACTTCGGCCCTCGCTGGTCGCTCGCAGTGGGTGCCGGGGCGTGCTTCACCGCTGCCCTGGTCGCAGTCTACGTTCTGGCCCGCCGAAAAGAGCCACTGCTCGCCTAGTAATTAGTCCTGTGAAGTTGTCATAGCGGAAGCGATTCTGCGATTCCGCGCCTACCAGTTCCTCCCGGATCACGCACAACTCGGAAACTACTCCGGACCAGTCCCCTGCCGGGAAGTTACCGTGTCTGCTTGCGCTCACTTGGCTGTCGCTTAGCCGTAGATGTGCGCTGTGGGCTTGCGGGCGTCAGGGTAGGGCCAACACAAATGTAGGAACTCCAGGCGCCGGTTTTTAGCCCGGCATGTGCCGCCCTTAAGTGTTTAATGCCACGACATACATTTAAGAGCGGCTCTACGCGCCTTCACGATTTTTAGATGGCGCCTGATTTTCCGCTTTGTGGTAGTGGTACAGTTTGACGTAGAGGCGGCTTTACGCCGCCATCTGGCGAGGTAAACTCGCCGCTACAAATTCAAACTGCACCACTACTCGCTTTGTTCTTGGCGGAGTGATTCGCCGCCAACAAGGCTATAATCAATTTGCGCCGTGTCCCAGGCCCAAAATCGCAATTGCCGGAGAGCGTGTGTTCCGCAAAATCCTGATCGCCAATCGCGGAGAGATTGCCGTGCGCGTCATGCGCGCGTGCCGCGAGATGAACATCCGCACCGTGGCGGTGTTTTCCGATGTCGACCGCAAATCGCTGCACGTGCGCTACGCCGATGAAGCTTATCCGATCGGCCCCGCGCCCTCCACGGAAAGCTACCTGCGCATCGACCGCATCCTCGACGCCGCGCGCCGCAGCGGCGCGGAGGCGATTCACCCCGGTTACGGGTTTCTGGCGGAAAACCCCGATTTCGCGCGCGCCTGCGAAGATGCGGGAATCGCTTTCATCGGTCCTCCGGTGAGCGCCATGGAGTTGATGGGCTCGAAGACCGCCTCCCGCCACGCGCTGATCCAGGCGGGATTGCCGGTGGTCCCCGGCGCCGATCGCAATCTCGAAAGCTTGGAAGAGGTCAGCGCATCGCGGGTGAAATCGGCTACCCCGTGATGCTGAAAGCCTCGGCGGGCGGTGGCGGCAAGGGACTGCGGATGGTGCGAGAGGAATCGGAACTGGAATCCGCCTACCGCACTGCTCGCTCAGAGGCGCAGAACGCCTTCAACGATTCGGCGGTTTACCTGGAAAAGTACATCGAGCACCCCCGCCACGTGGAAATCCAGATTCTCGGCGACCGGCACGGCACACTTGATTTACCTGGGCGAGCGCGAATGCTCGCTGCAACGGCGCCACCAGAAAGTGGTGGAGGAATGCCCTTCTCCCGCCGTGGATGACGATCTGCGCCGGCGCATGGGCGAAACCGCCGTGCGCATCGGCAAGCTGGCAGGCTACTCGAACGCCGGAACGGTGGAGTTCCTTCTCGACCCGCAGGGGAATTTCTATTTTCTGGAAATGAATACCCGCTTGCAGGTGGAGCATCCGGTCACGGAGTTGGTGACCGGCATTGACTTGGTGAAAGAACAAGTCAGAATTGCGGCCGGCGAAAGCCTCTCGTGGCGGCAGGAGGACGTGCGGATGCGCGGGGCGGCCATCGAGTGCCGCATTTACGCCGAAGATCCCGCCAACAATTTCTTCCCCTCGCCGGGGCTCATCACGCGGTTGCAGGTGCCGGCGGGGCCGGGCATCCGGCTGCGACAGCGGGGTGTATGAAGGCTGGCAAGTGCCGCTGGAATACGACCCGCTGCTCTCGAAACTCGCCGTGTGGGGTGCGGGACCGCGCGGAGGCCATCGCGCGGCTGCGGCGGGCTCTGGGTGAATACGAGATTCAAGGCATCCGCACGAATATCCCCTTCTTCCGCCGCGTGCTGGAGCACCCGGATTTTGTGGCGGGGCGGCTGGACACCGGATTTATCGATCGTGTGCTGGCGGCAGGGTTGATGGAGGAAGAGCCGCCCTCGGAAGAAGAGGAGCGCGTGGCCCTGCTGGCGGCGCTGCTGCACGTGGAACGGAACGGCGGCGCGCGAACCGGCGCGCGCCAGCGGCCCCCAACGGATGGAAGCAGGCCGGACGGCGCGACTTACTCGCACCGGCGACCCGCAGCGGGCAGGCGGGAGGTCTTGATGAAATTCCACGCGCGGCTTCATCGCGGGTCCAAGACGCTCGAGCACGAAGTGGAACTGGTGCCGCACGAAACCGCGAACGGCGTGCGACGCTTCCGCATCGGCAGCCAGACCGCCGAGGCGCACTGCGAGGAAATCACTCCGGGGGTGTACTCGTTGCTGATGAATGGGCGGTCGTACGAAGCCTCGATCTCACAGCGCGCCGGGCGATGCCCCCGGCCTGGCCGGCCCCTACTGTCGTGGTGGTGGGGCTGCGGCGATACCTGGTGGAGTTGCGCGACCCGCGCCGGTGGCGCCGGACGGGATCCTCCATCGAGGCGGAGGGCCCGCAGGAAATCGTGGCGCCCATGCCCGGAAAGATTGTGAAGGTGCTGGTGAGGGAAGGTCAGGAAGTGAAGCGCGACCAGGGCCTGCTGGTGATCGAAGCCATGAAGATGCAGAATGAATTGCGGGCGCCGCGCGCCGGGCGCGTCGAGCGCGTCTACATGGCGGAAGGCCGGGGAGTGGAAGCCGGCGCGCGCCTGCTGCGGCTGGTGTGAAGCTGGGTAATTAGTGCTGGGGACCGGGTGTCGGGCAAACCTGCTTTGCCCCAACACCCAGCACCTAACATCCAGAATCCTGCATTCCCTACCCGCCACTGGGTGGAATGCCGCCGGCCTTCACCACTTCTTCCGCCAGGTGATTGACCACTTTGGAGCGGTTGCGAAGCATTTCGATGTAAGCAGCCTTGAGGAGTTGTTCCTTCTCATTGCGCAACGTTTGCCGGATGGCGCTCTGCACGCGCAGGTCGGTAAGGGTGTGCTGGCCGGCCTCCTCCACCCCCAGGAGCTTGAAAATGTGGAAGCCGATATTGGATCGAATGATGGGGGAAATCTGGCCAACTTTGAGCGAGTTCACCACCTGCTTCAGCGCCGCGTTAAGGCCGGAGGCGGGGATGAATCCCATGTCGCCTCCGCCGGCCGCGGTGCTGGGGTCCTCGGAGTAATTCTGCGCGACGGTGGCAAAATCCTCGCCGTGCACCAGGCTTTCGTAAAGGGCCTGGATTTTGTGCTCAGCGGCGGCGGGAGTCTTGGCGTCGTCATTTTTCAAGTTGCGGATCTCGGCATCGGGGCCGGGCGTCACCTGAATCTGCGCGATATGGTAAGTGGTCTCGGTGACATTGAAGTTGGCTTTGTTTTTCTCGATAGTAGGCGGCGATTTCCGCGTCGGTGACATTAATGTGCGAGATGATATCTTTATTAATAAGCTTTGTCAGGATAATATTTTCGCGGATCTCCTTGCGCAAACCGTCGTTGTCCAAGCCCTGCTCCTGGAGTTTCTTCTGAAACTCTTCCTGGGAATAGGGGCTTTTCAATTCCCCCACCTTGGCGTCGATCTCCGCTTCCGAAGCCGTGATGCGCGAGTGGGAAGCGTGCATGACCAGGATTTGATTGTTAATGAGTTCGTTCAGGATATTGAGCTTGAAGCTGGCGGCCTCTTCGGGGGTGGCGGCGTCGGTGCCCTGGGTGGTGCGGCCGCGGTAGAGCCGCTCCACCTGCTCGCGGTAGATGGGCTGGCCGTCGACCTCCGCCCAAACCTCCTGCCCGGGCGCGGGCTTGTGAGTGCCGCACCCCGGCAGCAGGGCGAGGCCCGCCAGGAGCGGCAACCGGCCCCGCTGCATGAGAAAATGAGTAGCGATTAAGTTTGTCCATGGAATCATTGTAACCCGACGGCGTTTTCGCCGTGGGCAAAATTGCGGCTGTCTGCTAGAATAGTGGGTTGGAGTATTTGAGCTTTCGATCAAGAAGGGGTGTAGCAATGGCTCGTACCTGCGACCTTTGCGGAAAAGGTCCCAAATATGGAAATCACATCAGTCACGCGCACAACGTGACGAAGCGCCGTTGGAATCCCAACCTGCGGCGCGTGCATGCCCTGGTGGAGGGCGCGCCCAAGACGATTAACGCCTGCACGGCGTGCATTCGTTCGGGGAAAGTCATCAAGGTCAGCTAAGCGCGAACAGTCGTCAGTTGTCAGTCATCAGTTCTCAGTAAGAACCCGATGAGGCCGCCGCTTCTTCTGACGACTGAAAACTGAGGACTGATGCCTCTTATCCTCAGCCCTCGACTTCGGCGATCAGGTCAATTTCCACCGACACGTTGCGCGGCAGGCGCGCCACTTCCACCGTAGCGCGGGCCGGCGGGCAATCGGTGAAGAAGCGCGCGTAAACCTCATTCATCATGCCGAAGTCGCCAAATCCTTCAGATAAACCGTGGCTTTCAAAACTTGCCAGGCTCGAACCCGCGGCCTCCAGAATCGCCGAGAGGTTTTGCAGCACGCGCGCGGTCTGCACGGCGGCGTCGCCTTCCACAATATGCCCGGTGGCGGGGTCCAGAGGGATTTGCCCGGACAGGAAGAGCAGATTGCCGGAACGAATGGCTTGCGAATAAGGCCCGATGGCCGCCGGCGCCAAAGGGGTGGAGATGGCTTGTTTGCTCAAGTGATCCTCCGAGATTTGCGATGGCAGTGCAGCACTACGGCTGCGTAACGCGTTCGACCTGATAGACGCCTTCGATTTTGCGCAGAGACGAAATGATTTTTTCCATGTGCTCGACATCCACAATGTCGACGGTGACGTGATATTGGCGCGGTTATCGCCGGTGCGAGCCTCAATATTCTGAATATTGGAGTGTACCCCGGCAATGGCGGCGGTGACGTCGGCCAGCATGCCCTGGCGGTCTTCCGTCACCAGGGCCAGCTTGACGGGATACAGGGCGTACTTGGGGCCTACCCACTCGACGTCAATGCGGCGGTCCGCGTCGTACAGCAAGTTTTGGACGTTGGAGCAGTGCTTGGCGTGCACGGCGATGCCCTTGCCGCGGGTGATATAGCCGAGGATTTCCTCGCCGCGTACGGGATTGCAACATTTGGCGCGATAGACCATCAAGTCGTCGTGGCCATCCACCTGGATGGCCGAGTCGGAAGGCACACCCAAGGCGCGCTTGACGGAACTGGCGAGGCGCGAAACCTGCACGGGTTCGAGCTTGGCCGCGGGCGCAAGCTTGGCCAGCACTTGCCGCGCCGCATATTTCCCGTAGCCGATGCCGGCGTAGAGATCGTCGGCCAGCGTACAGCCGTAGTCACGCACCACGCGGGCGTAATCCTCGGCGGTAATCTTCTTCAGGGAGACATCGTACTTGCGCGCTTCCTTTTCCAGCAGCCGCTTGCCAATCTCCAGCGCCTGCTTGCGTTGCGCAACGTTGATCCAGTGCTTGATTTTATTGCGCGCGCGCGAAGTGTTCACGAGGCCCAGCCAGTCCCGGCTGGGAGCGTGGCTCGCCTGGGTAATGATTTCCACGATGTCGCCATTCCGCAAATGGTACTTGAGCGGCATGATGCGGCCATTCACCTTGGCGCCCACGCAATGATGACCGACCTCCGTGTGGATGGCGTAAGCGAAGTCGATGGGGGTGGCGTCGCGCGGCAGGACAATGACTTTGCCCTTAGGGGTAAAGGTGTAAACCTCTTCCGGGTAGAGGTCAATCTTAAGCGTGGAGAGGAATTCACCGGGGTCGCGCATTTCCTGCTGCCACTCGACGAGGTGGCGCAGCCAGGCGAAGCGCTCCTCGTCCTGCTGGGTGAGCGGGTGGCCGTCCTTGTACTTCCAGTGCGCGGCAATGCCCTCCTCCGCGATGCGGTGCATTTCCTCGGTGCGAATCTGCACTTCAAAGGGCTGGCCTTGCGGGCCAATGACAGAGGTATGCAACGACTGATAGAGGTTGGGACGCGGGATGGCGATGAAATCCTTGATGCGGCCGGGGACGGGCCGCCAGGTGTTGTGAATGATCCCCAGAGCGCCATAGCAATTCTTGACGTTGTCAGTGACAATGCGCACGGCCAGCAGGTCATAGACCTGCTCGATGGGAATCTGTTGGCGGCGCAACTTCTGCCAGATGCTGTAGAGGCGCTTGACGCGGCCCTCGACGCGCGCCGGGATGTTGGTCTCTTTCATTTTGGCTTCTACCTGGGTGCGCACCTCGGCCAGGAAGTGGTCACTGACCTTGCGCCGGCTCTCGATGGTGCGCTTCAGGTCATCAAAGGCCTCGGGCTCCAGATGGCGGAAAGCCAGGTCCTCCAGTTCGCCGCGGATTTTTCCCATCCCCAGGCGGTGAGCAATGGGTGCATAGATTTCCAGGGTCTCGCGCGCGATGACGCTGGCGGCGGTCAGGAGGAAGATATTCGAGCGTGCGCATGTTGTGCAGACGGTCGGCGAGTTTCACCAGGACGACGCGAATGTCATCCACCATGGCGAGAACCATTTTGCGGAAATTCTCGGCCTGCTGTTCTTCCGGGCTGAGATACTTGATGCGGCTGATCTTGGTGACGCCCTCGACGATGCGCGCCACTTCCGCGCCGAAATCCTGCTGCACCAACTCCGGGGTGGTGTGCGTATCCTCGATCACGTCGTGCAACATGCCCGCCACCAGGCAGACGGGGTCCATCTTCATGCCGGCGAGGATGTGCACAACTTCCAGCGGATGGGAAATGTAAGGCTCGCCGGAAAGGCGCTTCTGGTTGGCATGTTGCGAGGCGGTGAATTCGTAGGCGCGCCGGAGCAGAGAGAGATCCTCGCCCGCCCGGTAGGACTCCACTTGCCGCAGAATGTCTTCAAATTGAACCATACTCGTTATTGATATTCTAACAGTTCGGAGGGGAAGGGTGTAGTTCCGCTTCACCGCAGAAGCGCGGAGAAGCAGAGTAGGTATCAGGTGTCAGGCGTTAGGTTCTTACTGGGACCTCGCATCTGGAACCTAACACCTCCTTTGCTCTGCGCCTCCGCGCCGCGGCGGTGAGAAACCTTCTATCGGAGGGCGAGGAAAAAGAAAAGGCCGGACTTGTTCGTCGACCTTGTGGGTCGAGACAAGTCCGGCCGGAGACTAAAGCAGAAGACTTTTCGGACTATTGGGCCGGAGTCGATGGAGGAGCGGCTTCACTCGAGCCGCTGGCTCCCGCCTTGCGGGCAGCCACGCTTATTCACCCAATCGTCAGCCAATTTCAAGTCCGCCTCGCGGGTGTCATTATCCGGGTCGATCTCCGCCTTCTGACGGTACATCAGGCTGAGATAGGCCATCGAATCGGTGTCGTTGGGTTTGAGCTCGATAGCCTTCTTCAGAGCCTTGAGGCCCTCATCAACCAGCGGCCCATTCTGCTCGGCGAGCGGCTTGCGGAGTTTTTCCGGAATCACCGGCAACACATCGGGATGAGCTGGGTCCTTGGCCACGTTCAAGGTTATGATCCTTCCGCAGCGTTTGCGTGTGGGGGAAACAGATGCCCCAGTCCAGCACGCCAATCCAGTAGTACGGCTCCGGATTGTTGGGTTCAATCTTGATCCGGCGCTGGTTGTAATCCTTCGCCTTGTCGAAATTCTTCATGTTGTAATAGATCTGCGCAATGCTGGCGATGGCGGTGATATTGCTCAGGATCCATCTTCAAGACATCCTGGAAGGCGTCGATGGCTTGTTGAGCGAACTGTTTATTGTCCGGGGAGTCGTTGCCGGGGACATATTGCTGCGCATACGCGGTGGCCAAATACAGGCGCGCGTTCAGCAAGCTGGGATCAAGGCTTACGGCCTCTTTAAAGTGCATGATAGCGGGCTGGAATTGCGCGTTCCGGTAATCCTGCACGCCCTTATTAAGGTGATCACGCGCCTTCAGCCTGTTGCAGCCGCAGGCAGCGAGCGCCAGCAGCAGCGCCCCACAGAGCGGGGCGAGTTTATAGCGTTTCATCAGGGTTCCTCCCTCGACGGAAGGGGGGTGAGGAGCGAATATCCTTCCTCCACCGCCTCCGTAATTAACCCAACCGCATTGACCCTGGCGCCTTTGGCCATCACCGCTCGTCGTGGCGGCAACACCAGGATCGGCATCAGGGTTCCCCTTTCCGGACGTGAAACGCCCGTTGGGGGTTTTGAGAATATCCTCCAGCCAGGGACCGAGCGTACAACGGATGGTGGATTCCCGGCTGGCCCCCGGCGAGCTTGTAGCCCGCCGGCGGGAAAAAACCTGGAAGGTTCGAGCCTTACTGACCTTCCTCAATCGCCTTGGTAATGAACCCGATCTTGTCGATCCCGGCGCCTTTGGCGACGTCAATGACCTGAACGACCTCGCCGAAATCCACGTCAGGGTCGCCTTTCACGAACATGATACGCTCGTTGCGGGTTTTGAAAATGTCCTCCAACCGGGGACCGAGCTCCGTGAGCGAGATCGGTTCCTGGTTGATTTTGAGGTGTCCCCGCGCGTCGACACTGACCACAATCGTCCGGTTAATGACATCTTCATTCGCTGGCGCTTGTCTCTTACTCGGCTGAGGAACGAGCGCGTCGAGTCCTTTGGGTGTCAAGGGCGTGATCACCATGAAGATGATGAGCAGCACCAGCAACACGTCGATGAGCGGGGTAACATTCATGTCCACCATAGGACCTTTCTTGTCACCCCCTACGGCCATAGCCATAGTACTACCCTCCTTCGGGTTAGCGAGCCGAGCCCAGCGTACTCCGCCGCGCCTATTGCGCTGACCGGCAGGCACGTAGTGGTCATGACCCGCTTTTCAGTCTCCAGCCCCAGGGAGTCCACTCCCGCGGCCCGGACATCGTCCACGACGCTGACCACCACAGCCATACTTCGCGCGCCGCGTCGGCTCTGAGGTAGACCGTCTTATCCAGCTTGTTGGAAATCCGGTCCTTCACCTGCGTGGTGATTTGGTCACGGCGGATCGGGTCGGACCCCAGATAGATCTTACCGTCCCGAGTGATGGCCAGCACGACCGCGTCTTCTTTATCGGCATCCTGCATGTCGCGCGTGTTGGTGGCTTTCGCCATATCCACGCTGACGCCCTTCTGCAACATGGGCGTAATCACCATGAAGATGATCAACAGAACCAGCATCACATCCACCATGGGGGTTACGTTGATATCCGAAACAGCCCCAAGCGTTGTGGTTTTTTTGGCCATTTACTTCTTCCCCCGCGATGACCGCTTGATGAAATAGTCGATCAACTCCGAGGAGGAGTTATCCATCTCGACGTCGAAAGATTCGATCTTGGTGGTGAAATAGTTGTAAATCCACACGGCGGGGATGGCGACGAACAGACCGATGGCGGTGGTGACGAGGGCTTCGGAAATACCGCCCGCCACGGCCGCGAGACCGGTCGATTTGCTGCCGGCAATTCCTTCGAACGCGTGGATGATGCCCAGCACGGTGCCGAACAGGCCGACGAAGGGCGCCGTGGAACCGATGGTGGCCAGAGTGGAAACGCCGCGCTTCAGTTCGGCGTGCACGATGGCCGCAGCCCGTTCCAGAGCCCGCTTGGACGCTTCGATGGTCTCGCCGGAGATTTCCGTCGACACTTGATGCGCCTGGAATTCCTGCAGGCCCGCCGTGACCACTTTCGCCAAGTGGCTCCGCTTGTTCTGCTCGGCAATGGAAATCGCTTCGTCAATTTTCCCGTCCTTCAGCGCCCCCGCCACGGCCGGGGCGAAAACCCGCGACTGCTTGCGAGCGGAACTGAAAGCAATCCAACGGTCGATCATGACGCCAATCGACCAAGCCGACATGATAAACAGCACGATCACGACCACGCGGGCCGGCCAGCCCATCGAATGCCACATGGAAAGGGGGTCCCAACTCGTCCCTTCTTGTTCCTGAAACAACCACAGACCTAAACTCATAAGGTATGCAGCTAACATAGTGTTGTTTTCCCTCCTCAAAAATTACCAGAATCTTCTGGTTATTCTTGCAACGTAAAGTTCACATCGATCTCGGTAGCCACTTCCACCGCATCGCCGTTCAGCATGGTGGGTTGATAGCGCCAGCGCTGCACGGCTTCCAGAGCCGCTTTGACCAGCAACGGGTGGCCGGATATGACTTTCAAATCTTGAATGGTGCCATCCTTACTAATAACCGCGTCCAGACGCACCGTGCCCTGAATGCGCGCCATCTTGGCGAGGGGCGGATACTCGGGCTTGGGCTGGAAAATCAACTTCGCCGATTCCACCTGGCCGCCGACGCGGATGCGTTTGGGAGCTTGCGGGGTCGGGGGAGGAGGAGGCGGGGGAGCAGCCTGCGAAAGCACGCCGCCAATGACGCCGCCCAGTACGCCACCCAACTGTCCTCCCGGAACGCCGCCGGGAACGCCACCGACCACGCCCACCGGCTTGGGGAGGCGGCTCATTCTTGAACCCGGTTAATCGTCTTGGGAATGACGGTGGGCGCCCGCATCATATCTTCGGCGCTGACCCGATGGATGATCCTGGGAGGGGGAGCGGCCGCGGGCGGAGGCGGGGGCGGGGGCGGAGGTGGAGGCGCCGCCAGGAAGGTCATCAACTGCGCCTTGGGCAGGGCCTCCGTGTAAATCAGGGGGACCAGCACCATCACGCCGATGATGATGACTTCAAAAATGTAAGCGATGGGAAGCGTGGCGCGCTGCCAGTCGCCCGTCTTGGCCGCGCTATAAATCAGGTAGATGATGAATCCCACCAGATTGAGCAAAAGCACGACGATAAACCAAACGGCGCGGTTGAAGCCGTGGCGTTTACAGTCCGCCAGGACATAGCAGAGGATCACGGCAAAGCCTGTAACCACCACCCCCACAATCGCCGCCTGCGTCAAAATCACTTTCGTCTCGTTGGCCGAGAATTGGCCAGTAAAAAGTACACTGACAGGAAGGTGACCGCGCCGATAACGATCGAGATGAGCCAGTGTTTGCCTTTCAAAACTGGCGCCGTCTTGACCGAGGACTCCAGCAAGGTGTCTTCAAACATGGATTATCGCCTCCTCAAGAACTACGCGCGATACGGCCAAGCCCCGCCAGGGGACCGAACCGGCACGCGCTCAAGCTACCTTGACCCTCGCACTCACTGCACCCTTGGCCAGACGCTGGTAAAAATACACCACAATCGGGCTGGCAATAAAGATCGAAGAATAAGTGCCAATGATCACTCCCACCACCAGGCAGAAAGCGAATCCGTGGATGACTTCGCCTCCGAACAGGAAGAGGGAGAGAACCGCCAGAAAGGTCAGGCCCGAGGTCAGGATGGTCCGGCTGAGAGTCTGGTTAATGCTGTGATCGACGAGTTGGGAGAAATCCTCGCGTTTGGTCGCATGGACGTTCTCCCGGATTCGATCGAAGACCACGATCGTATCATTCATGGAGTAGCCCACCAGGGTCAGAAGGGCCGCGATGACCGTCAGGGTAATTTCCTTATTCAGCAGAGAAAAGAATCCGAGCGTAATAATCACATCGTGGAAAGTGGCTACCACGGCTGCGACGCCATAGATTAGCTCAAAACGAAACCAAATGTAAATCAACATTGCGCCCAGGCCCGCCAGGGTTACATAAAGGGCTTGGCGGCGCAGGTCGGAGCCCACTTTCGGCCCCACGATTTTGGTGTTGGTGATGGCGTAACTGGACAAGTAAAAGTCCTTCGTCAGCGCGGAGATTACCGCCGGGGTAACGCCCGGCACGTTGCGCAGGTCGTTAAAGTCCCCCAGCAGCCCGCTGCGCGGGGGAGCATTGCGGTAATTGACCACGGCGTCGGCAAGATCGCGATAGGTCTTGGTGGCGGCCTCCAAACCTTTTGCCCCCACGCCCAGGGGATCTTCCGCCGTCAGGTGGTCGGCCACGGTTTGCGGGCTGGCGTTGTTGAAGTCCATCTTTCCCTCCGGCCCCTTGCCATAAAGATCCGAAAGGCTGGTGACGATCGCCTGCTTGCCGGCGTCCAGGGCGTTGGTGGAGGTGGTGGTCTGGAGGTCAAGCCCGATAATCACGGCGTGATCGCTCGCCGGCCCATATGCTTGAATCGTGGCGTTCCGCAAACCTGCGCGGTCCAATTCACTGCGGATGGCATCAACGTTGGGGACATGGGCGAACTTCACGTACACCACCGTCCCGCCGCGGAAATCAATCCCGTAAACCAATCCCTGGTGAACCACCATGGAAAGAATCCCCGTCAACGCCAAGGCCAAAGAAAGAGAGATGAAGTACCACTTTATTCCCATCCAGTCAATCTTTGGTTCGTGGAAAAACTCCATGGACCCCCTTCACACCTCTCCATTGAAATTGACACCGCAGCTACACGCCAAGTTCCCGAATATTCTAGATACTCAGCGCCACGCCTCTTTCGCGCCGGGTGAGAACGTAATCAAAGATCACCCTCGAAACAAAGACCGAGGTAAACAAGTTGGCGAGCAAGCCGATGGTCAAAGTCACGGCAAAACCGCGAATCGGCCCCGTCCCGAAGGCAAAGAGAATCGCGGCGGAAACGACGGTGGTAACGTGGGTGTCAATAATCGTTCGAAAAGCTTGTTCAAAACCCGCCGCGACCGCCGCGCCAACGGCCTTGCCAAGCCGCAATTCTTCCCGAATTCTCTCGAAGATAAGCACGTTAGAGTCCACACCCATACCGACGGTCAAAATGACTCCCGCGATGCCCGGCAGTGTAAGAACTGCGCCAATATAGCCCATGGCAGCGACAAGAATGAGCAGATTCAGCGCCAGAGCCACATTGGCGTTAATTCCCGAGCCGCGATAATAGACCAACATGAAACCCATTACTGCGAGTAAGCCCACAATCGAGGCAACCACCCCATGGCGGATGGAATCGGCTCCCAGCGACGGACCGACGGTCTCATCCGAAAGATAATTGATCGAGGCAGGCAGGGCGCCGGACCGCAACACCAGCGCCAAGTCATGGGCCGACTGCGGGGTGAAATTCCCCCCGGCAATTTCCCCGCGGTCGGTAATCTGGCCGTGAATTACCGGGGCGCTGTAAACACGATTGTCCAGCACAATGGCCAGGAGTTTGCTGATGTTCGCGCCCGTCACGCGGCCGAAGCGCTCGGCGCCATCGCGGTTCAGCGTGAAGTTCACGTCGGGCCGTCCGGCGTGATCGTGGGAGGGCTCTGCCCCGCTCAAATCGCGCCCCGTGACCGCCGCGATGCGGTTCAACACATACCAGACTTCATTCCCGTTTTCGCGTGCCCGGGCAGCAGTTCGGTGTCCGGCGGCAGCACTCCGCCATGTGAGCGAGGGCCGCCTCCCGGGAAGGATAAGGTCCGTCCTGCACCAGCTTCAGCTCCAGCAGGGCGGTGGATTGCATGATGTCTTTGACGCGCGACGGGTCATCCACCCCCGGCAACTGCACCACTAATTCGAAATCCCCCTGGCCGTACTCGGCAATCGTCGGTTCCGCGACCCCCAGCGCGTCAATGCGGCGGCGAATGGTGTCCATCGCCTGCATCAGCGCCTGGTTGCGAATAATCGCGGCCGCACTCGCCTTCAGGACCAGCATCCGGGCGGTCTCATCGCCGGGAACCCGGACCAAGTCCCAGTCGGAGAACTGATCGGTCGCCAAGGTTTGCAAGTCGGCTGACCCTTTCCTGGGGAATACCTTTAATCAGGATCCGGTGAATGGGGGGATTCTGGGTCTTGTCGTCGTCCGATTGGATATCCGCGTAAGGGATGTTCTTGGCCTTCAGTTCATCCTTCAACCGCTCGAGCGCCTCGCCGGCCGTAATGTTCACGGCATCCTCAACCTGCACCTGCAAAATCAGGTTGGTTCCACCTTTCAGGTCCAGCCCCAGGTGGATGCGGCTGTGGAGATTGTCCTTGAGCTCCTGCACGTTCTTGGGAAAGCCGATGATTCCCAAAATGCATGCCAAAACTACCACGAGAATGAAGAATTGCCCGGCCTCGAATCTTGGTTTCCATGTAATGAACTACCTCAGCAGACCTTTCTACCTTTTTCCCTTCGCCCCGGACTCCTGCTTGCTTGAGTCCGCCGCCTCCTCGGTCACGATGCCGGTGATGGCCGAGCGCGCCAAGTCAACCTTACTTGGCTGGCAATCTGCAACTGCACCGTGCCATCCCGGAAGCCGACGATCGTACCGTAAATCCCCCCGCTGGTCACTACCCGATCTCCCGTCTTCAGGTTGGCAAGCATCTCCTGGAGCTTCTTGCGCTGCTGCGATTGCGGCCGCAGGACCAGGAAATACCAGATGGCGAAGAGGGGGGCGAAAAAGAAAAGCAACTGGGTAAGCGCACCCGCTGTGCCAGGGTCCGCCGCCAGGAGGATAGGATTTACGAAGAGGCACTCGATCAAGGTCGAGCCGTAGTTTCAGGGATTAGGATGAGAAACCCGCCTGCAAGGTACGGGATTTTCTCGGTTCGGGCTTTCCGGATTCGCTTCGGGATTGTAGCGCCGTCCTTTAGGACGGCACCTGCCGGACTAACCGCGGCGCTACAGATGTGAGCGCACCCTACAGTGGAATTCCGCGAACTCTCCAAACAGGAGAGACTGCCTGATTCTGCGCATCGTGTCAAGGTAAAAGTGGAGGTTGTGATGCGTGGCCAGGATGGCTCCCAACATTTCGCCCGTCACAAAAAGGTGGCGAAGGTAGCGGCGCGAATAACGCCGGCAAACGGCGCAGGTGCAGGACGGGTCAAGAGGCCGCTCGTCCCGCGCGTAGCGAGCGTTCTTAAGAATGACCTTGCCCTCGGAAGTGAAGGCGCAGGCGTTGCGCGCGTTGCGTGTGGGCATGACGCAATCGAACATGTCGATGCCCCGGGCCACGCCCTCCAGCAGGTCTTCCGGCGTGCCCACCCCCATCAGGTAGCGTGGGCGGTCGCGCGGCAGGAGTTCCGCCGTGAACTGCGCCGTGTCATACATCTCCGACTTGGGCTCACCCACCGCGAGTCCCCCCACGGCGTAGCCCTCAAAATCCAGGTCCAGCAACGCCTCGGCGCTCTGGCGGCGCAATTCCTTGTCCGTCCCACCTTGCACGATGCCGAAGAGGGTGGGGAAGGTGTCAGGTGTCAGGTGCAAGGGGCTAGGTGTCAGGTGCCAGGGAGCAGGTGTCAGGTGCCAAGTGTCAGGTGTCGGTACCCGGGTGTCAAAGTTCTCCGGCAGGTTGCCGTCTGGCTCCCAGCCGCTCGCGTCACTTGATCCGGAACCTGTTCCATCTTTCCCTGACACCTGACACCTGGCACCTGACACCTGCTCCCTGACACCTGACACCTTTTCTTTCGCCCTCTTCGCCCAGCGCGTCGTCAGACCTACGGCGCGCTCGAGCGTTTCATGGCTGGCCGGATACTCGACGCACTCGTCAAGGCACATCATGATGTCCGAGCCCAGGGCCAATTGGATTTCCACGGCGCGCTCGGGGGAGAGAAAATGCGAGGAGCCATCCAGGTGCGAACGGAACCACACCCCATCCTCGGTGACGCGGCCCAGGGACTTCAGGCTCATCACTTGAAAACCGCCGCTGTCGGTCAGGATCGGGTGCGGCCACGACATGAAGCGATGCAGCCCGCCCGCCTCGCGAATCAATTCGTGGCCGGGACGAAGATAAAGATGGTAGGTGTTGCCCAGCAGGATTTGCACCCCCAGCGCTTCCAACTCATCCTGCGTCATGCCCTTCACCGTGCCGCCGGTGCCGACGGGCATAAAGATGGGAGTCTCAATCACGCCATGGGGAGTGTGCAACAATCCCGCGCGCGCGCGCGTGGTCTTGTCTTCCGCAAGGATTTCAAACTTGATGGGCATGAAACTTGTAGGTTGCTGGAATCTTGCTCAAGCTGCTTCGGAGTATGGATGAAAACGCCGTGTAGCGCGGGCCTGCTTTGTTAGGTCCGCAGCTTTTCCTTGCCCCGGGGAAACGCGCCGGCGATGGGCAAAACAGGTCCGCTACACCTACTTCTTCGCTCACAGAACGGCGCTCGGAGAAATGATTGGGGGGATAAGGTCGCCACGCAGGTGGGGGCTGATGCTGTTCACCCTCTGCACCGTGAATTCCCGCTTGCCGACCATCGCCTACCCTCCCCCCAACATCGCCAAACCCGCTTTGGCGAGTGCCCAGACCAGCCACATTCCCAGGAAAGTGAGGAATATCGGGATAGGTCGGACCTTCCTGGCCGTTGCAATGGACAACCCTATGGAGACCAGAATGAGAAACCACGTCGTGAAAATGTCGAAGGAACTGGCGATGGCATAGAGAGGCCTTGAGGTTTCGTGCGGGTTCAGGAAGAACCCGACGTTGCTCGGAATGAAGTTCTGGGGATTGAACTGCTCGGGATCGCCGAAGAGGATCAGGACGAGTGCCAGCACTGTGCCCACCAAACCGACTAAGTAGGCGTAACACACGACCGAGAAGCTGACCTTGAAATTGGTCGTGGCTCCAAACATGACGTTGACAATGAACAATCCCACCGCCGCCACGATCAGCAGGTAAATCGGCGCCCCCACCAACTCTCCGACCCGGCCGAGGATGGCTCCGAGGGTGGCGCCCTGGTGGACCGCTTGCTCCACCTGCTCCGCACTCATCCGAGAGGCGTTGCCGCTGAGTTCGATCGTCCGGCGGACGATTCGTTCCATCCCAATTTTCTGCATCATGGTTTCCGAAACCGCGATGGCCGCCACGATAGCGATAATCAGCGGGGTAAGAAAATCCGGCCGGCGCACGATCGATTCGAATGCTCGTCCCGGTGAGATGAAGATTCCGACCGCACGGCTTAGGAAAGAATCGCCCGGCTGCTCTTCCGGCATAGGAGGTGCAATCATTGTTTCGCCCATGATTCACTCCTGAATGAATTCACCTATTGTCGCGAGACCGCAAAGGCTGCGCTCACTATTATACGCGCGGGCGCAAAATTCCGCGGCCGCTTCCTTCAACGCCGAAAATATCAACTCCTATGGATGGAAGCAAGTGCTTTCCCGCATCCGGCGCACTCGATCCCAGGCGGATGGAATCCTCTGAGCACAGTCGATGAAGAGTGAAGAAGGCACGATGGCCTCCGTGGTCGCACGCGTCGGCCCGAGCACGGTCTATGCGCCACACGCGGAACTCTTAACTCGCTCAGGCAATTTGTTTGCCGGCATCTGGTCCTACGGATTGATCGTAAACAGACTCCACCGCGATCTTGACGACATACATCGGCGGGGGCAGTGAAGGGGCTAATTGCTTCATTTGCTCTGCCATCTGGTCGTAAAGCGGACCCGACGAGACCAGTTCTGCCGTTCCCTTGATCTGGTAACCCTTGTGAGTTGCCGCGATCGATTACTGTCACCGCCACACGAGGATTCTGCTCTAGGTTCTGCCGGGTCTTCAGAGAAAAGAGATCGGCGAAAATAACGTGCTGATCGTCCAATACTCGGACTGATCCTTTGGGAGTGACGTTGGGCAGTCCCTCTTTTGTAGCGGTGGCTACCCAACCCATCTTGCCTGGGAAAAAGTCCTGCACATGCTTAGGAATGCTTACCATTCGCGACCTCCTGTGTGTTTAGAATGACCATCCACCTCTGCCCGACAACCCGCACAGCCCAAGATTTCCGTTTTCAAGTCTCAACCCGCCGGTAGTGTACAACTACGGTCCGTGGATACAACAACGGTCCTTTCCGGTTTTCGATGGCGGGGCCCCAAGAGCAAAGCTTGCACTGCCCCGGGGAAATCCGGCGGGGTTTGGCCGCGTCTTTCCGAACAGTTGCTGTCCGGT